>NZ_VCQN01000010.1 GCF_005938125.1 Bacillus sp. BHET2
TTTCCCATCACGTAAGTGAGTAAGATCCCTAGAAGATGACTAGGTAGATAGGTCAGAGATGGAAGCATGGCGACATGTGGAGTTGACTGATACTAATCGATCGAGGACTTAACCACAAATGAACAACGATTGGTCGATATTCGGCTTTCTTGACATCAATTCTTTATCTAGTTTTGAAGGAACAACCCTTCAATTAAATATTCGTCTGGTGATTATGGCGAAGAGGTCACACCCGTTCCCATGCCGAACACGGAAGTTAAGCTCTTCAGCGCCAATGGTAGTTGGGGGATCTCCCCCTGTGAGAGTAGGACGTCGCCAGGCAATATGTGAAAGAGTAGCCCGTTGTGGTTACTCTTTTTTTGATTTTCATTAGATGGAATGTTGGTTCGAAGATCATGTGTTTGTTATTTCTCCTCGACAGCACTGCGAGGGTAGGGAGGAGCAAGAAGGTCGAGGACGCGAAGGAGTGAAGACCGGAGTGTGGTTTCCACACGAGGATCTGAACGAGTGAAGCGGACGAAGAGATTCGCCGCTCATCACTAGCCGCAGCTTTCAGCGCCAATGGTAGTTGGATCTCCCCCTGTGAGAGTAGGACGTCGCCAGGCGATATGTGAAAAGAGTAGCCCATGTGGTTACTCTTTTTTTGATGGAATGGTCAGCTTTTGAGATGGGGATCATGATGGGTATAATTGGTAAAATACGCATAAGTGGATCAGAATGACGCAAAAATGAAAAAAACGACGCATAAACGGTTGGAAATGACGCATAAAATGAAAAACTGATGTAATAACACGTGAAACTGACGCATAAACACCTCAAAACGACGCAATCCTCACAAAAGAGAGTCTAAGTTTCAACGCAACCAGATGTTCAAAAGTCGAGAATAGGACCCATTCACCCCTTTCCCGATCCACCCCATCTTAATAACATCCCATTTAACTGATTCGTATCCTAATTCAGCACATTTACCACAGTACATTTTCATCTCTCAAACTAATACATTCGCAATCAACCATATCCGATAGTGAGTATACCAACATCTTTTCACAATCTTTTTTATGGAGACATACACAGATGGGGGAATTGTAACATAAGATAAATTACACTTGATTATTCTGTCAGTTTAAATGTTTTAAATTATGTATACAATTCGTTAATTTGAGGCAGAATAGATTGTATGGAGGTGGAGAGCCCTATATGGTAAATCCGGAACGTAAGGCGGCTTTAGAAGAGTGTATCGTTTGTCACGTTGAAAAGAAGGTCGGAATCCATCTATACACATCGTTTATCTGCACAGAATGTGAAAAAGAAATGGTTCAAACAGAAACAAATGATCCTTTGTATAAAACGTTCATCCAAAGATTAAAAAAAGTGAATACTCCTCAAATCTACTCATAACCAGATCGTATACATGGTTATGATTTTTTTTGCTCTGATTAGTTGTGAGGAGTGAATCAAAACGAAAAAGGCATTCCATTGTATAGGTTAAGATTTTACTAGCCTACAGGCAAAGCTTTTATGCATTCTCTGAAACATGGAATCCCGTTGTTATGGTACGATATGAATGGATAATTTTTGTTGAGGAGATTGAATGAATGAAACGAGATCATAGGAGAACCCCTCTTATAGAAGCGATAGAAACTCACCGATCCGTCAAGCCAATTTCTTTTCATGTGCCTGGCCATAAAAATGGTCTGTTGATGGTGAATCAACGATTTTATCAATATGATCTTACAGAATTGACCGGGCTGGACGATTTACATGATCCCCGTGAGGCGATACAGGAAGCGGAAGAGTTGCTGAGGGATGTATATGGGTCGTTGAAGAGTTATTTTCTAGTGAACGGAAGTACCGTCGGGAATATGGCGGCGATTCTTGCTTCTTGTTCTCATGGAGATGTAGTGTTTGTTCAAAGGAATTGTCATAAGTCGGTGTTAAACGGAATCAAGCTTGCAAAGGCTGTTCCGGTCTTTATAGAAACCGAGTGGAATGAAGAGGGAACTGCCCTCGGGATACGGTTCGATGCAGTAAAGGAAGCATTGAATGTCTATCCTCATGTAAAGGCATGTGTTCTCACGTATCCAACTTATTATGGATTTACTTATACTATTGATCGAATCATAGAAGAGTTACATAAATATGATGTAACATGTATCGTTGATGAGGCTCATGGGGCTCATTTTACATTAGGCTCACCGTTTCCCCCTTCTTCCATTGAGTGCGGGGCAGATATTGTCATTCATTCGGCTCATAAGATGCTCCCGGCCATGACGATGGGTTCGTATTTACATATCATAAACCCGGGGATTAGTGAGCATAAGGTGAGTGAATACTTATCGATGCTTCAATCAAGCAGTCCGTCGTATCCAATTATGGCCTCATTGGATTATGCAAGATCATATGTTGGAACGTTCACGAAAGAGGACCTGGATGAAAATCTATTGGAAATTTGCGCATTTGTACAAGCCATTGGAGTCATCCATCCTCAACTGAGTGTCAAACGGACTCATGACCCATTAAAACTCATCATTCAGTTGGAGGGAAGGACAGGGTATTATCTTCAAAGACTATTAGAGTCAGAGGGCATATATTCAGAGCTTGCTGACCCAGCTAATGTATTGTTGATTTTACCTTTAGTGAAGAGAGGACTTTTGTTTCCTTATAAAGAGGCAATCAGCCGATTCGAAAAGGCTTTAGAGGGTGAGGGGGTGCTTGAAGTGATCCCTAAGAAAGAGACGAGTGTATCAAAAAGGGAAAACTATTTTTCTTCTTTGGCTTTAACCTTCGAGGAGATGGATGGGAAAGAAGAAGTTCTAGTTTCGATTGATGTAGCAGTAGGAGGTATTTCCGCCGGGATGGTTACCCCCTATCCACCAGGTATTCCTCTATTGGTACCAGGAGAACAAATAACGCCTGATGCGATTGAGCGATTAAAGGAATATGTAGACAATAAGGCAAGCATACAGGGTCATCATCGCTTGGATGAGCGCTGTGTGTATGTGTATCGATAAGCAAGTGGAGGGAAAGACATGACAAAAGGATTATTCATTACAGTTGAAGGGCCGGAGGGAGCCGGTAAATCAACGATATTAACTAAATTATATCAGCAATTACTAGAAGATGACTTTGATGTGATTCAGACGAGGGAGCCTGGGGGCATTTCCATCGCTGAACAGATAAGAGAAGTGATTCTAAATACAGAGAACACAGAAATGGATAAACGGACAGAAGCACTATTATATGCTGCTGCAAGAAGACAGCATTTAGTGGAGAAAGTGATTCCAGCTCTAGAAGCAGGGAAAATGGTGATTTGTGATCGTTTTATTGATAGTTCCCTTGCTTACCAAGGGAATGCACGTGGGATCGGGATGGAAGAAGTCATGAAAATTAATCAATTTGCGATTGAGGATAAGATGCCAGATCTGACCCTTTATTTTGACATCGACCCTGAGGAAGGCTTAAAGAGGATTGCCAAGCATAGTGGAAGAGAAGTGAACCGATTGGATCTTGAGTCGATAGAATTCCATACAATGGTCCGGCGGGGATATCAGGAATTGATTAGTAGGTACCCTGATCGAATTCAAATCATCGATGCCAGTCAGTCTATAGAAACTGTATTCGCTGAAGCTTATAAAGTAATGACAGAATACTTAAAGAAGATGGACTGTACAACTTGAAAAAAGGGAGAGGCGTACTTCTAAGCAAGAATGATTGCCAAGAAGTATGCCTCTTTTTTAGATGAAACATGTATGCAGAGTCTGTTCAATGATATAATAGAAGGAAGTAAATGGTTGTTAAACGGAGGAATTCATTCATGAAGGTAATTATGGCAGTTGTACAAGATAAAGATAGCAATCGTTTGTCTAATGCACTGATGGATCATAATTTTCGTTCGACAAAATTAGCGAGTACAGGCGGATTTTTAAAGTCTGGAAATACCACTTTTATTATTGGTACAGATGATATCCGAGTAGATAAAGCATTACAGGTTATTAAAGAAAACTGTCAGACACGTGATCAAATGGTTGCCCCTGTATCCCCTATGGGCGGGAATGCAGATTCCTATGTGCCATATCCGGTCGAAGTAGCCGTTGGTGGAGCGACCGTATTCGTGCTACCTGTTGAACAATTTCATCAGTTTTAAAGTGAGGATATAAGCTATGAAAATTAACCAAGATCACCGAGTGTCCTTAGATAATGTATCAAAAGATCAGAGAACAGGTGGAACTGGACAAGCTAAATTCGGTCAGCTTGTTCAGAAACAAGATCAGAAAATGCAGATGGACCAGCTCAATAAGCTCCTTGGAACTATAGAAGATGCCGGTAATCGTTTAGCCCAATCGAGAACATTCAAAGATCTTGCCAAGTATAAAACGTTGGTCAAGAAGTTTGTCCGGGAAGCTGTAGATTTCGGAATGGACCTGAAGCAATCCCATACATGGAATCAATATGGTGAGGGACGGAAGCTCAATATTGTGGAAACCGTTGACCGAGAGCTTGTCGGATTAACTGAGGATGTAATGGATAAAGAAAAGAAGTCCATTGATATATTAGGGAAAATTGGAGAAATAAAAGGATTACTTATTAATCTTTATATGTAAGAGAGTGATGTTAAGACATGTTGTTTGAAGAGATATACCCATTTCAGCCCATCGTCCTTCAGATGCTTCAGAATAGCATTTTGAAGCATCGAGTTGCTCATGCTTATTTATTTGAGGGGGAAAAAGGGACACGGAAGAAAGAGATGAGCATCCTGTATGCGAAAGCATTGCTATGTGTAAATCGCGTAGAAGGAAAGCCGTGTGAAAGCTGTTCTAACTGCAGGCGGATCAATAACGGGAATCACCCGGATCTGCATATGGTGGAGCCGGACGGACTTTCCATTAAGAAGGATCAAATTAAAAGTTTACAAGAAGAATTCTCGAAAACAGGTGTAGAATCCAAGAAGAAAATCTACATCATTGTGCATGCAGATAAAATGACGGCAAATGCGGCGAACAGCCTGCTTAAGTTTCTTGAAGAGCCGTTAGCGGATACAACTGCGATCCTGATTACAGAAAATATTCATCGGATCCTCCCTACAATCATTTCCAGGTGCCAGACGATCTCATTTAAGCCTTTGCCGAAAGAACAGCTGGCCAAACAATTACTGGAAGAGGGAATTCCACCTCATTTAGCCATGTTAGCGGCCAACTTGACGAACCATTATGAGGACGCTGTAGAAATATGTCAAAATGAGTGGTTTGCACAAGCAAGAATAATAGTGTTAAAATTATATGAAGTCCTCCAAAAAAGTCCCTTCCAAGCAATGGTCAAAATACAAGAGGATTTTGTACAGCACTTCAAAGAAAAAGATCAAGTCGATCGAGCATTAGATCTTTTACTTCTAATATATAAAGACTTACTTCATATCCAGTTAGGAAAAGAAGGACAGCTCGTGTACCCGGACCAAAAGGAAAACTGGAAATCCAACGCACTTCAAGTATCAACAAATCGTCTTTCTACTAATATGACGGTGATCCTTGAAGCGAAAAGAAAATTAAACGCCAATATGAATTCGCAGCTGCTAGTAGAACAGCTTATGCTAAAACTGCAGGGGTGATGGTCCTTTGTACGATGTTGTAGGAGTTCGCTTTAAAAAAGCGGGTAAAATCTATTATTTCGATCCCGGAGAAATGGACATTCAGAAAGATTGCTATGTAATCGTTGAAACCGTCCGCGGAGTCGAATTTGGAAAAGTAGTCGTAGAGAGAAAGCAAGTTGGAGAAAACGATGTAGTGCTTCCATTGAAAAAAGTGATTCGAATCGCTGATCAAAAAGATCGTTTAATCGTAGATGAGAACAAGTCATCTGCAACGGAAGCGTATAATGTATGTTGTGATAAAATCAATCAGCATCAATTAGATATGAAACTGGTAGATGTAGAGTATACATTTGATCGTAATAAAGTCATATTCTATTTTACTGCTGATGGACGAGTTGATTTCCGAGAGCTGGTGAAAGATCTAGCTTCCATTTTCCGTACGCGCATTGAACTTCGTCAGATTGGCGTTCGAGACGAAGCAAAAATGCTGGGTGGTATTGGTCCATGTGGCCGTATGCTATGTTGTTCGACCTTTTTAGGAGATTTTGAACCGGTATCCATTAAAATGGCGAAGGATCAAAATTTATCCCTTAATCCAACAAAGATTTCAGGTTTATGCGGACGATTAATGTGCTGTCTTAAATATGAGAATGACGAGTATGAAGCAGCCAAAGAAGAATTACCTGATATCGGGGAAGTGATTAAGACACCTCATGGAAAAGGAAAAGTGGTAGGTCTTAACATTCTGGAACGTATTCTTCAGGTCGAAATCAAAGAAGAAGAACAGGTCCTGGAATTCACATTAGATGAAATCAAGAATGCGGGTGCCGTATCATTCCAAGCCACAGAGTAACGGGGTGTAGTGTCGTGGATAAAAAAGAGTTCTTTGATTCAGTCAGTAACATGGAACAACAAATCGGTGATTTATATCATCAATTAGGTGAGCTCAAACAATGCCTAGCTGAAATGTTAGAAGAGAATAACTCTCTTAAGCTAGAAAATGAACATTTGCGCCGTAGACTGGAACAAACAGAGAACTCACCAAAAAAGGTACAAACAACAAGCGATGCGGGTACGACGAGCGAGTCAGACTTAGAAGATAAAACACTGGATATTGGAGAGGGCTATGACAACCTTGCTCGATTATACCAGGAAGGATTCCATATTTGTAATATACATTTCGGAAGTCCACGGAAGGATGAAGACTGTTTATTCTGCCTTTCTTTCTTAAACAAGAAATAAAGAATATCTGTTATCCTTCATTTTAAAAAAGAATACAGATTAAAAAGGGCTGATCCAAGAAAAAGGATTGGTCCTTTTTAATCGAAAAGCTAGGGGCTTATGGCCTCGAGCACCTAAGCTCTAGAGCTGGACAAATTGAAAAGCGTAACCACATATAATAGAAGGAAAAATGGAGGAAAGGCATGGTTCAGTTAAAAGAAGATGAACGTTTAGATTATTTATTAGCTGAAAATATGAGGATCATTCAAAGTCCTTCTGTTTTCTCATTTTCAACAGATGCGGTTCTTTTAGCTCACTTCAGCTATTTACCGATACACAAAGGGAAGGTAGTTGATTTATGTTCGGGTAACGGCATTATTCCTTTATTACTTAGTGCAAGAACAAACGTCCCTATCACAGGTGTGGAAATACAAGAGCGGCTATTGGATATGGCACAAAGAAGTGTCGAGTATAATAATCGTCAAAATCAGATTTCCATGAAATTGGGAGACGTGAAGGAGATTGATCGACTGCTCCATCATTCACATTATGATGTGGTCACATGTAATCCACCCTATTTCAATACTCCTCCTGGAGATAAGAGAAATGTGAACGAGCATTATGCAATTGCCCGTCACGAAATCTTATGTACCCTTGAGGACACCATTAAAGCATCAAGCTACCTGTTGAAACAGGGAGGGAAGGCTTCCTTCGTTCATCGTCCAGGTCGTTTGATGGATATTCTCTCATTAATGAGGAAGCATCGTCTTGAGCCGAAACGATTGCGCTTTGTCTATCCAAAGCCGGGAAGAGAAGCGAACACCATATTAATAGAAGGAATAAAAGATGGGAAGAAAGACTTGAAGATACTGCCACCCCTCTATGTATATGATGAACATAACCAATACTCACAGGAAGTACATGACATGCTTTTTGGAAACAATGAAAATGAACAGTCTACAAAAGGAAACTAGGAGGTGAGCTGTACAATGAATCAACAGAAAAGCTTTCAAGAAAGTGATAAAGGAAGTCTGTATCTTGTCCCAACCCCTATTGGAAATTTAGAGGATATGACATTTCGCGCCATTCGAATGATGAAGGAAGCGGCAGTGATTGCGGCTGAAGATACGAGAAACACTAAAAAATTATGCAACTACTTTGAAATTGATACGCCGATCATCAGTTATCATGAGCATAATAAAGAAACGAGCGGACAGAAACTGATTGAACGGATGGAAAAGGGTGAGCTCATTGCCCTAGTTAGTGATGCAGGGATGCCATCTATATCGGACCCGGGATACGAACTAGTGAAGGAAGCGATTGATCATTCCATAGCTGTCATTCCCCTGCCGGGAGCCAATGCTGCTCTTACTGCATTAATTGCATCAGGGTTAGCTCCACAGCCATTTTATTTCTATGGATTTTTACATAGAGGAAAAAAAGAAAAGCGGGCAGAATTAGAAACTCTGAAAAAGATTGAAAATACATTTATCCTCTATGAATCACCGCACCGACTTAAAGAGACGTTAAAAGAGTTACATGCCTCTCTCGGAAATAGAAAAATGGTCATCTGCCGAGAACTTACGAAGAAATTCGAGGAATTTATCCGAGGATCAATTGAAGAAGTAATGGAATGGGCAAACACCGGGGAAGTACGTGGCGAATTCTGCTTATTGATTGAAGGAGCAGGTCCATTGGAAATAGAAGAAGGAGACGCGTGGTGGAGCAGTTACTCCCTTCAAGAACATGTCGAGTACTATGTGAATGAAAAAAGCATGTCCTCCAAAGAAGCCATCAAAGAAGTCTCAAAAGAACGTTCCCTCCCAAAACGGGAAGTGTATCAGGCGTACCATGTAGAATAAATAAACTGATGGCGTCTTGATTGCAGCGGAAATCACCACCTACCTTTAAAAAGAAACAAACCTTACGAAAACACCCTTTTAATAAACGCATAGAGCCCAAATAAAAAAAGGTCTGAGTCAATTCGACTCAGACCTTTCATATATAAACAACAAATTATTTTGATTGTAATGAATCTTGGATTTCTTTTAGTAATTGATCTGCACCTTCACGGCTAAGAACCAATTTACCATTAGCAAGCTTGATGTTGTCATCTGAAACTTCTCCAGTGATTTGGCAAGTCATGCTTGGCTTATATTTCTTTAAGATGATTCTTTCATCATCAACATAAATTTCTAAAGCATCTTTCTCAGCAATACCTAATGTACGACGTAATTCGATTGGAATAACGACACGACCTAATTCATCAACTTTTCTTACAATACCTGTAGATTTCATTTGAAAATCTCCTCCAAATAAATATTATTTATCTCTCTCTAGTTCGTCAATATTCGACAAATTTCTTTTACTGCTACTATCATACCAACGATTGGGAATAACGTCAATAATTAAATCTGTAAATTATTAAGAAAAAATGGATAAATAAACACTGTGTTCATAAGCTTTACGCATTGTTGTAAAAAATTGTATTACCAATTAAATATTATTGCAATAAAAGTAATAGTAAATCAATTTGTCGAATTTCCTTTAATAGATGACTTCATTCGACTTATTTCGACAAAAAACTGCCTGGATTTCGACAAATTGGAAGGATTGCATTGTTTAGTTGCAGAAACCCTATATTTTAGGTATATTTTGATGAGATAAGAGGTTAAGATGATAGGTAAGACAATCCTGCAGAGAGACTGGATGTTTATAGAAACAATACCACTAAAGACCATTCGTGAGCTTGTATGGCTTTATGGGGGTAAATGAAAAAGAGGAGGAATAGAAAGTGGAAGAAAAGTTGAACACCTTCTATATTACAACACCGATTTATTATCCAAGTGGAAATTTACATATTGGACATGCCTACACCACGGTTGCTGGTGATGCCATGGCCCGTTATAAGAGAATGCGTGGATTCGACGTCATGTACCTAACCGGAACGGATGAGCATGGCCAGAAAATTCAGCGTAAAGCTCAAGAGGAAGGAATCACTCCCCAAGCATATGTGGACGGAATTGTGAGCGGAATTAAGGATTTATGGGGGAAATTAGATATTTCTTATGACGACTTCATCCGTACGACTGAAAAGCGTCATAAGGATATCGTAGAAAAGATTTTTAATCAGCTTGTAGAACAAGGCGATATTTATTTGGACCAATATGAGGGATGGTATTGCACACCGTGTGAGTCCTTCTTTACAGAAAGACAATTAGAAAACGGAAATTGCCCTGATTGCGGGCGACCAGTTGAAAAAGTGAAGGAAGAATCATATTTCTTCAAGATGAGTAAATACGTTGATCGACTTCTTGCTTATTATGAAGAAAACCCTGAGTTCATTCAACCTGAGTCACGCAAAAATGAAATGGTGAATAATTTCATAAAGCCTGGTTTGGAAGATTTGGCTGTTTCCCGCACGACCTTTGATTGGGGAGTGAAGGTGCCCGGTGATCCAAAGCATGTGATTTACGTGTGGATCGATGCGCTTTCTAACTATATTACCGCTTTAGGCTATGGCAGTGACAAAGATGCGAATTACTTGAAGTATTGGCCTGCAGATGTTCATTTAGTAGGGAAGGAAATTGTACGTTTCCATACGATCTACTGGCCAATCATGTTAATGGCTTTAGATCTTCCTCTTCCTAAGAAGGTCTTTGCTCATGGTTGGCTTCTGATGAAGGATGGGAAAATGTCTAAATCCAAAGGGAATGTCGTCGACCCTGTTACCTTGATCGATCGCTACGGCCTTGATTCTCTTCGTTATTATCTGTTAAGAGAAGTACCATTCGGATCTGATGGCGTTTTCACTCCAGAAGGTTTTGTTGAGAGAATCAATTTTGATCTTGCCAATGATTTAGGAAATCTGTTAAATCGTACAGTGGCCATGATCAATAAATACTTTGACGGAGTCATTCCAACCTATGTTGATTCTAATGGTGAATTTGATCAAGCTCTGCTTGATATGAACAAAGAAACCTTACGGAAATATGAAGATGCGATGGAAAACATGGAATTTTCAGTTGCGTTATCTAGCCTTTGGCAGTTGATCAGCCGAACGAATAAATACATTGATGAAACTCAGCCATGGGCTCTTGCGAAAGACGAAAGTAAAAAGGATGAACTAGGAAGCGTAATGAGTCATTTGGCTGAATCATTACGCAGAGTTGGTGTGCTATTACAACCTTTCTTAACGAGAACGCCTAAGAAGATTTTTGAACAACTGAACCTTCATGATGAAAAGATGCATACATGGGAAAGCTTGGAGAGTTTCGGAGCGATACCAGGAGGCACTGAAGTAGTCAAAAAAGGGGAACCGATTTTCCCACGTCTTGAACTTCAAGACGAAGTAAACTTCATTAAGGAAAAAATGCAGGGGTCTGCTCCTTTTGTGGAAGAAACGAAGGAAGAATCAGTGGAGGCGAAATCCGAAGAGATCGGCATTGATGATTTCATGAAGGTTGAGCTTCGAGTAGCTGAAGTTATAGGAGCGGAGCCGGTTAAAAAAGCGGATAAGTTGTTGAAGCTGCAATTAGATCTTGGATTTGAAAAGCGTCAAGTTGTATCAGGAATTGCTAAGTTTTATCAACCTGACGATCTGGTTGGAAAAAAAGTGATTTGTGTGACTAACTTGAAGCCGGTGAAATTACGTGGAGAGCTTTCTCAAGGGATGATTCTTGCTGGAGAAGAAAATGGTACACTTTCTCTTGCATCTATTGATCAGTCTTTACCAAATGGAACGAAAGTAAAATAAATGTATTTAGTTGATTTCATCCTTAAAGGGATGTTCCACGTGGAACATCCCTTTAGTATTTCCGTATAATGTTTTACGTTGCTTCATAAGTGTTTCGCCTGTATTTTTATTATATTTAAATAATGAAAGAAGAGTAAGAAACAGATTGTTTTGGATCTCAGGTAAAAATCGATAAAATGAATGGTAACTGTGAGTGAAACACCGTAAATAAAATTTACCCATTAAAACCATAATATGTAATATGAATGTTACATGGCTGTGATGCTTGTCATCCTTTTTTATATTAAACTTATCTTTATTACAAGGAGTGTCTTTACATGCTATTTGATACACATGTTCATTTGAATGCTGAACAATTTGACGAAGATCTGGAGGAGGTAATTTCAAGAGCAAGAGAAGCTGGAGTTGAACACATGGTTGTAGTTGGCTTTGATCGTCCCACGATTAATCGGGCGATGGAACTCATTGGTCAATATGAATTTTTATATGCCGCAATTGGATGGCACCCAGTGGATGCAATTGATATGAAAGAAGAAGATTTATCTTGGATAGAAGAGCTTTCCGCTCACCCTAAAGTGGTTGCATTAGGGGAAATGGGCCTTGACTATCATTGGGATAAATCACC
This sequence comes from Bacillus sp. BHET2, assembly GCF_005938125.1. Taxonomy (GTDB): domain Bacteria; phylum Bacillota; class Bacilli; order Bacillales; family Bacillaceae_B; genus Rossellomorea. The sequence goes on from NZ_VCQN01000010.1 coordinate 12,187, forward strand.
GAAAGATGTTCAGAAAGAAGTATTCCGGAAACAGATTCAATTAGCTAAGAAAGTGAAGCTCCCGATCGTGATTCACAACCGTGATGCCACACAAGATATCGTGGACATCCTTAGGGAAGAAAGAGCAGAAGAAGTTGGGGGAATCATGCATTGCTTCAGCGGAAGTCCTGAAATCGCTCAAGAATGTGTAGAAATGAATTTCTATATTTCTCTAGGTGGTCCCGTCACCTTTAAAAATGCTAAAAAGCCAAAAGAAGTAGCAAAAGAGATTCCGTTAGAAAAGCTTCTGATTGAAACAGATTGTCCTTATTTAGCGCCACATCCGAATAGGGGGAAGAGAAATGAACCTGCTTATGTCAAGCTTGTAGCTGAACAAATCGCTGAACTGAAAGAAATGTCAATAGAAGAAGTAGCGAACATTACAACAGAAAATGCAAAAAGAGTATTCAACATAAACTGACAGCAGGTTTTGTCGAGAATTGAGAGAGCTTGTCCTAATAGCCAACAAAAACAAAAAGTTCTACATAGGATTCTTGTTTCATAGGATAACCATGTCGACAACTCTCTCTTTTCTTTTTGACTTCTTTTATGCATAATATGTTTTATGTTCCCTGGGTTGCAATATTTTGCTAGATTAGGTTGAGAGAAGTAAGGGTTGACAGTCACTGGATTACTCTATATAATCACTCCGAGAAAAGGAGGCGTTTTTCATGAACTTTAAAACCATGAAAAGCCTGTTTTCCAAGTCTTTGAGTCGAAGGAAATGGATTGTTACAATCGGAACATTGGTAACATCTGCAGCTGTATTTGGAATTCTTTTTTATGAAGGATCAAAGAACACTGTAGCATTGACCCTAGACGGCGAGCAAAAAGAGATTAGGACGCATGCAAACACGATTCAAGATATATTAAAAGAATTAGAGATTTCACCCCGCTCAGAAGACTATTTGTACCCCTCGGGGAATACGAAGGTCTCAAATAACATGAACATTGTTTGGGAACCGGCAAAACAGGTAGGGATCGTAGTAGGAGACCAGAAGAAAATGATCTGGACTAATGCTGATACAGTAAAAGAGTTACTCTCTGAAAATGAAATTAAAGTAGGAGAACATGATAAGGTCCAACCCGGCTTATCAGAAAAAGTAACAGGGAACATGAACGTAAAGATTGATACAGCATTTTCACTGAAGTTTGTAAACGGTGGAAAAGAACAAAAAGTATGGTCTACTTCGACTACGGTCGCTGACTTTTTAAAGCAACAAGGAATTACACTAAAAGATTCAGACCGTGTTGAACCAAGTTTAGGCGAAATTGTGAAAGCAAATGATGTCGTAAATGTCGTTCGAGTTGAAAAAGTCACCGATGTAGTGGAAGAGACAAAGAATTTCACCGTCATTTCCAAAAAGGATTCTGATCTTTCGAAAGGGAAAGAAAAGGTTATCCAAGAAGGGAAACACGGGAAGATAGAAAAGAAGTTTGAAATTGTAAAAGAAAACGGTAAAGAGGTTTCGAGAAAATTAGTGAGTGAAAAGGTAGTCGAAGAAAGCCAGGATAAAATCGTCAATATCGGCACAAAGGTTCTAGTGGCTCAGGTTTCACGTGGAAGTTCATCGTCCAGTTCATCAGCATCGGCAGCCCCGAGTGACGGAAGAGAATTCTATGTGAGCTCCACAGCTTATACTGCCTCATGTAACGGGTGCTCTGGTCGTACAGCTACAGGCATTAATTTAAAATCGAATCCTAATGTAAAAGTGATTGCGGTCGATCCGTCTGTTATTCCTTTAGGAACGAAAGTATATGTAGAGGGATATGGCTACGCAGTAGCAGCGGATACAGGTGGGGCAATCAAAGGTAATAAGATTGATGTATTCTTCTCGTCTAAATCAGACGCTTATCGTTGGGGAAGAAAAACAATCAAAGTGAAGATATTGAACTAAGTGCAGGGGTATTCTCCTGCTTTTTTTTATTTCTTGATAAAAACCGTTATAATAACTTTAGGTCTTCACTTATTAGACGAAATGGAAATCAAAAATGTTTCAACTTTTTTGGAGGAATTATGAAAATCAAAGAAATCATCGTAGTCGAAGGCAAGGATGATACGGTAGCCATTCAGCGTGCTGTAAATGCAGATACGATTGAAACGAATGGTTCGGCGGTGTCTCCTGCTACTATAGAGAAAATCAAACATGCTCAGGAAAAAAGGGGCGTTATCATATTTACGGACCCGGATTACCCAGGGGAGCGGATTCGAAAGATTGTGAGCGAAGCGGTACCGGGCTGTAAGCATGCCTTTGTTCATAAGAGGGATGCCCTCCCAAAATCGGGGAGGGGGATAGGCGTAGAACATGCCGCACCCGAGGTTATACGAGAATCTTTAAGCGAGGCTCATGTATTGGATGTAGAGCAGGAAGAGCTCATTTCAAAAGAAGATTTAATCGATGCAGGTTTAATCGGAGGGGCTCAGTCAAAGGAACTGAGAATGGCTCTTGGAGAGAAGCTTAGAATCGGATACACTAATGGAAAACAGCTGCATAAGCGATTACGTATGTTCAATATACAAAAAGAAGAGTTTAGGCAAGCTTTAATGGAAATTATTCAGGAGGAACAAAATGCATAAAGATATTGCAACACCGATACGTACGAAAGAGATATTAGGTAAGTATGGTTTTTCGTTTAAAAAGAGTCTTGGTCAAAACTTTTTAATTGACCCCAATATCCTACGAAACATAACCGAATACGCAGGGTTATCTGAGAAGACAGCTACAATTGAAATCGGACCCGGCATTGGAGCGCTAACAGAGCATCTCGCCCGTACTTCAGGTAAGGTGGTTGCATTTGAAATTGATCAACGTCTGATTCCGATCCTTGGAGACACGTTATCCCCTTACGATAACGTGAAGATTATTAATGAAGATATCTTGGAAGCAGATGTCGAATCCATTATTAATGAAGAATTCGCAGGGTTTGAGGACATCATGGTGGTAGCCAATCTCCCTTATTATGTGACTACACCTATTATCCTGAAACTGCTTATGGAGCGACTTCCGATCAGGGGAATATGCGTCATGCTTCAAAAAGAAGTAGGTGACCGCATTTCAGCTCAGCCAGGGACAAAGGCATACGGATCTCTTTCGATTGCAATCCAGTATTACACAGAGGCTGAGATGGTCATGACTGTCCCGAAAACGGTCTTTATGCCACAACCGAATGTGGACTCAGCCGTCATCCGTTTAACGAAGCGTGAGAAGCCTCCTGTCGAGGTGATCAGTGAAGACTTCTTCTTTACTGTTACCCGCTCTTCCTTTGCCCAGAGAAGAAAGACAATCTTGAACAACTTAACGAGCCAGCTTCCTCAAGGGAAGGAAAAGAAAGAACTAATTCTCGCAGCTTTATCCGCGGCCGGCGTTGAACCTACCCGACGTGGAGAGACACTGAGTATTCAGGAATTTGGTCTGTTAAGCGATGAGTTATACCCGAATTTTAATTAAACCTGATTGGATGACTAAACGCTCCTATGCGTTTAGTCATTTTTTTATTGGGTGACTGGGCGAAGCCCCTCCGCTTTTCATTGTCCAGCTCCAGCGGCTAGTCCCTCGAGGTCATAAGTCAAAAACCCCAAAAAGGCAAAGAACGCCTTTCCGGTGTTCTCGCCTTATGCTTGTCGGGCCTGAGCAAGCCGCCTCCGCTTTTCTAATTGTCCAGCTCCGGGGCTTAGAGGCTCGAGGTCATAAGCTAAATAGACCAAAAAGGCAAAAAGCGCCTTTCCGGTCTATTCATCTTATGCTTGTCGCCTCTGGGCGAAGCCGCCTCCGCTTTTCTTGACACCGAATTCTCATGGCTTGCATAGGTTATCACAGGGAATATTTACTTAATTGATGATAAGGAAAGGGTGGAGAAGGGTTTGGCGGAAGCTGATCCTCCTCGGTTTATTCATTTCCTTTTTTGATTTTTTAACGAATGTTTAGCCTATGGGAGTGACTGATGTGAATATCGAAATCAATGATGTCGTAGGTCGCCTTTCGTATCAATGTGATATCTTATTCAGGGTAATAGATATCCGCATGATAGATGGTCATAAAACGGCAGTACTGTATGGTGAAGATTTTCGATTAATAGCGGATGCTCCTTTTCATGATTTGAAGAAGATGAACCCTAGAGAGCAGAATCGTATTACGGAGGAGTTTCGTTCCAAAGAGGAACAATCTCTTGGCCTATTTCGACAGGATATAGAGTTACTCAAGTATAAGCAAGAGTACAAGGTGACGAATGCTTATCGAGACGATTATAACTATTTCCAAGTTCCAGGGAAAGTTCTTCATCTTGACGGAGACCCTAGCTATTTAAGAAAGTGCCTAGATCTTTATGAGAAAATTGGTGTACCGGTAAAAGGCGTTCACTGCAGTGAAACAGAAATGCCTCAACAAATCGGACCCCTTATCGATAAATATAGACCGAACATTATCGTATTAACAGGTCATGATGCTTATTCAAAGGCAAAAGGGGCCAAGGGAGATATTAACGCTTATCGACATTCAAAGTATTTTGTTCAAGCAGTGAGGGAAGCACGGAGTAAATCCCCTCACTTAGACCAGCTTGTAATCTTTGCAGGGGCTTGTCAATCTCACTTTGAATCCCTGATTCATGCCGGTGCTAATTTTGCCAGCTCTCCTTCGAGAGTCAATATCCATGCACTGGATCCGGTGTATATTGTGGCTAAGATTTGTTTTACAGGCTTTAAAGATTCTGTGAATGTGTGGGATGTTATTCGAAATACGCTGACAGGAGACAAAGGATTGGGTGGAATTGAAACGAAGGGTGTCCTCCGTACAGGGATGCCTTATAAAATTTCTGAAGAAGAATAAGGAATGTTCGACAAAAACCAAATGACTTTGCCATATTCAAAATAATGGCAAGGTCTATTTAGTTTTTTTGAGCATACACTGATAAGGTGGAGTTTTTTTCCGGTACTAAAAAGTCTAAAATGCCTGTCTGGTGTCCTTATCTTTTGCCTGTTGGGCCTAAGCAATCTATCTCCGTTTTTATTGTTTACATAATTTTTCAATATCTGGGGAAAGGTAGGGATGTAGAAAAAACGTATTTTTTGTTGAATAAAATATATTGACAGGTGTTCATGATTCTTGATAAAATAATAAATTTATTTGACTAAAATTACATAATGTGTTATATTTGATTATAGTGAGGTGGAAGCGAAATGCCAAAAACATTAGCCGACATTAAAAGATCCCTCGATTCTAATCTTGGGAAACGTTTAATGCTTAAAGCAAACGGTGGACGTCGAAAAACAATTGAACGTTCAGGCGTTCTAGCCGAAACGTATCCTTCTGTATTCGTAGTTCAACTGGATCAAGAAGAGAATGCGTTCGAAAGAGTTTCTTACAGCTATGCAGATGTTCTCACTGAGACAGTTCAATTAACATTTTATGATGAAGCAACAGGAAATCTCATCTTTAGCCAGCAGTAGACAATCGTTTGCTGCTTTTTTATTTGTCTAAAAATACATGTTTTACATATTATTCTTTCCTCATTTTTTCACCTCTCGTACACATACTAAGCATGTGGTACATCTAAAGGAGGTAGACGATGAGTAGAAGAAGAGGAATCATGTCGGATCAATTAAAAGCGGAAATCGCTCAGGAATTGGGATTCTACGATGTTGTTCAGAAGGATGGTTGGGGCGGAATCACGTCTCGGGATGCTGGGAGTATGGTGAAGCGGGCAGTTGAAATCGCAAGCAGACAGCTTTCTCAAAATCATCCACACTAACTCTTTTCTTACAAACAGGATTACATCTTTGATCAGTACCATATACAAGGGTCGTCTAAAAAGTGCAGAGCTTTTATGGCGGCCCTTATTTAGTATGGACAAGACATTCTTTCCTATCACTCAGTTACATGGTAAAATAACTTACTTGTAAGAGTATGTTTAGAAGTTAACACTCTCAATAATAAGGGTATGATACAATATAACAAAGAGTATTGGTAAGAAGGTGATGAGATGAGGTTATTAGTGAAGGCGCCGGCAAAAATTAACCTATCACTTGATGTTTTACATAAACGTTCAGATGGTTACCATGAAGTTGAGATGGTTATGACGACAATTGATTTAGCGGATAGAATTGAACTTACGAATCTTTCTGATGACACGATAAAGATTCTTTCGCATAATCGATTTGTCCCGGACGATGGAAGAAATCTTGCCTATCAGGCAGCCCAGCTTTTAAAGACGAGACTGAATATCAAAAAAGGAGTAGCGATCTCCATTGATAAAGTCATTCCAGTCGCAGCAGGTTTAGCAGGTGGAAGCAGTGACGCTGCTGCCACTCTTAAGGGATTGAATCGCTTATGGGATTTAGGCCTTAGTATGGACGAACTGGCTGATTTGGGTGCTGAAATTGGTTCTGATGTATCCTTCTGTGTCTATGGAGGTACTGCATTAGCATCGGGTAGAGGTGAGAAGATCAAGCATCTTCCTGCCCCGCCGAATTGCTGGGTAATACTGGCGAAACCTACAATAGGTGTTTCAACAGCAGATGTTTATAAAAATTTAGATCTGAAAAACGTTAACCACCCGAATACAAACGGGATGGTTTCTGCTTTAGAACATGGAAATTATCATGATATATGCTCCAATCTAGGGAATGTACTCGAATCGGTCACTCTGGATATGCATCCTGACGTGTTACACATCAAAGATCAAATGGAGAGGTTTGGCGCAGACGCTGTGTTAATGAGCGGCAGTGGCCCGACGGTATATGGATTAGTGCAATATGAATCAAGACTTCATCGAATCTATAATGGTTTAAGAGGTTTTTGTGATCAAGTGTTCGCTGTACGAATGCTAGGAGATTAACAACTCTTGCCGAAATCCGTATATTAATGATATATTTACATTATAATATTCGGATTTAGGAGGTTTATTTGGTGAAGTTTAAGCGTAGTGAACGATTAATTGATATGACCCATTATTTATTGGAACGTCCCCACCAACTCGTTCCTTTAACTTTTTTCTCTGAACGGTACGGTTCTGCAAAGTCTTCGATCAGTGAGGATTTAACGATTGTTAAGGAAACATTTGAAGGTCGGGGTGTTGGTACGGTTCAAACGGTCCCTGGCGCAGCAGGTGGTGTGAAATATGTTCCAAAGGTAAATAATCAGGAAGCGAAAGAAATGATTGAAGAGCTTCGAGTGAACTTGGAAAGCTCAGACCGTTTGCTTCCAGGTGGTTATTTATATATGACGGACCTACTTGGCAACCCCCAGCTTATGAAGAGTGTCGGGAAGTTACTGGCTTCAGCCTTTGCTGAGAAAGATATTGATGTCATTATGACAGTGGCTACAAAAGGGATACCGATTGCGAATGCGATTGCCTCCTACCTCAATGTTCCAGTGGTGATCGTGAGACGGGACAGTCGCGTAACGGAAGGATCGACTGTGAGCATTAATTATGTATCTGGTTCATCGAAGAGAATTCAGTCTATGGTTCTTTCTAAGAGAAGCTTGAAAGAAGGGTCCAAAGTATTGGTCGTCGATGATTTCATGAAGGCAGGGGGAACCATCAATGGTATGAAAAACCTATTGGATGAGTTCTCTGCTACATTGTCCGGAATCGGTGTACTTGTTGAATCCAATAGTATGGATGGTCGACTTGTGGACGATTATGTGTCGTTGTTAAAACTGTCAAATGTAAATGAAAAAGACAAACAGATTTCATTGACTGAAGGAAATTATTTTCAATCCAATGTAACATTTCTACCATAAGGGGAGGCATTTACTATGCGTGTAGTTTCTACTAAGCAAGCACCAGCAGCAATTGGTCCTTATTCTCAAGGTATTGTCGTTAATAATCTGTTCTATAGTTCAGGTCAGATCCCATTAACAGCAGAGGGCTCGATGATTGAGGGGGATGTTGCAGAACAAACCCATCAAGTGTTTCGTAATTTGCAAGCCGTATTATCGGAAGCAGGCGCGTCACTCGAAACGGTTGTAAAAGCGACGGTCTTCATCAAGGATATGAATGATTTTGGTACGATCAATGAAGTGTACGGGGAATATTTTAGTAGTCACAAGCCAGCTCGCTCTTGTGTAGAGGTGGCACGCTTACCTAAAGATGCCAAAGTTGAAATCGAAGTAATCGCACTCGTGAAGTAATTTTCACGGGTGTTTTTTTGTATCACAAAGGGAGTATAGTTCAAATGAAACAGAAGAAAAGATGAGAAAAATAAAACTTTTCAAAAAATTTTACAATTTAAGAAGGAATATGTAAATAATTCGTTGAATACATAGAGTAGATTTCATCTAGGGAAAAAGGTGGTGAACAGAATGGAAGTAACAGACGTAAGATTACGCCGAGTAAACACCGACGGTCGCATGAGAGCTATCGCATCTATTACGCTGGATAATGAATTTGTTGTTCATGACATTCGCGTTATTGATGGTAACAACGGCTTATTCGTAGCGATGCCAAGTAAGCGGACTCCTGATGGAGAATTCCGTGACATTGCTCACCCAATTAATTCAGGGACTCGCGGCAAGATCCAAGATGCCGTTTTAGCTGAATATCATCGATTAGGTGAGTTAGAAGAAGTTGAGTTAGAAGAAGCTGGGGCTTCCTAATAGAATCTGTCGCATCAAGAGCCTACTTTTGTAAGGCTCTTTTTTTTGTCTATAGAGCCCTTCAGTTCTTACGTTTTTTGTATACCCCGAATTTGAGAGGGTTGAAACCTTACAATTACAATTATTTTGCAAGTTTAGTAAAAAATCTTCAAATAACAATGAAATCCTCATCAAAGTCAATGTTTGGCATGATGGAGAGCACATTTTTAGGTTGGAAAACAACCTTATTGGGCCACTTTTGGACTTAATCGGGCCACTTTTACGATTTATTGGGCCATTTTCGGCATTTATCGGGCCACTTTTCCAATTTATTATGCCAAAATGTGAACGACTATAATGATTATCGCTAAACTAGGAGAAGAGGCCTAGATAGAAATATGCTCCTCTGGCCTGACCGAGCCCCTTCCGCTTTTCTAATTGTCCAGCTCCGGCGGCTAGTCCCTCGAGGTCATAAGCTAAATTGACCAAAAAGGCAAAGAGCGCCTTTCCGGCCAATCAATCTTATGCTTGTCGGGCCTGAGCAAGCCGCCTCCGCTTTTCTACATGTCCAGCTCCAGGGGCTTGGGGCTCGAGGTCATAAGCCAAGTAACCCAAAAAGGCAAAGGACGCCTTTCCGGGTTACTCGTCTTATGCTTGTCGCCCCAGGGCGAGCCCCTTCCGCTTTTCTACATGTCCAGCTCCGGCGGCTAGTCCCTCGAGGTCATAAGCTAAATTGACCAAAAAGGCAAAGAGCGCCTTTCCGGCCAATTCATCTTATGCTTGTCGGGCCTGAGCAAGCCGCCTCCGCTTTTCGTTTGACAAATATATGTACTTTTATATGAATCCTTGAAATGATAACGTTTTTAGGATATATTCGATATGGATAAAAAGGTTATTGGAGGACCAAAAATGACAAATCGATATGCCGTTATATTAGCTGCCGGACAAGGTACGAGAATGAAGTCTAAGCTTTATAAAGTTCTTCATCCTGTGTGTGGCAAGCCGATGGTGGAACATGTGGTCGACCAAATTTCAACACTACATATAGAGAAGACTGTCACAATCATTGGTCATGGTGCTGAGCTTGTAAAGTCGCATTTAGATGGTAAGAGTGATTTCGCTCTTCAGGCTGAGCAATTAGGTACAGCTCATGCTGTCATGCAGTCTGAAGATGTCCTTGGTGACATGGAAGGGACGACTTTAGTGGTATGTGGTGATACGCCACTCATTAAAGGAGAAACGATGGAAGCGTTGGTGAAGCATCATGAGGGCCAAGGTGCCAAAGCGACCATTTTGACGGGTCACACAGAATCTCCTGATGGATACGGACGAATCATTCGTAATCAAGAAGGATTAGTGGAACGCATTGTTGAGCATAAAGATGCATCTGAACATGAGCGAAGTGTGAAAGAAATCAACACTGGAACCTATTGTTTTGATAATAAAGCGTTATTTGAAACATTGAAGAAGGTTTCAAATGATAACGTACAAGGTGAGTACTATTTACCGGATGTGATTGAGATTCTTCAATCGGAAGGTGAAATCGTCAGTGCTTACCAAACAAGTGACTTTGCTGAGACGTTGGGTGTGAACGACCGTGTCGCACTTTCTCAAGCAGAGATCACAATGAAAAAGCGCATCAATGAATACCATATGCGAAATGGTGTAACGATAAAAGATCCAAACAACACGTATATCGATGCGGATGTAATGATTGGAAGAGATACGGTGATCCTTCCAGGAACCGTTCTTAAGGGAAACACCGTTATCGGCGAAGATGCTATGATTGGACCACATTCTGAGGTGAAAGATTGTCAGATCGGAGACCGAACCGTATTGAAGCAGTCTGTTGCCCATGACAGCTCGATCGGATCGGATGTTCAGATTGGGCCATTTGCTCACATTCGTCCGGCTTCTACCATTGAAGATGAAGTGAAGATTGGTAACTTCGTTGAAATTAAGAAGGCTTCGTTTGGTAAAGCAAGTAAAGCATCCCACTTAAGCTACATTGGTGATGCTGAGGTTGGAAGTGACGTCAACATTGGATGTGGATCGATCACGGTGAACTATGATGGAAAGAATAAGCACCTGACAAAGATTGAAGATGGTGTATTTGTAGGCTGTAATTCAAATCTGGTCGCGCCTGTTAAAGTTGGAAAAGGTGCATACATTGCTGCTGGTTCTACGATTACTGAGGATGTTCCAGGAGAGTCTCTTTCGATTGCAAGAGCTCGCCAGGTAAATAAAGAAAACTATGTTCAAAATCTAAATCATAAGAAATAATTGGAGGTCCACAATGCCAAACTCTTATATTAATTCCAAATTGAAAATCTTCTCTCTTAATTCAAACTACCATCTTGCCAAGGAAATCGCTGATGAGGTAGGAGTAGAATTAGGTAAATCGTCTGTTAAACGCTTTAGTGATGGTGAAATCCAAATCAACATCGAGGAAAGTATTCGTGGTTGTGACGTTTTCGTCATTCAGTCTACTTGTCAGCCTGTAAATGAAAACCTTATGGAGCTTTTAATCATGGTAGATGCGTTAAAGCGTGCGTCTGCTAAAACAATTAACATTGTTATGCCTTATTACGGTTATGCCCGTCAGGACCGTAAAGCGAGAGCACGTGAGCCTATCACGGCTAAATTAGTGGCAAACCTGTTGGAAACAGCCGGTGCTACCCGCGTAATCACACTGGACCTGCATGCTCCTCAAATTCAAGGTTTCTTTGATATCTTAATCGATCACCTGATGGGTGTTCCTATCTTAGCGGATTACTTTGAAGAAAGAGGATTCAATAACGAAGATCTTGTAATCGTATCCCCGGACCACGGAGGAGTGACAAGAGCCCGTAAGCTTGCGGAACGCCTGAAAGCACCTATCGCGATCATTGATAAGCGTCGTCCGAAACCAAACGTGGCAGAGGTTATGAATATCGTTGGTAATATTGATGGGAAGATTGCAATCTTGATCGATGATATCATCGATACTGCAGGTACGATTACGCTTGCAGCCAATGCCTTGGTAGAAAACGGAGCGAAAGAAGTCTTTGCTTGCTGTACCCATCCGGTTCTTTCCGGTCCAGCAATCGAGCGCATCGAAAACTCTAAGATTAAAGAACTGGTTGTAACGAACTCGATCCCATTAGGAGAAGAGAAAATGATCGGTAAAGTGAAGTCGCTATCTGTGGCCCCATTGATCAGTGAAGCGATCATCCGTGTCTATGAACAACAATCGGTCAGCACGCTTTTTGATTAAGAATTAATATTTGTAGTTTGTGCATAAGAAGAAGAGCCTGTCCTTTTAAGTGAGGAGGGCTCTTCTTTTTGTGCTGTTTTCTTAATCTTTGTTGCTTTTCATTATCGAACGTAAATACCGTTCAAAGCTTTACTAAAACACCTCACCTTATTCTGCCTTTCAAGTTGCCTCCTTGTGAAAACCCCATCTACCAACAATCCTAAAGCACGCTTCCCCTCATAAATTGCTTTTTGTATGTTTATTTCAAATGCGAATAGGGTAATTACTATATATAGAACTTAACTAACATAAACGATTAGGGAAGGTGTTGGATTAGACATGGCAACAGAATTAAAAGCAAATACGAGGAAAGATTTTAAGCGATCTTCATTAACACAGCTGAGACACGAAGGGAATATTCCTGGAGTTGTGTACGGCTACAAAGCAGACAATACACCTATTATGGTAGATGCGATTACGTTTATCAAAACGATTCGTGAGGTTGGAAGAAACGGAATCATTTCATTAAACGTGGATGGCAATAAACAAAATGTTATTTTAAGTGATTATCAGCAGGATCATCTGAAGGATGCTGTCACTCATGTTGATTTCCTTGCTGTGAATATGTCAGAGGAAATTGATGCAGATGTACGTATCGAGCTTGTCGGTGAAGCTGTAGGAGTGAAAGACGGAGGAGTCCTGCAACAGCCATTGCATGAGGTATCTGTAACAGCGAAACCGAATGATATTCCAGAATCAATTGACGTGGATATTGTGGATCTTCAAGTTGGAGATACGGTAACAATCAGTGATATCCGTGACAAATATAGCGTCACTCTAAATGAAGAGGACGATCGTACAATCGCTTCTATCCTTGCTCCAAGACAAGAAGAAGAGATTGAGAGCGGAGAAGAGCAGGAAGCTGGTACCCCTGAGAATGAAGAAGGAAGAGAATCAGAAGCCAGTGAAGAAAGTGAATCTACGAAAGAATAAAAAATCAATCTTTTTTGGCGTAACCTTTTGCAGGTTGCGCTTTTTACGTTATTCTAGAGTTATAAGGTCAGAAGAGGTGTTAGAAGAATGAAATTAATCGTTGGATTAGGGAACCCGGGATCGCAATATGAGAAAACACGACATAATATCGGGTTTGTTATTATAGATGCTTTAGCCGAGCGATTGGGTATTTCGTTGAACCAGTCTAAGTTTAAAGGGGTTTATGGCACATACCATTATAAGGGTGAAAAAGTTGTACTTCTAAAGCCACTTACCTATATGAATTTGTCTGGTGAAAGCATTGTCCCGCTTATGAATTATTTCGACATTGAAGATGAGGATTTGCTTGTCATCTATGATGACCTTGACTTACCGGTGGGGAAATTACGATTGCGGCAAAAAGGGAGTGCAGGCGGGCACAATGGAATTAAATCAACCATTGCCCATTTAGGGTCTCAGCACTTTAACCGCCTTCGTGTTGGAATTGATCGCCCAACCAATGGGATGAGCGTTCCTGATTACGTTCTTGGAAGGTTTTCAAAAGAGGAACAGGGTGAGCTGGATAAAGCCATTTCAAACAGTGTAGAAGCATGCGAGTCATGGTTCGAAAAACCTTTTCTCGAAGTCATGAATAAATTTAACTAGGCTTTTCATATACTAAATTTCCAAGAACAATTCATACCTTTAATGAAAGTATTCATCATCCTAACAGATGTTGAATAGCTCCCTTCAAACAAGTTCATACTAATTGTATAAATGTGTATGGAGGGAAAGGTATGACAATTCAATATCAGTGCCGACATTGTGGTACAAATGTAGGGACACTTTCAAATGTCACTGTTCATTCGGAACAGCTAGGGCTTCATATGCTGACCGAGGAAGAGCGGTTACACATGGTCCATTACCAGGACAACGGAGATATACACGTCAAGACGATCTGTGAAGATTGTCAGGAGAGTCTGGAAAGGAACCCAGACTATCACCAATTAGATCATATCATTCAGTAAGAACGCTTTGGTTTGGAGCCAAAGCATTTTTCTGTTTACAGTTGAGATATAAAGAAAGATCCATAGGGGAGGAGCGTACACTTGAAAGGTATTTTAAAGCAGGTTCATCAAAGTGAAGAAATTCAGTCCATCATCACAGGCGTGGAGGAACAATTGTCGGAACAACTTGTCGCAGGTTTGTCAGGCTCATCCCGAACTGCCTACATTGCAGATGTCTACTTACAAACGAATAAATCTACCATAGTGGTTACCCATAATTTATTTCAAGCACAGAAAATCTACGACGATCTCATTCAGTTTCTATCCGAGGATGAAGTGTATTTATATTCTGCTAATGAGTTAATCGCGGCAGAGTTGAGTGTCGCGAGTCCTGAACTGAGAGCACAACGGATCGAAGTGTTGAATAAGCTTTCTCAGAATCACCAGGGGGTGTACATTGTACCCGTTGCAGGATTAAGAAAAATCCTTCCCCCAAAAGCGATGTGGGAAACGAATCAGATCCGTTTTCGATTAGGTGAAGATATCGATTTGGATGAGGTATTGAATCAATTGGTGCAGATGGGGTATCAACGGACAGGCATGGTCAGCACGCCTGGCGAATTCAGCCTTCGCGGGGGAATCGTTGATGTCTTCCCTTTAACGTCACAGAATCCAGTAAGAATTGAATTATTTGATACAGAAGTCGATTCGATCCGCCTCTTTTCTGTTGAGGACCAGCGCTCAATTGATAAAATGAATGAAGTGGAAATAGGCCCTGCCACAGAGGTCTTATTGAAGTATGAGAATATTGAAAGGCTCATACAACAAATTGAGACGGGACTATCCGCAAGCTTAAAGAAGATCAAGGCAGCAGCCGTAAAGGAGAAGATAACCGAGTACATAGGACATGAAATCGATCAACTTCATAACGGTCAGGTTCCTGAGCAGATTTTCAAATATCTATCCCTGGCGTACGAGAGTCCTAGTAGTTTACTAGATTATTTGCCACATGACGGTGTTCTATTCTTTGATGATTTCAGTCGGGTACAAGAAATGAGTGAATCTCTTGAGAAAGAGGAGGCAGAGTGGTATACCTCATTGCTTCAAGATGGGCAGATTATTCATGACGTGCCCGTATCTCATATGTTTTCCAGACTAATTAGTGAGACGAAGTTGCCGAAGGTATATTTTTCCTTGTTCCTGCGCCATATCCCAAATACGAGTCCGCAGAACATCTTTAATGTGTCTACAAAGCCCATGCAGAATTTCCATGGACAGATGAATGTCTTAAAGGCTGAATTGGACCGTTGGAAAAAAGGGAAGTATACGGTAGTCCTACTGGGACCGGATGAAGAACGGGTCAAAAAGCTTCAAAGGGTTCTCGATGATTATCAAATCGAGATCGCTTTCGTAGAAGATGGAGATCAATTGTTACCTGGTACGATCCAGATGATCAACGGAAGCCTGACGAGCGGGTTTGAGCTCCCCTTACAGAAGCTTGCTGTTATTACAGAAGAGGAACTGTTCAATAAGAAAACACAAAAGAAGCCGAGAAGACAAAAGCTTTCGAACGCAGAGAGAATCAAAAGTTATTCTGAGCTGAAGGTCGGGGACCATGTGGTTCATGTGAATCACGGAATCGGTAAATTTCTTGGAATTGAAACACTCGAAATAAATGGAGTTCATAAAGACTATCTTCATGTGAAATATCAAGGAAATGACAAACTCTATGTACCTGTTGATCAAATTGAGCTTGTCCAAAAATATGTTGCCTCAGAAAACAAAGATCCAAAGCTTTATAAGCTAGGCGGAAGCGAATGGAAAAAGGTGAAGTCGAAGGTACAATCTTCTGTGCAGGATATAGCGGATGATCTTATCAAGCTCTATGCTGAACGGGAAGCGGCTAAAGGGTATGCCTTTTCTCCTGATGGGGACATGCAAAGAGAATTCGAGATTGCGTTCCCGTATGAAGAGACAGATGATCAGCTCCGCTCTGTAAGTGAAATCAAGCACGATATGGAAAGAGAACGGCCGATGGATCGATTATTATGCGGAGACGTAGGTTATGGAAAGACCGAGGTAGCCATCCGAGCCGCCTTTAAAGCCATTGCAGATGGAAAGCAAGTCGCGATCCTTGTACCAACGACGATCCTTGCTCAACAGCACTACGAAACAATGAAAGAGCGTTTTCAGGACTTTCCAGTGGAAATAGGCTTGTTGAGCCGTTTCAGAACCAGAAAGCAGCAGCAGGAGACAACGAAAGGTCTTAAAAATGGAACGGTCGATATCGTGGTGGGGACTCACCGTCTCCTTTCAAAAGATATTCAGTACAGTGATATTGGACTATTGATCATCGATGAAGAACAGCGATTCGGGGTTACCCATAAAGAGAAAATTAAGCAATTAAAAACGAATATCGATGTGTTGACACTAACAGCGACACCGATCCCCCGTACACTTCATATGTCAATGCTCGGGGTAAGGGACCTATCAGTTATTGAAACACCGCCTGAGAATCGGTTCCCAGTACAGACCTACGTGATGGAATACAACGGTGCTTTGATCAAAGAGGCGATTGAAAGGGAAATGGCCCGAAACGGTCAAGTGTACTTCCTCTATAATCGAGTCGAGGATATTGAAAGAAAAGCGGATGAGATTTCCATGCTTGTACCAGACGCACGCATAGCCTACGCACACGGTCAAATGAGTGAAAACGAGCTTGAAGCCGTCATCTTAAGCTTCCTTGCAGGAGAATACGATGTATTGGTGACCACGACCATAATTGAAACGGGAGTCGACATCCCTAACGTCAATACGTTAATTGTCTTTGATGCAGATCGAATGGGCTTATCCCAGTTATATCAATTAAGAGGTCGGGTAGGACGTTCGAACAGGGTAGCCTACGCCTATTTTACCTATCGGAAAGACAAGGTACTAACGGAAGTGGCAGAAAAACGATTACAGTCAATCAAAGAATTTACAGAGCTTGGATCAGGATTCAAAATTGCCATGCGTGACTTAACGATTCGAGGAGCAGGAAACCTCCTTGGAGCCCAGCAGCACGGATTCATTGATTCTGTTGGCTTCGATTTGTACTCTCAGATGCTCAAGGAAGCAATTGAGGAACGAAAGGGAGACCTTCACAAGCAGCCTGAGTCGAGCTTTGAAGTCGATATTGAAGTGGATGCCTACATTCCCGATGATTATATTAAAGATGGTCATCAAAAGATCGAAATGTACAAACGATTCCGCTCCCTTTCTTCCCTTCCTGAAATCGAAGAGCTGGAAGAAGAGATCCTGGACCGATTCGGTGAATACCCGGAAGAAGTCGGCTATTTATTCTTAATATCGGAGCTGAAAATATACGCTAAAAATACAAAGCTTGAATCCATCAAGCAAGATAAGAAAACCGTGAATATCTTTATGTCGCAAGAAGGAACGGCACAGATTGACGGATCGAAAGTATTTAATTTGTGCAACAAACATGGTAGGGCTGTCGGTCTCGGAATGGAAGGGTCCAAGCTGAAAATATCCATTAATACATCCCGGCTAGAAGCATCCAAATGGTTTAACATGGCGTATGACATCATCAAGCATCTGGATGAAGCAATAAAGGTAGAAGAAAATGCGAAATAATGGAACCTTTTCCGGTAGATAATGTGGCATTTCTTCCCTTCGTTATAATAATGTAACCAAAATGTAAACGCGTGAATTGTTTTACTTTACTATGATAAGGGTATTAGTATTTATGCAGCTGCCAACATTGGAAAAAGATACCTGCATTAGAATTTTAGTGAAATTAAAGAAAAAAACTTGAATGTGTATAGAACTTCTAAGTTGTAAGATACTAAACTCAACAATGGTAAAGTATTCATTTATAGGTGGATACATTGCCAAATAAAATCATCTGATGAAAGTGAGGCAACTATAGATGAAAGCAACTGGTATTGTTCGTCGTATTGATGATTTAGGGCGTGTCGTAATTCCAAAAGAAATTCGTAGGACATTAAGGATTCGCGAGGGAGATCCCCTGGAAATCTTCGTTGATCGTGACGGAGAAGTCATCTTGAAGAAATACTCCCCAATAAGTGAACTTGGTGACTTTGCTAAGGAATACGGCGAAGCGTTATACGACAGTTTGGGAAGTGCTGTGTTAATTTGTGATCGAGATACAGTCATTGCAATCTCTGGCGCTTCAAAGAAAGAGTATTTGAATAAAAATGTGAGTGAGCTGGTTGAGAAAGTGATGGATGACCGCACGTCTCTTTTACACACTCAACAAGGACAAGCTGAGCTTGTCGATGGGCATGATGAGGAATTAGCTTCCTATACGATTGCTCCGATTGTTGCAAATGGTGACCCGATTGGTGCCGTTGCGATCTTCTCGAAGGAACGTACAGTAGGCGAAGTAGAACAAAAGGCAGTAGAAACGGCAGCTGGCTTTTTAGCAAGACAAATGGAGTCGTAACTTGAAGGAGTGGCATTCTAGCCGCTCTTCTTTTTTTTGCCTGTTAACGAGGCGTTTGGAGAAAACAGAGTGTTCTTTATGGTAAAATGGCCAGTACATAAATGATTTGTCTTTGTCAGCTGTGAGGCTTCAGGGACATAAAGAAAAGTGTTATAGAAAGGCAGGAAAACTGGTTGAGTAAGAAGTACTCCTCCAACCAATTTTTGAGAGGGGCCATGGTCTTAACGATGGCGGCATTGGTAACGAAAATATTGAGTGCCGTTTACCGGGTTCCGTTTCAAAACATTGTTGGAGATATCGGATTTTATATTTATCAGCAGGTGTATCCGTTTTACGGGATTGCCATTGCGTTATCTACATATGGGTTTCCTGTCATCATATCCAAGTTAGTAGCTGAGAAATTAAAGGAAGAGGGTGAGGAGGGGGCAAAGAATGTGGCCGTCACCTCCTTCCTGTTCCTCTGTATTGTAGGAGTTACCTGGTTTCTTCTCGTCTACTTCGGTGCCGGGGTGATTGCAGGTTGGATGGGAGATCCTCTCCTTACGCCATTACTTCAAGTGATTTCTTTATCATTCCTACTGTTAGCCCCTCTGTCTGTCATGAGAGGATATTATCAAGGGAAGGAAGATATGGTGCCTACCGCTGTGTCACAGGTGACGGAACAGGCGATTAGAGTCGTGACGATTCTCGTATTTTCAACGATCTTGGTGTCTCAAGGATATTCCTTATATATGACGGGAAACGGAGCGCTATTCGGTTCGATAACCGGTGGTCTTGGAGGCTTAGTGATTCTTATTCTCTTCATTACGATACGCAAGGAGAAGCTGTTTTCACGAAAATATCTTGTTTTACCTAAGGGTTATTTACACATATGGTCACGATTAGCAAAGAATGGAACAGCCATTTGTGTAAGTGCCATGCTGTTGGTCTTATTACAGTTTGTCGACTCTCTGAATGTATATTCCCTCCTGTTATCATCAGGAATAGAAGAAGAGAGTGCGAAAACGATGAAAGGGATTTATGATCGGGGTCAGCCCTTCGTCCAGCTCGGAACAGTGGTGGCGACATCCATTTCATTAACGATCGTCCCATTGGTGACAAATGCCTATTTAAAGCACAGAGAAGCGTTGGTGAGGGAGTATAGTCAGCTATCTCTTAAAATCAGCATTACCATAGGGTTTGCTGCTACATTAGGCATCATTAATATCATGGTCCCGACCAATACAATGTTATTTGAAAATGCCTTCGGTTCAAAGGTCATTGCGGTATTCTGTCTATCGATTTTCTTTAGTTGTCTTATTCTCACCTTCGCAGGCATTTTTCAAGGGATTGGAAAGATATATTATCCAGCCGCCTGCATTTTAATCGGCATTATAGTCAAATATGTGGGCAATGCCTGGCTTATTCCTGTCATGGGGATTATGGGGGCATCGGTTGCAACCGTGGCTTCCTTAAGCTTTATGACCATCGTGATGGTAGTGAAACTAAGAAGGCTGTTTCCGATTCGATTTTTCACCTTTTCTTTTTATAAAACCCTATGTATGAGCGGTCTGGCGATGACGATTGGATTGCAGGGCTGGTTGCAGATTTATGATACACTTTTAGATAAAGGAATGCCCGAAAGGCAGCTTTCTGTCCTATTTTCCTTAGGGGGAGCGTGTATTGGGGGGCTTATTTTTCTAATTGTCTTTTTAAGAGGAAATGTCCTTTCAAGAGAAGATATCAGTTACTTACCTTTTGGTAGTAAATGGATTTGGTTGATGAATAGACTTCAATCAACGAATAAACAGTAGCGAGGAGAGAAACATGCATACTATAACAATTGTCGGTTTAGGTGCAGGCGATATAAATCAGCTTCCTTTAGGAGTTTATCGAGTCATTAAGAGCAGTGCACACCTTTACCTGAGAACGGATAAGCACCCGGTTGTAAAGGATTTAACATCAGAAGGAGTCGAGTTTCAAACCTTTGATTCTGTATATGAAAAACATGATCAATTCGAACATGTCTATGACGAAATCGTCCGTGAGCTGGTTTCGGAATCTGAAAGACACTCACTTGTCTATGCAGTTCCTGGTCACCCACTAGTGGCTGAAAAGGCAGTTCAAATGCTTCTGGAGCTTAAAGAAGAAGGGAAAGTACAGGTAGAGATCGGGGGAGGACAAAGCTTTATTGATCCTTTATTTGCTTCTGTCGGGGCGGATCCGATCGACGGCTTTCAGTTATTGGATGGGACAAGCTTAAACCTTCACGATATCCATATGAACCAACAGCTCATCATCGGGCAAGTCTATGATGCATTTATTGCTTCTGAAGTAAAGCTCACTCTAATGGAGCTTTATCCGTATGATTACGAAGTTAAGCTCGTAACGGCTGCTGGTAGCAAGGAAGAAAAGGTAGAACGGGTTCCTCTGGTCGAGCTTGACCGTGTAGCCAACTTGAGTAACCTGACCAGTCTTTATGTTCCGGCTGTGAAAGAAATGGAATCCACTTATAAGCAATATGCCACATTAAGAGAAATCATTTCAACATTGCGGGGACCAAGTGGCTGTCCTTGGGATAAAGAGCAAACCCACCAATCCCTCAAGAAGTACTTACTCGAAGAAACATACGAGTTATTAGAGGCAATTGAAGAAGAGGATCTGGATCATATAATTGAAGAGTTGGGGGATGTCCTTCTTCAGGTCATGCTCCACGCTCAAATTGGCGAAGATGAAGGAATGTTCACAATGGAGGAAGTGATAGAAGGTCTTGCTTCCAAAATGGTCCGAAGACATCCTCATGTCTTTGGGACGGTTCAAGTAGAGAACACCGAACAGGTCAAAGCAAATTGGGATGAAATTAAAAAGCAGGAAAAACCTGAGGGGCATGAACCGCTGCTCAAGAACACAGCAAAAGGAATGCCCGCACTCATGAAGGCGTACGAATACCAGAAAAAAGCCTCCAAAGTAGGGTTTGATTGGGAAGATCCTAAAGGGGCATGGGAAAAAGTATGGGAAGAAATGAAGGAGTTTGAAATTGAAGTCGAGAATTATAGTGAAAACCAAATGAAAAAAGAATTTGGTGATTTATTATTCGCTCTCATCAATGTGGCAAGATTCTACAAGATCCTTCCTGAGGAAGCGTTAGCCATGACGAATACGAAGTTTTATCGCCGCTTTTCCTATGTGGAAGGCCAGGTTCTGGCAACCGGCAGAAGCTTTGAGGATTTCTCATTAAAAGAACTGGATCAATTTTGGAATGAAGCGAAAAAGATGAATATTGAATAAGGGGGAAATGTATAATGGTTTCGATGAGATTAGATAAATTTTTAAAAGTATCCAGGCTGATCAAAAGACGAACCTTGGCGAAAGAAATTGCCGACCAGGGACGTATATCAGTAAACGGATTACAAGCAAAAGCGAGCTCTAACGTTAAAGTTGGTGACGAATTAAGCGTAAGGTTTGGTCAAAAGATTATGAGGGTAAAGATAGAAAGGCTTCTTGAAACAACAAAAAAAGAAGAAGCGAGTGGACTTTATTCCGTCCTTTCAGAAGAAAGAGTGCAAGAAGAAGCGGAATGAGGTTACAGGATCCGAGACCTCTAATTTAGTTCTATTTTTCTCCCTGACACATAAACATAGTTACAAAGCTTGTACTATGGGAATGTGAGGGATGGATATGAATCAACAATATGAAGGAAACAAAGATAAAACAACCTTTCAGGAACATGACGTCATGATGAGAGGCCGCAAGCTTCTCGACATCACGGGTGTGAAGCAGGTGGAAAGCTTTGATAACGAGGAATTCCTCCTTGAAACGGTGATGGGATTCCTATCTGTCAGAGGTCAAAATCTTCAAATGAAAAATTTAGACGTGGATAAAGGGATTGTGTCCATTAAAGGAAAGGTGTTTGATCTCGTTTACCTCGATGAGCAAAATGGGGAGAAGGCTAAAGGCTTCTTTAGCAAGCTGTTTCGATGACCCTCTCAACCCAGTTCTATACCATGCTTTCCATGATCGGTATGGGAGCTTTATTTGGTGCGACACTCGACACCTATTCTCGGTTTTTAAACCGGTCTGAGAGAAACAGATGGCTAGTATTCGTCAATGACATCCTGTTCTGGGTGTTACAAGCTCTTTCCATTTTTTATATTTTGTTTGTCGTCAATTTTGGTGAAATCCGTTTTTATATTTTCCTTGCTCTGCTTTGCGGATTTGCTGGGTATCAAGCGTTGATCAAGCAGCATTATCTGTCCTTTTTGGAGAGGGTGATATTGTTTTGTATCTCCCTCTATAATTTCGGTGTAAAAATGGTGAAGAATTTGATTTATTCTCCGATAAAATGGATGTTAATGCTTGTATTAACACTTGTTCTTTCTTTGGGAAAAGGGCTCTTATCCGTCATATTATTCCTTTTAAAGGCCATACTTAACGTGGTTCATTGGGCGGTTAAGCTCGTAATCACTCCAATATGGTGGATATTAAAAGCTATTTGGAATTTATTGCCGAAAAATCTTACAAAAAGAGTCGAGAAGTTATATAATAAAGTAGCAGGGATTTTTAAGGCGTACATCAAAAAAGTATATAGAGTGGCAAAAAGGTTCTCAAAGAAACCGAAAGACAAGGATTAGGTCTTAAAGGTTCGCCACTCCATATTGTAAGGAGGTTTGGAAATGAGAAAAAACGTGACACCAATGGAAAATGAATATGTCCGTCATCAGGAGCATATGCATAAATCTTCTTCTAAGAGAAAAAAGCGTTTGGTCCGTCGATTAGCAGTTTTCTTTGTTTTAGTTTTGGCAATTAGTGGATTTTTAATCTCGACCCTCATTTCCAGAGCCCAAGTTTTAGAAGAAAAACACACGGAAAAAGCACAATTAGAAAAAAAATTAATACACTTAAAAGACAAGCAATCCGCATTGGAAGAAGAGATTGTAAAGCTTAACGATGATGAATATATAGCCAAACTGGCGCGCCGGGATTACTTTTTGTCGAATGAAGGTGAGATTATTTTTAACATACCTGAAACAGATAAAGAGAAAGAAGAAGAGGTGTCTTATTGACACTCTTTTTTTTAATTGGCTATAATATATAGTAGGTTTATCTTTTATAATTTTAAGGAGGAGCATTTCTTTTATGTCAATCGAAGTAGGCAGCAAGTTACAGGGTAAGGTAACAGGTATCACAAATTTTGGAGCGTTCGTGGAATTATCGGAAGGTTCAACAGGTTTAGTTCACATTAGTGAGGTTGCAGACAACTACGTTAAGGATATTAATGAACACCTTAAAGTCGGCGACGAAGTAACGGTAAAGGTTATTAATGTTGAGAAAGATGGAAAGATCGGTTTATCCATCCGTAAAGCAAAAGAGCAACCACAACGCCCACAGCGCCCTCAGCGTCCTCAACGCCCGCGTAGTAATAACAAACCGACCGACACACGTACTAAAGAGAGTTTCGAACAAAAGATGGCGCGTTTCTTGAAAGACAGTGAAGACCGCTTATCATCTTTAAAGAAAAACACTGAGTCTCGTCGTGGTGGAAAAGGGGCGAAAAAAGGTTAACTTGCTGTCTATTAACTCATATAGCAGGTTGTGAACAGAAAACAGGCATACTCATGATCATGAGTATGCCTGTTTTTTTAGTTTCTATAAGACTGTTCACGAACAAAATAATTAGACAATCCACACAGGACTTTCTCCTTTCCGGATCGAATACATAAGCATAAATATCTTTGTGGAGGCAGCGAATATGAAAAAAGATCAGATGATTGATCATCATGAATCGTTTAAGGTATGGCTGAATGAATTGAACATGATAAATAAAGATGAGTGGTTCCAACCTATGGAAGAGAGTAAATGGTCGATTGCGGCGAATGTTTCTCATATCATCAAATGGGATCAATATTCCTTGAGGGAGATTCTTCCTAGTGCCTCAGAGGGAGCAGAGCTGTCACCCTTTCCGGATTTTCAGCGCTTTAATGGGGAAGCTGAAGAATATGCTCACCTTGTGGTTAATCAAGAAGAATTGATAGTAGAAGGGATGAAAGCTCGGGATCTGATTATTACCTACTTAAAAAACGTATCGGACGATGATCTTCATCAATCGTTTAAAGTTGGAGATCAAAGCTTCACCCTTGAAGAGTTTTTCGAAGACTTCATCGGTCACGACAAACATCATCAAGAGCAGATAGAAGAGGTAGTGTCTCTAGATGAAAGAAAAAGGCATTAAGATGCAGAGGAAATCGGAAAAGAGCAATTAAAAAAAGACTATCGTAAACGATAGTCTCAGGCTGTCGAGAAAGTCTCGACAGCCTTTATTTCATTTGATTACTTTAACTATTCACCGCGTTAATTTGATATAATATAAGTATCAACTAAAGGTGGGTGTTATCATGTTTCACACTAGAAAAGATGCACAAAATGAACTCGAATTTGTTTCAATTGAAGACCTTGTTCCTCAAGACCATCTCCTTAGAAAAATAGAGACATACATAGATTTCTCCTTCATCCTCGAAAAAGTTCGACCTTATTATTCAGAAGATAATGGACGCCCTTCACTCGATCCCCTCGTACTTTTCAAAATGATGTTCATTGGTTATTTCTATGGTGTTCGATCAGAGCGTCAATTAGAAAAAGAAATCCAAATGAACATTGCCTATCGATGGTTTCTTGGTTTACGCCTACAAGATCCCGTGCCCCATCACTCTACTATCAGTTGGAATCGCAGAAAACGATTTAACGAAACGAATATCTTTCAGGAAATCTTTGATGAAATAGTTTTACAAGCAATGAATCATAAAATGGTTGGTGGAAGAGTTTTATTTACCGATTCGACTCATTTAAAAGCGAATGCCAATAAAAATAAATTCACTAAGAAATCCGTAGAGGTTGAAACAAGATCATATGTTCAAGATCTTGATAAAGCGATTGAGGAAGATCGAAATGAAAACGGAAAAAAGCTCTGAAGGCACGAGAGGAGGTGACAGAAACCAAAGAAGTTCGTAAAAGCACGACCGATCCGGATAGTGGATTTATGTCTCGGGAACAGAAACAGGAGATGTTTTGTTATCTTGATCATCGTACGACCGACATGAAATTTAATATTATTACGGATGCCTTTGTCACACCGGGAAATGTCCATGATTCTGTCCCTTATCTTCAACGACTTGATCGCCAAATCGAACGTTTCAAATTGAATGTAGAAGCTGTCGCCTTAGATTCTGGATATCTAACCAACCCCATATGTAAAGGATTATCTGACCGAGGATTATTTGGTGTAATCGCACATAGAAGATACCACCCAACGAAAGGTCTCTTTCCGAAGTGGAAATTCAAATATAGCCTAGAGGAGAATCAGTATCTTTGTCCCAATGGACAAGTTTTACCGTACCGCACAACGACAAGAGAAGGATATCGGGAATACAAATCGGATCCACAACAATGTGTTCAGTGCCCTCTTCTTCAGGAGTGTACAAGATCCAAGAACCATCAAAGAGTGATCACGAGGCATGTGTGGGAAGATCACAAAGAAAAGATACGAGAAAACCGACTCTCGAAATCCGGTAAAATGCTTTATAAATACCGAAAAGAAAAAATAGAGCGAAGCTTTGCAGATTCAAAACAACTGCAT
Organism: Bacillus sp. BHET2; assembly: GCF_005938125.1. Lineage (GTDB taxonomy): Bacteria > Bacillota > Bacilli > Bacillales > Bacillaceae_B > Rossellomorea. The sequence goes on from NZ_VCQN01000010.1 coordinate 38,090, forward strand.
GGGCTTCGCTACTGCCGGTTGAGGGGCATACACAATGCGAGTGAGCAAGTCCTTCTCACCGCAGCGTGTCAGAACATGAAAAAGATTGCCACACACCTAGCAAAGCTGGGCTAGGTGTGTGGCAATCTTTTTCTCTAAGAGAAATCACTTTATATTTGTATTTTCGTTTCAACAATAAAAAAAGCTTGTAGAAAAACACTGGGTTTCTCTACAAGCTGAGACTATCGTAAACGATAGTCTTTTTTCTATGACCCGTACGGGATTCGAACCCGTGTTACCGCCGTGAAAGGGCGGTGTCTTAACCGCTTGACCAACGGGCCAAAAGAATATGGTAGCGGCGGAGGGGATCGAACCCCCGACCTCACGGGTATGAACCGTACGCTCTAGCCAGCTGAGCTACACCGCCATAAATATGAGCCTTTTAGGCACAAAAACTATAATACCTAGAAAGAATTATCTTGTCAATATCGTATAGTAAAGATTTTGTCAAAATCCCCTTAAGTCTTTTCACACAAGTATTTCAATCGAAAAAATAGAGAAAAGGAAAGAAGTAAGAATGAAATATTCTGAATATTTTACCGGAAACAATAGAAAGCCGTCGAAACTTTCTTTATTGTCATTCCCTCATTTTGACAAAGTTTTAAACTTGTACCATTTATACTAAACAAAAAAGAAATGGGGAGTGTTTCATACATGGGGAAAGCCGATCAATCGATCATCGAACCTGTCCAGAATGTAGACATTGAACACACTAGGGTGGAACTGTCCAAGGGAATCAAGTCTATTTATTCGAAGCTTGAGTGGTTATTCATAGAGAAGGGAATTGCCTTATTCGTAATCGGATTTTTACTTGGAAGAGCGTTGATCCTATCTCATTTAACACCATTTGCCTTACCGTTCTTTGCAGCTGTTTACATCATTCGTAGAGAGAAGTCTCCCATTGCACTCATCGGTTTGCTTACAGGGGCGCTTACATTATCTCTTCCTAGTATCAGTTATACGTTTGTAAGTGCAACAATATTCCTATTAGCGTTTCGTTTATCACAGAAATATCACAAGAATAATTTGAGAGTCGTGGCATTCTACGTGTTCTTCACAGTCATGATCGCAAAGCTTGGATTCGATTATATCCAGCAGGGACAAGCTTTGACGGTTTATAACGGAGTCATGGCGTTAATAGAAGCGAGTCTTGCCTTTCTCTTAACCTATATTTTTATCCAAAGCGTTCCACTCGTCACGGTTCAGCGAAGAAGAAGGTCACTGAAAACAGAAGAAGTGGTCAGCCTGATCATATTATTGGCATCAATCATGACAGGAACAATCGGGTGGTCTGTGTACAACTTGTCGGTGGAACACGTGCTATCAAGATACTTGGTACTGCTATTTTCCTTTATGGCAGGGGCTACAGTTGGTTCAACAGTAGGGGTTGTGACTGGTCTTGTTTTCAGTTTGGCTAACGTTTCAAGCTTTTATCAAATGAGCTTGCTTGCTTTCTCGGGCCTTCTGGGCGGACTTATGAAAGAAGGGAAGAAATTTGGAGCGGCAATCGGTTTGTTAATCGCTACATTATTAATGGGGATGTACGGAGAGGCAGACACGGTCATAACGAAAACCTTATATGAGTCGGGGGTAGCGATTTTGCTCCTATTTTTAACCCCTCAAAGTTTAACATCCCAAATTGCAAAGCATATTCCAGGTACAGCTGAATACCAGCAGGAGCAGCAGGGGTATATGCGTAGGGTTAGAGACGTGACAGCCAATCGGGTCACGCAATTCTCGTCTGTATTTCAAGCATTATCCAATAGCTTTCAACAAATAGAAGAACGATTTGAAGAGGAGGAAGATAAGGAGTTTGACTATTTTTTAAGCAACGTGACGGAGAAGACGTGTCAAACCTGCTTTAAGAAAGATCAGTGCTGGTCCCGTAATTTTGATAAGACTTATAACCTGATGAAAGAAGTGATGACCGAGTATGATCAAGGCCGAGTCCCCCTTTCACAGAAACTTGCTAGAGAAGTAGAGAAGCATTGTACGAGAGAGAAAAAATTGAAAGAAACGATTTACCAGGAGCTTACCTTTTATCAAGCCAATCTAAAATTGAAAAAACAGGTTCAGGAAAGCAGAAGATTAGTGGCTGATCAACTGCTCGGAGTATCGGAAGTTATGGGCAATTTTGCGAAAGAAATCCAGAGAGAGAGGGAGAATCATCATATTCAGGAAGAACAAATCCTATCGAGTATCGGCGAGTTTGGAATCGAAATTGAAAACATTGAAATTTATAACCTGGAACAAGGCAATGTGGATATCGAAATGACCATGCCTTATTGCGGTGGACACGGACAGGGTGAAAAGCTAATCGCCCCGATGTTATCGGATATATTAGGTGAAAATATCATTGTTCAAAAGGAGGAGTGTGCTCAATTTTCAAACGGGCAATGCCATGTGACCTTTCAATCTGCCAAGAAATATGTCGTGGATACCGGCGCTTCACATGCCGCTAAAGGGGGAGGGCTGGTGTCCGGGGACAGCTACTCCATGATTGAACTGGGAAGGGGGAAGTATGCCGTTGCGATCAGTGACGGGATGGGGAACGGTGAACGTGCCCACTATGAAAGCAACGAAACACTTAGACTCCTAAAGAAAATCCTTGAGTCTGGAATTGAGGAACAGGTAGCGATCAAGTCCATCAATTCGATTCTATCTCTCAGAACGAATGATGAAATATTCTCAACACTGGATTTAGCTATGATTGATCTTCAGAATGCATCATCAAGATTTTTGAAAATAGGTTCAACCCCAAGCTTCATTAAGCGGGGAGATAAAATTATCAAGGTGGAAGCAAGTAATTTACCGATGGGGATGCTCCAGCAGGATTTCGATGTGGATGTCGTGTCTGAGCAGTTAAAAGCGGGAGATCTTCTCATTATGATGAGCGATGGAGCATTTGAAGGGCCGAAACATGTAGAAAATTATGATCTCTGGATGAAGAGGAAGATCAAGGAACTTGAAACCGAAGAGCCGCAAGAAGTGGCAGATATTCTAATGGAGGAGGTCATCCGCTCGAGCTCCGGATTAATAGAAGATGATATGACGATTGTGGTTTCGAAAATTAAACATAATATACCGAAATGGTCATCTATCCCGATGCAGAAACCGAAAACAAAGGATAAAAAAAGAATTTCTTAATGCGCAGAATTCCTCTATAAAAATAGTTAACTAGAGTATAAATCCCTCCTGATTCGGCGAAAATGGTATCAACTTTAGAATGAGGAGGGGAGTCTGATGAAGCCAGGTACACTTCGTCAAATTCTTTTAATTACAGATGGTTGTTCGAATCAAGGAGAAGATCCTATTGCGATGGCAGCTCTTGCCAAGGAGCAGGGAATCTCTGTGAATGTGATTGGGGTTATGGACAATGATGTGATTGATGATAACGGCATGCAGGAGATTGAAGGTATTGCTCTATCGGGGGGTGGAGTGAGTCAAATTGTATATGCGCAACAACTTTCTCAAACCGTACAGATGGTCACCCGTAAAGCGATGACACAAACCTTACAGGGAGTTGTGAATAAAGAGCTGAAACAAATCCTTGGAAAATCCGCGTCCATGGAGGAGCTTCCTCCTGAACAACGGGGAGAAGTCATGGAGGTCGTGGATGAACTGGGTGAATCCGTAGATATGGAAGTGTTGATTCTTGTCGATACATCTGCAAGTATGAAGCATAAACTTCCAACGGTTAAGGAAGCTCTATTAGACCTTTCTTTAAGCTTAAATGCACGAATGGGCGATAATAAATTCTCTGTATTCGTATTTCCCGGGAAACGACAAGATGTCGAAAAATTGTTGGATTGGACTCCAAGACTTGAAACATTGACGAGTATTTTCTCTAAATTGTCTCCGGGTGGAATTACTCCAACAGGACCGGCGATCTCAGAAGCCATTACCCACTTTAAGAAAAAACGTTCATTAAGGGGATTGCTCTCTCGTGGCGATGATGAACAATACTTCGAAGAAACCATTTAGTTTCACCCCTGGAACAGTAATTAGAGGCAAGTGGTATAAACATATTTATACGATAGTTAAGGAGCTTGGGTACGGTGCCAATGGTATTGTATACCTGGTCCAAGGGTCATCGGGCTACCAGGCATTAAAGATGAGCGACAGCAATGTATCGATCACCTCAGAAGTCAATGTATTAAAAGCTTTCTCAAAGGTCCAAGGCTCACCCCTTGGACCAAAGCTTCTTGATGTAGATGATTGGGATAATAGAGGACAGAAGATCCATTTCTATGTAATGGAATATATACAAGGAACCGATTTGCTGTCATTTGTTCAATCGAAGGGATTTTCCTGGGCAGGTGTACTCGTTGCTCAACTTCTGACAGATCTGGAGCGAATTCATAAGGAAGGATGGGTATTTGGGGATTTGAAACCTGAAAACTTAATCGTGACAGGCCCTCCTTACAGAATTCGCTGTATTGACGTTGGCGGGACGACCATCAATGGACGGGCCATCAAGGAATTTACGGAGTTTTTCGATAGGGGATATTGGATAGGGGGATCGCGAAGGGCTGAACCATCATATGACCTTTTCTCGGTTGGGATGATTCTTATTAATTTGGCCTATCCATCACGTTTCACGAAGACTGGAAACGGGAATATGCAACAATTAAGGCAGGCGATCGGCTCCAAGTCTCAATTGAAAAAGTTTGAAGGAACGATAGTGGATGCGTTGGAAGAGAATTTTCAATCTGCCAATGAAATGAGAGTAAGCCTTTTAAATGGACTTTCCCACTCTCAACAAATGCACCAGCCAAAACCGAAGCCAAAAGCCCAAAGATCGGTCCCGCAAAGCTCAACTGTCAGGACGGCTACTCCCAATCCAAGTCGGTATCAAAACCAGCGAAAGCAAAAATCCAGCCATTTTCTGGAGACTGTTCTTGTAGTAATGATTGTATCGTTACTGTATGTTTTATATATCTACGGGGAACTGATGTAGCATAACAGTGTAAGAATGCAGGAGAAATTGATACAATGGGAAAAAAGGTTTTAGGAAGAGGACGCACTATGTTAGAGCATACAACGAAAGAATTTATTCACGCTCATCAGCTTATTCATAATGGAGACCGTATCGTTGTAGCAGTGTCTGGAGGCCCTGATTCTTTAGCGCTTCTCCATTTTTTGGACTCGAACAAAGGGGAGTGGGGCGTGGAAGTCGTGGCTGCTCATCTAGATCATATGTTCCGAGGAGACGAGTCTTATCAAGAGCTATTGTTTGTGGAGGAATTCTGTAATAGCAGAGGCATCCCTTTCTACGGGGAGAGAATGAATGTGTCGTGGGAGATCGAAAGGACAAACGGAAGTCTTCAGGACAAAGCCCGACAACTCCGCTATGAATTTTTAATGGGTGTCATGGACGAGGTGTCCGCTACCAAGTTAGCTCTTGGTCATCACGGGGATGATCAAATTGAAACCATCCTCATGAAAATGACAAGAGGGGCATCAGGGCGAAGCAGAGCCGGAATTCCTTTGAAACGTCCCCTTGCAGGTGGAGAAATCATCCGGCCTTTCCTCTCCGTTACAAAAGAGGATATTGAAGAATATTGTGAAAGACACATTCTTTCCCCAAGAAGAGATCCCAGCAATCAGAAGGAAGCGTACACAAGGAACCGGTTCAGAAAAAAGGTTCTCCCGTTTTTAAAAAAGGAAAACCCTCATGTTCATCTCCAATTTCAGCGATTCAGTGAAGAATTGGAAGAAGATGAGTCATATTTAGAGGAATTAACAAGGGCCGAGTTGAATAAGGTATGGAATAACACTGGAGATTTCTCATCTTTACATATCGATGGTTTTCTTACAATGGCTCAGCCTTTACAAAGAAGAGGGATTAATCTAATATTAAACTATCTTTACAAACTTAGACCACCTTCCCTATCGTCTATACATATTTACGATGTATTGGGTATTTTAAAAGGAAAAACGCCAAATATCAGCATAGATTTACCAAAAGGGCTTAAAGTAACAAGGGCGTATCATACATGTTATTTTCATTTTGGAGAGTTAGCTTTAGCTAAGGCACCGTTTTGTTACGAGTTGCCTGTGAATAAAAGGCTTGAAATCCAAGGTGAATATCAGTTTCTTCTTTTTTCCTCCACGTCTTGTGAGGAGCAGTCAGGTGATAGAATCTATCTTGATCCAGATGAGGTCACGCTCCCTTTATACGTGCGATCGAGAAGAAATGGAGATCGAATGGCAGTGAAGGGTTTGGAAGGCTCTAAGAAGCTTAAAGCACTCTTTATAGACAACAAAATCCCTGTTCACCTCCGGGAGGGGTGGCCAATTGTAGTGGATGCAGACAACCATATACTTTGGGTGCCAGGAATGAGGAAGTCTATTTACGATTTGGGAGAAGAGAAAGAAAATAGTTTAGTACTACAATTTAAGAGCAATCATCTTCTAGGAGGCAGTTGAACATTGTTAAACCAAGATATTGAGAAAGTGTTAATTTCAGAAGAACAGCTTCAAGAAAAGATTAAAGCATTAGGTGCACAATTAACAGAGGAATATCAAGATCGTTTTCCTTTGGCAATTGGCGTTTTAAAAGGCGCAATGCCGTTTATGGCTGACCTTTGTAAACGCATGGACACGCATATGGAAATGGATTTCATGGACGTATCCAGCTACGGGAACTCTACTGTCTCTTCAGGAGAAGTAAAGATTGTGAAAGATTTAGATACGAAAGTGGAAGGTCGGGATATCCTAATCCTTGAAGATATCATCGACAGTGGATTGACTTTAAGCTATCTAGTGGAACTATTCCGCTATCGTAAAGCGAAATCCATCAGTATTGTCACTCTGCTTGATAAGCCGACAGGCCGTAAAGTAGATATCAAAGCGGACTACGTAGGCTTCATTGTTCCTGATGAGTTCGTTGTCGGATATGGTCTTGATTACGCTGAAAGATATCGTAATCTGCCGTATATCGGAGTTTTAAAACCAAGAGTGTATACAACTGGAGAATAAGTATATTCTAAACAGGAATCTTGTAAGTGCAATTTGTTGTAATGCCATGATTTTCTATGATACTATTTTACTTAGTTTGTTTACCGTGGGAGGAGGTAAGGGATGAACCGTATCTTTCGAAACACCATATTCTATTTACTAGTCTTTTTAGTGATTATAGGTGTGGTGAGTTATTTCAGTAATAACAACGAGCCAACCAAAAATATCGAGTACAGTACGTTTATTAATAACCTTGAAGAAGGAGACGTTTCCTCTTTTTCAATTCAGCCTGGTAGAGGCGTTTATGAAGTGAAAGGACAGATGGAAGGGGCTAAAGAAGGAGAGTACTTCTTAACCTATGTCCTTACTACAGATGGGAAGTTAATGGATAAGGTCAATGCGGCAGCATCAGAGCAAGGCATTGATGTGGAAGTATTACAGGCCAAAGAAACAAGCGGCTGGGTATCATTTTTCACAACGATCATTCCGTTTGTCATTATCTTCATTCTGTTCTTCTTCTTACTTAACCAAGCTCAAGGCGGTGGAAGCCGTGTCATGAACTTTGGTAAGAGTAAGGCTAAGCTTTACAGTGAAGAGAAGAAAAAGGTTCGCTTCAAGGATGTAGCCGGAGCGGACGAAGAGAAACAAGAACTTGTAGAGGTAGTGGAATTCTTAAAGGATCCACGTAAATTCTCTGAAGTGGGTGCCCGTATTCCAAAGGGTGTCCTTCTAGTAGGACCTCCAGGTACAGGTAAAACCTTACTTGCACGAGCAGTGGCTGGAGAAGCAGGAGTTCCTTTCTTCTCAATCAGTGGTTCCGACTTCGTTGAAATGTTTGTCGGTGTCGGTGCATCTCGTGTACGTGATTTATTCGAAAATGCAAAGAAAAATGCGCCTTGTATCATCTTCATCGATGAGATTGATGCAGTGGGTCGTCAACGTGGAGCAGGCTTAGGCGGAGGACACGATGAGCGTGAACAGACTCTTAACCAGTTACTTGTTGAAATGGACGGATTCGGAGCGAACGAAGGAATCATCATCGTCGCTGCAACAAACCGACCTGACATTCTTGACCCTGCATTATTACGTCCAGGCCGTTTTGACCGTCAGATTACAGTCGATCGACCTGACCTTAGAGGGCGTGAAGCAGTTCTGAAGGTTCATTCTCATAATAAACCGCTTGATGAATCGGTTGATTTAAAATCGATTGCGATGAGGACTCCAGGCTTCTCTGGAGCAGATTTAGAAAACCTTCTGAACGAAGCGGCTCTTGTGGCAGCTCGTGAGGATAAGAAAAAAATAGATATGCGCGATATCGACGAAGCAACAGACCGTGTCATTGCAGGTCCTGCTAAGAAGAGCAAAGTCATATCTGAAAAAGAACGTAAAATCGTGGCTTTCCACGAAGCGGGTCACACCGTTATCGGATTGGTTCTTGATGAAGCGGATATGGTACATAAGGTAACCATCGTTCCTCGTGGGCAAGCTGGCGGATACGCCGTTATGCTTCCAAAAGAAGATCGTTACTTTATGACGAAGCCTGAGCTTCTAGATAAGATTACCGGTTTACTTGGTGGTCGTGTAGCAGAGGAAATCATCTTCGGTGATGTTTCAACTGGTGCGCATAATGACTTCCAACGTGCTACTGGAATTGCCCGTAAGATGGTCACTGAATACGGTATGAGTGATAAGCTCGGACCACTTCAATTCGGTCAATCTCAAGGTGGTCAAGTGTTCTTAGGACGCGACATCAATAGTGAACAAAACTATTCAGATGCCATCGCTTACGAAATTGACAAAGAAATGCAGCGTCTAATCAAAGAAAGCTATGAGAGAGCGAAGCGAATTCTTACTGAAAATCGTGATAAGCTTGAACTCATTGCCAAAACATTATTAGACATCGAAACATTAGATGCGGCGCAAATCAAGCATTTAATGGATCATGGAAAATTACCGGAGCGTACGTATGAATCCGATCAGGAAAACAAAGACGTGAAAGTAAATATCCAAAAGAAAAATGAAGAAAACGTGATTGAAGAAGACACGACTTCAAAAGAAGACAACTCTGACTCTGATCGCACGTAATATAGAAGGATGCATCCAATCATGGGTGCATCCTTTTTGTTTTGGTTTTTTGCTTCTTGCCACACAGATTGCCCTTGCGCTTTTATCGCATCCAGCTCCACCGCCTAGTCCCTCGAGGTCATAAGTCAATTACACCAAAAAGGCAAAGAACGCCTTTCCGGTGTAATCGCCTTATGCTTGTCGGGCCTGACCAAGCCGGTTGCGCTTTTATACCTATTCTAAATAAATTATGGTATGATGTTGGCAGTGTGAAAACAATTGGCTTAGTAGGTGAGGATATTGATTTTTGTAATGGATGTAGGGAATACCAATATTGTGTTTGGTGTATATGATAATGACCATTTAAAATATCATTGGAGAGCTGAAACGAATCGTCATAAAACGGAAGATGAGTTCGGGATGCTCGTAAAGAATCTGTTTGAGCATGTGAATCTGACGTTTAAGGAGATTGACGGAATTATCATTTCCTCCGTTGTCCCTCCAATCATGTTTAGTTTAGAACGCATGTGTGAGAAGTACTTTAATATTACTCCACTCGTCGTTGGACCTGGTATTAAGACAGGCCTAAATATTAAGTATGAAAACCCACGGGAAGTCGGTGCGGATCGAATCGTAAATGCCATCGCTGGCATCCACGAATACGGAGGCCCACTAATCATCGTTGACTTTGGGACAGCGACGACGTATTGCTATATCAATGAAGAACGACAATATATGGGTGGAGCGATTGCCCCGGGAATCGGCATCTCAACCGAAGCCCTATACTCAAAGGCAGCGAAACTGCCAAGGATTGAAATTGCCCGTCCTGAACAGATCATAGGGAAAAATACCGTCACTGCCATGCAGGCAGGTATTCTCTACGGATATGTTGGACAGGTAGAAGGTATCGTTCATCGAATGAAAGTACAAAGTAAGAAGGAACCAACCGTCATTGCAACGGGAGGACTAGCGACACTGATTTCGAAAGAATCCAATAGCATCGACGTAGTAGATCCTTTCCTGACATTAAAAGGCTTAAAATTAATCTACAAGAGAAACATGAACTAAGTGAAAGGAGCTTTAACCATGAGCGACTATTTAGTAAAAGCACTGGCCTATGACGGCCAGGTTCGCGCGTATGCAGTAAAAAGTACAGAAACTGTTGGAGAAGCACAGAGAAGACATGGAACTTGGCCGACTGCCTCAGCGGCACTCGGCCGAAGCATTAGTGCCGGAGTCATGATGGGGGCAATGCTGAAAGGTGATAATAAATTAACGATTAAAGTGGAGGGTGGAGGACCAATCGGAGCCATCCTTGTGGATACTAATGCAAAAGGTGAGGTCAGGGGATATGTGACCAACCCACAAGTCCACTTCGATTTAAACGAGCACGGAAAGCTTGATGTCCGTCGTGCAGTTGGTACGACCGGGACGTTATCGATTGTGAAAGATATTGGCATGAGAGACCATTTCTCCGGTCAGGTTCCGATTGTTTCAGGAGAACTTGGTGAAGATTTCACCTATTATTTTGTTACTTCTGAACAGGTTCCTTCATCTGTGGGTGTCGGAGTGTTAGTAAACCCTGACAACTCCATCCTTGCAGCAGGCGGATTCATCCTTCAACTTATGCCTGGGACCGATGATGAAACGATTACGAAGATCGAGGAACGGTTAGCAAAGATCCCACCAATTTCGAAATTGATTGAAAAGGGCCTTACGCCTGAAGAAGTATTAGAAGAGGTGCTTGGTAAAGGGGAAGTCAAAGTACTTGAAACACTTCCGGTTGCATTTAAATGTCAATGCAATAAAGAGCGTTTTTCCAATGCCATTATCAGCTTAGGGGAACAAGAGATACAAGAGATGATTGATGAAGATGGAAGTGCAGAAGCGAGCTGTCATTTCTGTAATGAAATATATGTGTTTTCTAAAGAAGAATTAGAAGAACTGAAAACGAGCGCAAAGCGGTAATCCAGGGAGAATGGGAGAAATGAGAATTAAACGGTCTGTACTCATGGTTTTGATTGTGGTCTTACTTGTGACAAACATCATAACACTCGTGTGGCATTGGTCATCTGGCGCAATTGGGAAGCCGGAAGTCGTAGCTACGATTGGTGGAGAATCTGTTACCCGGGAAGACTGGTTGTACTCACTCGAGCAAAAACATGGTAAAGAAGAGCTGAAGGAATTGATCAACCAAAAGGTGATTGACCATTTAGCCAAGAAATACGATATTTCTGTTTCAGATAAAGAAGTCGAACAGGAATATTATCTTATCCAGTCGGTTTATAATGCATACGATGAAGAAAACCTAGAGGATGAAGATACCCTTAGGGCTCAAATTAAATCTGAATTGTTGTTAGAAGAGCTCATTACCAAGGATGTGCAAGTCCCTAACAAAGAGCTGGAGAGCTTCTATAAACAAAATGAAGATCAGTATTCGATTCCAAAAATGTACAAGCTAAAGCAGCTGGAAGTGACGAATTCTTCAGATGCAGAACAGGCACTCGATGAGCTTGATTCAGGCTCTAACTTCGAAGCGTTAGCTATGGAGCGCTCAACGGATGAGCAAAGCGCTCATTTAGGGGGAGACATGGGGTATGTTCCTCTGGATGGAGATCTTCTTTCCAGAGAAGCGAGAACGGAAGTCGAGGCTTTATCACAAGGTGAATGGACAAAGCCGATTCAGCAGGATTCGGGGTATGTTATTTATTATGTAGACGATATTCTGAAAGAAAGACATTTTGCTTTCAAAGATGTTAAGTCCCAAATTCGCAGGCAGATAGCTCTAGAGCAAGTGGAAACGCCACTCCAACCCGAATCCTTTTGGGATGAGGTGAAAGTGGATTGGTTTTACGGTAAACAGGAGTAAAGAAGAAGCTGGCCAGGATTAGGTCAGCTTCTTTTACATACATCGAAGTGTTTTAACGAAACATAGGATAAGTAAATTGGGCATATATATATAGGTGAGTGATACGTGATGGCTAGAAACGAAATCGATGCCAACTTCTTAAGCATGCTTTCCTCAAGTGCATTATTATTGACAAATTTATTGAATATTGTTACATTTTTATCAAAACCAACAAATTTACTTGGGATTAGGAGTGATGAATGAATGGTGAGAGTAGCCAATTCAATTTCGGAATTAATAGGTCAGACTCCAGTGGTTAAACTGAATCGATTAGTAGATGAAAACAGTGCGGATGTTTATTTGAAATTAGAATATATGAACCCGGGCAGCTCTGTAAAAGATCGAATCGCCTTAGCGATGATCGAAGCTGGGGAAGCAGCAGGTACGATTAAACCAGGCGATACGATTGTCGAGCCGACTAGCGGAAACACAGGAATTGGCTTAGCAATGGTGGCTGCTGCAAAAGGATACCGTTCGTTGCTCGTCATGCCTGACACGATGAGTATGGAGAGACGAAATCTGTTACGTGCATATGGCGCAGAGCTGGTATTAACTCCCGGAGCTGAAGGTATGGGTGGTGCCATTCGGAAGGCAGAAGAACTAGCGAAGGAAAAAGGTTACTTCATGCCTCAACAATTTACAAATAAGGCGAATCCTAAAGTGCATCGAGAAACGACCGGGCCGGAAATTGTAGAGCAGATGGGCGATCAACTGGACGCATTCATAGCAGGAATAGGTACTGGTGGTACGATTACCGGTGCTGGCGAAGTACTGAAGAAGCACTATCCATCGATTGAACTTTACGCTGTAGAACCATCAGATTCACCAGTGTTATCTGGAGGGAAGCCTGGTCCGCATAAGATTCAAGGGATAGGTGCCGGATTCATTCCTGATATTCTGGATACAGAAGTGTATGACCATATTATTCAGGTTGAAAAAGATTCCGCATTTGACTATGCAAGAAGAGCGGCAAAAGAAGAAGGGATCCTCGGTGGGATTTCCTCAGGGGCAGCCATCTATGCTGCCATTGAAGTAGCTAAGAAGTTAGGGAAGGGTAAGAAAGTACTTGCGATCATTCCTAGTAATGGAGAGCGTTATTTAAGTACTCCTCTTTACCAATTTGATGAAGAATAATAAAGATATGGGAGATCCTGAAGGTAGTACTCTTCGGGATCTTTTTTTTGTTTTGCTAAAGATGAATGGTGATAGTAGGCTTCAACATGAGTGTTGTTGGATATTTCAAATTTTTAACGGTGAAACCATCTTGAAGTTCATGTATCATGAAAGGAGATAAAGATTAGGAGTGTGAAGGGTCAGTGCAGCACCTATATTTTCATAAAAACGAAACAACAAAAGAGAGCTTTTTTGCAGCGTATGAACACCTAAGTCAACAACAGTCACATCATATTTTGTTAGAAAGTGGCCGGGGTGGACGATATAGCGTTGCTGGACTTGAACCTAAAGTGTTACTACAGAGTGTACCGGAAGGCCTTAGAATCCAGGATGCTTCTGGAATGGAAATAATAAATGGAGACCCCTTAATTCAGCTGGAAAAGTGGATGGAGCCCCTTCGAACGGAACGTAAGGAAAATTTGCCTGACTTCCAGGGAGGTGTGATCGGATTTCTTAGCTATGATTATGCAAGAAACATTGAGAAGCTGCCCTCTTTAAGTCTTGATGATCTTGAGGTTCCGGATCTTTACTTCTACTATCTGGATGAATGGGTGGTCTTCGATCATCAAGAAAACATCGTCTGGACAATGATTCTTTCTGCTGAAGAAGCTTATGTAGCTGAGAGGAAGCTTGAGAAGTGGACCTCTTTATGGAACAAAGCCTATTCCTCAACCGGAGAGCGGGAACAAGATCAATTGCACGGGAATAAGGCAGATATTGAGGTGTCCATGGATGAAGGGGAGTTCGGAGAGGCTGTGGGGAAAATTCAGTCCTATATCTCTCAAGGGGACGTCTTTCAGGTAAATTTATCTGTGCGTCAATCCCAGGAGCTTAGAAGCGATCCTTACACGGTATATAAAAAGCTTCGGGACTTAAATCCTTCTCCGTATATGAGTTATATTCATAGCCCCGACTTTCAAATCGTATCCGGCTCACCGGAATTGCTTGTAAAGAAACAAGGGACGGAAGTAAGTACAAGACCGATTGCCGGAACCCGCTCACGTGGGAAGGATGCGGAAGAGGACGAGAAGCTTGCTCTTGAACTGATCCATAACGAGAAAGAACAGGCTGAACATGTGATGCTTGTGGACCTTGAAAGAAATGACTTAGGAAGGGTGTGCGAGTACGGGACAGTGGAGGTCAATGAATTTATGGTCATCGAAAAATACTCCCACGTCATGCACATTGTATCAAATGTTAGAGGAACACTAGATGATACCAAATCAGGAGCAGACCTCATAAGATCCGTTTTTCCAGGGGGAACGATCACAGGTGCGCCCAAAGTAAGAACGATGGAAATCATTGAGGAGCTTGAGCCGGTCAGACGGGGTATCTACACAGGATCCATAGGCTGGATTGGAGTGAACGGTGATATGGAATTAAATATCGTCATTCGAACCATGCTCGTCAAAGAAGGAAAAGGCCATATTCAAGCAGGAGCCGGAGTCGTGATTGATTCTAATCCAAAATACGAATACAAAGAATCCCTAAAGAAAGCAAAGGCCCTTTGGGTGGCGAAAGCAAGGGCGGAAGGGGAAAATTTATGATTCTCATGATAGATAACTATGATTCATTCACTTATAATCTTGTTCAGTTTCTAGGAGAGCTTGGGGAAGAACTGATCGTGAAACGAAATGACGACATCAGTCTGGATGAAATTGAGGCGTTGGCTCCTGATTATCTGATGATTTCTCCGGGTCCATGCAGTCCGAACGAAGCAGGTGTGAGTCTAGACGCAATCAGCACCTTTGCAGGCAGGATTCCAATCTTTGGCGTTTGTTTAGGTCATCAATCCATTGCCCAGGTCTTCGGAGGGGAAGTGGTTCGTGCCGAACGGTTGATGCACGGGAAAGTCTCTCCTATCTTCCATGACGGGAAAACGATTTTCGAAGGAATGCCCGTTCCTTTTGAAGCAACAAGATACCACTCCTTGATTGTAAAGAGGGAAACCCTTCCCGAATGCTTCGACATATCAGCCGAAACGGAGCAAGGGGAAATCATGGCAATCCGACATAAGAAGTTGCCGATAGAAGGGGTTCAATTTCATCCTGAATCCGTCATGACGGAGCAAGGGAAACAGCTACTCCTGAACTTTTTGAACTCATATAAGAAAGTAGAGCTAGCATTATAATGTATCTCTACTTTAATGATGAATTTGTACACGCATCAGAAGCGGCCATTTCTCCATTTGATCACGGCTATCTGTACGGACTGGGAGTATTTGAAACCTTTCGTACCTATGGAGGTCATCCTTTTTTGTTAAAGGATCATTTGAAGAGACTTGAGAACGGATTAAAGGAATTAAATATTGCAGTTGAACTAGATGAAGGAAAGATTCGAAGTGCCATTAAGGCCCTGCTAAATCGAAACGGCTTGAAGGACGCATATTGCCGGTTAAATGTTTCTGGTGGTGAGGGGGAGATAGGTCTAAAGACGACTCCATATGAGGAGCCGACCGTGATTCTTTTTCAAAAGGAATTGCCGCCGTCAATCCCGTTAAAAGAAAAAGAAGCTGTCTTCCTCAACCTCAGAAGAAATACACCGGAAACCGGGGAACGATTGAAATCCCATCATTATCTGAATAATATGGCGGCAAAAAGGGAAATCGGAGCATCTTCTAACCAGGAAGGAATTTTTCTTACGAAAGAAGGATATCTTTGTGAAGGGATCACTTCAAATCTGTTCTGGATCAAAGACGGGGGCCTGTATACCCCTGGTTTGGAAACGGGGTTATTAAACGGGATTACCCGTCAGTTCATCCTTGCACTGGCAGCTCAATTGGATATCCCGGTCAGGATAGGAGAGTTCGGGAAGGAACGTTTGTTGGAGGCGGATGAGGTCTTTTTTACCAACTCTGTCCAAGAAATCATTCCGGTGAACAGAATTGATTCTATGAACTTTCCTGGGGGCTACGGCGTACATACCGCACGGCTCCATGCTCAGTACACTCAGTACAAAGGGTACTTACATTCAATCGAGGAACTATAGCAGGGGGAATCATATCATGAAATGCGGAAAATATGAGCTGGACTTTTCTAAGAAAACCCTCATTATGGGGATTTTGAATATCACTCCCGATTCGTTTTCAGACGGGGGATCATTCAATGAATTAGATCGTGCAGTGGAGCGAGCGAAAGAAATGGTAGAGATGGGGGCAGACATTATTGATATCGGTGGAGAGTCGACTCGACCGGGCCATCAAGTGATAGGGGTGGAAGAAGAGATTTCACGTGTGGTTCCTATTATTGAGGCCATTGCCCAGGAAGTGAATGTTCCGATTTCCATCGACACATATAAGGCTGTGACTGCCCAAAAGGCATTAGAAGCGGGAGCAAGCATCATTAACGACGTATGGGGTGCCAAAAAAGATCCTGAAATGGCGGGTGTTGCCGCTGAAACGGGTGCCCCTATCATTCTTATGCATAATCGGGATAATAAGGAATATATGAATTTTGTACGAGATTCAATCCAAGATTTACAGGAAAGTATTTTCTTGGTAAAGGGTGCCGGTGTACGGGACGAACAAATCATTCTGGATCCTGGAATCGGTTTTGCCAAAACTGTACAATTAAACCTAGATATGATGAGGCATCTGGATGTCATTGTTTCTCTCGGGTATCCAGTGCTCCTCGGAACGTCTCGGAAGTCTATTATTGGACATGTACTCGATCTACCAGTAGAGGAACGGATGGAAGGGACAGGTGCGACGGTATGCTACGGAATTCAGAAGGGTTGTCATATTGTACGGGTACATGATGTAAAGGAAATGGCACGAATGGCCAAAATGATGGATGCCCTTGTAGGAAAGGAGAAAATGTATGGATAAGATTCTATTAAACGAGATGGAGTTTTACGGCTATCATGGAGTATTTCCAGAAGAAAACAAGCTTGGACAACGTTTTCGTGTTAGTGTAGAGTTGCATTTGGATTTAAAGAAGTCCGGCCAAAGTGATCAGCTTGAAGACTCCGTAAACTATGGGGAGGTCTATTCGATCACCAAATCTGTGGTCGAGGGAGAGCCGAAGAATTTAGTCGAAGCGGTAGCTGAGGGTATCTCTTCTGAAATCTTAGCTACATTTCAAGTCGTGAAGAGCTGTAAAATTACACTAATCAAGCCTGATCCACCTATTCCTGGTCATTACCAATCGGTGGCGGTGGAGATTAATAGGAGTCGGGTAGGATGAATATTGCATACATTTCCCTTGGTTCTAACATGGGAGACCGGGCAGGTTATTTACAAAAAGCCATAAACACCTTAGCCAGTCATGGTAAGATAGAGGTAACAAAACGGTCCTCTCTGTATGAAACAGACCCTGTAGGATTTACAGAACAAGGTAAATTTTTGAATATGGTCATTGAAATTCGTACCAGTTTAAGTCCAGAAACTCTATTACATCAATGCTTGCAGGTGGAGATTGACCTTGGAAGGGAAAGGGAGTTCAAATGGGGTCCCCGGATAATAGACCTTGATATTTTACTCTATAATCACGAAGATATCCAATCAGAGAATCTTCTCGTGCCTCATCCAAGGATGCAAGAAAGAGCATTTGTTTTAATTCCGTTATTAGAGGTTGCTCCACATATCGAGCATCCGTCCTTTAACGCCCCGTTCGTTGAATTTCTGGACGAAATACCTGACAAAGAAGGAGTTCGGTTATGGAAACAGATAAATGGGGAAGACGCATTCGTGCATTCAGAAAGCTAAAAGGATATACTCAGGAAGGCTTGGCAAAGGAGCTTTCCATCTCTGTTTCGGTTCTTGGAGAAGTGGAGAGAGGGAGTCGTATACCAAAAGAGGAGTTCTTGGTGAACGTGGCAGAAGTGCTGAAGATACCATTGCATGACCTTATCCCTGAGGAAGATTATGAACGTAGTGAGTGAATGTCAACATAGTCGAGAATTATATAGATAGACAGCTGGCAGATAAGCGGGTTCTTTACATGATCGTACCTCCGTATAAATGTATGAGGGTAAAGCTGAATGGACTACGATGAGAAGTGAAGCAACCCGTTATGACCCCTGTCCTTGAGGATGGGAATCTAATGCCACTGTATTTCTTTAAGTAATATGTTATTCTAGACAAGGCTAGAACCAATTCGTGACACAGTCACCGAGTTGGATTCGGCCTTTTTTAGATTTTTTCAATATCAATTTGCGTTTTTAACCCCCGTTTCTGAAATTACCGATACTTTAGGGGTGTTACAAACATAGATATTGTGTAAAATAGTATGGTATATAATCGTATTAGTCTAGTAAAGCAAGCAGATAGAATAGGAGTGAAACATATGAGTCACGAAGAAATCAATGACCAGCTTCGAGTCAGACGTGAAAAGATGGAAACCATCCGTGAAAAAGGACAGGATCCATTCGGTAAACGTTATGACCGGACACACAGTTCATCCGAAATCAAAGCAAAATTTGATGATTTTTCGAAAGAAGAGCTAGAAGAGAAAGATATCACTGTAACCATCGCAGGTCGTATCATGACAAAGCGTGGAAAAGGAAAAGCAGGATTTGCTCATCTTCAAGATTTAGCTGGACAAGTTCAAATCTATGTTCGTAAAGACGCGATCGGTGAAGAAGCTTATGAGTTATTTAACACAGCGGACCTTGGGGATATCGTAGGGATCACTGGTACAGTATTCAAGACGAAGGTAGGGGAACTTTCTGTCAAAGCAAAGGAATTCCACCTTCTAACAAAAGCGCTGCGACCATTACCTGAAAAATTCCATGGCTTAAAAGATGTTGAACAGCGTTACCGTCAGCGTTACCTGGATCTGATCACAAGCCAGGAGAGCAAGGAAACGTTCATTGCACGCAGTCGTATCATCCAGTCTATGAGAAGATACCTCGACAACAATGGTTACTTAGAAGTTGAAACACCAATGATGCATGCGATCGCTGGTGGAGCATCTGCACGGCCGTTCAATACACATCATAATGCTCTAGATATGCCATTATTTATGCGTATCGCAATCGAACTGCACCTAAAGCGCCTTATTGTCGGCGGTCTTGAAAAAGTATATGAAATCGGTCGAGTATTCCGTAATGAAGGAGTGTCCACAAGACATAATCCTGAGTTCACAATGATTGAGCTTTACGAAGCATATGCAGATTACCGTGATATCATGGCTCTTACCGAAAATCTTGTCGCTCACATAGCGAAGGAAGTATTCGGTTCAACTACCGTACAGTATGCAGACTACGAAATTAACCTTGAGCCTGAGTGGACACGTCTTCATATGGTAGACGCGGTTAAAGAACAGACGGGTGTGGACTTCTGGAAAGAAATGTCCGATGAAGAAGCACGTGCCCTTGCGAAAGAACACGGCATCGAAATCAAAGGCAATATGCAATACGGCCACGTCGTAAATGAATTCTTCGAACAAAAAGTAGAAGATAAGCTGATTCAGCCTACCTTCATTTATGGTCATCCGGTGGAAATTTCTCCACTTGCGAAGAAAAATGATGAAGACCCACGATTCACTGATCGCTTTGAGCTATTCATCGTAGGCCGTGAACATGCCAATGCCTTCACGGAGCTTAACGACCCGATTGATCAAAGAGAACGCTTCGAAGCGCAATTGAAGGAACGTGAAGAAGGGAACGACGAAGCCCACATGATGGATAATGATTTCATCGAGGCTCTTGAATATGGTATGCCGCCAACTGGTGGTCTTGGAATTGGGATCGACAGACTTGTTATGCTGTTAACCAACTCTCCGTCCATTCGGGACGTCTTACTATTCCCGTTAATGCGTCATCGCGATTAATAAGAGTGTAAAAGACAGCAGCGGCTGATTGCCGCTGCTGTTTTTTTGAACAAAAATTTGTTTTATATAGTAGATTCTCCATCATTGAACTACGAAACGTAATCGCAAGAATAGGTCGAAGATACTCAGTTCATTCATCTTAATTCCGGCTTTAAGAATAGATGGAAGGTCTTTAGTCTTGATTTTTAATTAAAATGAAAAAGATTTGAAATATCTATTGCACCCCTCATTGTATGGTGGTATAGTAATATCTGTTGCCGCAAAACGCGTCACACAAAACGAAAAACTTTATAAAAAAGTTGTTGACTTGAACGAGTTGATAATGTAACATTGTAAGGGTCGCTTCAGAAGAAGCACTTACACATTGAACCTTGAAAACTGAACAAAACAAGACAATACGTCAACGTAAATTCTAGATTTATTTTTAAAGAGCTATTCAAACTTTTATCGGAGAGTTTGATCCTGGCTCAGGACGAACGCTGGCGGCGTG
>NZ_VCQN01000011.1 GCF_005938125.1 Bacillus sp. BHET2
CACGCCGCCAGCGTTCGTCCTGAGCCAGGATCAAACTCTCCGATAAAAGTTTGAATAGCTCTTTAAAAATAAATCTAGAATTTACGTTGACGTATTGTCTTGTTTTGTTCAGTTTTCAAGGTTCAATGTGTTGCGCTTCTGTTTGAAGCGACTTGACCATCATACCAAGAATGCAGTGTGTATGTCAACAACTTTTTTTGAAATGTTTTATGATCTCGCTGAATGTCGTTATGTACGCGCTACTCTCTTGCGACGGTTTTTAAAGTATATCAATCTATTATAAATCCGTCAATAGTTTTAAGAGATTTATTTTAAACTATTTCATCATTCGCAATTCTTCTTTTCTAAATCTATGCCACTCCTGCCTTCCAACACCAGTGATATAAGGGTTTTCAAAATGGTATCCACTAATAAAATCATCTCGGAATACTCCCTTTCTTCTATATAATAACTTTCACAACGGATAATAGAAAAACCGCCTAGCTCTCAACTAGTGAGAACGAGACGGTTTCTTTTTCAATCATTAGTCGATCTTAATGATGTTTTCGTCGTTACGATTTACATTACCTGACTTCTCGATTGTTACTTGTTGTCCTTCTTTAAGGTTCGTAAAGACAATCGGTGTCATGATCGAAGGTGCGTTTTCTTTGATGTAGTCAAGATCTACCTCTAGTAATGGTTGACCTGCTTCTACCTGGTCTCCCTCTTTTACTAAGGTTTCGAATCCTTTCCCTTCCAGTTTCACTGTATCGATTCCAACGTGGATCAGTACTTCACGGCCAGCTTTGGACTCTAGTCCGATAGCATGCTTCGTCGGGAACACGTTTACGACTTTACCAGTAATAGGAGAAACGATTGTTCCTTCTGTTGGTACGATCGCGAAGCCGTCACCCATCATTTTCCCGGAGAATACTTGATCAGGAACTTCTGTGATGTCTTTGATCTCACCGGTCATTGGTGCTACAAACTTTTCGTTCTTTAATTCTGTTTGAAGTGCTTCAGGATTCACTTCTTCAATTTGTTGCTCTACTTCTTCATTTGCACTTGTTTCTACTCTTCGTGGAGCTTTCCCACGGATGATGTCTTGCATCTGTGATTTAATTGTGTCTGATTTCGGCCCGAAGATCGCTTGAATGTTATCTCCCACTTCAAGAACTCCTGAAGCACCTAATTTTTTCAGACGTTTTTTATCAACACTTTTCACATCGTTAACAGAAACCCGTAGACGCGTGATACATGCATCTAAGTGAGCAATGTTCTCTTGTCCGCCCATCGCTTCAAGGATGTTGTAAGGAAGATCCCCAGCAGAACTTGCCGGTGCGTCATCTTCGTCTTCATCCACATCTTCACGACCTGGTGTCATGAGGTTGAACTTACGGATAGCGAAACGGAATCCGAAGTAGTAAATCAAAGCAAACACGATACCTACCGGGATAACGATCCAGGCATTGGTTTGTGGGTTAAGTAATCCGAATAATACATAGTCAATTAACCCACCTGAGAACGTCATACCAATTTTCACATTTAACAAATGCATTGTTAAGAATGATAAACCTGCAAATATACAGTGTATACCAAATAATACAGGTGCTACGAATAAGAATGAGAATTCGATTGGTTCTGTAATACCTGTTAAGAATGAAGTCAGGGCAGCAGATGCCATGATTCCACCTACAACTGCTTTACGTTCCGGCTTAGCTTCATGGTAGATCGCTAATGCCGCTGCTGGAAGTCCGAACATCATGAATGGGAATTTACCAGTCATGAACGTACCGGCTGTCAGGTCTTGTACACCATCTTGAATCTGTTTCATAAAGATTGCCTGGTCTCCACGCACAACGTCTCCAGCTGCTGACGTGTAAGAACCGAATTCGAACCAGAATGGCGCATAGAAGATGTGGTGTAGTCCAAATGGAATAAGTGAACGTTCAATAACACCGAATACAAATGCTGCCAATGCTCTGTTTTCACCAAGCATGAAGTTTGAGAATGTGTTAAGACCATCTTGGATCGGTGGCCAAATCAATAACATCAATAATCCTAATACAACGGAAGATGCCGCTGTTGCAATTGGAACAAATCGCTTACCTGCGAAGAACCCTAGGTATGAAGGTAGTTCAATTTGATAGAAACGATTGTACATATAAGCTGCAAGTATCCCGACGATAATACCACCGAATACACCTGTTTGTAAGGTCGGGATTCCTAGAACCAGTGCAAATGCCGGATCCACCCCGTCACCTGTAACATCAGGAATACCTAATCCTTCAACGGTACCCATTGTTACGTTCATAATAAGGAAACCAACGATAGCCGCTAAACCAGCTACCCCTTCACCACCAGCTAATCCGATGGCAACACCGACTGCAAAGAGCAGTGCCAAGTTTCCGAAGATAATTCCACCCGCTTGTTCCATGACACTGGCAACGGTTTCAACTCCGCCGTTAGCAAGGAATGGAGCAATGTCTAGAAGCGTTGGATTTTGAAGAGCATTACCAAACGCAAGTAGTAGTCCAGCTGCCGGTAAGATTGCAACAGGAAGCATTAATGCTTTACCGACTTTTTGTAAAACACCGAAAGCCTTTTTAAACATGTGTGTTTCCTCCCTTATTTTTCTATTTTCGACTAATTAGATGATTGCGCCAAACAAAAAAGGCATGAGAAAAGAGGATAATGAACGTATATGGATAGACTACCCCAAAATACACGTTTCAATTATCTTCTTCACTCATGCCTGATCGTATCAGTTACACGTAAGAAAGATAAATACTTTATTTGACTTTATTTTGAATCCGTTGAAGATGCATAGTGAGGTAAACCGCCTCAGCATCGTAAACGGGCTTTTGTAATGTTTGCTGCATCATCTTAATCAGCTTCCAAGATAAATTATAGCAGACAGGGTATTCTTCTTTCAACAGTTTTGCAATTTTTTCTGGTTCTTCGACTCTTTCCCCTCGCAAAACTCGTTCGATTGTATAGCGAATATGACGGACAAGTCTCATATAGTCTACACTCTCTTTGTTGATTACAACATCAAGCTGTTGCTCGATCATTCCTGTTAACCGACTGATCAGTTGGGAGTGCTGGTTTACTTCTGAAAGATCCTTGTTCATCATGGCGCTATGAATATGAAGGGCAATGAACCCCACTTCCCCTTCAGGCAAATGCACGTACGTCATTTCATTAATCATGCTGACCACTTCTCTGGCGATTTCATATTCGAAAGGGTATAGCGTTCTCGTTTCCACAAGAAACGGATTGCGGATCTCCATCCCTCTCATCAATCGGTTAATGGCAAAAAGAATATGGTCTGTCAGGGCGATGTGAATATGTTCGTTAAGAAAAGAGTTTGTTCGTTTTCTGATCAACTCGATGGCAGAAATAATGACGTTCGACATATCCTCATTCAGGAAAGGAAGAAGATTTTTATATTGCTCTTGTTCTTTTTCCCCTTTTAGGACAAACATCTTTTCTGCAATGTCGTTTTGGATAGGGTCTCCCTTTTTTCGGTTGAATCCTATTCCTTTCCCGATCAGCACGACTTCCCCGTAATTTTCGTGAACGGCAATTAGTACATTATTATTTAAGGCTTTTTTCACATTTAAAGTAGACATCGTCAATTCTCCCTATCATTTCGACCATTTTCGACACTATCCGATTCCATGATTTTAACGAATTCTGACCCTTTTTTCAATTTTTACTTCTTCCAATAGTACTATCTTCTCTAAATACAGGTCGGTTTCCTTTATATCTTTCACTCTTTTGTCTAGAAAAATAAGAAAAAAGCTGATCCCTTGAGAGATCAGCTTTTCACAATGGTGTATGCTACACCAAGAATATAAAGTACAAAACAAAGATCACAAACAAGAAGTACATAATTGGATGAATTTCTTTCACGCGACCTTTCATGATCATCGTGATTGGATAGAAGATAAATCCGATGGCAATACCTGTCGCGATGCTGTACGTAAGGGGCATGGCTACAATCGTTAAGAATGCAGGCACTGCCACTTCGAATTTCTTCCAGTCGATTTCACCGAGTGATGAAACCATCAATACACCGACGATGATAAGGGCGGGCGCCGTCACGGCTGACGTGATCACAGCCAGTAACGGGAAGAAGAAAATCGAAAGAACGAATAAGATGGCCGTTACCACTGATGCGAATCCCGTTCTTGCTCCTGCTGCAACCCCTGCAGAAGATTCGATATAAGAAGTTGTCGTAGACGTTCCTAATATCGCTCCGACTACTGTTGCACAAGAATCTGCGAATAACGCTTTACCTGCACGCGGTAATTTGTTGTCTTTCATTAATCCCGCCTGGTTGGCTACCGCTACTAGAGTACCGGCTGTATCAAAGAAATCGACGAATAAGAATGTCAGTATGACCACGAGCATTTGAATTGTAAAAATACTGCCTGCGTCATTGAATAATGGTTCTAATGCTGCTCCGAAAGTCGGCGCAAGACTTGGCGCTGCGTCCACTACTCTTTCCGGTGTATCGATCAATCCTGCAATCATACCTACGATGGCCGTTACAACCATCCCAATGAAAATGCCGCCCTTAACCCCTCTTGTCATGAGGATCACGGTGATCACAATTCCGAAGACTGCGAGTAAAGTTGTTCCCTTTGTTAAATCTCCAAGACCTACTAATACGGCGTCGTTGTTGACGATGATTCCCGCATTTTGAAAACCGATGAATGTAATGAACAGTCCGATCCCGGCCCCAACTGCATATTTCAATTCTGCTGGAATCGAGTTAATAATCTTTTCCCGGATACCCGATAACGTCAGAGCGATGAAAATTAATCCTGAAATCAACACTCCCGTTAAAGCCGATTGCCAAGGTACGCCCATTGTTAAGACGACCGTGTAAGCGAAAAAGGCATTCAAGCCCATGCCAGGTGCTAAAGCGATTGGATATTTGGCTATCAACCCCATGATCAACGAGCCGATGGCAGCTGCTAAAGCCGTCGCTACAAATACTGCACCATAGTCCATTCTCATACTATCCGGAAGGTCCGGCACCGATTGAAGCGTTAACGTAAGCGGGTTAACGATTAAGATATAAGCCATCGATAGGAAAGTTGTTAATCCCCCGATGATCTCCCTTTTATAATTCGTGCCTACTTGCTCAAACTGAAAGAAATTCTTCATTCTTGTACTCCCCCTATTGAGTCGTCGTAAGAGTATACATTTCAATAAAAAAAGCCTCGAACTACCAGAGTTCAAGGCTTTGACTGTTAAGATCAAGATAAATAGGCACAGCAATACGGACCTATTATCCATCACCTCGTAGTCAAGCCATTTACGGTAGCTTGGTAGAAACGCTCGGGCCCTATTCCCGAAATTATACGACGTAATACTTTTATGATGTTTTGTCATGATTACAGTACTATTGTACCAACCGATATTTTGTTCGTCAACATAAAATACGAACATTAACTTATATTTTTCATGATAATGTTCGTTTAATACAAAAAGTGACAGGCACCTTCCACTTTTTGTCGATTAATACTGACTCTTTACGGAAGGCACCCGTCACTTATTTATTAATGCTTATTATTCCCACTCAATCGTTGCAGGTGGCTTACTCGTCACATCATACACTACGCGGTTGATATGATCGACTTCGTTCACGATGCGGGTCGAAATTTTCTCAAGCACGTCCCACGGGATTCGTGCCCAGTCGGACGTCATTCCGTCAATGGAGGTCACGGCACGGATACCGATTGTGTAATCATAGGTTCTCGCATCCCCCATTACTCCCACGCTTCGGATATCGGGAAGGACCGTGAAGTACTGCCAGATGTCACGATCGAGGCCGGCCTTTTTGATTTCATCCCGAAGGATATAGTCTGACTCACGCACGATCTCAAGCTTCTGCTCAGAGATTTCACCAAGTACACGAATACCAAGACCTGGTCCCGGGAACGGTTGACGCCATACAATTTCATCCGGAATCCCCAGTTCAGAACCAAGGGCGCGCACTTCGTCTTTGAATAATGTGTTCAGTGGCTCAATTAAAGTGAACTGCATGTCTTCAGGTAACCCTCCGACATTATGGTGAGATTTGATCGTTTGTGCAGTCGCCGTTCCACTTTCAATGATGTCTGTATATAACGTACCTTGAGCAAGATAATCGATCCCTTGCAACTTTGTTGCTTCATCATCAAATACATAGATGAATTCGTTCCCGATGATCTTACGCTTTTGTTCCGGGTCGGATACGCCTTTTAATTTATTTAAGAAACGGTCCTGTGCATCGACTTTAATGACGTTCATGTTAAAGCCATCGGCGAATGTCTTCATGACGCTGTCTGCCTCACCTTTACGAAGAAGACCATGATCCACGAAGATACATGTTAGTTGATCTCCGATTGCTTTATGGATCAACACGGCTACAACGGAAGAATCGACTCCTCCACTTAATGCGCAAAGAACTTTTTTGTCGCCTACCGTTTGACGAATCTTGTCCATTTCCATCTCGATGAAGTTCTCCATGGACCAGTCACCTGTACACCCACACACTTCAAATACGAAGTTCTTCAGCATTTCGTTTCCGTGTTCTGAGTGGCGTACCTCAGGGTGGAATTGAACGGCATATAGTCCTTTTTCTTCGTTACTCATGGAAGCGATCGGGCAAGAAGGATTCGTTGCATTCACATCAAATCCTGCAGGAGATTCCACCACAAGATCACCGTGACTCATCCATACGACTTGCTCTTCAGGAAGATTCGAGAATAGCTTAGACTGCTTTTCAATATTGATGGCCGCTTTTCCATACTCACGATGCTTCGCGCGTTCCACTTTCCCGCCGAAGTGCATAGTCATCAGCTGCATACCATAGCAGATTCCTAAGATTGGAATATCAAGGTCAAAGATACGCTCATCACAACGGAACGAGTCTTCACCGTAGACACTGTTCGGTCCACCGGATAAAATAATCCCGGTCGGATTTATTTCCTGAATTTCTTCAAGGGTAACTGTATGCGGGTGGAGCTCACTATAAACACCAAACTCACGAATTCTTCGTGTGATTAATTGATTGTATTGACTTCCAAAGTCCAAAACGACGATCATTTCTTGATTGTGCAATTCTTCTTTACCAAGCATTCAGTTCACCTCATCAGTTTATTTATGGGTCAGGACAGACTCCATCTTTCTAGTACCTGTTGTTGTTAGCATTCCAAAAAAATATAAAAAAAACTAGACTTCGCCTTAAAAAAAGGCAGAATTCTAGTCTTTTGCATACACGGATGTCAAAATAGAACACTGCCTTCATAGTCCAGTCATTTAAGGTGACCGGGTAGATACTTTCGAACCGTATTATCGAGGATATACGAAGGATGCTAACGAACACTATTATGAATTTGACATCATTTTATACTTTGTAACCAACCGGGTCAACCTGTTGTCCTTTTAATTAAATTTTCCCACAATTCCCTCATCTTCATCCAATCTTCTTTCGACGGGCTCTGACCATACAATATCCGTTCATAATTATTGGTCAGGCTGGTCATTTCTCGTGTACCAAAGAAAGAATCGACGTACCTGGAATAACCCCTTAATGTTTGCCCGTCATCCATCTTTAATCCATATCTGCCCAATTGCTTCATGAGAGAGATATAAGCTTCCGAGAAGACGTCATCTGTTGACTTATTGCGATAATAGAAAATCAACATGTACGGCAACCAGCGCCTTCTTAGCATGTATAAGGCAATACCGATGATAACAAGGAGCATAGTTCCAATCACAATCTTACCCCAGTTTTCTACAAAGAACGATTTGGTGTTACCCCAAAGCTCGGATAGGGTAAAACCATTTCCTGATGCTGCATCTTCTTCATCAGGTTGCAAAGGCTTCTTCGGTGTGTCTTTCTTCTCGGGAATAGGTACTTCGTTGTTCTCAGGATCAGGCACATCCAAGTCATACTGATAAGAAACATTGTTACTGAAGCCGACTGTCGGCTCAAAGGGAACCCATCCTACTTCCGGGAAAAACACTTCCACCCAGGAGTGGGCATTGTTGTTCGACACCTCATAAAGCTTATAGGTTGAATCCACCTGCCGACTGTATTCCCCTTCTGTATACCCTTTAGCCCACCTTGCCGGGATACCTAAGGACCGGACCAACACGACCATGGATGTGGAGAAGTTATCACAGTAACCACGCTGCGTGTCGAATAGGAACTGATCGACGTAATCCTCCCCTTCTTCGGGAACAGCGACGTCAAACTGGTCATACACATAGGCTTTCTTCGAAAAATATCCTTCGATTGCCCTTACTTTGTCATACCAATTGTCCTCTTCCGACGTAATCTCGAAGGCCAGATCCAACACCCGTTGAGGAGTTGTGTCAGGGATTTGAGTATAGCGATCGACGAAATCAGGAACCTGCATGATCTCCTGATTTTCGTTCGCTGCTTTCATTTTTTTCTGAGAGAAGAACGGGTGCCGATAGGAAAGCTCGTAGTCCTCAAGCTTTACCGTCTCATCCAACTCTTTATAGCTTGTCACCTTCTCGTTAATGGGATTAAAACTAAAATACCCATTCTTATTCCCGTTAATCGTCTCTACCCCGTAAGGATAGACGACATGGGAATACTTCCGTTCCACCATGACCTTTTCACTTTCCAGGTCTCGTTCTTCTTCCGATTCAACTGAAGGAATGGGAACCAATTCACCGGAATTAAACGGAAGAGCAGACTGTTGGTCGTCCGGAATGGATTGCTCCCAGCCCTTACCCGTGTACAAGTCTTTCGTTTCAATCTTCCAGTAATGCTCCCTTGTCACTTCCGCATTAAACACAACGGTGGGATCACCAACAAACGGACCGCCAAGCTTTGAATCATCGGTATCATATCCGATTTTATTCACGCCACTGCCACCTGCATCTTTTGAAAAAGATTGAAGGTAAGGAACCGGATCCGGCCAGATGGGATCTGATTTTGGCGCTGCGAATGCAACGACTGAGCTTACTCCCAGCATGACGGTCAAGGGAACGATCCAGCGGTGACGACTCATCCTAGATCCAAAAAGGTTCTCCCTTTGCATCAGTCGTTCCAGTGCCAGCAGTCCCATGAGGAGAAATCCGAATATAACAACCCGTATAATCGCTTTATCCCCTTCATACACAGTGAACGTATCGATGAGACAAACATATGTTACTGTCATTACATAAAAGAGAAGAATCGTTTTTCTCACGGATAACCAATAATAGATCAAATACGTCATCAACCATAACAAGACAAAAAACAATAAGCTTCTGTATTCAAAAGAAAGGCTTGGCCATTCACGCCCGAGCGTCAATCCAAGATTCTCCCACAAATCATGGCTGAAATCCCTGAACCAGCTGAGAGATAAGAAAGATCCTTTATAGTACAAGCCATGCAGGCTATACAAAATAAAAAGAATCTTAATGGGTGCTGATATGAAGTACTGAATCCTGAAATAGGACAGAAACAGGGCCACGGCAATAAACACAATAAAGTGTGTCAAACTACCAGTATCGGTCACAACCTTCAAGGGCTTCAACCATTCCCAAAGAAGTAAAAACCCAAACAGGTAAATCATAATCGTGAAAAGGTGGTGCTTCGATGGTTCATGACTCATGCTCGTTTCACCTCCAAAAAGGCAGAAGAAAAGTCGCCTTCATGGCATACCATCAATCGAATTCCACGTGAGGAAGCGTAGGCCTTCAATGATTTCTCTTCCGCTGTGAACACTTCTCCGCTACGTTTCACCAGAAAGATCACAACCGAACTATTCCGCTTTGCATATTGATTCACGCTCATAATCATCTTCTTTGAAACAGATGAGGTGACAAATAAGACAGCAGCCGACTGGGAGTAGTTCAATCCCTCTCCCTGCAATACTTTCCCTAACCCGTAGGGACTGTCTTGTCTCACTTTAGCCAAGTGATAGGATAGCTGACTGAGATGCTCCTCCCCACCTCTAATCGGAAATGACACATGATCTTTACCGATCGAGACGACGCCTACCTGGGCTCCCTTCTTCACAATGGAGCGGATCATCGAAGCCGTAAACGTGACCATCGCTTCAAACGCAGGAGACGATTCCCGATCGAGCACAATCAATACATCATGGGATTGCCGCTCTTCAAACTCCTTCGTCATCAGCTCATTGGTCCTGGCAAAGGTTTTCCAGTGAATCCAGGAGAAACGATCACCCGGCTGATATTCACGTATCCCTGTCGCCATCGTTGTGTCCTTTTGAATCTTCACATTTGATGTGGTCATTCCTTGATCATAGCGACTTTCAAGGGGCCGGTATGGCACATCCACCGTCGACGGATACACAAGGAGCTTGTCTTTACACTCGATCGTTGCTTCCTTTTCAAACACACCGAAGAAATCACCGGTCCGGAATCGAACGGCAGAGAACAAATGCTCTCCACGAGGCAGCTCTTCTATGAGATACGTTAACGTGATTCGTCTTCTGAATCCTGGATGAATCATCGCCTTTGCCTTTTGAAAGCTGGAATGATGAAACATGGAATCTGTCACCACATCCTCCATCACCATATAAAACAACGGAAACGGGATTCTCCTGGAAAGAGTTACAGTCACCTTCAGCTCATCCCCCGCTTTATACTCATTGGCTTCGAAGCTCCGCTCAACATAAAACTCAGACAACGGATATAAGAAAATAAATACGGAATAAAGGGCGAATGGTATAAAACTATAGAACAAGAACCAACTAACAAACCCACCTTGAAACATCGCAAAGGAAAATGTGATCCCGATTAAGAAAAGGAGCAACAGAAATTTCCCGAGTGGTTTTAAGAATTGTAATGTATGCTTCATCCTATCTCACAAGCCTTTGTACCGGAACCGGGATTCTCGCCATAACTCTCTCCACGACTTCCTCCGGTGTGATCCCCTCATACCTCGCCTCAGATTTCATGATGATCCGGTGGGAGAAAACAAAAGGAGCCAGGTATTGAACATCATCAGGAACAATGTAGTCCCTTCCTCTTAAATAGGCATAAGCCTGACAAGCTTTCATCAACGCGATGGATCCACGGGGACTTGCGCCCAAGTACACATTCGCATGAATCCTCGTACGGTTCGCAATTTCAACAATGTATTTCTTTATGGTGTCATCCACCAACACTTCCCTAACATCCCCTTGAATGTATCTCAATTCCTCAAGGGTCATCACAGGCTCTAGCTCATCGATGGGCGGAGTCCTCTGGGCGCGATGAAGAACCTCCATCTCTTCTTCCGGTTCCGGATAGCCCATTTTCATCTTTAATAAGAAGCGGTCCAGTTGCGCTTCCGGAAGAGGATAGGTTCCTTCATACTCAATCGGATTCTGTGTCGCCATCACGAAAAAGGGTTTATCGAGTTTCCTTGTCTCTCCATCAATTGTCACACTGCTCTCTTCCATCCCCTCAAGTAGAGCGGACTGAGTCTTCGGTGACGTACGGTTAATCTCATCCGCCAGAACGATATTCCCCATAATTGGACCCGGCCTGAACGTGAATTCCATTTCCTTCGGATTATAGATCGACACCCCGATCACGTCCGACGGAAGTAAATCCGGCGTAAACTGGATACGCTTAAAGCTCGCTCCCACCGATTTTGCCAAAGCGCGAACCATCATCGTCTTCCCTACACCTGGAACGTCCTCAAGTAATACATGCCCGCCGGCAAGTAGGGAAACGATACTCAACTCCGCTACCTTTCTCTTCCCAATCATGACTTTTTCTATATTATCAATGATACTTTGTAACTTCGGATTCACCATTTCATGTGACATCGTACCCCTCCTGAATGTTTCAATATCTTCTTTAACTATTACTACTTTCGTTTAAAAAGTCGAAAATCCTCTATAATTTGGGAAAAATCTAGAGGGAATTTAGGGAATTGGTAGGAGGTTGGGATTATCCGGCAAGGGGAACAGACGGTTTTTGTCGAATTATTCTACTTTCAACCAAGTAACCAAAACAAAAAAAGCCAATTCTCGAATATTCAAGAATTGGCTTCAACGCTATTTATTTCCAAAAATCATCAAACACCGTAACTGGCAGGTGACGTTTATGCTGTGTTTTTAGGTAATGACCTTCAATGGCTTTTTTCGCTTCGGCAGGTACTTCTTTACCTTCCAAGTAATCGTCCAGCTGATCGTACGTGACGCCAAGAGCTTCTTCATCGGGCAGCTGAGGACGATTTTCTTCAAGGTCCGCTGTTGGCTTTTTATTGTACAAGTGCTCCGGACAGCCAAGCTCCATCAAGAGCTTCTTCCCTTGTCGTTTGTTCAGTCGGAAAAGGGGCACGAGGTCTGCCGCTCCATCACCATATTTTGTATAGAAACCAGTAACCGCTTCAGCAGAGTGATCAGTACCGAGAACTACACCATCCTTCATGGCTGCGATGGCAAATTGAACCTTCATCCGTTCACGGGCTTTTTCGTTCCCTTTAACAAAGTCGGAAAGATCAATGCCGTTCTTCTTCAGAGTTTCGACACTGGCATCAACTGCCGGCTGGACATTCACCGTTAACGAAACGTTCGGGTTAATGAATTCCACTGCATCGATAGCATCCTGGGCATCTCCTTGCTCACCATAAGGAAGTCTCACGGCATAGAAAGCATAGTCCGAAGATCCAGTATCCTTGTTCATTTCATCAATTGCCATCTGTGCAAGTTTCCCGAGTAAGGTGGAATCCTGACCACCTGAAATCCCAAGGACAAGACTTTTCATAAATGAATGCTTCGTAAGGTAAGCCTTCATAAAGTCGACACTGCGACGGATTTCCTCCTGCGGATCGATTTCCGGCGATACCATCATTTCTTCTACAATTTGTTTTTGAAGAGAATCCATGTTTTCACACTCCATGTTAGGTTTTATTACATCACATTATATCTTTTTATCTTACCCAATCACAGGTAAAATTACCAATTCCCGCTATGTTTTTCTTTCACTTCAGCCTTCACTTGCTGGATCAGATTCATCTTGTTGTTCCAGCACTCTTCACTTAAATCCACCGGGTACTCTTCCGGGTTCATCGACCGTTTATACTCATCCCACAACAACTCGAGATTGTCATTCACAAACGATCTCATCTCTTCTAAAGGAGGTGCTTCAAACACGAGCTTTCCATCCTTAAATACATCCACATGGAGCTCTCTCGCTTCGAAATTCGTCACGAATTTACTGATGTAAGTATGAACGGGGTGGAACATCTTCAACCGTTCCTGACTTTCCGGGTGTTCATGGTCGAGGGCAATATACTCGCCCTCTGATTTATGATTAACCGTATTGATGATCCGATAAACCTTTTTCATCCCGGGAGTCGAAACCTTCTCCGCATTGCTGGAAATTTTAATCGTGTCTTCCATCTCACCCGCTTCGTTCTCAATGGAAACAAGCTTATACACGGCACCTAAAGCAGGCTGATCGTAAGCCGTGATCAGCTTCGTCCCAACACCCCATACATCAATCTTCGCCCCTTGAGCTTTCAAGTTCAGGATCGTATACTCATCCAAATCGTTTGAAGCGATGATCTTCGTTTCCGTAAAGCCTGCATTATCAAGCATCTTACGGGCTTTCTTCGATTGATACGCCATGTCTCCACTATCCAGGCGAATCCCCTTGAAATTGATCTTATCGCCTAGTTCCTTCGCCACCTGAATCGCTGTCGGCACACCGGATTTCAACGTGTCATACGTATCCACCAAGAACACACAATCCTTATGGCTCTCAGCATACTTATGAAAGGCCTGATACTCATCCCGGTAAGCCTGTACCATCGAATGGGCATGGGTACCGGAAACAGGCATCCCGAATAACTTTCCTGCCCGCACATTACTCGTCGCATCGAAACCTCCGATATAAGCAGCACGGGTTCCCCAGATCGCTGCATCCAGCTCGTGGGCCCGTCTCGTCCCGAACTCCATCACAACCTCATCCTGCACCACTTGCTTGATCCGGTTCGCCTTCGTCGCAATCAACGTTTGATAGTTCACGATATTTAAGATCGCCGTCTCCAACAACTGAGCTTGAGCTAAAGGCGCCTCCACGCGGACAAGGGGAACATTTCCGAACGCAACCTCCCCTTCCTTCATGGAACGAATCGTCCCCGTGAAACGAAGATCCGCCAAGTATTGAAGGAAATCCTCCTCATATCCCAACTCCCGTAAATACTCGATATCACTCTCAGAGAAATGAAACTTTTTCACATAGTCAATGATCCGTTCAAGCCCGGCAAACACCGCATATCCATTGCCAAAAGGCAGCTTTCGAAAGAACACTTCAAAAACAGCCTTTCGATTATGGAAATCATCATCCCAATACGCCTTCGTCATATTTATCTGATACATATCTGTATGTAACCCTAAACTATCATCTGCATAGTTCGTCATGTATTTCTCTCCTTTAAGCTGTAGCCAATTGTAGGTCTTATCTATTTTAACCAATATTGGGTGGGATATCGAATGATTAGTTTAGGTTGTGGATTTAAACAAACGTTTGATTAAATTTACATTCTTTGTGGGGGGAAGTAATTTTGTTATAGATACACATAACTAAGCTGAATCGATTCATTAAATTTGTAAAGCCATTAAACGTAATATTTGAAAGTTAAATATCATCTTAAGCATATCAGTTGGTTCTGGTTTATACTTGTACTCTAGGAGAATTAAAAACTTTCTTTATCTGTATGGAATTTTTTCGAATCCTCCATCAAATCCCACTTCTTAGTTCCTTATTTGAGGAACAAGATTTGTTTCAAATCTCTGATATCCCTCTTTTATTTTCAATTCTTTAAATTTTTCTAAATCTTCATGAGAATAAGATAGAGACGAAACATCTCCAATTTCCTTACGTACAACACCTTTATCAAATCCCATTACATATTTCTTCACTTTTTCCTGGTGCAGATGGTTTAATGATTTATTTAATTTTTTTCCATTAGATTTATCTTCTAAATCTTTGAGAATTCTTGGAATATCTTCATAATTTGAAAGTTGCATCTTGTTCTCTTCAAAATGCAAAGTGTGTGCTTCAATAAACAATTCATGTAATCGATTAAATGTCTTCTCTTTTAAAACCAGCTCCTTTTCTTGGATAGATGAAATATTACATACTTCCTTAAATATGTTTAGAAATCTTTCATGGTTACTATAGATTGTTCTGCACATATTAAGCAATAGAGATAGTTCTTGATATAAATGGTGATTCTCATCGATTCCCCCATAAACTTCATTAACTTGATTCTCGATTGTCTTCATCATTCCTACAGGTCTTTTGAGGTCGTCTTTCATCTCTTTATTAGCATAACGCATTATATTATTATAAGAACTAACTCTCCATACAATCTCCTTTGCATGTTCCAATTCAGGGACATTTCCATCTTCTCTAATGGCCATGGCGCCTCTAGGGATACCAATCAAATTTAAAAATAAAATGTAATAATACTTTTGTCCGTTATACTCTGCTATGTGTCTAGAGACTTCAATTCTCTCATTCCAAATTTTTTTCTCTTTAATCGCTTTTTTTACTTTTGCTTCAAGTGCCGGCATATATTACCCTCCGAAAAAGTTTTCAAATTGTTTATAGCACATGGACCATTTCGGTCGCTTCTAAACCTTATTAATCAAAAAATTTAATTAATAATAGTTTCAGTTAGATAATTCAATTTCTTAGTTCCTTATTTGTGGGACGAGATTTGATTCAAACATTTGATATCCTTCTTCGATCTTCAATTGTCTAAAGGATTCAACATCTTTTGGAGAGTAGGACAAATCACTAATATCCCCTACTTCTTTCTGAATAACGCCTTCTAAAAAGTTAACAAACGATTTTCTTCTTTTTTCTGTATGCATATTAACTAATGTTTTATGTAATTTCTTCCCTTGGTTACTCTCGTCCACATGTTGCTTGATTAAAGGAATATCATAGAAATTTAATAGTTGCATACATTGTTCTTTATATAGAAGCACATGCCATTCAATAAAGATCTCATGGGTTCTATCAAATGTCTCTGCGGTTAATACTTTTTTTATATCTTGAGACTCTCCAATCGAACATATTTCTTTAAACATTTGCACAAATTTCGGTTGGTTCTCCTGCATAGTTGTACACAAGTCAATTAACAAGGTTAATTCTTTATGAAGCGGATGTTCCACAGGAATAACCTCACCAAAATATTCTTTTACCTGATTCTCAACTGTTTTCATTGTTTTTATTGGACGTTTCACAATATCTTTCATACCATCTTTAGATTGACCCGCAAAACGCATAATATTATTATAGGAACTTACTTTAAAAACAACTTTTTTTGTAATGTCTCTTCCGGGCATATCACCATCATTTCTAACAGCGA
This sequence comes from Bacillus sp. BHET2, assembly GCF_005938125.1. GTDB lineage: Bacteria > Bacillota > Bacilli > Bacillales > Bacillaceae_B > Rossellomorea. The sequence goes on from NZ_VCQN01000011.1 coordinate 16,355, forward strand.
TAGCCCCTTGAGGAATTCCGAATAAATTTAAAAATAGAACATAGTAATATAATTCCCCATTGATTTCTGCAATATGACGGGATACTTCTGTACGTTCATTCCACCTTTTCTTTTCTTTAATTGCTTTTTTTGTTTTTTTGTTCATTTCAAACATAATATTTATCCTCCCATGAAGGTTATCTTTGTACATCCCAAATTTTTCACCGTTTTTTTTAAAGATTATGAGTCTAAGGATATATTTCTATTTAAGTACCTTTAATAAATGTAGAGATTTCTAAAGATTTCTAGTTAGGTCTGGGGTTATACAAATGCTTGATTTAATGTTGCAATAATAAATGAGACTAAAACAATAGCTATCATGATATTCGGGTCACCATCATCTACTACACCGTCAATCATATAAAAATTCACATATAAATGACCCCCGATGACCAATCCCATTCAAAGGATGATGCATTAACCTTTTCAGAATGACGAGTGACTTCTCACATCGTTACCCTCCAAATACCGAATAGAATAACGATTAATAATATGATCCCGAACCTTCTCCAGGAAAAACGAGTACCTTGTGCTCTTGCTCTCTCAACTAAGGTGATTACCAAAAAGATGCTTGAGATAAGAACCACTATTAAAATAAATCGGCTATCCTGGGTAGTTAATATTGTACGACCGTCCATGATAAAATACATATATAACATTCCCACTACCAAGGTGCATAAAGAAAGCAGTAAACTGATCTTCCCTCGTTTACTTAAATCCTTTTTCAATCAAATCACTCCTGTCAGACAGATGTTGCTTTCATCATGTAAAAGCACATTTCCCTTTACTTGAAATTGTTTCTAATGGTATTAGAGGAAGCTTCGATCTCGTCTCTATTTAAACAAACGTTTGACTAAACTATTGCTACTCTAAAATCTACATTCATTCTTACTTTATTATTTAGGATAACGAAGGTCTTGTTTGTACACTGGGAGCTTTTCTCTGGCTACTTTTTTTAACCCTTCTATCAAAATCTCTACTTGATCCCGTATTGGTAAATGAACAATTTCTTTTTCTTTATCTAATGATTTAATTGTTTTTTCTGTATTTTTACTTTCTTTGGTTAATTCTTTTAATATTGTAAGATCATAGTTTGATAACTCTTTATCTACACCCAGTTTCTCCATCTCATCAAACATTTCACTTAATACATCTATTTTATTTATCAATTCTGTTCCTTGTAGATATTGCAATCTATTCATATGAGCAAGAGTTTCCCAAAGCCTGTACAATTCTTCGTCATCAATTTTATTCTTCACAAGTATGTTTTCATCATAATAGCTAGAATAGTCTTTAATAACCTCTTGTAGGTCTATTAATAATTCTTCAAGCTTTCCAATGACCTCTTTACCAAGTAAGAGACTATTATTGTTCTCCGTTTTCGTGTACCTGTCCAAAAGCACATATATATTTTCAAATGATCTTGGAGATAGTTTCAACTTCGCCTCCTCAATATCAAAAAACCTGTTAACAAACACGTTATATATAATTAATTTCTCAAAAGCAGCCATGGCATCTTCTACTACGAAGTTTTTCTCAGCTATAACACCGTAAAATGGGGTCAGTCCCCCGTCACAATAACGCATTAGTATGCAGGGGGACTGACCCCAAATTGGAAAGAGAATAGAGAAGGGAAGGAATTTTCTCCCTCAAGTAATTTTCTTGGATTGAAAGTCCATCCGTTTTCAATGAACTAATCATTTTATACCTCCTGAACTGAAGGGTTTCGAACTCTTCTTTTGATGAAACCTTCGTCTAAGGCACGATAGAAATCTTTTTCAAAAAGTCTTATCTGTTCTTCAATAAGTTCTTCATGAGACAGAGATTTATTTTTCTCAGCATTTCCAAACTTATTCAAAGACTGGTTAAGATTCATTTCTGATTTAGCTTCTACCAGAACGTTAAACTGATTTATTAATTTCTCTACATCGTTGTTTCTATCATTCACTGAAAGTAAGTAATCAATTATTTTCCTAGCAGGTGTCAGTGACTTTTGTTGTTCAGCTACCTGGTTAAACATACAAGCCTGACATTCACCAACAATTCTTCTCAGTTGTTCAAGTTGATAAATGCTGAATTCCTTATTTCTATTGATTTCTTCACAAATCCTCTGATATTTTTGATAATCCCCTCTTACTTTAAGGAAAGAATTCTCTACAAAATCAACAGAAGAAATAAAAGACTCTATATCGTACTGAATGTATTGATGATCTGGATTTTTCAATAAATGAACTTTCATCATATTCCTCATATCATAATAAGGATTCGATCCATTATTGGATGCAAACGTATTAAGTTTAGATATTTTATTTTTCAAATATTCTTCTATTAAAATAAAACTATAAAAAATCGATTTAATTTTTTCGTAAGACACATCATACGGAGTAAATAGAAAACTTCCGTATAGACTTGAAGTAAGCCTGTAAAAGTGGGCCCTCTCATACTTTAGGTTATCCATGATTAGCGTATACGGAAAGATATCCACCTTCTCCATAAACTTTTTATGTTTCTGGGTTAATTTGTTAATATCATTGCTCTTCATTACTTAGAACCTCCAGTTCTTATGAGAACCAAACCTTGACCAAGACTACTTAGCTTTGTTCGCAATACCTTTACAAAGATCTTTTTCTGTTTTATAGAATTGGTGACAGCCTTCGTGAAAGTTCCCCAACTTACACCTCCTGTACTGAAGGGTTTCTAACTCGTCTCTTAATAAAGTTCTCATCTAAAACTTTATAAAAGTCTTTTTCATTTTTCTTCACAAATTTTTCTTCTAATTCTTGAAATGAAAGGGTAATATTTTCTTTGTAATCACCAAAACCTTTCAAAGAATGGTCTAGTCTATTTTCTGAATCTTCACTGGCCATTAATTTCGTCTTTTTATAAAAGCTTGTAAATTCACCGGAAAAGAGCTTTCTTTTATCCATGAAATCAATTAATTTTCTTGAAGAATGAATTATTTCTTTTTGCTTCGCTGCCTGCTGAAACTGATAGGTATGTGCTTTGCCATATGACTTTTGGATATCAGTTAATTGGTCTTCAGTAAAAATATTCGTTGTTTTAATTTTGTTAGTGATTTCTTTAAAACCCGAATATGTTTCTCTAATATTTGTTAACGCAACTTTAAAAAAGTCTATGGCTTTTATCATTTCTTGAATAATTCCATGTGCTTCACTAAAGCTTGAATTCACAAGTATCTTTACGTCCAATTCTTGACGGTAGCCAAAGTAGCTTGCAGAAAAATCAGTTGATGCATAGTTATTTACTTTAGATAATTTATCTTTCAAGTATTCTTCTAATAAAATAAATTTATAAAATACCATTTTCACTTCTTCAAATGACAAATCATATGGAGTATAAACAAAACTCCCATACAACTTTGAAGAGAGTCTATAAAAATGAGCCATTCTATAAACATGCGTTCCCTTATGAAACTCATAAGGGAATATATCAACTTTTTCTAATAGTTTCTTTTGGTTTTGAGCTACGCTAGATATATCTTGGTTGTCCATAAATCAGTCATCCTCCAGTTTGGGCCATTTTGTCTCCAAACCCTAATAATCTTTTAGTCCTCCATCAGATAACCAAACAATCCCCTCTCACCATTTGTACTTTTCACCCATAAGTTTAATAAAGATGAAGGTGCATCATTAATTGAGCTTTTGCCCCCATTGCCATCTCCTGATCCCCCTTCAATAGAATTACCCAAGCCAGGAGGCGTAACTGGTGAAACCCCTCCAAATACAAATTTCGATAGCTGAAATAGAGCATTCAGAATAATGAAGTGACCGCTGCTTAATGGTGAATTTTCTAAGATCGGTTTTCCCGAATTTAAAAATTGATCTCCATTATATGACTCCCCCGGCTTGATTGCTTGACCTGGTTTGAAGGACTCCTGAGGTGATATATGTACCCGCCATATTCACTACAGGAAATGCATTCTAAAAAATATTGTGTAATAAACACAGTGACGGTTCTAATGCTTCCTTTAAATATTTAAAAGGTCCTAGGTAACTGCCTTTTCTCTTGAGTTAGCAAAAAGCCTGAAGTTAACCTTCAAGCTCCTGTCCCTTCTTTCATCTCAATCTGATGAAGATGATTTTTCCTCATATAAGGTAACGCAATTCCTACAACCACTGCGGTTACAGGCAGGCCACCATCACCCAGCAGCCATTCCAATACCGAGACCGGGACGTATATGACATAGAAGAAAATCATTAGGAATAAATAAAATCTTCTCCATCGTTTTTCTTTTTTGGACACTTAGAAACCCTCTTTTCTTAATGAGCTATAGTTTTGGCTTCCATTCAATCCAAAATCACTTAGAATTTTATGGAAATACACTCAATCTTTTTTACCACTAGATTCAATTTTGAAACCTTTTAATAGTAAAATTTTGTATTTCAACCTTTATAGGTATTTCTACTATTTCCAAATCATAATTTCTAAAGTATTTTCACTGGAAAAATAAAAACCTTGAAAATTATCTTCCAAGATCTTCTACATATAGTTATTCATATACCTTTTCAAGATATTTCAGTTTAGGTCCATACCCCTTCTGTGGAACTTTCTCTTGAAAAACTTCAATGAGCTTTTTGTCCGCAATACTTTCAAAAGTGGCTGTTGACTTAACTTCAATTCTCCACTCCTCAGTAGATAAAGTAATATCCATATCTTCAGGATTTGCATTGTTGTCAGTCAATATGGATTGGGCAGTATTTCGAATTCTACTATTGAGAGATGGGTCTCTAGAAAAATGCTCACTAAAAGCCTCTTTAAGTAAAGGATGTTCTTCTAATTCGCCCGGCAGTACATCATTCAGCGCATGTAAATAAGCAAGATCAGAAGTTCTGCCAGAATCCTCGAGTTCCTGTTGTTTTTCTTCGATTTGTTCTTTAATACTTTTACCACCATCTAAGAACTTCTGAGCAGCGGAAATTCCACTACCGTCGAATTCTTCTATCGTCCTAGTTGTTTCTTCAATTAATACAGAAGTACCAGCAAAGGCAGCTTGTTCTACAGAACTGTTCGCCTGGGCTTGAACTACGTAGATTTTTGCAATATTCGCCACAAGCAGAAAGACGATAGCAACGATTCCAAATAGCCAAAGAATAAAGAAGATTGAGTTCCCTTTCTCATTGCCTATATACTTTTTCATTCCACCAACACCTGGCCCACTGCCGATTGATCAAATGAAAGAGCCGTTTCGTCTTTCCATTGTTTAGGAATAAACACAAGGGGATGCTCAACTTTCACATTAATCTCAAACTTTCCGTTTACATCGGGTGTAGTAATGGACATTCCATCATAAGTTATTACATTGCTTGATCCAATTGCTTTTTTTACAGTATTTTCAGCTTCTATAGCGTCCTTTGTAGCAGAATAAGATTTGGCACCTTCATTCACTGCCGTTTTTACTGTATATATGGCATACCCTGACGCTACAACCTGCCAGAGGAGCAGAAAGAACATGAAGAAGAAAGGTAGAATTCCAAGGAATTCAAATGTGAGAGCACCTTTTTCATTATTTACTTTTTTGAAGTACTTTCTCATTGCTACCCTCTCCTAATTTTCTTTTAGTCGGTTGATTTTGAATTGGAGATACCAAACGTGAAATAAAACCAGCCACAATTTTTTGACTTCTGCATCTCTATAATGATATTCGATAACTTCTTTCACTCTAAATGCTGAGAAATATAACAAGCCTATAAAATAATAGGATAGTATGATATTAATCGATTCAATTACTGTCTCCCCGTAAGAAGTTAAGAATACATCTCCAATTAGATTGATAATGAATGAGAGTATCAAATATACAGCAAATACCTTCCACCATTTAAAAGGAATTTGGCTTTCCCCAAAAGCTTTCCTCCTTCTTAAAAACCAAAACGCCAAGTATATCCCCGCAGTCACAACGGATAGAATCACCACAAGAAATAAATTTGTTCTTTTTAGGGGTAAACTTCCTTCTGGATTATTCATAGAAATCTCCCCTTTCGCTCTTATACTTAATTGTAAGATAAATGTATATTAGAGGAAATAATGCAACATTAATCAGCGATCTTGTGAACGCATAGACATAGAAATTATTGTCAAATGAATTAAGCAATAATGAAATTCCAGTCCACACAAGTAGATTAATACTAATGATTATAAGCAAATCAAATAAGATAAAGATATTTTCTTTCAGCAAAACACGACCTAGTTGTTTTATCACTGAAGTTATTTTTTTTTGATCTACGAATAAAGGAAAAATTACAAGTAGCACCAAAGAAATTATTGTTGGAATAAAAGCCAAGCCTATTCCCCAAAGAGCTAAAAAATATAACCCGAGTGTAAACAATACAATCAGTCCAAAATCATTTACAAACGCCATTATTAAATCTTTAATTGATGCTGATTCCCCATCATTTAAATCCTGTAAAGTAACCCTGATAAAAGGTGGATAAAGAAGCGTAAAGTTAATAACGATAAAAAATGCTGCATATAAATTGGAATACTCTGAGCTTACATCAGTAAAAACATAAGAAATTGCTTGAAAACAAAAGATTGATACCGGGAGGACGACTATTAGCCCAATAAGCATTATTTTTAATAGATTCCTATTATATATACCGAAAGTTTCCCTAAACATATTGTTTTCTCCGTTTTTCAAGTATGAATTTCTTATAGAGTAATGCCGTTATTAATGCAATTGAAGTGCTTATTAAGAGATTATTATTAATCTGTGTAGGATCAGCTAATACATATATATTAAATATATAATAAGCAACTATATAATTAAGGACAGTTAATGTAATACTCCCCAGAAAGGCAGCAGTATAAGGGGTTTGTGGGTTTTTAATAGGAGCAATGATCCCTATTAAAACATTCGTGATAAAAAATTGGACAAATATAATAATGGGTATCGAACCTATATTAATGAACCCTATAAGGAATGAAATTAGGATCGTTACCAATAGTACGATGCCAATTGATTGGATTAGGCCTTTTATATTAAACATGTCTTCCTCTCCTTATTTTCTATTCAATTCCTCCACTCTTTCAGGTGTTATTAACAATATTGGTGCTATAAATAAAAAGAAAATAGCTCCGAAGTAGAGAAAAACGGATATCGGTAACGCTTGTGGATTACCACTTAAATTAGCGTTAAAAAACAGTAACGTCCCAAATAGTATGATAAGGGGAATAGTTATAGAGTAAATTTTCCCCAAAGTCGTCTTGGTGGGATTTTGCACTCCTATAATTATATTTTCAGAGTAAAAATAAGGTAATATCGCCATGACTAAGATTACTAGCAAAGCAGTCCAAAAAATAAAACTCCCAATAAAAACTCTAAATAAAGGTATAGCAAAATACACCGCTAACGCTACTAGCATAAAGTATGATAATAATGAAAAATATCGCTTGCTATGGCGACGATTTCGTCGCCATAGCAAGTAAAAAACAACACTACAAATACCAGCTATACCCATATTCATACTAAATAATGTCCAATTACCATCAGGTACTACACTACACAAAGAACCCATTAATACTAACAAAAAAGATGTTTGAAAAATTCTACTCTCTTTGAATTTAACATTTTTGTTATCCAAATAAACCACCTATCTTTTTCAAGGTCCAACCCATACCTTTACTTAATGTTTTTGTATTTGTTTTGACAAAATCGTATCCACTTTTCGCCTTATCCACACCCCAATCATAAGCCCCTTTAATTGCTTTTGTCGCTCCAGCTTTAATACGCCTACCGGTCGCAGTGCCATTAATGGCGTAGGTAGTTAATAAGCCTGCTCCAAGTCCAACCACAGCTCCTATTGCAGTCCCTACAACTGGGACAGTAGAACCTACTAAAGCTCCAGTAGCCGCACTAGAGGCTATGCTACCAATAGCTGTAGAACCTATACCAATTGCAACATCAGTAGTTAAGGTTGCTGCAAAATCCGTACTTGCCAAACCTTTTCCTCTCTTTGAGGCATCATCTCCGAATCCATAATCATATATTGAATTAAATGAAGATAATGCAACGTTTACTGGACCACCAAGTTTTAACATATTACTAGGCTTCCAAAAGCTCTTAGAAAATGGTACCCATGACTCCTTAAGTGATTTCATAGTATTTTTACCCATATTCCTCCAAAACCCTGCCTTACCTTTTAATGATTTACTATCTAAGAAATCATTAATTTTTGCCTGCCCTACATGGCGTGATTTCGGTCCGAAAAAGGCGTCTTTGTCATCAATCTTATAACTTTTATATCTTTCGTAAAACCATTGACCAATTTTATTATTAATTTTCTCATCACCGTAAATTGAGTAATTGCCGTTTCCTAAATCTTTAAATTTAAAACCTGCATAGTAGGAGACGCCTGCTTGTGCCATTTTGTCTCCGAAACCTAATATATATGTTTTGACGTCTTTTAGTCCCCCAATAAGGTTACCAATCAGTCCCCTCTCGCCATCTGAACTCTTTACCCATAAGTTTAATAAAGATGGAGGAGCATTATTAATTGAATTTTTTCCACCATTGCCATCCCCGGAACCACCTTCAATGGTACCTCCAGTTCCGTCTCCAGATCCTCCTTCAACGGTATCTCCAGTGCCATCTCCAGATCCTCCTTCAATGGTATCTCCGGTGCCGTCTCCAGATCCTCCTTCAATGGTATCTCCGGTGCCGTCTCCAGATCCTCCTTCAATGGTATCTCCGGTGCCATCTCCAGATCCTCCTTCAATGGTATCTCCAGTACCATCTCCAGATCCTCCTTCAATGGCATCTCCGGTGCCATCTCCAGATCCTCCTTCAACGGCATCTCCGGTGCCATCTCCAGATCCTCCTTCAACGGCATCTCCGGTGCCATCTCCAGATCCTCCTTCAATAGATTTACCTGAGTCAGGATGAGTTCCCGGAGTAATCGGTCCACCAGTAGTAAAACTCTCTCCTCCGAATACAAAGTTCGGAACCGGTGGTGGAGCGTTCGGAATAATGAAAGTACCGTTGTTTAGAGGGAAATTTTCTAAAATCGGTTTTCCCGAATTTGAAACTTGACCTCCATTATATGACTCCTCGGGCTTGATCGCTTGACCTGGCTTGAACACGTCACCAGGAACAAGGAATTCACCACCGCTTATTGCTTCACCTGGAGTGATTGCTTGACCTGGTTTGAATGATTCTCCTGGGGTTATAAATGTACCGGCGGCCATACTCACTACAGGAAATACATTCCAAAACAATATCGTGAAAGTTAACATCAGGCTGAAAACCCTGGTTATATTCAACACATTCTCACCCCAGTTTTATTGAGTATTAATGTTGTACTTCTGCTCTAATGCTTTCATGGCTTCTTTGTAACTTTTTTCGTTTATAGCTCTTAATTCTTTTTCAAACTTCTCAACTTCTCCGTATATCCACTCATGATACTCTTTGTTTTTCTCAGTGAGGTATGTACTTGATTCTTTATCCATATCCCCATTCTTAGAGAGAATGAATAAGAATGAGTTTATTTGATTTCTTTCAGTTGTTACCTTTACTTTTTCTTGTGTGATATATCCGAATATATCCAAGCTATTTTGCACCTCTTTAAGCTCTATAGACTGCTTACCTTTGCTCTTCCACTTTTCCCAAGCTTCAGCAACGTCTTGTATCTTCTCAAGCTCCGATTTTAAACTTGCTTGGTCTTCAACATTCTCATAAATACCCTCAGTGGCGTCAGCGATATCCTTCAACTGTCTTTGACCATCTGCATCCACATTAAATCCAATAACATTAATAATTGGTTTTACATTAGAATCATACAGCTCTTTAGCAGCCGCTACGGGGTCTTGGTCACATGTTTCTATTCCATCGCTAACCAGATACACAATATTAGTATTGTTCTCACTTTTAAATGTAGATAGATCCCTTTTTGCCTCATTAAGTGCAAGCGTTATTGGTGTCCAGCCAGTAGGTTGAACTTGTTCTAAAGCAGATTGAAATTTAGAATCTTCTAAAGGCTCGATTGAATAAATCATTTCTGAACTATTACAAGATAGCTCCTTGTCTGAATCTGCATTACTGCCCTTGTGCCCGTATACCCTAAGTCCAATTTTGGTCCCCTCAGGCAAGCTTTCAACGAACTTCTTAATCTCTTCTTTTGCAGCGTCCATCTTTGTAGTGCCGCCAACATCCTGTGCCATACTTCCAGAGGCATCCAGTATGATTTCTACATTTAGATTCTCTTTAAATTGATACCTGGTATCTTCTATTTCGGGATCCCCGAAAGACTGAAACTTCATTTGTTTGATTAAGTTTTCAGGACCTTTAAAATCCCTTTGAACTCTCTTTAACAATTCCTGATAAAAATAATCCAATTTCTTCTTGGACGGATTATTCTGAATATCAGGTAAATCCTTGAATCTTTCAGCAGCTTTATCCTTGTCTTCTTCAGTTAAGGTTGGAATTCTCTCGGAATCTTTCCCGGCAGGCAAATCTTCTAATTCTTGATATGTTGATGGTAATGGAGAAACCTCTACTTCTTCATTTGAAGAAGTAGTAGAGGTTTCTTTTTTAGATGGATTATTATCATCATCTACCTTTTGGGAAGTGTTTTTTTGAGTAGTTTGATTCTCTTTGTTCCCATTTCCGCAACCCATTATCAAAATCGACAATCCTATTAAGATAGGCAGCATTATTTTTAAATATCTCACTTTTCTGCCTCCCTTCATTTTTAGCCTACCATGTTGGAAATTTTCTCGAAGATACTAGTAATGATACTTGTAATACTTCCCTTACTATCACTTACCGCAGTCGATACAATACCCAATACTAAAATTAGTAAAGCCGCCAATCCTAACCATTCTAACGATTGAGCACCTTTTTCATTTTTCACCGGTGTAGTAAATTTCACGTATAGTTCTGTTAGTTTGTTCATCATGTTTTTTTCTCTCCTTAAAGTTGGTTTTAATTTTTATTTACTGAAACATTTGTAAAATGTTTCGGTTTTCACTAAACATATTTATAATCATCAAGCCGCCAATTAGGATTAGTGCAGATGGTAAAACTAGAAATGTGGTAATCAGTGTTACTTTAGGAGAGGCTTTAGCAGCCTTCTCTTTGATCATTTCTTTCTTGATTTTCCTCATTTCTCCTGCTTGCAGCTTAAATGTTTTAGAAATTGGAACCCCTAGTCTTTCACCCTGTATCAATGACTTTAAGAGTAATTGAAATTCTCTACTATCGTTTCGTTCTAACAAGGTGTTATACGCTTCCCCCCTGGGAACACCTACACTTAACTCCTGGATAAAACGGCCGAACTCTTCTCTGATGGGTCCTTCAAAGTAGGGTACAATATCCCTTAAGGCTTGATCCAGCCCTACCCCTGCTTGGAGGGTGACGCTCATGGTGTCAAGAAAGTCTGGTAGCTGAAAAGATAAGTCTTCTTGGCGTTTTTTTGCTTTTCCATTTAACCATAGAATAGCCCCTCCATAACCTGCCAGTGGATAGAGAATTACGGCAATCTGAGAGAATGGTAGCCTCAAGAGGAAGCAAATCCCGCCTACAATAAATCCAATTACAAGGAAGAACATCTTTAATCCTTGAAATCGTTGAACCGTTAGTCCATAAGGATGTCCTGCTTTAATCAACAATTTCTGTATGTCGTGATCTTCGCTAAAGAAGTTAACCCTTTGTCCAATCCCGGAAAAATCATCTGCATATTCAAATAATTTACTGAGTATCTTTTCTTTTCTCGTGATCTTCTTTTCAAAGGAATTATAAATATAAGTCTTGTCCTCTATTTCCTTTTTTAGATCATTTTTATAAATGATATATGTGTAAAAACTTCTCAGGCTTAACCCCATGAACAATAAGGTTAGCACTAGAAATATGACAATTAATCCATCCATCGCCTCACACCCTAATATTGGTTACTTTTTTAACGAGGATAAAAGTTAATAAAGTACCACCTATGAATAGTAATAACAGGATGACACCAAGCCCCGTAAACAAAGGGTCAAGGAAGCCGTCTATAATATTGTTCATCATCAGAACCAGGAAAATTGGAATGACCGGAACGATATAGGCAACATATCGTTGTTCTGCTGTCATTGTTTTAATTTCTTGCATTAAAATCTTTCGTTCTTCCAGCGTTTGACCCATCTCTTCCAGAACAGAGAATAGATTACCTCCTGCTTTTTTCTGAATGAGAATTGTAGCTACGAATAATTTGAATTCACGATTCTCAATGCGCTTCTCCATCGATCGGATTGCTGTATTAAAATCAATCCCCAATGAAATTTCCTGAGCTAACCGTTTGAATTCTCCTTTAGCTGGTTCATTCACTTCCTGTGCCACAAGCTGGACTCCCTGATTTAACGTCATCCCGGATCGGGTTGCATTTGCAAGCAGGCGGCAAATTTCAGGTAATTGTTCAGCGAGGCGTTGTTTCAGTTTGTTCTTTCTTAATAGAAAAAGGAGTCTTTTTCCCCCTTCCAAGAAAAGGAGAGACACAAAGATACTGATTAAAAAGCTTAGACTGAAAAAATTCTTCAGCATAATGACGATTCCCATAAATGCAACAAACTGTGCACCAAAATATTCCGACGGAGTAAGGGGAATGTTTGACTCTCTTAGTTTCTCAAAAATAGGTTTCGCCGTTTCTGTTCGATCAAACTTATCTCCTAAGAGGACGATATAGCTTTTTCTTTTTTCTCCATTACTATAAAAATCGTTTACTTGCTTCTTCCATTCTCTTTTTTCCTTTCGATAATCCAAATAGAAACTTATTGAAATAATGAATAGAAGAGCCGAGAGAGTCGCTATGGCAGCCGATATCAAGTGCTCACCTCCTCAAAAACAGGTGTGAATGCGGATTCGGAAATGTTATTTCCAAACACCTTCAGTCGTTCCAGGCACTTAGGTACATATCCTGTGGCCGTATAATGACCTTCTATGGAGCCATCTTTTTTCATGCCCGTTCTTTTAAATGTAAAGATTTCTTTCATTTCATGACGACCATCAGAGTGTTTTATAACTTCCGATATGGAGATGATCTTCCTTGTACCATCAGTCAATCGTGTTGCTTGAATGATAATATCCAAGGCACCTACAATATATTCCCTAACAATATGGGATGGGAGATCCATTCCTGCCATTACAACCATAGCTTCTACACGCCTTAATGCATCTTCAGGTGAATTGGCATGCACTGTCGTGATAGAACCTTCATGACCCGTATTCATGGCTTGAAGCATATCAAAAGCTTCTCCACTACGAACCTCCCCAACGATGATGCGGTCAGGTCTCATACGCAAAGCGTTTTTCACCAGATTACGAATCGTTACCTCTCCTCGGCCTTCAACATTTTCAGGTCTCGCTTCCATACCGACAACGTTAGGTCGATCAAGTCTGAGTTCTGCTGAGTCCTCTATCGTAATGACCCTTTCACCATAAGGAATGGATGCAGCAATAACATTCAATATGGTCGTTTTCCCAGACCCTGTACCACCTGAAATCAGAGTGTTGAGTTTAGATTTTACAACTGCCTCTAGAAAATGGGCCATATGTGAGTTCAATGAATTGAAGCTTAAAAGATCATCCATTTTAAATGGTTCAGCTCTAAACTTCCGGATTGACACGAGAGTCCCGTTTAGGCTAATAGGTGAGATAACCGCATTCACACGGCTCCCATCAGGAAGTCTGGCGTCTACCATTGGTGAGCTTTCATCAATTCGCCTTCCTAATGGAGCAACGATTCGATCCACCACATGCCGTACATGCTCATCATCACGGAACTTAATATTGCTAACTTCTAACTTACCTAATCTTTCAACATAAATTTCTTCATACCCATTAATAAGGATTTCCGTCACTGTCTCATCATTGATTAGTGGCTCCAACGGACCAAATCCAACCGCTTCATCAAGAATTCGGGAGATCAATAGCTCTTTATCATGTCGTGAAATAATCACTCTTTCCTCTGACATGAATTGAGATACCAATTGTTCAATTTTTAATCTCATTTCACCTTGAGTGAGTTGGGTAAGGGCTTCAAGATTCGTATCTCTAAGCAATCTAGCTTTATAGTGTTCAACTAGGTCGTCAACTAAATGGTTTTCATATTCATATGTTGTCGGCCGATTTTTCTTCATTTTTTCTTTTCGTTTATCGAATAGGGACGACAATCTTTATACCCTCCTATTTCAGAACTGCCATGGTGAATTTTCTAACATCCTTAGCAAAAGGAATCAACCTTTTTTCCTTAGGGGACTTCCTCACGGGCTCGCCCTTATTTATATAAGTTTGCAGTCCTTTAAGATCTCTTCTTATGGAAGCCGATATTGGAAATCTAAGAATGTTCTTTAAATCACCTTGCTGCAGTTCGTTTTCTTTGGAAATCTCATTAAGAACGATTTCCAAACGAGATTGAAGATCTATTCCCAAGCGTGTACATAATTCCTCATAATGCTTCAGGACTTTCAGTGATGAAGTTTCCGGGTAGAGAACGTAGTAAATTTTGTCTGACTCTTCCATTGCAGTCACGATTAAATTATTGATGTCTGATGGTAAATCCATGATGACGTAATCAAAGGATCTTCTACACGTTCTAAGAAGCTTGGCGATGAATTGTTCATCTAATGTCTCCCCTACTTCTGCATCACACGGACTCACTAATATCTCCAATTGCGAATGAGTTTCGGTTTGAGAAACATTCCTTACATGGCTCTCATTCAACTCTTCAATAACTGGTGTCAAATCCGCTATAGATCGATTCGTTTCAATCGACATCATCGTTTCGATTCCGCCATACTGTAAATTAAAATCAATGAGAATGACTTCTGCTGCCGATTCAAGCTTGAGTGTTTGCGCGAATGTAGAGGAAATGATGGATTTCCCACTTCCTCCCTTCCCGCTATAGAAGGAATAGATTTGACCTCGTCCCTTCCCAAAGACCACGGTACTTTCTTCTCGACTGCTCTTTTTCATTTCATAATTCTTCTTAATAGTTGGGAACCTACTAAGGAACAATGACATTTCATCAGGCAATACGAAGAAATCCTCCGCACCTGCTTTTGAGATATTTCGTAAAATAGTAAAATCTGAATCTCTTGCTAAAAAAATGATATAAGTAGAAGGGTTAACTGATTTTATATATTGGATGAGCTCGACTGAATTATCATTATTTGACTGTACAAAAACGATAATATCCCTTGTTTGTCTATTGACTTCCCTTACTGCATCTTCTGCAGATATGACAGACACCCTACTATCCTCTTGATCAAGGGTGTTCAAGACTTGATTCGTAACTACGTCATCTTCACTAACTAGTAGAATATCAAGATTCTTTTCCATTTGATGCGTCTCCTTGATTTGATTCTTTTGGTTTGTTTTGATCAGCAGGCTTTTGATCTGCCGGCTTCTCATCTGTTGTTTCTGCAGCCTTTTCTTTCTTTTCGGTTTCAACTGCTTCTTTAGTTTTTTCCTGATCCGCTGGAGGACCCTCGATTTTTCCTACATTGGCTTTTAAGATTCGTATATGCTCCGCATAATTTTGCATATGTATCAATTCGGGGGCCTTTTCTTCCGGTACCTCTACCGCAACTCCAGCAAAATTCTTTTCATCCCCTTCAGCATACGAAACCGGAACATCTTTCATGAATAGCTGGGTTTTTCTTTCCCCGTTCACCTCAGTTGAGACGATGATATCGATTCTATCCAATGCTTCAATTACTTGATCGAATTGAACTTTGTCATTTCGGTAAATGGCAACTAGCCTGTTATTTTCGTTATTTAAGTTTGAGACAGGTTTGATCATATTCTCAGTGATAATGTCACCCGCTTTAAGCGGAACCACCGATACTCGATTCTCTAATTGGAGCTTTCCTGTAACATGTGATTTTGTAACGAACTTATTCGGTATCTCCATTACATCTAGCTGACTTTCCTTTATCGGTGTTCTTGAAGGAATGTCACTTTTCGCCACATAAACCTTTGTCATTCCACCTAACTCAGAATTCAGATCCTTTACCTTGTCATAAACCAAGTAGCCAGCACCTACTGCTAAAAGAAATGCTAAAAACAAAAATATAAATGCCCTTTTTTTGGACTCAATCATTTCCAGTGTCACTCCATTACAAAGTTTGATTATTATGGTTAATGAATTTTCAATTAACTTACTATTACAAATCAAAGATTAGGTTCTTTATTCATCCCCCACTTCTAGTTGTATCTACGAACCAAAAGACAAAACAATGTCACATTTCCCCCAAAATGATTCGTTCGTATGATGTTTGAAGAAAATGGAATTAATTCTATCCTTATTTACCACTAATTTCATGTTTAAAACTTATAATTTGTAAATTCTTGATACTTTTTTTCTATATTATAATTATCACTGGTAGCGGTAAACGTCAATCGGACAAGGATTTTGTCGAATTTTGACTGTTATTTTTGACCTACACCGTCTATTTTCCTATAGCTGGAAATAGGTATTTTGTAGAACTCCAAAAGGTTTACTTCTTATTTTTCAACCGTGGATTCCAAGGTGATGATGGTAATTATTAGGTGTTTTATTACAAGTATTAAAATTGGTAGGTAATTGGAATCATTTGTGAATGAAGTGTGACGTCTGCCTCAATTTTCACTCTGATTGAATATTCCAAATTCAGATATTACGGTATAACCAAAAGAGCCACCCGGGCAATGCCGGATGGCTCTTTCCTCTTTTCTATAGTTGATGGATCAATGTTTCAAGAAGCTTTTCTTTACTCATCACCGCTTCTCCCCCACCTTGAACGAACGATTCCTTTCCGCCGCCTTTTCCATTAATCAACGGAAAGACCTTTTGCGCCACCTCTCTTAAATTGACGCTCGGGGTTGAGCCCTTCGCTGCTACAAGCTGGAGTTTTTGATCATTTTGTACAACCAGTAGCACAATCATTTCGTCTCTCTTAGAGACAATATGCTGTGCGATTTTTTGAAGCTCCTGGATCGGTCTGTCAGAGTATGCTGCTTGGATAAGCACGTAGTCTTCTTGAGGGGATCCCTTCCCTAGTAATCCTTCTGCTTCATAAGTTAAAGTGATTTCTTTCAACCCTTCCAATGCTTTCTCTTGTTCTTTTTGCTTTGTCAGCAGTCTCTCGACGGTCGGGATCATGGTTTCTTCCGGCGCCTGCAAACAGCTGGTCATTTCTCTTAAGAGTTCATGCTTTCGGTGCAGTTGATCGAGTACCCGATCCCCGCATACAAACTGAAGTCGTATATGTCCCTTATGCTTCTCCCAATCGAGAATCTTAATCGCTCCGACCTCACTCGTTGAACGTGGATGTGTTCCGCCGCATCCGTTGTAATCAAAGTCCGGGATGATAACCAGGCGAATTTGGTCGGTGACGGAGGGCTGCTTTCGCAGTGGATAGTCGGACAACTCCGCTTCCGTAATCCATTTCGTCTCGATCGGCCGTGCTTCTTGTATGACCCTGTTGGCCAGTCTCTCTGCCTTCATCGCATCTGCCTCTTTCAGGTCGCTCACCTGTAAGTCGATGGTCAAGATTTCTTTCCCTAAGTGAAAGCTGATTGTTTCATAATGTAAGGCTTCCTCAAATGCGGCAGATAAAATATGCTGACCTGCGTGCTGCTGCATATGGTCGAATCGGCGATCCCAATCGATCCGTCCCTCAAAGACTCCTGAAAGATCTTCAAACGGCTCTTCTATGTAATGGCGGATTTCTCCGTTCACTTCTTCAACTTTGATAACCCTTTTGCTATTTATTGTCCCGGTATCATGAGGCTGGCCACCGCCTGTTGGATAAAAGGCCGTTTCCTCCAATAGTACGTACCAGCCCGCCTCATCTTGCCCTTGGTCCTGTATGGATGTTTGAAAGGTTTTCATATAGGCGTTTTGATAATAAAGTGTATTTGTCATCGGTAACCCTCTTTCTGAACTGTTCTCCCCCTTACTTTATCATAGAGATTGAGGGTAGAACCATTCAGTCTTGCAGGCACTTCTCTTCTCTGCAAATCGGTACAGTCCCCACCTGTTCCCAAGGAATCTCCCATCTTCGCTCAAACTCCGCTTTTGCAAACTCATCTCCATCAATAATTCTTTCCACTAGACTTCTTAATCTCATCGTTGTGTAATTCATTTTATCACCTGCTGATTTTAATATTGGACTAAACGTCGCATGTAGCATACGTAAAAAGATTCATTTCGGATGTCTCTCGTATAATACTTTTTACCTATTTCGTCAGGTGATAAACGTTTCAACTCTCTTTTGGTGAGATATTATTCAAACTATGTAAAAAAAAGAGGACACTCCCGAAGGAATGACCTCTTTAATCTGAATTGCTTCAGGGGATGGGGACAGATTACATCATGCCGCCCATTCCACCCATGCCGCCCATACCAGACATATCTGGCATACCGCCGCCGCCTTCTTCAGGAATGTCCGCTACTACTGCTTCAGTAGTTAAGAACATTGCTGCTACAGACGCTGCGTTTTGAAGTGCAGAACGAGTTACTTTGGTAGGATCCACGATACCTTTTTCGATCATGTTGACCCACTCACCAGTAGCTGCGTTGAATCCTACACCTACCGCTTCCTTCTTCAGACGTTCTACGATAATAGAACCTTCAAGGCCTGCGTTGTGAGCGATTTGACGGATCGGCTCTTCAAGAGCGCGTAGCACGATGTTGATACCCGTTGCTACATCTGCATCCGCTTCGATTGATGCTACTTTGTTGTAGACGTTAACAAGTGCCGTACCACCACCGGATACGATACCTTCTTCTACTGCTGCACGAGTAGAGTTCAAGGCGTCTTCGATACGAAGTTTACGCTCTTTAAGCTCAGTTTCAGTTGCAGCTCCAACTTTCACGACTGCTACTCCACCTGCAAGCTTAGCAAGGCGCTCTTGTAATTTTTCCTTGTCGAATTCAGAAGTAGATTCTTCTAATTGAGCACGGATTTGATTTACGCGAGCTGCGATTTTTTCTGGTTGTCCAGAGCCTTCTACGACAGTTGTGTTTTCTTTCGTTACAACTACTTTCGCAGCGCGGCCAAGTTGAGTGATATTCGCAGATTTAAGGTCTAAGCCTAGATCTTCTGTGATCACTTCTCCACCAGTAAGTACAGCTAAGTCTTCAAGCATTGCTTTACGACGGTCACCGAAGCCAGGAGCTTTAACAGCAACAGCGTTGAATGTTCCGCGAAGTTTGTTCACAACAAGCGTTGCAAGAGCTTCACCTTCAACATCTTCAGCTACCATTAATAGTGGCTTACCTTGTTGTACGACTTGCTCAAGTACAGGAAGTACTTCCTGGATGTTTCCGATTTTCTTGTCAGTGATTAAGATGTATGGATTTTCAAGAACTGCTTCCATCTTATCAGAATCAGTAACCATGTAAGGAGATGCATATCCACGGTCGAATTGCATTCCTTCAACAACATCAAGTTCTGTTGTGAAACCTTTTGATTCTTCGATTGTGATAACGCCGTCGTTCCCAACGCGCTCCATAGCTTCCGCGATCAGTTGACCTACTTCTTCGTCAGCAGCTGAGATTGCCGCTACTTGAGCGATGGATTCTTTGCCTTCGATTGGCTTAGAAATCAATTTCAATTCTTCGATGGCAGCTTGAACTGCTTTTTCGATTCCTTTACGAACGCCAACAGGGTTTGCACCAGCTGTTACGTTTTTAAGACCTTCACGGATCATCGCTTGAGCAAGAACCGTTGCAGTCGTTGTACCGTCACCGGCGATTTCATTTGTTTTGCTTGCAACTTCAGCAACCAGTTTTGCACCCATGTTTTCGAATGCATCTTCAAGTTCGATTTCTTTTGCAATCGTTACACCATCATTTGTAATAAGTGGTGAACCGAATTTTTTCTCAAGTACCACGTTACGTCCTTTTGGTCCAAGAGTTACTTTTACTGCATTTGCTAATTGATCGACACCGCGAAGCATGGAACGGCGTGCTTCTTCGCTGAATTTAATATCTTTAGCCATTGATAAAGTCCTCCTCTTATTTAAATAAAGTATTGTTTATATACGGTAATTAATTATTCGCCAACTACAGCCAGAATATCGCTATCTCGAAGGATCAAGTATTCTGTGCCTTGGTATTTCACTTCTGTACCAGCGTATTTAGAGAAAATGATACGATCGCCGACAGCTACCTCAAGAGCAACGCGCTCACCGTTGTCAAGAATGCGACCAGTACCTACAGCCATCACTTTACCTTCTTGTGGCTTTTCCTTTGCGGAATCCGGTAGCACAATACCGCTTGCTGTTTTTTCTTCTGACTCAACTAGCTCGATAACGACGCGATCACCTAGTGGTTTTAACAAGTGAAACAACCTCCTTGAATTATGTAAATGATATTTATTAGCACTCGAACACTGTGAGTGCTAACACAACTATTATATTAATTAATTCGTTTTCATTTTGCAAGAGTCCTGCTTGAAATTTTTTTCGTCAATTTTCTCTTTTTTTTCACGCCCTCCTATACTATGCCCTTCTCTCCCCATATATTCCAGGATGAAACAAACCCTTAGATTTGAACAGTTCTTCTTTTCTTAGTAGAATTGTACAAGAGTAAGTTCAAGACGAAACATAGTTGTTCCTCATCTTACAGGTGCTAAAGGAGATCAAACGTTGAAAAAACATTTCGGATTTATTTTAATTACCTATATCGTTATGCAACTTTCAAGCATTGTCGGGATACCCCTGTTATATAAGATTGGTGTCGACGTCCTCGGACAGCCAAAAGAGACAGTAGGGAATGTGGTTCCGGGATACTGGCTCGTCATTAGCTTTACGTTAACCCTGCTCGTCGTCTGGGGCATTCTCAGGAAGAGTGAATCAAGCACGCGACTTGAACGGACCTCTCCCATGAATGCAGGAGGCTCGATTCTTTGGGCGATCGTCGGGATCTTTATGGCGTTCCTGGCTCAATCTATCGCCATCCAAGTCGAGTATGCGCTCGGAATCAAGATGGGATCGGAAAATACACAAATGATCATCGGAATCATTGAAAAGGTACCGTTATCCATGCTCGTCGCTGCGATTATCGGCCCTATATTAGAAGAGATTGTATTCAGGAAGATCATTTTTGGTGTTCTTTATGAGAAGATGCACTTCTTCTTCGCTGCTCTGATCAGTTCTGTGATCTTCGCTCTTGCCCACTTCGAGCCTGAGCATGTGATCCTGTATTCTGCCATGGGCTTTACCTTCGCTTTTCTTTATGTAAGAACGAAGCGGATCTTAGTACCAATATTTGCTCACGTTACCATGAATACAACCGTCGTTCTAATGCAATCTATTTATAAGGATGACATTGAAAAAATGATGAATGAAGCTGAAAAAATACAAGGATTTATTGGAGGATTATTTCTATGAGGAGATCACCATTAGTCTCAGGAGTGATCTATCTCCTTCTCGGTGTACTCTTCACATACTTTGCTGTACAAAACGTACAGAATGATGAAGGTTGGGGATTTTTCACGTATATGCTCATCTTTCTGGCGACCCTGGATTTTGGTTCCGGGTTACGGATGATCATGCTGCATTTCAAAATCAAAAAACAAGTAAAGAACAAAAAATAAGGATTGATCATTTGATCAATCCTTATTTATATCCTCAAACTGTTCCATTTCAAGCTTTTGCTCCGCTTCTAACACCTTTTTGTACCCGACCTTGGATATCCAAATACTGATTTCATAAAGAAGCAGTAAAGGAACCGTCACCATCATATGGGATACGATATCAGGCGGTGTAATGAAAGCCGCGACGACCAACAAGATAAAGTAAGCTACTTTCCTCATCTGACTCAGAAGCATCGGCGTCACGATTCCCAAACGGGTCAGGAATAACATGATGACTGGCAGCTGAAACAGGAAACCGAATGGGATTGTAATTTGAAATAGAAAATGAAAGTATTCATTAATTCCAATCACTTGCTGGATATTCAGATTGGTTGATAATCCCATCATGAATTTCACAACGTATGGAAACAAAATAAAATATGAAAATGACAATCCACCCAGGAACAGCATAAGAGAAATAGGAATGTAACTAAGCGTCACCTTTCTCTCTTTCTCATATAAGCCTGGACTTACGAACGACCACACTTGGAATAGAATAATGGGTGAAGTCATGATGATCGCAAGGAACATGATCATTTCCATATAGATTTTGAGAGGGTCTGTGATTCGAAAGGCGTTCATCGTTAACTCTTTCGCTTCATCGGCGTGTTGCAAATATCTAATTAACGGCTCTGCAAGAAAGAAACTTACAATTACCGCTAACAAGAAGAAAACGACTACAAACATGAGTCGTTTTTGCAATTCTCCTATATGTTCATAGACTGTCATGTCTCTTTGGCTTTGACTCATGGCGTTCATCCTACCCTACTTAGCTTTTTTGCTATTATCGTCCTCATCGTCTGCTAAGCCCTTTGTTGCATTTTTGAATTCACGTAATGTATTTCCAGCGGCTTTCCCTAACTCAGGCAATTTCTTTGGTCCGAAGATCAGTAAAGCAACGACTGTGATTAGTACGATACTACCTGCACCTAACATAATGAGACACCTCCTCTTTTACCATTCTATCATAACGTAAATATGAAAGATTTTCTATTCAGTTATCATTCCATCTTGTGACATTTCCGTGTCATCCTCTGAATAATGCTTTAAGAAGTAAACAAGCGACTGAAGTTCAACAGCCAGGTCGATATGATGGACGCGGATACGGTCCGGTACCGTCAATCTCGCAGGGGTGAAGTTCAGGATCCCTTTAATATTCGAAGAAACCAATCGGTCTGTGATATTTTGAGCAGAAGATGCCGGAACCGTCAGAATGGCCACTTCAATATCATGCCCTACAAGACTCTCTTCTAAATCATTCAAATGAAAAACGGGTACATCACTGATTTGAGTCCCGACCTTCTCTTCATCCACTTCAAAGGCCATTTCGATTTTCGTATTATTATTTTTGATAAAATTATAATGAAGAAACGCTGTACCGAGATTCCCTACCCCGATTAGTACAACCTTTGTAAGGGCATCCTGATCCAATGTCTTACGGAAGAAGGATAGAAGATAATTGACATTATAGCCGTACCCCTTTTTCCCTAGCGCACCGAAATAAGAAAAGTCTCTGCGAATCGTTGCAGAATCGACCTTTACCGCTTCACTCAATTCCTTCGATGAAACCCTCTGCTTACCCGATGAGTACAGGTTCTTAATAAAGCGATAATATAAAGGAAGGCGCTTAGCCGTTGCCTGTGGAATTTTCGTTGTATCCTGGTTCATATTGTATTCCCCCACATCTATTCAAAACCTCTGATACCGCTTCCAAAATAAAAAGCGGACAGAATTTGTACATTCTCTTACTCATCATACACTATATTTTATCCTAAGTGTACGAAGATTAACAGTCGTCTTATTGCCGTTCCCCTCCCAAATACGGTACACTAGCACTATGAAATAGAGGTGAGACGTCATGATTCTACTACAAGTGAATCAACTAACGAAAAACTTTGGTGCCGATAATATCCTATCAAATATTAAACTGGAAATACAGACAAGAGATCGTGTTGCTCTCGTTGGCCGCAACGGAGCAGGGAAGTCGACTCTTTTAAAAATAATTGCAGGTAACCTCTCCTATGATTCTGGAGAGATCACGAAACCAAAAGGGGTTACGATCGGGTACCTCGCACAAAACACAGGTTTGGAATCAGATTTGTCGATTTGGTCCGAAATGCTGACCGTATTCTCTGAATTGCAATCCCAGGAAAAACAGTTACGAAGCCTTGAGAAACAGATGGCAGATCCTTCTGTTTACGAACAAGAAGATCTATATCAACGGGTATTAAAGGAATATGATGAGCTTCAAGTAACCTTCAAAGATTCTGGAGGCTACCAATATGAAGCCGATATTCGTTCTGTGCTCCATGGATTGAATTTCGCTGACTTCGATTATGAAACTAAGATCTCCACATTAAGCGGGGGGCAGAAAACCCGTCTGGCTCTTGGTAAGCTTCTATTAACCAAGCCTGACATCCTCATCCTGGATGAGCCGACCAACCATCTCGATATTGAAACCTTATCGTGGCTGGAAACATACCTCCAAAGCTATGAAGGTGCCGTCCTGATCGTTTCTCATGACCGCTATTTCTTAGATAGCGTCGTCAATCAAGTGTATGAGATTTCACGGAATCGAAGCAAGAAGTATCTCGGGAACTACAGTAAATACCTTGAACAGAAAGCAGTAGACTACGAGAAAGACCTTAAGATGTTTGAGCGTCAGCAGCAGGAAGTAGCGAAACTTGAAGACTTCGTTCAACGGAATATCGCCCGTGCCTCAACGACCAAGATGGCACAAAGTCGCCGGAAAAAATTAGAGCGAATGGACATGATGGACAAACCATTGGGTGATGAGAAGTCTGCCACCTTCGCATTCCAAATCGATCGTCCAAGCGGGAATGATGTCCTGCACGTACAGGATCTGACCATCGGATATAAACAAGACGAACAGATTTCTTCCCGTATTGACTTCTCTATGAAAAAGGGGGACAGCATCGCCCTTGTAGGTCCTAATGGAATTGGCAAATCGACGCTATTAAAGACATTGGTGAATAAACTTCTCCCACTTGATGGAGCGTTTAAATTCGGAGCAAATGTTTCCATCAGTTACTATGATCAAGAACAAGCCGAACTTTCTTCTAATAAGACTGTATTAAATGAGCTCTGGGATGAGTATCCCATGAAAATGGAGAAGGAAATTCGAACCGTTCTCGGTAACTTCTTATTCTCAGGCGAAGATGTCTTGAAGATTGTTTCAACACTAAGTGGTGGAGAGAAAGCCCGACTCGCCCTATCCAAGCTTATGATGGAAAAGGGGAATGTCCTGATCCTCGATGAGCCAACGAACCATCTGGATTTAGACAGCAAAGAAGTATTGGAGAATGCCCTGATTGACTACCCTGGAACAATTCTCTTTGTTTCACATGATCGTTATTTCATCAATCGCATTGCTACCAAGGTTGTAGAACTATCCAAAAAGGGCTCGACTGAATACCTTGGCGATTACGATTACTACGTGGAGAAGTTACAGCAGCAGGAAGAGCTTGCAGCACTCGAGCGCATGGAGCAAGGAGAACAAGTAGCAACACAAGGGACGACCCAAAAACAGTCTCACAAGATCGATAAAGAAGCAAAGAAGATTGAGCGTCAACGAAAACGCAGAGTGGAAGAAATTGAAGGCCTCATGGAATCTCTTGAAAGTGACATTCAGGATAAAGAGAATCTACTCTGTGACCCTGAAATCTTTCAAGACCATGAAAAGGTCCAGGACCTCAATGATTCACTCACCAAAGCAAAAGAAGAACTAGATTTTTTATTAGAAGAATGGACAGAACTTGAAGAGCTTCTTCAAGAAGAACAATAATCCACAGGACTGGGGATAACAATCATCCCTAGTCCTTTTTTATTCCACATGTTTATCCACAACCAAAATCCCTTTTAAACGTTATTCACACATGTTTTCCACATAATCCACAACCTTAACCTAAGTTATCCACAACAAAACCTATAATAGAGCGTGTATATCACAAAGGTTTTTCACATAGTGTACACATCAATTGATAAGTTACTAACATTTTATCCACAGTCTGTTGATAAAACGTATGTTCGTCATTTTTTTATCGCCACGAGTCAACACCGAACACTACATTATTCACAAGATATCAACAGAACTATGGGAACCTGGGTCTCCGAACACAGAAAAAAGCTTAAACGCTCTCCACGTTTAAGCTTCCTCTTTTAGAAATTCTCAATATCAAGACCAGGATTTGCATTCATATCCATTCTTCCTCTTTTTCCTTGTTCGTATAACACCGTCCCAGCGGCTGCGATCATGGCTGCGTTATCAGTACACAGAGCTAATGGAGGGATAATCAATTCCGCGTCCACGCTTTCAAACGCTTCCTGTAGAGCAGCACGGAGCCCCTTATTGGCCGCTACTCCTCCAGCCACTAATACTTGCTCAACTCCATACTCATTCACAGCCTTGACGGTTTTGGTCACTAACACATCGATTACACTTGCCTGAAAGCTCGCTGCCAGGTCCTGTGGATGAATGGTTAGTCCTTTTTGCTTCGCATTGTGCAACGTGTTAATAACGGCTGATTTCAATCCACTAAAGCTGAAATCATAGGAACCCTCTTCTAGCCATGACCGGGGTAAATCAAGGTTTGGTTCTCCCTCTTCGGCCAGGCGATCGATATGGGGGCCGCCTGGATAAGGAAGACTCAATGTCCTTGCCACCTTATCATAGGCTTCTCCAGCTGCATCGTCCCGGGTTTCCCCAATAACTTGGAACGAGCCGTGCTCTTTCATGAACACAAGCTCGGTATGCCCTCCTGAAACGACCAATGAAAGTAAAGGGAACCTCATTTCTTCCACTAATCGATTCGCATAAATATGACCCGCAATATGATGGACTCCAACTAAAGGTTTGTTGTGAGCAAATGCAAGTGCCTTTGCCGCATTGACACCAATCAACAGGGCCCCCACTAAACCGGGTCCTTCTGTTACAGCCACACAATCGATATCGTCCATGGTCATACGGGCTTGCTCCAGTGCCTCTTCAAGCACAAACGTCACCTGTTCTACATGATGACGGGAAGCAATTTCAGGTACGACGCCACCGAATCGCTTATGACTTTCAATCTGTGACGAAACGATATTCGTCACTATCTCAGTCCCATTTTTTATAATGGCAACAGCCGTTTCATCACAGCTTGTCTCAATTCCGAGTACAAATGTATCTTTTTTCATAAATTCACCCACATTACTAAAGCATCTTCTTGGTTATCTGAATAATAACGCTTACGAATCCCACCATCTTGAAATCCGAGTTTTCGATATACATGCTGTGCAGCAGCATTGGACACTCGAACTTCGAGTGTCATCACACGAGCTCCAAATTCACTCGCTATACCCATGATCTTGCGCATGAGGCCTTCTCCCATGCCGCGTCCCCGATAATCAGGGAGTACGGCTACATTGGTGATATGAGCCTCATCCACAACCAGCCACACTCCGCAATAACCAACAACCTGTTCTTCATCTTCCGCAACCAGATAGGTGGATAAGTGGTTATGTTCAATTTCATTCAAGAAAGCGTCTCGACTCCAAGGGATGCTAAAAGATTGATTTTCAATATCCATTACAGCATCTAAATCTTCAACTGTCATAAATCGTATGTTCATATTCTAACAATCCTTTATCTCTATTAGGATTTTTTTTGCGACTCAAGCCATTTCACTTCTGCTTCAGCCATTCTTATATAATTAGGAAGTACTTCATGGGCAGAAGTCTCCTTAAGGCCATGTCCTATAAACGCAAGCTCCGACGGTCGAGGATTATGACTGACAAACGGAGCCATTTTCGCTTGGTCTCCAAGTACAGCTTTAATGACGCTTTCGTGAATGCTTATATCGTTTCCTACAAATAAAATATCTTTCCTGCAATCCTTTAACTTCGTCACCCAATCTTCCAACAGAATGTTACAATCTTCCTCGACACATACTAATTGATCTCTCTGAAACTCATATAGCCCTGTATATACCTGTCCTCTTCTTGCATCGAACAATGGAACGATATACCCTGGAAAATATCGTCCCGAAGAAGCGAGCGTCGCAAGACTTGATACGGGAATGAGTGGTATATTCAATGACCATGCAAGCGTCTTGGCTAACGTAACCCCTATCCGGACACCTGTGTAAGAACCAGGGCCGTTGGCTACAACAATCTTCGTTAAGTCCTTTGCCTTGATCTCGCAATCCTTTAACAATTGCTCGATAGCGGGCATCGCCCTTACAGAGTGGTTCTTCTTCATATAAGTAATGTACTCCCCAATCACCTTATCCTCTTCAATAAGCGCAACGCCTAAAGGATAATTAGAAGTATCAATGGATAATATCGTCATGACACAATCTCCTTACACAATTCGCTATATCTTTCTCCATAAGGCTTCAACACAATTCTTCTCGCTGAATCCCCTTCCCTGTAAATCGATAAGCTTAATAACTCTTCCGGAAGTTGATCTTTAATTAAGTGAGCCCACTCAACGACGGTCACGCCTTCTCCTTCAAAGTATTCCTCGAATCCTAAGTCTTCAAAGGAATCACCCAACCTGTACACATCCATATGGTAAAGAGGCAAACGACCTCTATATTCCTTAATGATGGTGAAAGTGGGACTGTTGACGGTCTTTGAAACACCAAGTCCTTTAGCCAATCCCTTGGTAAACGTCGTCTTTCCTGCTCCAAGATCACCTTCTAATGTTAACACAGTACCAGGCTTTAAGTGTGCAGCCAATTGTTCAGCAAACACCAAAGTCTCCTCTGGACTGTTGGTTATAATTTCAAACTGATTCATGTTAATCTCCTCAATCGTCATTTAGGTATAAAAAACCCTTAGGATCGTTTGAAAGCCTAAGGGAGAATGTATATATGTAGTTTACCCCTTTTCGGGTATGAGAGTAAAGGCTGCGGTAAATAGACAATAAAAAAAACGAAACATAGTTTCGTTTGAATAAACAAATCTGGCGGTCCGGACGGGACTCGAACCCGCGACCTCCTGCGTGACAGGCAGGCATTCTAACCAACTGAACTACCGGACCAGAGTTTTTTGACGATAGTCAAAATAACTTTCCATGCGTGACTCATCAAGAATTAGGATTAACCTCTTATTAAAAAAGTCAAAAATGGTATTGCGGGGACAGGATTTGAACCTGCGACCTTCGGGTTATGAGCCCGACGAGCTACCGAACTGCTCCACCCCGCGACGATAAAATAATTGAATCATGTGAATGACACCCATGGTGATTTCGATTGAACCACCCCGACTTCAGTTAGCTTAAGAAAGCTATTGCTCAGTCGGTGCGCTGATGTGTACGCTCCGAAGATTATTCGGTCGTGCTCCACCCCGCGACGATATTAATGTCACTCTCTATACTACTATATGTAGCTTCATAAAGATAGTGTTATTGAAAAATAAATTTTTCGCCTGGCGACGTCCTACTCTCACAGGGGGAGATCCCCCAACTACCATTGGCGCTGAAGAGCTTAACTTCCGTGTTCGGCATGGGAACGGGTGTGACCTCTTCGCCATAGTCACCAGACGAATATTTAATTGAAGGGTTGTTCCTTCAAAACTAGATAAAGAATTGATGTCAAGAAAGCCGAATATCGACCAGTTGTTCATTTGTGGTTAAGTCCTCGATCGATTAGTATCAGTCAACTCCACATGTCGCCATGCTTCCATCTCTGACCTATCTACCTAGTCATCTTCTAGGGATCTTACTCACTTACGTGATGGGAAA
>NZ_VCQN01000012.1 GCF_005938125.1 Bacillus sp. BHET2
CACGCCGCCAGCGTTCGTCCTGAGCCAGGATCAAACTCTCCGATAAAAGTTTGAATAGCTCTTTAAAAATAAATCTAGAATTTACGTTGACGTATTGTCTTGTTTTGTTCAGTTTTCAAGGTTCAATGCTCGTCCGCCTCTTCGAGAAGCGACTTTACTAATGTAACACGTTTCTTCTTCCCGCGTCAACAACTTTTTTGTTTGTTTTTCAAAACGTTGTTTGCTGCATCAGCGACGTTTATTAATATAACACGCTGTTAATGCTATTGCAATATATTTTTAAGAAAAACTTTAAAAAATTAATATATCACCTATTAGTTCTGATTAACCGTAATTTCCATATACATTATTACTACGCATTTTTGAAAGGAGCTCTTAAATAATGCTAACAAACGTCGCACTTTCTCTATCTTTCATTATGGCTGTGTATCTATTTGCGTATTCGTATGTACAAGCTTTAAAAATTTGCGAAAGTACTACACCTGTAAGGGGATTAACCTTTATCTTTTCAGTGAACATGGCCTTTGTGTTTTCAGGTTTCACATACATATTTACTTAAGTAAAAGAAGTACAGGTGCAGCATTTCGCTCCTGTACTTCTTTTTCAATCCAGATTCAGTAATATCCCTTCCTCAAGATACGCCACTCCACCGATATATAATACCTCTTCCTTAACGATTGAAGGATTATACGTATAGTAAAAATGCTTAGACTGGTTATCTTTCAACACCCAGATCCACATGGAGTTGAAGCCTTGGTTCTTAAGCTCCTTGGTGGCAATTTCAAAGAGTTTCTTCCCTATTCCTTTTCTTTGATATTCTTTCAAGAGATAGATGGCATATAATTCTCCTTCATATTCACCAGAGCGCTCTTTTCCAAATGAAACAAAGCCCGCGATTTTCCCATTTTCCATTTCACATACATGGGTTTGGTGATAATCGGAGAGTATCTCCACCCACTTCCTTTCTCTAGCTTCAATTGATAATGATTGAAGGTACTCTTCTGAAACGATTCCTTTGTAAGTTGTCCTCCAACTATTGATGTGAACATGAGCTAAACCTAAGGCATCTTTCAACACAGCCTTTCTAAAGTACATCCGTATTCACCTCACTGACCTGTTGAACAACCTTTTTTATTTTTCTTTCTTCTATTAAGAAGAGTGTGACTCCGAACATAATAACCATGCCCCCAACGATTTGAGTAATCATTACTCTTTCAGCCAGGAGCCAATAAGCAAGCACAGAAGCTCCGATCGGTTCAAACAGAATCGCCATCGAAATCGTTGAAGTACTTAACCACTTTAAAGACCAATTGAAAAATGAATGACCTAATAAGGTGGGAATAATCGCGAGCAGGAGGAAATATATCCAATCTTCCTTCGGATATGGACCGAGACTTTCGGAACGTAGGAGGACATATAGAAATAAGACCATGGAACTGATGGCATAGACCAGATAGGTGTAAGTAATGAGGGATAGCCTTTTTCTGATTGTCTGTCCGAATAGGAGATACCCAGTAACAAGAGCACAGGCTGCCAGGGCTAGAACGTCTCCCCAAAGAGCACTTCCACTAATGTTAAAATCCCCCCAGCTGATGATGACGCTACCTCCTACAGCTAAGGCTGCTGAAATGATTGCTTTGCCGGTTAACTTTTCCTGAAAGAACAGGTAAGCCCCGATGAAAGCGAATAATGGCTGTAGTGTGACTAATACCGTTGAACTTGCCACAGACGTGTAGTTTAAGGATTCGAACCAAAGTATAAAGTGAAAAGCCAAAAACAAACCTGCCAGTATCGAAAACAGCCAGTCTCTTAGAGTAATAAGTTTCAGTTCCTTCACATACTTTAAGAAAAACACCGGGGACATCAAAAGAACTGTAAAAAATAACCGATAAAACGCCAAAACTCCTGCTGGGGCAATTGATACCTTCACTAAAATAGCAGAGGTAGAAACGGCAATAACTCCGATTGCAAGCAACAGGTATGGATTAACTTTCGCATCCGACATAACACACCTCCAGATAGGATTCATTGCCCTTATTTTATAATCAGTCGAGCCAAATTACTACATGATTTTTCTAGCAGGCGCGAGGAAGTGGAGGAAGCCAAAATGGAGCCATTCGATCCAACATTTTTGATTAAACTTGGTGTATCCGCCATTTTAGGGTTGATCATTGGTTTAGAGAGAGAGTTAAAGAGAAAGCCCGTGGGATTAAAGACTTCACTCGTCATCTGCATTGTCAGCTGTTTGTTAACGATTGTATCGATTGAATCAGCTTATCTTTCTGAGGGCTCAGATAAAGTAAATATCACAATGGATCCACTTCGTTTAGCAGCCCAGATCGTTTCCGGCATCGGCTTTTTAGGAGCAGGTGTAATATTACGGAGAGGGAACGATAGCATTTCAGGATTAACGACAGCCGCAATGATTTGGGGAGCAGCCGGAATCGGGATCGCGGTCGGGGCAGGCTTTTATATCGAAGCCACTGCAGGTGTGATTCTCCTCATTGTCTCTGTTGAGGTCGTACCAGTTATCATCACATACCTTGGTCCGAAACGCTTGCGGGAAAAAGAACTATCGCTCAGGGCTACGATTTCGGAAAAACAAGAGATCAAATCGATCATCGAAAGCATCAAATCCGAAGAAATCGCAATTGAAAATATTCGGATTAAAGACTTAAAGAATAAACAACATTTATTAGAGTTGAAAATCATTGTGGATTTTAGGAGAAAGACCGTAGACATCTACTATACTATTTCTAAGATTAAAGGGATTAAAGATGTCGAGATCGAAAGCCTATAGATGCCGGAAAGAAACGAGGGTGGTTACTCATCCTCGTCTCTCATTTTTTTGAAGCCGAATTTTTTACATGCATCCCAAGTCCTGAAATATCATAAATATAAACTACAAACTTTAGATGAACCTTTTCCCAACGCAAAGGGGCTGGGACAAAAGGGTTTTAGCCAAAGAAAAATCCGAACAATTATTCGATATTCTTTCATGAAAATCGAAAACGTTCGGATTTTTTTTGTTATTATAAAAGCATACACAGTGTATTTAACTGGTTCTAGCTGTTGATTGGAGTGCAAGACGAAGACTCCTGCGGGAAAAGCGGAATAGGTGAGACCCCGCAGGAGCGTCAGCGACGAGGAGGCTCGCCTTCCGCCCCGAGGAAAGCGAAGTCTTGCACGGAAATCAACAGCGGTGTCACAAGAAACCCTAACATGGTCTTATATCCTGATTGTTCGTTTTTCGATTATATTGATTTGGTTATGTCCCAGCCTCTTTTTTGATTATTTAATTGGCTTTTTCAACAACCCTACCATTAAGGCTGTAATAATGGAGCCAATCAAGACCGCTAAAAGATATAAGAATGGATTCCCTTCTACTATCGGGAAAACGAATAATCCACCATGTGGTGCAGGTAATCCGATACCAAAGAACATTGTTAATGCACCTGCAATAGCTGAGCCTGTCACAACGGACGGGATAACACGGAGTGGATCTGCTGCTGCAAACGGAATCGCTCCTTCTGTAATAAACGACGCTCCCATAAAGTAGGCGGCGATACCCGCTTTTCGTTCGTTATCGTTGAACTTCTTCTTGAAGAAGGTAGTAGCAAGAGCTAATCCTAACGGAGGTACCATTCCACCTGCCATGATGGCTGCGTGCGGAGCAAGGTTTCCGCCTTCAATCATAGCAATTCCAAATGTAAAGGCAGCTTTGTTGATAGGGCCTCCCATATCGACCGCCATCATTCCCCCCAGAATTAGTCCAAGTAAAATCAGGTTTCCTGTGCCTAATCCATCCAGCCAGTTCTGTATACCTGTGTTGACTGCACTTAGAGGATCAACAAGGAACTGAAGCATGATGAACCCGGTAATGAAGATTCCTAACAAGGGATAAATCAATACTGGCTTGATTCCTTCCAGTGCAGATGGGAAATTATTTGTTGCACGTTTGATTCCAAGAACCACATAACCCGCTAAGAAACCGGCAATGATTCCACCTAAGAATCCACTTTGCCCTGTTGCAGCAATTAAGCCACCAACCATACCAGGGGCAAAACCAGGTCGGTCAGCAATACTCATGGCAATGAATCCGGCAAGAACAGGAACCATTAAGTAGAATGCATTACCTCCACCAATCTTACTTAACATGGCGGCAAACTCATTATATTCAGGAGAGTCAGGGTTCGCCGACTGAATCCCGAACAGGAACGAGATCGCAATCAGGATCCCTCCACCCACGACGAACGGAAGCATATTGGAAACACCATTCATCAGATGTTTATAGAAGCCAGCCTTTTGTTTTTTCTCGGAACCGGTATTCTCTTCAGTCGATTGCTCTTGACCTTTATAAAGGGGAGCATCCTTTTCTTTCGCTTGATTTAATAATTCTGCAGGACGTCTTATCGCCTCTGCCACAGGGACTTCAATCACATGCTTCCCTTTAAAACGATTCATTTCCACTTTGGTATCAGCTGCAACAATAATAGCTACAGCGCTTTCGATTTCCTCTTTCGTGAGGACATTTTTTGCTCCACCGGAACCATTCGTTTCAACCTTCACGTTCATCCCTAATTCTTTCGCTTTCGCTTTTAACGCATCTGCCGCCATATACGTATGGGCAATTCCAGTAGGACATGCTGTAACAGCCAGAATCTTCCCTTCACTTGGAGCCGAATCATCAGGAGTCTCTTCTTCTTCATCCTCACCATCATGAAGATTAATAATCTCTAACACTTCTTCTTTTGTTGAGGCATTCAGCAATGCTTTACGAACATCCATATCCATAAGGATAGAAGATAGACGACTTAATGCTTCTAAATGGGTTTGATTGGCACCCTCTGTTGCAGCAATCATAAAGAAGAGATGTGCAGGTGCGCCATCAAGGGATTCATAGTCAACACCCGTTTCTGATTTTCCGAAAGCGATGGCAGGTGACTTCACTGCTAAAGTTTTCGCATGTGGAATGGCAATCCCCTCTCCGATTCCCGTTGTACTTTGAGCTTCTCGACCAAGAATAGCCTGCTTAAATTCTTCAGCATTCTCAAGCTTCCCACTTTGATCTAAAACGGTTACGAGTTCGTCGATGACCCCCGTTTTTGAATGAGAAGATAAATTAATCTGAATCGTCTCTTTGGTTAGTAATTCAGTTATTCTCATTTACGTTCCCTCCTCTATTTTATCGCAATTTGAATTTCTTCAAATAAACTTTCAACTTTTTTAGATGAACAAAGTCCGATGGAATAAGCTGTAGCTGACCCGGCAGATGTCCCTAACCGGAATGCATCTCGAATATCCCATCCTCTTGATAGACCGGCAAGGAATCCGGCAACCGTTGAATCGCCTGCACCAACCGAACTTCTTAATTCCCCTTTTGGCACAGAGGAGTATAATACCTCGTCCCCGGTCAATAAGATTGCACCTTTTTCAGCCATCGATACCATAACATTTTCAGTTCCGGACTCTTTCAGCTTTCTCCCATAATGAACCGCATCTTCAATAGACCCAATTTCCACATCGAACATCTCGCCTAGCTCATGATGGTTTGGTTTGATCAGAAATGGATGTAATGACAAAACCGGTTGTATCAAATTCTTCTCTGCATCAATGATCACTTTCGTTCCCTGTTTCTGACATTGTGAAGCAATCTCCTGATAGAAAGATTTAGGCACCGAGTGAGGGATGCTTCCTGCCAGTACGATCATGTCTTCAGCTCCCAAGAAAGATATCTTCTTTAGGAGTTGTTCGATATGTTCCTCACGTATAGCTGGTCCGCTTCCATTAATTTCTGTTTCATCATCAGATTTGACCTTTACGTTTATGCGTGATGCTTCTTCAACCTCTACAAAATCCGTTTGAATTCCTTCATTGTTCAAAAATTGCTTAATGTACTCACCGGTATATCCTCCTGCAAATCCAAGTGCCACGCTCTCCACGTTCAACACATGCAAAACACGCGAGACATTGATTCCCTTACCGCCCGGAAATGCACTTTCTACCTTACTTCGATTCAGACCACCTTTATGAAAAGTGGCAAGCTCCATAATGTAATCCACAGAAGGGTTTAACGTTAATGTATAAATCATGTTGTCACAACCTTTATTGTAGTTTGTTTCATCATTGCCGAATCATGTTCCTCATTCAATGCATTTGTAATGATTGTCGCCTTATCAAGATCCACAATTTTGCTAAATGCGATTTCACCAAATTTGGAATCGTCTGTTAAGAACATCGCTTCTGTTGATAATTCAATCGCTGTACGTTTGACCTGGGCTTCTTCTGGATCCGGTGTCGTGAACCCATATTGGGCATGCACACCGTTTGCTCCCATGAACGCTTTATCAAATCGATATTGGCGGATGGATTCAAGTGCCCCACTGCCGACCATTGCTCTTGTTACTGGCTTGACATGGCCTCCGATCATATAGGTCTTGAACCCTTTCTGGATAAGAGCTTCCACATGAGTCAAACCATTCGTGACGACCACAATGTCTATTTGGGGAAGATGATCGATAAGACTCAACGTCGTCGTTCCTGCATCTAAATAGATGCAGTCCCCCTCCTCTACGAAGGAAGCGGCGTACTGACCAATGGATTGCTTTTCATGAAGGCTTTTGGATGATTTCTCAGAAACACTCAATTCCTTCAACTTCCCTTGAAGCCTCGATGCTCCGCCATGAACCCGTTTTAGGAATTTCTCTTGTTCGAGCTGTGTTAAGTCACGTCGAATCGTTGACTCTGAAGCATTCGTTACATCCACAATATCCTGAATCTTGATCGCTTCCTTCTCCTTCAGTAAGTCTAAGATGATTCGATGTCGCTCTTCGGTTAACATGGCATTCTCCTTCTTTCTCTGTTTGTTGTTTCTTTCATTATAATGACAACGTTTACAAAAATCAATCATTTTTAATCAAAAATAATCAATAACAGTCAATAATCAATCAGAAACAATCATACTTCTGAAAGGATTGGCTGGGGAATGGGGTTTATCTGCTGGATTTGCCTGTTAATATTTTAGGTATTTTTAACAGGTGAACCATCCTCAACGACTACTCCACATCATCCAACCCCTAACAAAAAAAAGCCAACTCCTCCACCTGATTTGGTGGAAAGGAGTTGGCTTTCATATCCTGTGCTATTCGTGATTTTCTTCATGAGAAGTTTCAGGGTCTGCTGAGCTTTTCGGATTTGGGTTAATATATTGATAATCTGAACGATCAATTTGTTTATAGCCTTCTGGCTTGTAGAAGCGGAGTAAGTCTTCATACACTACCTTGTCTGATAGTTCTAGACGTTTAGTCGCTTCTTTTGTGACATCTTCACATGCATTGCTTTCTTCTTCTACCGGTTGACCCGTTTCGTTATCATAGCATACACCTTTAATTTCAGAGTATTCAGGTGAGATAACATCACCATTACGGAACGGTACAATCTGTTTACGATCTTTTGATAGTAAATCCTGACCGAAACTGATGTAATCTTTATTTTTTACACCTAAAAGGTTAAATAGTGTTTCACGGACGTCGACTTGACCGCCGTATGTGTGATTCACTTCCCCTTTCACTCCTGGTGCAATGATATATAATGGTACTCTTTGAAGCTGAGCATTTTTGTAATCTGTGATTTCTTCTCCTGTTACTTGTTCCATTGCTTTGTTGTGATTTTCAGAAATACCATAATGGTCACCATAAAGGACAATAACAGTATCATCATATAATCCATCTTCTTTTAAATCATTGAAGAACTCTTCTAAAGCTGAATCCATATAGTTTGCCGTTTGGAAATAACGATTCACTACACCATCACCAAATTGACCTGGTTCAAAGTCTGTATCTTCCTCATGACGATCGAATGGGAAGTGGTTAGATAATGAAATGAATTTTGTATAGAACGGTTCTGGTAATTTTTCCAGCATCGGCATGGATTCTTCAAAGAACGGTTTATCTTTTAATCCATAAGGTAGCTGCTCTTCAGGTTTACTCATATCATAGTACGTTGCATCGTAGAACTCATCATATCCCATCGAACGGTACATTTCTGAACGGTTCCAGAATGTTTTGTAGTTACCATGGAATACAGCTGATGAATATCCTTCACCTTTTAGGATTGCAGGTGACGACTGGAACGAGTTGTTGGCGTGAGTCATGAAAACGGCACCCTGTGGTAATGGGAATAAACCATTTTCCATAATGAACTCAGCGTCGGAAGTCTTTCCTTGACCCGTTTGGTGGAAGAAGTTATCGAAGTAAATAGCATCTTCTTTTTCCACTAATGAATTCAAGAATGGCGTTACCTCTTGACCATTGACCTCTTTGTCAATCACAAAGGATTGAAGGGATTCCATTGAGACATAAATGACGTTTTTCCCTTTGGCTTTACCGGCGTATTCAGGATTCGGTTCCACTTTATTTGCTTTCACAAAGTTCTCTACCTCTGATACTTCATT
This sequence comes from Bacillus sp. BHET2, assembly GCF_005938125.1. Lineage (GTDB taxonomy): Bacteria > Bacillota > Bacilli > Bacillales > Bacillaceae_B > Rossellomorea. The sequence goes on from NZ_VCQN01000012.1 coordinate 8,453, forward strand.
GCTGTCAGCTAGGGCACGTTTGGCTGATGTCTTAGAGTTTTGAATGACATCGTAAATCGTAAAGTTGTGAGTACCTAAATACTTCACAAGATAGTTACGGTCAAAGCTTCGAGTTAATAGTTCAGGTCGGTCGATCTCCGCTAATCCTAGGTTCAATAAGAATACAAGGACTGCAGATGCCATGACCGCAAAAACTGAACGGAAGCGTAATTTTTCCTGTGGCTTCACTTTCTTAAGGACCATTATTCCTATAATAATGAATAGGTCAGAGAAATACAGGATATCTATAGGACTTAGCAGTTCAAGTGCACTGCCTCCAAGGCCATTATTCGTCTTCGCCTGCAATAGGACCGGAACTGTAATAAAATCATTAAAGAAACGGTAGTACACGACGTTGGCATACAGGACAAAGGACATTAACAAGTTAATAACGATGAATGCGATATATCGTCCTTTACCTTTCCAGAATAATGCGAGTGCAAAGAATAACAGAGCTGAGCTTAATGGGTTTAGAAATAAAAGAAAATGCTGAAGCGCATTTTGTATTCCCAGGTTAAATTCAGCTAAATATACAGCATAAGTCTTAATCCAAAATAATACTACGACTGTAAAGAAGAACGATAACTTCCCAGTGCGCATATCTTCAAATTGTCTTTTAAAGAAGTTCATACTTCATCACCTTTTTACTAATGTATTTAATGTTGCTTTTATAAATGTAAATTCTTGAAGGAAATGTTTAGCCAATGTAAATTCATTTGAATCAACAACGAGTATTATAACAAAAATAAATTTCATGTGTATAACATTTTGCAGTAAATGTAACAAAAATATTTCATTGATATTCGACATTCCTCACTATTTCACATGCTGAGGCTTGCTCCATCAATGGATGAGCAATTTTGAACAACAAGTGAACGACCCATATATTCCCACTATTATGGATGAATATACGAATGATGTAAAGGATATCCTCTTAATTGTGTACTCAGAGTAAACTTATTCCCCGGATTCCTTTACATGAAACGTGAAAATCAGATGTAATTTTTACCAAATCGATTTCATTCTCTTCTCCACTATTATGCTCACATTGCTCACATATTTACCTTTTGAAAGTCAGATTGTTCCACTTTCTTCAGCTTCTTCTCCCCGGTCTTACGATTGGCCTCATTAAATTTCTTTAAATAATAGGACTGCCCGCTTGTCGCCTGAACGTACCCTTCAATCATTAACGAAACCGATAGCATCGTAGCCGAAAAAAACAAGATCGGCGTCAAAGGGATCCAAGGTGCACCCAGGAGGTAACGGAAGGAGTCTCCGATCAGACCTGACCACTCATACGTGATGGACCTCGGAGGATCACTTACCATTTGATAGTCCACGTCTGTCCCACCTAAAAACAAGGTCAATAAACCTAGATGAATGAAAATAATGAGGGTTTGCATGAATTGCTGCCCGAATATAATCACGAGCTTTTCTTTCATTGAGGGCAATATATGCTTAAAGATGATTCTCCATTTTCCTGCACCCAGTGTTTTGGCACTCAGGATAAATTCTTTCTTATATAATAGCGACACTTCGTTGCCGAGCAAGGCAGACAATATCGGGACAATGAGCAACGTTAATATGAGGATCTCTATAATGAAACGTTCCATTATGGAGGTAGAAAACCCTTCAAACGGTTCCCACAGGACTGGTTCCAATAAAAAATAAGCAAGAATCGTCAGGGGAACATAGTGAAAAGAATCGATCCATCCGTTAATATACTTTTTATACTTCACGAGAAAAGTTCCCAGGATCAATCCGATTGGTATGGCTAGAAATACCCGTAAAAAGGCAATAATGACTGCGGTTAATATCGTATACTTTGCCCCAATGATGATTTTACCGAGCATATCAAGCCCGAGGGGATCAGTCCCAAATGGAAATAACCATTTTGGCGAAATTGGCGAGGATTCCACGACTGTGCCGTCAACAGATAGAAAATACAGTCTTCGAACCTCGTTTCCCCAAACCAGTGTATAGACAAAGCTTGAAACGAGCATCAGGGTTATAAACGTAAATCCAATGAGAAAGAATGGATTCTTCCAAACACTTTTCTTCATATTAAATTTCCTCCCCTTTATTGGCTTTTTTAGCGAGTACCATTTCTCCCACCGTGTAAAAGACAAACAGAGGAATGAATATTGAAAGAATCGCAATCGTAAACATTTTTGGCTGCAGTGTTGACATCAAAAAACGGGTAATTCCGGCAATATTGAACAGTAGTTCCAACACAAATAAATTGGAAAGCATGAACCATACGGTCTTTTTTGATTGAAAGAAAACGGAAATAATCGCATTTCTTAAAATATGAAACGTTAGGATCACCAGTTTCCCAAGCCCAATAGATTGAGCTAATGTCACATAGTCCTTTCCTTCTTCACTTTCAAATGAAAGAATTGAAATCCTGAACAACTGAGCGGTAGGCAAAATTGCCAAGACTAATATCGGGAGCAGATACGTACGTTCCGTATCAATAGAGGCAATTTCAAATAATAGGATGCCGGTTTGTTTATACAGAAATAGCACAAGTAATTGAGATAGCAATATGACCAGAACATCCGGCATTGCTTCAAACAAATAAAATATAAATTTGATTCGATTTCTATTTCTTTGTGAAAACATCATGGTGAGAATGGTAAGAAGGATACTTAAGAAGCTTGCGAGTAGAAAAGCTGAGAATAACACGAGTAATGAGTAAGTAATCGGCTCCCAGAGATACGGAAATAAAGCTCGCTCTTTTTCAGCGCCGGCAATGATATATGTTAATGCCCCGGTATGAAACAGAGCATAAACGATTTCGTTAATGGATTGCCAATACTCTGGTAATCTTAACTCACGGTGACCGATCCCCGAGAGCAGGACGGGTAACCCGCCAATGAAAATGATTCCTATGATCGATAAAAGGAATTTAAGTAAAATGCCCCAAATAACCTTCAATAGCTTGTCCTCCTGTTGGATTGGTTATTTTTAATAGTATCATAGAATGGTCATTATTATACATTTTTTTCCTGTTTATTAGTAAGTTACTAAAATGATTCTATGTTGTTTACGTGTAACGGTCGATACCATGAAGGCAAATTGATAAAAACTTCCGGACAATTATCTACTATAAACATGTTTATTCAGACAAAAAAACCGGAGTCCCTACAAAAGACCCCGGTCATCTCAAGTTAAACTTTAGAAAGTTCGTTCAACACAAACTTTTCAACCACTTCCGCTACGCCATCTTCCATATTTGAAGCTGCAACATAGTCCGCCTTCTCTTTAATATCCTGAGGTGCGTTACCCATTGCAACTCCCAGACCGGCAAATTCGATCATGGCAAGGTCATTGTAGCTGTCCCCGATGGCAATTACTTCCTCTACTTTTATACCCATTGGCTTAATCAGATAATCGAGGCTAGCTCCTTTTGTGACACCAAGCTCAGTAAATTCTAAGAAGAATGGCTTGGAGCGCATTACACTCAGTTCACCGTCTAGCTCAGTTTGAAGTTTCTTCTCAACTTCCACTAAATGCTCAGCTTCTTTCAGCATCAGAGCTTTCACGACAGGCTCCTTGATGGCTTCTTTAAAATTTGGTACGACTGTTACAGGCAGCCCAGTCAATTCACTTTCAATGGAGGCAAACTCATTGGCTTCTTCTACAATGATCGCGTCTTCTGTATATGTGAGGATGCCCACATTTTCACGCCTACTTACATCATACAAACGATGAGCGGTTTCTGCTGACAGAGTCCGGCTGTATTTCTCTTCATTTGTCTTGCAATCTATTATTTTTGACCCATTAAATGAGAGAATGTAGCTTCCGTATTGATCAAGCTTCAGCTCTTTTGCCACCCATCTCATCCCATACGTAGGGCGACCGGATGCAAGCACCACCTTCACTCCAGCTTCCTGCGCTTTTAGTAAAGCATTTTTAGTGCGCTGTGAGATCGATTGGTCATCTCGTAATAATGTATCATCTAAATCAAGTACAATCATTTTATAATTCATCATGAAAAATCCTTTCAGGAAATCAGATTTATATTATCTTACTATAACATCTCATTTTTAAAAAATCTCTTTTCGCAGAGATTATTGTTTTCTAGCATAGGAGCTACCAAGGCTCTGTCTATGAGTATGTGCATAGATGGTGAGGGGATTTATATATAGTGTGGAAGTACATGGTATTATAGGGGTATCTGATTTTGACAGGAGTGATCCCAGATGAGTGTAACTAAAGACAAACTGCTTATTCTAGGTGGAAATGTCTATACAGAAGATTACGTTTATGAACACGGTTATATCAAGATAGAAAATGAAAGGATCACTGAAATCGGTGACCGTACCGGGTTAACTTATGAAGAAGATTATAAAGTGATTTCACTTCCACATGGATACAGCGTTATCCCAGGAATGATAGATATTCATATTCATGGGGTAAATGGAGCCGATACGATGGATGCAACCAAAGAAGCCCTTGATACAATGACCGCCGCACTTCCGAAAGAAGGAACCACAAGCTTTCTTGCTACTACTATGACAGAAGCTTCTGAGGTAATTGAAAAAGCTCTTAAGACAGCGGCCGATTATGTATCCCATCACCAAAAAAGCGGCCAGGCAGAAATTCTCGGCATCCATTTGGAAGGTCCATTTATCAATGTTGACAAAGCAGGAGCCCAACCCCTCAATCGAATTCAAAAGCCCAATGTTGAACTGTTTACTACATGGCAGACAATGGCTCAAAATCTTATTAAGTTGGTGACACTTGCCCCCGAGCTTGACGAAGAGTACGCATTGATTCGTCATTTAAATGAGAATGATGTAGTCGCTTCTGCCGGACATTCCAACGCAACCTATGATCAGGTAGGAGAAGCCATCCATACAGGCCTCTCCCATGTGACCCACTTATTCAATCAAATGTCAGGTCTCCATCATCGTGAGCCCGGCATTGTCGGAGCATCCTTCTTACGAAAAGAATTAATGGTTGAATTGATTGCAGACGGCATCCATGTTCGACCGGAAGTGGTTCAGATGGCTTATGCCCAATTAACAGACAAGAGATTAATTCTCATAACCGATTCAATGAGAGCGAAATGCCTCAAGAATGGGCAATATGATTTGGGTGGTCAATTAGTTACTGTGAAGGATGGAAAAGCCTTATTAGATGAAAACACACTAGCAGGAAGCGTTCTGAAAATGAACGATGCCTTCTCAAATATTCAAGAATTCACCACCAGTGATATGAGAAGCGCCATCCGAATGACCTCTGAAAATCCAGCCAAGCAATTGAATGTCTTCGATCGCAAAGGAAGCCTCGCAAATGGGAAAGACGCTGACATCGTCATATTAGATGAGAACCAAGATGTATACACTACGATATGTAAAGGGAAGATCGCCTATATTCGAAAGGATGATACTCATGAAACTAATTGAAGTGAACGACTACCAGGAAATGAGTAAGGTTGCAGCAGACTGTCTATTATCCAAGGTTAAAACCAACCATAAACTGACCATTGGTTTAGCCACAGGGGGCACGCCTAAAGGGTTTTATGAATATTTGATCAGTGACCATGAATATAACGGAACATCTTATAAATATGTTTCTTCCTTTAATCTTGATGAATACATTGGACTATCTGGTACACACCCGAATAGCTACTCTCATTACATGAATGAGCATTTATTTAAACATATCGATATCGCTTTAGAAAACATCCATATTCCTTCAGGTAAAGCAGTCGACCTTGAACAAGAATGCAAAGCATATGATAATAGGATCCGCTCCCACGGAGGGATCGACCTTCAAGTACTGGGAATCGGAAGCAACGGACATATTGGATTCAATGAACCTGGAACCTCGTTTGAATCCAATACCCACCTCGTTGAACTTACCCACTCGACAAGAGAAGCCAATGCCCGTTACTTTGAATCGATCGATGAAGTCCCCACCTATGCTATTACGATGGGAATTTCCTCAATTATGAAGAGTAAGGAAATCCTTCTCCTCGTTTCAGGTAAAGAGAAACAGGAGGCACTGAAGAAGTTAGTGGAAGGTGTCATCACAGAGGATTTCCCTGCCTCGATCCTAAACCGACATGCCAACGTGAAGGTGATTGCCGATGAAGAAGCATTGGGATTGGTGAAGGAGTTGGAGTTGTTGAATAGATGAATTGAAATGAACAGAGGATACCCCTGTCATGAGGGCGGCGAACTAGTGTATAGTTTGCCGCTTTTTATTACCCAAACGCGAATTGAACCCAATAAAATAACAGGAACAATGATACAACCGTAGCTGCTGGAATGACAATGAGAGACACACTCAGATAATCCTTCCATTTGACTTCTATCTTATTTCGTCTCAGGATATCCATCCAAATAAGGGAAGCCAGTGTCCCGATCGGTAAAAGCAGGGAACCTATGTCGCTACCGATAATATTGGCAAGATAGATCGTCTTCAACGTTATCGGATCCAGTCCCATCTCCGTTAGTGTAATCGTTCCTACCATGAGAGCAGGATGATTATTGAAGATATTCGAAAGGATCGATACCAATCCCCCCATGATGAAACTCGCTTGAAGCAATCCCTGATTAACAATCGGTTCACAAAAACTCACCAGCAAGGCCGTTAATCCTGCATTATGCAATCCATATATGATGACATACATAGAGAAAGCAAAAATCAGGATATGCCAAGGGGTCTTTTTTAATATATCCAATGGATTTGTACCCAGGTGGTACCACCTCCATAGGAGTAAAATGACTGAACCAAGAACCGCCACTATTTCAATTGGTAGAGCAAAGAATGAAGCGACAAACAGAAGGCACCTCATGATGAAGACAAACAGCAACACTTTTAACATGAATTTCGTTCGTTTCTTCTTTGTTTCCACAGAAATGGTGCCATTAAGAGGATGAAAGTTCTTTGTGAAAAAACGCTCTTCTATGTCATAAGTGGATGTAGGCAACGTTTTCGGTAACTTTTTCTTTAAAATGACAAACATCAGTCCCGACATGAATAATAATCCCATTGTCGCAGGTACAAACATCATCGCTGTATGCATATAGAGGGTCATATGAACTATTTTCAATGCGATAAGATTTACAATATTACTTACTCCAATAGGCGCACTTGAAGCTGTAGCAATCAAGGCTCCACTTAAGAGATAGGGGATCATTTCATATGTTTTTAATCGAAGGTTTTTGAGAAGCAAGATTAGGATGGGGGTTGTAATTAATATACTTCCATCGTTATTAAAAAGGAGGGTCATGAGGAAACACAGTAATTGAATGTACCAATATAATCGATAACCTGAGTTTTTAGACAATATGACAAGCCTGGCAGCCGCCCAATGAAAAAAACCGAAGCTTTCTAATATGACTGCCATGACGATGGTTGCCATAATGGTAATGGATGCACCTCCTATCTTACTGACGATATCCGCAACGTCTGCAAGGGATACAATTCCCATCAGGAAGATGATCAATGCACCAATTGACGCAGGCCATGCCTCATTCAACCCACCTGGCCTCAAGAATATTACTACCATCGTCATCACGAATACAAAAATAGTCATCCCAATCGTGAAAGACATGTTGATTCTCCTTTCAAACTAGTTGTAATAGACATCCGCATCTGCATGTCCCATTCCCTATATGTATATGCACCTCTTGAAAAGATGGACTGGCTTTCAACCAAAATCCATTAAAATGTATGTATGTCATTCTAGTATAAATATCCTTTCGTGATAGAAGCGGAGGAAAGGAAGAAACACCAGCCATTTATTCATTTTCACGAACAAATAAATGACTATTTTCAAAAAAAGCATTGACGGATGCTATGAACATTTCTTATAATAAATCTTGACCGTTTCACGGGGCATTAGCTCAGCTGGGAGAGCGTTTGGCTGGCAGCCAAAAGGTCAGCGGTTCGATCCCGCTATGCTCCATACCAGAAACCCTTGATATTCAAGGGTTTTTTCTTTTGTCTTCAGAAAATGGATTTCTCTTCATTTTAAGTGTTGCACAATTATTGCACGGAATTTTCAACCGTATTTATTGCTTCTTACTGAAGGATCCTTGTCCTAACCAAGTAAGACAGTAGGTCAGCAATTCTATCCCATTATGCTCTAAACACAAACCCTTGAATATCAAGGGTTTGTTATGTCTTCCAGTAATGAGATCCTCTCTTTTTCTTTACGACCTGATCAATTATTCCTCACTAAAATATGATTGTTCTAACCGATTTGCTGCTAAATCTTGAATGTCTGGTGTCACGTGAGAGTATATATCAAGTGTTATTCCTACATCGTGATGCCCTAATCGCTCGGATACAACCTTAGGATTCTCACCATTCTTAAGGAGCATTGTGGCGTGCAAATGCCTTAAATCGTGAATTGTAATCTTAGGAACGTCGGCCAGACGAACTAACCGATTAAATTCCCGTAGTACATTATTCGGATCCTTGTAATTACCGGTTGAAGAGGTGAAAACCATCTCATTATTCAAATTAAGAAGGGGATTATACTTGGCTTTTTGCTCTTGCAATTTTAGTATGACGTATGGAGAAATAGATATTTGTCTTCTTGACCTTCGAGTTTTAACATCTTTTAAGATTAGTCCTTTTCCGTGAACTCGAGCAAGACTCCGATTGACGTAGATCTTTCCTTGGTCGAAATCAATATCTGTCCATTTCAATCCTAGTATTTCTCCTCTTCTCATCCCTGTGAAAATAGCCAGAATATAAAAGACTTCATTATCAGTTCCTTCGACACCTTCAAGAAATTTCTGAGTTTGTTTCTTTGTCCATACACTGTGTTCCTTATATTGAAGCTTTGGAGGTTTAGCTTTCTTGACAGGATTTATCTCCAACACTGATAAATCTACACCTTCTTCGAATGCCCGATTGAGGATGTTATGAAATTCTCTTACAGTTTTCGGAGATAATCCTTCATCCACCTTACTTGCATAAAACTCAACAATCATAAAGGAAGTGATTTGATCAAGTTGGTACGCAGAGAAATACGGTAAGATATGTCTTCTTATTAAAGACCAGTTTGTGTAGGCAGTCGTTTCTGCTACGGAATACTTATAAGATGAGTTAAACCATCTCTCAATGAACTCACCGAAAGTTCCAGGGTTTATCTTCGTCTCATTTTTTATTCCTTGTTCGTATTCGAGACTTGTTTTCTTATAATGTGCTTCTGCCTCTTTTTTTGTTCCAAAACCACTAAAATACCTTTGGTGTTTTTTCCCTTCAGAATCTGTAAATCGCGTACGGTAATACCAGCCGGATTTTTGTTTTTTCATATTGGGTAAACTCATTTATATTTTCCTCCATCTTTCTGTGCAAAGAGTTTGGAGGTGGTCATTAGTTTAGTATAACCACCTATCAAACTTCTTAATACTCATAGTTTTTTGGTTGTTTTTCTAAATTGTTCCTACTAACCTACTTGTTACTTCGTTGTTGTTTACGAAATTTTTGTTTGAATGTTCGTTAACCAGTTGAAAAACTCTTCTCTAAACACTCTTTTACTTCTTCCAAACTTAATTAAAGGAAACCCTTCTTGATCCATTAATTCATAAGCCGTTGGTTTAGATACACTGAGAATTTCTGCGATGTCACTTGCCGTTAATATCATAGGATAATCCTCGATTTGATTTTTCATATCTTTCTCTCCTTAATCATTCTTTCTTTTCTTTTTTATTTAACTTAATTAATTAAATCTGACTGATTATATTCTTTTAGATTTTTGATTTTCAAGGTTTCCAGAAAAATAATTTAAAAATTTTTCTACCCAAGGGAATTCCTAATCCATTAATTCATAAGCCGTTGGTTTAGATACACTGAGAATTTCTGCGATGTCACTTGCCGTTAATATCAATAGGATATTCCTCGATTTGATTTTTCATATCTTTCTCTCCTTAATCATTCTTTCTTTTCTTTTTTATTTAACTTAATTAATTAAATCTGACTGATTATATTCTTTTAGATTTTTGATTTTCAAGGTTTCTAGAAAAATAATTTAAAATTTATTCTGCCTCAAGGGAAATGGAAATTTTAGGATGAAATTCCGCTAGTTTCAGGTACAATAAAAATATATAAAAATGATCCTTTAAGGAGAGACAAATATGAAAAAGTTTGATTTGAACATTGAAAAAGTCTTAGAGCACTGGACTGTCCCTCACGCATTAAGAGAAATCATCGCAAACGCACTGGATGAATCAAGTCTAACTAACACCCGGGAACCTCATATATATATGGATGAAGATGGAAAATGGCATATCAAAGATTTTGGCAGAGGTCTTAAATATGAACACTTAACGCAAAATGAAAATGCAGAGAAAACAGAGAACCCGGATAGAGTTATTGGGAAGTTTGGTGTTGGATTAAAAGATGCGATGGCGACATTCGACCGGAGAAACATCGATATCCTTATTCAATCGCGATATAGTGATATCACTATAAGGAAACAATCAAAAGGGGACTTTGAAGATGTAGTAACGCTACACGCCATAGTCAATGATCCTACATATCCTGATATGGTTGGAACGGACTTTACACTTTCAGGTCTTGAAGATGATGCCATCGAAAAGGCTAAAGATTTTTTTCTTCTGTATTCTGGAGAAAAGACTTTTGAGAAAACAAAGTACGGCGAACTCATTGAAAATCGAAAAAACCGTTCAAGAATATATGTGAATGGAATTTGTGTGGCCGAGGAAGAGAATTTACTTTTTTCTTATAATATTACTTCCACTACTAAGAAACTTCGGCAATCATTAAATCGGGAAAGGACTAATGTGGGGAGAAGTGCTTATTCTGATAGGGTCAAGTCTATTTTATTAGAATGTACAAGTCCGGAGTTTGCTGAAAAACTAGTAAATGATTTACAAAAGATTCAAACAGGAGAATCTCACGATGAATTACAGTGGATCGATGTTCAACTCCACGCTTGTAAAATATTAAGTAGCCAAGAAAAAGTAATGTTTTTAACAGCATACGATTTAATGGATGGCGGGAAATACCTAAGTTATGCAAAAGAAGAAGGGCTGCGTATCATCACAGTTCCTGACTCGTTAGCAACTAAACTTGAATCAAATAAGGATCTGAATGGAGAAAATTTTAGAAATTTAGAAACTTACGCATTAGAATGGAATGAACAATTTGAGTTTGAAATTGTTAATGAAAAGCAGTTATCTGCTAAAGAAAAAGAAATCTTTTACCTCAAAGATACAATAGTAAATTGGTTCCCTAAAAGAGGGAATCCAGTGAAGGATATAGTAATTTCTTCTACAATGCGTCCAGACAATTATACTGGTGCTGATGCTCTTGGACTGTGGGAGTCTTCAACAAAACGAATCATCATAAAACGGAGCCAATTAAAGAGTGTACAATCTTTTGCCGGTACACTAGTTCACGAGCTAGTTCACGCCCACACAGGCACGGATGATAACACAATAGAATTTGAAATTGAATTAACTGAAATCCTTGGGAAACTGTCCGCTCTTATCCTTGAAAGCCCGAAGCCAGCTAATTTGAGGAGTAGATTAAGAAGTTTATTAAATCAGTAAAGTTTTGAATAGCATAGAATCAGTTGTCTATCTCTATAATATGTATCTGAAATTTCAGGATAAACACTTGGCATTGATTTTTTTCATCAAAAGACTAATAGTAAGATTTTCATATTCTTCACTCTAAAAGGCTTTTTTATAATAATTAAATTTATTTAACGTTATAGCGTTTAGGAGGACAATTATGTCTATACAAAGAAAATTTACGCAATATTATGAAACAATAGATGACGCTGAAGCGGTTGGTACTAAATATATGTCTGCCCACCTTTGTTACATTGGAATTGCAAAATTCAATAAAAATGGCGGTTGGAAAAATGGCGATTCTTTTTTTGATCCAAACCACCTAATTCCAGATAAATATCTTTTTGGGGAGGGTCCTTATGGTTCAGACGAGGTTTGGTCTACAAAAGGTAAAGGTAATAAAGAACGATCAGCTTTAGCTCATTTATTTGAAGGCAATGAAGGTGGTTTCCATCATAATACTGAGACAATAGGGATTAAGGGTGTGCAATTTAAAAATAAAAGAATTATTGATTCTTTAACCGGCGTTTATAGAGTGGATGTTATTATTAATGAAAAGAATGGTCCAAAAACATACCCAGATAGAATCTTTTTCCCGGATAATTGGTCAAGAAAAAAAGTTATGAAATCAATAAAAGAAGCTTATAGGAATGCAACTTATCTAAATGGTAACCTCTTCTATGGTACAGATTCAAATGGATTTCCGATAGAATTTTCAGTTGATGAATATTTCTGTATTATGTCTGCTTACCCTCGTTATCCTAGATGAATCTAGTGTTAACTTGATGGGGATAGTCACTCATAAGTGTTAAAGATCTTAATTCTATTAAAATGTTGAGATAGAGTTCTTTTATTAGCTATCTTAATCACTACTTATCCTGATATGTGGTGGTGAAGCCTAGAATTCACCCTTCACTATAAGGGTAGAATTCGACTTTTAAAAATCTCCTGTTTTGTGTTTGGAGCCGCCGTTAATTGTGGTACCAGCTAGTGCAACAAATGCACTTCTGAGTCGCCCAGGTCTCGCTTTACCAACCGTTTCACCACGAAACGTACCACAACCCACCTTGCAATTGCAACGAGCACGGGATGTTTGAATCCTAATAATTAATATATTAATTATTAGGATCAATCTGGGGATTTAATTCCCTTCTAACGGGATGACATCACGAGGGTTAGTCGTGAGCGAGGTTGACGGGAAACTCTACAATTTTTTTACGTCTTTTTTGCATTCATTTATCGCCTATCGATAAGTGAATGAGCACACTGCCAGTTATGTTCAGTTTTTCAGATGTTAGTTTCTTATACCTAGAAGCCTTTTGACTTCTCAATAAACCAATACAACTTAATAAATTTTTCATCTAAAAATTATATTTCGAATAAATTATTTAATCCCTTTTTCCAACTTAATTATTTTTAGATTTAAACCTACTATATTCAGATATATCAATACTGTTGATATCTTCCTTGGATGCTCAACACCGGAAAATAATTACTAAGGGGTTCCGTTTAAGGAGAGAAAACTTTAAATCACCCCTTATTAGCAGCAGAAATAAAACTGTATTTAACAGTAAAAAACCAGATCCAAATGGATCCGGTTTTTTTGATTTTTATGGACTTCTTGTTTCATTAAAGCCCCCTATAATTGAAGATGGGCAACCTCTTTCACTCAAAAGAATTTGATTTACTTTTAATTTTGCCTTCAGGAGTTATGCTGTATTGTGCGATAGAGTTTGTTGCTTCTCCCTCTTTAGTTAAGCCGTCCTTTAAGTTGAACGTTACTTCCCAGGCTTTTGAGGAACTGCTGAGGTGTGTTTCATTTGATAATAACTCAACATTATCCATTTCTATATCTTTGTTGCTCTCTTCATTAAATTGAGCTAAGTCTTTCTCGAACTCCTCCATAGCAATTTCTTCAGCTTGTTCCTTTGTCATTTCTTCTCTCTCATTATTTCCGCAACCGAACAAAGAAAAAATTGCTAATAAAGATACTAATAAAACAAATATTCTTTTCATAAATTCACCCCTCCTAATTATTTACTTTTACGAAAACGAACAGTAAGAAGTTTCATTTTTTTAATATTCCATTAACCTGCCCTTTACTTGAACAAAGGGCAATAGCTTGTTTAGCAAACGCCACCGTTCGTATTATAAGGTTAACCAGAATGTTAGATTTTTCTGGTTGACCATTTTTTATATGGCCTTATTATAACAGTAGCCAGGGTAGAACGTCCGCCCCCGTGGGACTTAGATCCCGTCAATTAAACCG
>NZ_VCQN01000013.1 GCF_005938125.1 Bacillus sp. BHET2
CTAAATAAGACAAAACCTTCCAAACATATGTCAGTGGAAGGTTATTTGGCATGCGTATCTTCAGTATAACATGAGTTATTTTAAGTTTTTATTGAAAAATGTTGACAAACTATTAGCTGGTTTAGTTGAAGAAAAAAATGCTAAAGTTGGAATGGTACACCTTTAGAAAATAAATATACTTCTGATTCATTTATTTCTCTTTCCATTATGTCTTACCAAAAGTTCGTAACGTCTCTTTAACCACTCAAACGACCTGTACGGTATGTATGTGGCAACTCAAGGGATGTTGGTGGGTTTATCAACTTCCAAATAACTATATATTTCTAAACTTAATTACATCTATACTTGAACCGGACCTATTTTAGTTTTTTATATTCTTTTGATTTTGAGCTGTTTTACAATCCCTTTAAATTTTTCCATACCTTCAATTAACTATTAAATTAAAATTGTATAATATTGAAATTGATAATTATTTAACTATAATTCCTGTCAAATCTTCTCAAAATTTCAAGAGTAGAAATTTGAACCAAATTTATTCGGAATATAGAATCGTCTTCATCTGAAAGACCTGGATGGGGACCTTGGGGATGAAGCCGTTTCCAAAATGTTTCAAAATAACCTTGACCATCATCTAGCCACTCATTTAGATTCCTGTAAAAGATCGGTGGATTACATTTAGATAGTGCAATCTTAGCACTGTGACTACTTGTGAAAGTAATCCCGGTTATATTTTCAGCAATTTTGTTTAGAAGATCCTCAACATAACTTCTTAATTGGCTATTGCAAGCTGCCCAATCACCACGATTAAAAGCGTTACTCGCTTGATTATAATGACCTTTTGCAACATTAAAATTATATTTATTCAGAAGCTGATAAAGCAATGTCTCATTCTTATTAAAATCAATTTCAGTTTCAAACGTCCTAATAAGCTTTCCCTCTTGAATTACAAAGCCGTCCTTAAGAAGAAGTCTTCTTAATTGGGGGTAGTTAACAAATTCATTTTCAAAAGAATCAAAATGATAAGGGTTTGAAGTCGTATTACCAATTACATCTTCTACAATTTCATACATAAGATTGTCACTTAGAAGGCCAGGCTGTTGAGGATTATTAATTAGGTGCCTTGCAATATTCAGTACTTTTTGATCCTTGCTACTACCTATTGCTATTTCTTCTAATCCATATCTAAATGCATAGGTATCAATGGTTGCGTGAGTATTTAAGTCTTTTAATAAATACATAATATCCATTATTGTAGCTCTTGAAAACATACTTTTCCCTCCCGGTTTCTATCTTAAAATATCAATATAGTAACATTTGTATATTATTCTACCGTTCAGTCCACAAATAATTCTAGCCATTCAAGTTCAGCAAGTGAGTCAAAGAATACGCTCGAGTCGAAAAAGTAAAGATTCTTTCCAGTTCCTCTAAACATCACTGTGATCTCATTAATTTTTTCAAGAGCTTTATCTTTATCATAAATACCAAATGCAACATCTGTTACAGCAGATTCCTTAATAGCATTAATAATGTGCATATCACTCTCTCTATCAAGGGATTGTCCATATATAGTTAGACCACCAGTTATGCTTCTAAAAGTTCTATAGCACTGCATTAAATACTTGTTATTCTCAATTCTTTGTAATTTTTGTTTCCAGTTTCCTTCGGAAACATAAAGCGGGAAGTGCCCTTCTTCATATCTATCAGTAATTATATCCAATAGTCTAGAATCCCTATCGCCCCCCCTGGTAATCTTTACAACATCTCCCCTCTTCATATAAAAATGTAATGCACCGTGCAAATAATAAAGTTCTAAGGGGTTTTCAGAAGGACTGATTCCAGCACCTTTACCAAACATTATTAGCTGGCTTCCACTATCGTATCCAAAACCGTCGCTTACTTTTCTTGAACGTTTATTATACACACTTAATAAAGACCAATAAGGTAACAAATCATAATTTGTTGTAAAAATTGACTTTTTAAACACGTTAAAAGCTAACCTCAGTTGGTGTCCCTTTTGTGGACTAAGTTCTTCGAATTGGGGATGTACTTCTCTTACTGCATCAATCAATGATTGCTTAATTCTTTCGTAACTAGTGCTAATTTTTTCGTCTTTTAATTCAAAAATCCTGTTTGTCACAATACTTGTATTTAAAACTCTTAAGACTGTTTCAAAATTTTGCGTTTCGAAATTTTCAAACATTTTATGATCTTCTACTTCAAAGGAATCCTTACAATGTTCGAATAAATTGTTGTATCTAAACTGTTGGTTAAAGTGGATGGAAAAACCATTACCAAATAATAAATTATCTAGGAAAATCTCATTCTTTTGTATTAATTCACTATATTTGATTAATTCATCTGACATAATTTACACCTCGTATAAACTTATTCCTTTTAATTTTTATAAGTTGATTATACCCAACATATATTTAACTGGAGCTCATCCACTTGTCCGTGAAAATGAAGACAATATTTAATAGTTGTATTCTAATTAAACTACTTTCTATTTAAATTACATCTCGTGTTAATTTTACCACATATACCCATTTTATTCTCTTGGTTTGAAACTATTTTCCTTTCAATTTCAACTAGTTGTGAAAAACGCACCTAAAAGGGTAGCGTACAGAAAGTCCTGTTCTCTATTTTTTATAAGAAGCTTTTTTTTTGAAATAAGTATGCAATTAAATCAACAAAAAAGGATACCTATATCAATGTGATTCAATACCCTATTTCTGTTGTTACTAAAAAAACTCGTTATCTATTTGGTTCTTTTTTCTATTCGGTTAGTACAGTAAAACTTTTACTTATTTGACAAAATCACAAAATTAAAACCATTATTATGTGATTCTAGTCCTATTAAGTAGTCATCTAGCTCGTAGAATTGGAAAGGGTCTGCAAATATAATATTGTTTGCTTTTTCCAAATTTATTTTTAAAGAAAGGCTTAGTATTAACCACTGCATATACAGTAATCCTTCCTCTCCTAATGCTTCATCTGATTCGAACTTAACCTTTTTTATTAAAGCCTTATCATTAGTGGTAATTTGAATATCTCCTATTTCAGTAGAAAAAGAATAAATGAAGTCATTATCTTTACCACTTTCTACAGATGGCCGGTGGAGAATTTGATTGTTTATTTGGCTTATAGACAACTCGTTTACAACAGCTGCATAATCATTAATATTTATATTACTTACGCTTAAAGTTTCGATAGAAGGAAGCCGGCCAAATTCATTCTGTTTTTCGTTGTCTTTTTTCCTATTAATCCCTGAATTATAGTCAACTAGATCATACTCTAAATAGATGTCACCATCTAATAAAACTAATTGATGAACTAATCCAACATTAGGTGCATATGTCTTAATAGTAACCTCTTTACCATCCATTGTTGTTTCAGTTACTTCAATGCAATTTGAAAACGACCCGAAAGAAGTAGATACGGTTTTATTGGTAGAGGTTATAAAATTTTGCCGATCACCTAAATCATATTGACTTACCCAACTACTCTTTTGTTTATTTAGTATGATTAAATTTTTTGTTGTTGTCCCTAGTAAGTTATCTACTTGCCGAACCAGTTTAATTTCATCAGTAGAAATGGAAAAATTCTTTACTATATCTAGACTCTCGTTTGTTTCTGAAGGGTATTCATTTAAATAAGAGGTTATTACATAATTATCGGTTTTATCCTCATTAGTAACAATTTCCTTATATGTACCCACTATAGTTTTATCACTTTTTATTATTTTAAATTCTGTTGTTGAATGTCTATTTGATGAAAAATAGACACTAATATTCTCAATTTTCAATAGCTCATCTTGAGAAACCGATTTGAATTCTGTTTTAATTTCTTTCAAATCTGAATGAGATGTATGTTTACTACTACTTTTTCGGACTTCCGCTTCTAATTTTGTGCAACCTGTCAATAAAATTAATACTAAGAATAAGAGTACATAATTATAGTTCATTTATCTCATATCCCCTTCTGTCCCTATTTACTTTAAATAAATGGTAGCATAATTATATTTTGAAAAGGAAAATATTAGAATAATTTTTTAAGGTTAAAGATAAAACTATTGAAAATCTTAATGTTATATGATCTGTTTTAAAAATCTAATAGAAAAAAATATTTTATTTTTGATAGCCTTTCCCCTTCCTTATACCACTATAAATTGGAAGTGAATTTACATTATATAGCTCAAAAACTATTCATATGATAAAATTATTTTATACAAACACTCGTTCTAGTAAAAAAGCTGAATCATACATAAAAGGGAGGGACTCTTTTGGATAAATTAATGCTAAAGACTGAGAAGTTAATAGATAGAATCAATAATCTAATTGATAAAAATGAAACAAAAACACCGCATATTAATACTAAAGAATTTTTGGAAATAGTTGGTGACATTATGGTCAGCATAGAAGATAAGGAAATACCGAAAAATATAGAGGGACTTATAAATAAAAGAATTTCTTCTATTAAGTTAAGAAAAATAGATCAAGAAGAAGATTCACCAAAATTATTAGTACATATAATATCGACTAAAATACATTCCAAAGAAAAATCATATATAGAGCTTCACAAATTACAAAATCGTGCAACAGACTTACCCTTACTTTCAGGAGCAGTGTATGATTATAGATTTAATTCAGAAGGATTTTTTACATTAAATAACAGAAGTGGAAGCTACACACAATTTTCCCGTGAAGGATTTATTGAAGCTGTAGACGTAGGATTTTTTGATCCACAAAATAAAAAAATCTTTGCTTCACGATTGGAAAGAGCTTTAATAGAAAACATAAAAAAATATATAGATTTATTATTTAGTTTGGATATTAAAGGACCTTATATTATTAATGTTACTTTACTAGGTGCAGGTGATTATACTATTTATTTACCTAATCACTATTTTGATCAATATAAATCAAATTTAGAAGAATTGTCTTTCCCACAAGTTTCAGTAAATATTATGGAAGAGAATTTAGCTACTCAATTAAGACCAATTTTTGATGTCTTGTGGAATTCGGTGGGTATATATGGTTCTATAAATTACGCTAACGGAGAATGGAAAGCTAATAACTATTAAGGGGGAGATACAATAATGCACCAACCTAATAAGTCGGCATTTATAAGTTATAGCTGGGATTCAGATATTCACCAAGAGTGGGTAATAAACTTAGTAAACAATTTAAGAAGAGAAGGTGTTGCGGCAAAATTGGACGTGTTTGAGACACAAACTAGCACTGTAAACCTAAATACAATGATGATTAAAAATATGCGAGAAAATGATTATATTATTATTGTATTAACCGAAAAGTACGCTGAGAGAGCCGATAATTTACAGGGTGGTGTTGGCTACGAAACGATGCTTTCATTACAATCTTTAAAGAACAATCCAAATAAATTTATCTTTTTATTAAAACACAGCGGGAATTTTGAGAAAGCTTTTCCTTTTCACTTAAATGGATATTACGCTATAGACTTTTCTATTGACGAAAATTACAACGAAAAATTTGAAGAGCTCTTGCATCGTATTCAACAAATCCCTTTATATGAAATGGATCCTATTGGAACCCCTAGAGCTTTAAAGCCCAAAAATCGAAAAGCGAATACGGATAATACTAAGAATGATATTTATGATTTTTCAGATTTAAACCTTAAGACTCTAAAACAAATTACTGATCGAGACATCGACGTATTTTTAAAGACAAGTTTTAAGCAAATAATAGATGTGTTTGATTCCTTATTTACTCAAATCCAGGCTACAAACAATGATTTTCAGTTTGATAAAGATGAAATTAGTAACTTTAAAACAATATTTAGTATATATATAAAGGGCCAATATGTCATCGGTATAAAAATTTGGTATGCTGGAGCGTTTGGTCGTAATACTATTAATTTCTTCTATGGTAGACATATCGATTCAAATGACAACACAATGAATGAAATTCTTACAAATGAAATTGATGAAGAGAATCAATTAAAATTAAAAATGACAACAATGCACTTAGCTGGAAATAACGATCTGGTAACTCCACAGGATATAGTCAAAGAGATTTGGAGAACCAACATTTCAAATTACATTAAATAACCACTATTCCCAATAATTACCTTTGATATAATCAGTTTAATCACACAACACTTCTATATGCTCCTTTAAACTCTTGAACAGTTTTATTCATTTAAAAAGTTGGGACAGGAAATATTAAATTCTAAAGAATACTTCACCATTGTACAAAATGCCACCCCTAGCCTGGTTAGTAATCTAGGGTGGCATTTTTCATAGGTGAAATACCAATGGACTCTTTTTTAGTCGTAATGGATTATTGGTCTTTTTGAAGTTCTTATTCATTTCTTACGCTTAATTCAACATATAATGGATTTGATAAAAATAATTCTTCGAAAGTCCTCTTCAGTTAAGACCTGATATGTGGTGATGAAGCCCAAAATCACCCTTCATTAGGGTAGAATTCGGCATTAACTCGTGTTTTGCGTTTGGAGCCGCCGTTGTTTGTAGTACCAGCAAGTGCACCAAATACACTTCTGAGTCGTCCAGGTCTCGCTTTACCAACCGTTTCACCACGAAACGTATCACAACCCACCTTGCAAATTGCAACGAGCACCGGATGTATGAATCCTAATAACTAAAATAGATGATGTAATTAGGAATAATCTAGGAATCTAATTCCCTTCTAACGGGATGACATCACAATGGTAAGTCGTGTAGGTTCATTCCTTACCGACAAAAAATTTTGGATGAAAAGGATTTTATTTATGTTTAAACCTCAAAGAAATTTGGCTAATTATGTTAGAATATGAATAGAATTGGAAGAGTTGTACTTAAACAAACGAGCGGGATAATTATTCAAGGATTGAAGCGGGATGTACTTTCCCCTAAAGATAGAAAACAGATAAATTATTTTAAAGCTATAAATATTAGAGCCTATTATAGAGGTATAGGAACGGTGATCAATTAATATGAATATTGATTCAATGTATAATGGTAATAAAAAAAGTTGTATTATTGTATATGGTAAATGCGAAGAAGTTTACGCAAACTTACTGGTAGGCTTAATCGATGAATTTGAAGATTACGAATGTACTATTTGGAGCGAAGTTCAATTTAAACAAAACCAAGTTGAATTATCATCTTCAAATAAAGTAATTTTCATTGGTAATACGAAGGTCTCACAAAAATTCATCCCCAATATAAAAATTAAATTTAGTAAATTCGGTATGACTTACGGTTGGTTAGGACATAGGTGTGTCATTTATACAAACTATATTCCTATTAAAAAGGCAGAGTTAAGCGGTTTTATAGACTACTGTAAAATGGTAAGTGAAGATATTAAAAACATAAGTGAGTCCTTTAGTTCAATAAAGGCAAAAAATCTATTTGCTCTTCCACTGATCTTTAATTATCCAATCATTCCTATATTAGAAGGTATAGTAAAATATTTCTTTATTGATCAGAAAAAGAGAAAAGCAATTAAAGAACAACAATATAACGTTGTGGTTAGAAATTTCTTTATTAATGGTCTAAATGAATTTATGGAGGATTAATACATTGAATTCATTTAAGGAAGGTTATAGACATTTTGTGAAAAATACAAGTGATTTCCAGGGGGTTAATCATAGTCTTGAATATATTAATCAAGTACAGAGGGAAATTGATAAAACTATTTCTGAGATGTCCAAGACAGTCTCCCAGCGTTTGACTGCAAATAACGCAACAACAAAGGGTTTTGTTGCAGAAGATTGGCACGCAGGGACCTTTAATACAGGTGTTGTAGCAAAGGGAGGTAAGAATATCTATGCTAGGGTAGACAAAAGTAGTAATCCCATAAAAGATATTGATATATTTAACAAGGGAACCACTAGTAGTTGGCAATCTAAATACTATAAATCCGCAGTGGATACAGCAAAAGGGTTGAGTAACCCTAAATATAATGATGTTGGAAAGGTAGCCCCTTTAGACCAAATTGCTGGTGATGGTATTAAATCTGCTGCTCAGAAACAAGCACTAAGAAACAGTGAAACACGTCCCGAAGCAGCAGAAGCTTATCAACATACTGCTAATTATGCTAGGTCAGTTATAGAAGAGAATGGATATTCTTCACAAGGATTATCAGATGGAGAAGCATTGAAAATAGTTGAAGAGATAAAAAATGGTACTTTTAATCCCAAAAGGTATGGATTAACTACTGAGGATTTTGTAAAAGTTGAATATGTTATACAGCAAGCTTTAAAAGCAGGTGTGACTGCAGCAGCTTTAACTGCCATAATAAAAGTGACACCAGAAATATATAGAATAATTATGAATATGATAGAACAAGGTTACATTGAGAAAGATCAACTCATTCAAGCTGGTTTTATTACCCTTGATTCATCAGTAGAAGGATTTATAAGAGGTTCGGTTGCAGCTGCGATAACAGCTACTTTAAAATCAGGTTTAGCAGGTGAAACCCTTAAGTCAATTGATCCAAGTATGATTTCATTAGGAACCATACTTGTTATGAATGCGATTCATAATTCGTTTAAGGTGGCAACAGGTCAAATGAACCCCGTTGAATTTGTAGATACTTGTGCTCGTGATTTAGTAGTTACCTCCTTTGCATTAATGGGAGGATCTGTATCTCAGGGTTTAATACAAATTCCCGTTTTTGGGTTTCTATTAGGTAGTTTCTTGGGCTCTATAGTAGGAAGTTTTGTATATGGTACCGGTAAACGTGTTAGTTTATCCTTTTGTATTGAATCGGGCTTTACTTTCTTTGGCTTAGTGAAACAAGATTATGTACTCCCTAAAGAGGTTATTGAAAGTTTAGGGTTAAACGTCTTTGAGTACGAAAAGTTTGTCTTTAAAACTCCAGATATTAAAAAGATCGAACCAAAGAAGTTTATTTACAAAAAATCTGAACCTAACACTATTAATATTAATATCTTAAGGCGAGGAGTTATAGGTGTAAATAAAATTGGTTTCGCTTAATGGATTAAACGAAAAGTATTTGCATCAATGTCTTTTTTACTGGAAGGGTTGATTAAAAAGCAAAAAAAACACTTTGTAAAGAAATGCACTATTTTCAAAAATAAATTAATGGCAATGGGAACAGATTTAGATTATTAAAATTGAACACAAGCAAAGAGGACCAAATACTGGTCCTTTAGATGATAGTATACTATGCCCCTTCAAACTCCTCAACATTCCGATTAATCAGATCAATAACACTGATAATCCCTTTAACATCCTCAATGTTATCTCTAAACAATTCAGTTACGCTACCAAGAGACCTGAATGGATCTTCTTGTAATACTTTCTTTTCAAGGGTTCCATTTTTGACCACATAATTTATAATGAGCTTAACAAATCGAAGTTGGTTAACATTTAACTTCTCTTCATTCAAGAAATCTGAGAACGCTTCATTAGCAGCTTGTTGATCCAGCCCAACTATTTGCCTAACTAGTTTGGTAATAGGTGTGTCACCAAATTCTTTTTTATAATCATCCTGAGTACCTAGTTCATTCCACAGAATTCCTTCAAGAATTTCTACATCTTGCCTGGTAAGTGGTTTATTATAACGCAGCTTATAAATCGCTGTTTGATCTTGGTGATCTTTTAAGTATTGATTTACTTTCTTACGGTAATTTTGCAGATCATTCGAGCCGTAAAAAGGTGTTTCGCCTTCACTAATTAGCGTAAAATTATCCTTGAAGTTAGTGTAATAATCTTTTTGACTTTCTTTTTCTAGGAATTTAACCAACTCACGTAAGGCCTCACGTACTTCTTCTAATTCGAAAATATTGGCTTCTTCCCAAAAAACATCAGTTTGTACCTTTAACAGAGTGTCTCTATTGGCATTAACTTGAGGGATTGTACTAAGCTTAGATAGTTCTTCAGCGGTCTGTACTACACTCTTAATAGGTCTAGAAGCATTCTTTGAAGTAAGTTTAGCAAGTTCAATTGAATACATTACACTATCAAATCGCTTCGCTAATTCATCATCCGCTATTGAAATAATCAGCGGTGAAATATGCTTTTGAATTTCACTTACATTTGTAACGCTAAGGGCTAGCCAATTCTCCTGGTTCTTATATTTGTGGACATATTGCAGATGCATTCTTACTTGGAAGTTTTCATCATTAAGCCGAGTTATCTCTTGGTACACATCTTCAGTTAGTTCTTTACGGTGCCGAAGATAAGGCTCTACTTGAAAGTCTATTGCCTGAAGTTCTTTAATAATATCTACTTTTAGATTAAAGATCCGTTCAGTTAACCCAACTGAAACTTTACCCTCAATTCCTTTTTGATTTTCCCTAAAGAACTCAAAGTTTCTTAAATAATCAAAAATTAGGAAGTATTCTTTATCCTCACCGACTCCAAAAAGATTTGGACATAGGCGAGTACCTCGACCAATCATCTGCCAAAACTTAGATTTTGAACGAACCTTTTTGAAAAATACCAGATTTACTACTTCCGGAATATCAACTCCAGTATCTAACATATCAACGGATACTGCAATTTGCGGAAATTTATCTTTTGTTGAAAAGTCATCAATAAGAGTTTGTACGTAATCGACTTTATAATCAATTTGAGCAGCAAACTTTCCGTTGTATTGCGGATATATTTGGTTAAACCGCTCAACAATACGTTTAGCGTGCTTGGAATTATTAGCAAAGATAATTGTCTTACCTAGCTTATCTCCACCTTCAACCTTAATTCCTTTCTCCATTAGATCATTTAACACTTGATCGATAGTATTGTCATTAAACAACCACCGGTTTACTGCAGAATTGCTTATCTCTTCGCCTTCTTCTTCATCAAAAGTATCTTCAAATTGTTCTCTTTCTTCATCAGATAATTCATCATATCGTAACCCGTCATCTAAAATTTTTGAAGAAGCTTCAAACGTTCGGTATTCTACTAGATAACCATCTTTTACTGCTTGTTCAAGTTCATATGCATAAGTAGGAGCACCGGTTTCTAAGTCGAAAATATCGTAAGTATTTTTATCAATTTCATCTTTTGGAGTAGCTGTTAACCCTAATAAGATGCCATCAAAATATTCAAAGATTGCCCGGTATTTTTTATATATACTCCGGTGACTTTCGTCTACAATGATTAAATCAAAATGGCCTACAGTAAAAAGCTTATTGCCATCTTTACGTTTTGTATCATCAATTGCATTCATCATCGTTGGATATGTGGAAAATACCATTCTACTTAATTCAGGGTTATCTTTGTTATCTAGCAAATTACATAGAGTCATACTAGGAAGGAGGTTGTTGAAGTTCTTCTTTGCTTGTAATACCAAAGCTGTTCTATCGGCTAAGAACAACACATTTTTTACCCAGTTATGTCTAACCAGTACATCCACTAGAGATACTGCGGTTCTGGTTTTTCCACTTCCAGTTGCCATCACTAAGAGTGCTTTTCGTTGTTTTGCTTGTACAGCTTCACATACAGCAAGGATTGCTTCTTTTTGATAATAACGGTTGGAGATCTCCTCTTTAATTTCAAGATCCACCAATGGTCTTTGAATTGTCCGACGATCAATTAATAGTTGGAGATCTGACTTAGTATAAAACCCGGATACTTTCCGTTCAGCGTAATTCATATCATCCCAAAGCCTGATATCAAATCCATTTGTGTAGAAAATAATCGGTCTTTGACCGTGCATTTGTTCAATGCAATCAGCATACAACTTTGCTTGTTGCTTTCCTTTGTTAGCATCATATGAAGTTTTCTTCGCCTCAACCAAAGCTATTGGTTTCCCGTTATCACCAAGCAAAACATAATCAACAAATCCTGTATTCTGATTGTTTGGCATACCGGAAACTTGATACTCTTCAATTACGTTTTTCCCAAACTCCCAACCAGCTAATTTAAGTTCTAAATCAATGTAGATCTTTCTGGTTTGATGTTCCGAAATTTCATCTACTTGGAAATTGTATTGTTCTGTATTCTCAATACGTTTATCAGTTAAGACCTTTCGTAGATCCTCATTTTCACGCATCAAATCTGCAAGCTTTCGGTCTTTGGAACTCAACTTTTCATATAGCTCTTTATATTCTTCAGGTCTCCTTCTTGGCTCCTCTCCAGTTAAAAGAAGCTCTTCTTTAAACTCCAAATCAGAATAATTATCTGAGTAACAATAATCTAACCAATCAATAAATTGATGAAGGTTATGTAATGCTAATACAGCTTCACCTCTTGTTATTGCAGAATTCGTATGTACTGCCACATTTCCTAGTTTAATGATGTATTTTATTGAAGGGAAAAGCTCTTCGTCTATTATAGACTTAAATGTTGGCTCGTGAATTAAGCTTGATAAATTGTCCTGATATGGTACCTTTAGCTCACTATCGGATGCATATAACCATTTAACTGATAACTCTAATGCACGACGAGTCAAAATTGCACAAGTTGCAGGGCTAACTTGAAGGCTTTTTTCCGCCTCTAGGCAAGCATTTTTGAAAGTACTAAATTGAGCTTTTTCCTGTAGAAACTCAAAATTCGATAACAAATATATCCCCCCTAAAGATGGCAGTCAATAAATAAGTGTTAATTGTTTACTAACTCCCCTTTGAATGAAGTTTGCATAAGTGAATAGAAATTTTCCTCTAATTGTAATAGACTTTTTTCCATAAGTGTTTTTTGTTTTTCTATATTTAAAAATATATCTTCATATTTTTTTTGAATATTTAGTGGTGGCAAAGGAATCTCAATATTCTTTATCATTGTTAAGTTAAAATTTTTCTGCCTTACCCCTCGCTGCTGATTTTTCAAGTATTCTTTTAGTAATTGGATTGTAAAATACACATATTCTGTAGATACAGTTCCATTATCCAAATTGGAGAAAGCTATTGCCTGATTACAGCTACATTCTACTTTAGTAATAGTGGATTTTAACCCAGCTGTGTCATACATACCAAGTAAAAGACTACCTACTGGGATTAGTTTAGCTGATGTCTCTTCTACTGCCTTTTCAGAAATGTGCTCGTTACTGGAATAAGTGTAGAGCTGATTTAATTCGCCTGAAGATAACCAAGGTATACAACCTTGGAAATATTCCTTTTGTTCTCTACTGGGCGTACCACCGCTTTTCCACTTTCCAATATCTCCGAGTTTAGTAATTTTCCAATCCATAGTATTCTTAATTGGATCACCAAATATCTCAAGAAACATACTTTGTTGTAGCGTTGATAACGTTTCAATCTGTTCTTTACGTACATCTATAAGGAATTGAGCTTTTTGTAATAATTCTACTATTTGCATTTGGTTTTCTAATGATGGTAAGTAGATATCTAAATCCTTTAAGTCTTGTTTATTAAAACCTGCTTGTGCTGCTCTTGTTCCAACATTCTTAACAAAGCTTTGAAATATACTAGATTTCAGATAATAATAAAGGTACTGTTTGGTTATTTTTTTCTCATCTGGTATTGTCTTGATTATCGCAACATTATACGCACCTTTTTTACCAGTCAGTATTTTACCGATAGACGCCCCATATCTCGCTATTAGTATGTCATCTTCTTCACAAGTTTTTAAATTTGGTTTTAAAGGAACATATTCAGTTTCTTTTCTTTCCTGGGTAAAATCCCTAATCTGCAACATTTGAATGTATCCATCTTTATTCTTTGATATCCATTCACTTTTAGGAGGTTGAGTACCGCCTTGAAAGTCACAAATAGATACTAAAGGAACCATCGTACTCACTTGACTAACCTCTCCATTTCTTCTAAACCTTTCATTATATCTTCTTCTAATTTCATTAATTTCCCAAAAATAACTTCTGGTTTATCATATTCCATCTCTTCATACTTAATTTCTTTATATTTGTTAATGGATAAATCATAATCATTATCACGAATTTCATTTACTGGTGCAAAGAAAGATTGCTCTGTACGATTTCTATTATCTTCAGCTTCTAAGTTATTAAATCTTTCCAAGATATCTGGAATATCGTTTGCATCAATTGGATTCCGTTTGTCATCTAAAGAATAACCATCAGCCTTCATATTATAGAACCAAACATTATCGGTACCACCAGCACCTGTTTTAGTAAAGATCATTATTGCCGTTGATACTCCAGCATATGGTTTAAATACTCCTGATGGCATAGAAATAATTGCCTCCAATTTATGATTATCAACAATTTCTTTCCGAATAGATTTATGGGCATTAGAACTACCGAATAATACGCCGTCAGGAACAATAACAGCAGCCCTTCCACCTTTTTTGAGCATTCTAATAAATAATGCTAAGAATAATAACTCTGTTTTCTTCGTTTTTGTAATTTTTAGTAGATCATCAGATACAGATTCATAATCCAAAGACCCCTTAAAAGGTGGATTAGCAAGAACAAGAGTGTACTGCTCAGTGTCCTTATTTTGTTCGGATAAACTATCACGATAAGCAATATTAGGATTGTCAACCCCGTGAAGCATCATATTCATTGCTCCTATACGAAGCATCGTACCATCCATTTCAAAACCGTGAAACATTTTTTGATTAAAATGCTCTCTCAGGCTTTGAACCAAAAACATATCACTATGATTTTCTTTTAGATTCTCACCAGCGGAAACAAGAAATCCTGCTGAACCAGCTGCTGGATCTACTATAATATCTTCTGGTGTTGGCTTCATCAATTTAACAATCATATCAATGATATGGCGTGGAGTTCTAAATTGACCATTTGTACCAGCTGTAGAAAGTTTTGATAGTAAATACTCATATAAGTCACCTAGAGTATCCTTTTTACCATCTGTATTACTGGCTTGCATTAACCCATTTATTCCTGCAACCACTCTTGCTAAAAGAGATGGTGTAGGAATTACGAAGATAGCATCTTTCATAAATTTAGAGTAAACAGATCCTTTCCCACCCAAATCTTTAATAAATGGGAAAACTTCCTGTGACACCACAATAAACATTTCATCCGGTCCCATATTTGAAAAAATAGACCATCGAAACTGTGGCTTATCTTGTGGGAAGATACCTTCGTGATCTATTCCTAAAAGTTCCGCATCCATTTCTTTTTTCTTTTCGTTATCATCTAGGCCTTTGATATACAACAAATATGTAAACTGTTCAATAACAGTTAAAGGATTTGTTATTCCACCTGTCCAGAATGTCTCCCAGACTTTATCTACTTTGTTTTTCAATTCTCCAGTAATCATTTAAACACCTCATAAAATCTATATTAAGACTATTATACTATAGAATACCTGTTAACTCTTCCAAAAAACTGGCTAGGTACTATTGTATATTTATATCAAAATTATGGAAAACTTTTATATCTTAAAACCTACACAATAAGTTATGATTAAAAATATAGAACAAAATTCATTAAAGTGTGGGTAAAAAATGGTTACAAAAAAGAAATCTTTAACCCACGATGCAATTATGAAAGCACTGGACTGGTCTTACGATAAAGCAGTGAATGGTGGTATTCCAGGAATGGACACAGCAACAGAGTTAGCTGATAATTACTCCACAAAGACCGGTACTTTAATAGAAAATGCTAACAGTTTAATCAGATGGCAAAATACCAAGAGTGCTACAAGTGGATTTTTATCTGGACTAGGCGGGTTGATAGTTATGCCCATAGCAATTCCGGCGAACATTACCAGCGTCATTCTAGTGCAGATGAGAATGGTAGCGGCTATTGCACATATGGGTGGGCACGATCTTAAGTCTGATGAAGTTAAAACTTTTGTTTATGCTTGTTTGGCCGGTAACGGAGCTAAAGATATTCTGAAAAATTCAGGAATTCAAATTGGAAAGAAGTTAGCAATTACCGGCATTAAAAAAATAGCTGGAGAAGTCATTAAGAAGATCAACCAAGCTGTAGGCTTTCGGCTTTTAACTAAGTTTGGTGAAAAAGGAGTTGTTAATTTAGGAAAGATGGTTCCTATTGCAGGAGGATTAATTGGTGGCACTGTTGATGCAGTCTCTACTAATACTATAGGAAATGTTGCTAGGAAATTATTCATTGAAGAGGTAAATTCCAAAATTGATGTAGATGAGCCTATCATTATTGATATGAAATAAAAATTAAAGCCAAGGATGTGACAAAGTTGATAACTGATGTAAGGGATTCAGAAAAAATAATAATGCTTGCCCGAGAAGGAAAACAAATCTCGAAAATTTGGAAAGAAGACTTTCCTCAATATGACTATTGGGATGTTTATATGGAGGTAAACGAAGCCGGCGAAAAGAGTGCATTAGGTACTCGAAAAAAAATAACCCACAGATTGAATAAATTAGAATCATTACCAAAGCGGAGCCAACCAGAAGTAATTGATGAAGTTAGAGAATTGGTAGATCATCTTTATATAAGGTATAAAGAAAGTCAAAAAAAATTACAGGAAATAAGAAGTGTTATTGAGAAGTGATAATATATAATCCAGGGGATCAAATCGCATAGGTTTGGTCCCCTTTTTTATCGAATGAATACTCTTTGTTAAGTAGAAAAGTATGTAATTGAAGTCTTTATCCTAAATTTATCATAAAAAAAATTAACCGTTTATAAAAATAAAGCCGGAAAAGAAAACAATAGTTATGTAATAGAAAACATACCGCTAACTTTAAAGAGCCGATATTTTATTGGCTCTTATTATTTTTTTATCTCAACTCTTGAAAATGAAGAAGTAAGTGGAATATAATTCGTTCGAAAAATAAATCCAGGAGGGAAAAGCAGTGTCTAACCTTAAAGAAAACCATCATATTTTAGATAGAGTTCTAGCAAACTGTGAATCAGTTGGGATCTCAAAATTCATTATAACTCGCTTCATACAATCAATTAATAAAGAGGATAACGTTAATGTACAATCTAAATGACCTACTAATGGAATTAGATGTTCCTGCAATAATATTTCCAAAGATATTAATAGTCCCAAGGAACCCTAAAGAGCAAGAGAAGCCAGTTGAACAAGTTTACCAGGTGCAACTAGACCTTAAGTTTGAGTAGTTTAGTATAAAAAACCATCCTCTCGTCAATGATGATTCTAAGTTCATTACCGAGAGGATGTCTTAAATGAATAGAAAACCAATAATTAAAGTATCATTTTGTGAGGAGTCTACAGAAGAATCAAGCTACTTTATTAAAAGACTGATTGAAAAAATAATGATAGATCAATTGGATCTTTCACCTAAGACGAAAGGAACTCTATTGCTTAGCAGCCAAAATATGATTGAAGAGGAGCAATAAATAAATGCAATACTATGATGCGAGAAAAATTCTTGATGATGCTGTGGGGGCTTATTTTAGAGTGAGTTCAATAGGTCAAAATATGAACACACAAATAGCATTAGCTGACGCCTATATTAGTAACCAAAATATCGATTTAAATAAAGTAACTTATTATAAAGATGATAATGTTTCCGCAAATAAATTAACAATTGAGAAACGCCCCGCACTTATGAAATTACTCGACGATATTCGTCTTGGAAAAATAAAAACAGTAATTGTCTATCACCGAGATAGACTAGCCAGAAATTTTTATGAGTTCGTATCATTAATAAAAGAGTTTTATAAATACAATATTAAAGTTATTTATACAGCTGAAGGACAACCCCCTTTTTCGGATGTATTGGCTATCGAGTCACTTTATGGGGTGTTTGCTCAAAACGAAGGAAAAAATATTGTAAGAAGAACTTCTGATACTCGAAAACAGTTTCCAGCACAAGCGTTTGGATATATTAGAACAGGAGTAAAAAAAGATACAAAATATGTGCCTGATCCAGTATTGATATATGATATTAAATCATTTTTCAATGGAATAGTTGAATCAAAAACGCCTAATGATTTATTCCAAACTTTAATGAAATATAAAAGCACCCTGAATAATAAAAATTTTCCGGTGCTTTTAAATTACTTAAGAAATCCTTTTTATGCTGGAAGAATTAGAACTCCTTACGGCTACGATGTTTTACATCACGTAAAGCCGATTATCTCATTTGAAGAGTTTTTAGAAGTACAAGAAGTTATTGAACTACACCAGGAAAATTTACTAGAAGCCATAAATAAATCCTCTAATAATGGTCTAATCCATCCCTTATGTAGCATCTGTAAAACTAATATGGTATTTAGATCTCCTGCGTTAGGAGAGAGTGGTTATTACGTATGTAGCAAAAAACATTCAAAGATTATGATAACAGTGGAAGACTACAACCAAACTATCACTAATCAACTCTCTGAAGTACTTGATAACATTTCTACAGAAAAAATAAAAAAAGACGTTTTTAAACATCTTAGAGAATTAGAGAATAAACATATAAAGGAGATCGAATTTTTAGACAGAAAGCTAAAAGAATATCACAAACAAATCACTCAAATTATCGGGCCTAATCAACTAAGCATTCCTCAGGATTTAATTTCAAAGGCACGAGAAATCAAAGAAAGGATTTCAAATCACCAAGTAATAATGATCAGAATAGAAGAATCTCGGAAAGGCATTAATGAAGTAATTGATAAAATAAAAAGTCGTTTAGTTGGACACGTCCTCAACTATGACCTTTATTTTTTAATGCCGTTGTTTTTTTCTTCAATAGAAGTTAGCTCTGATGCTTTAATATATCACGTAGCCTTTGGTGATTATTTGGAAGAAAGCGGTGAAAAGGATGCTGTTGGAGCATAAATATAAATATTTTGTAGACGGAATTTATCTGTTATCCGAAATTGAAAGAGATTATGAACCTGTGGTTGACTTACCTTTTAACATTTATAGAGCCTCAAAAAAAGTTGCAGCTGGCTATATTCGCTGGTCTGATGATGTTCAAACAAAAGGCCACTCCTTTAAAATACAGGAACGTGAGGTATTATACAGAGCTAAACTAGAAGGATTCCAAGCAGTGGTATTATTTGTTGACCAAGCCACTTCCGCCTTCCATAAATCTGCTCAAAAGAGAGAAAAGATGAAAGAAATGAAAAACTTTGTTCTTTCTTCTTCAAGTGTTAATGCAATTATCTTTTATGATGAATCAAGAGTTTCTAGACAAATAGAGGACTTTGCTCTCAATATTATTGGACCTATTAAGTTTGAAAAGCCGGGTTTTAAATTCTACAGCACTAAAACTGATGGTGAATGGGATGAAAATAGCCCTATAACACAAATAAAGGCTACTATTGATCACGAGGAGTCACAAAAAAAGTCTATACGTTCTTATGACTACCAAAAAAGTCATACTTATAACTCGAATTTCCCTGATAGACCTGGCTCAAGAACCCCATTCGGTTATTCAAAGGTATTTAAGGATAATAAAAAGGATCATAGTTTAAAGACTAACGATGATGCAATAATAGTAAAGTTAATATTTTACTTATATAGTTTCGGCTATAGCGACAAAAAGATTGCAACACTGCTAAATTCGACTAATGTAAATCCACCTTCTTTGAATAGTAATTGGTCAGATTCTAGTGTTAGGTATATTTTAAATAATTTATGGTACACCGGCAACCTAGTTTGGTTTACTAGAACAAGTTATGAGAATAGCAAACCAAAACCATTGGTAAACAGATTCTTTTTGCAAGATCATCATAAACCTTTGATTGGTCCACACCTATGGGCAACCACACAATTCATAAGAAATCACAAACAAAACAAAGACCGTATGGATAGCCCCTTTGTATTAAGAGACCTTGTTTATTGTGACCGTTGTCAAGATAAATTATCAGTTAAGAATATGAGTCCTGCTAATTCGAAAAAGAAGTATTTATACTATCACTGTAAATATTGTAAAAAGAAACTTAATTTATTTGAACTGCACACTAAGATCTTTGAAGAATTCACACAACGTTGGGGACGAGAGATTGAGAGGCAACAAGACCGCATTAAAGGTATCTACATCAAGTGGAAAAAGACTCTTGAAACTAAGATCAGTGAGCAAAAAGAACAATTATATCAACTTCGATATAAATTCAGTTTTGTAAAAAAAGAAAATGAATTTTTCCAAGAAATAAGTGAAAGCTTTAAATTACAAATTAACTTTTTAGAGCAAGAGCAAGTTCATCTGAAAGAAACACTCGAGAAACTAGAACATCTTTATAAAGATAGCAAACCGGAAGAACTCTTTAATCGATTCAAAGAAGATATTTATAAATATAGTAATGAAGAAAAAAGAGCTATTTTTCTTTTATCAATTAAAAAAATATCTATCAACTTTGAACGAGAGAATTTTTCTTCGATCGATTATCGTTTAACACCATACGTTGAAATTGAAAAGGTTATTGATGACATTAACGAGGGAGATAGCAGGATAGTTGGATCAAACCCATTGTAAAACGGAATGGACTTTCATATGAATGGAACCGACTCACTATTAGTGAGTCGGTTTTTTGTAAACTTTCCCACTTAAAAATCAACAGATATTTAGAAGTTAAAGTAAGAAGCGATACTTGAATACGTCCCTAGTAGATTTACTATAGGGAGGGCTTTGGAACCTGCACCAATTAAAAAACTCTTCATTTTTGATTTTGTGGTTGCCTGTGCACTCAGGTCTCCATTGGTTACAGCCTCTCTGGACTCCTCTAAAATTTCTTCTAGATACTCTTTCTGAGGTTTATCTAAATCACTGTCTTTCAGCTTCTGTATAGCAGAGTCAAGTTCATTAGAAAAATCAGTAATAGTTATCGAGTTATTTATTGGTCCGTTATTTATTCCGGTTACCACATTACCGCTCCCTGTTACTGTTTGTGTAATACTGTTATGAACTACAGAGGGAAGAGTATTAATGTAATCATTTAATCTAGCAGAGATATTAGTCGCATCTTGCAAAGTGACAAAAAAGTCTCTTCCTTTCGCGTACATATTTTCAACAATCTTAAAATTTTCATTCCCAAAATCTTTCCATTCATATTCTTCCTTGTATGTTCTTCCATACTCAGTGTTATACTCAATTGCATTAATACCTATCTTCTTCATTAAATTTACTTCCCTTAAAGTTAATTGATCCTTCTCTATAGCCTTTAATATAATTGAGAAGTCTTCAATAAATGTTTTTTGACATCTAATACTTGAGGTCAAAGTCATCTGAAAATTGAAGGGAACTTTGCTCCAATAACCTTTATGCTTTAATGTAGTGATCCCCTCTTCGATATATGCTTTGATCTGTTCAGTATAAAAAATCCATTTGTTTAAATCTTCAATAATGTCACCGATAGATTGATCCTCATAGTTACTCATCCCACCAAAAATACCTTGTGCCATAACCATCCTCCATATTAAACTCCTTTATGCATATGTCCAACTATGCCAGGAGTATTTTTCCAAATTATTATAACACGAACACGAATTCAGATGAATTCAGATATACTTGCTTTGACTTCTGCGGTCGTACTGCTCACTTTGCAGAATAAATCAAAACAAAACTACTTACTTTACCGAAGTATTTAAGGTTTATTAATGTGGATGTCTTATTAGATGCAAGAAAGCCCTTGATATCAAGGGCTTTCTTGTGTTATTTATCGGTAAAGTAAGTATCTAAGGATCACTCGATGCTCTTATTACCGAACTCTACAAAATTATTAATGCTTACATTACCGAAGGATTAGTGTATGCCCTCCTTCTTAAAGTCTTGTAACCGTCAAGTACAAATGAACAGTTTTTGCTAAATAATTATGAACACTTTTTGCTTGTTTATGATACATCTGCCTACCATATTGGCAGGCAGTACTGTGTTAAAAAGGCAAAGCCTCTGAAGCA
>NZ_VCQN01000014.1 GCF_005938125.1 Bacillus sp. BHET2
CACGCCGCCAGCGTTCGTCCTGAGCCAGGATCAAACTCTCCGATAAAAGTTTGAATAGCTCTTTAAAAATAAATCTAGAATTTACGTTGACGTATTGTCTTGTTTTGTTCAGTTTTCAAGGTTCAATATTGCGTTGGGCTCTCTTGAGCACCTCTTAAATATAACATTTTTCGTCATTAATCGTCAAGCTTTTTTTGAAATTTGTTTTCCGCCTTGTTTTGGCGACAAGGAATATAATATCACCTTCTACTAGAAAGAGTCAATACTATTTCTCATCTTTTTGAATTTCATTTCAGAAGAATTTTCATTTCATTCTTTTTAGGATAAAAAATGACCACGTTAATATAGAAGGAAACAGTATCCTCACTATGTTTAGGAGCAGATGCTGTCAAGGAAAGCTAGGGCCCTTAAGAATTCATATACCCCTTTCCCGGATCCCCCTGTAACAATCTTCTCCTTATCAATATTTTTAGGGAGGAATGCTTCTCGTGAAATATGAATAAAGAAGGATCAACCTCCATATACGGAAGTGGATCCTTCTTCTGGTTCTTTATTTATTTCAATACATCCTGCCGTTGGTCGTGACTTACTGATGCACATCCGGACTTACACGTTTTATTAAGAGCGCATGTACCGCATTTCCCTTGACGACTTTTTTTGAAGAATGAAAAGACCATCCAGGTGGCATATCCAAAAATGAGAAGTCCTAGAATTATACTGATAATCATGACAGACCCTCCTACTAAAAAATAAACTGACCTACTTTATATACGACAAAGGCCACTATATATGCGACGACAAAAGAATACACAATCGATAACAGTGTCAACTTCATACTCCCTGTTTCCTTTTTCATGATGGCCACAGTCGCTAAACAAGGTGTGTACAATAATATGAATACTAAGAACGTATAGGCAGCAAGTGGCGTGTAGAACTGTGGAAGTAAATTCGCTAATGATTCACCTGCTGGTACATGATATAGAATATTCATGGTCGACACAACGACTTCCTTCGCCAAGAACCCTGTGAAGAGGGCAGAGACCGCTTGCCAAGATGCAAATCCCAGCGGAGCGAAGATCGGAGCAAACGCTCCACTGACGATGGCCATGAAACTTTCATCGATTGGCACATCGGCTCCAGCGGGACCTAAATAAGAAAAGAGCCAAATGAATACCGTTCCCCCAAAGATAAAGGTACCCGCTTTACGCACAAATCCTTTCCCTTTATCCCAAGTACTTCTGAGCAATTGCAAAGGCTGGGGAACATTATAAGGAGGCAGTTCCATGACGAAATACGATTTCTCGTTTTTTAAAAAGAATGAAAAAATCTTCGCTACCATTATGGCTACCACAATTCCTAATACATATAGGGACAACACAATAATGGCTTGATGCTCACTAAAGAACGCCGCAACAAACAGAGCATAAACAGACAGCCTCGCAGAACAGGACATGAACGGTGAGATGAGGATAGTCAGTAACCTCTCCTTTGGCTGCTCAATTGTGCGTGCTGCCATAATGGAAGGTACATTGCATCCAAAGCCGATGATCAACGGGATAAAGGCTTTTCCGTTTAATCCAATGAATTCCATCAGTCTGTCCATCACCACTGCCACACGGGCCATATACCCCGAATCCTCTAATAAGGAAATAAAGAAGAACAAGATAAATATTTGTGGAACAAACACGAGAACGCCACCGACACCGGCAATGATTCCCTTAAGGATTACCGCCTTTATGAATGGCAATGCATTCATCTGATTCAATAGATATTGAACACCGGTTGTTAACGGCCCGGCAAAGAAGGCATCGAGGGCATCTGAAATAGGTGTCCCAAGCCAACCGAAAGTCAATTGGAATACCACCAGCAGGACAAGTAGAAAGAATGGGATTCCAAAGACTGGATGGGTGGCAATATGATCGAGCCAAACAGTAAGAGGAAGAGCCTCCTGTTTCTTTTGTTCCTCGGTTACTTGGACTACGATTTGATTGATGAATGATTTTCGTTTAGTGTAGATCGTTTCTTCCAGAGATCGACCTTTTTCTTTTAATAGAAGCTCTTCAGCCTGTACCTTCATACCTTTCAGACCAGGATGTGATTCATCCAATACCTGCTGGATCAACTCATTCCCTATTAAATATTGAACGGCTACCCATCGTTTTTTCGGATTTTCTTCCATTTCCATATGAGATAAGATCCTGGAAATGGCTTCCTCCACTATCGGACCGTAATCAAGGGAAAAAGGAACAGTAGGCTTAAGCGTGCTGCCCTGAAACAGCTGAATGATTTCTTCGCAACCTCTTCCTTTTCGGGCGATGGTAGAATAACTTTTCACCCCTAATAACTTACCAAGGAGCTCCACATTCAGCTTGATTCCCCTTTTTTCAGCGATGTCCATCATATTAAGAACGATCACGGTCGGGAGATTCGTCTCCAGTAGTTCGATCGTTAAATACAAACTGCGTTCAAGCTGATTGGCATTTACGATATTAAGGATTTGTTCTGCCTCTTCATGCAGAAGAGCCATCGATGCCACTCGCTCATCATGGGATAGTGGATTCAGTGAATATACACCTGGTAAGTCAATCAACGACTGAACAGAGTTCTTAATCCGACCGACCTTTTTATCAACAGTCACTCCACTCCAGTTGCCGACATATTCGTATGAACCTGTGATTTGATTAAATAGAGACGTTTTGCCAGTATTGGGATTTCCTAAGAGTGCGGTTTCCATTATATTCGCGCCCCTTTAATACAACCTGTATCTTTTCTGCGAATCCCAACCCGCTGACCTGAACATTCCAGAAGACAAGGACCTCCAAAGAGACAATAACGGATTACTTTGACTTCACTGCCTTCATACACTCCCATATCCTTTAAGCGACGCTTTACGAAAGGATGGAGGTCAGTTAAGTCCGAGATCTGAAACTTTTCGTTCCTTTGAATTTGGCTTAGATTCATGGTGATTCACCTCTTATATAAAATCGATATTGATATTCATTATCATTTATTACCTCAATAGTAATTGAATTCAGCCAATTCGTAAAGAAGAGAAATAACCCCCTAGAAGAATGAAGGGAATCCCGTGCTATATATAGAAGAGTACTAAGGAGTAAGTTAAACAGAAGGAGAGAGACAGATGAATCAAGTTGTTGATGCCATTCAGGACCACTACCCGGATGATTTCTCATGGTGCTATGGGTGTGGCCGCTTAAATAAAGATGGACACCATTTCCGCACAGGAGTCGATGGGGATCATACAGTCACCATCTACACTCCAAAACCGGAACATACCGCTTTGCCAGGTTATGTGTATGGCGGGTTGATCGCGTCTTTAATTGATTGTCACGGTACTGGTTCAGCAGCGATTGCTCTCCACCAAAAGAACGGTGGGGAGATTGGGGACGGACAAGAACCCCCACGCTTCGTGACAGCTTCCTTGCATGTTGACTTCATGAAACCGACTCCTCACAATGTACCATTAAAAGCGGTAGGTACGGTTCATGAGATTCACCCGAAGAAGTTTAAAGTGGAAACGGAAGTGTTTGCAGATGGGAAGCTATGCGCCCGTGGTGAAGTAATGGCTGTCGTCATGCCAAAAACGTTTCTAAGTGAGTAAAGAAAAAAAGGCAGTCAAGATTCAGGTAACCCTTACCTGAGATCTCGACTGCCCTTCTAAATATTCTACTGACCGTTATAAAATCCACATCTGAATCACCGTAAGTCCCACTACTCCCGGAATGCCTAATATCCCTGAAATAGATGAAGTTGCTACATTAATAGGAACGTGAATTCCATACTGACTGCCAAAGGCGTTCAGGAAGAACAGAAATAGTGCTCCGATCATAACCTTCATGGCAACTTGTCCAACGAACCGAAGCGGCTTGATGGGCGTGCCTGTAGCTAATAAAAGTACAATCAGGCCACTGATCACCGCTATGACGATAACTGGGCTCATACCCTTCTCTCCTCTCAACATAGAACATATTTAGTCTCTTATTGAAAGGATATGAAGGTTGTCTACCTTTTTATGACGATCTTTCTATGTTTCGCTTCTCTAAACAGAAAAAAATATTTCGCTTCTGCTATTTTCGAGTGACAATGAAGATTCAAATTGTAATCCACGCTCATCTCATCAATCGAACGCTGCTGATTCCAATGATCCTTGGTTTCGTCTAAAACGTGAAGTAAGGATTGGTCATACTCTTTTTTTAGTTTTCCTTTTTTTCGGAAAAACATAGGTGTCCTCTCCTTCGTTAAACGTCTCTTCTTCCTTCAAGGGCTTTCGATAACGTTACTTCATCTGCGTATTCGAGATCACCGCCAACAGGAAGCCCGTGGGCAATTCTGGTGATTCGGATACCGGATGGTTTGACGAGCCGGGAAATGTACATAGCTGTCGCTTCCCCTTCAATATTAGGGTTGGTTGCGAGAATGACCTCCTGAACTTCATCACTTTGAAGACGTTTAATGAGATCGGGCACATTGATATCTTCCGGGCCAATTCCATCCATCGGGGAGATGGCACCATGCAGCACATGGTATTGCCCGTTGTATTCTTTCATCTTCTCCATCGCAATGACATCCTTAGGATCTTGAACCACACAGAGGATGCTGCGATCCCTTCTTTGATCCTCGCAAATATAGCAGGGATCTTGATCCGTAATATGACCGCAGACGGAGCAGTAACTTAAATTACGCTTTGCACTGACCAGTGCTTTCGCAAAGTCCAATACGGTATCTTCTTTCATGCTAAGAACAAAAAAAGCCAGACGGGCCGCAGTTTTCGGCCCGATTCCCGGCAATTTCATAAAGCTATCGATCAGCTTCGATATAGGCTCAGGATAATGCATCGTATTGCCTCCTAGAACATTCCCGGTAGGTTCATTCCTTTAGTGAATTGACCCATAGTCGAGTTCGTTAATTCGTCCGCTTTCTTCAGTGCATCGTTTGTCGCTGCAAGGACTAAATCTTGTAGCATTTCTACATCTTCCGGATCAACCGCTTCTTCGTTGATCTTTACATCAAGGACTTGCTTATGACCAGAAACGATAACCGTAACCATTCCGCCGCCAGCAGTTCCTTCAATTTGCTTTTCACCCAGTTCCTCTTGAGCGTCCGCCATTTTCTTTTGCATCTTTTGCATTTGTTTCATCATATTTTGCATATTACCATTTCCACGCATAATCTCATTACCTCCAGTTTTTTTTTATACATCCAACTTTAATCGTTTAATTCTATTAAATCCATACCGACAAGTTTCTCAGCTTCTTTCAATAAAGAGTCATCACCCTGTTCCTCACCGGATGATTCACCATCATCCGTTTTGGAATGTCGGATAAAGTCTTCCCTTATGGACACCCACTGATCTTCGGGAATTCCAATCGCTGCATAGTTATTTCCCGTAAGCTCTTCCAGTATGGAAGCAATCGCTGATGTGAAAGCTTGATTCTCCATCGCCATCTGACAATGAATATCATATTTGAATTTTAACACAAATGAACCGTTTGTAGCTGCTACAGGTTCCGCATCATTTAACAATGCGGACTGTGAACGCATCTGACGTTGATTCAACGTTTCAACCATGTCACCCCAGCGGCTCTTTATGAGATTGAGATCTTCTTTGGTAGCCGTTCGGAGTACTTCCTGAATCTTTCCGGTAGGAGCCCTGAAGCCTTTCTTTGCCCTGATCGGTTTTTTCGCTGGCTGTGCTGCGGATTCTGCTTGAACCTTGACTCCACTTGCCTTCAGCTGTTCCACCTCTTTTTCAAGAAGCTTAATCTTTTTCATCATTTCATTCACTTCTGGAGAAGATACGGTGGCCTGTGTTTCCATCTGACAAAGCTTTACGATGGAAACTTCCAGGTAAATCCGGGCATGGTTAGTGAACTTCATTTCCTGACCGGCCTGATTTAACACGTCAATGTACTGATAAATCTGTCCTGCCTGAGTTTGTCCCGCTAATTCCTTGAATTCATCATCCAGCATGACCCGTTCCAATGATTCTTCAAGATTTGGAGCCG
Organism: Bacillus sp. BHET2; assembly: GCF_005938125.1. GTDB lineage: Bacteria > Bacillota > Bacilli > Bacillales > Bacillaceae_B > Rossellomorea. The sequence goes on from NZ_VCQN01000014.1 coordinate 6,024, forward strand.
TTTGATATAACAGCATATCCCTGAAGTATAGGATAAAGTCTTCTGCGAACCTCGCCGGGTCCTTCCCTTGAAAGAGCAGTTCTTCCAACGCACTTAATCCGGTCGTAACATCTCTTTCCAAAATGGCTTTAGCCAGTGTGTTCAAATAGCCTTGAGAAACAGCTCCTGTTACAGTAAGGGCATCGTCTACGGTGACTTTGTCCTGACTAAAGGAAATGGCCTGATCGAGAAGACTGAGAGCATCACGCATCCCACCCTCAGCAGCCCTTGCAATGATAGTAAGGGCATTCTCTTCATAGTTCACACCTGATTCTGTGGCAATGTGGCTCATTCTTCCCACTATATCCTTTGCTGTAATGCGTTTGAAATCAAAGCGCTGACAACGTGAAATGATTGTAAGAGGAATTTTATGAGGCTCTGTCGTTGCCAGGATGAAAATGACATGCTTCGGTGGTTCCTCTAATGTTTTCAGTAAAGCGTTGAATGCTCCGATAGAAAGCATATGAACTTCATCTATGATGTAGACTTTATACTCGGCAACGTTCGGAGAATACTTTACTTTATCCCGAATGTCACGAATCTCTTCTACGCCGTTATTAGAGGCGGCATCGATTTCGATGACATCCGGAATCGAACCATCGGTAATCCCTTTGCAGGCATCGCACTCATTACAAGGTTCCGCGATAGGAGATCGTTCGCAGTTCACGGCTTTCGCTAGTATCTTCGCTGCGCTCGTTTTCCCTGTTCCTCTTGGTCCCGAGAATAAATAGGCATGTGAAATCTTCTGATGAAGGAGGGCATTTTGCAACGTTTTCGTTACATGCTGCTGTCCAACTACATCAATAAATGACTGAGGACGCCACACACGATATAAAGCTTGATATGCCAAAATACTCCCCCCTCTTGGTTTATGTACTATAGTGTCTATTATAACGTAATCTAAATCCCTTTTACAAAGAAAACTGGAGATCATTTTAAGATGACCGATATTGTTTGTAAAACCCTTATACAAACAAAAAACTCACCCGATAATGGATGAGTTGTTGTATATAAATTAAACTGCCGTGCACCTTTCGTCGACGAGCATCCATAGGCGTTACTCAAGCAGTTAGCTCGGCCCAGGCAACCCTGCGGCACATGGGAGCTTCCACTTAATGCTGCTTCCTTCCGGACCTGACATAGTTCATGGATTCCCATTGCGCAGGACCCAGGCGTCAACACCACTTACTTGAGGCAGACCCTACAGAGTGCATGCCTCGGAAAGGAATTCGGTCTCGCTAGAGCGGATTGCGAGTACAGGGCACCGCTACCTCCCCACCTAGCACGGCAAAATTGATACCATATTTAGTTGCGTCATTAGTGCGACGCAAAATTAAGTATACTAGGATTTACGGTAAAAAGCAATGATGGAATGCTGTAAGTTATTTACAAGTTGGTTGTCCTTTTCATCTTTTCGATTTTCTTCCGCTCCCGTAAGTTTTTAAAGAAACGTGAAAGGATTCCACCGCACTCCTCTGACAGTACTCCGGATACTACTTCACACTGGTGGTTGAAGCGGTCATCCTGCAACAGATTCATTAGCGTTCCCGCACACCCTGCTTTCGGATCTTTTGCGCCGTATATGACCTTCTCGATTCTGGAGAGGATGATGGCCCCGCTGCACATGGGACACGGCTCAAGAGTAACATAAAGTTCTGCCCCTTCTAGACGCCAGGTGCCAAGCTTCTCACACGCCTCTTGTATGGCAAGCGTTTCAGCGTGAGTAATGGCATTTTGACTCGTTTCTCTTAAGTTATGAGCACGGGCAATGATTTCATCCCCCATGACGACGACTGCGCCGATTGGAACCTCTTGAATGGCTCCAGCTTTTTCTGCTTCCTTCAATGCTTCCATCATAAACTGATCTTCTCTTATACCCATTATTTACTCCTACAAATTTATTTCTCTTTTCTTTATAAAATAGCCCCATTCACTCCAAACTATAACAGAAAGGGGCTTTCAACATGATACCTAATGATACTGCTCTTCTGGTGATCGACATTTTGAATCCATTTGATTTTACACATGGGGAGACCTTGGCACACCATACCGCCTCGATCGTGAAACCCATTAACTCGTTGCGTCACTACTGCAATAAACATCAACATCCTATCATTTATATTAACGACCATTATGAGCTTTGGAAAGCAGATTACAAGGAAATTTATAAGAAATGTCACAATGAGATGAGTGATCCCATCATGACTCCGCTTCAGCCGATGGATGACGATTTTTTTCTTATTAAACCGAAGCATTCCGCTTTTTATGGTACTGCGCTAAATACGCTCCTTCACCATCTATCTGTAAAAAACCTGATCATTACAGGGATAGCGGGAAATATCTGTGTACTCTTTACAGCCAACGATGCCTACATGCGGGAGTTCACTTTATATGTACCCGGTGACGCGATTGCCTCTGTCAGCAAGGAAGATAATCATTACGCATTAACAATGATGAAAAATGTATTAACAGCAAACATTGATCCGACAGGTAAAATCCTATAAAAAATCTTGCGCAAAACATATTCATCTCTTTCTTTTCATACGCTGACTATAGTGAATGAATTTTAGGAGGGTCTTGTTATGCAAATTCATGTTGTCCAATCAAACCAATCTTTATTTGGTATCGCTCAAGCGTATGGATCAACAGTTAAAGATATAGTGGATGCCAACGAACTGCCAAACCCCAATCAATTAGTGATTGGTCAAGCGTTGGTCATCCCTATTATAGGAAGTTTTTATTTTGTTCAACCAGGGGATAGCTTATGGGGAATCAGTCAAAAAACCGGAGTCCCTTATCAGGAACTGGCCAGAGTGAACGGAATTTCTCCCAACCAGCCCCTTCAGGTAGGATTTCGTTTATACCTTCCACAGAAACCGAAATCAAAGACGGAGTTTAACGGCTATGTCGAGCCTTACGGAAAGGAAGTGGCTCCGAATCTTGAAGAAAGCGCCAAAGAAGCCGCTCCCTACCTCACCTACCTGGCTCCATTCAGCTTTCAAGCGAAAAGGGATGGAACCTTGAAAGAGCCGCCCCTTGGCAACCTGATTCAAACAGGAAAAGACAACCGAAACGTCATGATGATGGCCATCACCAATCAAGAAGAGGGAACATTTAGCGATGAACTCGGACGAATTCTATTAACTGACCAGGCGATACAGGATAAGTTCCTGAATAACGTCGTCCAAACCGCCAAGAAATATGGATTCCGTGATATTCACTTTGACTTTGAATACTTACGTCCACAGGATAAAGAGGCATATAACCAATTTTTACGGAAAGCGAAGAAGCGGTTTAATCAAGAAGGGTGGCTTCTTTCCACTGCATTAGCCCCTAAGACCAGTGCCGATCAAAAAGGAAAATGGTATGAAGCCCATGATTATAAAGCTCATGGCGAAATTGTCGATTTCGTGGTCATCATGACATACGAATGGGGTTATAGCGGAGGTCCAGCTATGGCTGTCTCCCCTATCGGACCTGTTCGCGAAGTGCTGGAATATGCCATTTCTGAAATGCCGCCTTCAAAAATTCTGATGGGTCAAAATTTGTATGGATACGACTGGACCCTTCCATTTAAACAGGGAGATACAGCCAAAGCTATCAGTCCTCAACAGGCAATCAAAATAGCTGCCGATAACAACGTCCGAATCCAGTATGATTCAAAAGCACAAGCGCCATTTTTCAAATATCGTGATGGAGACGGAAAAGATCATGAAGTATGGTTTGAAGACGCTCGCAGCATTCAGGCGAAATTTGACCTCATGAAAGAGTTGAAGCTGAGAGGAATGAGCTATTGGAAGCTCGGTCTCTCCTTCCCTCAAAACTGGCTGTTAATTACCGACAATTTTAATGTCGTCAAAAGATAATTAATAGGAGCTGAAGGATAGGTGAATCTATAAACATCTATCCTTCAGCTTCTTTCTGTTTTCCGACACCTTTCCTCCGATTTAGCAATCTCTATAAAATTTCTATGCCTAGGAAATAACCTAAACAACCCATCCATATATTGTGTTACAATAATTCCTGTCGTAATTTTTTATTTTACTTTATTATAAGAGAAAAGATTGCCGTAATATGAGGAGGACAATTAATGGGGCGCATTCCTTTCATTACCGTAGAAGGCCCGATTGGAATAGGAAAAACCTCTCTGGCAAAAGCGATTTCCGATCATTTTCAATTTCACCTACTTAAAGAAATCGTGGATGAAAACCCGTTCTTAGATAAATTCTATGATGATATTGAAGAGTGGAGCTTTCAAACAGAGATGTTTTTCTTATGCAATCGATATAAACAGTTAGAAGATATTGAGAAACATTACTTATCGCAGAGCAAATCTGTCGTAGCAGATTATCATATTCTAAAAAACATCATCTTCGCCAAACGCACATTGAAGGATGAACAGCAATTCAAGAAATACCTCAACATCTATGACATCCTGACATCGGATATGCCGAGACCAAATGTGGTCATTTACTTGAACGCCAGCTTAGATACGCTACTGAAGCGAATTGAAAAAAGAGGAAGAGATTTCGAAAAGAAAATCAGCCCTCTTTATTTAAAACAGCTGTCTTTAGACTATGAAGAATACATGAATACATTTGAACAAACACACCCTGATATACCAGTTCTTCGGTATAATGGCGACCACGTAGACTTCGTTCAAAACAAAGATGATCTGAAGCATATCATTACACAATTAGAAACTACACTTAAAAAAGGAGTTCACTATCATGAACCTTCGCACTAAATACAGGATCCCGAGCAATGCCGTGATTACGATTGCCGGTACGGTAGGTGTCGGAAAATCTACCATGACAAACGGATTGGCGAACGCATTAGGGTTCCGGACATCATTTGAGAAAGTGGATACCAATCCTTATCTCGATAAATTCTATCAGGACTTTAAGAGTTGGAGTTTCCATCTTCAAGTCTACTTCCTGGCAGAACGCTTTAAAGAACAGAAGAAAATATTTGAATACGGCGGAGGCTTCATTCAGGATCGCTCCATTTATGAAGATACAGGCATTTTCGCACGTATGCATTATGAAAAAGGAAATATGAGCGAAATCGACTATGAAACGTATACAAGTCTATTCGATGCCATGGTCATGACACCCTATTTCCCTCACCCTGATCTTCTGATTTATCTTGAAGGATCCATCGACAATGTCGTGGATCGCATCCGTGAACGAGGCCGCCCAATGGAACAGCAAACTCCTGCAGCTTATTGGGAAGAAATGCACGGGCGTTACGAAAACTGGATCAACTCCTTTAATGCATGTCCCGTTCTTCGACTCGACATCAGCGAATACGACCTCTTGAACGACCAAAGCTCAATCGAACCAATCGTTGAGAGAATCGGTTATTTTATTGAACAAACGAGAATGTTGAAGAGTTAAAATAAAAAAAAGACTACTTTATGCTATAAGGGCATGAGTAGTCTTTTTTTTATCTAAACGTTATCGAAAAAACATTATCCGTTTATTTCCATTCAGAAAGAGGTATATGTACTAACAATCAATCAAACAAGGAGATGAGTGAATCATGGAAGCGAAAGAAACGTATTTTGTAGATATAAGCAGTGGGGACATTTTGCAGGATCCAAATCAAAATGCAAGTCCAAGCTTTCGTATAGTAGCAACTCCAACTGAAGTGAACGAGCTTAAAATACTCTTTAACGATAACTATGATGATGATATGTCGACCATGAGACGGGCTCAGGTTCCATTTCGCCAATATCACAATTCACCTGAAGACGAACATTATGATCAATCGATGAGGAATATCTACTTAAAGATTTATATGCTGGGGGATGAAGAAGCTCGGAGACACATCCAGAAGATTGGTGTACTCGAAAACGATTCCGATTACCATGTAAGAGAAGACATAGAGAACCTTAAGTAAGATGTACCAGGTCCTTCGACATATGCACAAAACAAAAAAATTCGTTACATAAAATGTAACGAATTCTATCTCCAAAGTTTATGCGCTAAGGTTATAAAAAAATCAATGGAGGAGGAAGGGGGATTCGAACCCCCGCGGGCTGTTACACCCCTGTCGGTTTTCAAGACCGATCCCTTCAGCCGAACTTGGGTATTCCTCCGTATCGACAAAAACTATAATATCATGGTGTATAATTAGAGTCAAGGATATTTCTAAAAAAAATCAAAAAGGTGTCTAACATAAATGTCAGACACCTTTTTTGAATGAAACCCTTAGGGCTATTTTATCCTTTAATGACCTCAGCACCACCCATATATGGACGAAGAGCTTCTGGAACAATGACAGAACCATCTTCTTGCTGGTAGTTTTCTAAGATGGCAGCAACAGTACGTCCAATTGCCAGACCAGATCCATTTAGCGTGTGAACATGTTCGGGTTTCCCTTTCGCTTCTCGTCTGAAGCGGATGTTCGCACGTCTTGCCTGGAAGCTTTCAAAGTTACTGCAAGAAGAAATCTCACGGTATGTTCCGTAACTTGGAATCCATACTTCAATGTCATACTTCTTGGCAGCCGTAAAACCTAAATCTGCTGTACACATAGATAGTACGCGGTATGGTAAGCCCAATAACTGAAGGACTTTTTCAGCATGACCAGTCAGCTTCTCAAGCTCATCATAAGAATCTTCCGGCTTCACAAAACGAACAAGCTCTACTTTATTGAACTGATGCTGACGGATCAATCCACGTGTATCACGGCCTGCAGATCCTGCCTCAGAACGGAAGTTAGCACTATACGCTACATAGCTTACAGGCAACTCTTCACTCTTCAAGATCTCATCACGGTGATAGTTCGTTACAGGCACTTCTGCTGTCGGAACGAGGAAATAGTCTTCACTTTCAATTCTGAACGCGTCTTCTTCAAACTTAGGAAGTTGACCTGTTCCTGTCATACTCGCTCGATTCACCAAGAATGGAGGAATCATTTCTGTATATCCATGCTCATCCATGTGCAGATCCATCATGAAATTGATGAGGGCTCTTTCAAGTCTTGCTCCTAACCCTTTGTAGAACACGAAACGGCTACCTGTTACCTTACCGGCACGTTCGAAGTCCAGGATGCCGAGGCCAGTTGCAATGTCCCAGTGAGGCTGTGCTTCAAAATCAAACTCACGAGTCTCTCCCCATTTGCGGGCTTCTACATTATCATCTTCTGTTTCACCAACCGGTACAGATTCATGTGGAATATTTGGAATAGAGAGCAGCATACGCTCCAATTCTTCTTCAATTCCTCTCAATTCATCATCAAGTTTTTTAACCATAGCCCCAACTTCGCGCATTTCAACGATCATATCCTGGGCATCTTTTTTCTCTTTTTTCAGCTCAGCAATTTGTTGAGATACTTCATTACGCTTGCTCTTTAAATCTTCACTTTCCACAAGCAGCTCTCTTCTTCTCTTATCAAGTTCTTCAAATTTATCGAAGTCCTCCAGATTTTCACCACGGTGCTGTAAACGCACCTTCACATCTTCCAGATTGTTACGTAAATACTTAATGTCTAACATGAGATTCTCTCCTTTTTTATAAAAAAATAAAGCTCTTTTCGCAAATATTGTTGTTTTCTAACATTGGAGTTGCCAATGCTTTGTCTATGAGTGAGTACGATAGATGGTGAGGGGAACGGCTTCGCTTTCCGGCGGACGAACGGCCAAGCCTCCTCGCATTCGCTGCGGGGTCTCGGCACGCCCGTTTTTCCGCAGGAGTCTACGCCGTTCCCCTCACCATCTAAAAGAGATGTCGTGACAGAAGAGCTAAATAGTGAAGAAAAACGGATGAAATAGTATCTTACTATTCAGGCTAACATCAGCCACTTCACAGGTTGAAGAATGATATTTTCTAACCGTGTGGTATTAAATTAGTGCTCATGCTTAGAAAGTTGATTGTAGCGGAAGGTGCTCGACTCCTGCGGGAATTGCGGGAAAGTTGAGACCCCACAGGGCAAAGCCCGAGGAGGCTCAACTCACGCCCCGCGGAAAGCGAGCACCTGCAGCGGAAATCAACCACCACTCGCTACCTTCAATAGCAACAACGTTTACGAAAACAGCCAAAAATAAAAAACCCCCATCCCTGGTAAAAGGGACGGAGGTTTCCGCGTTGCCACCCTAATTGAAGACACTTGCACGTCTTCCTCTTAGAGATGGTAACGGAATCACCGAAAATACCTACTTCATTCAGTACTTCACTCAAGGATGGATTCATAAAGCTCTTGCGTCGATTCTCACCGGCCATCGACTCTCTTAAGCAAGCCTTCTTTATTACTATTTCCTATCAACGATTTAAATTTAATTGGTTATTTCATAATCTACTACAATGTTTTCCATATTGCAATAGAATTATGCGATTGTTTTTTCCATGCTCTCTCTCACCATGTCAACGAAGAAAGAAGTCAAGCGATGATCATCCGTTAACTCAGGATGGAATGAACAACCGAGGAACTGCCCGTGACGGGCCAGGACAATACGTTCATTGTGCTTTGCCAGGATTTCAACATCTTCTCCCGCTTCCACGATATGAGGAGCACGGATGAAGACCGCATTAAACCCTTCTCCAACATGAGCAATCGAAAGGTCGGCTTCAAAGCTTTCTTTCTGACGTCCAAAAGAATTACGTTCCACTGTTACGTCCATCACCCCAAGATGCGGTTGATCGTACCCGACAATATGCTTCGCTAATAGAATCAATCCTGCACAGGTTCCAAAAATCGGTTTCCCGTTTGCAGCGAATTGTCTTAATGGCTCCAAAAAGCCATACAAATCAATCAGCCTTCTCATGGTTGTACTTTCCCCACCAGGCATAATAAGCCCTTGAATCTCTTCTAGCTGCTCCACACGCTTAATGACGATTGCCTTGGCACCAGAAGCTTCGATTGATCGAACATGCTCCCTGACGGCACCTTGAAGTCCTAATACACCGATGTTCAACATAGAATCACACCTTACCATCCACGATCTTGCATACGGTTTTCAGGTAAGATAGAAGAAATTTCTACTCCCTTCATTGCTACACCAAGCTCTTTAGATAGTTCTGCGATCAACTTATAATCTTGATAATGAGTAGTCGCTTCCACAATGGCTCTAGCGAATTTCTCAGGGTTCTCTGATTTAAAGATACCAGAACCTACGAATACGCCATCTGCTCCCAATTCCATCATAAGAGCCGCATCAGCTGGTGTTGCAATTCCGCCTGCAGCAAAGTTTACAACAGGTAAACGTCCATTTTCTTTAATTTCTAATAATAATTCGTAAGGAGCACCAAGCAGTTTCGCTTCTGTCATGATTTCATCTTCGTTCATGCTCACAAGTTTGCGAACTTGAGCGTTCACTTTACGCATATGACGAACCGCTTCAACGATGTTACCTGTTCCAGGCTCACCTTTTGTACGAAGCATAGATGCACCTTCACCGATACGGCGGGCAGCTTCACCTAAATCACGGCAACCACATACGAATGGAACAGTGAAGTCTCGTTTATTTAAATGGTACTCTTCATCAGCCGGTGTCAATACTTCACTTTCATCAAGGTAATCCACACCCATTGATTCAAGAATTCTCGCTTCTACAATATGACCAATACGAGCCTTTGCCATTACTGGGATCGACACGGCGCCCATCACTTCTTCAATAATACGAGGATCTGCCATTCTTGCTACTCCACCTGCAGCACGGATGTCTGCTGGAACTCGTTCTAAAGCCATTACTGCCACTGCACCTGAAGCTTCAGCAATCTTCGCCTGCTCTGCATTGACAACGTCCATTATAACGCCGCCCTTTTGCATCTCAGCCATACCTCTTTTTACACGATCTGTACCAGTCTTCATATCTAAATCCCCCTTATATTTTATCCCATGCCTGTCCACAACTTCCCAAAAAAGGAAAGAAAACGTGACTAAAACAATCGGAATGATTATGTAACCCTACTGCTAAATAAACAATAAAAAAAGACTTATGTCAAGACGAAAAGCGGAAGCGGCTTGGTCAGGCCCGACAAGCATAAGATGAATCGAACGGAAAGGCGTTCTTTGCCTTTTTGGTCGATTTAGCTTATGACCTCGAGGGACTAGCCGCTGGAGCTGGACATCCCGAAAAGCGGAAGCGGCTTGGTCAGAGGTGACAAGTATTCCTTCGGAATGTCCCGAAGTTCCTTTGTATCCTCTCCGACCTATGAAAAAACACCAAGACTTGTCCAGTTTCAGAAGTCTTGGTGCTCATTTTCATTTTTGGATATGGCTCAGATTAGAACCAGCCTTTAACTGCAGAGGTAATGGAATTCCAAATGTCGCCGAAGAATCCACCTACAGCTCTCATAGAAAGAACAAACCAATTTGCTTTTTCGACGCTGCCAACTGTTACAACAGCAGCTTTCGAAGCATTGGTTCCTTTATTCGTAAGATAACCTAAATCCTTTTTACCTTTTGATTCCATCATGACATATCCAACTTGCTCTCCTTTTTTCACAGGAGCCGTCAATTCGCCATCATCATTTAATTTTTTCTTATCCAATACAAATTTCGGTTTGTATTGATTTTCTTCACCATTTTTAATAACGATGCTTAGTGGTGCATCGGTTTTAATTTGAACTTTTTTCTCTTTTCCTTTTTCAACAGGAAGTGTCTTTTGACCTTTGACTTGATAGTCAGTAGGGAGGACTTCTTCCATAGTGAAATTAGAAAATGCATAATCTAACATTTTTCTTGTTTCATTAAATCGTGCGTCATAAGAATTTTCACCAGAGCTTACATCTACGTTCATAACCACTGTAATATAACGCATTCCATCTCTTTCAGCTGTCCCTGTAAAACATCCACCTGCAAAGTCCGTCGTACCTGTCTTTAAACCATCCATGCCTTCATACTCACGAATCAGTCCAGGTAACATCCAGTTCCAGTTTTTCATATTGAAAGCATCTTCTGTGCCTTCAGCAAATGTTTTCTTGGAAATACCGGATGTCTTTAATATTTCCGGGAAATCTTTCATTAGTCTATATGCAAGAGTTGCTGTATCCTTCGCAGACATCACATTTTCTTCATCTGCTCCACCTACTACTTGATCCACATAAGGAGCTAAATCTTTATTATTTAATCCTGTCACATTCACAAATTTATAATTTTCTAAGCCAAGTTCTTTCGCTTTATCATTCATCATTCTGACAAACTTTTCTTGTGATCCGGCAACAGTTTCCGCTACAGCCATGGCAGCTGCATTAGCAGATTCAATTGCCATCGCTTCATACAAATCTTTAATCTTATACGTTCCTTCTTCTCTTAATGGAACATTACTCAGATTATCATTATGAGACATGTTTGAGATTTTTGTGGGTACCGTATACTTTTGATCCCACTTTACTTTTCCTTCTTTTACCGCTTCAAGTAGTACGTACTCTGTCATCATTTTTGTCATACTCGCAATGCCTTGAGCAGTATCGGAATTCTTTTCATACAGAATTTTACCCGTGCTTGCCTCTACTAAAATCGCAGCTTTTGCGTTAACGTCCACATCACCTTGAGCATTTGCAGGTCTCTGCACAATACCCATTGCCATCATAAAAACCATCATACAAACAAAAGATTTTTGAATCCAACTTCTTTTCACTGTTAGCCCTCCAAGATTTTATGTACACCTTCGTTATTTTAACATAGTTCCATAGGTAAGAATAGACAGAGAATATGACTAGTTTTGTCATAGGTCAAGGGACTTGGGGCCTCTACATAAATGGGTTAATGACCTCACGCTCCGCATGAACTAGAGCTTTTATCACGAGGCTTGAATCAGGCTTCTCATTGATAAATCGATTTCATTTATTAAGACATGTTCACATCGTGTTCATAATCGTATCCGAGAAAATTAGAAAAAGCTGATCAGAGGTTTCTGATCAGCTTTTGTCATTGTTTTCTTATAAAGAATAGTTTGGTGCTTCTTTCGTAATTTGAACATCATGTGGATGACTTTCACGAAGACCTGCACCTGTCATTTTGATAAACTGTGCGTTTTCTCTCAATTCGTATAAATCTTTCGTTCCGCAGTATCCCATACCTGATCGCAAGCCTCCAACCAGCTGATACAATGTATCGGCTAATGGTCCTTTATAAGGAATACGTCCTTCGATGCCTTCTGGAACGAACTTTTTCGCTTCTTCCTGGAAATAGCGGTCCTTCGATCCTTTTTCCATAGAGCTGACGGATCCCATACCTCTATATACTTTAAAGCGGCGCCCTTGGAAGATTTCCGTTTCTCCCGGACTTTCAGAGGTTCCTGCCAATAAGCTTCCCAGCATGACAGCATGTCCACCTGATGCCAATGCTTTCACGATATCACCTGAATACTTGATGCCTCCATCGGCGATGATGCTCTTACCGTGCTTTCTTGCTTCTGTTGCACAATCATACACAGCGGTAATTTGTGGAACACCAACACCTGCTACCACACGGGTCGTACAAATTGAACCAGGTCCAATTCCAACCTTGACCACATCAGCACCTGCTTCAATCAATTCTCTTGTCGCTTCGGCCGTCGCTACATTACCAGCTACGATATTTAATGTTGGATAAGCTTCACGTATTTCACGAACAATAGAAAGGACACCTGCAGAATGTCCGTGAGCCGTATCAATCACGATGACATCCACATGCGCTTTCACTAAATGTTCTACACGAGTTAGCGTATCTTTTGAAATACCTACAGCTGCTCCTACTAGTAAACGACCTTGATCATCTTTAGCAGAGTTCGGGAACTCGATTACTTTCTCAATATCCTTGATCGTAATCAATCCTTTAAGTGTTCCTTCTTGATCGATCAGAGGCAGCTTTTCAATTTTATATTGCTGAAGAATTTTTTCCGCTTCTTCTAGGGTAGTGCCAACAGGAGCTGTTACTAGATCCTCCTTCGTCATGACATCCGAAATCTGGATGGAATAATCCTGGATGAAACGAAGGTCACGATTGGTTAAAATCCCGACAAGCTTCTGTTCTTGCTCGTTGTTCACAATCGGAACACCGGAAATTCTATATTTGCCCATCAAGTGCTCTGCAGAGAAGACTTGATGATCCGGAGTTAAAAAGAATGGATCAGAGATAACTCCACTTTCGGAACGTTTTACTTTATCGACCTGCTCAGCTTGCTGTTCTATACTCATATTCTTGTGGATGACACCCAGTCCACCTGTTCGAGCCATTGCAATTGCCATTTCAGCTTCAGTTACAGTATCCATACCTGCACTGATGACAGGCACATTCAACTTAATTGAATCTGTTAATTCAACTGAGATATTAACATCCTTTGGTAACACCTCTGATTTAGCCGGTAATAATAAGACATCGTCAAACGTTAAACCTTCTTCAGCAAATTTAGAATCCCACATGTTTTCGGCCTCCCTAGTCCCAAAATATTATTAGTAGGTTATCAATTGGTTAAAATACTGTCAAGAAGAATAGGATTAATTTAATTTTTCAGAATAATCAGGAGGTGATCATTTGAACGGAATTCATCAACACTGGAACTTCATTCACTATTTTCAGTCGGCAGAATTCTCCCAGAAGTTTCTAAAAAAGTGCTACGAAAAACTGGGTTCTTCCCAAGCCGAAATAAAGAGCTATGACAACTGTTATCCATTCATGTACTACTTGGAGCAAGGGGAGCTTTATTATAGACAAGCCATTCAATCTCCCTTATCACTCAAGCCAATCCTGCTTTTTTATGGGTTTATCCATATTATTAAAGCAATCGTGTTAACAGAAGATCCCTTGTATCCTGAAACCACCACCGTACTTGCTCATGGAATCACCTCCAGAAAAAGAAAAAAGCAGCAATATAAATTTTTGCAAGATGAAGTGAAGGTTCAAAAAAACGGACTGTTTTCTCATTTTTCAAGCTTGGTGTTTCACGTGAAGCATATCGTGGGAGAAAAATACAAGATGGAAGATTTACTTGTTCAAATACCTGAACTAGAAGAAGTATTTCATGTGTTGCTCAAAAAAAAGACCATGTTCTGGTTCAATCCCGAACAAGAATTAACCATCGATGATTCTCTATTATCTCACTTTCATATGTCCGAAAGCTTATTTAAACACTATTTGAATGAAAAATTAACGGAGAATGTTAGTTGGCTTCCGGGTAATAGCCTGCAGGTACCTTATGTTCAAGAGACACTGCCTGTTCGATGGGATTTAACCAAAAACCTATTGGCCCTTCCGGCTATCCGAAATGATGCTACAAGCATACCAGAGGTTCTCATCCACTACGCTATTCTCTATAACTTAAGTATGATCGCCCGTTACGAAACCGAATGGTGGGTGGAACTTTTAAAGAATCGTACCAATGAAGACTATCCCATAATTACTACTTTTATAAATGTCACATCAGACAAGGCACCTTATCTTTTAGTGAAATTACTTAAAGATAAAATATAGGAGAAAGAGGGTAGACGACTGTCTCTCCTCCGTTTTCTCTATTCATGAAGAAGCTTTTTTATATCATCCTCGATTTTGCGTGGGTTGGTTTGTGGTGAATAACGATCCACTACCTCTCCATTTTTCCCAACAAGGAATTTTGTGAAATTCCACTTAATATTTGAGAGAAGGACTCCTTTTTTCTCTTTCGTTAAGAACGTAAACAAAGGATGAGCTTCCTTCCCCTTCACGTCAACTTTTGCAAACATGGGAAAAGATACCCCATAATTCATCTGACAAAATTCTATGATTTCATCTTGATTATCGAATTCCTGATTCATGAACTGATCACACGGAAATCCAAGTACCACGAGTCCTTCTTCTTTATACTCTTCATACAAGCCCTGCAGTTCCTCAAATTGGGGTGTAAACCCACACTTGCTAGCAGTGTTCACAATGAGCATTACTTTCCCTTTATACTCCTCAAGGGACGTTACAGACCCATTCGATCTCTTTACACTAAAATCATATATTGTTGTCATGTTTTTCTCTCCTTATTTGTACTATTACTTAAATAATACTTTAGGAGGTTGGGGGATAGCAATTTTAAAGGTGTGGATGTGTGTCGTGGAGGTTGGTTGGTTTTTGATTGGTCTTCGGTTGTTTTTCGATTGGTTTTCGGTAGGTTGTCTGAGGTCTGAAATCAGATATTTGAGAGAATGTTAGATTGAGTTGCTGTTAGGGGAATTAGTAGACTTTACACTCAGATCTGACCTTCAAATTGAAATGTATTAAAATATGCCTGTTTTTTCTTAGAAAGTGTCTTTATTTATGAAAAAACCAACTTGAATGGAGGTAAAGTTAACTATTCTTATAGAATACTATGGAGAATGGATAAAGATTTTCATCACTACTATCATTTTGAGATGTTATTGCGTCGTTTTGGGACTTATTTGCGTCATTTTTAACATTTATGCGTCATTCTACGATTTATTGCGTCACTTTTAACCGTTTATGCGTCATTTTTTCATTTTATACGTCATTCCCCAGCACCGATCCGAAAAATCGAATATACAAAAAAAGAGTAACCACAACGGGCTACTCTTTTCACATATTGCCTGGCGACGTCCTACTCTCACAGGGGGAGATCCCCCAACTACCATTGGCGCTGAAGAGCTTAACTTCCGTGTTCGGCATGGGAACGGGTGTGACCTCTTCGCCATAATCACCAG
>NZ_VCQN01000015.1 GCF_005938125.1 Bacillus sp. BHET2
GTTGTTCATTTGTGGTTAAGTCCTCGATCGATTAGTATCAGTCAACTCCACATGTCGCCATGCTTCCATCTCTGACCTATCTACCTAGTCATCTTCTAGGGATCTTACTCACTTACGTGATGGGAAATCTCATCTCGAGGGGGGCTTCATGCTTAGATGCTTTCAGCACTTATCCCTTCCGCACATAGCTACCCAGCGATGCCTTTGGCAAGACAACTGGTACACCAGCGGTGCGTCCATCCCGGTCCTCTCGTACTAAGGACAGCTCCTCTCAAATTTCCTGCGCCCACGACGGATAGGGACCGAACTGTCTCACGACGTTCTGAACCCAGCTCGCGTACCGCTTTAATGGGCGAACAGCCCAACCCTTGGGACCGACTACAGCCCCAGGATGCGATGAGCCGACATCGAGGTGCCAAACCTCCCCGTCGATGTGGACTCTTGGGGGAGATAAGCCTGTTATCCCCGGGGTAGCTTTTATCCGTTGAGCGATGGCCCTTCCATGCGGAACCACCGGATCACTAAGCCCGACTTTCGTCCCTGCTCGACTTGTAGGTCTCGCAGTCAAGCTCCCTTGTGCCTTTACACTCTGCGAATGATTTCCAACCATTCTGAGGGAACCTTTGGGCGCCTCCGTTACTCTTTAGGAGGCGACCGCCCCAGTCAAACTGCCCACCTGACACTGTCTCCCACCCCGATAAGGGGCGTGGGTTAGAATTTCAATACAGCCAGGGTAGTATCCCACCGATGCCTCCACCGAAGCTAGCGCTCCGGCTTCCAAGGCTCCTACCTATCCTGTACAAGCTGTACCAAAATTCAATATCAGGCTACAGTAAAGCTCCACGGGGTCTTTCCGTCCTGTCGCGGGTAACCTGCATCTTCACAGGTACTATAATTTCACCGAGTCTCTCGTTGAGACAGTGCCCAGATCGTTACGCCTTTCGTGCGGGTCGGAACTTACCCGACAAGGAATTTCGCTACCTTAGGACCGTTATAGTTACGGCCGCCGTTTACTGGGGCTTCGATTCGCACCTTCGCTTGCGCTAAGCACTCCTCTTAACCTTCCAGCACCGGGCAGGCGTCAGCCCCTATACTTCGCCTTACGGCTTCGCAGAGACCTGTGTTTTTGCTAAACAGTCGCCTGGGCCTATTCACTGCGGCTCTCTCGGGCTTGCACCCTACCAGAGCACCCCTTCTCCCGAAGTTACGGGGTCATTTTGCCGAGTTCCTTAACGAGAGTTCTCTCGCTCACCTTAGGATTCTCTCCTCGCCTACCTGTGTCGGTTTGCGGTACGGGCACCTTTTTCCTCGCTAGAGGCTTTTCTTGGCAGTGTGGAATCAGGAACTTCGCTACTATAATTCGCTCGCTATCACAGCTCAGCCTTATGTGATGATGGGATTTGCCTCATCATCAGCCTAACTGCTTAGACGCACATATCCAGCAGTGCGCTTACCCTATCCTCCTGCGTCCCCCCATTGCTCAAACGGAAAAGAGGTGGTACAGGAATATCAACCTGTTGTCCATCGTCTACGCCTATCGGCCTCGACTTAGGTCCCGACTAACCCTGAGCGGACGAGCCTTCCTCAGGAAACCTTAGGCATTCGGTGGATGGGATTCTCACCCATCTTTCGCTACTCATACCGGCATTCTCACTTCTAAGCACTCCACCAGTCCTTACGGTCTAGCTTCGCAGTCCTTAGAACGCTCTCCTACCACTGACACCAATTGGTGTCAATCCACAGCTTCGGTGATACGTTTAGCCCCGGTACATTTTCGGCGCAGAGTCACTCGACCAGTGAGCTATTACGCACTCTTTAAATGGTGGCTGCTTCTAAGCCAACATCCTGGTTGTCTAAGCAACTCCACATCCTTTTCCACTTAACGTATACTTTGGGACCTTAGCTGGTGGTCTGGGCTGTTTCCCTTTCGACTACGGATCTTATCACTCGCAGTCTGACTCCCATGGATAAGTCTTTGGCATTCGGAGTTTGTCTGAATTCGGTAACCCGATGAGGGCCCCTAGTCCAAACAGTGCTCTACCTCCAAGACTCTTACGCATGAGGCTAGCCCTAAAGCTATTTCGGAGAGAACCAGCTATCTCCAAGTTCGATTGGAATTTCTCCGCTACCCACACCTCATCCCCGCACTTTTCAACGTGCGTGGGTTCGGACCTCCATTCAGTGTTACCTGAACTTCATCCTGGACATGGGTAGATCACCTGGTTTCGGGTCTACGACCACATACTTATTCGCCCTATTCAGACTCGCTTTCGCTACGGCTCCGTCTTATCGACTTAACCTTGCATGGGATCGTAACTCGCCGGTTCATTCTACAAAAGGCACGCCATCACTCGTTAACGAGCTCTGACTACTTGTAGGCACACGGTTTCAGGATCTATTTCACTCCCCTTCCGGGGTGCTTTTCACCTTTCCCTCACGGTACTGGTTCACTATCGGTCACTAGGGAGTATTTAGCCTTGGGAGATGGTCCTCCCAGCTTCCGACGGGATTTCACGTGTCCCGCCGTACTCAGGATCCACTCAAGAGAGAATGAAGTTTCAACTACAGGGTTGTTACCTTCTTTGACGAGCCTTTCCAGACTTCTTCGTCTACTTCATTCCTTTGTAACTCCGTATAGAGTGTCCTACAACCCCAAGAGGCAAGCCTCTTGGTTTGGGCTATATCCCGTTTCGCTCGCCGCTACTCAGGGAATCGCAATTGCTTTCTCTTCCTCCAGGTACTTAGATGTTTCAGTTCCCTGGGTCTGCCTTCCATACTCTATGTATTCAAATATGGATATTGTTCCATTACGAACAATGGGTTCCCCCATTCGGAAATCTCTGGATCAAAGCTCACTTACAGCTCCCCAAAGCATATCGGTGTTAGTCCCGTCCTTCGTCGGCTCCTAGTGCCAAGGCATCCACCGTGCGCCCTTCATAACTTAACCTAAAT
>NZ_VCQN01000016.1 GCF_005938125.1 Bacillus sp. BHET2
TGTAACCGTCAAGTACAAATGAACAGTTTTTGCTAAATAATTATGAACACTTTTTGCTTGTTTATGATACATCTGCCTACCATATTGGCAGGCAGTACTGTGTTAAAAAGGCAAAGCCTCTGAAGCATTTTTAAGTTGCCCGTTTTCATGCTTTAAACTTTGATTTTCTAAACGTAGTTCCTTAACTTCCTCTAGTAATCTTGCGATTTTGGTTTGATCATCAATCCCAGGTTCATATGCTGTTCCATCCCATTGATATCTATGGAGGAAGTCTTCAATCTTATCTTTAGTGATTCCTTGGTTTGCTTCTTTTATCTTGCCTGTAATAATCCACTTCTGAACTTTATTCATATCACATTTAATGCCATGTGAATGGAGGATAGATGTCGCCTCTTCGAGCGTTAAACTCTTCATACTTATGCTCCTTCTCCAAAAATGGTAGTCCTATTTTTCATGCGGTAGCTATCTTCATCTATGTTGATGACCTCCACTCTATGAAGGAGGCGATCTAATATAGCTGTTGTAATGCCCTGGTCCCCTAGAAGTTCACCCCATTGATCTGGTCCCTTGTTGGAAGTAAGCACTATAGAACTCTTATCATATAGCTCATTTATCAAATGAAAAAACAGGTTAGCTTCTTTTGTATCCATTGCCATGTACATCATGTCATCGATGATCAATAGGTCCGAATCTTTAATTCTTTTATACGTTGTCTGTGATTTGCGAGAGAACTCTTTTGTTTTCAAAATATGTACAAGTTCTCCCATTGGCAGGAAAGACACTTGATGGCCTTTTGAAATAGCCTCCATCCCTAAACCTATCGCTAGATGGGTCTTTCCAACACCAGGGGGACCTAAAAGAATGATGTTGTATAGCTGCTCCATCCATAAAAGTTCTCTCAACTGTTTGAGCTGCTTTGTACTAACGGATCTTTGCTCATTTAAGTTGAACTCATCCAACGTCTTGAGGTAAGGGAACCTAGCCCATTTCAACAGCTTGTTTATGAGCTTTTCTTCTCTACACTTTTGCTCATAGGTAAATAATTCATGAAGTAGTTCATGGTGAGTCCACTGATGTGCTTCTGCATTGCGAATGATGCTCGGTAATTCTTTGGCACTCTCAGCTAATCGCAATGAACGACATAAATCCTGAAGTTGGTCCATAAGGATAGTCATGCGGAATGACCTCCTTTCAGGATCTCAATATAGGATTCTATCTTTCTTGTAGAAGCATTTATATGTGAATAAGGAGACTCTTGTTCTTGAATTGGAGCTGGATTACTTCTAGCCTCTATTTTAAGTGAGTACACAATGTCTCTAAAATCGTTGGCACTAGTTAACTTATAGTCCATGACCACATTCAAGGCTTGGTTTATTAAATTTCCTTCGTGCTGAATGAGGTTCCAAAGAATTGTCAGTTGATCACCCATATGGCGAGGGTAACGGTCTCTAAGGGCTCTTAAAAATTCATTGATTTGATCTTGATTATCGAAGTTTTTCCTGATTTCCACTTCCCATTCAGCTAACTTTGTCGAACGCTTTCGCTTATGATTCTTATCCAGAAGCAGCTGTCCTTTGCCTTCTGCCAGAGTATGGGTCGCTATGATTTCCCCGTCAGGGGTTAGTCTAATATTCAATCTATTTTCGTCTGTAATGTTGAGATAGGCAATATTGCTTTTTTTCGGACGATAGGTCCCCGCAGGAACACTATAACGGTTGGACAGATAGGATATGACATTGTCCTTCCGTATATTTCTTGTTATACTTGTTTTATAGTTATTCTCGAAAGAGAACTCTGTAGAGACTTTTTGTAAGTGTTGCTTTTCCAGGGCGTGCACTTCAAAGGGTCTCTTTTTTGTTGTGTTATGTACATTGTAATTCCCTGTTCTAGAAAGCCATTTAAGGCTTTGTTCATTCCATATCTCCAGTGAGCTATAGACGCGGTTTTTACTAAAGTTATATTTTACATATTTCACTACGTTTTCTATCTTCCCTTTTGTTTCTGGGTCGCTCTTTCTACATAGGTAAATGCTGAACTTCCTCATTTGTTGATAAGCTTGAAATTCCTTGGTGAGAATAATATCTCCTGCGTTCTCACTTACAGAAATTAAGTGGTCTTGATCATATACAAGTTCTTCTGGTCTTCCCCCATAATAGTGAAAGGCTGCTTCATGGCACCGGATAACGTCCCTTGTGGTAAAAGGTCTGTCTAACCATTCAGTGTATTTGTATCGAGAGTGGGATAACACAAATGCAATAAACCAGAGCTTTTGTCTTCCTCCATCTTTCTTCTGAAC
Organism: Bacillus sp. BHET2; assembly: GCF_005938125.1. Classification (GTDB taxonomy): domain Bacteria; phylum Bacillota; class Bacilli; order Bacillales; family Bacillaceae_B; genus Rossellomorea. Next base: position 2,297 of record NZ_VCQN01000016.1, read on the forward strand.
GATAACTTCCCCAAAATCCACCTGAGCTTGTTTTCCCATAGGCATTTCTTCAACTACTTGGTACTCTCTAACGTTCAATGCTTTTGGTATCGAGTATCGTTCTCGTAACTCAGCTACATAGTTTCTAACGGTACTTTCTCCAATAGTAAAACCCTCGTAGTTCTCTTTTAACCAATCATGAACCTGAGCGCCAGTTAAATCTGGATGTTCTTTTAACCATTCGAGAATCAGATCATGGTATTGATCTAGTTTCTTTGCTCTATTAGATAGATTTAGTAACCACTCACTGAACTCTTTAGGACTTTTACTCAAATGTTGGTAAACCGTATTTCTACTTAATCCTACTTTTCTAGCTATAGCTGCAATAGTAAACCCTTTTTGTCTTAGTTCATGTATTTTTGAATATGCCATCCACTTTTTCACTCCGTTGGCCTCCCTAGATGCTCCAATAATAGTAGTATACCGAAGGTCTAGTGAAGGTGATATAATGTGTTCATTTTTAATGAGCAAAAAGTGTTAACTTTAGTTTAGCGTTCACA
>NZ_VCQN01000017.1 GCF_005938125.1 Bacillus sp. BHET2
TTCGTATTATAAGGTTAACCAGAATGTTAGATTTTTCTGGTTGACCATTTTTTATATGGCCTTATTATAACAGTAGCCAGGGTAGAACGTCCGCCCCCGTGGGACTTAGATCCCGTCAATTAAACCGTTCACCCCTACTGGTAGAAACATGTTTGAGGCTGGTTGGGACAAAGATCTCGTATAACAAGCGAAGCTATGATACTACTAGGAGGATTAGGGGTTACTGGCAAGTTGAAATAGAGGAGGAGATTGAGAATGAATCCAGTCATAGGTCTGGATGTTTCAAAAGGAGAAAGTGAGGTTCAAGCCTTTTTTGATAAAGGAAAACCTTACGGTAAAAGTTTTAGTATCAAGCATGATCTTGATGGGCTAGGCTCATTACTTGAGTTTTTGGAAAGCGTAAAAGATAAAACCGGCATTCAACCTTCGATTGTACTAGAAGCAACAGGCCATTACCACGCACCAGTGGTTCAGTTTCTGGAGAAGCATAACTATTTATTAATCATCGTTAACCCGTTGATCTCTCATCGAGCTAAAAGCTCTAGTTTACGGAAAGTTAAGACGGATGCCATCGATGCTTATCGTCTCTGTGAGCTTTACTATAAAGAGGATTTAGAACCATATAAAAGACGTGGCATTCAGCTCATGAACCTTCGTAATCTCACAAGACAACATGAGAATATTACAGGGATATATGTTCAAACCAAGCTTCAATTCCAAGCAGTGTTGGATCAAATCTTCCCTGAGTATAGAGGTGTTTTTGGGGATTTATATTCCGTTGTGTCTTTGCTTCTTTTAAAGGAATTCCCCGCATCAGAAGATATTCTGACCGTTAGTGAAGATATGTTGGCCGATAAAATCAAGGAATTCTGTAAAAGTCGCTCTAAGAGATGGGCAGAAGAAAAAGCTCGAGATCTTAAGCAAGCTGCAGCACGGAATCCATTTGAAAAGACACTCTATCAGAGTCATTTACTGAGTCTAAGTATGTATATTGATATGCTTCTTCAATACAAAGAGTATCTATCCAGATTGGAGTCAGAGATAGACACTCTCGCAAAAGAAGTTGAAGAATATAAGATAATCCAATCTATCCCTGGTATCGGAGAAAAAATCGCGGCAACGATTATTTCTGAAATTGGGGAGATAGACCGGTTTAATCACCCGAAAAAGCTTGTAGCATTCGCTGGGGTTGATCCAGAAGTGTTTGAATCAGGTAAGTTCAAAGCTACTCTTGTTCGAATTACAAAGCGTGGTTCAAGCAGATTAAGGCACGCCTTATATATGGCTGTTCGCTCTGGTATTCGTGACTGTCGTAAACAGAAAACAACGGATGAAATCATCCCTAGAAACAAGAGATTAAGAGCGTTTTACGATAAGAAGCGTGAAGAAGGCAAACTCTATAAAGTAGCCATTATTGCTTGTGTAAATAAGCTCTTACATTGGATTTATGCCATATTAAAAAACAAAACCACTTTCCAAGATATAGCCTAATTAAGATTTCTAGCTAAATAAGACAAAACCTTCCAAACATATGTCAGTGGAAGGTTATTTGGCATGCGTATCTTCAGTATAACATGAGTTATTTTAAGTTTTTATTGAAAAATGTTGACAAACTATTAGCTGGTTTAGTT
>NZ_VCQN01000019.1 GCF_005938125.1 Bacillus sp. BHET2
CTGGTGACTATGGCGAAGAGGTCACACCCGTTCCCATGCCGAACACGGAAGTTAAGCTCTTCAGCGCCAATGGTAGTTGGGGGATCTCCCCCTGTGAGAGTAGGACGTCGCCAGGCAATATGTGAAAAGAGTAGCCCGTTGTGGTTACTCTTTTTTTTGATTTTCATTAGATGGAATGTTGGTTCGAAGAACATGTATTTGTTATTTCTCCTCGGACAGCACTGCGAGGGTAGGGAGGAGCAAGAAGGTCGAGGACGCGAAGGAGTGAAGACCGGAGTGTGGTTTCCACACGAGGATCTGAACGAGTGAAGCGGACGAAGAGATTCGCCGCTCATCACTAGCCGCAGCTTTCAGCGCCAATGGTAGTTGGGGCTCCCCCTGTGAGAGTAGGACGTCGTCAGGCAAATAGGAAGAAATAGGGGTTGCTCTCTTTTTATATGTTTGTTGGATTTCTTGGATCTGTGCTGGGGAAGCTGTGGTGTAGAGGAGATTGAGGAGTGACGCAATAAATTATAAAACGATACAAATATTTATAATTGACCGTTTCATTCGATGAATATTGCGCTCCCTTTTATGAACTTCCTTCTTTCAATACAGATTTTCCACTGAAAATTGCCTCCAAGTGTTCAATCTGTAGAATTATAGGAACTAATCCTCTAAAAACTTGCACATGAATCTACATGATGTATCATTGTGCTTCTATAACTTCAAGTGTGTTTACTATTTCACAAATTCAACTTCCAACTACAATTTCCCCCTATTATTAAAATATTAACTAAAGGAAGCTACTACCATTCTTATAATATTAATGGTGCGATCCGCAGTGGGTAGTGTGTGAAGACAATTTATTAGGAATTAAACCTCAGGGATATCCCAATGATAAGATTGATGCGCTTTATATATCAGCTTATAGAAAAAAGTATCGTGGAAGTTTGAGAGAAGGGTACTTTACTTCAGTCGATCACGTTTTGTGTATTTTCAACATCAGATACTCGTGAATCATTTTAGCCGTTTCTATTCTAGTAATGCAAGGGGGAGGTGGGATCAACCGGGTTATCTACCTTACTTTAATAATTTTGTGGAAATCTCTGTTATAAACAACTTGTGTATGGTATTCTATTTATCCGGCTAATAATAGAGTGACGTGTTCTGAAACTATGAAGCTCTGATTATAAGTGTGATGTTTCAAAAGAATAGTAGAATCAAGTTGGACGACAGTTGGCTATTAAGGACAATTTATTTATCTAGGAAGGCGCTGTTGCTGTCGTATCCCTATTAGATATCCATTCGTTTCATCGAAATACAAAAACAATCGATTTTATTTTTGAAAAGAAGTTGACTTCTACGAAGTTAACTGGTAAAGTATTATTTGTTGCCCCAAACGGGACAGCGAAACACGAAAAACTTGATGAAAACTTCTTTTAAAAAGTTGTTGACAGAGAGTAAGACATACTGTAATATAGTAAGGGTCG
>NZ_VCQN01000001.1 GCF_005938125.1 Bacillus sp. BHET2
CGGTTTAATTGACGGGATCTAAGTCCCACGGGGGCGGACGTTCTACCCTGGCTACTGTTATAATAAGGCCATATAAAAAATGGTCAACCAGAAAAATCTAACATTCTGGTTAACCTTATAATACGAAAGGGGGCGATTGCAGCACAGTGATTCGCCTTTTATATTATCGAAGTAAGCATTTCAGGAGTTAATTTATTGATAACATTAGACGGTAATAGTACATAAATGGGGGGTAACAATGAATATCCGAATAGTGAAAGGGTCAGATTATTATACCTTAGCACCACTTATAAATGAGTGGTGGGGTGGAAGGAATATGTCTGATATGTTACCAAAATTATTTTTTGACCATTTTAAAAATACAAGTTTTATTGCGGAAAAAAATGGGGAAATTGTAGGCTTTCTAATAGGATTTCTATCCCAATCTCAACCTAAGGAGTCCTATATTCACTTTGTAGGAGTTCATCCTGAATTTAGAAAACACAATATTGGGAAAGAACTATATAATCAATTCATTAATGTAGTAAAACAAAATGGACGTAACATTGTCCGGTGTGTAACATCTCCTGTTAACAAAGTTTCGATTGCTTATCACACTAAGATGGGATTCGAGATTGAAGAAGGCGATAAAAAAATTGATGGCGTCTACGTTAATACTAATTATGATGGATTAAATCAAGACAGGGTATTATTTATAAAACATCTGGAATAATTATGATTTCTTCTTCAACTATTGGGGGCCATAACTTAAGATAAGCAAATTGATCCGGCAGTTACCCTTCTTCAATTATTGGGCAGGTTAATGGAATAAGACAGTATTTAAAAAGGGGGAAAATAATTGTTTAATATATTCAACTTTATATAACCGTTAATAAGGGGTCCGCCCTCCAGAAGTGAAGCTAATTATACTCACTAATAAATCATAAATGGAGGTCATTTAATATGAATGGACAAAGAAGCAAAGAATTAGATAAGGTATTAGATTTCTTAGAACAAAATAGGCTATTTAATGGAGTTGTGCTTTTATCCGAGGAAGGCAAACCATTTTACAAGAGAGCGTTAGGGAAGAGAACTATCTCAGAACAACATTCCCATAATTCGGTCTTTGAAATCGCCTCAATTTCAAAGAGCTTTACAGCAATGGCAATTATGATACTAATTGAAGAAGAAAAACTAAAATTAGACGATAATCTAAAAGCGTTTTTCCCTTATCTTCCATACCAAAACATCACAATTAAAAATATGCTAAATCACACCTCTGGATTGCCTGATTATATGGAATGGTTTGAGACAGAGGGTAACTGGGACCAAACAAAAATTGCAACAAATATAGATGTAATTAAATTCTTAAAAGACGAAGAGCCTGATGTATTGTTTCAAGTAAATGAAAAGTGGGAGTATTGTAATACAGGGTATGTATTGCTGGCAGAAATCATAGAAATGGTTTCAAAAATGGAGTATGGAGAATTCTTAAAGACAAGAATATTCGAACCGTTAAATATGATGAATACATCAACACATTCTCAATTCCTAGATGATGAAATTGAATATTTTTCGTTAGGGTATATCTACGATTGGGAACAGGATTTGTATAGACTTCCGAATGAAATCGAAGAGCATAAATATGTGTATTTCCTCGACGGAGTTAAAGGGGATGGAGGTATAAAATCAACCGTTGATGATTTACTAAAGTGGGAGCATTCTATATATAATAATGAGTTGGTATCAGAACAATCAAAGGAAATTATTATTAACCCAAATTATCTTAACGGAGATGCTTCCATTAAATATTGTCCTGGTTTGCACAAGGACTTGGGAGGATATGGTCTTGGATGGAAAATTGAAGACCATCCTCAATATAAAAAGATTGTACTTCACGATGGATATTGGGCAGGGTATTGTTCAGGTTTAATTAGTTACAAAGATTGTGACAAAGCTATCATTATGCTAAGCAACCTTGATTTTACCACTGATGAATTAAACAAGATTCCGCATTTGTTAACCCTCACCTTAGAGAAAGTTTTGTTTGGTGGAGAAGCAGAACTGCAAGAGTTTGAGCAATTAATTAAACCTACTTATGTAGAATAAGCGAGAGCGATATTCCGTTAAAGGGGGCTTTAATGGAATAGAGCTACAAAAAAGGCCAAGAGCAATTTATAATGCTCTTGGCCTCTTTTCATATACTTTTTCATCAAGCCACACTTAAGTTGTCTCGGAACAACGACTATTTTTAAGTTGTTTTTTTACCTATCAAAAATTTTAAGTTTGAATTTTTGAATAAAAATAACTCCGGACTAATACCGGAGTTATTGAAAGGAGTAATTATCCTGATGTTGGGACTATAATAACCAAATAACATTTTAATTATTTATGTTATAACTTAAATACGCATGTCATAACTTTAATAGCCTTTAACAGGAACACAACAAGAGGAGGATAGTCTCTAAATATAGCAATTTATCTATGCGTGAAATAGTAATTAACGCAACTAACTAGATAAATAAAAAACGCCAAGGATGCCTTAAAGGAAGGGATCCTTGGCGTTTTTCGTTATTACACATGTTACCCAGTAAATTCCCATTAACGACAAAATAGTTGACATTCAAACTCACGGCTTTAATTACGATTTTGATCGGAAACATTTTCACGACGCCCATTATCAAAACGATTAATACACTTTGCATCTACATCTTTATTACCTTAAGGAAAATACGCATTAACAAAAACTAGTTGAGTTTTTTCTGAAACGTATTTTCATCTTGATTATAAAATTATTCTAATCAAACTTTTTTTCAAACATAAAGCATTGTCCAATTATTATCACAAAATTATAAAATGAATTTCCAGTAATTTATTATGTCTTCTATCCCTTGGCATCATAAGCAATTAGACGCACAACTCATACATGATGAATAACCATATAGAATAACCTATAAAATTAATCTGAATATTTTTCATTATTTCAGTATTGCATTTCAGGTTGACATCTTACGAATTATTGGTATTATTGTATTCGAATTCCAAGTTAAATTTTTGAAATTAAATTCCTGTTCTATTCTGTTAATTTACTTATCAATATTTTTATCTTGAATGAATTAATAGAATTGAATAAAAAGGTAAAAATCAATGGAGGTTAAATTATGTATGAGGAAATTATTAACGAAAAGTTAAATAGTTTAAAGAAGAGTGGACAGTATCGTGACTTTATCACTATTAATCGTATGAGTGGCCAATATCCTTTAGCCCAATTAAACGGAAATGAGAATGGTAAACCTGTAGTTGTTTGGTGTAGTAACGACTATCTAGGAATGTCCCAACATCCTGCAGTAACTGAGGCTATGCATGATGCAATTAAGATGTATGGTGCTGGTTCAGGTGGATCTCGTAATATTGGAGGGACGCATTATCAATATGCCCAACTAGAATCGGCTCTAGCTGAATGGCATGGCAAAGAATCGGCTCTTGTTTTCCCTACTGGTTATGGTTCAAATGATGCAACGTTACAATGCTTATTAAGACTATTTCCCAATTGTATCGTTTTTTCAGATGAACGTAATCATGCCTCTATTATTAATGGAATTCGAAGTACTAAAGTTGAGAGATCTGTATTTAAACATAATAATGTGGAGCATTTAAAAGAATTACTAGCTGCCCAGCCACTTGACCGTCCAAAAATAATTGCTTTTGAATCAGTTTACTCAATGGATGGAGATATTTCACCAATTGAAGAAATTGTAACTCTTGCTAAAAAGTATAATGCTCTTACTTTTCTAGATGAGGTACATGCAATTGGCATGTATGGACCTAGAGGAGCAGGTATTGCTGCAGAACTAGGCATTGCTGACAAAGTAGATTTTATTCAAGGTACTATGGCCAAATCGATTGGAATAATAGGTGGGTATATTACTGCTTCAGCTTCACTAATTGATGCTGTTCGTTCTTTTGCATCAGGATTTATTTTCACCACTTCATTACCTCCAGCAGTGGTAGCTGCTTGTCATGCTAGTGTTGAGCATTTGAAGTCATCTGATCAAGAGAGAATCGCTTTACAAGACAAGACAAAAGATTTAAGAGAAAATCTTACTAAATCAGGTATTCCAATAATGGATTCTAGTGAAACACACATTCTTCCAATTTTAATCGGAGATGCAAAGAAATGTAAAAAAGCTGCTAAAAGATTACTCGAGGAACATCATATATACATACAACCTATTAATTCTCCAACAGTAGATGTTGGTACAGAGCGTTTTAGAGTTAATGTTACACCTAACCATACTGAGGAACAGATACTACATTTAACAGATGCTTTAAAAGAAGTTTTCACTCATTTTGATATTCCTTTTTCAGATAGAAAAGAATTATCATACTTATGACAATCTTAATGTACATTTTTTGTTTATTAGTTTGGGGACTTAATTTTATTGCCGTAAAGATTCAAGGTACACCTGTAAGTTTAGAGTTATCTTTAACATACCGTTTAATTATGACAGCTATTCTATTTACTATTCTGGTGTGTTTTCTTAGACCTAAAGGAAAACCTTTGAAAAAAGATGTTCCATTTATTATTGTGTTTGGTGTATGTAATTTTGCATTAAGCTATTTATGTCTCTATTATGCGACCATTTTAAGTTCAGCAGCGATAGTTACATTAATATTTTCATTGAAAGTTATTTTAACACCGATTGCTCTTCGGATTTTTTTGAAAGAACAATTACATTTACGAATCTTAATTGGCGGAATACTTGGTGTGCTAGGTGTTATTGTTGTTATTTATCCAAGTTTAGATAATATTCATGGATTTAATGATGTAAAAGGAATTCTGATTGCAGTTCTTGGTACCATCATTACTGCCATAGGTGATGCTAGTTCAGCAAGAAATGCGAAGAAAAAAGTAAACCCAATCTATGCAAATGCGATTGGGTTTATAGCAGGAGGAATTCTCTTAGGAGCGGTTGTGTACTTTCAAGGACAAGAAGTTAGTCTACCGACATCTATTTCATACTTATCTGCTCTTCTATACCTAACAATATTGGCTTCCTTTGGAGCGTGGCTCTTCTACTTAAAACTTGTAGAGAAAATTGGTGGAGCAAAAAGTGGATACATGGTTGCTCTTTTCCCTGCTATTGGAGGAGTAGCTTCAGTAATAATAGGCGAATCTAAAGGATCCATTTACTTGGTAATTGGTTGCTTGTTTAGTTGTATAGGTGCTGCTATTGCATTAGGTTTAGGCACGTATTTTCGAAAGGTAATCTTGAATGAGAAAAATTCGGTTAATGTTTAATTAAAACAAAAGTCTAATTGTTACAAAAGAGTTGCACCATTTCGGAATCAAAAGCACTCAAAAATGAGCGTACATTATGCTTATTATGTACACTCATTTTTTTAAAATTAAACAATCTAATAGAAATAAATATATTATTATTAAATTGTCTACTATAGGGAGATAAGCGAAATGGAAATCTTTAAAGGTACGATTCTATTAATAATCGTTTTAGTTTTTTTCACATTGTTCAGTTATAGAGCTCCAAAAGGAATGAAAGCAATGGGAGCTCTTGCAAGTGCAGCAGTAGCTGCGTTTTTAGTAGAGGCCTTTCAATTGTATGTTGGTGGGGATTTATTAGGCATAGGATTTCTTGGCGAAGTTGGAACCGCTGCTGGGGGTATGGGTGGTGTCGCAGCTGCAGCCCTTGTAGCCCTTGCATTAGGTGTATCTCCTGTGTATGCGTTGATGCTAGGAATATCTTGTGCTGGTATGGGATTATTACCAGGCTTCATTGCAGGCTATCTCGTATCTTTTATAGTGAAAAAAATTGAAAGTAAGGTGCCAGCTGGTCTTGATCTTATTGTTACAATCATCGTTGCGGCACCGCTTGTACGATTAATTGCTGTGAATGTAAGTCCTATAGTAGATGCAACGTTACTCAATATTGGGGGCATAATTGCTGAGACAGCGAACAGTAATCCAATAATAATGGGAATAATTCTTGGTGGGGTGATCACAGTTGTAGCGACTGCACCTTTGAGCTCTATGGCACTTACAGCTATGCTTGGGTTAACAGGTCTACCGATGGCAATTGGCGCTTTAGCAGTTTTCGGATCTTCTTTCATGAACTATGTTTTATTTGATCGAATGAAATTTGGTAATAGAAGAACGACGATTTCGGTTGCAATTGAACCCTTAACACAGGCGGATATCATTTCCGCAAACCCTATACCTGTTTATGTAACAAACTTTATTGGTGGAGCAGCAGCAGGGATTGTTGTAGCATCGGCCGGCTTAATTAATAATGCACCAGGAACGGCAACACCTATTGCAGGTCTTGCTGTGATGTATGGATTTAATGATCCTCTGAAAGTAACGATTACAGCCTTTATTTGTGCAACAGTAGGTGCGCTAAGCGGACTTCTTGGGTCCATTATTTTTAAAAAATTTAAAATTCGGACTGTATCAGATTTAGAGAAGAAAAATTCGCAACAGGCTAAAGAAGTAGCTTAAACGTCCTATTTTGTTGTAAAACTTGATTCTTTCCAATATAGAAAAAAGAGTGTTGAAGAAGGTTAACGGGTGCGTGAACTCACACTTTGTTTCTTGTTATAAAGTCAATGGGTTTACTATTTTTATTTTTAATTTTTATACAAAACATATAGGATTCCCTTTACGGAGACAGCTCTTAATTTCAAAGCTATATTCGAACGAATATAGCTTTGAAATTACAAGTATAATACTATGTGATATGAATCTTGCAACTGTCCATCAGCAGATAAAACTGACTTAAAAACACGATAGCTCATTTCAAAGTATAACTAACACAGTAAAAATCATCACAATGTAAACAGGTATTTAAGTTGTAACATAAACTAACTTTTAATCATCAATATACCGCTCGTTAGTTCAAGTCTATAGGAAATATAGTTGTGATATCAGTGATAGCAGAATTAAATTCAATCCCGAAGTAACAACTCATGTTATAACATTAATTCAGATATTACAACTTTAATTCCTTTACACACACAATTAAAGGGGAGCTTTCTCCTTTTTTATAAAACTTTTTAATCTATGCGTGAAATAGTAATTAACGAAACTAACTAAATATATGAAAAACGCCAAGGATCCTTGATAGGGAGGGAACCTTGGCGTTTTTCGTTCTTACATACGTTACCCTGAAAATTCCCATTAACGAAAAAATCTATTCTCCTTAAATATTTTTAGAAGGGTTTTGGTAATTATATGGTAAACTAAATATTAGGAGAGTTCGGATATCAAATAACCAATTTAAACTTAACTAACTGAGTTTCGTCTAATTATGGAGGATATTACTGGAGAAGTTGTCAAGTTTGAAATATTAGGTATTCCAATTAAAAGGCGCTTGTAGAATAAATACGGATTTAAACATGTTCAAGTAAAGGGCAACCTTTTTTTGTGAAAGTTTTACTTGAGTTTGGCAGTTATTTTTAAAATCATTGTTATTAAGATAAAGTTTTGGATGGTGTGTTTCAATAATAGAGTCTTATCATCTAATAGGAGGATAAAATGCTCAAAAAATTCGCAAGACTTTTTCCAATACTCTTTTTTTTATCTACGAGTGTTATCCTCGTATGTCACTTACCTGCACTAATATTTAAAGATATACCTCCACCCGAGGATAAACCAATGATGCAATTACAAAAATCCATAGGATTTTACCCAGGTAACTTCTATTCGGAGATAAGAAATACATTGGTTGAAATCATTAATTGGAAAGAAATTTCCTACATTGCACAGGGAACCAATGTCGAGAGAAATGTTTTTCCTTACATAATTGAAACCTATACGTACTCTCTTACTCTTTTGTTTGTTTCGTTGTTAATAGCTTTACTGTTTGCTATTACCCTAACAACTTCCACTTTTTATTTCTCCAGCAAGGCTCAAAAGGCAGTTAAATTTGTTCTAAATTTACTTGAAGCCCTGCCGGATGTGTTTGTTGTTTTTTCGTTACAATTGGGTGCCATTTGGATCTTCAAGAACACTAGTTTGCTCATTACAGAGCCTTACGCTTTATCAGGTCAAAAAATTTATTTCCTTCCCATCCTTACTCTATCATTGATTCCAACGATTTATTTATATAAATCCACGTTAATGATGTATGAGCAGGAATTGAACAAACCTTATGTAGAACTTGGAATTGCTAAAGGATTAGACAAGCTATACATATTACTGCGTCACATTTTTCCTAATGTATTACTTTCCTTTTTCTATAACCTAAAGTATATCTACCTTATGATGATATCCAACGTGATAATTTTGGAATACATGTATAACATTTTCGGCTTATTAAAATTCATGATCAATCACCCAACCTACGAAATAATAACAGTGGGCATTCTTCTACTAACTATTCCACTGTTTGTTGCCTTTTTCTTAATCGACGCTTTGCTACCCAAAGGAGTGGTTTATTATGATCAAAAAGCTGTTCTATAACCTTAGTTTTATAAGCGGAGTAATTCTCCTACTTATAATAATTTCAACCAGCATCATCAATACTCAATATTATGATCAAAATACAATGGGAACACCTCAGAAAGAATCGGAATATGATAAGCCGGCCCCGCCCTCCTTAGAACATCTCTTCGGAACTAACGAAGGAGGGGAAGATATGTTTGACCGCATCTTAAGAAAGACAGTCCCCACATTAAAAATGGCTATATTTGTAACGATTGGACGAATGGGAATAGGTATATTAATAGGCTCACTTTATGGCATGTTTCAAAATTTAAAATCAATTGATATATTAATTGAAGGGTTTAACTTTGTCCCATCAACTTTGCTAGCATTCATTATTCTTAATGGCTTGCACTTTGTAGACTTTAAGTTTTTTATGGAAAACCCCGATTTTAGATGGAATTTCACAGCATATACTTTAATAATAGTAGGCATCCCCTCTCTAATGCAATTGGTTGGGAAAGAAACAAGGTTAGTCCTTCAAAACGAATTCATTACAAGCTCCAAAGTTTTAGGCGGCCGAAGATTTCATATTCTAAGTAAGCATGTTATTCCAAGTGTGAGAGGTAGGCTTGTATTACTATTCAATAGCCAATTAATTTCTGTCTTAACTTTAATGATGCATGTATCTATCCTTGGTTTTTTTATCTCAGGATGGACAGATACGATAGGAAAAAATTACTTTGAATTAATACTTTCACCGTGGCTCGTTTTCTTCCCAGTCCTTTTATTTGCTTTGTTAATTATTTCTATAACATTGATTTCCGGTGGAATAAGAGCTATATATGAAGGTGAATATCTAAGAAGAAAGGCTTCGAATTTTTAGAAACCGTCAAAAATAAGGACTAAAATGATAAGAATTAAAAAACCAGAAGTTGACCGAACTAGTCAATTTCTGGTTTTTTATTAAAAGTAAATAATCGATAGGAGTATGCAACTTAATACAACAATATTAAAAATTTTCAATAAATTGATTATAAGTATTGGTCTTAGTTAAGTTTTCCCAAGATTGTAACTGTATTGCTTCTTCGATAACTCCTTGTTTATTTATTAAAATTGCTCTTGGAACTCCTGAAAGTTGATATTTAGAAAATAAAAATGGTGAATGTAAATAGGAGTATTCAGACTCTTGTATTTTTTCTTTGTATAAAGGATCAAGATCTGAATTACTGATGAAGATCAAATTTCCTATATTTGACCTTAGGTTGTTCAATAAATATTTACACCCAGGGCAAGTAGCTGATACAAAAATCAAAATAATAGGGGAGGTCATGTTGGGACCAACTCTTATAGTTTTTTTTGATTGATCGATAGTTTTAAAAACTGGAGCAACAGTCCCGACCGGAATCCCTTTATTAAATACCACCCCTTTAGCCATTTGAATTCGGTTAGCAAAATTATTTAATCTTTTACTTAAGCAGTAAATCAACAACCCTTCGAGTATTACAATTATACATAACATTAAGTAACTATAAATAATCAATTTAGGCATTACTATTATTCCCAATTCTTTCAATTCGTTTTAAAAATCCACTTAAAGAACTCACGAAGAAATACAAAATTATTCCCTCAATTGTAACTGCTAGCCATAAAATCAAGTAACTAATAATCCAAAACTTCTCCACATTCAACACTCTCCTCACTATAGGGTTTTCAAGAATTTCCGTGTTTCAAAGACTTTTATTCCTAAACTATATAAAATTAATATTAATAAGATAAGGGAATTGATAACTATGTATTGATAATTTAGGTTGAATACAAAAAATCCTTTAGGCGCATTTTCAGATAATAAGGCCCACAATCCAGACCATAGTAAGATAGTTATCAAAGTTACATTACGAATTACCAGGTAATAAGAGATTTTATGATTTCCTAATACACCTGAGCATCCACAGTCGATTTCTGTTCTGCCTTTTCTTAGGTTAACTAGAATAGCTAGTGTATATATCATCAATAATATTGAAGAAATTACGAGTGATATTTTTAGAAAAGTTCCAGTTATAAGTAATATACCTAACAAAATTTCTAGTGTTATATCCATCCAACTAAAAAAGATCACATATTTAAGAGGGATGACTTGATAGGCATAAACACTTGAAATATGCTCCTGTTTTTTATACAACTTTGATAATCCAGTGGATACAAAAATATAACCAAATATTAAGCAAACAATTTTAAAAACTAAAAGTTCCATGATGTTTAACCTCCTCATTTGAAGAATCCATATTATTGAACATATTTGCTTGTAAGTTGTATAGACGGCGATATTCACTATCCCAGTTAAATAACTCCTTATGAGTGCCATCTTCAACAATCTCTCCATTTTTCATAACGATTATCCGATCTGCAAATTGACAGGCATACATTCTGTGAGAGATAAAAATCGTTGTTTTTTTAGAAGCAATCTCATTGAATTTTTGATATAAAAAAGCTTCCGTCAGGGGGTCAAGAGAGGCTGTGGGTTCATCAAGTATGAGTAGCTTAGCTTTCTTAATAAACGCTCTCGCTAATGCAATCCTTTGCCATTGGCCACCGGAAAGGTCGTAACTGTCTTTAAATATCCGGCCTAACCTGGTGTCATAGCTCTTTGGCAATTCGTTGATAAAAGAGTCCGCATCTGCCAACATTGCAGCGTTTTTAATATCGTTTTCTTCACTTTCTATATTTCCTAACTGGATATTTTCACGAACCGAAAAGAAATATTGAATAAAATCTTGAAAGATTACAGCTAGGTTTTTATAAAGGTCCTTTTTACTTATGTCCTTATTAGATATTTCATCGAAATATATTTGCCCTTTATCAACTTCGTAGAGACCTACAAGACATTTTATTAAGGTTGATTTCCCGGAACCGTTTTCACCTACTACAATTACTTTTTCGTTTGGATTAATTTGAAGATTAATATTTTTTAAAGTTTCTATTTTGCTCTGCGGGTAACTGAAAGTTAAGTTTTCTACTTTTATTCCTTTAGTTAGTGGGGGAAATGGCAACAATTTGTTTTCACTATTACTAGGTTCTTCTTCGAAATCTAAAAGTTTAATATAATCTTCGATAAATAATTTTTCACTACCTATTTTCGCTAGTAGTAGCGCTACCATGTTCATTGTTGTTTGCGATCTTTGAACGGATTGAAAAATGGCAACAAATCCACCAATTGCCAAAGAAAGTGCAACTGCTCTGTTTATGACGACTACTATCGATACAGCAAATAGCAGTGAAGAGATGATATTTACTATTAAATTACTTTTCAACTGAGAATAAATTAGGGATAAGAAATCGGTTGTATTTCCTTTAAACAACTTGGACCACTTTTTGAATAAAAAATCATATGTACTATTAATTCTAATCTCTTTGTTAGACTCTCTTGCTGTAAGTAGTGAGTATATGTATTGATGTTCTCGAGCAGAAGGAGTTTGATACCTCAACAGGTGAAATTGTTGCTTACCAAATTTCAAATGAAATAGGAAAGTGGGTACTACCGAGCATAAAATGATTAGTGATATGATCCAATCAAAGCTAATTATGTAAATAATCAATGAGAAAAGAGTTATGCAATGCCTAAAAAGCTGAAGTGAATTATTTACCGGTCTAACAAATCTATTTCCTAGATCCCCTTGAGTTCTGCTTAAATAATTATAAAAATTATGATCTTCAAAACTTGAGTATTTCACATTTTGAATTTTATCCATTAACCTCTCTCTCAATACATAGTCAACATTCACCTCTAATTTCCTATTTAAATATTCATCCACTTTATCACATGATACTGTCGAAATTATGACAACAAACTGGAGAAATAAATAATAAATAACATTTTGATAACTACTTCCTGTACCAGTTATGTATTGCTCAACTGCATTAATTAATCTTGCAAAGACAAATATCGATAGTAAAGGGGAAAAACCTTGAAAAATTTTAATCAATAACGATTTAAAAAAAGTATTTTTTTCTGTTTTCAAAATGAGGGATAAAGAATAGAAGACACTGTTCAGCATAAAAGACACCTTCCTGAAAAAATTACAAATTTTGAGTTAATTTATAATTTTATGACAATTTTACAAAATTTATGATATCATTAAATAGAGAAAAATGGAAGGGGGTGCGATTATTGAAAGGAATTCAACTTTACCCAATTTATTGTGATTGTGAGCGAATGAGCTGTGATTTTGGTGGATGTCCCGATGACAATGCATATGGTAACGCCTACCTAACTGCATATGATTGTAGAAATGGAGAAGTATGCGGAACAGTTAAACAAGAATGCGCATGCTAAATTTAAGGATACTTAGCGAAAAAGAAGTTAGTAGTTTACTAACTTCTTTTTTTGGTAGTAGGGGGAATTCAATGATGATTTTAGCTCTAGGAATTGTAAACTTGCTTTTATTATTAGGAGTATATAAAGAGTTAACTAGACTACAAAAAAAAACAAACAATATATCCACTTTTAAAAAAAATATCCAGTCAAGCGGTCCTGCGGTAGGAACCACTGTGGCTAAACTCAAATTAGAATCCATAAACGGAGAAAGTATAACAATTGGTGATAAGGATACTGTTTTATTAGTCGTGGATGTAAGATGTTCTTATTGCAGTCCAGACATTGATCAATTTATTAGCGCGTCATTTAATAATAAAAATATTAATTTTATGTTAGTAGTAAATGGATCACAAGAGGAAATAAAAAAATTAGCACCTACAAATGTACCAGATTCTTTTAATACATTGATTGCATCCAAAACTTTTTTAATGGACTATAAGGTTAAACTTTTCCCTACATTTATAGTCTTATCCTCTTCTGGAAAAGTAATGGGGCTTCCAAAGATTACTTCACAACTGGAAAATATGATTTCAACAAAAATGGTCAATTTCTTACAATAGCCGATTTTCCGCTTTTTCAAAACCTTTTGAGACATGAGAAGAGTTTGATGTTTACTACCAAGGGCTTGTTTGGCCACATCAAACCCTCACCAATGGGGCTGAATACTGGAATAACAGAAATAGAAACAGTATTGAACCCTGGGAAAACGGAAAAATAATTGAGATCAGAGAGTAATGCCCAAGCAATCATAGCCACTCCACTAATGACGGTATTCTCAGGAGACCGTTTTTTGTTAGATTCCGATACTTCACTTTTATTTTCAGTTGTGGATCGAGAAAAATGAATCGATCATTCTCATCCACAACGAAGTCTCTATATTGCTTGTAAAGCTCTTGGCGGCTGTGTGGGGTCATAAATTCCACTAATCCAGCGTATTTTCGTTCTTCAAAGTTTAGCCGTAATCCGAAATCACCTTTTCTTAACCCCGATATATAGACATTTTCATACTTGTAATTTATCACTTTCAACCAGTCTTGGGAGCGTTTATTAATTTGATATTTGAGTCTGCCTTTTTCATAACGATGCCCTCCTAATCATGCTGCTTGAATAATTCAAAGTATTGAACTCCTTTTCCCCCAATCCATTGGAATTTATTGAGTAAAGAAGTATCTTCAGCTATAACATAACGTCTTCAAGAACCTCTTTACTTTCTACTAACGGCAAGTTGGTGATCTTTTCCCTATTGAAATAGAGTATACGAAATGGTATGTGCGAACTTCTTTGACTTAAAGCGCTCCATTACGGCTTCGAAGTCTGGCCAAGTCCCACGGGGGCGGACGTTCTACCCTGGCTACTGTTATAATAAGACCATATAAAAAAAGGTCAACCAGAAATATCTAGAATTCTGGTTAACCTTATAATACGAATGGGCAGGATTAAGGAATAAACGGATAAGGAGGTAACTTGACTTTAAGATGGGGTGGTTTTATTTCAATTTCGCTAATAAAATTATGTTTTTTTCTTCACTCTTAGTTTTATAGAGAACCCTCAAGAAGGTGATAAACATGTTGCTGTACAGTCAAAGATAGCAGCAATTGTTTGTCTTGGGTTATCCCTTTTTATTCTTTTCTTATAATTGCATATGAACTCTAAATACAATCTTTTGCTTATGAGGACTTATCAGGAACGGGATGAGTTTTTTTAGTTTCAAATATTTTTTGAGACCACTGCTTGATTTTGAAATAATTTTTATTAAGCTAAATTGCAGATTAATAAAGCTTTTAAACAATAGTTAACCATTTCCTTTCCTTCTGTTAATTCCAAAGCTTGAGATAAGGTATTTATTGCAGTCTCACTTTTCGTGAACTTCAAAAAGGCAAATCCCTTTATGCCAACGAACATATTGCATTAGATTTATATCATTCAAATAAAATAGCCTACTTTCAAGGGACAGTACTAAACTATACAATTTGTCGTATCTTTGATTCGTTCTTAAAGAGTCCATCTCGTCTATTGATTCTTGAACATAGTCTAAATTTGGTGTATAGGGAACGAAGGATCCGCTTGTCCACAAGAGGATCGAGCGAATTAGGTCAACCCGTCGTGGCACAACCCAGGCGTAAAGCCTCAACGCGAAACCGTTCTGAAAGCGTCCCGCAGAGACCGAGTATTGGGCCCCGTGTGTCAACACGCTCTAAGGATAACGCCATCCGTACAACCACTGATTCACCGGCAGTGCGCCCGTCTACCCGACCGCAAAATTCAACATCCAGCCGTACCGAGGTGTATGGGGAGCGGAGGGAAGCCAAGAAGCTCACAGCTCCCATTCAGTTCGTCCTGGTGATGTTTATTGTGGTAGTCGTCTCGGTATTTGCGTTCGGGTTGTTAAGGGGAGACCCTACGGCCCAACGACCTGATCGTCCGGATCAGGAGCGCGGGGCAGGGACGGAGGTTTTCTATGAAAAAGAGGGAACAACCAGTACAAACACTGGTATTCTCCGCGGTCACTGATCTAACAGTACCAAAGATAAAAAGCACAGGGCTTATAGTTCTGTGCTTTAGGTGATTATATAATGATTAATTATTGGACTGGTTAATCGAACTAAATAAAATATTGTATTTAATTTCTCCAAGTATCCCCTCGTATGCCACCCCCCCTGTAGTAAACTTTCTAGAATAATTTTGTTTCCTATGAAACTTTTTACGAGTTTTTTTAGTCTAACGGTTAGAAAAGAGGTGAACATCTTGATTGAACAAATAATTAAAAAGGCGAGATCCGGAGATGAAAAAGCGTTTGAAGAATTACTTCGAATAGAGAGAGAGAGACTTTATCGTATGGCATACCTCTACGTGAAGAATGAAGATGATGCCCTCGATATTGTTCAGGAGACCGCATGCAGGGCTTTTACGTCTATTAAGAGATTAAAAAGACCTGAATACTTTTCAACTTGGCTGACCAGGATACTGATAAACTCTGCTCTCGATTTTATAAAAAAGAAGAAGAATGTAATCCCATTCGACGATATTAGCATCTTCCCCGAGGAGGAGGATACCTCCCTGGAGGATAATATGGACTTAGTAGAAGCCATTAATCGATTAGATGACCACTATAAAACAGTTGTCATTTTAAGATACCAACAAGACTTACCCTTAAAAGAAATATCATCCATTTTAAAGTGTCCGGAAGGAACAGTAAAAACTAGAATTCGCAGGGCTCTTAATCAACTAAAAAATGAATTAAAAAGGGGTGTCCCGGATGGACAATCTATCTAAAGATGTAAAAAAGGTGATGGAGCAAATAAACATACCTGAAGAGAAATTGAATCAATCTATTAAAGTCGGAGTCCAAAAAGCAAAAAGAGAAAAGAAGTTAAGAATTAAAAAATGGTCTTATGTTTGTAGTGTAGCTGTTCTGATATTTGGGCTTTTTCTTGGTTCGGCATCAGTCTCCCCTACAATGGCAAAAATTGCGTCTAAAATCCCTATATTGGGACAAATATTTTATTCCGATGCTGATGTAGGTTACCTCATTTCCGATAAACTTGAAGAAAACGGATATAAAAGTTCTATTCAGATTTCGAGTTCTAATAAAGAAATTAACATAAGAATAGAAGACCCTATGGACGATGAACAAAAACGAAAAAAGGTAGCAGGTATCGCTCAGAGCATCTTAGATGCCAAACAATATGACGCCTATTCAGTAACGGTTGCTAGTGACACAAACGCGCCTACAGAGGAGCCTATTAAGGACGAAGCTGTACAAAAAGAAAGCGCAAGATTTCAATCGATTGATGCAGAGCTACGAGAAGAATTAAAGCAAAGAAATATTGAAGTATGGAGCATTATGTCAATGAATAATTCTAATACTCTTGTTTTAAACATTCCTGATACAGAAACTAGAACAGAGGAGATAAAACAAATCGCAAACGAAATCTTCGAAAAAAATCAGATAACATCTATCTCACTTGATATAAAGAAAGTTAAATTAGATAAGAAAGAGCAAGAAAGTAGATGGGCTGAAATAGTACGTTTAATTCAGGGCGATTTAAAAGGGAAAAAAGAGTATAAAGTAAGAACTGTAGGTTTCACTGTAAATCCCAAGCCTACAATACTAGTGGATTTGTCTATTTCCAATGTAGATGATCGAGCAAAAAGATTTGCTAAGGAGCTCGAAACGGTTATCAATGATTCCTTGGATTCTGAACAGATTCAGCCAAAAGTTAAAAACGATAACTATAAAATAGAAATATACAATTCAAAAGGAAAAAAACTAAATTAAATTCATTTCTTAAAAGCTGAAAATCTAAATAGTGATTTCAGCTTTTTTTCTGTTTTTAAAATGAAACATGGCACAGATCGACAAAAATAGTAAAAATGACTCATATTATTATAAATTATACCAATTTAGTAAACAGAATGGTATATTGATAGGTGGATTTAACAATAAAAAGGGGGAAACGAAATGAAAAAAGCTTTAAGCACTATTGCAATCGTTACAGGTTTATTTGTCTCTACTTCCATGACATCACTAGCCGCACAAGGGGAGGAGAGTATTGCTGTTAAGCCTAGCGTAATGCCCGAAAACAATGAAGCTGTTCAAGTAATAGATTTAGAAACGATGGGGTTGTCAAAGGACACTCTGAATAGAATTGCTGTAAATGGTGATACACAAAGTACCATCCAAAGGGCGGCAGGGTGGCAATTGCTGGACCCATCACATACAGTGTGGCCAAATGCTGATAATGGAACTTGGAACACTACAAATTGGGATTACATATCACAATCGTACACTTCAGTAGATGGAGGAAATATTGGCTGGTCGGTTAGTAATTTATCTGGTGTTTGGCAAGGTGGAGGATACCTTCCTCCTACAGCAGCAAAGATTGAAGTTATGGTGTATGAAGATGACGGAATATGGTCAGACGATGACTATATTTCGAAGTTTAATGTATACCCATTTGATGGCGATCAACAAAAAATGTTTAGTGTGCCCGTTGGCGGATGGGCCGATGGGGCAAATGCTAAAGCAGAAGTTGAATTTCGATATACTTACAATTTCACAGCAGCTAATACCGAAGGTATTGGTCATGTCTGGGATTGATAACAGATCATATTAGTAATTAGACTTGGGTCACCGAAAGGCTTAGAGAAATAAAAATTCTCTAAGCCTATTTATTTTACGGTAGTCAATTTCATATCCTCACAGGGGATTTTTGCTCTTCACCTACGTATAGTATTTCTACTTTAGGGGGCCTTTTACTCGCCCTTTTAATCCAATGTTTATTTTCGTGCAGTTGTTCTCCAGCTTTCTCTTTGAACATTTAAATAGACATTTTTCAACAAACGGGGGCATTAGTTGAAGATGAGATCAACATAAGACCACACACTTTAGATATGTCTAATATGTGTTGGTCTATTAATACCAAGCGTTAAAGTCCTCTAACCTAAATATAACATTGGCTTTATAAGTATATGGATGATCGAGATGGTGATGGACTAGTAGGTGAGTAAACAGTTGCTATGTAATACAAATATAATGTCATATATGGTATTCCGTCTGAAAAATGCCAAGGATCCTTGTTATAAAAAGGATTTTGGCATTTTTCATTGTGTCATAAGTTACTCATAAAATCCCCATTAACGACGAAGCAGAAGATATTCTAGAGGTCAGTAAGCTAAGATTCTTATTCTTCCGTTAAAGGGCCATTTAATGGGTGAGAAATGTTCTTGGCTTAAATGAAATGTGGTCACACAATTTCGGTAAAGGTCAGGCAGTTTTAGTCTTCTAAAACTGAAGGGTTAAATCAAAGAGTCGAATGAGGAAGTAACGTTCTGAAAGGCTCTCCCTGCGTCGAGTAGCACACTGATTAGTAAGAAATAGTGTGTTATAAGCTCGGCTAATAGGCATGAGAATTCACCGTAACAGTTTTGCTGACGAAAGCCTACCCGAGGGGGAGGTGTGAATCATGGTGCTTGGGTTGAACAAATATGGTGAGAATGCAATGTAAATACAATAAGATACTGTATTGCTGACGAACTTCCGAATGTACGGGTCTAGAATGGCAGTACACAGAAATGTGTATATCACCAAATGTGAGGTTAGCTTTGGATGAGTAAGAATCTATTATATAAAAGTCCATCTTGTGTTACAGGCACATGCGATGCTAACAGGCTTATAGGAAGCACCTAAGTTTGTTCCATAATAGATATAACTCAACATTGTAAGCTGATAACGTGGAGAGCTTACTCTCGGTGAAGCGTTGGAAAGGAAAATAGTCGTGAGACTAGTGATTGTATAACTTTTCTTCATATCAGTGAAAGTGGTGGCACAGTACCGGTGAAGCGTGTAATGAACGCAGAGGGATAGCCACTAGACTAATAAAAGATTCATTCTCCATGTAAGGCAGTTCTTAAACGATTAATAAGGTTCTTGTAAGACTAATAGAGGTTCAGTTCCAAAAGGAGCTACCGACTTGTTAAAACGAAAGAAGCTGAGGCACAACGAGTATTATGACATGCAATCTCATTTTGATTCTTTGTAAGGGTCTAGAGTTAAAGCATAAGGAAACTTATGTCCCATCTTACGATGGGGTGAGTGGTGTAGAGTAAAATTCTGCCCTCTGAAATACGCTATACCGGACTACGGCGGTATCAAGCTCACAGGCTTAAAGGAAGCACCTGTTTCTAGTATGTATAGCTATGTTGAAAGGTACTTGGAAAACAAGGAACGTTGAAAGAAGAGCTGTCACTCTAAACGTTTGCTATAAGAGTCTCGAAAAGCATTTATCCTTGTGAGGGTAGGGGAACGACTGAAGAAGCTTTTGTAATGAAAGTGGAGGAACAGCCCCAAGTCTACTGAATGAAACGATTATTTTCCTATACGTGAATGGTGCCGGTCGGGTAAGAATGTGGGGACATCACTTCTATAAGGAGGGATGCCACAGTGCCAACACTGCGATACTGGGATTACTACAATATGACGGGGACATTCACGGAACTATATGAGAAAGCCCAGGAAGGAAACAGCTTTTCCTTCCTTTATAACGTCATCACTTCGAGAGAAAACATCTTACTCGCTTATCGTACCATCAAATCCAACAAGGGTTCAAATACACCTGGGACCGATGGAAAAACGATATCGGATATCAAGGAATTATCCGAAGATGAACTCGTCTTGAAGGTGCGTACAATACTGAAAAGCTATCAACCTAAGAAAGTCAGAAGAAAATGGATTGAAAAGGATAATGGGAAACGAAGACCGCTAGGTATTCCCTGTATTTTGGACAGAATTATCCAACAGAGTTTCAAGCAAGTTCTCGAACCCATTGCGGAGGCACATTATTATAAGCACAGCTATGGCTTTAGACCTCTACGGTCTGCCCATCATGCGATGGCAAGGACTCAATATTTGATTAGTCAAGCCTCACTTCATTTTGTTGTTGATATTGATATCAAAAGTTTCTTTGATAATGTAAACCACACACGTTTAATGAAGCAGCTTTGGAACTTAGGAATACAGGATAGGAAAGTATTAGCTTGTATTTCTAAAATGATAAAAGCAGAAATAGATGGAGAAGGAATCCCTGACAAAGGGACACCTCAAGGTGGAATTTTATCTCCCCTCCTCTCTAATATCGTGTTGAATGATTTAGATCAGTGGATTGCTGATCAATGGGAGTTCTTTCCCCTGCACAAATCATACAAATCAAAAGTTGGTGAACGATACGCAAAGAAACGAACTAATCTGAAGGAAGGATACCTCGTCCGCTATGCGGACGACTTCAAAATTCTTTGCCGGGATGGAAAGACTGCTCAAAAGTGGTATCATGCGGTCCGTCGTTATTTAAGGGAACGGCTCAATCTTGATATCTCGCCAGAGAAATCTAAAATCCTTAACCTACGCAAACAGGAGTCTGAATTTCTAGGATTTACGATACAAGCGAACAAAAAAGGGAAGAAACGAGTAGCCCATACCGGTGTTATTCAAAAGAAACAGAAACAAATCAAACAAGAAGCTAAAAGGCTAATCCGTCGGATTAAAGCTTCACCAACTTCCCAAAACGTTCTGCGGTTTAACAGTTTTGTATTGGGCATCCATAATTATTTTAAGCGAGCGACACATGTGAACCCGGTGTTCTCACGTCTGGCCTACGACTTAAAGCCGTTCATATACAATCGACTACAACCGGTTGGGAAGCAAGAACACCCAAGTAACCCGCCGCCTCTGTTTAAAAGATTCTATAGTGTAACCATGAAGACTTTTAAAGTAGCTGAAGTCTACCTTTTCCAACTAGGAATTGTTAAAACGGTTAACTCGTTAAACTTCAGTCCAAAGGTAACACCATATACGGAGGAAGGTCGGAACACGTTATATAAAAAACTTCGTCCTGATATCCAAAAGGAAATCAGTAAACTATTGAATTCCCACCTTCCTAACCGGTCAATTGAATACGCGGATAATAGAATAAGCCGATACAGTATGAAAATGGGGAAATGTGAAATCACAGGCTGGGATTTACAGGCATTTGAAGTGCATTGTCATCACTATCTCCCAAAGTCACAAGGAGGAAATGATAAGTTTCATAACCTGCGAATTCTTCACCAGGATATTCACCGGTTAATCCACCTAACAGACATGGAGAAGATAGAGTCAATCCTTAAAAAGCTCAACATCTCAAAGCCCATTTTGAACAAAATCAACCAATACCGGAAGGTATGTGAACAGGAAAACATCGTATTATCCTAATCGTCAATGTAACGAGGAACTTATAATCTAGTACATATCAGTAGATGGACCGCGAAGTGCTGGGAAACTAGCATGCTTCGTGCGGAGCAGGGGAAAAGCCGGAGATAACTTCAAACGCTTACCTATTGCTAACTTTAGTTCAAGAAGGACAACCGAATAAGAAATGAAATAAATTTAAAAAATTTGGGAAAATGGGAGGTTTTTTATGAATGAAGAGTTTGTAAAATCTTTATACAAAACCGTAATTGATGAAAATATTGAACTATACAAAGAATTATTTGAAACAACCAATCCTACTGGCTTAACTGATGAATACTTTGAAGAAGCTTTAGGGTTATATCAATCCCTTAATAAAGAGCACAAAGAGGTTTTCTTCAAAGTCATCGAACAAACAATGATTGATACAGTTTCAAATATACTTGGAGTAATTGACGGAAGTTCTACACTTCTAGAAAGTGCATTAGAGCCGAGATTACTTCTCGATTCAAAGGATACTGAAGGAGAACTTCAAGACTGTTTTCTTGAGTTCATTGAAAAGAATGAGTTAAATAAATAGTATTTATCACTTGTAAGCTTATTCAGTTAAAGAAGGCAATAGCTGAAGATCAGGGGGATTTTAAGTGGAAATATTAATGTCTATAGTAATTGGAATTATTATTATGTCTACGGTTTATTTAATCCTTTCTAAGAGTCTTCTTAGAATAATTATCGGCACAGGACTTCTAAGTCACGGGGTTCATCTTATGCTTATAACAATGGGAGGATTGCCAAAGGGAGCAGAAGCACCTCCTCTACTCGGTGCATAAATGATTAACAAGCAATACAATTAGAAGGTATGTACTGGGTAAGATATGAGTTCATATAAAAAAGGAGGGCTATTCAGAATGGAATTCAAATTTAGTGACTTTTCTATTGTTCTCCCTCCTTTCCATATTACAATCATTGCAATAATTATTATTTACTTATTAGTAAGATGGAGTAAGCAATTAGAAACACGTCGTTATACCGTTTTTATTTACTTTTTGATTAGCACAAGCATTGGTCCAATTTTTTCTCTAGGTACAAAAGAAGGGGTCTTTGAGCTATGGGTTCCTTTAGGATTTATAGTAGTTTTCATATACTTACTTCTTAGTAAAAGAAAACACCCATCCAAAATGAAAGCTAGTATTTTAGGACTTTGCGTAGCATTGTATCAGTTAATTCTCCATTACGTTGGTTAGTTTTTTTGTATTCAACTAAAGGGGGCTTTAATGGAAGAACGAACCTAAGTCAGTAAGAGTAAAAGAGTCGTCAATTGACGGCTCTTTTAAAATATTTCATTAAAAACCGGATCAAATAAAATCTTGTAGATACATCTTCACAAGCGCTCGGTACGATAATGTTTTGGATGGTATGATAAATCTTAAGGGAGTTAAAGTGCTCATTTTTGGATTTATACAAAACATTTCAAAGGGAGGGAATTTTTTGAGTCAAGACAAAAAAAATGACTTAAAAGAAACTGGAAAAGGACTTGCGCTGGAAACTGTTTTAAGCGTCGGCACGAAGGCTGCGGGTGACGCAGCCAAAGATTCGATCACAAGCATTGTAGGAGATTTACTTGTAGATACGGCAAGTTCGCTGGTCCCTGGAGTATCCGGAGCTGTTCAAGGTTATAAAAGGGCCCGTTTTGAAAGAAACATAACAACTTTTACGGATGAACTTCATACAAGGATAGAAGGCATTAGAGTTAATTTGGAAGAGAAAACCGATCAACAGAAGGAACAGATTGATCGACTGTTTCATTATGTTATGGACTACGTTATTGACGAACAACAGGAAGACAAAATTCACTATATGGTAAATGGTTTCGTTACTATTACTGAGCATGAGCAAATATCCGATGATTTTGTACTGACCTATTACGATGTGCTTAAAGAGCTCAGAGTAGTCGATATATCAGTTCTAAGGCTCATGTATTCCTCTCGGTACATATTTGACCAAGAGACGCGGGAAACGTTTCAGGATGTAATGGAGAGGCATGGAATTAGCTTTGAACAATATGAATCCGTAAGAAGGAATTTATTGAGAATAGGTCTGCTGACCACAAAAACTGATTTGAATATTACGGATGACCTCGAAGAGATCGTGAAGAAGTTCAAGGAATTGTATGCATACCTAGACAAAATGACAGACCCGAAAAATAAAAGATCGTTACCGAAATTAAAGGTGCCGAAGTTGAAATCCAAGGAAAATTTCGAACTGTCGAAGTTTGGGCGGGATTTTGTTAAATTTTTTGTAGGCTTGGATAAAGAATAAATAATGGCTGCCTTAACAGAATAGGAAGTCAACGACGAGGGATACTAAAAGAATACAGAGATAAGTTGATATTAGTTGAGGAAGTTTTGTTTATTAATATGTGCACTTATCCTTTTCTGTAGTATTCACTCTCCAACCATCAGTGCTGCACCGGAGCTATCTCCGGAGTGTCAAAAGAAGTTGGACGAGAGAATGGATGATTTCACCGACCTGATCATGGAGGACATCATTTCAAGTTTCGATTTGGATATTAATCAAAATAAACGTAGTGGTCGTTTTTTAGAAGTTCGGTTGGAGGATTTACATGCCGGCCATATGGTGTACGGTGGGAAATTAGATGATTCATACTACAATTCTCTTGAGAAACACTTTATGGGGGCTTTTCGAGGAGAACCGAGGCTTTTTGTTACAGCAAAAGAAGCTTACTTGTTATATAAAAAGCAAGACAACACAAACGTCATGATTCATTTGAAGTTAAAGGGCAATGAATGGAAAGAAGTAGACAGGAAAAAGAAAAAAGGCAATGAAGTAAAGTTACCACTATTAAAATGCTATGAGAAATACCTAAAAGAGAAGCATAAAAACAGTCGTTGAGACCATCTCAACGACTGTTTTTTATTTAATTTTATCAACTTCAAAAACTTATAAGACAAGCCCATAACTGCATATGTTAGTTGTGGAAAAAATTACGCATGAGTGAAAAAAAATAATCATGAGGAGAGTAAAGAAGACAAAGAAAAAAACACATCTTTTTAAATAACATATCCCATATCTTCAAGAACGGGTGCGTTAATCGAATAGCGCCGAAAAAAAGTCAAGAGCAATTTAAAATGCTCTTGGCCTTTTCATATACTTTTTCATCAAGTCACAGGTAAGTTGTTTGAGTCACACTTAAGTTGTTTATGTCATAACCGAGTTGTTAATGTCACACTTAAGTTGTCTCAGAACAGGTAGTCTTTTTTTTTATGGAGAAACGGAGTTAGGGGAGAGAAGCACGGACTCCACTCCGTTTCCTTATTAATGGTGATGCTGTAAATAAAAAATTCCTCCATTGATAATATCAATTGAAATGTTAGGTTCGTACTGTTCTTTTAATGCTTGCTGTTCCAAGAAATAGGATTCCGGCTTTTCTTCCTGGTCTCCATAAAAATGATTCAGTAATTGTAGGTCTTCCTGCCAGGTCTTTCTCGCCTGTTCCGCCCACTCAACTGGTTCTTTTTTGATTTCTTCATATAAAAAGGTTTGGATGCGGTTCACTCCACTCTTAGGTTTAATGATGGGTGTTAAAGTAAAAGAGAAATCCGGTATCTTCGGAGTGAGATTTCTGGCCAATAATGACGAATGAAAGTTTTCTTCGATGACTCCATTGATCAAGTTCAATCCGATGCTTCGTATGTTGTCTTTTTTGCGATTGGATTGATACGATATTTTAATATTTAACCCTAGCCAGGGATGAAGCGGGATTTGTTGACCACTTGGTATGTGTTGGTTTTCATATAACCGGATATAACCAGCCAAATTTCGTGTGGAATGAAAAATCTGGTGGAGCCGTGGTGATCCGAAGTGAATGGGCTCACCTTTGATATCTTCCGGTGCTTTATCTGGATTGGTGACGAGAGATAAAGTCATGGGATTTGGTGTTCCACCGGTTTTCTCAAGATAGTGCCAATAAAACGGACGATTCATTAGTTCTTTGTCCAAGTCAATGGTTAGCTGAACGGTCATATATCCATTTCCGTTCGCAACCAGGTCACACCCGTTGGCGACAAAGTATCGTTCAAGAAATCGATGAATTTCGTGCTGCTGCATTGGATTTTTCCTCCTTTAGTTGTTCAGCAAATTGAATCATGCTCGTTAAATTTTCCATTTTAATTTTCATTTCCCCTTCCGTCCTTGACGAAGAGAGGATATCTGTTACATGATCTTCGAAGTCTTTGAAATCGAGGCGGGTCAGGATTTCATCCAATTGACCGATCACTCGCTCAAAGAGATTAATTTTTTCATATAGAAGTTTCAGGATATGCTCTTCTACTGTGTTTTTAGTTGCGAAGTTATAGATATGAACATCCTCCGTCTGTCCAAGGCGGTGGACACGGCCGATCCGTTGTTCTAATCTCATCGGATTCCAAGGCAGGTCAAAGTTGATCACATGGTGGCAAAATTGAAGATTGATTCCTTCTCCTCCTGCTTCAGTGGCAATCAATACCTGCGCATGTTTTTGGAATAGCTCTCGCATCCAGTCTTTTTTCCCCCGTTTGAATCCTCCTCTGAATGGGACCGAACTGATTCCATGTTGTTTCAGAAACCATTGTAGATATAACTGTGTCGCGCGATATTCTGTGAAAATGATTACTTTATCATTTATCGATTGGACGATTTCCAGTGCTTTCTGTGCCTTGGAGTTCATGGTCACGTTTTCTACTTTCTTCATTAGAGTGCTGATCGTTTGTTCAAATGCAACTGAAGGAGATTCCTTCTTTTCCAGCATGTTTTTTAGTGTGTAAAATACAGCTTCGCGGGAACTGCACGCTTCTCTTTGCAAGGTCAATAGCGAGAAGGAACTGGAATTTGCCCAGTCATCATATCGTCCTTTTAAGAGGTCGATGCTGTTATATAAATCTCTCTCGGTTTCATTAAACTCAATCAATACGGTTTTTACATGCCGTTTAGTCCATTCAATTCCCGTATCTCCACGTCTATTACGAATCATCACTTTATTGATGAGGCTTTTTAGGTGTTCATCCTCCTGGAGGGTTCGATCCCCCTTTTTATATCTGTCTGAAAACCCTGATTCATTGCCGAGGTGTCCCGGCTTGAGAAGGGAAACAAGATGGAAAATTTCTTCTACCCGATTTTGGATAGGGGTCGCCGTCAGCAGTAAGCAGAATTTCTTTTTTAGGTTTTGGACAAATTCATAGTTTTTTGTTTTGTGATTCTTTAGTTTGTGAGCTTCGTCTATTATGACCAAATCATAGTCCTGGTCGTATACCTTTTCTCTATGGGGACTCCGTTTAGCCGTATCCATTGAAGACACTACGATATCACATTGATCCCATACATAGCTCTTACGCTGGGGTACGGCTGGAATGAAGAATTTACTGTTCAATTCGTAAGCCCACTGAGAAACAAGGGAAGAGGGGACCAGTATCAATACTTTCTTCACCAATCCTCTTATCATGTATTCTTTCAAGATGAGTCCAGCTTCGATTGTTTTACCCAATCCTACTTCATCAGCAAGAATCGCTTTCCCGTTCATGGTCTCCACAACTTGTCTTGCGGCCTCCAGTTGGTGGGGAAGCGGAGTGACATTTGCCAAATGTTTTGGAGCTTGTAGACCCTCAAAGTTCGGAATTGCAAGATGTTGTTCAAATTCGATGGCAAGCTTATATAGCTCCCAATTCCCCCATGGGCCATCGTTGGCGATTAAATTATCCAGTCCTTCTGCCCACTCTTCATCAAATAAAACCTCAACATTCATCTGAAAAACATCTCCTTATTTCTAATAAAAATGATTGCTCAAATCTCGTATTTAATGGTAGGATGAAAATAGATTTTCAAATGTTTTAAAAACTCGAAAATCCGAACATTCACATTTACAACATTTCTTCTGTATATTTCTAGTATGACCAATTGTTTCAAGGAATATTGGCGAATGATGACAAGGGGAGAGACTGTGCATACAGCGCCGAAGGAGCAAGCACGTTTAAGTGTGAATCTCTCAGGCAAAAAGACTCTTGTTGGACGCAACTCTGGAGAGTGTTTCTAAAATAGGAAACCACCAAAGGGGAAAGCCGTTCTTCGGTAAACTTTCAGGTGCAAGGACAGAGAAAACTTCTTTATGAAAAGGGGTTTTTCTGTCCTTTTTTCATGGGGAAAATTGGTTAAGGAAGAGTGCTTATAATGAAGAAAAAGGGGGAAAAGTCATGTCAGAGTTAAAACAAACACCTTTATACGAAGTGTACAAAGAGTATGGAGGAAAGACCATCGACTTCGGTGGCTGGGCTTTACCAGTGCAATTCTCAAGTATTAAAGAAGAACATGAAGCGGTACGTTCCCGGGCAGGGCTATTTGATGTTTCTCATATGGGAGAAATTGAAGTGAAGGGTGAAGGAGCTCTTGACTACTTACAGAAGATGATGACAAATGATGTCTCCAAAGTGAAGGACGGAGGCGCACAGTATACGGCTATGTGCTACGAAAACGGTGGGACGGTCGATGACTTATTAATTTATAAAATAAAAGATAATGATTATTTGCTCGTAGTTAATGCTGCAAATATAGATAAAGATTTTCAATGGTTGAAAGAACATGAGAAAGATGGCGTTGAAATCAACAACATCTCTGAACATATGGCACAGTTGGCGCTTCAAGGACCTCTTGCAGAAGAAATTTTACAAGGACTTGCAAACGAACATTCACTGAGTGATATCGGTTTCTTTAAATTCCAAACAGAAGTGAACATAGGTGGAAAACATGCCCTCGTTTCCCGTACTGGTTATACAGGAGAAGACGGATTTGAGATTTACTGTGATGCAGGTGATGCAGCTACAATCTGGCAGACCATCTTAACAGCAGGCAAGGAGAAAGGCGTCCTTCCATGCGGACTTGGTGCACGTGATACATTGCGTTTTGAAGCGAATCTGGCCCTTTACGGACAAGAATTATCTCAAACGATCACACCAATCGAAGCAGGAATCGGATTCGCTGTAAAAGTGGATAAAGTGGTTCCATTTAATGGCCAGGAAGTATTGAAACAGCAAAAGGAAGAAGGCGCATCAAGAAAAATCGTGGGCATCGAAATGATTGATCGTGGAATTCCACGTCATGGCTATAAAATGTATTCAGGTGAAGAGGAAATCGGTGAAGTCACAACTGGTACACAATCCCCAACTTTGAAGAAAAATGTTGGGTTGGCCTTACTTAATAAAGAGTTTACTTCTATAGATACGGAAGTACTGGTTGAAATCAGAGGGAAAAAGCTAAAAGCAAAAGTGGTACCAACACCTTTTTACAAAAGACCAAAGAAATAGGGAGGAATGACGGTCATGAAGCATCGTTATTTACCGATGACAGAGCAGGATCAAAGGGAAATGTTAGACAGCATTGGAGTAGACAGCGTTCACGATCTATTTGAAGATATTCCTGAAAAGGTTCGTTTCAAAGGGGATTACAACATCAAAGAAGCGAAGTCCGAAACGGAATTGGTAAAAGAACTGACCAAAATGGCGGCGAAGAATGCCGATTTAAAAAGTCATTCATCCTTTTTGGGAGCAGGGGTGTACGATCATTACATGCCGATCATCGTAGATCATGTCCTATCCCGGTCAGAGTTCTATACGGCCTATACGCCTTACCAACCGGAAATCTCTCAAGGGGAGCTTCAAGCCATTTTCGAATTCCAAACAATGATTTGTGAGCTGACCGGCATGGATGTAGCGAATTCATCCATGTACGATGGAGGGACTGCGCTTGCAGAAGCAGCTATGCTGAGTGCAGGTCAGACCCGTCGCAAGAAAGTATTGGTTTCAAGCACTGTGCATCCCGAATCCAGAGATGTATTACGATCTTATGCCAAAGGTCAATATATTGATGTGGTGGAAATCCCCCACAATAATGGCGTGACGGACGTGGAGGAACTGAAACGATTAATGAGTGATGAAATCGCTGCGGTCATCGTTCAGTACCCTAACTTCTTCGGAAGAGTAGAAGAGCTGAAAGCGATCGAAGAAATCGCTCATGCTGAAAAAGCGATGTTCGTAGTTTCGTCCAACCCACTTGCATTAGGAGCGCTTACTCCCCCTGGACAATTCGGTGCTGATATTGTCATCGGCGATGCCCAGCCATTTGGTATCCCGAGCGCTTTCGGTGGACCTCATTGTGGATACTTTGCCGTTAACAAAAAACTGATGCGTAAAGTACCGGGCCGTCTAGTTGGTCAAACGGTTGATGAAGATGGTATTCGTGGTTTCGTTCTGACACTCCAAGCCCGTGAACAGCATATCCGTCGTGATAAAGCGACGTCCAATATTTGCTCCAATCAGGCATTAAACGCGCTGGCAGCATCCGTCGCGATGACGGCTCTTGGAAAACAGGGTGTGAAAGAAATGGCCATGCAGAATATCCAAAAAGCACACTATGCAAAAGAAGCCTTTAAAGCAAAAGGATTCACGATCGCTTTTGATGGTCCAACTTTCAATGAATTTGTCGTAAAAGTAAATGTACCGGTTAAAGAAATCAATCAGAAGCTTCTTCGTAAACAAATGATAGGTGGATACGATTTAGGACTGACAGATGAGAACCTATCACAGCACATGCTGGTTGCGGTTACTGAACTGCGCAGCAAAGAAGAAATCGACGCATTCGTAGCAGAATTGGGGGATTGTCATGAATAAGAAAGATCAACCTCTTATTTTTGAATTATCTAAAGAAGGCCGTGTAGGCTTTAGCTTACCTGAAATAGATGTACCACAGGTGGAACTGGGAGATATCATTCCATCTGATTATATCCGTACGGAAGCACCAGAACTTCCTGAGGTTTCAGAACTGGATATCATGCGACATTATACGGCACTATCGAAACGTAATCATGGTGTCGATTCCGGTTTCTATCCTTTAGGATCGTGTACGATGAAATACAATCCGAAGGTGAATGAGAATGTTGCACGATTGAATGGTTTCGCTCATATCAACCCTCTTCAAGAGGCAGAGAGCGTACAAGGTGCCCTTGAATTGATGTATGATCTTCAAGAGCATTTGAAGGAAATCACCGGCATGGATGAAGTAACCCTTCAACCTGCTGCCGGTGCTCATGGAGAGTGGACTGGTCTTATGATGATCCGTGCCTACCATGAAGCAAAAGGTGATACCCACCGTACGAAGGTCATTGTACCCGATTCCGCCCATGGAACGAATCCTGCCAGTGCGACGGTTGCTGGTTTTGAAACCGTAACGGTTAAATCGAATGAAAATGGTTTAGTAGACCTGGAAGACCTTAAACGTGTAGTGGGAGATGATACAGCTGCTCTCATGCTGACAAATCCAAATACTCTTGGGTTATTTGAAGAGAATATCCTTGAAATGGCTTCGATCATTCATGAAGCAGGTGGAAAACTGTATTATGATGGTGCCAATTTAAATGCAGTATTATCTAAAGTAAGACCAGGGGATATGGGATTTGACGTCGTACATTTAAATCTTCATAAGACATTCACCGGTCCCCATGGCGGCGGTGGTCCGGGAAGTGGTCCTGTCGGAGTGAAAGAAGATTTGATCAAATACCTGCCAAAACCAATCCTTGTGAAAAACGGTGACCAATTCGAATTCGATTACAACCGTCCTGATTCCATTGGCCGTGTCAAACCTTACTATGGTAACTTTGGAATCAACGTGCGGGCCTATACGTACATTAGAACCATGGGACCTGATGGTCTGAGAGCCGTTACGGAAAATGCCGTTCTGAATGCAAACTACATGATGCGTCGATTGGCACCTCATTTTGATCTTCCGTTCGATCGTCATTGTAAACACGAATTTGTTATCAGTGGAAAACGTCAGAAGAAGCAAGGCGTTCGTACGTTGGATATTGCGAAGCGTCTATTAGACTTCGGGTATCACCCACCAACCATTTACTTCCCATTAAATGTGGAAGAGTGCATGATGATCGAGCCAACGGAAACTGAATCAAAAGAGACGCTTGATTCATTCGTTGATGCCATGATCCAAATTGCCAAAGAGGCAGAAGATACACCTGAGATTGTTCAGGAAGCTCCACATACCACGATCGTGAAGCGTATGGATGAAACACTGGCAGCAAGAAAACCAGTCCTTCGTTATATGAAGGAAAGCTAATAGAAAGAACGAATCCCCGTAGCTCTTCGCTATGGGGATTTTTTAGTACGGATATACTTAGAGAGGAAAGATTCGATTGATGCTTTAATCTGATGCACATTCTTTCCAATGAAAAAAAGGATTGCTCTATGGCAATCCTTTTCCTTTTTGCTATTTTTTATGTTTGACTTTACCAGTCCACTTCTTAAAGCCGCCTTGCAATTGGTGAAGATCTCTGTACCCTTTACGGTGTAGCATTTGAGCTGCTCGTCCGCTGCGAAGCCCGCTTTGGCAATAAAGATAAACGGGTTGATCAGAACGGATTTCCTTTTGTCTCATTTTAATTTGAGAGAGCGGAATATTTCGTGCACCAAGTACGTGACCGTTATCAAATTCATTCGCTTCACGAACATCTATCAACTGAGCTTTACGATATCCTGCTCGAAATTCTTCTTCATTCAATGTATTTACAATTCTCTTTTGATAGAAGAACGTAAATAGTGAATAAATGATAATGCCACCTAATACGACCAAAAGAATATATAATCCTTCCATCATTCATGCTCCTTTCTACAAATGCGCTATCTTCTATTATATTCATGAAAGCCTTGAGAATCAAAACAAATTTATTATTTTAAAAGCAAACACTTTCCAATCTGTTTTTCTTTGTTTTTTGAATTGGATTTGATAGACTAGTAACGGACTTAAATGAAATGGATTATATACATAATAAAATATCAAAAGAGAAGATGTAAATGAGGGATAATACATGAAAAAAGAAACATGGAGATTCATCGATTCAGGGCATTGTTCCCCTTCTTATAATATGGCCCTTGATGAGGCGCTGCTTGATTGGCATAGTGAAGGGAAAATTCCTCCCACGATTCGTTTTTATGGGTGGGATCCTGCTACTCTCTCGATCGGTTACTTTCAAAAAGTTGAAAAAGAAATCAACCTGGATGCGGTCAAGGAGCACGGTCTTGGTTTTGTGAGAAGACCGACCGGAGGCAGAGGGGTTCTGCATGAACATGAATTAACGTATAGTGTGATTGTATCAGAGGAACATCCTGAAATGCCTAAAACCGTAACAGAAGCGTATCGAGTCATCTCAGAAGGGATCTTAAAAGGATTTCAAGGTCTTGGACTCGAAGCATACTTTGCTGTTCCAAAGACTGCAGAAGAACGAGAAGGATTAAAAAATCCCCGTTCAGCAGTTTGTTTTGATGCACCAAGTTGGTATGAGTTAGTCGTAGAAGGAAGAAAAGTAGCTGGAAGTGCCCAAACCCGTCAAAAAGGAGTTATTCTCCAGCATGGGTCCATCCTATTGGATCTTGATGAAGATAAGCTTTTCAGTCTGTTTAAATACCCATCTGACAGAGTGAAAGAGCGGATGCAGCGTGCATTTAAGAGCAAGGCTGTAGCTATGAACGAAATCAGTCCTGAAATAGTGAACATGGATATGGCAAAGGAAGCCTTCAAGAAAGGTTTTGAAGAAGGGTTGAACATTCACCTCGAACCGTATGAACTTTCTGAAGAAGAGACACAATATGTTGTGGACTTGGCGAAAACTAGATACGAATCCGATGAATGGACCTATAAACGCTAAAAAAATATTTTGTAGGAAAAAAGCGATGCTTGTCGCTTTTTTCCTATTTCACCAACTATTATGTATCTTTGATTTATATCAAGGTCTAAATTAATAGAATTAGGTGATGGTTTAGGATGTTTTCTATTATTTTCTCTTGTTTTCTATTTTTATTGGCTAATTATCCGTTTGACAAACAATGGACCTATTGACCTGAAACACAATATGTGGTGTGTCGAATAATTTTTAACACACAATATGTTGTGTTTATTTATTGCTTTTCAATTTGAGCTATGGTATCGTATTATTTGAAAACAAACATCACCGTAAATAACATATACAGAAACATTTGAGATAGAAGGAGTTGTCTTTATGACTGTTGCGTCGAAAAACACGATGAAAGTAAACATCGAAAGATTAAACCAGGATATTGGATTATTTCCTCAAGTACATCCTATAACCCCAGAAATGACTACTACACACAAAGGTGTATCCCGTCTTGTCATGATTGATCGCTATTCTTTCAAAGACACTGAAAAGATCACCCTTTCTGACGGAGACTTTGTTGTTCTCACCATCAAGGAAGATCCTAAATTCCCTGCAAGAGGATTAGGTTACATCACAAGCATTGATTGGGAAACCAAGAAAGCAGATGTGTGGATCGAGGAAGAATACAGAAGTGCCATCGACAAACCGGAAGAAATCGAAGCGGGAATTGTCTCAAGGCCACTTGATGTAATTGAAAAACCTTTGGAAGTCTATTACGAACAAATTGCAAAGCGTAACGCGACAGGCTTGGCAGCAGTGGAAGAAACTCCTGAAAAAAGACAAGTTTGGTTTGAAAAGTTCTATCATGAATTAGTGAATCTGAATTTCGTTCCAGCAGGTCGGGTGCTATACGGTGCCGGTGCAGGGACGGACGTAACGTATTTTAACTGTTACGTCATGCCTTTCGTGCAGGATTCTCGTGAAGGGATTTCAGAGCACCGCAAGCAAGTGATGGAGATCATGAGTAGAGGTGGGGGAGTCGGAACGAACGGATCCACTCTTCGTCCCCGTAACACTCTTGCAAAAGGTGTGAATGGGAAATCCTCAGGCTCTGTGTCCTGGTTGGATGATATCGCCAAATTGACTCATTTGGTAGAGCAGGGCGGTTCAAGACGTGGGGCACAAATGATCATGTTGACAGACTGGCATCCCGATATTATAGAATTCATTATTTCTAAAATGCAAAACCCACGTATCTTGCGTTATCTTCTTGAAAACACAGAAGATGAAACCATTAAAAAAGCAGCGCAGGATAAATTGAAATTCACTCCTCTGACTGAACAAGAGGAAGCGATGTATCAAGGGATTCTAAACTATAAACAAATCCCGGGTTATGGTGGTTTTGATGCGAAAATCCTTAAGAATGCGGAAGAAAAGCTCCGTACTGGTGGGACGTACAGCGTTCATAATCCGGAATTCTTGACAGGTGCGAACATTTCGGTTTGTTTAACAAGCGACTTTATGGAAGCGGTGGAAAATGACCTCGTATATGACCTCCGTTTCCCTGATGTTGAAAGCTACAATAAAGAACAGATGAATTACTATAATGAAGAATGGCACAAAGTCGGAGATGTCCGGGAGTGGGAGAAGCTTGGCTACAAAGTGCGCACTTATCGTAAGATCAAAGCGAAAGAGCTTTGGAACCTGATTAACGTTTGTGCGACATACTCTGCAGAGCCTGGTATCTTCTTCATCGATAACGCGAATGATATGACGAATGCCAAAGCGTATGGTCAAAAGGTAGTCGCTACTAACCCATGCGGCGAGCAACCTCTTGCTCCTTACTCTGTGTGTAACTTGGCAGCAGTCAATCTTGCTCAGTTTGCGGATACAGAGACGAATACGGTTGATTTCGAGAAGTTGAAACGCACGGTTGAAGTAGGTGTTCGTATGCAAGATAATGTCATCGATGCGACCCCTTACTTCCTTGAGGAAAACAAAACGCAAGCTCTTGGTGAACGCCGAGTGGGCCTTGGAGTAATGGGTCTTGCCGACTTGTTGATTTACTGTGAGAAAGAATATGGCTCTGAAGAAGGAAACAAGCTTGTAGATGAGGTGTTCGAAGTAATCGCAACAACCGCTTATCGTGCCTCTGTTGATTTATCAAAAGAAAAAGGAAGCTTTCCATTCCTTACTGGGAGCACGGATGAAGAAACGAACCGTTTGCGAAAAGCATTTGTTGAAACAGGATTTATGAATAAAATGCCTGAGGATCTCAGAAATGATATTCAACAATACGGTATTCGTAACTCACATCTATTAACTGTGGCACCTACCGGGTCAACAGGAACGATGGTTGGTGTATCTACAGGACTTGAGCCTTATTTCTCCTTTACGTATTACAGAAGTGGACGCCTTGGTAAGTTTATTGAAGTGAAAGCAGATATCGTAGAGGATTACTTAGCGAGAAATCCTGAAGCAGATGCCGATCATCTTCCAGAATGGTTTATTTCGTCCATGAGTTTGGCTCCACAAGCTCATGCGGATGTTCAATGCGTCATCCAGAATTGGATTGACAGCTCGATTTCGAAAACCGTCAATGCTCCACGTGGGTATACGGTTGAGCAAGTAGAAAAAGTGTATGAACGTCTTTATAAAGGTGGAGCTAAGGGGGGAACCGTGTACGTTGATGGAAGCCGTGATTCACAGGTCCTCACCCTAAAGGCAGAAGAAAACAGTTTTGATGATGAAGAGCACGAACAAATACAGACCGATATATCTCCGGAAAAGAA
The DNA here is from genome assembly GCF_005938125.1 of Bacillus sp. BHET2. Lineage (GTDB taxonomy): Bacteria > Bacillota > Bacilli > Bacillales > Bacillaceae_B > Rossellomorea. The sequence goes on from NZ_VCQN01000001.1 coordinate 36,028, forward strand.
ACCAATAGTCCTGCTGGATACAATCCAGGATGTACGTTCGACAGACGTAACGATTGGTTCTGAAGTAGGAAACACATGTCCTGTTTGCCGTAAAGGTACGGTTAAAGATATGGGTGGTTGCAACACTTGTACAAATTGTGGTGCTCAGCTAAAATGTGGATTATGATAATTGAAGATCGATAGGAGGGGACGGGTTCCCCTCCTATTTTTTTATTCTAAAATCCTTCATTGTGAATTAAAGATGTAGTAATAGACAATGAAGGAGTGGAGCCTATGGACATCGATGGCGTGTTTTCAGGTGGAGGAATAAAGGGGCTCGCAATGATTGGTGCGTATCAGGCAATAGAAGAGAAGGGATACAGGTTCAAAAGGCTTGCAGGAACTAGTGCTGGAGCAGTGGTCGCCTCTTTTATTGCTGCAGGCTATTCAAGTAGTGAAATACTAAAAATCATGGAAGGTATCGATTTGAAAGAGCTTTTGGATTCTAATGCAATAATATCCATTCCCATCATAAAATGGTTTCGGGTGTATTATCGTTTAGGTTTATACAAAGGAGTTGCCCTTGAAAATTGGCTGGAAGAAAAATTGAAAGCGAGAGGAATCTATACGTTTGCAGATCTCCCTCCGGATTCGCTCCGTGTCATAGCTTCAGATTTATCAAACGGCAGATTATTGGTGCTTCCTGATGACCTGGAGAAGTATGGTATAGCGAAAGAAACGTTCCCTGTTGCAAGGGCGATTAGAATGAGCGCGAGCATACCCTACTTTTTTGAGCCTGTAAAGTTACGATCTTTAGAAGGGGTCAGTTTTATGGTAGATGGTGGAGTTCTTAGTAACTTCCCCCTCTGGTTATTCGACAGGGAAAATGTGCAGAATGTGAGGCCTGTGTTAGGAGTGAAATTAAGTCACGATCTAATCGAAAAACCGAAAAAACAAATCAACAATGCAATTGACTTATACGAAGCGCTCTTTATAACCATGAAAGATGCCCACGACTCCAGATACATTTCGAGAAAGGTAGAGAAAAACATCATCTTTATCCCCACTGAAGGGGTACTCACAACCGAATTCGAGTTAACGCTCGAAAAGAAAAAAGAGCTTATCCAATTCGGGAAATCGAGAGCTGAAGCTTTCTTGCAACAATGGCCGTATTAAAAAAAACAATCGGGCTTCTAAAAAGAAGCCCGATTGTTTTTTTTATTCTTTTTTCCTTCTATTACGGTTAGTTTAGCATTGGATTTTTTTCGCGTCGCACGTTTTTTTGAAACGTTTGATACGCGGGTCTTACTTGGAGATTGCTTCTTATGCCGCTTCTTTGATTGCTTGGCTGCTTTAAGAAACGCTCTTTGCTCATTACTATTCTCAGTACGTCTCCCACTGAACCATCTGCGGTATGCAAAATAGATGATCCCGATGACGGCTGCTGTTACAAGTAATCGTTTTGCAAGCCCTAGAGGATTTCCGAGCAGGGAAGTTCCAAGACCTATCATAGCCAACAAGATTAGAGTGAAAACAACGATATTACGAGCGTTCAACAAAGCCACCTCCTTACATGACGATCCATCTTAAATCTTACTTATACTATTATTTTAGACAATTCCTGTGTTCTTTAACCGTATTAACTGTTATTTTATACGTTTATTTGAGTGAATAAGGTGTATCATTTTTCTGAAACTTTGAAAGATATTATCTATTTTACTAAAAATTGAAGAAAAGCACTAGGGGAAGACGCTCATTAACCTATTTCCTCCCTCAACATCTTCATTTTCATTTATATGAGGGTCAGCTGAAAAATTAGTCAATCCATGCAATTGTTTAAATCTATGGGACATACTACGAATGGAGGTGTTACAGATGGGCGAACAAAAAGGACAACATGAAAAGGTGCAGGATGGGACGGAAGAAAGCAAAGAAAATCCCCGTTTAGAACAAAACCAGAGTGAAAAACCACTTTCTTTCATGGCAATGGTTGTAGTGACAGGTTTTATTGGCGGAATGCTTTGGAGTTCGATTGGTTACATTTGTTACTTCTTTTCCTTTACCAAAATCGAGCCAAATATTATTTTTGAGCCGTGGGCAGTGGGCGACTGGGTAGATAGATGGATCGGTGTCATTCTATCCATCATTGCCTACGGGATCATTTCAATCGGAGTGGCACTCATATATTATGGTCTGTTAAAAAAGTTTAAATCCATGTGGGTCGGCGCTGCATATGGAATCGCCTTATATCTGGCATTTTTCCTGCTCCTTCATCCACTATTTCCAAGCATTAAATCCCTTAAAGCGATTGATTATCACACATTGATCACCACCTTCTGCGTGTATGTTCTTTATGGAGTATTTATCGGATACTCGATTTCATATGAAGAAAACGAATTAAGACACCAGGATGAGAAAGAAAAATCAGGGGAAGTCTCACATTGAAAAATCCTATTTATCAGACAATTATGTAGGTATAGGTAAAAGGTTTATGTTAGAATGTTCTTGATGAACATTCTATTTTTTTAGGAGTTTACATATGAAGAAAATCTTGCTTTTAAACGGTCCGAACTTAAATAGGTTAGGGAAGCGTGAACCTGATATATATGGACACGTCACCCTTGCTCAGCTCGAGAAAAAGCTTGCAGAACAAGCGGAATATGAAGGCTTTCAATTGCTTTCAGCCCAATCGAATCACGAAGGGGAATTGATTGATCACATCCATCAGGCAGAGGATGAAGGATATGGGGGAATCATCTTGAATCCTGGAGCCTTTACCCATTACAGCTATGCGATCAGAGATGCAGTGGCTTCCATATCTGTTCCTGTTGTGGAAATTCATATATCGAATATTCATGCCCGTGAAGCGTTCAGACATCAGTCTGTGGTAGCGGCTGAAACAATCGGCCAAATCGTCGGGTTGGGTTTGTTTGGTTACGAGCTGGCTTTACAAGCGATCATTAAGAATATTAAGGGAGTGGAATTAAATGAAGATTGAACGATTACGAGATACCTTTTCACATAACAATTTGGACGGAATTCTATTAACGAGTACGTATAATCGTCGCTACATGACGAATTTTACAGGTTCATCAGGTGTTGTCCTAATTTCGAAGGAAAAAGCCTTATTCATAACGGATTTCCGTTATATTGAACAAGCAACAGAGCAGGCTGCTGATTATGAGATTGTTCAGCATACAGGACCGATTCATGAAGAAGTGGCGAAACAAGCAAAGAGCCTAGGCATAAACAAGCTTGGTTTCGAAAAAAATGATATGACCTATAGCGCCTATGAGACCTACCGTGGTGTGTTGGAAGCCGAAATGGTTCCAGTATCAGGGTTAGTGGAAAAGTTACGCTTGATTAAGACATCTGAAGAGCTTAATATAATTAAGGATGCGGCAGATATTGCCGATGCAGCATTTAAGCATATATTAGATTTTATCAAGCCGGGTGTGACAGAGTTAGACGTTTCTAACGAATTAGAATTCTTCATGAGAAAAGCAGGAGCAACATCATCCTCTTTTGATATCATTGTGGCCTCAGGTAAACGCTCTGCTCTGCCTCATGGTGTGGCAAGTGATAAAGTCATCGAAAAGGGTGATTTTGTAACGTTGGATTATGGAGCATACTATAAAGGTTATTGCTCAGATATGACACGTACTTTATCTGTCGGGGAACCGAGTGAGAAATTGAAAGAGATCTACGATGTCGTTCTCCAATCACAGCTTCTCGCCATGGAACAAATTAAGCCTGGCATGACAGGCAAAGAGGCGGATGCGATCGCTCGTGATTACATAACAGAAAAAGGTTATGGGGAGTATTTCGGACACTCGCTAGGACACGGAATTGGCCTTGAAGTACATGAAGGACCAGGATTGTCTTCACGCTCTGATGTGGTGCTTGAGCCTGGTATGCTCGTAACGGTTGAACCAGGTGTCTATGTACCGGGTGTTGGCGGTGTACGTATCGAAGATGATACACTCATAACGGAAGATTCCAATGAAACACTAACACACTCAACGAAAGATCTAATCATTCTACCATTTTAGTCCTGATAAAGGCCTACTAGACAATAGGAGGAATAAATATGATTTCAGTAAATGATTTTCGTACAGGTTTAACGATAGAAGTCGATAACGGGATTTGGCGAGTAATCGATTTCCAACACGTTAAACCAGGTAAGGGGGCGGCATTCGTTCGTTCTAAGCTTCGTAACCTGCGTACAGGTGCAATCCAGGAAAAAACGTTCCGTGCAGGTGAAAAAGTAGGGAAGGCTCAAATTGATAACCGTAAAATGCAGTATCTTTATGCTAATGGTGACATGCATGTATTCATGGACAACGAAAGCTACGATCAAATCGAACTTCCGGCAGCTTCCATCGAGTATGAATTGAAATACTTGAAGGAAAACATGGAAGTGTCCATCATGATGTACGGTGCAGAAACCCTTGGAGTTGAACTACCGAACTCAGTAGAACTGAAAGTAACGGAAACGGAACCAGGAATCAAAGGTGACACGGCTTCCGGTGGATCGAAACCCGCTACTGTTGAAACAGGGTTAGTGGTTAACGTACCGTTCTTCGTGAACGAAGGTGACACATTAATCATTAATACAACTGACGGATCATATGTATCACGTGGATAATTTAATCTAAAAAGCCTGAGCGAGATTACTCTCGTTCAGGCTTTTTTTGTTTTTGATCAGTGGGGAGTCTTAGATCTTTCCTATTCGCTACCACTGTTATTGTATATCTGCCGAAACTCTCATAAATCTTCCATTAGTCATATTTTTACACACTTTTTCAACTCTTCATCCCCCATTTGCTCACCTCAAATCTTCTAACTCTACTGTCATAATCTTATTTCACTAGAATACATTGTAATATCGGGAAGCATGGACAGAGGATTTCATTCCTTTGTCAACAACCTGAAGTGGAACATGATTAGGAGGTTCTTATATGCAAGAAGTTATAGCCTTATTACCTAGCACTATTTCTGATAAAGTCCTGACCCTTCCACATGATTTGCTTGACTGTATTGAAGAGATAAGGGTACGCACCAGCCGAGTGTTGGAAGTTACGGCCAGAGGCAAACCTTATTTTCTTTCTTACACCGTTACTGAGGAAGATAGTGAACAACTCATAAACAAATTATCCCGTCATTCATTTTATACATTAGAAGAAGAATTGAAGAGAGGCTACATTACGATCGAAGGTGGGCATCGTGTGGGACTTGCCGGTAGGGTAATTCTTGAAGGTGGAGTCGTCAAGGGGATTCGGAACCTTTCGTCCTTCAACATCCGGATTGCAAGACAAAAGCTTGGCATAGCCGGTTCCATATTTCCATATGTTTATGATAAAGGGTGGAAACAGACGATGTTGATCGGATCCCCTCAGACAGGGAAGACGACTTTGCTTCGGGATCTCGCCAGAATGATTTCAACTGGTGTCCCTGAAAAAAACATCCCTCCCTATAAAGTGGGGATAGTCGATGAGCGTTCTGAAATCGCCGGTTGTGTGAATGGGATCCCTCAGCTTATGTTCGGTCCTAGGGTGGATGTGTTGGATGCTTGTCCCAAGGCTGAAGGAATGATGATGTTGATTCGGTCCATGAGTCCTGATGTCCTGATTGTAGATGAAATCGGACGGATTGAAGATGGTCAAGCTATTCAGGAAGCAGTGAATGCAGGTATCACTCTTGTGATGACAACCCACGGATCCACTTTCGAAGAGGTTAGAAAAAGACCTGTGATCAAGGACATTGTAAATCTGAACACGATAGAGAGGTTCATTGAATTGAGGAGGGGGAATGATCCTGGAAAGGTCCATGAAGTGTGGAATGAACATGGTCAATCTCTTCTGAAAAAAGTGAGTGTGACATAAATGATTAAACTAATTGGTGCTGTTTTTATCCTTCTTTCAACTTCCTGGGCAGGGTTTGAAGCGTCTAAATATTTAACAGAAAGACCAAGGCAGCTTCGGTTGTTGAAGGTGGCCCTACAGTCATTAGAAGCAGAAATCACTTATAGCCATACACCTTTGCATGAAGCAACAAGGAAAATTTCCAAGCAATTGCAAAAGCCCGTCTCCTGGTTTTTTGAAACGTTTTCGAAGAAATTGACAGAGCAGGAAATTTCAGTGAAAAAGGCATGGGATGAAAGCTTGAATGATATTTGGAAGTTAACGGCTTTTAAGACAGGCGAGTATGAAATCATGAAGCAATTCGGAGAAAACCTTGGTAAACACGATATGTTGACCCAGCAGAAGCATATTCAATTGGCACTTAAACATTTGGATAGGGAAGAGACGGAAGCTGTGGAAAAACAACGAAAATATGAAAAAATGACTAAAAGTCTAGGGTTTTTATCAGGATTGCTGTTAATCATTCTGTTGCTTTGATGAACGGATGGGTCACTCCAATCGCTTGCTGGAATATTGTTTAGAAACCGGGAGGGAAGCGGATATGGGAATCGATGTCGACATTATATTCAAAATCGCAGGGGTAGGAATTGTAGTGGCCTTTTTGCATACGATTTTAGATCAAGTGGGGAAAAAAGAATACGCCCAGTGGGTCACATTATTTGGCTTTATATATATTCTTTTCATGGTGGCCTCAATAGTTGATGATTTGTTTCAAAAGATTAAATCGGTCTTCTTGTATCAAGGATAAGGGGGGCGTCCACGATTGAGATCATTCAAATTGTAGGGATAGCGCTGGTCGCAACTTTTCTTGCGTTGATTGTGAAAGAACAGAAACCTAATTTTGCTTTTTTGCTCATTGTATTTACCGGATGTACGATTTTTTTATTTTTGATCGATCAAATATACACTATCATCCATATGATTGAAAAACTTGCTGCAAATGCCAATGTAAACATGGTATATGTGGAAACCATTCTCAAAATTATCGGCATCGCTTACATAGCAGAGTTTGCATCTCACATTACGAAAGATGCCGGACAGGGAGCACTGGCAGCAAAAGTAGAACTCGCCGGGAAGATACTCATATTGGCCATGGCCGTCCCCATTTTAACCGTGATTATCGAAACAATTATTAAAATGATTCCAACTGGATAAGCGAAATAGTATGAGGTGGAAAATATGTTGCAACTAAATCGTATACTCGTCATAGCATTCATTCTCTTTTTCACAGGAGCATCTAGTGGACAGGCTGAAGAGGGGGATGGACAGAGCCCCCCTGATTCGAAGGTTCAACAGCACATGATTGATCAACAATTAGACCGATTAGGAATCGAAGAATTAACAGGTTATTGGAATAACATTGTGGATGAATACGGTGGCTTTCTTCCTGAGAGTCAAAAGGGAAGTTTGATAGATTTTATCAAAGGCGACAAAGAATTTTCGTTTAAAGCGTGGTTTACCGGAATGTTTAAATTTGCCTTCCAGGAGCTTGTGATGAATGGAAAGCTCCTTGGAACTTTGATCATGCTGACTATCTTTAGTATGTTTCTTCAATCCTTACAGAATGCTTTCGAAGGAGGAAGTGTCAGCAAGGTGGCTTACAGCATCATATTTATGGTGTTAATCATCATCGCTCTTAATAGCTTTCATGTAGCAATTGATTACACAAGGGATGCGATCTCCACTATGATCCACTTCATCATCGCACTCATCCCTCTGTTGCTTGCCCTGATTGCGGCATCGGGAGGAGTGGTATCAGCAGCGTTTTTCCATCCTGTGATCATCTTCCTCATGAATACGAGCGGTTTACTAATCCAAAATGTTGTCCTGCCCCTTCTATTTCTTTCGGCACTCTTGAGTATCGTGAGCACACTTTCAAGTCACTATAAGGTAACGCAGCTCGCTCAGCTGTTGAGAACATGGAGCATCGGGCTTCTGGGAGCTTTTATGACTGTCTTTCTCGGGGTGATTTCCGTTCAGGGGGCAACGGCTGCCGTAACGGATGGGATAACGATCAGAACGGCCAAATTTGTTACTGGGAACTTTGTTCCTGTGATCGGAAGGATGTTCACAGATGCAGCGGATACTGTCATCAGTGCATCTGTACTTTTAAAGAATACAGTCGGTATTGCAGGAGTGGCCATCGTCCTGATTATTGCAGCCTTTCCGGCAATCAAAATTCTAATGATCGCGTTTATTTATAAGTTAGCTGCTGCCCTCCTTCAACCCCTTGGTGGAGGTCCGGTTATTGAATGCCTGGATACGATCGCAAAGAGTGTCATCTATGTGTTTGCTGCCCTGGCCATAGTATCTTTCATGTTCTTCTTAAGTATTACGGTCATTATCGCTGCAGGAAACATTACGATGATGATGCGATAAAGAGGGAGGAGAACCGCCATGTCATTTCTCACCGAATGGATTACAAATATTATTATCTTTGTTCTATTGGCCACCGTCATTGACATGCTTCTTCCAAGCTCCAATATGCAGAAATATGCCAAAATCGTAACGGGATTATTATTGATCACCATCATTCTGACGCCACTATTTAAATTAATGTCAACCGATTTTGATCAAGTCGTTGATGCAATAGACATAAATGGAGATTCAAAGAATAATTCAGTGGAAAATTTAATAGAAATGAAGAAAAAAGAAATACAAGCCTCACAACGTGCATATATTTTAGAACAGATGGCTGTCCAAATGAAACAACAAGTGGAAAAGGAGATGATGGATGAACATAGTAAGATCATTGAGAAGGTTGTAGTAAAAGCTGACAACTTAGAGAATGTCCCGGAGAGTATCACAGAAGTAACAGTATTTGTGAAGGATAAACAAGAGAACACCACGATTGAGACGATTCAAAACGTGGAGATCGATACGGGAGCTGAAAATAGAAAGAAAACACCGGGAGAGGATACATCCCAAATGACCTCCTTACTTGCCAAGCAATGGAATCTTACTCCAGACAAAATAATCATCTCACTTGAAGGGGGGACAGGAAAAGCGAATGAACTTTACTAAAGGTCCACTAAGCGCATTGAAGGAATGGCTGTCAAAGGAAAACGCGAATTCCCCACCCAAGAATCAAAAAGGAAAGAAGCTGCATTACTTTCTCATTGTACTTCTTATAGGTGTTGCCTTTATGCTCATCAGCGATCTGTGGAGCAGTGATCGTGGTCCTGAGGTTGCAGAGCCAGTAAGCGGAGGAACACAGGAAGAAATCGCTACTTTCGGATCGAACCAGAAGGAAATGGATGGTTCGATGATTGGGTACGAAGATCGATATGAAAATCAATTAAAAGAAGCACTCGATCAAATTGTCGGGGTAAGCGATGTGCATGTTGTCGTGAATGTGGAAGCAACCGAGTCCAAGATATATGAGAAGAAAGAATCCAACCAGGTTCAATCCACCGATGAAGAAGATAAAAATGGTGGGAAACGGTCGGTAGAAGATAAGTCTCACGAAGAAGATCTTGTCATCGTGAGAAACGGTGATAAGGAAGTCCCCATTGTCAAAGAAACCAAAAAACCTAAAGTGAGCGGTGTCCTTGTTGTCGCAAAAGGGGCCGATAATATACAAATCAAAAAATGGATCATAGAGGCTGTTACCCGTTCCTTAGACGTTCCAAGTCACCGGGTATCGGTACTGCCCAAACAATAAGGGGGAAATGATAGATGTTACTTAAAAAACAAACGGTTTGGTTATTAACGATGTTAAGTCTAGTGATCGTGCTTTCAGTTTACTACATTACATCTCCAACGCAACAAGCGACAGATATGGCGTATCAAGAGAAGGATGGGAAAGAGCAAGCGAAGGACGGGGATAAAGAAACCATGTCAGGTACAGATATGGAAGTCGTTACGGATGCTGCTGGAAATGAAATGTTTGAAGCATTGCGAATCGAAGTATTAGATCAGCGTGAACAACTTCGTGAAGATCTCGAAGCAAAGGTAGCGAACGCTGATGTATCAGCAGAAGATAAGAGTGCAGCATATGAGCAGATGGAAAACCTTCGCGAGTTGGCCATGACGGAATCCGTACTCGAAACCATGATCAAAACGATGGGGTATGATGATGCGTTGGTTAGAGCGAATGGAGAAAATATTCGAATCACAGTGAAATCCGATAAAGAACACTCTAAAGCAGATGCAAATGAAATTATCCGTCTGGTGATGAGTGAAGTAGGGCAAATGAAGCCAGTAGCGGTTGAATTCCAACCAGGAAACTAATATCTGAAAGCGCCGTCTAAGGAATCCTTTAGGCGGCTTATTTATTTAGTAACGATTTTTTCATAAGATTTGTTGCTGTTTCAGAGTTGAAAGGAATAGTTGCTTTACATGTAGTTAGAGTGAATTTACTAAAAGATACCATGTGTGTATTCACACTTGATTTGACCCGCTGAATCCCTATAGGAAATATGTTTTATTCAGATAAATAAAAAATCCTTTTCTATTATTTTATTTTTTGTGTAAAAAGGTCTACAATAGAGGGTAGGTTTGTATGCGCTTTAATTAATAGTAGGAAACGCATATTGAATTTATATAAGGTATTATCGTATGATATTAGTAGCTAGTCATAATTTTTTAAACTATAAGAGGGGTGTCAACAGTGTTGAAAATTCAAGAAATTCGCGAAATAATCAAACTCGTAGATCAGTCTAGTGTTGATGAGTTTACATACGAGCATGATGGTTCAAAAGTAAAACTCAAGAAAAATAATGGTGTAACAGTGTCTGCACAACCACAAGTGGCTCAAGCAGTCGAAGAAGTGAAGCCTGCCGCTCAAGCAGTACAACAAGCACCTGTACAGGAATCAACACCTGCTGTAAATACAGAGGAAAAGCAAGCTCCTCAAGCAAAAGTAGAGGATTCAAACTTACATAAAATCACGTCCCCTATGGTAGGAACGTTCTACCAATCTTCTTCTCCGGAAACAGGACCATATGTAAAAGTCGGAGATAAAGTCGATGAAAGTGCTGTAGTATGTATCGTAGAAGCAATGAAACTTTTTAACGAGATCGAAGCTGAAGTGAAAGGTGAAATTGCAGAAATCTTAGTAAAAGACGGTCAATTAGTTGAATATGGACAGCCATTATTCTTGGTTAAACCTGAATAAGGAGCGAAAATAGATATGATAAAAAAGGTATTAATCGCCAATCGAGGAGAAATTGCCGTACGTATTATCCGTGCGTGCCGAGACTTAGGCATTGAAAGTGTAGCCGTTTTTTCAGAAGCCGACAAAGAAGCGCTTCATGTGCAGTTAGCAGATGAAGCTTACTGTATCGGACCGACAGCATCGAAAGACAGCTATCTGAATTTCACAAATATCATTAGTGTGGCAAAGTTGACAGACTGTGATGCCATTCATCCTGGTTATGGATTTTTAGCAGAGAACTCTGACTTTGCAGATCTTTGCCGTGATTGCAATATCATCTTTATCGGACCTTCGCCTGAAGCGATCTCGAAAATGGGGACGAAAGATGTGGCCCGTGAAACCATGAGGGAAGCGGGTGTTCCGATCGTACCAGGTTCAAAAGGTATCGTGAAGAATTCAGAAGATGCGGTTCAGCTTGCAGAATCCATGGGATATCCTGTTATTATCAAAGCCACTGCCGGTGGTGGTGGAAAAGGGATACGTGTGGCGAAAAGTGAGGAAGAGCTTGTTAAAGGGGTAACCATTACCCAACAAGAAGCCATGACTGCATTCGGTAACCCGGGTGTATACATTGAGAAGTATATCGAGGACTTCAGACATGTTGAAATCCAGGTGATGGCTGATAACTTTGGAAACGTGATCCATCTTGGAGAGCGTGACTGCACGATTCAGCGCCGCCTTCAAAAACTGATAGAAGAAACGCCCTCTCCTGCTTTAACAGAAGAAATTCGTGTTAAAATGGGGGAAGCAGCAGTAAAAGCAGCCAAAGCTGTTGATTATACTGGTGCTGGCACGGTAGAATTCATATATGACTACGTCAATCAATCGTTCTACTTTATGGAAATGAATACCCGTATCCAAGTAGAGCACCCTGTAACAGAACAGGTAACAGGAGTTGATTTGATTAAAGAACAAATTAAGGTGGCTTCAGGAGAAAAGCTCTCTCTTACCCAAGAGGAAGTTACATTCGACGGTTGGGCAATTGAGTGCCGTATTAATGCGGAGAACCCAGAAAAGAATTTCATGCCTTCAGCCGGACGGATTGAAATGTACCTTCCACCGGGCGGGATTGGCGTAAGAATCGATTCAGCCGCATATCCTGGTTATATGATTCCTCCGTATTACGATAGCATGATTGCGAAAGTGATCACCTATGGAGCGACTCGGGAAGAAGCCATTGCAAGAATGAAGCGGGCTCTAAGTGAATTTGTGGTAGAGGGTGTATACACAACCATTCCGTTCCATCTAAAACTATTAGAACATGAAACCTTTGTTGGTGGGGAATTCAATACGAAGTTCTTAGAGAAATATGAAGTAATGAAATCCTAGTGTGAATTCAGGAGGTGCCATACATGGCGGAAAATCAAAACCTTTTACAAATGTCTCACGGAAAAGATGGTCTTGGGAAGATCGAAATCGCACCTGAAGTGATTGAAGTAATTGCAGGTATTGCTGCTTCAGAAGTCGAAGGCGTATCTCAAATGCGCGGAAACTTCGCGACAGGTGTAGTGGAGCGTCTCGGAAAGAAAAACCACGGTAAAGGTGTAAAAGTGGAACTGGCAGAAGAAGGCATCATCGTAGATGTATACTGCATCATGAAATTCGGTGTAGCCATTCCTACAGTCGCTCAAAAAATCCAAGACAACATTCGTCAAGCCCTGTTGAACATGACTGCGCTCGAAGCAGATGAAGTCAATGTTCACATCGTAGGCGTTCAATTCGAAAATCAGAAGTATGAAGCTGAAATTGAAGATGAAATGTAATGGGGGGAACGGTCCTTTAAGGGCCGTTCTTTTTTTGTACGTAGAGAAGTGACAAATGATCGCTCATTTGCTTTCCGGTTTAAAGTCGATAATAAAAGTGAAGCAGTCGATAATATATCATGAAAAGTCGATAATATATTCGGAAAGTCGATAATATGTCATGGAAAGTCGATAATATGTGTACATAAGTCGATAATAAACTCTCGTTAAAACTCTCGCAAAGGCAAAGAACGCCTTCCCGGCCCATTCATCTTATGCTTGTCAGGCCAACCCAGTCGGCTCCGCTTTTCTATATGTCCAGCTCCGGGGCTTAGAGGCTCGAGGTCATATGGCGAACCATCCAAAAAGGCAAAAAGCGCCTTTCCGGATGGTTCGCCATATGCTTGTCGCCTCTTTCAAATCCCCTCCGCTTTTCTTTCAGAATATTGATTTTTTTACATAGACGTGCGTATTGCCCTTGATTTGTGCTATTATCAAAGGTATGAAAATTGATGGAGTAAAAGGAGTAAATATAAGATGAAGAGAAGAGTTGCGCGTGAAAAAGCCTTACAAGCATTATTTCAAATAGATATGAGCGGGATGGAGCCTGATGTTGCTTTAACGAACGTGTTAGAGGAAGAAGCGAAGATGGATGCTTATCTACAACAGCTTGTTTTGGGATTTGTGGAAAATCAGGAACGTATCGACGGACATATTCGTGAAAACCTGGAGAAATGGTCGTTTGACCGCCTGGCGAAAGTGGATCGGAACATTTTACGTTTGGGAGTGTACGAACTCCTATTTGTGGAAGATGTTCCGAATAAAGTCGTCATTAACGAAGCAGTTGAAATTGCAAAGATCTTTGGAGATGATCAATCCAGTAAGTTTATTAATGGAGTGCTTTCAAAGGTAAGTCAATCTTAACAATGTTAGGGGTGAGTGATATGTCAGATTCAATCATTGATGGCAAACTCATTGCAAATTATTATCGAGAACAATTAAAGAGTAAAATTGTAAATCTGAAAGAAAAAGAGGTTACTCCAGGCCTGGCCGTGATTCTGGTAGGGGATAACCATGCTTCCCAATCATATGTGAAAATGAAGAGAAAAGCATGCAGTAATCTTGGGATTCATTCAGAGCTTTATCAATATGAATCCAGTCTAACTGAGGAAGAACTCCTTCATAAAGTAGTGGAGTTAAATGAACAGAGCCATATCCACGGGATACTCGTTCAACTTCCTCTTCCTGATCATATCAATCCGATCACGGTGATTGAAACGATTTCTCCCTCGAAAGATGTGGATGGATTTCATCCTATTTCTATCGGGAAAATGGTGACAAATCAAGACACTTTCTATTCCTGTACGCCACTTGGAATCATGAAGATGCTTGAATTTGAGGAAATTCCAGTTGAGGGTAAACATGTTGTGATTTTAGGGAGGAGTAATATCGTCGGAAAGCCGGCAGGTCACTTATTCCTGAACCGGAACGCGACGGTTACGTACTGTCACTCTAAAACAAAAAATATGTCTTCCTACACAAAACAGGCTGATATTCTCGTTTCTGCGGTAGGGAAAGCGAATTTGATCGGTGCTGATGATATTAAAGCAGGTGCCGTCGTAATCGATGTCGGGATGAATCGTGATGAAAATGGTACTCTATGTGGAGATGTGAATTTCCCCGAAGTAAAAGAGAAAGCTGGGAAAATCACACCGGTACCAGGTGGTGTAGGCCCAATGACGATCACAATGTTATTGTATAATACAGTGAAATCTGCAGAATGGGCCCTTTCGAATCGCCAAAATGGTTGAAAAATAGTACACTATAGGTAACAAAAAACGGAAAGGGACTTCAGTTAACCACTGGTCCCTTTCCGTCTTCCTACATAATAAACCTTTCAAGTGCGGGGAAGGAGTCATTGGGCATGGAACTCGATCAATCCCGTTATTTAACGGTACAAGCTCTGACAAAATACATAAAACGAAAATTCGATAGAGATCCCCATTTATCCAACCTATTTATACGTGGGGAAATTTCAAACTTCAAAAGGCATTCCAGCGGGCATATGTATTTCACTTTGAAAGATGAAAAAGCCCGAATCTTGAGTGTTATGTTTTCCAGTAACAACCAAACGTTGAAATTTATGCCTGAAAATGGGATGAATGTGTTGATTCGTGGGGATATATCTGTATATGAGTCAGGTGGACAATATCAGATTTATGTAAAGGAAATGCAACCGGATGGAATAGGTGAACTCTATTTAGCATATGAACAGCTGAAAGAGAAGCTTGAAAAGGCAGGTTATTTTGACCAAAGTCGCAAAAGGATGATCCCGAAATTCCCGAAGCGGATTGCCGTCGTAACCTCTTCAACAGGTGCAGCGATACGTGATATCATTACAACCATTAAACGACGTTATCCGATTGGTGAGATCCTTGTATTTCCAGCCTTGGTCCAAGGCGATCAAGCGGCGAGTTCGATTGCAGGGGCGATGAGCAAGGTAAATGACTTAGGAGATATTGATGTATTGATCATTGGCCGTGGAGGCGGATCAATTGAAGAATTGTGGGCATTTAACGAAGAAATCGTAGCGAATGCTATTATGGAGTCAAAGGTTCCTGTTATTTCTGCTGTCGGTCATGAAACGGATTTCACGATCGCTGACTTTGTAGCCGACCTTAGAGCACCAACACCGACTGCCGCTGGTGAATTAGCGGTTCCACACATAGAAGACCTGTTAGAAAGAATTATGAATCGTAAATTACGTCTCATAAAGTCCTTTAAGACAATGCTTCAAAGTGAACGATCACGCTTAAATGGTTTAACAAAATCGTATGCTCTAAGAAATCCTCGTAACCTGTACCAACAAAAAATTGAAACTGTCGATCGACTGACTGATCAATTACAGAGAAATATCAGTTTACATGTAAAGCAAAACCGGGATCAGTTGACAGGCCTTCATTCAAGGCTACAACGTGTTCATCCAACACAGATTATCACACTTCAACAGGAGCGGGTTTTATTTATGCAAACACGCCTTGAGAAGCAATTTAAACAAGTCCTGAAAGAAAAGAACCATCGTTTTAGTTCAGCTCTGTCCACAATGCATGCGTTAAGTCCACTGAAAATAATGGATAGGGGATACAGCCTGGTTTACGGAGAAGAAGGGAAATTGATTAAATCATCTCAACAGGTCAAAACAGGAGATCGTGTCGAGATTAATGTCAGAGATGGGAAAATCCATTGTGAAGTTGAATCCGTTGAGGAGCGTGGAAATAATGGCAAAATCTAAAGAAGAACTATCATTTGAAACAGCGATGGATCAGCTGGAAGTAATTGTTGAAAAATTGGAAGAAGGAGAAGTTCCGTTAGAAAAAGCGCTTGAATTCTATCAAAAGGGAATGGACCTTTCTAAATATTGTCACGATACGCTTCAGAAAGCTGAAAACCAATTAACCAAAATGATGACAGATGAAGGGGAAAAAACCTTCGATCTGGATGAGGGGGAGTAATGTGTGAATCCTCCCACTGATTTGAAAGAGTTTCAACAACAATATGGAGAACTGATTACCAGTCATATGGTGGGAACTGTACAAAATCTATCTATGCCCTCCATCTTAAAGGAAGCCATGACCTATTCACTTCAAGCAGGCGGGAAGAGAATTCGCCCCATCCTTCTATTAGCTACGATTAAAGCATTTAACAAAAATCCGATGCTTGGATTGAATGTAGCCTCTTCCCTTGAGATGATTCATACCTATTCTTTGATTCATGATGATCTTCCGGCGATGGATGATGACGATTTAAGAAGAGGAAAGCCTACCAATCATAAAATGTTTGGAGAGGCTATGGCGATTTTAGCAGGAGACGGTTTGTTAACGTATAGTTTTCAAATTATTGCAGAAGATATGGAACTCTCAAGCAATATGAAGATAAAACTCATAGCACTTTTGGCTAAGTGCGCTGGACCACAGGGCATGGTCGGTGGACAAGTTGCCGATATTGAAGGGGAAAATAAGCAACTCTCAGTAAAAGAACTTGAAAACATACATGTCCATAAGACAGGGAAACTACTCACATTCAGTGTGTTGGCAGGCGGCATTATTTCACAAGCTACAGATGAAGAATTAGGATACCTGGAACAATTTGCATACCATATTGGACTAGCCTTCCAAATCCAGGATGACATCCTGGATATTGAAGGATCTGAAGAAATGATAGGAAAGCCTGTCGGGAGCGACGAATCGAAGCATAAGAGTACATACCCGAGACTACTGATGATAAAGGGAGCCAAAGAAAAGCTTCATTTCCATTTGGACGAGGCGTTAACTTCACTTAATCATTTGACAGTAGACTCCAGTCTCCTGTCAGAAATTGCCCAATTAATAGTTGTCCGGAACCATTAACCCATTCTTTGTTTGAGCAAAATATTTAACATATGTTATAATAAAAATAGAATTAATTTTGGGGTGGTGCAGTATTCTAGTCAGTCCACCAATCCTGAAGGTGGGCCTAAAAATCCACTAAAGGGCACATCGATGAAGTTCCTGGAATTGGCTTGAGGCGCCCAGCTTTGGGTCATATCTGGGAGTAAGGCTTGAGGGCGATCCACAATGGCATGTGGGCGTTGACCCGCGAGCCGCGGAGGCTTTGTTTCTTATGCTGGCATTAAGCATATGCAATAAGAACAAAGTATGAACCTGCGATGTGATGATTCACTAGCAGCGTAGCCTGCCTTGAGTGAAGAGAGAGGGGATTATGGTTACAGGGTACACATCAGTTGGCCATTGGTATGTGCTTTTTCGCCCATATGAAATCCTCTTTGCAAAAGAGGCTAAGGATTGCGTTAAGGACTGTTGAGGAAAACTCCTAGACTGTTCATATTCGGACATATAAAGAGGATTATAGTGCGGACTAAGTGGTAATCCAGTCTAGCTTGTGGTGACGCGGCTAAGTCGGGTTTAATGGGAAACCGCCGGTATGGCAACATCCGGTACCCGATTGGGAAAACCTACTGGACCTAAGCTGCAATTTTTACTCTTTATATGACCCCCTAATTACATAGACTAACCTATTTACACAGTAGAAACGGTGTGTTAAAACGATAATGAATGAAACGATGAAAAACTCAATAAAGTGGAGTGTCAGCATTGCCGTTATCACATTTGTGTTAGCGGCTATTTTTTCAGTTACATCAAACATGGTATTAAATGGGGTCGCGTGGTTTACAGGGCTGGTTGTTGTCTTGATCATCGTCTTTATCGGGATCTTCTTTGATATGTTGGGAATCGCGGCAACTGCGGCTGATGAAACCCCCTTTCATGCCATGGCGGCTAAGAAGGTTTACGGTGCACGATATTCGATTAAGATAGTGCGTAACGCGGACCGATTCGCAAGCTTTTGTAATGATGTGATCGGTGATATATCAGGGATTATAAGCGGGACGGCTTCGGCCATTGTCCTGATTCAATTCGCGATTTCTTTTCACCTCGAAGGTGGGTCTTTAAAAGAATACATAGTGAGCGTTACCTTAACAAGTATCATTGCATCATTGACCGTCGGAGGCAAGGCGCTTGGAAAAACGTTTGCTATCACCTATTCTAAGGATATAATATTTAGAGTTGGTAAAGTTCTACAATTTCTAGAGGACCGATTCCATATTACGTTAATCAAAGATAAAAAAGACAAAAAAGATAAACATAAGAAAAAACGTTACAAACGTGAGAAACAAAATATTTAGTGATGAAAGTGAGTGGACCCCATGGATTTATTATCAATTAAGGAGCCTTCTTTTCTTAAAAGTATGTCAAATGAACAATTAGAAGAGCTCAGTCAAGAGATTCGCCAATTTTTGATAAAGAACCTATCAAAGACTGGCGGTCATATTGGTCCAAACTTAGGGGTGGTCGAATTAACCGTTGCCCTTCATAAGCATTTTAACAGTCCAAAAGATAAAATCCTTTGGGACGTTGGTCACCAATCGTACGTTCATAAAATCTTAACCGGCCGTGCATGTCAGTTTGACACGTTGCGTCAATACAAAGGGTTATGTGGGTTTCCTAAGCGAAATGAAAGTGAACACGATGTATGGGAAACGGGGCATAGCTCTACTTCACTGTCTGCTGCCATGGGTATGGCAATCGCGAGAGATGTTAAAAAAGAAGATTCATTCATCATCCCTGTAATCGGAGATGGTGCCTTGACGGGTGGAATGGCGCTTGAAGCATTAAACCACATTGGTCATGAAAAGAAAGACATGATTGTGATATTAAACGACAATGAAATGTCCATCGCTCCAAATGTAGGGGCCCTTCATAGCGTACTTGGACGCTTACGCACCGCAGGTAAGTACAATTGGGTGAAGGATGAAATGGAATATATCCTCAAGCGCATTCCGGCAGTTGGTGGCAAATTAGCCAGTACTGCTGAGCGGGTGAAAGATAGCTTGAAGTATCTATTTGTTTCAGGCATGTTTTTTGAGGAGTTAGGATTCACTTATCTCGGACCAATTGATGGTCATGATTATAATGATTTGTCCGAAAACATTCAATATGCCAAGAAAACCAAAGGTCCGGTCCTTCTACACGTGATTACGAAAAAAGGAAAAGGGTTTCAACCGGCTGAGTCAGACAAAAAAGGAACTTGGCACGGTACAGGCCCTTATAAAATCGATACAGGGGACCTGATTAAACCAGTGAACACTCCCCCTTCCTGGAGTGGCCTTGTAAGTGAAACGGTACGCAAGATTGCCCGTGAGGACGAGCGGATTGTCGCGATTACACCTGCTATGCCGGTTGGGTCTAAATTACTCGGATTCGCAGAGGAATTTCCAGATCGGATGTTTGACGTTGGGATAGCTGAGCAGCATGCGACAACGGTTGCAGCAGGACTTGCTACCCAAGAAATGAAGCCGTTCTTAGCCATTTACTCAACTTTCCTTCAAAGAGCATATGACCAGGTGGTTCACGATATCTGTCGCCAGAACCTAAATGTCTTTATCGGTATTGATCGTGCCGGGTTAGTGGGAGCAGACGGAGAAACCCATCAAGGTGTATTTGATATCGCCTTTTTAAGACATTTACCAAATATGGTGATTATGATGCCAAAAGATGAGAATGAAGGCCAACATCTTGTCAATACAGCCCTTCACTATAATGACGGACCAATTGCATTACGCTATCCCCGTGGAAACGGATATGGAGTACCAATGGATTCAACTCTGAATACCATTCCAATCGGTACATGGGAAGTATTGAAGCAAGGGGAAGATGCCGCAATATTGACATTCGGTACTACGATTCCAATGGCGATGGAAGCAGCAGAAGAACTTGAAAAGCAAGGGCTCTCCGTACGAGTGATAAATGCAAGGTTCATCAAGCCGATGGACGAAACTATGCTGAAGAGTATTCTTGAAGAAGAAATGCCGGTGTTGACGATCGAAGAAGCTGTGCTTCAAGGTGGATTTGGTAGCGGTGTACTTGAGTTTGCTCAGGAACAGGGCTATCATGAAGCGGTGATCGACCGCATCGGAATACCTGATTACTTCATCGAGCACGGTAGTGTCAAGGAATTACTGAATGAAATAGGTATGACGAAAGAAAATGTAATGGACCGGATATTAACAATTACACCAAAAAAACAAAAAAGGGCTTAAATGATGAAAGTAAAAAAACAACGCATAGATGTACTTCTAGTAGAACGTGGATTAATTGATACAAGAGAAAAAGCAAAACGTGCCGTCATGGCAGGTCTTGTCTATTCCAATGAAATGAGACTGGACAAACCTGGTGAAAAAGTGAATGAAGACATCCCCTTGACAGTCAAGGGGAAAGTGATCCCGTACGTTAGCCGTGGTGGTTTGAAGTTAGAAAAAGCTCTACAAGTGTTTGAAGTGGACGTAAAAGAAAGAGTGATGATTGACATTGGAGCATCAACTGGCGGATTTACAGATTGTGCGTTGCAAAATGGGGCGAAGATGTCCTATGCACTTGATGTAGGCTATAATCAGTTAGCTTGGAAGCTCAGGCAAGACGAGCGCGTCGTGGTGATGGAGAGAACGAATTTCCGCTATGTCACCCCTAGTGATCTAGATGGAGAAATGCCGAGCTTTGCATCCATAGATGTATCCTTTATTTCTCTTTCTTTGATTTTACCCGTACTGAAAACATTGTTGGTACCTGGTGGAGATTGTGTTGCTCTAATCAAGCCCCAGTTCGAAGCCGGTAAAAATCAAGTAGGGAAAAAAGGAATCGTACGTGATCCGGACGTTCACAAAATGGTTATCGAAAAAATCATGACGTTAGCCTTAAATGAAGGCTACCATATTGCTGGATTGTCTTATTCACCTATAACAGGTGGAGATGGAAATATTGAATTTCTCATTCATTTGAAATGGTCAGGTGATGAAGGGGCAGGACAGTCCTTCTTAACCACCACACCGGATGAAGTCATTGAGGATGCGCATAGTCAGTTAAAGACGAATACACAATAAGGAATGAGCTACTCTTCTAGGAAGGGTAGCTTTTCTTATATGCTCTGTGATCATGCCTTAAAAAGTGATTGAGAAGGAAAGTTGATAAAAAAGTGGACGATGTCGATAATAAATTCAAAAAGTCGATAATATATCATACAAAGTCGATAATAAAAGGAACGAAGTCAATAATAAATCGTGAAAGTCGATAATATACCAGTAAATGCGAATTCGCCTTATGCTTGTCACCCCAGATCAAGCCCCTTTCGCTTTTCTTTTTTATTGTACTTCCATTCAAAATAGGCTAACATAAGCGTAGAGGTATATTTATACAGGCTTTAATCAAATGTAAGAGGTGTATGTTCTATGATGAACAAAGGGCAAAGACATATAAAAATTAGAGAAATTATTACGAATAGAGATGTGGAAACACAGGATGAGTTAGTGGAAAGCCTGAAGAATGCAGGCTTTAATGTGACCCAGGCGACCGTATCCAGGGATATTAAGGAGTTACATCTGGTGAAGGTCCCATTGATGGATGGAAGATACAAATATAGTTTACCAGCTGATCAGCGTTTTAACCCTCTCCAAAAACTAAAGCGCACACTTACCGATGCTTTCGTAAAAGTGGATCAGGCTGGACATATGTTAGTAATGAAAACATTACCGGGCAATGCCAATGCTATCGGAGCTTTGATTGATAACTTGGATTGGGAAGAAATCCTCGGTACCATTTGTGGAGATGATACGTGCTTGATCATCTGTCGAACAGAAGATGAGACCAAAATCGTCTCTGAACGATTTTTAGACATGTTATAAAGGTAAATTATATATAAACCGTATTGGGCTCTATAGCCCTTCATACAAAATCCAATAGGACGCTTTTCTTTTATGTTATTTGAGGGAAAGTTCCTTTTTATTTGAGGTGGATGTTTTGCTACAAGAACTATCAATCAAAAATTTCGCCATTATCGAAACTCTATCTCTTTCCTTTGAGGAAGGGTTGACCGTATTGTCTGGTGAGACTGGTGCAGGTAAATCCATCATCATTGACGCTATTCATCTATTGGTAGGCGGTAGAGGATCCTCTGAGTATGTTCGACATGGGGAGAAAAAGGCTGAAATTGAAGGGTTATTTATTCTTGATAATGAAACTCATCCTTGCTTTTTGAAAGCGGCAAGTTTCGGGATCGAAATCGAGGAAGGTATGATTGTCCTTCGCAGGGACATCTCGAGTACAGGTAAGAGTGTTTGTCGAATCAATGGTAAGCTCGTGACGATTGCCATCATGAGGGAAATTGGAGCTTCGCTCATCGATATTCATGGGCAGCATGAGCATCAGGAATTGATGAATGAAAGTCTCCATCTTTCCTTATTGGATCAATTTGGAGGAAAGGATATACTTTCATGCTTATCGAGTTATGGGCAAGTATACAAAGAATACCTTTCGATTTATAAACAACTGGGCAGGCTTAATGACAACGAGCAAGAGATGGCACATCGTCTCGATTTGATCCAATTTCAATTGAAAGAGATCCATGATGCGAATCTTCTACTGAATGAGGACGAAGAGCTTCAGGAAGAGAAACGGAAGCTCATGAACTTTGAAAGGCTATTTGAAGCTCTACAAACATCCTATGACAGCATCCAAGGTGAAAGAAAAGGGATGGACTGGGCAGGACTGGCGATGAGTCATCTTGAGACAGCTGCAGAGGTTGACTCGCAGCATGAAAAGACGCTGGAATCTGTATCGAATGCATATTATATGCTTGAAGATGCTGCTCATCAAGTGCGTGGGGCGTTGGATCAATTGGAATTCGAGCCGAATCGTTTGGATCATATCGAGTTGAGATTGAATGAAATCAATGGGTTGAAAAGAAAATATGGATCTTCCGTAGAAGAAATTCTGGCATATAGTTCCAAGATTGAAGAAGAAATTGAAACCATCATGAATAAGGACTCCCATGTCGAACAGTTACAGAGTAAATTACAGTCCCTTGAGAAAGACTTATCATTAGAAGCGAAAAATCTGTCACAAACTAGAAAAATATGGGCGAAGAAATTGACTGCAAGTATTCATGAACAATTAAAGCAGCTTTATATGGATAAAACGAAATTTGACGTGCGGTTTGTAAAGAGTGGAGAAAATGAAGAATTTTCGTTTCAGCATTTTAAGAAAGATGGATGGGATACGGTAGAATTTTACATATCAACTAACCCTGGTGAGCCATTGAAGCCCTTGTCAAAAGTGGCGTCAGGGGGTGAACTTTCCCGTATCATGCTCGCTCTGAAAACCATTTTTTCAAAGCACCAAGGGATTACTTCTATCATTTTTGATGAGGTCGATACAGGTGTCAGTGGAAGGGTCGCTCAGGCAATAGCTGAAAAGATTTATCAAGTTGCCGTACATTCTCAGGTCATGTGTATCTCTCACTTGCCACAAGTAGCTGCAATGGCAGATTGTCACTTGTTTATTTCGAAAAAGCTTTCAGGTGGAAGAACGAGCACGATGGTGAAGAACTTGCAAGAAAAAGACAAGATCAGAGAAATCTCCCGGATGATTTCAGGTGTTGAAATTACCGATTTAACATTAGAACATGCCAAGGAACTGCTCCAATTAGCAGGTTCCATTAAAGAGACATGAAAAGCTATCCAATTCGGGTAGCTTTTTTTTCATGATTACCAGTTATAAATGTGGCTCTTAAAGGCAAAATTAAAACTGTAGCCAATAGTTAGTGTTTGTGGATCAGAAGCGAGGAGAGTGAATATAGTGAGATTAGATTGGTTAAGAAAATGTATAGGTGGAATTCTCCTTGTTTCGCTTTGTCTTATTGGTTTTTACAAACCGGTTCAACAACTTGTCAATACACCGAACTCGGTAAGGGTGATGGAAGGGGATCAAGTTGCTCTCCCTAAGGCTACGTCCGTTACGGCTATGAGTTCGTCGCATAATGAACATGTTAAAGTTAACGAAGGGAAAGGTCAGCTGTCGATTCAAGGAAGTTCTGTAGGTAAGGACGAAGTTGTTTTCGAGCTAGCTGGACTACCCATTAAAAAGGTCGATGTTGAAGTACTGAAAGATTTTAAAGTGATTCCGGGTGGTCAATCAATTGGGGTCAAATTAAATACAGTTGGGGTGTTAGTAGTAGGGCATCATCTAGTTGAAACAGATTCAGGAAAGTTGTCACCTGGCGAAAAAGCAGGAATTCAGGTAGGGGACATGATTACGGAAATAAACGGAACAAAAATTGAAAAGCTTGCTGATGTTGCTCCTTTTGTTCAAAAAGCAGGGGAAGAAACAAAATCTCTTGACCTTGTCTTAAAACGTGAACAAAAGACAGTTAAGACACAATTGCTTCCGTTGAAAGAAAAAGGGGAAAATAACTTTAAATTAGGATTATATATACGTGATTCTGCAGCGGGAATTGGTACAATGACGTTCTATGATCCAAAGTCCAAGAAATATGGAGCGCTTGGTCATGTGATTTCTGACATGGATACGAAAAAGCCAATCGTAGTTGAAAATGGAGAAATTGTGAATTCAGAAGTGACCTCGATTCAGAAGGGTGCGGATGGAAAGCCTGGGGAAAAGTTAGCTCGTTTTTCATCCGATCGAAACGTTATCGGTAATATCACTCGAAATAGTCCCTTTGGGATATTTGGAGAATTAAACCAGTCCATCGAAAATGATTTACTTGATAAGCCGATGCCTATTGCTCTTTCTCATCAGGTAAAAGAGGGGCCGGCGCAAATCTTGACTGTTGTTGATGGGAAAGAAGTAGAAATGTACGATATAGAAATTGTCAGTACCATTCCTCAGAAATACCCTGCAACCAAGGGGATGGTATTGAAAGTGACTGATCCTGAGCTGTTAGAGAAAACAGGAGGCATCGTTCAAGGAATGAGTGGAAGTCCCATCATTCAAAACGGGAAAGTCATTGGTGCTGTCACCCATGTGTTTGTAAATGACCCGACCAGCGGCTATGGTGTACACATTGAGTGGATGTTAAGTGAAGCAGGAATCGATATTTATAAAAAAGATCATAACAGAGCAAGCTGAATATGAAAAACCCTTAGCAGAGTACCGAACGTGGGTGCTTATAAGGGTTCTTTTTTAGTCTAACGATACTTGGCCCTAAGCTGTTGGAAAATAAAGAATGTTTGCCAAAAGGAGCTGTATCTTGTTAAAATAAAGATTATTCGACAAACAGGATCGTTGGTATCGAATAGGGTCGAAATATAAAGAAAAAGTAAGGAAATCAAAGAAAATATATTATTTTTCAAGTTTTTTTCAAAAATAAAAGGAATTTAGGTTGCATTGTCGAAAAAGTAATTTAGAATAAAAAATACAGAGATGAATTAATTAGGATTGAGGAGGAAACCTGTAGTGAAATCGATTAAAGTATGTGTTGTGGATGATAACCGTGAACTAACGTCATTATTGGAGGACTACATTGCTTCGCAAAATGATATGGAAGTAGTAGGAATTGCTCATAATGGTCAAGATTGTTTAGACTTATTAGAAGAAGTGGATCCGGATGTCCTGGTCTTAGATATTATTATGCCTCATTTGGACGGTCTGGCTGTGCTCGAGAGACTTCGTGAAAGGAAGAATATTCCTAACGTAATCATGCTTACTGCGTTCGGACAAGAAGACGTCACGAAGAAAGCGGTTGACCTTGGAGCTTCTTATTTTATTCTAAAACCATTTGATATGGAGAACCTAGTGAGTCATATTCGTCAAGTTAGCGGGAAATCAAACTCAATCATCAAAAAACCTTCCTCATCCAGAATGAATACAGAGCAAAAGCCAAGAAACTTAGATGCAAGCATTACAAGTATTATCCACGAAATCGGTGTGCCGGCACATATTAAAGGTTATTTATATTTAAGAGAAGCAATCTCAATGGTTTATAACGATATCGAATTACTTGGTTCAATCACAAAGGTACTCTACCCCGATATTGCCAAGAAATATAACACAACGGCATCACGGGTGGAACGAGCGATCCGTCACGCAATTGAAGTGGCTTGGAGCAGAGGGAATATCGATTCCATTTCATCTTTATTCGGGTATACAGTAAGTATGTCAAAGGCAAAACCGACAAACTCAGAATTTATTGCCATGGTGGCTGATAAGCTTCGCTTAGAGCATATGGCTTCATGAAAGAGTAAGGATTAGTCTGTCAGTTCGGTTTCCATACTGAATAGTCCGAATGTAAAAACCCTATGAGCCCGATGGTTCGTGGGGTTTTCTGGTTCAACGGCCTTTAATTAAAAATGGCCAATTCCCATGAAATTCCTCTCCTCCCTATTATCATCTCTCCACACACCCTATACTTTAATTCCAGCCCACATCAATCTTGTCAGTAACAACCGCCTCTTTTCATTAGTAAATAGTGGTTAGCCCTTACAGCTTGTCCGTATCAACATAAGATACAATGTAAGGCAAAAACCTTAGTGAGGGAGGTGAGACTATGGGTAACTATCGTAATCGTGACAACGTAGGTGGAGCGTCTGATCGTTGTAGAAACAATGACGTGGCTGGTGCTTCCGACAACAACTTTAGAGTTCCTGTTAGAGCTTATATTAGAGGAGAAGATTTCTGTAGAGCTGTACGTCGCTGTAGTGATAACGACGTAGCTGGTGAAATGGACAACCGTCGCCGTAGATGTCGTTGCAATTGGTTCTAATGAACTAACACCATACTCAATCAATAAAAATCCTGAGATTCTCAGGATTTTTTTAATAATTTGGTTCAAAAAGTTCATCCTTTGAGGAAGGATTAAATAAGTATATAATGAATACACTCACACAATTCGAAGAATAAAGGGTTGTACATATAGATAAAGAGGGAGTGAACTCATGACACTAATCATTGCTCACCGGGGATCAGCAGGGACTCACCCGGAAAATACAATGGAGGCTTTTTATGAGGCTGAAAGAGTGAAAGCTGATGGAATTGAATTGGATGTCCAACTGACGAGAGATGGCGAAATTGTCGTGATTCATGACGAAACGGTTGATCGAACGACAAATGGAAAAGGGTTTGTCAAAGATTACACATTTAAGGATATACAAAAACTTCAAGCCAATTACAAATATAAAAGTAAATTATTTAAAAAAAATCGCGTTCCTTCATTGAGAGAAGTTTTTCAGTGGATGAAAGGTAATGAATTACTCTGTAACATTGAGTTGAAAAACAGCATTATGGATTATCCAGGCATGGAAGAAAAGGTGATTGAGTTGATCTGGGAGTTTGGATTCCAGGATCGTATCATTATTTCCTCTTTTAATCACTATTCGATTGTGGCTTGCTATCGTTTAGAACCTGAAGTAGAAATTGCACCACTGTATTCTTCCGGTTTATTTATGCCTTGGATATATGCTCAATCTTTAAGGGCGAGGGCTATACATCCCAATTTGAAGGCGGTTCGGGATGACATTATCATTGAAGCGATGAATAACGGGATCGCCGTCAGGCCCTACACGGTAAACAAGGTGGAGCAGATGGAGAGATTACTGGACTTAGGATGTTCTGCGTTCGTAACAGATTTCCCTGAGAAAGCAAGGAAACTGAGAGAAAGCAAAAAAGGCTAGCGCATACACATAGCGCTAGCCTTTTTTGTTGAATCGGGATTGGACTTTATTTTGTTTACGGTCGCGGTGCAGAACAAAACCAGCAATGAACCCTAAACCACATAAAAAGAAAACCAATCCAAGGATGAATTGCAGCCAAAGAAAAGGGATTGGGGACTGAAGAATTCCAAATAGCATATCTCTCATCAATTTAATTCCAAGTGCAGCAAGTGCTCCGGGAATCAGCATGATAATTAGGGCAATTAAACGGATCATGGGATTAATAACTCCTTTACGTTTCCATAATAAAATTTTAACGCCAAGTAGAGAATTGTCAAGTTATGAAAAGTAGTGTAACATTATGATTGTGAAAAAAATTGCATGTGTCGGGGTGAAGAATATTGCAAGAGGTTCTAATTGTCGGTGGTGGTAAGGGTGGAACAGCCATATTGCAAATCCTCCACGAAGTCTCCGTCATGAAAGTGATTGCAGTAATAGACCTAAATGAAAGCGCTTCAGGTATGAAAATGGCCGAAAAGCTTGGAATTCCCGTGGGTAAGGATTGGCGACCATTTCTTAGTGAATCTGTAGACATAGTGATCGAAGTGACTGGTGACCAAGAAGTGTTTGAAACCATCCGGGATAAACGGGGAAAGAATACGGTATTAATTCCTGGAAGTGTAGCCTTCCTCATCTCGAAGCTACTCGAGGATAAAGAAGACCTTATACACCAGTTAACGAGTGAATCCTTTAAAAGGGATCTTATATTTAATTCTACTGATGATGGCATGGTGGGGATCGATGATAAAGGGATTGTGATGCTCTTTAATAAAAGTGCAGAGCGAATGATCGGAAAGAGCGAGGAAAATGTCATTGGTCTTCATATATCGGATGTGATTCCTGAAAGTAAGTTAACCACCACGATCGAAACGAGACGAACTGAAATTCATCAGGAGGTTGTCTTAGGGAACGGGTTGAAAATCATTTCAAATCGAATTCCGATGATTACTGAACGGGATGAAATTATTGGAGCTTTTTCTGTATTTAAAGATATCACCGAAGTAGTGAATCTGGCAGAGGAAATAACCAATCTTAAAGAAATCCAGACGATGCTTGAAGCTATTATCTATTCCAGTGATGATGCAATTTCTGTCGTGGATGAAGAGGGGAAAGGTATCCTGATAAACCCTGCATACACAAGGATTACAGGACTTTCTCAAGAAGAAGTGATCGGTAAACCTGCAACAACAGACATTTCTGAAGGAGAGAGTATCCATCTTAAGGTCCTCCAGACCAGGAGGGCAATTCGTGGGACGAAGATGCGGGTAGGTCCGAAACGGAAAGAAGTCATCGTCAATGTGGCGCCTATTATTGTGAATAACAAGCTTAAAGGAAGTGTAGGTGTTATCCATGACATGTCTGAAATCCAG
The DNA here is from genome assembly GCF_005938125.1 of Bacillus sp. BHET2. Taxonomy (GTDB): domain Bacteria; phylum Bacillota; class Bacilli; order Bacillales; family Bacillaceae_B; genus Rossellomorea. Next base: position 65,310 of record NZ_VCQN01000001.1, read on the forward strand.
TCCCTTACCCAGGAGTTGGATCGTGCAAGGAGAATCATTCGTACCCTTGAAGCAAAGTATATGTTTGAAGATATAATTGGTGATTCAGAGGAAATGATGATAGCGGTTGAGCAAGCCAAACTAGGGGCGAAAACACCCGCGACAGTTCTTCTTAGAGGAGAATCTGGGACGGGGAAAGAATTATTTGCACACGCCATACACAATGCGAGTGATCGGAAATTCAATAAATTTCTGAGAGTCAACTGTGCTGCCTTATCTGAGAGCTTATTAGAAAGCGAATTATTCGGATATGAAGAAGGAGCATTTTCAGGTGCGAAGCGAGGCGGTAAGCGAGGGTTGTTTGAAGAAGCGAATAACGGCAGCATCTTCCTTGACGAGATTGGAGAGTTAAGTGCCAATACTCAAGCGAAGTTGCTGCGTGTCCTCCAGGAACACGAAATTGTGCGGGTAGGTGGGACCAAGTCAATTCAAATCAACGTCCGGGTCATTGCAGCCACCAATGTTAATCTTGAAAAGGGAATGGCGGATGGGTCATTCAGAGAAGATCTTTATTACCGTCTCAATCGAATGCCTATCCAGATCCCGCCGCTTAGACAAAGGAAGTCCGACATACCCATGATTTCAGAAGCCCTAATCACCAAAATCAATCAGGACTACGGTAGAAATGTCGAAGGGATCACTGAAGTGGCCATGAACAAGCTAATGAATTATCATTGGCCAGGGAATGTGAGAGAGCTTGAGAATGTTCTTGGCAGAGCCATCATTTTTATGAAATATAATGAAGTGAATATCGATGCTAAACATCTGCCGCAATTAGAAAACACCGCAAATCCAGTCGTTGCAATGCCCGCTACTTTTTCTAAAGGTGAAGTGGAAGATCTTGCGACCCAAGTGGAGCAGTATGAAAAAAATATAATTCAAAAGGTTTTAGAGCAGAATAATGGTAACAAAACGGCCACTGCTAAAGCATTGAATGTTTCTGTTCGAAATTTGTATTATAAAATTGAAAAGTATAACATTGAAATAAATAGCATGAAATAAATTGCGTGGTATGAAAAAAGTTGCAGGTGTTATGAGAGAGAGATAAAGCGTTTTCAACGTTTTTAAAGTTGGCATGCTTCTTGCATAATGTTAAATGGAGTCGAAAAAAGAAAAAGGGGTTGAAATAACTTACATGAATCTACAATCTTTAGTGGAAAAAGCAACCCAAATCGAACATTCAACTGTAGCAGTTGCAGCTGCAGGAGATAAAGAGGTGCTTGGAGCTGTCGCGATGGCAGTTGAAAAAAAGATGGCCGAATTCCTATTGTATGGGGACAAAGAGGAAATCCTTTCCCTTATGAAAGAGGTCGCACCACAGCTCCAATCTCATAGTAATATTAAAATCAAGCATGCATTTTCTCCGCAGAAAGCAGCTGAGCTTGCTGTGAAAGCGGTCAAGGAAAATGAAGCAGATGCGTTAATGAAAGGGAATGTCCCCACAGCTGTCATCTTAAAAGCAGTATTGAATAAAGAATGGGGACTCCGTACAGGCAGTGTATTATCACATGTTGCAGCATTTGAAGTAACTGGATTCGATAGGCTTACGTTCATTACCGATGCAGCAATGAACATTGCTCCTGATCTACAGCAAAAAGCACAAATCATTGAAAATGCAGTAGGGGTCGCTCGATCAATCGGTATAAGTCATCCAAAGGTTGCCCCGATAGCTGCAGTTGAGGTAGTGAACCCTTCCATGCAAGCAACGGTCGATGCAGCTTCTCTTACGATGATGAATCAAAGAGGCCAAATCCGACACTGTGTTGTCGATGGGCCGTTAGCCCTTGACAATGCTGTTTCCCACCATGCTGCAGAGCATAAAGGGATCGAAAGTGAAGTGGCAGGACAAGCGGATATCTTGCTTGTACCGAATATCGAAACAGGCAATGCTCTATATAAGTCCTTAATTTATTTTGCCAAGGCAAAAGTAGGAGCGGTCATTGCCGGAGCAAAAGCACCAATTGTATTAACATCCAGAGCGGACAGTGCAGAAAGTAAATTGTATTCATTGGCACTGGCTATATGCTCTGCTTCTTATAAATAATAATTAACACCAAAATTAATAACATTACAGGGGGAAATAATAATGAAAATTTTCAGCTATATGGAACAATACGATTATGAGCAATTGGTATTCTGTCAAGATGAAGCATCTGGATTAAAAGCAATAATCGCCATTCACGATACAACACTTGGACCTGCACTTGGAGGAACTCGTATGTGGACATATGAATCGGAAGAAGCTGCGATTGAAGATGCTCTTCGTCTTGCAAAAGGTATGACATACAAAAATGCAGCTGCCGGACTTAACTTAGGTGGAGGTAAAACGGTTATCATCGGTGACCCACGTAAAGATAAGAATGAAGAAATGTTCCGTGCATTTGGCCGCTATATTCAAGGGTTGAACGGTCGTTATATCACAGCAGAAGATGTGGGTACTACGGTTGCGGATATGGACTTGATCCATGAAGAAACGGATTATGTAACAGGAATTTCGCCAGCCTTTGGATCTTCTGGTAACCCATCACCTGTAACAGCTTATGGTGTATATCGTGGAATTAAAGCAGCAGCTAAAGAAGCATTTGGAACAGATTCCCTTGAAGGAAAAACAATTGCCGTTCAAGGTATTGGAAATGTTGCATACAATATGTGCCGTCATCTTCACGAAGAAGGGGCAAACCTGATTGTAACAGATATCAATAAAGAAGCTGTTCAACGCGCTGTTGATGAGTTTGGTGCAAAAGCTGTTGATATCAATGAAATTTATGGGGTTGAATGTGACATCTTTGCTCCATGTGCATTGGGAGCGATCATCAACGATGAAACCATTCCACAACTTAAAGCGAAAGTCATTGCTGGAGCTGCGAATAATCAGCTGAAAGAAACACGTCACGGTGACGCAATCCATGAAATGGGTATCGTCTATGCACCTGACTATGTTATCAACGCTGGTGGAGTCATTAACGTTGCAGATGAACTTTACGGATATAATAGTGAAAGAGCGATGAAAAAAGTAGAGCAGGTTTACAATAATGTAGAGCGTGTTATCGAAATTGCGAAACGTGATAACGTTCCTACTTACGTAGCGGCTGATCGTATGGCAGAAGAGAGAATTGATAAAATGCGCCGTTCAAGAAGTCAGTTCTTACAAAACGGACAACATATTTTAAGCAGACGTGGATAATTACAAGGAAAAACGCTTTACTTTGCTAAGAGTGAAGCGTTTCTTCCCTGTAAATGGGATATAGAATAGATTAAGGGGTTATCTATCATAGGGGGAAATTTCTACGTGCAAACATTACAATCTAGCTACCCAAATGGAGGTAACAAAAGTGCAAGAAAACAAACATCGAATACTCGTCATTAATCCTGGGTCGACCTCAACCAAAATTGGTGTCTTTGATGATGATCGCTCAATATTTGAAAAGACGATCCGTCATGATGCAGAAAAAATTAATGAATTCCCCAATATTATCGATCAATATGAATTCAGAAAAAATACCATTCTTCAAACATTGGATGAAGAAGGAATCAACATTTCCAAGCTAAGTGCTGTATGTGGACGTGGAGGACTTTTAAGACCGATTGAAGGTGGAACTTATTTAGTGAATGGAGATATGTTGAAGGATCTTAGAGAAGGATATTCAGGTCAGCATGCTTCTAATCTTGGTGGTATCTTAGCATTTGAAATCGCATCTGGATTAAATATTCCATCCTATATTGTTGATCCAGTTGTAGTGGACGAACTACAATCACTCGCAAGGGTTTCAGGGTTTTCACTTATTGAAAGAAAGAGTATCTTCCATGCTTTAAATCAGAAAGCAGTGGCAAGAAGAGTCGCGAAGCAAATCGGCAAGAAGTATGAGGACCTAAACCTGATCATCACGCATATGGGTGGTGGAATAACCGTAGGGGCACATCGATTTGGAAAAGTGGTTGATGTGAATAACGGATTACACGGTGATGGCCCATTTAGCCCTGAAAGAGCAGGGACTGTTCCGGCAGGCGATCTAGTTGATTTATGTTTCTCAGGAGATTATTATCGTGATGAAATCATGAAAAAACTTGTGGGTCAAGGTGGTTTAGTTGGGTATCTTGGGACAAATGATGCAGTCAAAGTAGAGAAAATGATTGAAAATGGCGATGAGGATGCCAAAGCTATATATGATGCGATGGCTTATCAAATTGCGAAAGAAATTGGTTCAGCCAGTGCGGTCCTCAATGGGAAAGTGGATGCCATTGTATTAACAGGAGGACTTGCATACGGGAAAGAATTTGTTAAAGCAATAAGCGATCGTATCAACTGGATAGCAGATGTCGTGATTCAGCCAGGTGAAAATGAACTGCAAGCTCTTGCTGAAGGAGCATTAAGAGTCTTACGAAATGAAGAGGACTATAAGGTGTATCCCGGAAATGTAAAGAAGGAAGCAAGAGTATAAGAACAAGGAGGACTCAAGATTGGCAGAAGAATATGATTTAGTCATTCTAGGGGGAGGTACAGGTGGTTACGTAGCTGCCATCCGTGCTTCTCAACTTGGTTTAAAAACAGCAATCGTGGAAAAAGGGAAGCTTGGAGGAACATGCTTACATAAAGGATGTATACCTAGTAAAGCCTTGCTTCGCAGTGCTGAAGTATATGCAACAGCTAAACATAGTGAAGACTTTGGAGTGAAAATCAATGGAGTAGAACTTGATTTCACGAAAGTTCAATCAAGGAAAGACGGGATTGTGGAACAGCTTCATAAAGGCGTTCAACACCTGATGAAACAAGGGAAAATCGATGTCTTTGAAGGACTTGGACGTATTCTTGGACCTTCCATCTTCTCCCCAATGCCTGGAACGGTTTCTGTGGAAATGAATAATGGTGATGATAACCCGATGCTTATTCCGAAGAATGTCATTGTCGCTACTGGATCAAGACCACGCTCACTGCCTGGACTAGATATAGATGGTGAATATGTATTATCTTCTGATGAAGCGCTTACACTAGAGGAGCTTCCAAAGTCGATCATCATCGTTGGAGGCGGAGTCATCGGAATCGAATGGGCTTCCATGCTTTCAGATTTTGATGTAGATGTAACCGTTGTTGAATATGCGGATGCAATCGTTCCTACTGAAGACCATGAAATTTCAAAAGAAATGCAGCGTTTAATGAAGAAAAAAGGAGTCAAAATCGTTACAGGAGCAAAAGTGCTTCCTGAGTCTCTGGAAAAAGGGGACGGAGAAGTTACGATTACTGCAGAGCATAAAGGAGAGCAAAAATCCTTTACAGCAGAAAAGATCCTTGTATCGGTTGGTCGTCAGGCAAATGTGGAAGGAATCGGGCTTGAAAATACTGATATTAAAATCGAAAGAGGTTTCGTACAAGTCAATGATTCCTTCCAAACAAAAGAATCTCACATTTATGCGATCGGTGATGTGATTGGTGGTCTTCAATTAGCGCACGTCGCTTCTCATGAGGGAATCAATGCCGTTGAACATATGGCGAATGAAAAACCTCATCCGATTGACTACTCACTGATTTCAAAGTGCATCTACAGTAACCCTGAGATCGCAAGTGTCGGGATCACCGAACAGGAAGCGAAAGAAAAGGGATATAACGTTAAGGTTGGAAAATTCAGCTTCAGGGCAATTGGTAAAGCGCTTGTTTACGGTGAATCAGACGGCTTTGTCAAAATTATTGCAGACTCTGACTCAGATGACATACTTGGCGTGCATATGATTGGTCCGCACGTAACCGACATGATTTCAGAAGCAGGACTGGCTAAAGTGTTAGATGCAACACCATGGGAAATCGCACATACGATCCACCCGCATCCATCCCTTTCCGAAGCCATCGGAGAAGCGGCCCTTGCAGTGGATGGTAAGGCAATTCATTCATAAGAAAATTAATTATTTAAATAGAAAAGGTAGAAATCCTTTCTACCTTTTTCAACCATTAGATTGTGTAGGAGGTAAAGAATATGGCAGAGAATCGTCATGAAGAATTAGGGCTTTCCAATGAGAAAGTATTAGAAATGTATGAAACCATGCTACTTGCCAGAAAAATCGATGAGCGCATGTGGTTACTGAATCGTTCAGGTAAAATTCCGTTTGTTATTTCTTGTCAAGGGCAAGAAGCGGCTCAAGTAGGTGCTGCGTTCGCATTAGATCGTGAAAAAGATTATGTTCTTCCGTATTATCGTGACATGGGTGTTGTTTTAGCATTCGGGATGACGACCCAAGAATTAATGCTTTCTGGATTTGCAAAAGCAGAGGATCCAAACTCCGGTGGACGTCAAATGCCTGGTCACTTTGGACAAAAGAAGAATAATATCGTAACTGGTTCATCTCCTGTAACCACTCAAGTGCCACATGCCGTTGGTATTGCGCTTGCAGGTAAAATGGAGAAGAAAGACTTGGTTACCTTCGTGACATTTGGTGAAGGATCTTCCAACCAAGGGGATTTCCATGAAGGTGCAAACTTTGCAGGTGTACATAAACTACCGGTTATTTTCATGTGTGAAAATAATAAGTACGCGATATCGGTTCCTATTGAAAAACAATTGGCGTGTGAGAATGTATCTGATCGTGCGATTGGATATGGAATGCCTGGAATCACGGTTGATGGAAATGATCCAATTGAAGTGTATAAAGTTGTGAAAGAAGCAGCGGATCGTGGTCGTCGTGGGGAAGGTCCGACTCTTGTTGAAACAGTTTCGTATCGCTTGACCCCTCACTCTTCAGATGATGATGACAGAAGTTACCGTTCTCCAGACGAAGTAGCGAAAGCGAAAACAAATGATCCAATCATCACGTTTGGTGCTTATCTGAAAGAAACAGGCGTTATGAATGACGACATTGAAAAAGAAATCAATGATCGTATTATGAAACTCGTGAACGAAGCAACGGATTATGCAGAAAACGCTCCATATGCTGAAGCAGAATCAGCAATGAAGTACGTTTACGCAGAAGAGAAGTAAGGGGGAATTCAATCATGCCAGTAATTTCATATATCGATGCTGTAACAATGGCAATTAGAGAAGAAATGGAACGGGACGATAAAGTATTTGTTCTTGGAGAAGATGTTGGTAAAAAAGGTGGAGTATTTAAAGCGACTCACGGATTGTACGATCAATTTGGGGAAGAACGTGTCATTGATACACCACTAGCAGAATCCGCAATCGCAGGAGTCGGAATTGGAGCTGCGATGTATGGAATGAGACCGATTGCTGAAATGCAGTTTGCTGATTTTATTATGCCTGCAGTGAACCAAATCATTTCTGAAGCTTCACGTATTCGTTATCGTTCAAATAATGATTGGAGCTGTCCAATGGTCATACGTGCTCCTTATGGTGGTGGAGTGCACGGAGCTCTTTATCATTCACAATCCGTCGAGGCCGTTTTTGCGAATCAGCCTGGATTGAAAATTGTCATGCCATCAACACCTTATGATGTAAAAGGGTTATTGAAAGCGGCTATCCGTGATGAAGATCCGGTTCTATTCTTTGAACACAAACGGGCTTACCGTCTAATCAAAGGTGAAGTGCCTGATGATGATTATACCCTTCCAATTGGAAAAGCAGATGTGAAGCGTGAAGGAGAAGACATAACGGTCATCACGTACGGACTTTGTGTTCACTTTGCTCTTCAAGCAGCCGAAAAGCTTGCCGAAGACGGAATTGAAGCTCACATCTTGGATTTACGTACAATCTATCCATTAGATAAAGAAGCAATTATTGAAGCGGCTTCTAAAACAGGAAAAGTCCTTCTTGTGACAGAAGACAACAAGGAAGGAAGCATCATGGGTGAGGTTTCTGCAATCATTGCCGAAAACTGTTTATTCGAGCTTGATGCTCCGGTTAAACGTCTTGCGGGTCCAGATGTACCTAGTATGCCGTATGCACCGACAATGGAGAAATACTTTATGATTAACCCGGACAAAGTTGAAAAAACAATGCGTGAACTTGCAGAATTTTAATAACAATATTTAACCATTAAACGCACAGTAAGGAGGGTTCCTCATTGGGTATTGAAAATATGAAAATGCCTCAGCTAGGGGAAAGTGTTACAGAAGGTACAATTAGTAAATGGTTGGTGTCACCTGGTGATACCGTAAATAAATACGATCCGATTGCAGAAGTTCAGACGGATAAAGTAAATGCAGAAGTGCCATCATCCTTTACAGGAACAATTAAAGATTTAATTGCTGAAGAAGGAGATACCCTCGAAGTCGGAGAAATCATCTGTTCGATCGAGATTGAAGGAGGAGGCTCGGCACCTTCAAAAGAAGCTCCAACAGAAGCTCCAACAGAAGCTCCAACAGAAGCTCCAAAAGAGAAAACCGGTGAAGCAGATCAAGTTGCTCCAAAACCACAAGCTCCTAGCAAAGATAGTGGGAATAAGGCAAGGTATTCTCCAGCGGTATTAAAGCTTTCTCAAGAGAACGATATTGATTTGAACCAAGTGGAAGGCACTGGTAATGGTGGTCGAATCACTCGGAAAGATTTAAAGAAAATCATTGAGTCTGGTAATATTCCGAAAGCAGGCGAAGCTCCTTCTCCTAAGACGGAAGCTCCTGCCACCCAGCAGGCATCTGTGAAGGCAGATACGCCACAACAGCCAGCCAAACAAGCTGCTCCTGCAGGTAATGTTCCTGTTAGTCCGGGGGATATTGAAATCCCTGTTTCAGGGATTCGCAAAGCCATTGCAGCGAACATGGTTAGAAGTAAGCATGAAGCACCACACGCGTGGACGATGATGGAAGTGGATGTAACGAATCTTGTAGATTATAGAAATTCTCTCAAGACAGACTTCAAACAGCGTGAAGGATTTAACCTGACATTCTTCGCATTCTTCGTGAAAGCTGTAGCTCAAGCTCTTAAAGAGTATCCACAAATCAATTCTATGTGGGCAGGCGACAAGATTGTTCAGAAGAAAGACATCAATCTGTCCATTGCAGTTGCAACAGATGACGCATTATATGTTCCAGTAATCAAGAATGCTGACGAAAAAACAATCAAAGGCATCGCAAGAGAAATTACTGAGCTTGCTGGAAAAGTACGGAGCGGTAAATTAACTTCCCAAGATATGCAGGGAGGAACATTTACTGTGAATAATACCGGGTCATTTGGTTCGGTACAATCGATGGGTATCATTAATTATCCGCAAGCAGCGATTCTTCAAGTAGAATCGATCGTGAAACGTCCGGTTGTCATGAACAACGGAATGATTGCCGTTCGAGATATGGTGAACTTATGTATGTCACTTGATCACCGCGTACTGGACGGTTTGGTATGTGGAAGATTCTTGCAGCGTGTAAAAGAAATATTAGAAAATACTTCGAAAGAAAATACATCTGTCTATTAATAGAAATGGGGACTAACCATAGGTGGTTAGTCCCCATTTTTTTATGCCAGTAGATAGAATGGGTCATATCATCACTACATTTCATAATTAGAGTAGGGAAATATTCCTAGAATATTACTAGAAGAATATTCTAGGAATATCCCATTTTCTATGAGCAGGACATTTTCCTAATCAGAGCACGCAAGAATCTCCTCTATATACCTTATCGCTCATTTATCTCTTCCTTCATTTGAAGAAATATTAATTCCCGGTCATTTTACCCCAATAAAAGTGCAATTGTAACTAAAATATTCCTACAGTAATATTTGACGCGTAACTATGTGCCTATGTAAATGTGAATGAGTTGTGACTATTCTATCAATTACTGAATATTCAGATTTATTTCGACATATATTTACAACGTTCCACGCCCTTTGTTGGTTATCTTTGGATTAACATCTACTATTTTCCAAGTAGGTGAATGAGGAGGTGACAAATTTAAGGTGGAATCAAAATGACTGGGAGGGAATTAGATGAAAGTTAGAAAGGGAAAGATAAAATGGTTATCCATTCTACTCAGCTTAGTAATGTTTGTTCCTTTGATGTTTCCATTCAATGCAGGGGCTGCAAACACCTCACAATCTGCACTAGTGAAAGAAAAACCATCCACTTCAGCAAAAGACTCAGCAAAAGTCAGCCCACAATCTAAGATCACATCAGCCTTACAGGATCAATTCAAGAAAGAGAAGCACGTCACATACTTAGTGAAATTCAAGGATCAGCTCGATCCTGAGGCAGTAGCTAAAAAAGCGACCGTTAAAGCGGAAAAGCAGAAACTGTCTGCTAATAGTAAAAAACTATTAACGCGAAATATGGTCGTTTCTGAACTTCGGGCTACTGCCCTTGAATCTCAAGCACAAGTGAAAGAATACTTAACGAAAGAGAAGAAGTCAGGCGCAGTGAAGGAAATCAAAGACTTCTATGTTGTAAACGGAATGGCCGTTACAAGTACAAAGAAAGTCATGGAGAAAATTTCAACCTTTGCAGAAGTGGATAAAATCCTGCCGAATGAAACGAGACAAATAATCCAGCCTGCCAAGGCAAAGGCTTCTTCCGGGGCTGTACTGGACAAGGAAGCCAATAATAGTCCGGCATCGATAGAGTGGAATATCGACCGGGTTGGAGCACCGGCGGTTTGGGAAATGGGGATCGACGGCGCGGGAACGGTCATAGCCTCTATTGACACCGGTGTACAGTGGGATCACCCAGCATTAAAAGAAAAATATAGAGGGTATGATCCTCAAAATCCTGGTTCACCAGACCACGAATTCAACTGGTTTGATGCGACAGCCGGACAGAGTGCACCTTATGATGATCAGGGACACGGAACACACACTGTCGGAACTATGGTCGGGTCTGATCCTGACGGAGGCAATCAGATTGGTGTAGCTCCAGGTGCCAAGTGGATCGCCGTCAAAGCGTTTACAGCAGATGGCGGAACAGATGTGGATTTACTGGAAGCAGGGGAATGGATCCTGGCTCCTAAGGATGCAGAAGGAAATCCTCATCCTGAAATGGCTCCTGATGTTGTCAATAACTCTTGGGGCGGTGGAGCAGGACTTGATGAGTGGTACCGGGATATGGTATCTGCATGGAGAGCGGCAGAAATATTCCCTGAGTTCTCCGCTGGAAATACAACTTTATTCAATCCTGGAGGACCCGGTTCAATTGCGAACCCGGCAAACTATCCGGAGTCTTTCGCGACAGGTGCAACGGATATAAATGATCAACTGGGCAGCTTCTCATTACAGGGACCTTCTCCTTATGAAGAGATTAAACCTGAGATTGCAGCACCTGGAGTGAATATTCGTTCTTCCGTTCCCGGAGGCAATTATGAAGGCGGTTGGAACGGAACATCAATGGCCGGTCCTCATGTAACGGCTGTAGCCGCTTTATTAAGACAGGTGGATGCAAGCTTAACAGTGGATGAAATCGAAGAAATTCTTATGACGACCGCTGTTCCGTTAACGGACGGAACGTTCCCGGATTCGCCAAATAACGGATATGGCCATGGGCTGGTTAATGCGTTTGATGCTGTATCATCCGTTATGAGCGGGATCGGGAAAGTGAAAGGGCAGGTTGCTAAAGAAGGTGATGACTCGGAAGCTCCGGTCATTACTCATGAAGCACCTACAGAAGCTTTCAAAGAAATGAATTTACCATTACAAGCAGAAGTAAGCGACAATATAAGCGTAACAAACGTCACACTCCACTATCAGAATCAGCAAGGTGACTGGGTATCGGTCGATGCTGCGAAAACCTCAGGCGACTATAAGTCAGGAACCTATGAAGCCACGATACCCGGAGAGGACCTCACAGGAGATGTAGTCACGTATAAATGGTTGGCATTGGACTTCGGGGGGAATGAAGTCGAATCAGAACCTTTTACGGTCAATCTTCTACCAGGAATAACAGTCGGGTTTGAGCAGGACTTTGAAGCTGCTGCTACTGGGTGGACTTCATATGGTCCAGGAAACAGCTGGGAGCAGGGAGTACCGGAAAGTGGTCCAGGAAATGCAACTTCTGGAGACAACGTATATGCCACAAATCTGGGTGGTACGTATGACAACAGTGCAAACATGTCACTTCAGATGCCTCCGATCGATTTACCTGATGGGGCAAGCTTCTTACAATTCAAGCAGTGGCATGAACTTGAACGAAACTATGATTATGGTCATGTGTTTGTATCCACCGATGGGGAAGAGTGGACACAAATGATTCGAGTCAATGGGGATTCAGAAGGTTGGATCGACGGTGAAGTGGATCTAAGTCAATATGCCGGCCAGCGCATTTACATCGCATTCAATGTTACCTCCGATGGAAGCGTTGTGAAACAAGGATGGTATCTTGATGATGTGAAGCTGAGTGGGGAATCAATCCTTCCAGCTAAGAAAATGAACCTTGGGTTGAAATCGAAGGATGAGAAATCAACTTCAGTTTCAAAAAAACCAAAAGTAAATCCTGAAGACATTACAGTAGCAAAACAAGTAGCGAAAGATGGAAAAAATGCTGAATCAGGTCCAGCGCCTGTACTTCTTCCACTACAGGCAGAGGTGAATGTTTTAGAAACAGGTCGCTCGGTTTATACGAATCCTGCCGATGGATCGTATGAAATGACTCATGCAGCTGGGGAGTTCACGCTTCAAGCATCAACGTATGGGTTCAGATCCCAAACACAAAATGTAACAATTGAAGCCGATCAAACATCTACTGCTAACTTCATTCTGGAAGAAATCCCTCAAGGGAATATAACCGGAACCGTGACAAATGAAATGTCAGGGGAACCGGTTGAAGGAGCGACAGTCTTCTTACTTGAAGATGCTGTGGTAGAGCCCGTTGAAACAAATGCAAATGGAGAATATGAATTAGAAGCTTATGAAGGGGACTATACCCTTAAAGTGGTGGCCCCTTATTACTATAGTAAGGAAATGAGCGTCACAGTTGAAGGTGGAGAAGTTACAACAGCTGACGTCACGTTAGAGCCATTCATTGGTTATCCAGGAGAGATTGGATACGATGATGGAACAGCAGAAAATGCCCGTGCATTCTATGATGCAGGTAATGGCTGGGCAGTGAAAATGTCTCTTGAAGAAGGAAATGATACCGCACTGGTGACCGGAGGACTCTTCCGATTCTGGGATACAGAATGGCCAGTACCAGGAGGAACTGAATTCCAGGTAGCCGTGTATGATGCAACTGGACCAGACGGGGCACCTGGCAAGAAAATCGCAGGTCCGTTTGATGGAACCGCGTTACGCAATGGCGAATGGACGCACGTAGACCTGAGCCAACATGGCATCATGGTTGAAGGAGACTTCTACATGGTTTACATTCAATCTGCTCCAAATCCCAATACACCAGGACTGGGAACAGATGAAGATGGCGAATATGCAGCAAGAAGCTGGCAGTTCGTTGGTGGAGCTTGGTCGCCATCACCAGAAGATGAAGGAAACTATATGATTCGTGCAACTGTGAACTATGAGGTGACTTCACCGGTTATCACATCTCCTAAAGACGGTTCATTTACAAACAAGGAATCAGTAATAGTTGAAGGTACATCAGCACCGACTACAACCGTTCATCTCTTTAATGGAGAAGAGGAAGTGGCAACAGCTGAAACAATGGAGGATGGGACATTCTCTGCAGATGTTTCCTTGCACGATGGGGAAAATGCATTGACAGCGAAAGCAGCGACGGAACAAGGTATGACTGGTCCTTCAGATACAGTAACGGTCACACTTGATCAAGCGAAGCCTGAAATTGCCATCACATCACCAGAAGATGATATGAAAACAAATCGTGAAGCCGTCACAGTAAAAGGGACGGTTACCGATGAGAACCTTGCATGGGTGAAAGTTAACGGTGAGAAAGCTTCCGTTAGTGAAGGTGAATTCAGTCATCGAATCCTTCTAAATGAAGGAGAAAATGTAATCAGTGTAGTAGCGAAAGATAAGGCAGGAAACAAAAAGAAACAAAGTGTCACCGTTTTTGCGAAGTTCGGTGATATTGCGATTGATAATCTTCTCCCTGCAGAAGATAAAGAATTGAAAAAAGGCGAATCCGTCAAAATCGAATTCGACAGTGAGCCGGGCTTGGATGCGACATTCGTCATTCAAATGCCACTTACAAATGCGCGATCTCAAGTAACGAATGCCAATGAACTACCAATGATGGAAACCTCAGAAGGTCATTACGTTGGTTACTATACGGCCACATCAAACGTAAAGGCACCAGGAGCTGTCATTGAAGTCAAAATTTCAGATGATTATGGAAATGTCACGACCAAGCGTGCAGAAGGTAAATTGTATATCAATACAAAAAAATAAGTGATAATGGAAGAAGAGTTGGTACCTTCAACTCTTCTTCTTTTTTGTATTCATTGTCCTGAGAGATTGAAGAAATCTGATTTTTTTTATATACTAAAATAGTATTAGTATAAACATTTCGAATTTTCAATGAGCACTCCTACTAATTTAGTTGAATTTTTTAAGTAATTATGTAAACGATTACAAAATTGTGATTTGGAAGAGGGGTATTATGAAGCTTAGTGATATGAAAGATCAATCATTCAGTCGTCGCACACTTACAGATTGGCAGGCAGCTGCTGAAATAGCGTTAAAGGGAAAGGGGATACATTCTTTACATACGAACACTTATGAAAATATTGAGCTTAAGCCGTTATATACAGAGGAAGATGTTCCAAAGCGAGATAGAGTGAGGGACTATATTCCAAATGTTGAAGGGAAAGTGGAGCTTTCTCCGAAATGGTTTATCGCTCAACCAATCAAAAGGGAATCATGGGGAGAACTTACATCAGCATTGAAGGATGTACTATCGCGGGGGCAGAACTGTCTTTCGTTTTCCATTGGAGAATTAAATGGTGCAAAACATGTCTATGAATTTATGAAAGAAATGCGAGAATTCGATACCCCCATTTTTTCGATTGATAAGAAGACATCATTATCGATCCATCGAATGGAGACGTTCACTGAATTGAAGGGAATGAAAGGGATTGTTGGATTCGATCCCCTCTCAGAAGGAGAATGGTCGGATAAAGATAGATTAGATGAATGGTTGATGGTTGCAGAAGAAGGAGACATTCATCTTCCTGATGTTAAGACGTTGATCGTCAATTCAGTTCCTTACCATAATAAAGGAGCCAGTGCGACTCAGGAGCTGGCCTATGCACTAAGTGAGGGTGTCACATACATTGATGCCCTTAAGGAAAAGGGATGGGCTTTGGAGAAAGCGGCTGAAAAAATGCACTTCCATTTTTCAGTAGGTAGTCATTTCTTTATGGAAATTGCGAAAATCAGGGCATTTAAGAAATTGTGGCAGGAGGTATTATCTTCTTATGGATTGGCAGAGGAGAGGATTTCAGGCTCCATAAGCACGAGTGCAGAAACGTCTCAATTTAATAAATCAACCCTTGATTCCTATGTCAATATGCTCCGCGGAGGTGGAGAAGCTTTTTCTGCGATCCTCGCAGGGGTCGATTATTTGGTCGTTACTCCGTTCAATGAAGTGAGTGGTGAAGTGAATCCATTCTCTGAAAGGATCGCCCGCAATACTCAACTCATTCTCGGTGAAGAAGCCCACCTGGATAAAGTCATAGACCCGGGTGGCGGTTCTTATTATGTAGAATGGCTATCAGAAGAAGTCGGGAAGCTTGCCTGGAAGGAATTTCAACAAATAGATGAGAGAGGCGGGATCCTGGTTTCCCAGGCAAATGGTTCTATACAAGAAAAAATAAATAAAGTGAAAGAAGCCCGCATTCATGATTTAGCCACACGAAAGAACTCGATGATCGGGACAAATATTTATGCAAACCTGGAAGAATCACTTCCAGTTACATCGTCAATTACGGGCGAGAGGCTGTCACTTCCTTTTGAAAGCTTAAGGAGTCGGGCACAGAAGCTTGCAAGTAAACCGGTAGCTGGTCTGATAGGGTTAGGAGAGTTGAAAACCCACAAGCCCCGTGCTGACTTTGTAAAAGGGTTTTTAGCCACCGGAGGCATTCAGGCTCACCAGAGTAAGGAGTGCTGGTCAAAGGAAGATCTTCTTCATTTCGTGGAAGAAACCCGTTATTCGTACTATGTGGTATGTGGGAAAGACGAAGAGTACAATGACCAACTTTCAATGATCGTAGAATCCATCCATGGAATAGATTCTGCTATTGTGATTGACATAGCAGGGAAAATTCCTGAGGAGAGTAAAGATGAATGGGATCGTATGGGATTGAACGGGTCCATCTTTAATAAACAGAATATGCTTGAAAAATTGGATCAACTATTAACCATTTGGGAGGAGGGGAAAGACATTGACTAAGCCTGATTGGCAACAAATCAACCCGTATTCAAATGAGGGAACAACGAGAAAGGTTTTCTTGTCGGACAATACGTATGAGACGAATGAAAAAATTTCTATAAAACCTCTTTATTCTGAGGAAGATACTAAGAATATTTCTGATGGAGTAGATCTTCCTGGCTTGGCTCCGTATACAAGGGGGCCGTATCCAACCATGTATGTGAACCGGCCTTGGACGGTAAGGCAATATGCAGGTTTTTCGACTGCTGAAGAAAGCAATGCCTTCTATAGAAGAAATCTAAGTATGGGGCAGAAGGGGCTATCTGTCGCGTTTGATTTAGCTACTCATCGAGGCTATGATTCGGATCATCCCCGTGTCGTGGGAGATGTAGGGAAAGCAGGGGTGGCCATTGACTCCATTTTGGATATGAAAATTCTGTTTGACGGGATTCCTCTCGATCAAATGTCTGTTTCCATGACTATGAATGGAGCGGTGTTACCGATTCTGGCGTTTTTCATCGTTACGGCAGAAGAACAAGGGGCATCACAAGAGAAACTTGCCGGTACGATTCAAAATGATATTTTAAAAGAGTACATGGTACGTAATACGTATATCTATCCTCCGGAAACGTCGATGAAAATCATTGCGGATATATTTGAATATACGTCTAAGCATATGCCGAAGTTCAATAGCATCAGTATTTCAGGGTATCATATGCAAGAGGCTGGTGCACCTGCAGATATAGAGCTTGCTTATACGCTGGCGGATGGTCTTGAATACGTGCGGACTGGACTAAAGGCTGGAATTGATATCGATTCCTTTGCTCCAAGACTCTCATTCTTCTGGGCGATTGGAATGAATTATTTTATGGAAGTGGCGAAAATGAGGGCGGCGCGAAGAATCTGGGCAAAAATGATGAAGACATTCAACCCTCAGAATCCAAAATCGATGGCTCTCCGTACTCACTCCCAGACGTCTGGCTGGAGCTTAACAGAGCAGGATCCTTATAATAATGTCATTCGCACATTACTTGAGGCACATGCAGCAGCGATGGGACATACGCAATCGCTCCATACGAATGCACTGGACGAAGCGATTGCCCTTCCGACAGATTTTTCTGCCCGCATCGCACGTAATACTCAGCTATATCTACAAGAGGAAACGGGCATTACGAAAGTGATCGATCCATGGGCAGGTTCCCATTATGTTGAAACCTTAACAGAACAGCTAATGGAAAAGGCTTGGGAGCATATAGAAGAAATTGAAGAGCTTGGTGGTATGACAAAGGCCATCGAAACCGGTTTACCGAAGATGCGTATCGAGGAAGCGGCTGCCAGAAGACAAGCGATGATCGATTCAGGTGATGAGTCTATTATAGGAGTCAACAAGTATCGCCTTGATAAGGAAGATCCAATTGATACACTGGACATTGATAATACGGTTGTCAGACAAAAACAGATTGAACGAATACAAAAGCTGAAAGAAGAGCGAAATGAAGAGAAAGTCATCAAAACCCTCGATGCATTGACTCATGCAGTTGAAACGGGAGCAGGGAATCTTCTTGAAAAAGCCGTTGATGCAGCAAGGGCAAGGGCTACATTAGGAGAAATATCCGATGCGATTGAAAATGTATCGGGAAGACATAAAGCAACGATACGGAGTATAAGTGGGGTGTACAGCTCGAATTTTTCAAATGAACAAGAAATTAATATCGTGAAAGAGATGACAGAGGAGTTCTTGGATAACGAAGGAAGACGGCCGCGTATTCTCATTGCTAAGATGGGACAGGACGGTCACGATAGAGGTGCGAAAGTGATCAGTACTGCGTTTGCCGACCTAGGGTTCGATGTGGATATTGGACCGTTATTCCAAACGCCTGAGGAAACTGCTCTACAAGCGGTTGAAAATGACGTACACGTAATCGGGGTAAGCTCTTTAGCCGCTGGTCATAAAACCCTCCTTCCTCAATTAGTAGCGGAGCTTAAGAAACTCGGCAGAGAAGACATCCTTGTGGTCATCGGTGGAGTGATTCCAGCCAAGGACTATGACTTCCTTCTAAGCAATGGGGCATCTGCCGTCTTTGGACCTGGAACGATCATTCCTGTCGCTGCCCAAAAAGTCATTAAAGAGATTTATGAAGTGCTGGGCTATGAGGAAGTGGCTGAATAATGACAGAGTATCAGTCGGGTCGAAAGAAACGGTTTGTGAAAAAGAGACAGGATCCTGTATCCATAACCGAATTAAAGGAAGGGATCCTAAACGGCAATCGCAGCTATTTGGCAAAAGCCATTACGTTGATTGAAAGTAATGCGGAGGAACATTATGCATTGGGGCAAGAGCTGCTTCAGGAGTTGTTGCCCTTTACAGGTAAAAGCTTTCGGATCGGTATTACAGGTGTGCCTGGTGCAGGGAAAAGTACATTTATCGAACAGTTCGGTGAAATGTTATGCGAGCAAGGTCTACGCGTTGCTGTTCTTGCAATTGATCCAAGCTCCTCCATATCAGGAGGGAGCATATTAGGGGATAAAACAAGAATGGAGCAGCTATCGAAAAACCCCTGCGCCTTTGTCAGACCCTCCCCTACTGCAGGTACATTGGGAGGGGTTCATCGCAAGACAAATGAGACCCTTCTTTTATGTGAGGCAGCTGGGTATGACCTTGTCATTATAGAGACAGTAGGAGTCGGACAAAGTGAAGTCATGGTAAGGCAGATGGTGGATTTCTTCCTATTACTTGTCATTACTGGGGCCGGTGATGAGTTACAAGGAATGAAAAAAGGGATCATGGAGCTTGCGGATGCATTGCTAGTAAATAAAGCCGATGGAGAAAATAAGCCTCTCGCTGAGAAAACAAAAAGAGAGCTTAATCAAATCCTTCATTTCCTTATTCCTGCTACGAAAGGTTGGAGCTCAAAGGCATATACCTGTTCAGCATTGAAAAATGAAGGATTGCGGGAACTGTGGAATGTGATCCAGCAGTTTGAAGAGCAAACAAAAGAACAGGGTGTCTTTGAGGGAAGAAGACTTCTTCAAAAACAGGAATGGTTCCATACCATGCTGAAAGAAAGGATCCTGTCAGATTTCTTCTTTCATCAGAGCATCAAGTCCTCCCTCCCGCGAATGGAAGATCGGGTGAAAGAGGGAGGCTTTACGACTTCCCAAGCAGTGGAAGAATTGCTGAAACGATATAAAGAAGCAATCCTTGATGGGAATAGTTAATTTTAATTGAAAGATATGGTTTGAAATTGTTATGATAAGGGTACATCAAATTCCCTCGTTTTGTGGAGAATGATTAAGTCAGCGATTAAAGGAGAGTTTAAGCATGGATATAGATTTCAATTTATTAATGAATGACGTAGTACGTCAAGCTCGTCAAGAAATTGAGACAGCAGGATTTACTCAATTAACGACTGAAGAAGAAGTGGATCAGGCATTTACTAAAGAAGGTACTACATTGGTAATGATCAACTCCGTTTGTGGATGTGCAGGAGGAATTGCTCGACCAGCGGCCGCTCATTCCATTCATTATGATAAGCGACCGGATCAATTAGTAACGGTTTTCGCCGGTCAAGATAAAGAAGCGACAGCGAAAGCACGCAGCTACTTTACTGGCTACCCGCCATCTTCACCATCATTTGCATTGTTAAAAGACGGAAAGCTATTAACAATGGTAGAAAGACACGAAATTGAAGGTCATGACCCAATGTCAGTCGTAAACAAAATCCAATCTTACTTCGATCAGTATTGCGAAGAAGTTTAAGTAAGGTGAAAATAGCCCGTCAGGTTACTCACAGATTAAGTGAGAACTTGACGGGTTTTTTTATTGGTTTGCGTTTACTGATTTATTCATTCAGTTTTTTTTATCATCCTCTTAACTTGCTTCGTTCATTTCTTGACGATAAAAGTGACCGTTTTTCAATATTTTTCTTTTTTAGTTTGTGATCCTCGAATTTATTTTTTGGATGAGAGGTAGTATAAAAAAATGGACCGTTCCTTTCCGCTACAGGCACTTGCTTTCCGGCGGGGAGGAAATCTGGCCTCCTCGACGTTCCGTCTGCGGGGTCTCGACCTTTCCTCTATTTCCCGCAGGAGTCAAGTGCCTTCCGCTACAATCCACTATGTGTTTCTATATTCTGCCTGTCTAATGACGGATAGACAAACACAAAGAATCTAAAAAGAGCACCAAATGAACCTCATTATAATTGCCTATATCCTTACCTTCATTTTCCTCTTCAAAACGGACAGAGTCATATACATTCAGAACCAATATACAGTTTGTAGATTTGCATATATTTTGAATAAAAACAGGCGGGTTTCATCTCTTTATTCTTGAATGAACATAGAAATCCCCAAAATACAGGTGAATATTTTCAGAATATATAAACATTTATCGATAATTATAAAAACTATTGAATAAAAATTAATCTCTGCTACAATACGAATATAGTAATTAATATACATTATATATTATATTTATACATAAATAAGGGAGGAACTAACATGAAAAAGCTATTATCTATCGTATTATTATTGATTGTTTCTACTACTCTAGCTGCATGCGGCACTGGGGAAGAGAAGGCAGGAGAATCAAAGAAACTTATCATGGGGACGTCAGCTGACTATAAACCATTTGAATATGTTGATACAGCCAACAGTGATGAAATCATCGGATATGATATTGAACTTGCCAATATGCTTGCTGATGAAATGGGATATGAAATCGAAATCAAGGATATGGAATTCAGCGGATTAATTTCTGCCCTGAAAACCGGTCAAATAGATTTCGTGCTTTCTGCCATGACACCAACGCCGGAACGTCAAAAGAACGTTGACTTTAGTGAGATATACTACACAGCTAAAGATATGATCATCTCCACAAAAAAAAGCGGAATTCAAAGCGAGAAAGATCTTGACGGGAAAACAGTAGGCGTTCAATTAGGGTCCATTCAACAGGATGCGGCTCAAGAACTTTCAAAATCGATTCAGCTGAAAGTAGACACACGTGACCGTATTCCTGAGCTAATACAAGATCTGCAAAATGGACGTTTTGACGCCATCATCATTGAAAATACAGTGGCAAACGGCTATCTGGATAAAAATGAAGAACTTCAAGGAAACACAATGAATGTGGACGAAGAGGAAGCTGGTTCCGCCGTTGCTCTTCCGAAGGACAGTGAGCTTACAAGTGAGTTCAATCATGCACTGAAGAAGCTTAAAGACGATGGAAAGTTAGACGAACTGGCTGAAAAATGGTTTGACGGAGAACAGTAAATTGATGAAGGGCTAACCCCTCAAAAGGTTAGCCCTTCCTACTTCAAATCAAACCACTTACTTGGAGGAGATTGCAATGCCATTAGATTTTGAACAACTGATTCCTTCCATTCCTTTTATTCTGGAAGGGTTGAAAGTCACTCTTAAAATTGTCGGGTTAGCAGGGGTGCTTGGATTTGCATTCGGTATTCTTCTCGCCCTTTGTAAAATTAGTTCCATCAAACCATTAACAATACTCGCCGATATTTATACATCCGTATTTAGAGGAACCCCTTTGGTTCTCCAGCTAATGATCATCTTTTACGGTTCCCCTCAGCTTTTAGGCACACAAGTTGAACCATATACTGCTGCGATTCTAGCTTTTTCCCTAAATTCAGCGGCCTATATTTCTGAAATCATCCGTGCCGGAATCAATGCAGTGGATAAAGGTCAAAAAGAAGCTGCAATGGCTCTTGGTGTTCCGTACCGCTTAATGATGAAAGACGTAATCTTGCCTCAGGCGATTAAAAATATTTTGCCTGCCTTAATGAATGAATTTATAACGCTAACAAAGGAATCCGCGATCGTCACCGTTATCGGAGCAGCCGATGTAATGAGACGATCGTATATGGTTGGTAGTGATTTGTATTCCTTCTTTGAACCGCTTCTATTCGCAGGGATGATCTACTATGTGCTTGTCATGATTCTCACTTTATTAGGGAAAGTACTGGAAGGGAGACTACGTGGAAATGATTAAAGGAGAAAAGATTACAAAGTCGTTCGGAAAGCTTCAAGTATTAAAAGGGATCGATTTCTCAGTCGAAAAAGGGGAGGTCGTCGCCCTGATCGGTCCTTCCGGATCAGGGAAATCCACTTTGCTGCGTTGCTTGAACTATCTAGAAGAACCATCCTCAGGGTCGATTTATTTTGAAAGTGCTCTCGTTAAGGGGAAGAATATAGGTAAAGTAAGACAAGATGTCGGAATGGTTTTTCAGCATTTTCATCTCTTTCCTCATATGACTGCATTAGAAAATGTTATCTACGCGCCGATGAAAGTGAAGGGGATTAATAAGGCGGAAGCCGTTAAGTTAGGGAAGGATCTTCTAACAAAAGTAGGGCTACAAGAAAAAAGTGACGAATATCCGAACCGGTTATCAGGCGGTCAAAAGCAGCGGGTGGCCATTGCAAGAGCGCTTGCAATGGAACCGAAAGTCATGCTATTTGACGAACCGACGTCTGCTCTTGATCCAGAAATGGTGAAAGAGGTTCTTGAGGTCATGAAATCACTCGCCCTTACAGGAATGACGATGATCATTGTGACACATGAAATGGGATTTGCGAGGGAGGTAGCTGACCGGATTATGTTCATGGATGATGGAAAGATCATTGAAGAAGGCGAACCCCAGCCATTTTTCGCTAACCCGCAAAGTGACCGTGGAAAAGAATTCCTCGAAAAAATACTATAATTATTGAAGGGATTAACGATTTGATTCGTTAATCCTTCTTTTTATGTCAAGACTATTTTATGGTATTCTTAAGAAGCAAAAAAAGAGAGAGATAGGAGAACGATGAATGTTTCGAATCGGGTATCGTACACTTAAGACAGGAATCGGGACAGCTGCTGCAATCAGTATTGCACAGTGGTTTCATTTGGATAATTTTGTATCTGCCGGAATATTGACGATTCTGTGCATTCAGAATACGAAGAAAAAATCGGTGAATGCGTCATGGAGCCGATTTCTAGCATGCGTGATTGCCATGGTGTTTTCTGCAGCCTTCTTTGAATTTTTGGCTTATCATCCCGCCGTCATCGGGTTGCTGTTACTCGTATTTATCCCCATTACAGTTGCTCTGAATATTAAAGAAGGAATCGTCACGAGTTCCGTTATCATTCTACATATATACTCGGCAGGTAACGTAACCCCGGGGCTATTTGAAAATGAATTAGGAATCATCGTAATTGGCATCGGGATTGCCCTTATTATGAATCTGTATATGCCAAGTGTTGATAAAAAGATGATTGAGTATCAAGAAAAGATCGAAGCGAATTTTTATAAGATCTTCTGTGAAATGATCAATTATTTACGGACCAATGACAGCAAGTGGGATGGCCGTGAAATCACGGAAACAGAACAATTACTCAAAGAAGCGAAGACCATTGCCTTTAAGGATGTGGAAAACCACTTCTTAAGGGACGAGAACTTATATTATTTGTACTTTAAAATGAGGGAGAAACAATTTGAGATCCTTCAGCGTATCCTTCCTATAGCCACATCGATTTCCTTGACGGTGGAGCAGGGGAATCGCATTGCTGAGTTTCTTGAAGAGCTTAGCGATCATATCCATCCAGGAAACACAGCTTTATTTTACTTAAAAAAATTGTACGATATGAAAGTGGAGTTTGAACAAATGGATTTACCAAAAACGAGGGAAGAGTTCGAAACCCGTGCGGCTCTTTATCAGTTTGTTCAAGAAATGGAGCAGTACCTTCTGCTGAAGAGTTCGTTTAAAGGAATAAGGAAGGATGAAAGTGAACAAAGAGAAGTAAACTACACCTAAAACATGAAAAAGGTGATAGGATGCGATTACTTCTTGCCATAATATTGTTTGCTTCTCCTATTTGGCCACTAGGAAGAAACCCGATGCCGGGAGATCCGTTTATAATCGTGAACAAGGAGAACAATCAATTGGCTTATATAGACAACGGGGAAATTCAGGGAACCTTCCATGTAGCAACGGGGAAAACAACGTCCCTTACCCCGGAAGGCTTATTTAGTGTAACGGTTAAAGCGAAAAACCCTTATTATCGTAGAAAGAATATTCCAGGTGGGGACCCGAGAAACCCCCTTGGATCGAGATGGATAGGTTTTGATGCAAAAGGTACGGACGGCAGAATCTATGGAATCCATGGGACAAATCAACCTTCCTCGATAGGCAAATACATCTCGAACGGTTGCATTCGAATGAACAATAAAAATGTTGAATACCTGTTTGATAAAGTACCAATTGGAACCAAAGTACTGGTCGTGAAAACGAAGAAAAACTTCAATCTGCTGGGAAAAGAATATGGTGCATTAAAATGAAAAGGATCTGCTGATCGACAGAGTCGAAAAGCAGATCCTTTCATTTTTATGAAAGTTTTTGTTTTATAGTAAGAAAGTCAGTCCTGCCATGATCGTGGATGCTATCATTGCGAACAGCATAACAAGTACAACTATCTTTTGCACTTTTTTATTACCCATTGTATCTCTCCATTCTCCCACCTAAGCATGAGATAATTTTCAATTCTATTTTATCGTGAATGGTAAGAGAAGACAACCATTGGAAATTAAGAAAACGCTTTAATTATTCGTATGAATAGGAGGAAATTCGACAACATTTATGGAATACTATATGGGTGGAGCATGTAAACAACAGGGGGATGATAAGGATGAAAAAGGTAGACCATATCGGTATAGCAGTATCATCAATAGACAATGTTCTTCCATTTTACGAAGATACGCTTGGGCTTTCACTGGTCAAGATTGAAGAAGTGGGTAATCAAGGCGTGAAGGTTGCATTTTTAGATGGTGGAAATATTAAGCTTGAGTTACTCGAGCCCTTACATAATGATAGTCCGATTTCCACGTTTATAGAAAAGAAGGGTGAAGGCATCCATCATATTGCCTTTGGCGTGGAAGGAATCGCGGAACGGATCGCGGAACTTCAGACCAAAGGAGTACGAATGATCAATGAAACGCCTAAGACTGGTGCCGGTGGAGCGGCAGTTGCGTTCATGCATCCAAAGTCAGCTCACGGTGTACTCTATGAGCTTTGTGATAAATCAAACATCAAGGGGGAGCAAGCATAATGGATATCTATGAAAAAATAAATGAACTATATGACCGCAGAAGAGAAGTTGAACTTGGTGGCGGAGATAAAAAAATAGACAAACAGCACGAAAAAGGAAAGTTGACTGCAAGGGAACGAATCGATATTTTAGTGGACCCGGGGAGCTTTGTTGAACTGAACCCATTCATCGAGCACCGATGCTCAGACTTTGGACTTGACGGGGTACAGGGCCCAGGGGATGGGGTAGTGACAGGTTATGGGAAAGTGAATGGGAAACCCATTTATTTATTCTCCCAGGATTTCACAGTTTTTGGCGGGGCATTGGGAGAGATGCACGCGAAGAAGATATCACATGTCATGGATCTGGCAGTCAAGAATGGTGCGCCTTTCATTGGACTAAATGACTCAGGTGGAGCAAGAATTCAAGAAGGGGTCGTATCGCTAGACGGCTACGGGCATATCTTCTATCGGAACTCCATTTATTCAGGAGTAATTCCACAAATATCTGTCATCATGGGTCCTTGTGCTGGTGGAGCGGTTTATTCACCTGCGATAACGGACTTTGTCTTTATGGTGGATGAAACAAGTCAAATGTTCATCACTGGACCTAAAGTCATCGAAACCGTAACTGGGGAGAAAATTAGCTCTGAGGATTTAGGAGGAGCTAAGGTTCATAACTCTATTAGCGGGAATGCCCATTTCAGAGGGAAAACGGAAGAAGAGGTGCTCGGGGAGGTTCGGAAATTATTAGCCTATTTACCTCAAAATAATGAAGAGAAACCCCCTCGCTTAGAAGTGGATGAAAAAGATGATTACCGTGCGAATCTAACGGACCTTATTCCATTTGATGCGATTCGTCCGTATGATGTAAGAACGGTGATCAATGAAATTGTAGATGAAAATAGCTTCATGGAGGTTCAAAAGGAATTTGCGAAAAATATTGTTATAGGATTGGCCCGTATTAAGGGAGAAGTCGTTGGACTTGTTTGTAATCAGCCAAAATTCATGGCTGGAGGGCTCGACATAGACTCTTCTGACAAGGCATCCCGCTTTATCCGTTTTTGCGATTCTTTCAATATTCCGTTGATCACGTTTGAAGATGTAACAGGTTTCTTTCCTGGTATCAAGCAGGAGCATGGAGGCATCATCCGTCATGGTGCGAAGATTCTTTATGCCTATTCTGAAGCGACGGTTCCAAAAATGACGGTAATTTTACGAAAAGCCTATGGAGGCGCATATGTAGCCTTGAATAGTAAATCGATTGGAGCAGATTTGGTGTTTGCATGGCCGAATGCAGAGATTGCCGTCATGGGTCCGCAGGGAGCAGCGAATATCATTTTTGCGAGGGAAATTGCAGGCAGTGAGAACCCCGAAGAGCTTCGTGAGCAAAAAATTGAAGAGTATAGGGAGAAATTTGCGAATCCTTATGTAGCGGCATCTAGAGGGATGGTGGACGATGTCATTGATCCCCGTGAAACCCGAATCAAATTGATTCAAGGATTGGAAATGATGAGAAATAAGCGAGAAGAACGTCCGAAGAAAAAGCATGGAAATATCCCATTGTAAAAGTGGTACCATTTGTTGTAGATGACTATTCACGCTATACTATAGAAGTGAATACATATTTGTGGAGGTCTATTAAATGATTAATCATGAACGTTTATTAAATGAATTCCTGGAATTGGTTCAAATCGATTCGGAAACGAAAGAAGAAGCAGAAATCGCGAAAGTATTAACACAAAAATTCTCTGATCTTGGAGTAGAGGTATTCGAAGATGACACGATGGGAGAAACAGGTCATGGAGCTGGCAACCTGATCTGTACTCTAAAAGGGAATAAAGAAGGCGTAGATACGATTTACTTTACTTCTCATATGGACACAGTGGTTCCTGCAAAAGGGGTTAAGCCAACTCTTAAAGATGATGGCTACATATACTCTGACGGTACGACCATTCTTGGCGCGGATGATAAAGCAGGTCTTGCAACAATGCTTGAATCTGTTCGTGTTCTAAAAGAAAATAATATCTCTCACGGTGATATCCAGTTCATCATCACTGTAGGTGAAGAGTCAGGATTAGTAGGAGCAAAAGCTCTGGATTCCACTCTAGTGAAAGCGAAATATGGTTTCGCTCTTGATAGTGACGGGAAAGTCGGAAATATAATCGTAGCTGCACCAACACAAGCTAAAGTAAGAGCGACCATTTACGGGAAAACGGCCCACGCAGGAGTAGCTCCTGAAAAAGGTGTTTCTGCCATCACGATTGCAGCGAAGGCAATCTCTAAAATGCCTCTTGGCCGCATCGATGAAGAAACAACAGCCAACATCGGCCGCTTTGAAGGTGGAAAAGCAACGAATATCGTATGCGAACAAGTGGATATTCTTGCAGAAGCACGTTCATTAGTCCCTGAAAAAATGGAAGCACAAGTAGAGAAAATGAAAGCGGCATTTACATCCGTTGCTGAAGAAATGGGCGGAAAAGCGGAAGTCAATGTGGAAGTGATGTACCCTGGCTTTAAGTTTAACGATGGTGACGAAGTAGTGGAAGTGGCAAAACGCGCGGCCAAGAAAATCGGTCGCCCAAGTGAACTTCAAACAAGCGGAGGCGGAAGTGATGCGAACGTCATCGCAGGCTTTGGTGTGCCAACTGTCAACCTGGCAGTAGGCTACGAAGAAATCCACACGAAGAGCGAAAGAATGCCAGTCGAAGAACTAAACAAACTATCTGAAATGGTAATAGCAATCATTCAAGAAGTGGCTGGAGAATAGAAAAGCGCAGGCGGCTCGAACAGAGGTGACAAGCATAAGGCGAACCTGCCGGAAAGGCGTCCTGTGCCTTTTTGGCAGGTTTGACTTATGACCTCGAGCCTCGAGCCGCCGGAGCTAGACAAATAGAAAAGCGCAGGCGGCTCGAACAGAGGCGACAAGCATAAGGCGAACCTGCCGGAAATACAATAAAAAATGTCCACGGACCGAAGTTCAACCTTCGTTCGTGGACATTTTCTTCTTTTATACGAGCACCTAACCTTTTGAAATATGGTACATTAGTAATATACATAATTGATGTTTGAGAGGGGACGTTATACATTGCCGAAAGTAGTTGTATTTCATGCTGGAAAAGAAGAATATGCTCTGCCGATTGAGAACGTAGTATCGATTGAAAAGGTGGAAAAAGTGAGATCTATCCCTCATTTTCCCCAATTTGTTCTTGGACTTGTCAAGGTAAGGGGAGAGCTGATTCCGGTTCTTGATTTAGGGAACATCCTTTATAACACCTCTGCAATGGCTGAAGCAGGCATGTTCCTTCTCGTCATTCAAACGAAAACGATGCAAATCGGTATGGTCGTGAAGGAAGCGAAAGAAATAATTGAAGTATCTGCTGAATCGATTACTAACGTAGGTTTATTTGCTTATTCGAAGACCAATTATTTTTCCGGAATCATTAATCTTGAAGATGCGCTAATAACCCAAATTGATCCGGATGTTTTAGTTGAGAGTTTAGAAGGTATTAAAGAGATAAAGGATTACGTAAACGAACAGAAGGCTTACCAAAACTAGACAAGAAAGACGCGATTGTATGAATCCACATTATCCTAAAAATGGACGAGTGATTCTTCATGTAGACATGAATAGCTTCTATGCCTCTGTAGAGATGGCATATGATCCTACCTTACGAGGAAAACCTTTAGCTATAGCAGGGAATCCCAAAGAAAGACGAGGCATTATCGTGACATGCAGCTATGAAGCAAGGAGCTTCGGCGTGAAAACGACAATGCCTCTTTGGGAAGCCAAAAAGCTCTGCCCGAAACTTATTATCATGACACCGAATTTTGACCGTTACCGCGCTGCCTCTAGAGGGATTTTTGATATCCTTAGACAATACTCAGATTTGGTTGAACCTGTTTCGATCGATGAAGGCTATGTGGATATTACTGATTCCTTCGATAAAGGGTCCCCATTGCAAATTGCTTCAGATATTCAAACCCAAATTAAAGGTCAACTCGATCTACCGTGCAGTATCGGGGTGGCACCGAATAAATTCTTGGCCAAGACCGCTTCAGATATGAAAAAACCTATGGGGATCACTGTTTTACGAAAACGTGATATACCCAATAAGCTTTGGCCCCTTCCAGTCATTGAAATGCATGGCATTGGTCAGAAGACCGCCGAGAAGCTGAGTACGATCGGCATTCATACATGCAATGATCTTGCTCATGCGAATGACATCCAGCTGAAATCCCTGCTTGGAATCAATGGTCTGCGTCTCAAAGAACGGGCCAATGGGATTGATAGGCGAAGTGTGGACCCTGACTCGATTTATGATTATAAGAGCGTTGGAAATTCGACTACTTTACCAAAAGATACAACGAATCAACATGAACTATTAATGGTGATTGAGAAGCTTTGTGGAAGAGTGTCGTCACGCTTGCAGCAGAAAGACGTGGTGGGTATGACGATCCAGCTCATGATCAGGGATAAATTCAGGAAAACGATTACGCGAAGCAAAAAACTAGAAAATCCGATTTATAAAAAAGAGGACTTATTTCGCTTCGCTAAGGATTTAATGTTAAAGCACTGGAATGGAGACCCTGTAAGATTGTTAGGAGTCACCGCGCAAGATATCGTGGGAAAAAGTGAAGCCACCGAACAGCTGGATTTATTCTCTTATAAAAAAGTAGCTGAAAAGGAGCCTCTCTATAACGTCTTATCAAAGCTTCAGGACAAGTTTGGGAAGGACTCCATCTCCCAGGGAGTAAAAGGGAAAAATAAAAAGAAATCCTTTGATTCAAAACAAGACACAAGCTTTAATAAAGATTTTTTAAGAGAATGACATGAAAAAAAAGGGACAACTTAAGATAGATGAATGACGCTTTAGACTGAATATTTGCATCATCATGCTGTTCTTGTTAGATTAAATGAAAGTGTTCATCATTTTTTTGTGATAAGATACATTTCTTTTATTCACCATTAGATTTTTTCAGGGTGATAATAGGGATGGAAAACTATAATAGTGGAAAGGAAGTTGACGAACATGTCTCAAGGAATTGGTGTAATCGGTTTAGCCGTAATGGGTAAAAACCTGGCATGGAATATTGAAAGCCGTGGATATTCTGTTTCTGTATATAATCGTTCCCGTGAAAAAACGGACGAAATGGTAAGCGAGTCAAAAGGGAAGAATATTGTCCCTACATATACGATTGAAGAATTCGTCCATTCTTTAGAAAAGCCTAGAAAGATCTTATTGATGGTAAAGGCCGGTAATCCGACTGATGCGACTATTGAGCAACTGAAGCCTTTCCTTGAAAAAGGAGATATCCTAATCGATGGAGGAAACACATTCTTCGAGGATACACGTCGCCGTAACCACGAATTAAGCGATCTGGGCATTCATTTTATCGGAACAGGTGTGTCCGGTGGTGAAGAAGGTGCTCTGACGGGTCCGTCGATCATGCCTGGTGGCCAGAAGGAAGCATATGATCTTGTTGCTCCGATTCTGAAGGACATCGCAGCGAAAGTAGATGGGGATCCTTGTACGACATACATTGGTCCAGACGGTGCAGGTCATTATGTGAAAATGGTGCATAACGGTATCGAGTATGGGGATATGCAGCTGATTGCAGAATCCTACTTCCTGATGAAGAATGTTCTGGGCCTAAGTGCTGAAGAACTGCATGAAGTGTTTGCCGACTGGAATAAAGGGGAGCTAGACAGCTATCTCATCGAAATCACAGCAGATATCTTCACGAAGAAAGACGATGAAACCGGTAAGCCGATGGTTGATGTCATCCTGGATAAAGCAGGACAGAAGGGTACCGGAAAGTGGACCAGCCAAAGTGCTTTAGATCTAGGTGTTTCCTTACCAATCATCACTGAATCTGTCTTTGCCAGATTCATCTCAGCTATTAAGGATGAGCGCGTGAAGGCCAGCAAAATGCTTAAAGGTCCGGACGTGGAGCCATTCCAAGGAGATAAAAAAGCGTTGGTTGAATCGATCCGTAAAGCTCTTTATATGAGTAAAATTTGTTCCTATGCGCAAGGTTTCGCACAAATGCGCTCTGCCTCCAATGAATACAAATGGGATTTACAATACGGAGATATCGCGATGATCTTCCGCGGTGGCTGCATCATCCGTGCTCAATTCCTGCAAAAAATCAAAGAAGCCTATGACCGGGAGTCAAATCTGACAAACCTTTTACTCGATCCTTACTTCAAAGAGATTGTCGAAAGTTATCAATACGCACTGCGTGAAGTCATCAGTGTAGCCGTACAGAATGGTGTACCGGTACCAGGCTTCTCAGCTGCCTTGTCTTATTACGACAGCTATCGTACTGAAACGCTCCCAGCGAACCTGATTCAGGCTCAGCGTGACTATTTTGGTGCACACACATATGAGCGTGTGGATAAAGAAGGTATATTCCATACTGAGTGGATGAAATAATAAATCAAGAAAAGCTCCTTTCCTGGTTTGGAAAGGAGCTTTTCTTATAAAAATCGTCTAAAGAGGTGAAAATCTATTGTATTATACATTCCGTGAAAAACTAAGAAAAGCCTTTCATTTTCGCACCCCATTTATTTCGTCTGTCCAGCATTTATCAACTTCATCTTTATATCCACATTCATATCGATGGTAGGATACACTTCTTCCCAATTTAATTTCTTCCAATCTTCATAAGAAAGTTTGTTTCGTACGTACCCTCCTATACCAATGGGGTCGACGTTTAATTCCTGTGTCAGTTTTAATAGCTCCTTTGATTTTTTTATTAAATATTCATTGATTTCTTTCTCCATCTTTTTCTGTGATTTCTCTGAATCTGTTAGTTCATCCTTGGTGTACTCCAGGACGCTTCCTTTAAGCTCGATAGACATCTTGACGGAAATCGGCTTATGATCCTTTATTTCTATATCCATTTCCCAATTTGTTTTCTTATAATCAAACATTAATTGATCAGGAAAGGCATGCTTGTCATTAGGTGGAGCGATTTCAATGCTGAACGTACCTTTTGGTGTGTCTTTTCGTAAGGTAAAGAGCACGCCTGAAAGAGTAGGAGAGAGATGATGAACAAATTGATCATCATTAAAGAGAGCATATCCATCAATACTGATATTCCGATCCCTAATTTTGTAGTAGGGCATGATGGGATCGATTCCATCATCAAAATAATCTCTGTTAAATTGGTATGTGTTATAGTTAATTCGCTCATTTTCACTATCCAGTTTTTCTAAAAATGTGCGTAAATAGAGGGAACTGTTCGTGTCGTCAACCGGTTGAAACTCCAACATCTCTCGAGCTGTTCCTTCTGCGACGGCAAAGTATACCCTTGGTCCTAAACTTGGATCACGCATATAGGTATCTAATATATCTTTAATTCCGACCTTCGCTAAATCTGTTCCAAACAAGGCTACGGTTATCTGACCACTGACAAGTTTAAGATTTGAACGATGATTAAATCGAATTCTGGAATCCTTGCTGGATTTTGCGTTGACTGTTAAGATCTTATTTTGATAAACTCCTTGCTTCGTCACATTTGGGAAGTTAACAGTAACCATGAGTGGGACTTCCTTATCCTCTGAAAGGTCATAGCCAACAGCATCTATCATCCCTAGTTTATCAATAATATTTTTTTCGCATCCTGCCAGTAAGCATACTAACGCTACAGTACCATACAATAATTTCATAATGTCACCTTATTCTGCTTTAATTTATTCAGTCCTATCAAGAAGATTAATAAAAGTGGTAGCAAAAATGCGATGCCCACATCTATGTACGTCAACCATTTCAACCACTGATCGACCTCCCTAATAATATCCGGTATAAAGGATACGAGTGTACCAATCGTTAGCAGGAATAAACTGATAAAGTTGGACCGGAGTTTCTGAAACGAATGTGAAACCAACTCTTTGCTTGCCCATAAATACATGACTACGGTAATTAAGACTTTTAAAGCGAATAGGGTGAAAATTAGATTTTCCACCCGCTCAACAAATGGAAACTTTACATATTCAATTAAGGTGATGACAGGATAAAGATCATTGATTAAGTAATCAAAGCTGAAAAACCCAAAGCAAACAAAACTTACGGAGATATAAATGAAAGAAGTAATTGCATTTCCAAAGAAAACTCCTTTTGTGAAATTCTTCTGAGCATAAGGGATGAGAAACAGGCTAAGTTCATAGCCAAGAAAGGCAGAATAAACATTTAATCCACCGGAAAGTATATCCTTTTCCCCTTGCATGATGAAAGTTGTCATTCGTGTGAAACTGAATTCTGAAAGATGAAAGGTAAGTAAAAGCATTGTCCAAATGGTCATGAAGAATAAGATGACAGTCGCCTTTCCAATTTCATATATGCACCCTTTCAATAAGAAAAAGCTCAGGAGAAAAAACATGCCCACAAAAACAATGGAAGGGGTATCCCGAAAAAATAGCATTTGTAAGAGTAAAATGTATTTTTTTGCAACTAAGGTTGCGAGAAGGGTGAAAACAACACTTATGAATAAATAAAAAGGAACGAAAAGCCACTTAGGAAAAACATTCTCTATTATGACAAAAATGGATTGACCTTTTCCCCATTTATTTACCAGCCCTATCAATAATATATTTAACGTGACAATACCAAATAAAATGAAAAGACCAATCCACCCATTGGTACCAAAGGCTTCCGCAGATAGTCTAGGAATACTGAACAATGTAACTCCGGATTGAATCATGTATATGAGTAGTGCTATTTGAAAGGGATGGAGCTTTTCTCTCATGTTTAATCGCCTACTTTTTCATCTTATTGATGTCTTCATTTGTGGTTCTGACTTGTTCTGGACGATCCTTGATTAACATGTAAGGTGCCCTGATAATTGTGTCCAGCCAATCGTTAAAGAAGGTGGGAGAGAATGGGATCATGTATGGTGTCTTTAAGGAGGTGAGCGTAGTCAAATGAATGACTAACAGTCCCAGGCCGAACACCAACCCCATATTTCCCCAGAATCCCGCAAGTAAAATGAAAGAAAAACGTACGATTCTGATTGATGCACTCATCACATAGCTCGGGATGACAAAAGAAGAGATAGCGGAAATAGCAACCGCGATAATTAAGATATTACTTGTTATTCCTGCTTCAACGGCTGCCTGCCCTATTACAATCCCTCCTACAATCCCAATCGTTTGTCCAATCTTAGTAGGGAGACGGGCCCCAGCTTCCCTTAGAAGCTCAATGACCAATTCAAGAAAAATAGCTTCAATTAATGGTGGAAATGGTACTTTGCTGCGAGATTCAATTAAGCTTGGAAGTAACTCCTGTGGGACCATTTCATAATGGAAGGTTGTGATGGAAACATAAATGGCAGTAAAAGCAACAGTTATGATAAATGCAAACATCCTAAGTAATCGAATAAATGTACCGGTCATCCACCTTTGGCTGTAATCATCCACGGATTGGAAGAAGTCAAAAAAACTGACAGGAGCACAAAAAATATATGGGCTTCCATCCACAATCCCTATTATTTTCCCTGCCAATAATTTTGAAGCACCAACATCTGGCCGTTCTGTTGTGAAAAACTGGGGAAAAGGAGAGAGTGGTTGATCATCAATCATTTGGACGAGAATGTTAGTGTCGAGAATGCCAGTATATTCAATATCGTTGATACGTTTTTTCAAGAATTCCAATTCCTCTTTTGGTGCAATATCTTCTATATACATGATTGTAATCGAAGTTTTTGTAATTTCACCTGCACTTAAGCTCATCGTTTTTAAATGAGAGCTTTTTAAACGTTTTCGAATGAGTCCAATATTCACTTCGGCTGATTCGATAAAGGCTTCGTGTGGCCCTAATATAATAGACTCTGTTTCAGATTCTTCAATGCTGCGTTTCTCACCGCCACCAGCCTTCAATGAAAATACCCGATTTTCAAATGAAAGAACGACATCGCCATTTAGAACCCCGACCACTGCTTGTTTATTTGAAGTGATTTCATTTAGTCCGGAAGAATCTATATCCCGTTGAACCTCACTTGTTTCCCCTTTATTAACCCAATCCAATAATTCCTCTTTCAGGATTTGTCTATTTACAAGGTTGTCGAAATAAATAAATTGAATGCCATGCTCCTTGAAGTGACGGTATCGTAAGTCTTCACAATCTTGAAACTGTTCTAATACATGGCTGAAATCCAATGGGTCTTGATCATTTTCCAAAGAAGATAATGGGTATGCATTATCTGGTACGGTCTCTTCTTTCAAAGTCATTTTTTTCACTAATGATAGCAATCCCATACTAAACCCTCATTTACCTACTGTTTGTGCTATTTTTTCCTAAAAAGACTTTCTTATTCTAAGCATGAAGACTTCTTCTTCTTAATAAGGTTAAGTAGAAGAAGGAGGAGTGTATGATGGGATTTGAGAAAATCACGCCATGGCAAGAACATGAATTCTGGTTAGGGATACTGAAAGACCATGCCTATTTTATCCGGGATTATTTAAGCCCAGCAGAAGTGAAGTGGGTCGAGCAGGCAGAATATTATATTGAGTGGTTTCAAAATGTGGAAGAAGAAATGATGAAAATTTCTAAGGACCTGCCCGTCGCATCTCCAGAAATGATTCAACTTTCAGAATGGGCCCAAGATGTTTCATACCAATATTACACATTCGAAGGACACCTACTCCATTTACGCCTCTATAATCAGGTGAACTTAAATTTATCACCTAGCTATTTGAACGGGACATTGGCGGAAAATAGGGAGTACCTTAGAATTTTAAAAAGCTACTCGAAAGGAGAGGAGTATCCATTACTCCAGCTGGTTGATTTAATGGATATGTGGCTTGATGACCAGCGGGGGCATGCGTCATTGCTCGCTGATATATTGGATAGTGCAGAAATTGATTTGATTGAAAGGGCAAGTGCTTTAATGGTGCAGTTTTCTCAATTTATGGTGAAAAATGATATGTTCAAAGGATATCTGCACTTTACTCAGCCAGGATTTCCTGCTCAAATCCGATTTGCCGAAGATGTTTCCATACAAGTAGTCGCCTTTACCAAGTTGGTAGAGGAAGTACTCAATCTGTATGTTAATGATGAAGTACTGAATAATTCTACCCTCCGATTTCTGGAACATCATTTTCCAGAAGCTTGTTATTTCATGAAAAAGCTATCCTATTATGCACCTGCCATACATTATCCAGACTGTAAACTGACAAAACCTACCTTGCGTAATGATACAAAAGCTTGAGGGACGAATCCTCAGGCTTTGTATGTGCCAGCCCTTCTTTAGATACCCAGCAAATGATAAAGTCGAAGAACAAAAGAATGGTAATTCTACAACGGAGTACTTGGCTGAATGGTTATCATTCAATACATAAGAGCATATTCACAGTGATATGTGCAATGCATTGCTGTTAAACAGATTTCTTTCATATTCTGAATGTATTTGAAATAATGAAAGAGCATAAAGAATAGAGGAGGAATCGAAATGAGTCAACCAAATACATCGACACAACCATTATTTCGACCATTCAAGAGTGAAAAAATAAGCTTGTCTAATCGCACGGTTATGGCTCCTATGACACGGGGGTTCTCACCTGGCGGAGTGCCAGGTGAAGATGTTGCTGCCTACTATCGCCGTAGAGCCGAAAATGGAGTAGGTTTGATCGTGACGGAAGGGACTGGAATTAATCATCCGTCGTCTGTTTCAGGGGCGAGTATACCTCTGTTCCACGGTGAAGAATCACTGAATGGATGGGCAAATGTCGTGAAGGATGTCCATAAAGCAGGTGGCAAGATCGTTCCACAACTATGGCATGTGGGGATGACCCGTAAAAAGGGAGAGCTCCCAAATGAAGAAGCGCTGCCCGTTGGACCATCAGGACTAAGCTTAGCGGGTGAAAAAGTAACTGAGCCGATGTCGGAAGAAGAAATCGTCCAGTTGGTAGAAACGTATGCACAAGCCGCAGCAGATGCGAAACGTATTGGCTTCGACGGTATTGAGCTTCACGGTGCTCATGGTTATTTAATCGACCAATTCTTCTGGGAGAATACAAACAAACGTACAGACCGTTATGGAGGAGACCTAGTCGGCAGAACACGTTTTGCCGTTGAGGTGATCGAAGCCTGCAGACGTGAAGTGGGACCTGATTTTCCGATTATCTTCCGTTTTTCCCAATGGAAAATGAATGATTTTAATGCGAAGCTTGCGAAAACGCCTGATGAACTGGAGCGTTTCCTGGAGCCGCTTGTAAATGCAGGCGTAGACTTATTCCATTGTTCCACACGCCGTTTCTGGGAGCCTGAATTTGAAGGATCTGATTTGAATCTGGCGGGCTGGACGAAGCAGCTAACAGGCAAACCTGTAATATCCGTAGGATCGGTTGGACTCGATGGAGAATTCACTAGCTTCTCAGGCGCGAATACGACAAGTCTTGAAGGATTGATTGAAAGACTTAACGGGGAAGAGTTTGACCTCGTTGCCATAGGTCGTTCTCTCTTAATGGACCCTGAATGGGTAAGGAAAGTGGAGGAAGGTAGAGTAGACGACTTGCTACCATTTGATAAAGAAGCTTTGCAAAAATTGTATTAATGTATTCTTGTGGCAAGTGGTGCTGATGATTATATGCAGGTGTCTCTCTAATAGGGGCATCTGTTTTTTTGTGTGAGGGTAAAGTTCATCCATAAGGCGCCAAACAAAACAAAAAAACGATAAAAAAAACTCCCTAGCAATAAACTAGAGAGTTTTATCAAATGGTTATCCGATCATTTCATCAAATAACAGTACACGTGCTGGTGATGCATCAGTATTTTCTATTTTCAGTGGAGCCGCAACCATGAAGTATTGGCCGGCTTCGATATCTTTCAGTTGGAGACCTTCCATGATGATGACGCCACTTCCCATCAAGCTACGGTGGGTAGGATGACCTTCCTGAGCTCTTTCGATGCCAAGGGCGTCTATCCCAACGCCAGAGATCTTCTTATCTGCAAGGTAGGCAGCAGCATCTTCTGCTACATAGATGAATTCAAAGTTAAACTCCGTATCCAATGAATTCTTCGTTTTGAAAAGGATGAAGTCATTCTCTTCGATTTCCAGTCCTTGAATATCCTTAAGGCTAATTTTTTCATCGACTTTTGTTAGATCAAATACTTTAACAGGACGAACGAGCTTCTCTATATCAATGGTTTCAATCGTCTCTCCGTCGTTGATCATGTGTAGGGGAGCGTCAACATGCGTTCCGGTATGCACGTCCATTGAAAGTCTTGACTCTGTCACATGACCATTCGTATTCGTTTCAATCGTCGGTTGTTTTTCGGGTTTGTTCTTATAAACGGGCATCCCGTTAAAGATTGGAGCTGTTACATCATAAATTTTCATTGATTCCACACCTTTCTTAGCATTGGTCTACGTCTAGATTTGCAATCGGCCACCAGTAGAATCCATCTTTCGCAAGTAGATTGTCAGCGGCTTTCGGACCCATCGACCCTGCTTCGTAGTTCGGGAATTCTCCGTCTCGTGTATGTTCCCATACTTCAGAGATTTTGTCGACGAATGCCCATGATAATTTCACTTCATCCCAATGGGTGAAGTTCGTTGCATCTCCACGCAGACAATCGTACAAAAGTTTTTCGTAAGCTTCCGGTGTATTCATCCCATCTACGCTGTTATTGGCAAAATTCAGTTTCACAGGAGTCGTTTCGATGTTCTGGCCGGATTTCTTCACGTTCAGGTGAAGGGTGATTCCTTCTTCAGGCTGAATGTGAATGACAAGCAAGTTAGGAGCCAGAGGCTTGTCCGGGTTGTAATACAGGTTCATTGGGATCTCCTTGAACTGGATGACAATTTTTGTTGATTTTGCCTGCATTCTTTTTCCAGTACGGATATAGAAAGGGACACCGGCCCAACGGAAGTTATCAATCATCAACTTTCCAGCAACATATGTTTCGGTGTTAGATTGATCATCTACGTTTTCTGCTTCCCGGTAACCTGGTACATCCTCATTACCGGTTTTACCAGGACCGTATTGTCCGCGAACGAAATAGTCTTTTACTTCATCATGTTCAAATGGACGAAGGGATCTTAAGGCACGCACTTTTTCACTGCGGATTTCGTCTGTCGTCAATTTGATTGGTGGCTCCATGGCAAGCAAAGCAACCATTTGCAGCAGGTGGTTTTGGACCATATCCCGGAGAGCTCCGCTTTTTTCATAATAACGACCTCGATCTTCTACACCAAGTTCTTCAGATGACGTGACCTGGATATTTGAGATATATTGGTTATTCCATAGTGGTTCAAACATCGCATTAGCGAAACGGATGACTTCGATATTTTGGACCATTTCTTTCCCAAGGTAGTGGTCAATACGATAAATTTGGTCCTCAGAGAACGATTCACGAATCTGGCTATTTAGTTTTTCGGCTGAAGGAAGGTCGTGACCGAATGGTTTTTCAATGACTAGTCGTTGGAAACCGTTCGTATCGGTTAAACCTTGATTCTTCAGCTGCTCTGTAATTGTTCCAAAGAATTCAGGAGCCATCGCTAAGTAGAAAATTCGATTTCCTTCTAATTCATACGTTTCATCCAGCTCATCTGATAGGTTCTTAAGTGCTTTATAGGAATCGCTGTTTGAAACATCGTTTGGTTGATAGTAGAAATGAGAGACAAACTCATCGATGTTATCATCACTGCCCAATGCTTTATGTACCGATGTTTTTACATGTTCTTGAAATTCTTCATTTGACCAATCTCGGCGTGCTACACCTACAACGGCAAAACGCTTTGAAATTTTTCCTTTACGGAACAAATGATAAAGAGACGGATATAGTTTCCTTTTTGCTAAATCACCTGTCGCTCCAAAAATGGTAATCAGAGACGTCGGAGTAGTAGAATTATTCAATGTCATGACCTCACTTTATCTTTGGTGTACCTCTTCTTTATGTGTTTCTTCTTATTTAATACCTTATACAATTACTTAATTTTAAAGACTTATGGTTCATTTAGCAAATTATATGCTGAAGACTTTTCCCTAATAAATAATGAAAACGTTTTATGTTTTCTGCAATCATCTTCGTCTTTATGTTGGCTTTAAATTTCATTCTTATAACTAGAGAAGAATCATGATTCACCCATATCAGGGAAGGAAAGGGTAAATAAAAGGGGAATATGCTAAAATATAGTCACCATGGCAATCTTAGGAGTGAATGAAGTTGGAATTGTTATTTTTAGGTACAGGCGCTGGGGTACCAGCTAAACTCCGCAATGTAACCAGTATCGCTTTGAAACTATTAGAAGAACGCGGTGCGGTTTGGCTTTTTGATTGTGGGGAAGCGACGCAGCATCAAATTTTACATACAAGTTTAAAACCGAGAAGGATCGAGAAGATTTTCATCACCCACTTACACGGTGACCATATTTATGGACTGCCAGGATTATTGGGGAGTAGGTCCTTTCAAGGGGGAGAATCCCAGTTGACGGTGTATGGGCCGAAGGGAATCAAGGAGTACATCCAGGTCTCTCTTTCTGTCAGCCGGACCCATCTTCGATATCCGCTGGAAGTGGTTGAAATCGATGAAGGAGTCATTTTTGAAGATCAGGGGTTTATCGTGGAAGCAAGGGAGCTCGATCATGCTCTCCCCACTTTCGGGTACAGGGTAGTCGAAAAAGACAAACCAGGAGCCCTTCAAGTCGAGCAATTACAGGAAAGGGGCATTCAACCGGGTCCCCTTTACAAGAAGTTGAAATTAGGTGAAACTGTTCAACTGGAAGATGGGTCCAAAGTGGATGGGACGAATTTTCTTGGACCTTCGATTCCTGGGCGGGTCATTACCATTCTAGGCGACACAAGGATTTGTTCTAATGCTGTAAAGCTTGGTCAATCCGCTGATGTACTTGTCCATGAGGCAACCTTTAATCGGGAACAAGAGGAGATGGCCCGTGAATACTTCCACTCCACGACCAAACAGGCAGGGGAGACCGCACTTGCGGCAGGAGCTAAAGTACTCTTTTTAACTCATATTTCTTCCAGATATGCCAAGGAATCATGGGGGGAACTGGAGAAGGAAGCGAAAGATGTGTTTCAGAATACGTATATTGCCAGCGACTTTATGGAGTATGATATACCGTTAAAGAAGTAGAGGGGAGTCGAAAATGAAAACAATCTATATCGTACGTCATGCGAAAGCGGAAGGGCAGTCCTTTCATTCTCCATTAACAGAAACCGGAGAGAGTCAAGCAATTCAATTGGCTTCTTTTTTAGAAAACCGATACATTCAATCGATATACTCCAGCCCTTTTGTCAGGGCACGTGAGACCATCGCACCGTTTGCTAAACAGTCGGGATTAACGATTCAGGTAGACGCCCGATTGGGTGAAAGAGTGTTAAGCGATCATGATTTGCCAGATTGGAAAGACAAACTGAAGGAGAGCTTTGACGATTTCTCTCTATCATTCCCTGGTGGTGAGTCCAATCAAATGGCAATGGACCGGGCTATTTCTTTCATCGATGAAGTGACAAGTAATGACGAGGATCAAATTGTTTGTGTGAGTCATGGAAACCTAACGACGCTTCTTCTGAGGTTATTTGACGAGAATTATGGATACGATGAACTGTTCGCTCTCTCAAACCCCGATGTTTATGTAGTGAAAGTGAAAGAGAATGAGGCATCCGTTCACCGTATTTGGAGTAAGGAAAACTAACTGATAGAGAAAAAAGGGGAATTCCAATTGAAAGAAATTACATTTGACCAAATTTATTATCCAGGACATACGGAGACGGAAACGGATTTTTATACACATGTTCATTTTCCAGATATGTTAACAAGGTATGATAGTAATTTTCTGCAATTCAAGAAATTGCCGACACCTGCTGAATTTAAAGTGGCCGCAAACTTCTTACGTGAATTTCATCAATCAAAGGGACAGAAGCATGTAAAGTTCATTTTCCCTCCCGATCAGAAACCTTCGGTAGAATTGATGGCTCTGCTTGAACATGAAGACTATGTGACAGGCTTTAATGAACTGTACCGGATTGAACCGAACCAATTTCCACGATTGGAAGGCAGCCCTGATATAGAAATAAGAGAAGTGATCAAGGGGGACCTTGATGCTTATCTTACATTTCAATATGAGCAGGACATGGATTTTGGTACTGCATTTGCTGATCAAAAGGTAAGCATGCATAAACGGAATTATCAAAACCCTGGCTTGATGCAGGTTCTTGCTTATTATAAGGGAACCCCTGCCGGATCCGTGGATGTGATTATCAAGGACGCTACTGCGGAAATAGATGGATTGATGGTTCACGAGACGTTTCAGAAAAAAGGTATTGGAACCAGGCTTCAACAGTTTGTGATGGACCGATTCCATGATAGAACCATCATACTTGTAGCAGATGGGGAGGATACTCCGCGACAGATGTATCAAAAACAAAACTACCGGTGCATCGGGTTCAGGTATGAAGTTCAGAAGGTGTATGAATAAAGTGCTGATATTTAGCATTATGGTGTCACTGGTTTACTTGAAGTTTGAACGAGAAAACGCCTGAATACCTTCCAACAAGGCTGTTTTTTTATCAAGAAAAAAAAGAGTGAAGTATGCACTAGCATGCTTCACTCTTTTTGCTAAACTATTACCAGCCGCGCTCATATTGTTTAGGTGCTTCGATCTCCACGCCTAACTCATTCGCTGCCGTTCTTGGCCAGTATGGATCCCGGAGTAATTCACGTGCGAGCAGAACCAGGTCAGCACGTTCGTTCTGCAGAATTTCCTCTGCCTGTATGCCTGTCGTGATCAGGCCAACAGCCCCTGTATCGATGTCTGATCTATGCTTGATTGTCTCAGCAAGCTTCACCTGATAGCCGGGGAAGATCGGGATTCTTGCAGGGACAAGGGCACCGGAGCTTACGTCAATCAGGTCGACTCCTTGTTCTTTCATCCATTTCCCGAATGCCACATAGTCTTCAACGTCCAAGCCGTCGTCGTGATAATCCTTGGCAGAAACACGGACAAGCAGCGGTCCGTCCCACATTTGTTGAATACCATCAATGACTTCACGGAGAAAACGATAGCGGTTTTCTGCAGATCCACCGTATTCGTCCGTTCGTTTATTGGAAAGAGGAGACAGGAATTCATTAATGAGATACCCGTGGGCAGCATGAACTTCAATTACATCAAATCCTGCTTCCTTCGCTCTTCGTGCTCCGTTGATGAAGGCCGTGATTGTATCTTTAATATCACCTACTGTCATTTCAACAGGTATCTTCATTTCGTCATTAAATGGGATGGCTGATGGAGCGAGGATATCTCCTTCAAGAACAGCTTTTCTTCCTGCGTGAGCGAGCTGGATCCCTGTCTTTGCGCCCTGCTCCTTGATTAAGCCGACTAATTCTTTTAGCCCTTCAATATGACCGTCATCCCAAATCCCTAAATCCTGAGGAGAAATTCTCCCTTGGGGGGTGACAGCCGTTGCTTCCTGAATGATGAGTCCGACTCCGCCTACTGCGCGGCTCGTATAGTGAGTACGATGCCAGTTTTCGACTTTCCCGTCTTCATTGTGTGAAGAGTACATGCACATGGGCGCCATTACGATTCTGTTCTTCAATTCCACATTATTAAGCGTATATGGTTCAAATAACTTTGCATTCATTTCTGATCACCTTCCAAGACATATTTATTTCGGGTTTCTAAATAGTGTTTCACACAGATTATAACAACACCCTTTTGGTTGGAAAAGAAATGTGCTCTATTTTCTTTTTTGTTTCAGTTCTTTCAGTGAATAAACCGTTCCTCGCCATTCGATGCCTCCACGTTTATAGGTTAAGAAAGTGGCTCGTCCTATCGAATAGATAAATAATAGGGCGGTAACAGGCAATACAAAAAAGAGAAGCGGTGATTCATTTGTCATTGTCTTCATAACCTTTACATAGGAAATACCAATGAAAAATAGGATCATCAAACTTACAATTTGAATCGGAAATACCCCTGAAAATAATGTCATGAATGGAAGAACAGTAGAGCAGAAGACTCCGATCATGGCAAACAAAACAAGAAGGATGGAGTAATGGAGGCCGGCAAACGTATTTTTTTCCAAGCCGTTAAAGGCTTCTTTCAATGAGCGGTACCACTCCACCTCCAATGACTGGAGGGCCGTGAGAAGGTTTTGCCTTTTGCCATGTTTTTTTATGTGAATACCCAGCTGCAGGTCATCATCTGGCATGTGCTTGATCTTCTCATGCGTACCGATTTCCTCATAGGCAGACCGGGTGATAAGGTTGAATGCGCCAATGCCCATCCCTATTTTAGAAGAGGGCTCGTTCGCTTTC
Organism: Bacillus sp. BHET2; assembly: GCF_005938125.1. Lineage (GTDB taxonomy): Bacteria > Bacillota > Bacilli > Bacillales > Bacillaceae_B > Rossellomorea. The sequence goes on from NZ_VCQN01000001.1 coordinate 109,907, forward strand.
CACGGGCGTTTATAAAACGAAAATCCAAATAAAAAATACGATACGAAACTTTTTAACCAGAAGGATTGTGATTGAATATAAGGAGCAAGAGTGAGGTGATCAAGTCCTTGAGATTGCAGGACTGACACGGCTCGTGATAAAGCTGTGGAGTCTTTGAAAATGACATCGGCATCTGTGAAAAGGATGAGTTCACCCTCTGACTTCTGATAGCCTTTATATAACGCGTTATTTTTTCCGAGCCAGCCCTTTTCTAATGAGTCGATCTGAAGGACGGTGATCCGTTTGTCCATTTTTGCCAGGGTATCCATTTTCCCTCGCGTCCCGTCGGTTGAGCGATCATTGACGAGTATCCATTGGATTTGATCATAATCCTGTTGCAGTTGAGAAACAATGCTTTCTGTTATCGCTTCTTCTTCATTTCTGGCTGGCACGATAATGGATAGAAGCGGTCCCTGATTCTTATAGGAGAAGTCCTCAATCGAAGAAAGTTTCGATAATCCCCTCCACATATCGATGGAAAGAATAAACCAAACGGCAAGTACAGCACAAAGTAGAATGAATAGGAGCGTCACTAGAGTCGACCTTCTTTTTTGCTCTGATTGTATCAATGAAACACACAAATTGCGAATCATGGTGGGTTTGACGTTTATTTTTTAAGCGATTGCTTCTTTAATTCGTTACCCAAAACCTCAGAACGATTTTTCGCAGAAGAGACACATTGGAAAAACGCATTTCTTACCTCATAGTCTTCCAATTCAGCGATCCCTGCCTCAGTTGTTCCACCTGGACTGGTTACGTTTCTTCTTAATTCCTGTGCTTCTAAACCGGATTTTTCCAGCATGGCGCTTGCTCCTGCGATTGTTTGAGTGACCAGGTTTTTAGCGAGTTTTTCTTCAAGACCTAGTTCTACTGCAGCATTTTTAAGTAATTCCGCCACATAGTAGATATAAGCCGGCCCACTTCCTGATAGAGCCGTAATAAGGTCCAATTGCGTTTCCTCTACTTCTACCGCTGTTCCGACGGATTGGAATAAAGTTGTCGTCCATTCCTTTTGAGAGTGTGAGAGGGAACTGTTAAATGAGACGGCTGTTGCTGATTTTCCCATGGCAGCACTTGTATTCGGCATGGCTCTTGCAACGGCCCCGTTAAAGGAGAGCTTTTCGCTTATATGTTCCATGGTGATCCCTGCCAAAACAGAAATGATCAATGTGTTCTTTGAAAGGTAGGCGCCAACCGATTGTGCTGCTTCATGAAAGTCTTTAGGTTTCATTGCGAGGATGACGATATCAAACGGCGAGTCATGATTCACCTGCCGGACACCGAATTCATTCACGACCTCGTCCAAACGCTGCTGATTACAACGATTGGTTACATACACTTCTTCACTATTCAATACGCCTGCCTTCAATGAGCCACTTATTAATGCATGAGCCATCGATCCTGCTCCAATAAACAATGTCTTCATTCGTTCATTCCTCCTTGTCTGTTGAAAAAGCGATGTTAACGAATCCTGTTGCTTTTCTTTTTTACTTAGTAAATTGGAAACCCTGGAGATGAAAGCAATCTCCCGTTTTACAGTGACAATGAAAAAAAGCAGACCTTCTCATCCATAAAGGACGAAAGGGTCTGCTTCCGTGGTACCACCTTGTTTTGTTCATTACTCAATAGAAGAGATGAACACACTCATTTCCATGTAACGCTGGAAAACGTTCTGATTTAAGACGCTCAAAAGGAAGGTTCACAAACGGAGGGGACGACGGTGCCTTTCAGCCGGTGAGCACCGATCTCTATTGTCATCCATTCATTACTAGTCTTTATCATCGCTTTTTCTTATATTGTTATATAAAATGATTCTCCTGCATGAAAGATATATTATAGGTGATTATCTTCGAAATGGCGCTTATCTGTCAAGTGTTTATTTCAGTATATTCAATCACTTTAAAAATGACATTTGTTAGGGAAAAATGTACACTAATAACTGAAGGGTCATTCATTTTTGGTTAATGTAAGAGAACTGGATTTCCAAATGGGAAAGGCTGACTCTGCATCATATGTTGCCTACCCTTTTATTATGAAGAATGTGGTGAAAATATGACAAACTTAGTGAATGGTATTGCAAAGATTACGTTATCTACTCCTTTTGCCGTGGGAGATGTGAATGTATATGTCGTGAAGGGAGATGCTCTGACGCTTGTGGATGTTGGTCCGCTAACCGATACAGCTTGGCAGCAATTGACCGAGCAGCTGGCCTTAGTAGGATACACACCTAAAGACATCGATCAAATCGTTTTGACCCATCATCACCCGGATCATGCCGGGTTACTCGAGAGGTTTCCTTCCTCTGTAAACGTATATGGTCATAACTATAACCGGTTTTGGCTGTACCGTGATGACCATTTTCATGACGTCTACGACCGATTCTTCTTGCAGCTGGCGATTGAATCCGGACTTCCAGAGAAGTATCTACCGGCCATCCCTAAATTTAAAAGCCCTTTGAAATTTATGGGTCAGCGAAATTTGGATGTGGTGATAAAAGAAGGGGATGTGATTCCAGGTATGGAAGGTTGGTCGATTATCGAAACGCTTGGGCATGCCCAAAGTCACTTATCTTTTTACCGGGAAAAGGATGGTGTGCTGATAGCGGGAGATCATATCTTGGCATCTATTTCACCGAATCCGCTCATTGAACCACCCTTTGAAGGTGGGGGTGAGCGTTCAAAGCCATTGCTCCAATACAATGCTTCACTGAAAAAACTGATGGATATACCCATTTCCCTTGCCTACACAGGTCATGGAGATACTATTACGGATGTTCATGGGTTAATTCCGAGGAGATTAGGGAAACAAGATGAGAGAGCACAAGGTGTTCTGGAGATGATTAAGGGAAACCGCATGACCGTTTTTGAGATTTGTAAGTTGTTATTTCCTTCCGTGTATCGAAAGGAACTCGGTTTGACACTTTCGGAAACGATCGGTCAATTGGACTATTTGGAATCGCTGCATTACATAAAGAAAGAAAACTTTGATGGCATTTATTATTATTTTGCTTAGAAAGATGTGATTGGGAATGAATAGGAGAATAAAAGGAAAAACCATTGTCATTACGGGAGCCTCAGGCGGGCTCGGTGAACAGATGGCGATCAAGGCAGCGGAATATGGAGGAAATCTTGCTTTGATTGCGCGTCGTGTTCACTTGCTTGAAGCATTAAAAGAAAAACTTCAAAGGGAATACAACTGTAAAGTAGAAGTGTATCCGTTAAATGTAACAGAGTATGAGGAGGTTCAACGCACGTTCAACGCCATCCTGCAGGAGTTTGGATCTATTCATGCATTGATCAACAATGCCGGTTTTGGCATTTTTCAAGAAGCACATGAAACATCCTTTCAAGATGTGAAGGGGATGATGGACGTGAATGTTCTTGGGCTTATGGCATGTACAGGGGAAGTTCTTCCCTTTATGCGCGAACAAGGTTTTGGGCATGTGATGAACATTGCTTCCCAAGCAGGGAAATTTGCCTCACCCAAGTCCAGTGCGTATTCTGCTTCTAAGCATGCTGTCCTTGGGTATACAAACAGTCTTAGGATGGAAGCGAAACGATACGGGGTGAAGGTGACAGCGGTGAATCCTGGCCCCATTGCCACAGACTTCTTTACTATTGCCGATGAGTCAGGAACATATGTGAAGAATGTAGAGAAGTTCATGCTGGATCCAAGGAAGGTCGCAGAAAAAGTGGTAGATTCGCTATTTACCAATGCGAGGGAAATTAACCTGCCCCGATGGATGAATATGGGAAGCCGGTTCTATCAAATGTTTCCATCTTTTGTAGAAAAAGTAGGAAATACCCTTTTTTTCAAAAAATAGTGAAACCATCCGGTGCTTCCGTTCGTCTAATTAAATAAGGGGGGAGTCTATGAAGAAATGTTTGATTGTTCTGATACTTGGTTTCTGTATTCTATTTTCCGGCTGCGGGCCATCGACGTCTGTCAATTCATCACAAGCAAGCGCAGATTTCATAGGCTTTGTCACCCAGCTCGAAAATGATCAAGTACTGATTAATGATGTCTGGTTTTCTTTCGATAATCAAACCGTCATGGTTACTGACAAGGAGAAAGAGCTAGATAAAGAGGATATAGAGATGGGCAAGAAAGTGAATGTTAGATTTGATGGTGAGCTCCAGGAATCCTATCCAAGGAGAGCAGCGGCAGATCAATTCATTTTTATGACAGATCAAAAAAGTAAGGTTGAAACAAATGCTGTTCAATTAGTCATGAGAGATCCCCGGTTTTCTCAAGTTGTCATACAATCCATTGAAAAAAATCCTACCGGTCTATATTCATTACGATTCAAAGACCTTTCCATCGACAAGGAGGTCCATGTCATTGTGAATGTCGAGAATGAAAGAGTCATTGTACCTATACATACTTCCGTCAAATAACAAAGAAGAAAGCGTTGGCATATAATCAACGCTTTCTTCTTTTTGTTCAAAGACCCTCACTTTCTCCAACTGATCTTTGATCGCTTTCGTCACAAGTAATCATCTTCATCATCCACTGATTATTTATGTTCCACCTCACATTGAGATTATACCGGTGAAAATAGGGGTATGCATCAATGTAGGAAATTTTTATGATTTTTTAGTCCAAATGGCTAGGATGTATGTTTCAGAGGAAAACTATGATTATTGTCGGAAAAAGGATGTGGAAGTATGATAGGGATTCTTTTAGCCCTAATCCCCGCGGTAGCGTGGGGAAGTCTTGTATTTGTAAGTGTAAAACTTGGAGGGAATGCCTATAGTCAAACGGTTGGGATTACCGTTGGCTCATTGCTGTTTGCGGTCGGAGTTTTCTTCATCAAGTCCCCTGAATTAACATTATTTGTATGGGGGATCGGCTTTATTTCCGGTGTCTTCTGGGCAGTTGGACAAGTGAACCAGCTAGCGAGTGTGAAATTCATCGGCGTTTCAAAAACGGTTCCGATCTCAACGGGTATGCAGCTGATTGGTACCACGCTCTTTGGCGTTTTAGTATTTAAAGAATGGAAAACGACTGAAACGATTCTTCTTGGCAGCGGGGCCGTTCTAGCCCTTATTATCGGTGTCGTCCTAACCTCTTTCACTCAAAAACCCGAGGGGGATGAAGGTTCCCAACTTAAAAAAGGTCTACTGACGTTGCTTCTTTCAAGTGCTGGATACATAGCCTATGTCGTCATTTTAAGATGGTTTAATATTGACGGATGGGAAGCCATTTTACCTCAGGCGATTGGAATGTTTATCGGAGCTGTTGCCATCACTTTAAGGCATAAGCCGTTTAATAAATATACGATCCGAAATATCCTGACAGGTCTCATGTGGGCATCAGGGAACTTAGGGCTATTGCTTGCTCTTCCCCGTATCGGGGTGGCGACCAGCTTCTCCCTTTCCCAAACGGGGATCGTTATTTCTACACTCGGCGGGTTATTTTTCCTCGGTGAAAAGAAATCCAAAAAGCAAATTCTTCTCGTGATTGCAGGATGTGTTCTCATCATTACCGGTGGAGTTCTCTTAGGCTTTACTAAAGATTAAGGAGGAATTAGACATGTATTCAGATTTAACGGATAAGGTTGTCATCATTACAGGTGCTGCTACAGGAATCGGGAAAGCCATTGCAAAGAGATTTGCAAGTGAAGGGTGTAAAGTGGTAATTAACTATTTCAAAGAAGAAGAAAACCCACAAGAACTGGTACAGGAAATTGAACAAGCCGGGGGGACAGCTTCCGTCATCCAAGGCGACGTCTCGAAGGAAGAAGATGTTCAAAACTTTGTCCAATATGCCCATGACATATATGGACGACTCGATATTTATGTGAACAACGCAGGAGTTGAAAATGAAGTCCCTTCGGAAAATCTATCGATTGAAGATTGGCAAAGAGTCATCAATACAAATCTAACAGGTACTTTTCTCGGGTGCCGGGAAGCAGCGAAGTACATGCTTGATCACAAAATCAAAGGATCAATCATCAACGTTTCCTCCGTTCATGAAATCATTCCATGGCCACATTTTGCTCATTACGCAGCCAGTAAAGGTGGAGTGAAATTACTCATGGAGAGCCTGGCACTGGAATTTGCTCCTGATGGGATACGGGTGAACAATATCGCTCCAGGAGCCATCGATACCCCTATCAATGCCGAGAAATTTTCCGATCCTGAAAAGAAAAAAGGGGTGGAAAAGCTCATTCCACTCGGTTATATCGGAGAACCGGAGCAAGTTGCTTCCTGTGCAGCCTTTTTAGCCTCAGACCAGGCAAGCTATGTCACAGGTACAACCCTCATCGCTGATGGTGGCATGACAAAATACCCAGGATTCCAAGCAGGCAAAGGCTGATGCATGGATCTGATAAGGCCAAAATCATTATGTGATTTTGGCCTTTTTTGAATTTGTCGGGCCAACCCAAGCCACCTCCGCTTTTCTTGTTGTCCAGCTCCAGGGCTTAGAGGCTCGAGGTCATAAGTCAAGACCACCAAAAAGGCAGAGTGCGCCTTTCCGGTGGTCTCGCCTTATGCTTGTCGCCTCTGAGCAAAGCCCTTCCGCTTTTCTTTTGCCCAGCTCCAGGGCTTAGAGGCTCGAGGTCATAAGTCAAGACCACCAAAAAGGCAGAGGGCGCCTTTCCGGTGGTCTCGTCTTATGCTTGTCGCCTCTGAGCAAAGCCCTTCCGCTTTTCTTTTGTCCAGCTCCGGCGGCTAGTCCCTCGAGGTCACAACTGAAAAATCCCATAAGGCAAAAGGCGCCTTTTGGGATTTCCCAGTTGTGCTTGTCGGGCCAACCCAAGCCACCTCCGCTTTTCTTGTTATTCTCTCGGTTTCCATTTATTTAAGTTGAAAGCGAACGTATATTCGTATAGAATCATAGATATACTATATAAGAACGTTTGTTCTATTTTAGGTAAAATGGAGGACGGATATATGACTGTCGATTACAGTGTGCTACCACACCACAAGATTTTGTGCATCGATATGAAGAGCTTTTATGCTAGCTGTTCGGCTGTCATCATGGGACTTGATCCCCTTGAATGCCACTTAGCCGTGGTAGGGGACAGGGACAGGCAAGGGAGTATCGTATTAGCTGCCTCACCGAGGATGAAGAAGGACTTTGGAATCAAAACGGGCTCACGGATGTTCGAGATTCCAGACGATCCAAGAATCCAGCTTGTGGAGCCGAAAATGGCGACGTATGTCCGGATCTCAACAGAGTTGACCCGGTTGTTTCACCGTTACGTGCCTAAGGATGCCATCCACACGTATAGCGTGGACGAAAGCTTTATCAAGATTGACGGGGCGACGAATCTATGGGGAGATGCGACGACCATCGCTCACAAAATTAAAGATGATATGGAGAGGGAGTTCCAACTTCCATGCGCCATAGGAATCGGCCCGAATATGCTGTTATCCAAATTGTGCCTGGATCTTGAAGCAAAGAAAAAGGGGATTGCCGAGTGGACATATGAAGAAGTTCCAGAAAAGCTGTGGCCGCTGTCTCCGCTACGTGAGATGTGGGGGATTGGGGGGCGCCTTGAGAAGAAGCTTAATCGCATGGGCATATTCTCTATCGGCCAATTAGCGAAGTATGACCTAGAGAAACTCGAGGCTAAGTTCGGTGTGATGGGGAATCAGCTTCATTATCATGCCTGGGGAGTTGATTTGTCTGAAATAGGTGCTCCAATCATGGATGGACAGGTCAGCTTCGGCAAAGGTCAGATCCTGTTACGGGATTATAAAGAGAAAAAGGAAATCAAACGTGTCATTTTAGAAATGTGCGAAGAAGTTGCAAGGCGTACCAGGACCCACCGAAAGGCAGGAAGGACCATCAGCTTTGGAGTCGGCTACAGCCACGAAGAATTTGGTGGAGGATTCCATCGGTCCAGGACGATAGAGGAACCGACTAATATTACTATGGATTTGTACCGGGTATGCCTTGCGTTATTTGAAGAGAATTATAACGGCAAAACCGTGCGGAAAATCAATATTGCCCTCTCTAATATAGTCGAGGATGCATCATTGCAGGTTTCATTATTTGAACCCGACCGCTGGGAAAAGCGGGAGCTCGGATATGTAGTGGATCGAATCCGAAATAAATATGGTTCAGGTGCCCTGCTTCGTGCCGTTTCCTACACGGAAGCGGGGACGGCAAGGCATCGTGCCCGCCTTGTCGGCGGACATAAATCGTAACGAATAGGGGAGGTGAGAGAGTTGATCCGTGATCGAGGAAGAATCAAATGGACATCTATGATGCTGCCAGAGCATGTGAAACTGTTAAGAGATTGGGCGAAGGAAGATACGCATGAAAAGAGGATAGAGCTTGATGAACAGGAATTCGATAGGATGAATGAAGTCGTTGCTGAGGCTATGGAGTTCGGTAAGGTGGTGTCAATTACTCACTATGTAAAACATCGTCATCAATTATTGATTGGAACGATTCATCATGTCGACTCACTGGAGGGGAAGCTGCATGTCGTAGACAAGTTTGAAGACGTACACTATTTTCCACTTGCAAGCGTTGTGGACATTCGCTTTTTTGATTAATCCAATAAAAAGGAGAGACTTCACTTTAATATTACTTGAGGGAAGCCTCTCTTTTTAGTTACTCTTCGTCTAATACCTTTTCTGCACGCACACATGAATCAAATTTTCCTTTATGAGATGCGTCACAAAACGGCATGTTTGTGGATAAACCACAGCGGCAAAGAGTAAATACTTGCTTAGTTGGAAATACATTTCCATCTGCATCGATTAGTTCAACGTCACCGCTTACACGAAAAGACCCATTATCATTCACTTTAATTTGCGCTTTTGTCATGAAAAACCACCCTTTCTAGAAAATACAAAAGAATTCCCCACTATCGATAGTAAAGTGAAAAGGACAAAAAAGCAATATTCAAAAGGAAATAGAGGAAATGTGATACGATAGGGAATAAAGGAGGGTGAAGAATGAATATCGAACTAACAAACGAAGCAACCCAAAAGATCCAAGATAAAATAGAAAACAAACAAGGTCACCTGAAATTAAAATATGATACAGAAGGCTGTGGCTGTGTTGTAAGCGGCATCCCTACCTTATGGTTTATCAATCACCCTGTTGAAGGTGAAGATATAATGATAGAAACAAACAGCTATCCGATCCTGGTAGAAAAATCAAAGATGGTTTTCCTGGATGAAGAGCTGAAAATTGATTTTTCTTCCCAAAGTAACACATTTCAATTGAAAAGCCCCGGTCAGATCATTAATGGACGAATGAACTTTCTGTTGTTTCCGGGAGAATAATGATGAAAGCCTTGGGTCGCTACCCAGGGCTTTTGTTTTTTTAAAACAAATAATACCAACAAAACGTAACAAGCAATCCCCCAGCAGAAAAAAGAAGCGTTCCAACAAAGAAAGGGGAGTAGGAAGGCGTGAAAATCTTAATCGGGGAAGAAAGCCCGAATTTCTTTAAGAACAAAATATCGGTATTCATATTAAAATGGGAGTGATAAGGGATGACCCAGCTCACAAACAGGAAGAAGGTACTTGAAATAAACAGTGCATCCAGGAATGCCAAGTGGTAAAAGAAGTAGATGGATGTATTAAACAGGGTTTCGATGAAAAGGGTAAGAGAAAGGAAGAAGAGCTGTTGGCGGAATGCGGTTAATTTATTAATAAAGAAAATCTCAAATTTACCCCATAGAGAAGCGAGCATGGCGATTAAGGCAATTCCGCCGAAAATATTCCCAAAGGCAAGTGCAATCTCTTTCATGACATCCTCTCCCTTTTCATTCCATATGTAATAATGAAATTCTAGCACATAATTCCATTTTTTGTATAGAGGAGGAAGAGGGTACCCATTATTCCCTCAATAGTTCATCAAACATACGAGCCAATGAAATTCCCGTTTTCCACCCGTCCTCACCATCTTCAACAGACCAGGAGGCAGATAGGACCGAATGACAGAGCCCGTAACGAATCAAACGTTCATAAGACAGGGAAAGAAGGGAAGTCAGTGTCCGTGTCCTGTATCGAAGAAGGTCTAATGGCACGTCCCATTTCTTCCATTCATTCAACATAAACTGAATACAGTCATACTCTCTTTCCCCGATTAGTCCTTTGGGGTCAATGACCGTCCAGCCGGAGGATTCCGAGAAAAGGATATTTCCGTGATGCAAATCCCCGTGTAGAAGAAAGAGATCGGTAGACGTATTCAGTAACTCAAGATAGAGTCGTTCAGCTTTTACGACTAGTTCTTCAGGGAGTGGCCCCGTTCCCCCATTGAATCGTTTCCTTAAACGCCCGATCCCGTTTGACCATGAGTGGACGGTAGGATAGGGATGGGCGGAAGCGGGTTTATGCCACAAACGGCGAGCAACCTGGGAAAAAATCTTCAGCACTTCTTCTTCCTCGTCTAAAAAATGAAGGGAATCCCCAGGTGTCAAACGATCTAAAAGGATCCAGCCCTCTTCTTTATTAAAATCAATGACTTCCACCATGCCCTTTCCCTGGAAATCCTGAAGGGCATGAAACTCATTGGAAAAATCGTTGTTAGGATATCCGATTTTCAAAACGGCATCTTGCTCTAGAGCAAGATGGACAGGAATTACAAAATTGTAGCTTAATGAAAAAGGCTTACCAAAGGTTAATTTGAATCGATCCTTTAACGACTCCATGAGTTCTTCCACGCTCGAGATCCATTCTGTCCCTGAAGCGCCATACATGGTTTGGATTTTTGATTTGAAATCAGTTGGAATCAAGAGACATCATCCTTTTCGTTTAGTACAAATTGATGGAGAAACCGTTGAATCACCTGTTCGTATTGTTCAGGATTGTCATTATATGATTGAGCATGTGTACCCTGGAAATCGAGAAACAGTTCTTTCGGGCCCTGCTTTTTATCAAACAAATCCTTTGTCATCTGAGGTAGGATAAAGTCATCATTTGTACTATGAATAAATAAAACGGGTTTTTGGATGTTTTGAACAACCGAAATGGGGGACAAATCCTTTAACGTGTACCCTTGCCGCAGCTTTAATGTGCCGCTAACGAGGGGGAGGAGCAATCTTGCGGGCATCTTCACTTCAATCCCCATTCTGTAAGCGAGCTGTTCGCCAAAATCAGAGAAAGGACAATCAGCAATATAAAAATCTGCCCGATCTTCCACACCCCCGGCATATAAAAGCATAGTCGCCGCTCCCATGGATTCGCCGTGGATCCCGAAGAAAACGTCCTCTCCTTCGCGCCGAATCAACTCATCCACCACAGCCTTTAAATCATTTTTTTCAAAATATCCGTAGCTTGTCGTCTTTCCACCGGATTCGCCGTGACGCCTGTGGTCATAAATCACGGCATTAAATCCCTGTTTGATGAAAAGATTCATATACTTAATCGAATTCCATTTATTTTCCGTCACCCCGTGGGAAAAGACCATGAATTTTTGATGGGGGTACGGCTTAACAAAAATCGTTTTAATATCATATCCGTATGGAGAAGGAATAAGGGCCTCGACTTTAGGAAGCGCATCAAAATCTTTTTCTATAAGTCGGGTCGATTCTGCTTCCCGTGAACGAATAAAGTCATCTCCTTTTTTTGGTAAATACATAAACCGATGTGTAATATACACCCCAAGCAGACCTATGGACGAAAGGGTACCGCCAAGGAAGGCAAGTTTTCTTCTCAACGTCATCACCTCAAACATAATTATTCTTACGTTTATTGTAGCAAATGGAGGAAAAAAGAGGAATTTTTGAGCGGAACCGCATAGAAAAAGTGCCTCAATAGAGACACTTTTTTTAAGATAAAGAACTTACGATTTGGCGTTTTGATCTTTAGCGGGGTGGATGGATTTATCCATTTCCTCTTTCACCATGGTGTTTGAAACCGTATCTGTGTTCGGTTTCCCTTTGTGACTCAAGTGACACCTCTCCTTCACGTTTTAACTATTTTAGAATGTTCGAAGGAGAGTGTTGATATTCACGATTGATTCAACTCGTACAGGCGGTAGTAACCGCTTTCGATCGGGCGGCTGACATGAGGCTTAACGAGCTCGATGGCGTAGGCAAGCTTCTCTAAATCAATTCCAGTAGAGATCCCCATTTCTTCCATCATGTATACTACATCCTCGGTCGCTACATTCCCTGTCGCACCAGGGGCAAACGGGCAGCCACCGAGACCGCCTGCACTTGTGTCAAAGCGGTCAACCCCCGCCTGCAAAGCAGCAAGGATATTGGAAAGTGCCATCTTCCGTGTGTCGTGGAAATGGGCCGTAAGTAAAGTGTTTGGCAATTCCTGTTTCAGTAAAGAGAAGAGGCCATAAGCTTCTACCGGATTCGCACGGCCGATCGTATCTGCGACGCTTAATTCGTCAACGCCCAATGAAACAAATTCCCGGCAAAGAGAAAGTGCATCCTCCTGAGCGATTTTCCCTTCATACGGACAGTGAAAGGCGGTAGAGATACAAGCTCTTACGAAATAGCCTTGCTCTTTTAACTCAAGTATAAGAGGGGCAAGTCCTTCAATAGCTTCTGCCGTTGTCTTATTAATGTTTTTCTGATTAAAGGTATTACTCACGCCGACAAATACAGCCACAGATCGGCAGTCTGTTTCATACACACGTTCAATCCCTCTTTTATTGGGAGCTAGAACGATATCCCGTGAATCAGTGGTCATACAGGAGTTGACGATGTCACTTGCATCCTGCATTTGCGGCACCCATTTCGGAGAAACGAACGATGTCAGCTCCATTTCCCTGATACCTGATTGTTTCAGCCGGAAAATAAATTCCTTTTTTACATCCGTAGGAACAAAGTTCTTTTCATTTTGTAATCCGTCTCTTGGACCAACTTCGATAATCGTTGCATTTTTAGGTAAATTCATAATTTCCCTCCCCCCTTCATTTTAAGAAAATTTCGACATATAAATCAATATAAAAATTTTTTGACGAATTTAGAGGAATTTAACCGCTTACATAGAATGAGTTAAAGTGGAACTGTTTTTAACGAAAAGGAACATGCAGACTAATCAGTCAGAAGAGAAAGGGAGGAAGTAAGATGTCGAACGAAGTCGTCATTGTAAGTGCCGTACGAACAGCCATCGGAAGCTTTAACGGATCGTTAAAAGGTATTTCAGCTCCGGAACTTGGAGCGATTGTCATTAAAGATGCCCTCGAAAAGGCTGGTATAAATGCAAGTGATGTAGATGAAGTGATCATGGGGAATGTGTTGCAGGCAGGGCTAGGTCAAAATCCCGCCCGTCAGGCAGCCATCAAGGCGGGACTGCCAGAGCAAGTACCGGCCATGACCATTAACAAAGTGTGTGGATCAGGATTAAAAACGGTCCATCTGGCAACGCAGGCAATCCTTTCTGGGGATGCGGATATCATCGTTGCAGGTGGAATGGAAAATATGAGTCAGGCTCCCTATTTATTAAAAGGAGCAAGAGAAGGATATAAAATGGGAGACCAAAAAGTGGTCGATAGCATGATTACCGACGGCCTATGGTGTGCTTTTAATGATTACCATATGGGTGTGACTGCAGAAAATCTTTGTGACCGTTACTCACTTACCCGTGAAGAGCAGGACGAATTTTCTGCCTGGAGCCAGCAAAAGGCAAGCGCGGCGATAGAAGAAGGCCGATTTAAAGATGAAATCGTTCCGGTTCATATCCCTCAGCGAAAAGGAGACCCTGTCGTATTCAACCAGGATGAATTCCCTCGTAAAGGATCAACAGCAGAGAAGTTATCTGGTCTTCGGGCAGCTTTCAAAAAAGACGGGACTGTAACAGCCGGAAATGCATCTGGCATCAATGATGGGGCTGCTGCAGTGGTCGTCATGTCCAAGAAGAAAGCAGACGAACTGGGCATTACTCCTCTAGTGACGATAAAAGGTAACGCCAATGCAGGTGTGGACCCAAGTGTTATGGGAATCGGTCCAGTTGCCGCCGTTAAAAAAGTATTGGAAAAAACAAAGCTGACAATCGAAGATATGCATCTGATTGAAGCGAATGAAGCATTTGCCGCCCAATCATTAGCGGTCGATAAGGAACTACAATTCAAGAAGGATGCTCTGAACGTGAATGGGGGAGCGATTGCATTAGGTCACCCAATCGGAGCTAGTGGAACGCGAATACTCGTGACACTGATTCATGAAATGAAGAAAAGAGGCGTACAAAACGGACTGGCTACCCTTTGCATCGGTGGAGGTCAGGGTGTAGCAACAGTCGTTGAACTTCATAAATAAGAAACCGGGAAGATCCAGATTCGAGGAGGGAATACAATGAAAGAAGTATACACTTCATATGACGAAGCAGTGGCAGACATTCATGATGGCGCCACATTAATGGTCGGAGGATTCGGTCTTTGTGGAATCCCCGAAAAACTCATCCTGGCCCTTGTAGAAAAAGGTATAAAAAATCTAACGGTTATTTCAAATAACTGCGGTGTAGACGACTGGGGATTAGGTTTATTATTGAAAAATAAGCAGATTGATAAAATGATCGGCTCCTATGTCGGGGAAAACAAAGAATTTGAGAGACAGGTTCTATCGGGAGAGCTTGAAGTGGAGTTGGTTCCTCAAGGTACGCTTGCAGAGAAAATCCGTGCGGGGGGAGCAGGGATTCCTGCATTCTACACGCCGGCAGGAGTCGGCACACCAGTAGCTGAAGGAAAGGAAACACGTTCATTTAATGGGAAAGAATATTTGCTGGAAGAAGCGTATACGGCAGACTTCTCCCTTGTTCGGGCATGGAAGGCGGATAAGATGGGGAATCTGATTTATAACAAAACGGCTCAAAACTTTAACCCAATGATCGCGGCAGCAGGAAAAGTGACGATTGCCGAAGTCGAAGAGCTTGTTGAAATCGGGGAAATCAATCCGAATGAAGTGCATACCCCAAGCATCTACGTGCAACGACTGATTAGAGCAGATCAGGAAAAACGCATTGAAAGAAGAACAGTGAAACAAGCATAGAAGGGAGAGTGGAACGGGATGGATCGTGCCAAAATGCGTGAAACAATTGCAAGAAGAGCGGAAAAGGAAATAGAAGATGGTTTCTATGTAAACTTAGGAATCGGGATGCCTACACTGGTAGCCAACTATATGACAGAAAACAAACAGGTTGTTCTTCAATCAGAAAATGGATTACTTGGAATTGGTCCTTATCCAGTAGAAGATGAAGTAGATGCTGACCTCATCAATGCAGGGAAAGAGACCGTTACGGCGATTCCAGGATCCTCTTACTTTGATAGCTCAGAATCTTTCGGGATGATTCGCGGTGGCCATATAAATATCGCAATCCTCGGTGGGATGGAAGTAGCTGAAAACGGGGACCTTGCCAACTGGATGATTCCAGGGAAGATGATCAAGGGAATGGGCGGTGCAATGGACCTTGTTCATGGTGCTCAGCGCATCATAGTCATCATGGAGCATGTCAATAAAGCGGGTGAGAGTAAAATCCTGAAAGAATGCACCTTACCTCTGACAGGAAAAGGTGTCGTTCACCGGATCATCACGGATCGGGCCGTGATGGATGTCACGGATGAAGGCTTACTGTTACGTGAAGTAGCAAATGGATTCTCAGTGGAGGATATCCAATCATCAACGGATGCGACCCTTATTGTAGGAGAAGACGTTAAGCTGGAAGCATATTGATGTAGAAAGCCGGTTAGAAGGGGGAGGTCTCTTTCTAACCGGCTTTTTGTTACTGGGGGTAAGCAGCTGGGAAGGGGAATAGAAGTGCCGCGAAAATTGTCGGATTTACCATGATGGTCGATATCTTGAAAGTACGGTTGATAAAATGAAAAGACGGTCGATAAATCTACATAACGGTCGATAAATTCGACGAACGGTTGATATATTCCTATAACGGTCGATAAATCCAAAACAAGTACATAGTCCCCTTTGACTAATACCAAAAAAAGATTTATAACTATGAATGATAGGGGGAATCATCACATGTCCAAGAAAAAGAAACAAGAAGCAGAATTAACATTGAAAAATTCAGTTAACCATGATCTCTTTGAACAATTGAAGCAAAAGAAGAAAGAACTTGAAAAAGTAGAGTCAGTTAAAAAAGAAGAAGAGCGGCTTAAAAAAATAGAAGAGAAAAAGCAACGGGAGAAAAACAAGAGCTTTGAAGAATTACTGGACGAAAGCAATATGAATTGGAAGAATTACAAGGATTAATGAGGGATGTAAAAGTAGTACCTTATCAAGCTGACTGGAAAGAGAAATTCGAAACGGAAAAGTGTGATCTCACAATGCTTCTGCCAGACGCAACCATCCATCATATCGGTTCAACCTCTGTAACAGGCTTAGTCGCTAAACCGATAATCGATATAATGGTAGAAGTCCCCATCCTTACAAGCATTGATAAACAGTCTGATGAGTTCGGTCAACGAGAGTATGTAGGGAAAGGGGAAAATGGCATTCCGAACCGCCGTTTTTTCTATAAGGGAGAAGGAAATGCCAGAGCCGTACACCTTCATATTTTTCCTTATGGAATCGATCACGTAATCAGGCACTTAGCCTTCCGTGATTATTTAAGAGAACACGACGGGGAAGCTCAACAATATAGTGAACTCAAATCAAGGCTTGCAAAGAGATTCCCACAGGATATGGAAAGCTATATTCAAGGCAAGGATCAATTTGTGAAGAATATGGAACAAAAGGCGTTGAATTGGTATAAAAATAAGCGAGAAGGGAACTAAAACCCTGGCTCGCTTATTTTTTTACTCACTTAATCCCTATGTTGCTCATACCGTGATAATTTGGTTAATTGTTTAAGCATATCTATCTCCTGAGGGGATAAAGGGCCTGCATTCACAGCGTCGATATTCTCCTGGAGCTGTTGAACAGAACTTGCTCCAGGAATCACTGCAGCGACCGATTCGTGGGACAGAATAAACTGAAGGGCAAGCTCATTCATCTGGCGTTTGTCTCCCATTTTGTTATGAATGGACTTGATCGTTTCCTGAAGTTCTGAATAGGAATAGTCAAGATATCCATTCTCTTTCATTTTCGCAGAAGCTTTGGAAAGCATTTTTTCAGAGAGAAGCCCTTTTGCCAAAGGCCCCCGTGCCACGATACTCACATTGTTCTCATCTAGTAATTCCATCCACTCTTCCGGACGGCGGTCAAGTAAGCTGTACTGCATCATCACACTCTCAATAGTGGCTTTACTCAGAAATTGCTTAATAACATTTGGTCTGATGGAAGAAATACCGTAGTGGCGTATCAAGCCTTCCTTCTTTAATTCCTCAAATGCTTCGATTGTTTCGTCAAAATGATCTTCAATCGTACCACCATGAAGCTGATATAGGTCGATATAGTCCACTTTCAGGCGAGATAAGCTATCCTTTACAGCAGACTTGATATAGGATTTTGAAGGATCCCAGTGCCAGCCATCCTCTACGTCATTCCAGCGGTTCCCTACCTTTGTTGCCAATATGATATCGTTCCGGACATCACGGATGGCGTTGCCGACAATTTCTTCATTCTGGCCAAAGTCGTATAAATCAGCAGTATCAAGATAATTGATCCCATTTTCTAAAGCATGTTGCACAATTTCTTTGGCACCCTTTTCTTCAGTTCCAAGAGACATACATCCGAGGCCCATTTTTGATACAAGTAAATCCGAGTTTCCTATTTGTCTTTTTTCCATTGTATCCGTCCTTTCGACATTCGCACTCTCTATTATATTAACGAAAGTTGGGATGAATAAACAAAGGAAACGGTTTTTCTAGCGGGTCGATTCAATCCATTCCTTTACCGTGACGAAGGATTGATTATATTCCTTAAGCTTTGCCTTGATTTCCCATGCTTTTCCTACAAGGATGATCCGGTTTTGTTCAGTAATCACCTTCAAGGGGTTTCACCTCGATCCTCGAATCAGATATGGTAAAATGTATGAGAAATCGATCAATGACAGAACAAGGAGAGTTGAACGGATGAAAAAATTTGAAGAAAAGACAATCACAACGGAAACAATCTATCAAGGGAAAATCATAGATCTTCAAGTGGATGAAGTAGAGCTCCCCAACGGGAAGACTTCCAAACGGGAACTAGTTAAGCATCCTGGGGCTGTGGCCGTAATTGCGCTGACACCGGAAGGGAAATTAGTGATGGTGGAGCAGTATCGAAAAGCACTGGAAAAATCTATTATCGAGATCCCAGCAGGGAAGCTTGAGCCGGGGGAAGAGCCAGATAAAACCGCCCTACGTGAATTGGAGGAAGAAACGGGTTATGGATGTGAGAATCTCGAGCACCTGATTTCGTTTTACACGTCACCCGGATTTGCCGATGAACTCGTTCACTTGTATGTCGCTCATGATATTTATCCAATCGAGGAATCAAAAGAAGCGGATGAGGATGAATTTGTCGAGTTAATTGAAGTGACAGTAGAGGAAGCAAAGCAGCTTATGAATGAAAAGCGGATCTACGATGCCAAAACCGCATATGCTGTACAATATCTGCAACTACAACAGCTTACAAAGTAGTAGTGGTATAAGAGAGAAGAAACGTTCGGAATGAGAAGTTCTTGGTCAAGCAAAGCTGGACTCCGGTTGAGATGGAGTCCAGCTATTTGGATGGGTATGATAGAAGACGCATAAACAGAAAAAGTGACGCAATAACGGTTGGTTTTGACGCATAAAATTAAAAAGTGACGCAATCACGACCGATTTTGACGCAATAATTCTCAGAATGACGCAATCGGGTCTACTCTCTGTATTCCAGCAAGTACGAACCAGTACAGTTTCACTTAAACATTCATTAAGTTTAACTGTTTTAACTCAAATGTATGAAGAAAAACCGGATTTTCAAACTTATCGGCTTCTAAGGAAAGTTTGTTCATGCATTCACAAGATAAACTAGCTATATTTATACCAACTATCATCCCTCGAAACAAGAGACCACCCCAAAAGGATGGCCACTTTCTATACAGCCTCTTATAATGGTCTATGTCCTTCTAAATCCCCGGGAATCATGGAATAAATACATGTATTCCGGGGGTCTACCCCATTCTCATCAAGGTGATCATGCCGGCTGATGCCTTCTTGCACAAACCCCAGTTTTTCAGGGACCTTTCTTGACGAAGTATTTCTCTCATCGCAGCGAATTTCGATGCGTTGACAGGAGAGATGATTGAATGCAAAGTTTGTTAAAGCCTCGACTGCTTCAACAATATAACCTTTTTTTGTGTGCTTTGTGTGCAGCCAGTAACCAATTTCTACTTTAGGGACATCCCAATCGATGCGATGAAACCCGGTCGATCCAACAAATTCATCGGATTGTTTTAGGTAGATATGGAGACGGATATCGGTCCTCCTGATGAATGTTGCATAGGATTCCCGGATCCCGGACTCTACATCTTCAAGGGTAATTTCTTTGCGTGCGAAGGGCAGCCACGGTTTTAAATCGTTTCTAGACTCAGAGATTGCGGTATAAACGTCAGGACCGTCCCCTGGCATACAAGGTCTAATGTACAGTCTGGACGTTTCGATTCGATCGGGAAACTCGATTAAACTTGATTTGCTCATGACAATTCCCTCCTAGTTTGCGACAAGGTTTCTATGATTATACGTTTATCCATATAGAAGTTCAATAGAATAGAATAAACATGTCCTTCCCTACATATAGATTAGTAATCGATATCTAGGAGGAGCACTGTGATGCGCAAAAAATTATCTAATTCAAACCCACTCGTCCAACATGTACAAGCACATTCCTCAATCTATTTATTTATCATTACACTGTTTTTAATGGGCATCATTTTTGGTGCGATTGTTGTGAATTCATTGTCGTTCGCCCAGAAGGAAGATCTCTATTTCTATTTAAGTAAGTTTTTTAGCGAGATGGAAGATGGCAGTATGACATCGGCTGAAGAGTTGTTCAGGCAGAGCTTTCTTCATAATGTAAAGTATCTTGGATTAATCTGGCTTTTGGGTATCTCAATTATTGGACTCCCTCTCATCTTCGTCCTATTATTTATGAAGGGTGTGGTAGTTGGATTTTCAGTAGGCTTTCTTGTGAATCAAATGGGATGGAGCGGATTTTTATTATCGTTTGTTAGTGTGCTACCACAAAATATTATTATCATACCTGCATTTATTTTCATAGGAGTGGTCAGTGCCAGCTTCTCCCTTACGTTGATTCGGAAGATTTTTATGAGGCAAACGTCGTCCATGCAATTTCAAATGATTCCGTTCTTATCCCGGTACGTCATTTTCTTTGTGGTAGCCATCGGAATAGTGACCATCGCGGCAAGCGTTGAAGCATATCTATCTCCTAATTTAATGGAAATGGTTATTTCGAAATTAAAATAAAATGATTCTTATTTAAGAATCATTTTATTTATTTGATTATAATTATTTTATTTTGCTTATTCTTCCCTTTTTGATATAATAGTAAAGACATTGACGAGGGAGGAAGGGACTATGGAAAGCCGTATTGAACGAATCAAAAAACAACTTCATTCTGCTAGCTACAAGCTTACGCCGCAGCGCGAAGCAACCGTACGCGTGTTATTAGAACACGAAGAAGATCACTTGAGCGCCGAAGATGTATACCTCCTCGTTAAGGAAAAATCTCCGGAAATTGGACTGGCCACCGTATATCGTACGTTGGAATTGCTATCTGAACTGAAAATTGTGGATAAAATTAACTTTGGCGATGGTGTATCGCGCTATGATCTCAGACAAGAAGGAGCAGCCCACTTTCATCATCATTTGGTTTGCATCGAATGTGGAGCGGTTGATGAAATTCAAGAAGATCTCCTTGAAGACGTAGAAACCATTGTTGAGCGAGATTGGAAATTTAAAATAAAAGATCACCGACTTACCTTTCATGGCATATGTTCAAGATGCCAGGATAAAGAAGAAGATTCAGAAGAATAAGCTGTTGTCAAAAGGCCTTAAAGACTCCTGTTGTTGTTTCTCTTTGGAAACATCCCATACATACTCTTTAAGGCTTTTTCATATTTGGACAGAAATTTTAATCGTTTTGACTCCATAAGGTATAAAACCGTTTAAAAACGTCATAGCTTGTATTATAGACGTGACGAATATGGGGGATGACAAAATGGTAAAAGGAGTTCAAATGGTTTGGCAAACCATTAAAGTGTTCATTTTATTTACTGGATCCACGATTTTATTTTACTATGGTATTATGTGGATAAGTGAGGAATACGAAGGGTACCACAGATATGATGAACCTGAGGGAGCAGCAGTGAAGGTATATTCTTCTGTGACAGAGGAAAATAGCCATTGGTATGATCGGTTATTATTTTTTTATATGAACGGGGAGTAATGCAGCGTGGAAGACCATATTCAAGATTTCATGCACTTTTTAATAGTAGAAAAAGGACTTGCTAAGAACACGATTGAATCGTATCAGCGGGACTTAAAGAATTATTCACTATACTTAACGAAGGTGGAGGAAGTATCGGAACTGAACGGCGTTTCGAGGGTGAATATCGTCCAGTTTCTCGGCCATTTAAAGAGCCAGGGGAAATCTTCAAAGACCGTAGCTAGGCACGTGGCATCAATCCGTTCCTTTCATCAATTCCTCTTAAGGGAAAAGGCGACGGACCAAGATCCGACTGTGCATATTGAAACACCGAAAACGGAGAGGACACTTCCTAAGATATTAAGCATTGCTGAAGTGGAAGCACTACTCGAAGCACCTGAGGAATCGACACCGCTGGGTATGAGGGACAAGGCGATGCTCGAGCTCCTTTATGCGACGGGAATTCGGGTCAGTGAACTCATTCAGCTTAAATTAGAAGACGTACATTTGACCATGGGCTTTGTCAGGTGCATCGGAAAAGGCAACAAAGAGAGAATTATTCCCATCGGACAGACTGCCATGAAAATATTGAAGGAATATTTAGATGATACACGATTGAAATTAAGAAGCAAGAAGCATCGTGATGACCACTTATTTCTAAATCACCACGGAAAAGGTCTCACAAGACAAGGTTTCTGGAAGAATTTAAAAATACTTGCCAAGAAAGCCAATATCGAGAAAGATTTAACGCCGCACACGCTCCGTCATTCATTCGCAACCCATTTGTTGGAAAATGGGGCGGATCTAAGAGCAGTCCAGGAGATGCTTGGTCATGCTGACATTTCCACCACCCAAATCTATACACATGTGTCAAAAACCCGCTTAAAGGATGTCTATTCACAATTTCATCCCAGAGCATAACAAGAGAGCCTTTAAAGAAAATCAATTCTTTAAGGGATCTCTCTTGTTTTTTTTGATGGGGAAAAGTAAAATATAGATGTCAGACTTCTGACGTTAAATTCTGTCGATTGTATCCAAACAGAAAAGGGTAAGATACGGTTGAAGGTAAGAAAATGTAACCGCTTTTTTTAGAAAGCTTACTATATAGGAGGTTTACTTGAATGAGTAACTATACATACAAACGAGTTCACTTGATCGTAATGGATTCTGTGGGCATAGGCGAAGCGCCTGATGCAGAACTATTTAATGATAAAGGATCTGATACTCTCGGTCACATCGCCGAACATATGAATGGACTGAATATGCCGAATATCGGGAAGCTGGGCTTATCGAATATTAAGGAAGTTAAAGGGATCGAAAAGTCCGATCAGCCGCTTGCTTTCTACACGAAAATGCAGGAGGCTTCTGTTGGGAAAGACACAATGACAGGGCATTGGGAAATAATGGGCCTTCATATTGATACACCGTTTAAAACCTATCCTGATGGTTTCCCAGAAAAATTGATCCAGAAGCTTGAAGCCGAGACAGGAAGAACCATCATCGGGAACAAGCCTGCAAGTGGAACGGAGATCATTGAAGAATTAGGGAAAGAGCATATGGAAACGGGAGCTCTTATTGTCTATACTTCTGCTGATCCGGTCCTTCAAATCGCAGCTCATGAGGACATCATTCCAATTGAGGAACAATATAAGATTTGTGAAATTGCTCGTGAAATCACCAAAGATGAAGAATTTCTAGTAGGCCGTGTGATTGCCCGTCCATTCGTTGGGCAACCGGGTGAGTTTAAGCGTACGTCGAATCGTCATGATTATGCATTGAAACCGTTCAACCGTACGGTCATGAATGAAATGAAAGATTCAGGTTATGACGTCATTGCTCTTGGTAAGATTTCAGATATTTATAATGGCGAAGGAGTTACTAATTCTATTCGGACGAAGCATAATATGGATGGGATGGACAATCTCATTAAAACCTTCGACCAGTCATTCACGGGATTAAGCTTCTTAAATCTTGTAGACTTTGATGCCTTATATGGTCATCGCCGCGATCCTGAAGGGTATGGAAAAGCCTTGGAAGAGTTTGATGCACGGCTACCTGAAGTATTCGAGAAAATGACAGAAGACGATCTTCTTATCATTACAGCCGATCACGGTAACGATCCGACTGCTCCAGGAACAGATCATACGAGAGAATATGTTCCTCTTCTTGTTTATTCAAAACGATTTGAAACAGGACAAGAGCTGCCTATCTCTAAAACGTTCGCTGATATCGGGGCAACAGTGGCAGATAACTTTAATGTAACCATGCCGAAATTTGGTCAAAGCTTTTTAACACATTTGAAGTAAGAACAGGATACTCGGAGAGAAGTGAGGAGAGAGGACCTTTTAGTATCGGTCATTCCCTCCTCTTCCTACTTGAATAAAAAGAAAAAGGAGCCAGGAATATGAATTACGAAAAAATACAAAATGCAGCAAGTCATTTGAAAAATCAATATACAGGTGAACCGAAAATCGGCCTCATCCTGGGATCGGGATTAGGAGTGCTGGCGGATGAAATCCAGAACTCAGTGAAGATCCCTTATAAAGAAATCCCTGATTTCCCCGTATCTACCGTCGCTGGTCATGCCGGGCAGCTGGTCTTTGGTCAGTTAGCAGGTCAAGAAGTTGTGGCTATGCAAGGTCGTTTTCACTATTATGAAGGTTATGGCTTCGATAAAGTTACCTTTCCTGTACGTGTCATGAAGGAATTGGGTGTTGAAGTGCTGATCGTAACGAACGCGGCTGGTGGAGTAAATGAGGAATTCAATGCAGGTGACTTGATGCTGATTACAGATCACATCAACAATATGGGCGGGAATCCACTTATCGGGGCTAATGACTCCCGTTTAGGAGCAAGATTCCCTGACATGTCAGAGGCGTATTGTAGAGAACTTCGTCAAAAGGCGAAAGAAATTGCCGCTACTCTTTCTATTGACGTGCAAGAAGGTGTTTACGTGGGAAATACAGGACCTACATACGAAACACCTGCTGAGGTTAGACTTGCTCGTACACTTGGTGGGGACGCAGTCGGAATGTCCACTGTACCTGAAGTAATTGTGGCTCGTCATGCCGGAATTAAAGTATTGGGAATTTCATGCATTTCAAATATGGCAGCTGGAATTCTAGATCAGCCCCTTTCACATGATGAAGTGATGGAAACAACTGAAATGGTACGTGCCAACTTTTTAGCCTATGTGAAAGAAATCGTAAAATCTATATAGATTCAGTACTTATGAACAAACAGCGTCTAAAAGACGGTGATTAATACTAGAAAAGTGGGTGAATACCATGAGAATGGTTGACTTAATAGAGAAAAAGCGTGAAGGAAAAGAACTGACTACTGAAGAAATCAACTTCATCGTTGAAGGGTATACAGAAGGAAATATCCCTGATTATCAGGTAAGTGCCCTTACAATGGCAATTTTCTTCAAAGACATGAGCGATAGAGAAAGAGCAGACCTTACAATGGCAATGGTAGAATCAGGAGATCAAATCGATTTATCTGCCATTGAAGGAATTAAGGTAGATAAACACTCTACAGGCGGTGTTGGTGATACAACAACACTTGTTTTAGGACCACTGGTTGCCTCGGTAGGTGTACCTGTAGCTAAGATGAGTGGAAGAGGTCTTGGACACACTGGAGGAACCATCGATAAACTTGAATCCGTAGAAGGCTTCCATGTGGAGATTGAGAACGATGAGTTCATCCGTTTGGTGAACAAGAACAAATTAGCTGTTATCGGACAAAGTGGTAATTTAACACCAGCAGATAAAAAGCTATATTCCTTACGTGACGTGACAGCAACGGTCAATAGCATTCCTTTGATCGCAAGTTCCATCATGAGTAAGAAAATCGCAGCCGGTGCAGATGCAATTGTGCTAGACGTGAAAACTGGTGCAGGTGCCTTCATGAAGACATTAGACGATTCAAAAGCACTTGCAAAAGCAATGGTGAACATCGGGAATAATGTTGGTAGAAAGACGATGGCGGTCATATCCGATATGAGCCAGCCCCTCGGATTTGCCATCGGAAATGCCCTTGAAGTGAAAGAAGCGATTGATACGTTAAAAGGAGAGGGTCCTGAAGACTTAACAGAGTTATGCTTAACACTGGGAAGTCATATGGTCTACCTGGCTGAAAAGGCATCAACTTTACAGGAAGCTAGAGAGCTCTTACAGAAAGCGATTGAAGATGGATCGGCTCTTGAAAACTTCAAAGTATTCTTAGAGTCACAGGGTGGAGATGCGTCAGTAGTGGACGATCCGGCTAAGCTTCCACAAGCACAGTATAAAATTGAGCTTGAAGCGAAAGAAGACGGATATGTTTCTGAAATCGTTGCTGATGCAGTAGGAACTGCAGCAATGTGGTTAGGCGCAGGCCGTGCGACAAAAGATTCTGTTATCGATTTAGCAGTCGGTCTTGAATTGCGAAAGAAAATTGGTGATTCTGTTAAAGTAGGGGATTCACTAGCAACAATCTACAGTAACGATGAAAACATTGACAATGTTAAAGAAAAACTATATGAAAGCATTAAAGTAACATCTGCACATGTAAAAGCACCGACGTTGATTCATACCGAAATCACAGGTTGATTTTCGATCAATCGAAGCCCTTGCCAAGAGGATTTATTCTCTTAGGCAAGGGCTTTTTTTGTTGGGAATGGGATAGAAGAGGTTTGAGTCAGAGTGATGTTACAAAAGAAGGTATTCTTGCTCAGAATGACGCAATCAATCGAACAGAGGCATTTTCTTACCTTGAAAGAGAGCAAATAGATGATGTGTTAATCCTTTCGTTTCCAAATCTATAGAGTTTGAGTCTAATAAAAAGCTAATTTCGAAAGGCTCTTTTCGCAAAGATTGTTGTTTTCTAACAAAGGAGCTGCAAAGGCTCTGTCTAATAGTGTGTGCGATAGATGGTGAGGGGAACAGCTACGCTTTCCGGCGGACGAACGGGCCAATATAGATTTACCCTACAGTGAGATAACAAATTTCCGCACTATTTGCATGACTCCATAAGAGACCACGAGCAGGTTTGGAATTTTACCAATGTTTGTATAAAAATGATGCAGTTGGAAAAACTGGGTCTATGAGGATTGTAATAACGAGATTTGATTGGAGGACAGTTGGATGAAACGTTTAGCGTATATAGTGGTGACATTTGTATTAATGGCTTTTCTATCTCCTTCTATGGGATTGGCTCAAGAGAAGAAGTCAGAATTAGCTGAAGTAGCGAAATCGGCTATTTTAATTGAACGTGATACTGGAACGGTACTATATGAGAAGAATAGTCATGAAAAGCTGGCACCAGCGTCCATGACAAAAATTATGACCATGATGTTGATCATGGAAGCCCTCGAAAAGGGTCAAATTAAATGGCAAGACAAGGTTCGCGCAAGTGAATATGCGGCTTCCATGGGTGGGTCACAAATCTTCCTTGAGCCCGGTGAGAGCATGTCGGTAGAAGAAATGCTGAAAGGGATTGCGATCGGATCTGCCAATGATGCATCTGTAGCGATGGCAGAGCATATTGCAGGAAGTGAAGAAGCCTTTGTTGAAAAAATGAACAAAAAGGCAAAAGAACTGGGGTTAAAGGATTCTCATTTCAAAAATCCTACAGGCTTACCGTCCAAAGATCATTACAGTTCGGCACATGATATGTCCATGATGGCCAAGGAACTTCTTAAATATGAAGGGATCACAAAATTCACAGGCAGCTATGAATCATACTTGAGAGAAGGATCCGATAAAAAATTCTGGTTGGTAAATACAAATAAATTGGTTCGCTTCTATGAAGGGGTGGACGGCTTGAAAACAGGTTTCACCAATGAAGCGAAATATTGCTTAACAGCCACAGCGAAAAAAGACAACATGAGAGTAATCGCAGTTGTGTTCGGTGCACCAACGCCGAAGGAGAGAAATAATGAGGTAAGTAAAATGCTTGATTATGCCTTCAATCAGTATTCGACTAAACCATTATTCAAAAAAGGTGAATCACTAGCACAGGTGAAGGTTTCGAAAGGGAAGGAAAATAAAGTGAATGCGGTAACTGATGAACCCATTTCTCTTCTAACACAAAAAGGGGAAAAATTAGATGAAGTGGAACAAAAGATCACACTCAAGAAAGACCTGAAAGCTCCTATCAAAAAAGGGGACCAAGTTGGGACCTTAGTTGTGATGAACAAAGGGAAAACAGTAGTAAAAAGCACCCTTGTTGCTAAGAAAGATGTAAACGATGCAAGTTGGTGGGAACTATACAAAAAATCCTTTGGGCTTTTCACGAAGGTAGGAAAGTAACGAGGTAAGAATTCTTTCATGAAAATAACCTCTAATTATGACGAATTCCTTCTAGTTTTGTCATGGAGAAGGATTTCACTAAAAGAATAGCGAAATGACTCACTATACGACAGAGAAGGAGGCTTTCTGATAGTGAGTCTTGCTATTAACTTAGAAGTCAAAAAAGATGTATTGTGTGTCCGTTTAAGTGGTGAGTTGGATCATCATACTGCTGATGAATTGAGGGAAAAAGCTTCAAATCTGATTGAAAGTGAGAATGTAAAGCATATCATTTTGAATTTAGAAGAATTAAGCTTTATGGATAGTTCAGGTTTAGGTGTCATTTTAGGTCGATACAAGCAGATTAAACAAAAGCATGGAGAAATGGTAGTGTGTGCGATTTCCCCTTCTGTAAACCGATTATTTGAAATGTCTGGGTTGTTTAAGATTATCCGTCTTGAACCGTCTGAAGAAAATGCATTACAAAGATTGGGGGTCGCCTAACTTGAGAAATGAGATGAATATCCAATTTAGTTCTTTAAGCCAAAATGAATCCTTTGCCCGGGTCACCGTTGCTTCATTTATTGCCCAGTTGGATCCGACGATGGATGAGTTGACTGAGATCAAAACCGTCGTATCTGAAGCTGTAACCAATGCGATCATACATGGCTATGAGAATAAACCTAATGGCACAGTTTATATCTCAGTCATCATGGAAGAAGATGGATTTATTGATATGACCATTCGCGATGAAGGAATCGGGATTGGAGATGTAGAAGAAGCACGCCAACCACTTTACACATCCAAACCTGAACTCGAACGTTCTGGAATGGGCTTTACCATTATGGAAAATTTCATGGATGAGATCGAAGTGTCATCACACCCAGGTACAGGCACTACGGTAAGGTTGAAGAAGCACTTGACTAATAGTAAAGCGCTATGCAATTAAGGAGTCGTGCCCATGGATGTCGAAGTGAAAAATGAAAAGGAACAGACCTTCTTAAAGGATCATGAGGTGAAGGAGCTTATAAAGCAGAGCCAGGCTGGTGACCAAAGTGCGAGGGACCTGATTGTCCAAAAGAACATGCGCTTGGTTTGGTCCGTGGTTCAACGCTTCCTCAACCGGGGGTATGAGCCTGATGATCTCTTTCAGATAGGCAGTATCGGGTTGCTGAAATCAGTGGATAAGTTTGATTTAAGCTACGACGTCAAGTTCTCGACATACGCAGTTCCGATGATAATCGGAGAGATTCAGCGCTTCATCCGGGATGACGGAACAGTAAAAGTCAGTCGTTCTTTGAAGGAAATGGGGAACAAGATACGAAAAGCGAAGGATGAACTCTCCAAGAAATTTGGAAGGGTGCCGACAGTAAGTGAGCTCGCCGATCATCTCGAGTATTCGGTAGAAGAAGTGATCATGGCTCAGGAAGCAAGTCGTGCTCCTTCGTCCATTCATGAAACCGTTTATGAAAATGACGGAGACCCTATTACCCTATTGGATCAGATTGCTGATAATAGTGATAATAAATGGTTTGACAAGATCGCGTTAAAAGAAGCGATACGTGAACTTGATGATAGAGAACGTCTGATCGTGTATTTAAGGTATTACAAAGATCAAACCCAGTCGGAGGTAGCGGACCGGCTCGGAATATCGCAAGTCCAGGTATCGAGGCTCGAGAAGAAAATATTACAAACGATGAAAGATCAAATGCATACAGATTCTTAGGCAAAATAACCTTACCGGTTCATTTTCTGAACCGGTAAGGTTATTTTTTTAGTGGCCAATTTTGAAATTGTTTCCATTTCTAGTTTACTCAGTCCATAAAGAGGCAATCATCCGTCATACTTGCCTCTTTATGGAACCGGACCATCAAGGTGACCATTACATAATTAATTTCCGTTAATCCATACTATTGGTACGAAGGGAAAATCATGTTGTCAGGAAGTGAACTACATGGAAGGGATATTATATATTCGCTTACGTCATCGAGTGCAGGTAAGGGAAGGGAGTATGGTCAATCTCGGGCAGCTTGCTCAACTGATAGCACCTGAAGATCGTGTAGAAGACCTCAGGCAAATTCAGATCCACCAAGTGACGCCATCTGATAAGAATATTATTGTGGTCGATGTGATGAAGGTAATAAGGGAAATACACAATGATTATCCGGATTTGGATATTCAAACGATCGGGCCTGCACAGTCTATTATCGAAGTGATTTATGAGAAAAAGAAAGTCTCTCTCCCATTATTCATTGGCGTTTGGCTATTATTATTCGTAGGTGCGGCCCTGGCGATCATGAATTTTCATGAAGATGTAAGTATGAGAGAAGTTCATCAAAAACTGTATCATTTTGTGACTGGAGGGGTGGATCCTCATCCATTATTATTCCAGGTTCCCTATTCATTTGGTTTAGGCTTTGGAATGATCCTATTTTTTAATCATGTTTTCCGAAAAAGACTCAATGAAGAGCCGAGCCCTCTTGAGGTTGAAATGTTTAATTACCAGCAGGATTTAGATCAATACGTGATTATGCATGAAAATAAAGAAAGTCAGAAAAATCTAGATGACCATTAATGTAGTGATCACCGTATTTATTGGTTTTGCTGGTGGACTGGCAGTAGGCTCTGGCTTTGTGGCCTTTTTAACAGTATTGGGAATTATCCCTCGATTAACGCAACTGACGAAAACGATGAAAATGATTCATTACTATGAACTTGCTGTCATAAGTGGAGCACTAGTCGGGGGGTTTATAAGTTTAAATGAATACACGCTTCATTTTTCTCCATTGGTCCTTATCCCTCTTGGTTTGGCAAGTGGCACATTTATAGGACTATTGGCTGCTGCCTTAACAGAAGTATTGAATGTATTCCCCATTCTGGCAAAGCGAATTGGGATCGATGGTCAAATTGTCATCTTAATTATGGCCATTGTTTTCGGTAAAATTTTCGGCTCTCTATTTCATTGGCTCTACTTGGTTCATCAATAAATTGTAAGAGGCAGGGGTTCGTATGGACAATAGAAGGAAAGTGATTCTGGTAACAGACGGAGATGAATATGCAAAACGTGCCGTCGAATGCGTTGCGACAGAATATGGAGGACGATGTATTTCAAGCTCCAAAGGGAATCCATCTGTTTTGTCAGGACCGGAAATTGTGAAGTTAATCAAGAGAGCCAAGAACGACCCTGTCTTTGTCATGTTTGATGATAGTGGATTCATCGGAGAAGGTGCCGGGGAACGGGCCTTGAAGCATGTTGCGAATCATCATGAGATTGAGGTTCTTGGGGTTATCGCAGTAGCCAGTAAAACCCGCCAAGCTGAATGGACCAGGGTCGATGTATGCATTGATAAATTTGGAGAACTGACGCCTTTTGGGGTGGATAAATTTGGTGTGCCGGAGATGGACGTAGGGAGATTGACGGGTGATACCGTGTATTGCCTTGATGAACTGAAAGTCCCGATTATTGTCGGTATTGGAGACATTGGGAAAATGGCCAGAAGAGATCACTATTCACAAGGTGCCCCCATTACGAAAAAAGCAGTGGAGATCATTTTAGAAAGGAGCGGATATCATGCCTCAAAAGACGAAGGAAACACCGATTTCTAAAGATCTAACCGTAATAGAAGATTATATGAAGAATCATGTAGGACTAAATACCAGTTTTGATATAGGTGTACGTAAACTCATGATTTTGAAAAAGGGTGTACATTTTTACTATATAAACGGGCTTACCGATGCTGCCTATATTATTGAAATTGTAGAGGAACTTGTTGATATCAATGACAATGAGCGTGCGACTAGTAAATTATATGACATTGTCTATAATCGGCTTGTTCACCAATCGGTAGAACCGGTTCATACGATTGAAGAAGCGGTAGATGAAGTGCTTTCAGGATTAATAGCAGTCTTTGTAGAAGGCTATGATGAGGCATTAATCGTTGATGTTCGAAGTTATCCGGGAAGGCAGCCGTCAGAGCCGGATACAGAAAAGGTCGTTCGCGGTTCCCGTGATGGGTATGTAGAGAACATTATAGTAAATACGGCATTAACGAGGCGAAGAATAAGAGATCCACGATTGCGTTTTGAAATCTTTCGAATAGGGGAGAGGTCAAAGACGGACATTTCCATAGCGTATATAGATGATGTCGCCAATCCTAGCTTGATCGAAGTGATAAAGAAAGAATTGAAAAGTATTAAAATCGATGGTTTGACAATGGCGGATAAGACAGTAGAGGAGTTTCTTGTAAAGCAGGGGTATAATCCATATCCATTAGTAAGGTATACAGAGAGAGCGGATGTCGCCGCCACACACTTATTAGAAGGCCATGTGCTGATCTTTGTTGATACATCGCCAAGTGTCATCATAACACCGACAACATTTTTCCATCATCTTCAGCATGCTGAGGAGTATAGACAGTCACCGGCTGTAGGAACATTTGTCAGGTGGACGCGATTTGTCGGTGTGCTTGCTTCTTTATTCCTTCTGCCTTTGTGGTACTTGTTTGTCCTGGATCCTTCATTACTTCCGGAGGTCATTAAGTATGTAGGTCCTCAGGAACAGACCAATATACCGGTTATCGTTCAATTATTTATTGCTGACATGGGGGTGGAGATGTTTAGGATCGCCGCCATTCATACTCCGACACCGCTATCAACAGCTATGGGCTTAATAGCTGCAGTTTTGATTGGTCAAATTGCAATTGACGTCGGCTTGTTCCAACCTGAGGTGATATTGTATGTGGCGGTAGCTTCGATCGGTACGTTCGCGACCCCAAGTTATGAGTTGAGTGTAGCGAATAAGATGGCAAGGCTTCTTCTTCTTGTATTTGTCGCTTTCTTCCATATCCCTGGATTAATGATCGGGAGTACGCTTTTCATTTTATATGTAACGAATATTAAATCCCTTAATACACCGTATCTTTGGCCATTGCTTCCGTTTAGTCCCAAAGCATTTATGCAGATCCTTGTAAGGAAATCAGTCCCCGGATCTAAGATTCGACCTAGTATCGTCCAGCCAAGGAATAAGTACAAACAACCTGCAAAATCATAGAATATTGCAACAACTCTCATTCTGTGGTAAATTACGTTTAATTAGGTGAGGTTTAAAGAGAGGAATGAGTCGTTCCGTGCTTCTTCATGGTTCAGCAGAGATCAAAAATGATTCTTTAATGATTGGTGGGGTGAGCACCATAGAATTGGCATCTCGATTTGGTACCCCCCTTTATGTTTATGACATCGCATTAATTAGAGAGAGAGCCAGAGGGTTCAAACAGACCTTTGATTCCCTTGGAGTGAAAGCAGAAGTTGCCTATGCCAGTAAGGCGTTTTCCTGTATCGGAATCTTTCAATTAATGAAAGAAGAGGGTTTATCTCTGGACGTGGTATCAGGAGGAGAGTTGTTTACTGCCTTGAAGGCTGATTTCCCTCCAGGACGCATTCATTTTAATGGGAACAATAAGACCAGGGAAGAACTTGTAATGGCCATAGAAAACCAGGTTGGCTGTATTGTAGTAGATAATTTTCATGAGCTTCAGCTTGTACATGAAGTATTGCAGTCGCTGGCACGCACAACAAAGATTTTATTGAGGGTCACCCCTGGAATTGAAGCTCATACGCATGATTATATATTGACTGGCCAGGAAGATTCGAAATTTGGATTTGATTTGGGTAACGGTCAGGCCGAAGAAGCGATGAAAATGGCTATGAACATTGATGCAATTGAATTGTTAGGATTACATTGTCATATAGGCTCGCAAATTTTTGAAACCACGGGCTTCATACTTGCGGCCAAAAAAATCATTGAAAAAGTCGCTCAGTGGAATTCACAATTCGGCTTTGTCCCCAAAGTCATCAATTTAGGTGGAGGTTTTGGGATTCGCTACACGAAAGACGATGACCCGATACCCCCTTCTCAATATGTGAAAGAAATGATTGATGCTGTGAAAGAGGAAGTGGGCAGATATGATCTACCCATGCCGGAAATTTGGATAGAGCCGGGCCGCTCCCTTGTTGGTGATGCGGGGACCAGCCTTTATACATTGGGGTCACGTAAAGAAGTTCCAAATATCAGGAAGTACCTCGCCGTCGATGGAGGAATGAGCGATAATATCAGACCGGCCCTATACAAAGCTAAATATGAAGCAGTCATAGCGAATAAAGCAGGTAGAGAAACGGAAGAAACGGTTTCCATAGCAGGTAAATGTTGTGAGTCCGGGGATATGTTGATATGGGATCTACCACTGCCATCATCTGAATCCGGTGATCTACTTGCTGTTTTCTGCACGGGGGCATATGGATACTCGATGTCAAATAACTATAATCGGATACCACGCCCTGCTGTAGTGTTTGTAGAGAATGGCACAATAACCTTAGCCGTCAGAAGGGAATCGTATGAGGATATGGTTGCACTTGATATGACATATAAATAATTGGTATATAGTCTTTAAGTATATCGTACTTAAAGACTACTTTTTTGTATTCTGGATTACATACTTTAACAAATTTCATTTTTACTATACAATAACAATGACATAAGCGAATATAGTGTAGACAAAGGAGTCAGTCATGAAAATCAGTAATAGAAGATTATTCTTGATTTTAGTTACAGTAGGTCTTGTCTGGGGAGTCATTTACTGGATGTTCATTGCCGGAAACTAATGTGTTTGGATTTGCTTAATAAAAGTAAATTTAGTAAGATAAATAAACGTTCGCATCAATTAAATTTCTAGTTTTTGTCTATAATAGATAATAAATAAAGTAGACATAAAACATAACGAGGGGTAAATATGTTAATTCGGTATAAAAAGGCGTTTGAAAAGATTGCAATGGGATTATTATCTTTCATGCCAAATGAAAAGGATTTGAAGAAGCTTCAACAAACAATGAAGCAATACGAAACTGAAGAAAATTGGCAGCTCTTTTTATGGAAAGAAGAGGACATAGTAGGCTTGATTGGCGTATACAAAACAGACAGCACGTTAGAAATTCAACATATATCCGTTAATCCGTCCCATCGTCATGAAGGGATCGGGAAAACGATGGTGAACCATTTAAGAGAGATGCATACAGAGCATGAGGTTAAACCGAATTCAGAGACCGCCTCTTTTTTTGAGAAGTGTGATGAAATCGGTCCTCCAGAAGAGAATAGCGAAGAACAATAAAGAGGTAAACCACCTTATATTGAAGGTGGTCAGCCTCTTTTTTTTCGTAAAGCATTTTTCCGTTCTAAGATTATATCAGATCGGTCTCGCAAGGAATGGCGGTGAACAATGGCCGAATTTGTGAGGTCACTCGGCGAACACCAGGTGAATCCATTCTTGTTGCAAAGGGTTTGCACTTGAGTTACCAATGATGCATCGGCTAAGGGTATATTTATGCTACGATATGGCCGGTTTTGACTTAATTCATTAGTGATATCAATAAGCTTGTCTTGAAGTTTCTTGGCTTGGATTCCAAGGTTAGCCAATGCTTCTTGATTCATTTGAATATTTCGGATCGCCTTCGTGAATGTCCGGGATGCACCCGATTTATTCTCTCTTCTGTAATGATAGAAACCAACGGCCACTTGGATAAGGCCTACCCAGTGAGAAGAGCGGTTCTTTGGATCCGTTTCCTTCCAATATTCTTCCAGTACTTCATGGCACTCAAAGTAGTCACGATTTCCGTGGAAATACATTAGAAACTCTAAGTATGCTTGAGGATATGCCAAATAAATCCCTCCGTTTGATGTAAAGTAGTTAAATTGTAGCACAGTCCTCTGATTAATCGACAGGTTACCAACTTAAATACAAAAACTTTCTATTGGAGAATAGTGGTCAATCTACTATACTATTAAGTAGCTATCAGGAATGAACGTAATTAGAAATTTGGTGATAAAGTGGAATACAATGTGAAAATTGACGCTTTTGAAGGTCCGTTAGATCTTCTATTGCATCTGATTAACTCCTTGGAAATTGATATATATGATATTCCTATGGCTCAGATTACTGAGCAGTATATGTTATATGTACAGACGATGAAAAACCTGCAACTTGATGTTGCCAGTGAATATTTAGTGATGGCCGCAACGCTACTTGCCATCAAAAGTAAAATGCTTCTTCCTAAACATGATGAAGGTCAGTTAAATGATGAAATTGAGTTTGAAGAGGAAGATCCCCGTGACGAACTAGTGGAACGGTTGATCGAATACCGTAAATTTAAAGAAGCGGCAAATGAGTTGAAGTACCGTGAGGAGGAACGTGGACAAGTATACACCAAGCCTCCCAGTGACCTTTCTGAATTCACGGAAGAGGTGGATTTAAAGAATAGTGAAGTTCAAGTATCCTTATATGATATGCTCGGTGCGTTTCATAAATTATTAAGGCGTAAAAAGTTGCAGAGGCCGGTTCAAACGAGAATAACCAGACAGGAAATATCCATTGAGAAGAGAATGAATGATATTTTGCAGAATTTACGGAGCATCAAAGAGCGCACATCATTTACAAGCCTTTTTCCATCTGATAATAAAGAACATCTTGTTGTTACGTTCCTTGCTGTGCTTGAATTAATGAAGCGGCAGCAAATTGTAGTCAACCAGGAAAAAAACTTCACAGAAATATTTGTGGAAGCAGGAGAGGAGGCGGGACTTGTTGAACAATATTAGTTGGAAAGGCATCCTTGAAAGTTTACTGTTTGCGGCGGGAGACGAAGGTCTTTCCCTTAAACAGGTTTGTTCTGTTCTGGAAATAGGCGAGCAGGAAGCGACAGATGTCATCGAAGAGCTAAAGACAGATTATTTGGAGGACTCGGGTCGGGGTATTTATATCATTGAAATCGCCGGGACATTTCAGTTGGTGACGAAAAAAGGCAATGCTGACTATATGAAGAAACTGGTAGAGTCCCCAAATGTAAGCTTTTTATCTCAAGCAGCACTTGAGACTCTTGCGATCATTGCATACAAGCAGCCAATCACGAGAATGGAGATTGAACAAATACGAGGTGTGAAAACTGAACGTCCCATTCAAACCCTTGTGTCAAAAGGACTTGTGAAAGAAGTTGGCAGGGCGGAAGGAACTGGTCGCGCTTACTTATTTGGTACGACGAAAGAATTTCTGGATTATTTCGGATTAAAGAGCATAGACGAGCTTCCACCTCTGCCTGAAAATGTCCAGGACGAATTTATGCAGGATGAAGCGGATCTATTCTTTGAAAAATTTCAGGAAACGATGGAATCGAACGAATAAAAGACGTTTTCTCAATTGGCAGGACCACATGACTCTGAGTGGTCCTGCCTCCTTTCACGAAGTATAGTTCTGAAAATTCAAACAAATAAAGCGGAAGTTGTTTTTTAGGGAACTAAAAGGGATAGTCGGAGGAAGACGGAGGGGAATCGATGAATGATTTCATGTTGAAAACGCAGGTTCAGGTTGCTCAACGCTTTCTTGAAGATGCGATCATACAATTTGAGGGGTATCTCAATGGAATAACCATAAAGACTCTCTTGATGGAAAAACGAGGGGATAGGGCTTATTACGAAGGATTGCTTTCAAACTTAAGAAGACTCCTCGTATATTGTGAGGAAGGAATGGATGCTTGCCAACGTATTATTCAAAATGAACCCTTCGAACGAAATCATGCCGAGAGGATCCTCTATAAGATTTATCATAAATGCATTGTTGAATATTATTCTCCCCGATATAAGCTGTGGTTTGAAGATGGTCGCATTACCTATCCTGAAGGAAGTACCATCCGTTTCCGACAAGAACCACCTGATTGCTTTGCTGGCCTGTTGAGGAACGTTGAAGGGGAATTTCATACCCTGAGAGAAGCATTATTTGAGTTTGAGAGTGAGTTCAGAACTAAGAGACTGCTTTAATACAAATAGAGCGATGTCTGACACAACTGATTATGATGGTTGTGTTTTTTTGATGGACCAAATAACAAATGCTCTCATACAACATGTGATCGGTTTCCGATTTTCATTCATATTACCCTTTGTCCTGCATAAACTTGTACAAACACGTTAGAGTTAAAGGAGTAGATGGGTGTGAATCGAAAAAGAGTGAAATTTTACATATATTATGTTCTGATTATTGCTATTCTGTTTGTTGCCGTTTCCAATCAGGTTCAGGCCTCCCCTTCTGTCAGTTCTCAGAAAGCGATTCTAATGGATCAGGAAACAGGAAGAATTCTTTATGAAAAAGATGCCCATAGTCAGAGCAGGATTGCGAGCATTACAAAAATCATGACAGCTATCCTTGCAGTAGAGTCTGGAAAAATGGACAAAGAAGTAACGGTCTCCTCTAATGCTGCAGGAACAGAAGGTTCATCCCTTTACTTGAAAGCGGGCGAAAAGATCAAGCTTGAAGATTTGGTATACGGACTTATGATGAGGTCCGGCAATGATGCTGCTGTCGCCATCGCTGAATATGTAGGGGGCAGCCTCGACGGATTTGTGTTTATGATGAATGAAAAAGCGAATGAAATTGGAATGGTCAATACTCATTTTTCCAATCCACACGGCCTCGATGATCATGAAGATCACTATTCTACTGCATACGATATGGCATTACTGACGAGGTATTCAATGGCAGATGAAGTGTATAAGGAAATTGCAGGGACTAAGGTTCACACCGCCCCTAATCCGGAAGAAAAATGGGATCGAAAGTGGAAGAATAAAAATAGAT
Source organism: Bacillus sp. BHET2 (assembly GCF_005938125.1). GTDB lineage: Bacteria > Bacillota > Bacilli > Bacillales > Bacillaceae_B > Rossellomorea. Next base: position 148,117 of record NZ_VCQN01000001.1, read on the forward strand.
TGCTCACAGAGTTATATAAATATAGTACGGGTGGGAAAACAGGATACACAAAATTGGCGAAAAGAACCCTTGTGTCGACTGCTTCAAAGAGTGGAGAGAGCCTGATCGCCGTGACCTTAAATGGCCCAGATGACTGGAATGATCATATTGGCATGTTTGAATATGGATTTAAGCAATTCGATTATAAAATTGTCCTCGAAAAAGGTTTAATTAAAAAAATAGATGACGAAGTATACAAAGATCATGCCTACCTGAAACGGGATTCTGTTTTATCGTTGACTGATGATGAAGTAGAGGATGTAAAGGTCGAGTACAAGATGCTGAAGCCTAAACAGGAATGGGTAAAGAATCAAAACGTACCTGATGTCGTCGGCAGGGCAGTGGTTTATTTAGGTGACAAGGAAGTGGACACTCTTCCAGTATTCTATAAAACTTCAAGCGCAACAGAAGAAGAAAAGAGCTGGTGGAAATTCTGGGCTTTTTCTTTTGAATCACTAATGGGAGTGCGTCACCATGGTTAATCTCATTTGGGTAGGCATGACGATCATAGGGATAGTTTTTGCTATGATGAACGGAAGAATGGAACAAGTGAACGAAGCGATTTTCACTTCAGCCAATGAAGCAGTAACACTCTGTATAGGATTGGTCAGTGTATTAGTCTTTTGGTTAGGGATCATGAGGATTGCCCAGGAAGCCGGCTTACTTGATAAATTAGCCAAACTGTTCAGGCCGTTTGTGACTAGATTGTTCCCAGAAGTCCCGGAGGATCACCCTGCAATGGGGTACATCCTTTCGAACATGATGGCGAATATGTTCGGATTAGGGAATGCTGCAACCCCATTGGGCATTAAGGCAATGGAGCAATTGAAGGAGCTTAATGGGGGCAGAGATTTCGCGAGCAGGTCGATGATTACGTTTTTGGCAATTAATACCTCAAGCATCACCATCATTCCGACGACCGTCATTGCGATCCGCATGAAATATGATTCTGTGTCACCGACTGAAATTGTAGGACCAACCCTTATTGCTACGATGCTTTCAACTATCGGTGCGATTATGATTGACCGTTATTTTCATTATAGGCGTACTCGTCGAGAGGTGAAGTAGATGTATTGGATAACCACAATTTCACTTTGGCTAATCCCGCTTATGATCGGCTTTATATTAATTTATGGGACGATCAAAAAAGTGCCCACCTATGAAGTGTTTGTCGATGGGGGGAAAGAAGGACTTAAAATTGCTGTGTCGATCATTCCATTTCTGATTGGTATGCTGGTGGCCATTACGATTTTCCGGGAATCAGGTGCACTTGAATTCTTTGTGGGCCTCATCCGTCCCGGTCTGCTTGCATTGGGAATTCCTCCGGAAATCGTGCCACTGGCGATTATCAGGCCGATTTCCGGAACGGCTGCCCTAGGTATGATGAGTGACATTATCGCAACACATGGTCCCGATTCATTCATTGGTAGGCTGGCTTCTACCTTACAAGGAAGTACAGACACAACTCTTTACGTATTAACGGTCTACTTCGGAGCCGTGGGAATCCGAAAAATGGGAGATGCCCTAAAAGTTGGTCTCCTCGCAGATCTAGTCGGTATTGTAGCAGCCATCTTCATCGTTACGATGATGTTTTAAACTCTGTCTTTCTAAGTTCCCCTCATCTATCGCACTAACTCATAGACAGAGCCTGGGTAGCTCCTATTCTAGAAAAAAACAATCTTTGCGAAAACAGCCTTATGAAAAGAGTCATTATATGTCAACATCAAGGCATAAAGGAAAAAGACTGAAATGGTCGATTTTTCTTTATGCCTTTCTATTTTGTCTGGATTATGTAATAATTCATGAAGACAAATGTATTGAAAATTAAATGAGGTGAAAGACCGTGGAACGATTACAGAAGGTTATTGCTCACAGTGGAGTGGCATCCCGTCGTAAAGCAGAGCAATTAATTATAGAAGGCAAAGTTAAGGTCAATGGAATAGTAGTGAAGGAACTGGGGACTAAGGTGTCTAACTCTGATAGAGTTGAAGTGACAGGTGTTCAAATCGAGAGAGAAAATAAAGTATATTACATGCTTTATAAACCAAGAGGGGTTATCTCTGCTGTGACTGACAATAAAGATCGTCAAGTCGTAACGGATTTCTTCCCTGAAATAGAGGAAAGAATCTATCCGGTAGGAAGGCTCGATTATGAGACGTCTGGGATCCTGCTGCTAACCAATGATGGAGATTTTGCTAACGCTCTTATGCACCCGAGTAATGAAATTGAAAAAACATACGTAGCTAGATTAAAAGGGATTCCACCTAAATTCAAGATCCGTGAACTTGAAAAAGGGGTTAAATTAGAGGACGGTATGACTGCACCTGCTAAAGTGAAAGTGATGAGTATTGATAAGAAGCAAGGGAAATCAATCGTCGAGATCATCATTCATGAAGGTAGAAACCGTCAAGTTCGTAGAATGTTCGAGGCTCTTGGTTATCCGGTTCAAAAGCTGAAGCGTGAAAGATATGCATTCCTTTCCCTTCATGGCTTGAATGCAGGAGAAGGAAGAGAACTGACTCCGCATGAAGTGAAGCAATTAAGAACTTTGGCCGAAACGGGCAGTTTACATTAAAGAATGACATAGAAAGTGTCACATATCATTCATATAATTCACCCTGACTTTCAGGTGATAAATGATATAATAAGAAAGGAATTTCACCCTGTAATCATTGTGATATTTCTCTGCTTAGTATGAAGATATGACACATCACATTATAGCAGGGACTGATCTCATAAGAGAAATCTTATGACTTCAGGCCCTTTGCTACTGTAAAGAGAGATAAATTTCTCCACACTTTGAGAACGTTTTCACTATGGGAGGCACTCGTAAATGAATAAAAAAAAGCGCAGATTACTTATCCGGACAATTATTCTGATTGTGCTGACTTCTGCGGTTGCATATACGTTATATGCAAACTTCACGAAGGATGAAAGAGGGATGTTAAAGGTAGGCGACAAGGCACCTGATTTTGTGCTTATGGATATGGACGGGGCTACCCACCGTTTATCAGACTATAAGGGAAAAGGGGTCTTCTTGAATTTCTGGGGCACATGGTGCAAACCGTGTGAAAGGGAAATGCCTTATATGAATAATCAGTACAAGAAATATCAAGATCAAGGTGTACAAATTTTGGCTGTGAATGTTGGTGAATCAAATTTCCTTATTAACCGATTTATATCTAAACATGGGTTAGAATTCCCCATTTTAGTAGACAAAGAAGAGGAAGTTCAAAACGCATATGGAATCGATCCGTTACCAACTACTTTTCTCATCAACCCAGAAGGGAAGATTGAAAAGATCATAACAGGAACGATGACAGAAGATGACATCATTGAAGATTTAAAGAGCATCAAGCCTTAACTCGGCAGTTTAACTTGATATAAGGAGTTTTAACATGAAAGAGATCAAATGTGTATGCGGTCATGTAAATCCAAAGGGTACCGTCCTCTGTGAATCCTGTGGGCGAGCGTTAACGGACGAAGCGATGAACGAGAAGCTTCACGATATGCGCTATGAAGGTAGTGCGAGGCGCTCCCAGACATATAACAAATCCATTATTGATAAGATTTGGAATTTCTTTTCTTCTGTGAAGGTTGGTGTATGGTTAATTCTCCTTACCCTAATCGCTTCTGCAGTCGGAACGATATTACCACAAGAACAATACATACCTAACGGGCAGCCGGCTGACGAGTATTACGAAGATGTATATGGTTTCTTCGGGGAATTGTACTACACCCTAGGATTTCATGATTTATATAGCTCCTGGTGGTACCTTCTCTTAATCGCATCGATCGGTATATCCCTCGTCATTGCAAGCCTTGACCGGGTCATTCCCTTATACCGGGCACTCAAGAATCAGCGTGTTTCCAGACATATTGGTTTTTTGCAGCGTCAACGAATCTATGGGAAAACAGATTCCATCGAAAGCAAAGATTCCTTACCTAAAATAAAAGAAAAATTAATACAAAAAAAATATAAGGTAAGAGAAGAAGATGGGAACATTCTTGCAGAGAAAAATCGTTTCTCAAGATGGGGTCCTTATGTGAATCATATCGGTCTTATCATCTTCCTTTTCGGAGGAATGCTTCGATTTGTACCTGGGATGTATATTGATGAAACTGTTTGGATCCGTGAGGGCGAAACGAGAGCCGTGCCTGGAACGGACCAGGAATATTACTTGGAAAACAAAGGCTTTACCCTAGAAACTTATGATAAGGATAAAGATAAGGAAGTGTTTGGTGAAGCGATCGATAAAAATGGTACCATTGCAAAGAATTTCCAATCAGATGTGATATTATATAAAGAGTCGGGTGATCGTATACCTGGGCAAAAGGCTGTACGTACGAAAGAGCAGGAGGATTCGATTAAAGTGAACCATCCTCTTAAATTCGGAAGTTTCGCCGTGTATCAAACCAGTTATAAATTAGATGAATTCAAGTCAATGTCCTTTACCTTTGATAATAAAGGATCGGGGAAAACGTTTGGTGAATTCACAGTCGATTTGTTTGATCCTCAAGACGTGTACAAATTTAAGGATGGATATAAAGCAGAATTGATGGGATATTATCCTGATTTCTCAGGTTTTAATGAGCAGGGAGAACCCCAAACGAAATCTCCGTTACCAAATAACCCTGCGTTCCTTTTTAAACTGTTCTCTCCTGAAACTCCTAAAGGGGAAATTAGTTTTGTAGGAATCAAAAAAAATCTAGAGCCACTTGGGGAGAACGAATATAAGTTATCATTTGCCGGAGTGGAAACGAGAGATGTGTCGGCGTTAACCGTACATAAAGATCTCACTTTATGGATTTTGGCTCTTGGTGGAGCCATTTTCATGATTGGAGTCATCCAAGGGGCCTATTGGCATCACAGGAGAATCTGGATCAGGCGGGATGACGACGAAGTCATCGTAGCAGGTCATACGAATAAAAACTGGCATGGCTTAAAGAATGAAATTGACTCTGTACTGGATGGTACTGGAATAAACGAGCCTGAAGATCAACAACAAAAGGATGAAGTAAGGAGGAATAAGGATGTCAACGACAACAATGGCAGAGTGGAGCAGTAATTTACTTTATATCTCCTTTATCATGTATTTGATTGCTACGTTATTTTTTGGCGGAAGTATCCGTCAAAAGAATACAACGGAAACAAATCAGAAGAAATGGGGATTTATCGGTATTTCCTTAACCCTAATCGGATTTGCTTCTCAACTGGGTTATTTCTTTCTAAGATGGGGAGCTTCTGGACATGCTCCAGTAAGCAATTTATTTGAATTTACGACATTCTTCGGAATGATGCTTGTCGGAGCATTCATTATTCTTTATTTTATGTATAAGACCACGATACTTGGTGTGGTTGCACTTCCATTCGCCTTATTGGTGATTGCTTACGCGAGCATGTTTCCTAAAGATATCAGTCCCCTGATACCTGCTCTGCAAAGTGATTGGTTGAAAATACATGTGACGACGGTTTCAGCAGGGGAAGCCATATTATCCATCAGTTTCGTAGCTGGTCTCATTTATTTATTGAAATCAGTCCAACATACAAAAGGAAGCAAACAGTCATTCTGGCTGGAGATGGTAATGTATTCTATGGTTGTCGTTTTAGGGTTTGTAGCAGCCTCAACGGTTTTTACCCTAGGGAATTACGAAGCAAACTTTCAATATGTAAATCAACAGGGTGCAGATGCGATTTCCGAATACACGCTACCAGCTCTTGTTGGACCGAATGAGGGCGAATTATTAACCGATGATGTAATGAAACCACTTGTCGAAATGCCTGCTCTTATAAATGCGAAGAAGTTAAATACGGTCATTTGGTCTATAATGATCGGTACAGGTCTATATCTTATTCTACGTTTGATCTTCAGAAAGCGGATAGCCGCGAAAATGCAACCATTAGTGAAGAATGTTAATTTGAATCTAATGGATGAAATTGGGTACCGTTCTGTTTTAATTGGTTTTCCGGTCTTTACTCTTGGAGGACTCATCTTTGCCATGATCTGGGCGCAAATTGCGTGGACTCGTTTCTGGGGATGGGATCCAAAAGAGGTATGGGCATTGATTACATTCTTATTCTATGCAGCCTTTCTTCACCTTCGTATGTCAAAAGGCTGGCAAGGTGAGAAATCTGCATGGTTAGCCGTCGTAGGTGTGGCAATCATTTTATTCAACCTTGTGGCAGTTAACCTTATTATTGCAGGGTTACACTCATATGCTTAATCAATCATAATGAATGGAAGGGAGCTGACAAAAAATGAGAATTCAATTCTCTTTGAGTCAGCTTCTTTTTTCATATAAAATATAGGATAATAATCAAATAGACAAAAGGGGGATCATCCCATGGACGAAAACATTCGTATTTTAGTTGTAGATGATGAAGATAGAATCCGTAGATTATTAAAAATGTATTTGGAAAGAGAAAACTATGCAATTGATGAAGCGGAAAATGGAGAGCAAGCGTTAGAAATGGCCCTTGAACATAATTATGACTGTATCCTATTGGATATAATGATGCCTGGTATGGATGGGATCGAAGTGTGTAAACATCTTCGTGAAAGCAAGGCAACCCCTGTCATCATGCTAACGGCAAAAGGGGAAGAAGTGAACAGAGTACAGGGGTTTGAGGTTGGTACCGATGACTACATAGTAAAACCCTTTTCTCCACGGGAAGTTGTCCTGAGGGTGAAAGCGTTATTAAGACGCTCAACAAAATCCGGTTTTATTCAAACGGATGCGAAGGCAAAAGACCTCATCGTATATCCACACCTTACGATTGATAATGATGCTCACCGTGTCTCGGCGGATGGAATCGATGTCAATTTAACACCTAAAGAATATGAACTACTCTATTTCCTGGCCAAGGCGCCGGACAAAGTATTTGACCGGGAACACCTCCTGAAAGAAGTGTGGCATTATGAATTCTTTGGTGATTTACGTACGGTTGATACACATGTTAAACGCCTGAGAGAGAAGCTGAATAAAGTTTCAGAAATGGCGGCGAAAATGATCGTCACCGTATGGGGAGTTGGCTATAAATTCGAGGTAACAAATGAATGAGACTTTGGCGTAGCGTAGTTGGGAAGCTATGGCTGACGATCCTGCTATTAGTTTCATTTGTGTTATTTATATTGACGATTCTCTTACTGGAATTCTTTCAGAACTACCATGTTGATGTAGTTGAGAAGGAACTGACTCATACCGCCGAAAAAGTAGCAAGGGTCATTGAAAATCATAATGATCTGACCCTTGGGATGGAGCTTGGAAAAGAAATCATTGATGAACCTGTGAATATCATCATTTCATTAGATCAAAATGAATCACTTTATTCTCATGATTCTACCGTCTTCCAAAAGGAAATTCACGACTACATCTCAAAAGACAAACAATTGCAATCTGTCAAAATGAAGAAAAAAACTGTTAAGAAAGAAATTGAATTATCCTCGGAAATGACATCGAATCGGTACGAGAATGTCATTATTGTCGGAACTCCCCTTCACATTAACGGGGAAGACGGGGCTGTTTATCTCTACCAGTCCCTTGGTGTCATAAAGGATACGACTCGCCAGACCACGAAGTTAATCTTGCTGGCTGCTGGGATTGCCATCATATTAACCACCATTTTTGCATTCTTTCTTTCCACTCGAATCACGGCTCCGCTTCGAAAAATGAGAGAGGCAGCCTTTGAAGTAGCGAAAGGTAAGTTTGACACAAAAGTGCCTATCTTGACGAAAGATGAAATAGGTGAGCTTGCAACGGGGTTTAATCAGATGGGCAGGCAGTTAAAATTTCATATCAATGCATTAAGTCAGGAGAAAGAACAACTTTCCTCCATTTTAAGCAGTATGGCCGACGGAGTCATCACCTTTAATAGAGATGGCACCATCCTGATTACCAATCCTCCAGCGGATCGTTTTTTACAGCACTGGTATTATGAACAGAGTGAAGACAGTGAAGATGCGATTCCTACGACGGTGAAAGAATTATTGCAGAGTGTGGTCGTAACCGAAATGGAACAAACTGATGAACTGAGTCTGCAAGGACGGTCGTATGTGGTGATTGTTAGTCCCCTCTACAATAACAATACGATTAGGGGAGCGGTTGCCGTCGTTCGTGATATGACGGAAGAGAGGAGATTGGATAAGCTCCGAAAGGATTTTATTGCAAATGTCTCCCACGAATTACGTACTCCGATCTCAATGCTTCAAGGATATAGCGAAGCGATTGTTGATGATATCGCAGGATCCGAAGAGGAACAGAAGGAGATTGCCCGCATCATCTATGATGAATCACTGCGGATGGGGCGATTGGTGAATGACCTACTCGATTTGGCCCGTATGGAAGCAGGACATATCACGCTCAATAAAGACGTGATTGGAGTGATGGGATTCACAGAAAGAGTCACGAACAAATTCATTGGTCTTGCCAAAGAGAAAAAGGTCTCCATTTACTTTGAAAGCGACGTGAAAATCAACAGTGAAATCTTAATGGATCCTGATCGTATCGAACAAGTATTAACAAACCTCATTGATAACGCTTTGAGACATACACCAACAGGTGGGAAAGTAACCGTCGTGTTGACTGAAGGCAAGGGTGGTTATCTGTTTCATGTGAAAGACACGGGTTCCGGTATACCGGAAGAAGATCTCCCGTTTGTATTCGAACGTTTTTATAAAGCGGATAAAGCCAGAACAAGAGGGAAGTCAGGTACAGGTCTTGGGTTGGCAATTGCTAAGAACATCATTGAGTCCCATAAAGGTCATCTTCAAGTGCAAAGTAAAGTGAATCAAGGGACAACCTTCACTTTCTTTCTCCCTAATTAGCTAAGAATCGATGATATCCATAGAAACTTGGCGATTTTTCTTGTTACATGGGAAACATTCTTTATATAGTAAAAACGTTGTTGAAAAAAGCCAACAAAGGGACTTCCCTTGTTGGCTTTTTAATTGGCTCTTTACGCAAAGAGTGTTGTTATCCACCGTTTATAGACTGGATAAATTAATATAAGTCTTTCTTTTTCTTCCTGAAAATACTATATTGATAGTGTGTAACTTTTTTACATATATTACGACTAATAAATTGACGGGGAGGGAATCAAATGAACTCCGTTTTTGAAAAATTATATTCCACCTATCATCAGGACGTATTTCAATTCCTCATATATATGGTACGGAATAAACAATTGGCTGAAGATTTGGTTCAAGATGTATATATACGAGTACTTAAATCTCATGAGCACTTTGAGGGGAAAAGCTCAGAAAAGACTTGGCTTTTTTCTATTGCAAAGAATGTAGCCATCGATCATTTCAGAAAACAGAAAAATTGGAAGAATCGTATTATGGATAAATTCGATTGGAATCGGAATGAAGTAATGGATGTTGAGGCACTGCCGGAAGAAATCGCTGTTGCAAATGAAGAAATTCAAGTATTGTATGACTGCCTAAAATATTGTTCTACTGACTATAGAATGGTGATTATCATGCGTTACTTACAAGAACTTTCAATTATTGAAACCTCTGAGGTGCTCGGCTGGTCTGAAAGTAAAGTGAAAACAACCCAGCACAGGGCAATAAAATGGTTAAGAATTGAAATGAATGGACGGCTCCCAAAGGAGGAGAGAGAAATTGAACAAGTCAGAATGGAAAAATCGTGATATCGAAGAACTTGTAAAAAAACTTCCTCAAATTAAAGATGAACGAACTTCTCAATACATCTATGCACGAATAAAGCGAGAGAATAAGAAGAAAAACTTTGTTCTATTCAACCGGTTCTTTCCAGCTGTGGCAGCACTTGCGGCTATATTAATTATGATATTGCTTGCGCCAACGGTACTAACTGAATTAACGGATAATAGCATGGAGAAATCCGAATTAAATACTGCTGATAGGTCAGGAAGTTCTGAGGAAAACAAAAAAGCTGTAATGAGTACTGAATCGGAGAAATCTGATAAGCTACCTGAACCGAATAAAGATCAAAAAATGACCTTAACAGATAGTGATCAGAGTACGGCAGAGGAAAAAATTGTCTCTGGAAATAGTTCTTCCGATCGATTATCTCTTTATGCAGACGATCTTCAAGGAAATGATTATTATACGTTTGGGCTTGTGTCACAGGAAGCAGTTCCTATACCTGTATCTGTCATTGATAGTTCTAATGGTGAAGACTGGTTATCCCGACATGAACAAATTGCTGAGAATATACCTGAAGCGGACTGGGGACTTGAGGAATACCTTCCTTTAAAAGGAAAATTTACACATGATCAAAACAAAGTGATTTTCACTTTGGATGCAGATCATTCTTATAGTGGCAGTAGCGCAGTGGAATACGCTTTCTATCATTCTCTTCAATATTCATTCCAGCATAAGGGAATTGATGAGGTTGTGCTTCAAGAGCAGGATGGATCTGTTCCACAATTCAGTTCAACAGGAGAATTCTCGAAGATTGATGTGACTGGTGAAACTCGCACAGCTTATTATCTATATTCTCCGAATGGAAAGGACCGATATTTGGTCCCAGACAACATAGACCGCGGAAATGTCAAAGAGTCGATCGCAGCTATGAAGCAGGCAGACTCAAGTTTATTTCAAAGTGTCATTCCGAAAGACATCAATATAAGTGTAATGGAAACGGATGAATACGTAACGGCCAGCTTCCTGAATGAATTGAACTTGGAAACATTGGACGATACAACCGCTCTTGAAATGATTGAGGGGATACTATTAACAAGCAGAAGTGCGGGATATGAAAAGGTTCTATTTGAGAATATTAAACAGGAAAGTTGGAACGGATTCCACTTCAATGAGCCGATTGAGACGCCGATCAGCCCCAATAGAAAAGATTTAATGAATTAAGTTTGTACTGATGACCAGAAACGGACGAAATCCGTTTCTGGCTTTTTTTGTTTAGTGAATGATTGGGGAGGCTTGATTGAGCTTTCATTGAACAAGATAGAAAGCCACAACTATAAAAGAGGTATATTTATCTCATACTTAGACAAACTACTGAAAGGAAAATTATCGCAGGATGAAGATCGTTTTCAAATGAATCCATCCCGGTATCTGGTTAAGGAGGTCAATCATGATTTTGGATTATGTGAAAAGATTCATCGTAGTACTGTTGGCATTATGGGTGAGCCTCATGTTCATTACTGGACGGACCGCAATAGCAGAGAGTGATGAGGTTTCACAGGAGACCGTAACCTGGACGTTTCCAGTTGAAGGAGTCATTACAGATTCATTCGGTACAAGGTCTGGTACCCATAAAGGTATGGATATAGGTGGGGAGATCGGTTCACCGGTGTATTCAGTTGACAATGGGATCGTTAGTAAATCGTATCTGTCTCCAAGCTATGGTCACGTTGTATTCGTTAAGCATGAGAATGGGTATGAAACCGTATATGCACATCTTGAAAGCAGGATAGTGGGTGAGAACCAAGAAATCAGACAAGGTGAACAGCTAGGAACGTTAGGAAATACCGGGAGATCAACTGGAGCTCATCTTCATTTTGAAGTACACAGAGGGGAATGGACCATTGATAAAGAGAATGCAATCGATCCCTACCGTGTGTTTGGACATGGAGAGGTTGGTCAGCTTGTTTTTGCCAATGAGAAGGAACTCCTTCAGACAGTGGTTGCTCAGGTAGCGGGCTCAAACGTCAATCATGTTGTCGAAAGCGGAGAAACCCTTTGGGGGATTTCTCAAAAATACAACATTTCTGTTGAGGAGATAAAAAAAGCCAATGAGCTGCGTAACACTCATTTAACGATTAGTCAGATAATTGTGATTCCTCGTACTGATAATGCAAATTATGTTGTGAAAAAGGGTGACACATTGAATTCGATCTCTGTAACGCAAGGAATTGATGTGAATGAAATCGTTGCGGTGAACGGACTGGATATAAATACTCCTATATACCCACAGCAGACCTTGAAGATTCATTGAGGATACAGGTAATACCCGGAGAGTGGGGAGAACTTTCATATATTTCGAATTCGAACTGTTTTTCTTCACATAATCCCCATCATTATGTATAATGAGAATGTATAAAAAAATAAAGATTCGTCTTCGGGGCAGGGTGGAATTCCCTACCGGCGGTGATGAAACAATTGTTTCTAAGTCCGCGAGCCTTTAGGGGCAGGATTTGGTGAGATTCCAAAGCCGACAGTATAGTCTGGATGGGAGAAGATGAAGGTTTGTGCCAGAACGTTTAGAAAAGGGAAGCTAAACGTTTATTAGGGTATGCCTTTCATTCTCCTAGATTTAGTATCTAGGAGTTTTTTAATGCAACCTTAGGTTTAAGCTATCTTCGATTTAAGATGAATCTCCAAAAGGAGAGAGAATGATGAAAAAAATGAATACACGCACGTTTGTCACAGTTGGTATGTTAAGTGCCATTTCCTATGTGTTAATGTTGTTCAACTTCCCAATACCACCATTTCCAAAATTTTTAATGGTAGACTTCAGTGATGTCCCTGTTTTAATCGCGACAATAACACTCGGTCCACTTGCAGGTGTCTTAGTGGAATTGTTTAAAAACGTGATCGACTATGTTATGACAGGAAGCGATACTGGCGTTCCGATTGGTCATGTCGCCAACTTTATGGCAGGAGTGCTTTTAATTCTTCCTACGTATTTTATCTATTCACGTTTTCAATCGAAAAAAGGTTTGTTGATTGGATTGATCACAGGTACTGTAGTGATGAGTATAAGCATGGGAATATTAAATTATTTTGTTTTCCTTCCGGCCTATAAATACTTTATGAATTTCGAGCTTCCGGCAGAAATCATCATTACAGGGATCGTACCATTCAACATCTTAAAAGGAATTCTCATAACTACCGTATTTACTTTACTATTTGTTCGCCTTCAAGGCTGGCTATCAAGACAAACAGCCTTAAACAAAGCGGCATAAAGATTAAATATAATGAAACCCCTCAAAGTGTTTGAGGGGTTTTTCTATTGAATTTTTTATAGAATTGTAAAGAAAAGGCTAAGGAGAAACTTTCTCCTTAGCCTTCATTCTCACTATTCAAACTTAAGTGCATCACCGTCGAATGGTTCTTCAGATATTTTAATGGAATCTGTAGGGCAACCTTCGAATGCATCAACCATATCATCTTCTAATACGTCAGGAACTTCAACAGTCCCCTGGTTATCATCTAATGTTACAAATGCAATACCTTCATCATCATAGTCGTAAATATCTGGTGCCGCAGCCCCACATGCTCCACATGCAATGCATGTGTCCTTGTCAACGATCGTATATTTTGGCAAAGAAAAAACCTCCCAATTAAATAATTCTATATAATTCATCATTATACATAGTGTAAGTTTATGAAAAATCACTTAATGTTTATTTTATAGAGGATTGAATGACTTTTCAATAGTTACGTGCTCTCTTTTTATTTTTATCCTATATAAGAAAAACAAAACATGGTTATAAACCAAATTCATGGTACAATATTTGACAATAACCAACATAGTAAGGAGTAGAGAATTGACCTATCTTAATTATGTGATTTTATATTGCTTGTTGCAAATTAATGGAGAGCGATCGATTTACTCTGTTTTTCATATCTTAAAAGGGAAAAAGTCTTCCCAATCAATCCAGGATGCGCATATTTTTCAGTTGCAGCCGTTTTTTCTTTCATTACCTAAATTGAAGCGTACGTATTTTGATTATAAAATAAAGGAATTAGAAACCGCTGATCTCGTCAAGATTGTGGGAGATGGAAAGGTGATCGTGACGGAAGTTGGAACCAATAAGGTAAAAAAAGATTTTCTGGGGAAAGCTTTCCCCTCTGAAATGAATGGACTCATCTATGGTGACCAGACACGTCTGTTTTGGATGAGATTGATTCTCCTTGTACAGGTCCTTTCAAATGCAAAAAAACAGGAATCGCTCTATTTTCCAGTTCAACGAAACAAGAGTATTCAGGAATGGGTAAAGAACTGCTTAAGAGCCCACCCTAATATCGATCATTTCACTTCTTCACTTTTTCATGAGCTATATGCCATCTTGAATACCCAGAAAGTGGATCCATCCATTCTAGTCTACCGCCTATCCGGCTTTAAGGATTTTGGTTGGACGGAACTGCAGGTGGCTGATATGTTAAATATGGATGAAGAAGAATGTCGCTTTCGATTCTTACATTTAGTACACAGTATGTTGTCAGATTTAGCAGAGGAACCATCGACATACCCTATATTATATTCGATTAGTTCAAAAAGTGATCAAAATCAAAACCTGACTATTTCCACTAGTAAAACGTACGATTTGTATAAAAGAGGGCACTCCATAGAAGAAATTTCACGGATAAGAAAGTTGAAAATAAATACGATTGAAGATCATTTCATTGAACTAGCCTTAACAGAGAATGGTTTTGATATTTCCCCGTTTATTAACGAACTAGAGTATCAAAACGTACTTAGAGTGATGAATGATATGAAAACCAAAAGACTAAGACCGATAAAAGAAAAGCTTCCACAATTATCTTATTTTCAAATTCGGGTCGCAATTGCAAAGGCAGGTGAAGAACGTGAATTTGCAACAAGAGCTTAAAGAACGATTTGGCTACTCTTCATTTAGAAAAGGGCAGGAAGAAATCATCCGCTCCGTATTAAATCAACAGGATACAGTAGCAATGCTTCCAACTGGAACCGGAAAGTCATTGTGTTATCAATTGTCAGGATATTTGAGAGATGGTCATGTGTTGATTGTTTCTCCATTGCTGTCATTAATGCAGGATCAAGTGGAGCAGATGAAAGTGTTGGGAGAAAAGCGTGTCATCGCCCTTAATTCATTTTTGCCGTTTGTAGAAAGAAGGACGGCTCTAGAACAGTTGCACCTCTATAAGTTTATTTTCATATCACCGGAAATGCTCATGAGTTCAGGAGTGATTTCATCCTTGAAACCATTGAATATTTCTTTATATGTCATTGATGAAGCTCATTGTATCTCACAATGGGGTCCGGATTTCAGGCCGGACTACCTAAAGCTTGGAGAACTCAAAGGAAAAATTGGTCATCCAACCACCCTGGCTTTAACGGCTACGGCCACAGAGGAAGTAAGGAAAGATATTTCACGTGTGCTGGAAATGGACCAGGCTGTTGAAATGGTCTATTCTATTGATCGTGGAAATATCGGATTATTTGTCAAAAAGGTTACAAACCAACATGAAAAGCTGAATACTCTATTGGAACTTGTGTCAGGCTGGGGTGGGCCCGGTATTATTTATTTCTCAAGCAAACGAATGGCAGAAGACGTTGCTCATTGGCTAGGAGAAAATGGAGTGTCACGTGTAGCTTACTATCACGGAGGAATGGAGCAAGAGGATCGTATATTGATTCAGCAGCAGTTTCTATCGGAGAAGTTGAGAGTGATATGTGCGACTTCCGCATTTGGTATGGGTGTTAATAAAGAGAATATTCGTTTTGTCATCCATTTTCATTTCCCTACAAGCATAGAAGCATTCCTTCAAGAAATCGGAAGAGCCGGAAGGGATGGCGAGAGTAGCGTTGCAGTCGTGCTATACTCTGAACAGGATCTTTCATTGCCATTACAGCTTATTCAAAGTGAGTTACCTGAAGACACTCAAATCCAGGGGTTTGTTAAAGAAAACACGAAAAACAGAACGAAAGAATTAATTGAGCCTTTACAGCTTTCAGAGGTGCAATTTCGTTTTCTTACTTATTATGTCTCAGAGCTCTCACAGGACCTGTCAATCGATACTGATAGATTGATAGAGAAGGTAAAACAAATTCGTGATAATCGTTTGCAATACAAAAAGGACAAGCTTGTCTTCATGATACAGTGGCTTCAATCTAGGTCATGCAGAAGAGAGAAGCTCCTTCATTATTTTGATGAGAACATACAACAACAAATCAGTTTCTGCTGCGATCTATGCGGGAATTCCCTCGACGATTTCACGAGTCATTCTTTTACTTCAAGCACCTTTGATCCCGAGGTGGCTACTTGGGAAATAAGGTTGGAAAAATTATTGTTAGGATAAGTGGTAACGATGCAGAAACAAGGAGAAATCATTCAACAACTTTCTAAGAAGCAATTAACATTTCATTTGTATTTTACTCAAATAGTACTATTAACGATTGCCTTTGGATTAGGTATATTTTTATTTGATAGCTGGACTGATTTTTGGAAGCAATTCCACCTTTCGACATCGATTATAACCATTGGACTTACTAGCGGCTTGCTTATTGTGATAATCGATGTCGTATTAATGAAGAAGTTACCGTCTAAATACTATGACGATGGTGGTGTCAATGCCCGTATTTTTACAAATAGGGGTATTGGAGAAATTGCCCTGTTAGCTTTGTTTATCAGCTTCAGTGAAGAGGTATTATTTAGAGGTGTTGTGCAATTTCATTTTGGATTGATCGTTTCAAGTATTATTTTTGCTCTCATACATTTTAGGTACTGGGCCCATTGGTTTTTGATTGTCAATGTTGTACTGTTAAGTTTTTGGATCGGCTTCATTTATGAACAAACAGATAATTTAGTCGTAACCATCATCATGCACTTTGTTATCGATTTCTTACTAGGATTACACATGCGTAAGAAAGGAAGACAGGGAAGTAAAGAAGGGATGTCTCATGAGTAAAGACCCATATCGAGATCAAGCGGCGAAATTAAAGAAAAAAATTGAACGTGTAAAAGAGGAAGTACCGGTGAGAAAGAGAGAGCCGCTCCCTCCACGGAGTGAACTGCATAGAGAGAAACAGAAGAAGAACAAATGGAAGATGAAGTATCCATTAATCAGCATGCTGCTATTATTTTTCATTCTATTGCCTTTGACCGTTTTTAGTATATATTCTTATTTTGATCATAGAAATGGACCTCTGATTGTTCTTTCAGATGATGTAGATGACGTGGTGGAAGTCCGTTATGATCATTCAGAAAGTGAAGAAAGTGAAGAAATGGCAGATTCTAAAGAGGAAGAAGAACCTCCCTCCAACACTCAGAAAGAAGAGGAAAGGAAAGAGCCTGTTTCCAACAACAACGGGAAGAATCAGCAGGCCCCTGCTAATCCACCTGTAAAAGAGGAGGAAGTGGTCAAAGAAGAGCCAAAGCAAGAAAAGGAGAAGGAACAACCGAACTACAAGATTGTGTCTCATACGGTTAAACCTCAGGAAACGCTCTATCGAATCGCCATGAACTACTACCATTCCCCTTCTGGAGTGGACCGGATTAAAGAATGGAATAAGATTCAAGATAATGAAATTCAAACAGGACAAGTATTGGAAATTCCATTAGATCAATAACGCTCACCCACCCAAAGTTGTTTGTGGTGGGTGTTTTTTTATTGTCAAAGAGTGCTATTTGTATAGCCTTTACAATTACTTTTCAGCATCTTCTTAAAAAATTTACCTTTCTTTATAAGGAGCGTTACAAATGAAAATTATAATGATAGTGCAGTGGTCCTGACAATGAGAGGGGAGATGGTTTGGTGGATAGAATGATGACTCGTTTTCGGAAGGTAGACGATATGTTGTTTTACAGAATCAATGGAAGCAGGCAGTTGTACCGATCATTCTTTGGGTATATTACTCATCTTGGAGGTGCAAGGGTCACGCTCGCATCTATTCTGTTTCTATTTATCATTAGTGAGTATTTCACACATATCAAACAAACAGTTTCCGTTGCCTTGGTTTCATTAGTCATCAGCCATATCTTGATGACGATTATTAAAAAATTGGTCAGAAGAATCCGTCCTTATATCACGTTACCTAACGCTATTCTTCACGGTTATGAATTTAATGATCATTCATTCCCATCAGGTCATTCTACGGCTATTTTCTCAATCACTATCCCATTTATGATTCAGTATCCAACTACCATGCTTATTCTTTTTCCATTGAGTTGGCTCGTTGGGTATTCAAGAGTCGTCCTTGGTGTCCATTATCCTTCAGATGTATTAGCGGGAGCATTTCTTGCTTTTGCAACTGCTTTGATTATGCTTTTGTTTATTTCATAAACTAGGGAAGGATCCAGGCAATCTTATAGGGGGAGATATAAATGAGAGTAGCGCTATTTTCTGATACGTACCATCCACAAGTCAACGGAGTGGCTAGAACCTTAAAAAGGTTGACAGAACATTATGAGAAAAGAAGGATTGAGTATAAAGTATTTGTACCAGATTACCAGGATAAAAAAGAATCTTACCCAAATGTACAATCTTTCACAAGTTTTCCTTTTTTTCTATATCCAGAGTGCCGAACGGCCATTGCCAATCCAAAGACAATCATCAGGCAGTTAAAAGATTTTTCCCCATCGCTGATCCATGTCACTACACCATTAACCATGGGTTTATTTGGAATCCAGGGGGCGAAGAAAATGAATCTTCCCCTTGTGGCCTCTTATCACACCCATTTTGATGTGTATCTGAATTATTATAAAATGATGTGGGTGTCTCCTCTATTATGGAAATATTTGAAATGGTTCTATTCACAAGCAGATCGCATTTTTGTTCCTTCAGAAGAAACGAAACTTCATATGGAAAAGCAGGGGTTCAGAGACTTGTCCATTTGGAGCAGGGGAGTCGATTGTGAAACCTATTCACCCACCAAGAAGAGTTCTTCCATAAGGGAAACATATAAGATTACAAAGAAATATATCCTCCTATATGTAGGACGACTAGCTCCAGAAAAAGACTTGAAAACCCTTGAAAAAACGATCAAATATCTTCCTCAAGAAGTGAAAAATCAAGTTCAATGGCTCATTGTAGGGGACGGTCCAATGAGGGAAGAGCTGATGGTAAAGACTAAAGAAGAAAGTGTGATCTATACAGGCTATTTAACCGGCCATGAACTGGCAGAGGTGTATGCATCATCGGATTTATTTGTATTCCCTTCTGCTTCTGAAACATTTGGAAATGTGGTACTGGAAGCATTTGCATCAGGACTGCCAGCAATCGTAGCCAATAAAGGGGGAGTTACAAATATTGTTGAGCATGATCAAACTGGGAGAATAGCCGAAGCTCATCAGCCTCAATCGTTCATTCATCATATTGTTGAAGTGCTGAGTGAAGACCGCCTCCAGTATATGAAACGAAAAGCCCTTCAAATGGCCCAAAAACAATCCTGGGACCAGATTTTTGATCAACTCATCGAAGAATTTTGTGAAGTTAGTCATTTTCATGGGCAAAATCAAATGTTTGGATAATGAACTACTACATCCATTTCAATAGAATACGTGTAGGTATGGGATCTGAAGAGATCCTTTTTTGATTTTACTAGTCTATCACGTTGGACATGCCCATAGACTATAGGGAGGAAAGGAGAGGGTGGAGATGGAGCGTGGGAAACAGGATTTTGGGGAATGGACAGATCATGCGACAAGACAGATGCTACATAACTTGATTGAAAAAAAACAAACATTTGATAAAGCCAAAACCTTGCATCTTTATACTTTATGGGGAACAATGTTTGCCTCCTTTTATTTTCTATATTACCTTACTAAATTTGTACTTGGACCATTTTCCTACTCATTCGCTGCGATGTTTTCTGTATTCGTGTCGAACACATTCCATTTGCTCTTGGCTATGGTTTTAGTGGGGCTTTTCGGGGCATCAAAAATTTTATATGACAAGAAGGAGAAAAAGGAAAAAGAATTCCATGCATTAAGATGTGAAGTCATTGACAGGAGCAAGGATTTATGGAAAGAAGAAGCATGGAAAAAAAGGCATCAAGTATTCGAACAATTAAAAAAAGAATGGGATATCAATCTATTTCACGGCACAAAATAAGTTCCAAGGGGGCTTTAGTTAATGAGAAATAGACTCACAGCGAACAAGACCCGTAACCCCTTGCGGATCTTGCTGCTAGTGAGCCTAAACGTTGATCGCATCCTTTAAAAAAACACCTTTTTATCTCTCTCATCCTTAAGTATTTCCACCGCTTCCCGGAAGCGTTGGGAATGAATGATTTCACGCTCCCTTAGAAAGCGCAATCCATCATTCAGGTCTGGATCGTCACTCATATTGATGATCCATTGATATGTTGCTCTCGCTTTCTCTTCAGCGGCGATGTCTTCATAAAGATCCGCAATTGGATCCCCTTTAGCAGCAATATAAGACGCAGTAAACGGAACGCCGGCTGCATTCTGATAGAAAATCGCCCCATCATGATTGACATAATTTGCATCAAGACCGGCATCTTTCATCTGCTGTGGAGTGGCGTCTTTAATTAACTTATAGACCATCGTTGCAATCATTTCCAAGTGAGCAAATTCCTCTGTTCCAATATCTGTTAAAAGTCCGATTACTTTATCAGGAATCGAATATCGTTGATTGAGGTATCGGAGGGCAGCCGCAAGTTCACCATCTGCACCACCATATTGCTCAATTAGAAATTTCGCTAATTTAGGATTGCATGTACTTACTCTCACTGGATATTGAAGCTTTTTTTCGTAAACCCACATATGCATGTACCTCCTTCATCCTTATACTTGCCATGGCCAAGGGGCATCCTTCCAGTCCCAAGGATAATTGGAATAGCTATATCCATATTGGGTTAAAGGTCCGAATTCCTTTTCAAACTTTTTTTTAATTTGTTTGCGTGTTTTAATATACATATTGTATTGAGAGATGGCATCGTAGTCTTCCGGGTGGGTATCCAGATAAAGTGTGAGATCGACAATGACAAAATCTACGGCTTGCAGTTCTTCTAGAACCTCATAATAATACGGGGGTAGCTGTTTCATAGAAGTTTAATCTCCTTTCATTTTTTCGTAGGGGCTATAATAAGGGTCATAAAACACTTTCCACAATGTCCCTTTTTGTAAGGCTTCCTTCGGTGAATATTGTTCAAGGTTTGGGGGTTGGAACCCTAAATAGAGATTTGGGGGCGTAGAGAATACTTTACGTGTAATTGGCTTGCAAGGATCGAACGGACTTACATACGGATAATAATCTTTATAGTATTCATTCAAGGGAATTCCTCCTTTAATAAACGTCCTAAAGCAATGGTGGTGTTGGGGATTTCTGAAAGTCTTGTGGTAAACGACAACCCTTGCTTTACCTTCATAACACCTGTATCATTAACCACAAACTAAAAACAAAATCCTTCGTAACATCATATGAACGAATGAAATGGAACATGCAAATTAATTAAATTCACAAATATGAAGGAAAACGCTATGAAAATGTTGAATATATAGGTTAAAGAAATTATTGATGAGGTGGTCAAATGTTTGTAAAAAGTGCCATGATACCGAAACACAAATGCTATGTGGTAGATGAGAACGATTCAATTGAAAAAACGCTGACGGTTCTCGAACATCATAAAATCGATGGAGTGCCAATCCTTTCAAATGAAGAGTTTAAAGGTGTAGCAACCCGTTATAATATTTATCAAAGTTTCTTCCTTTCAGGTATGGAAAAAGAAGCCTTTCTCAAGGAGAAAAAAGCAAGAGATATCGTTACAAAAACCGACAAATACATTACTGATAAGGATGTATTTGAAAATGCGTTGATCGAATTAAAGGATTCACCTATCCTGCCTGTCGTGGGTGATAATAAAATGTTCCTTGGACTCGTTACTCGTTTTGACGTCCTCGATCAATTTAGAAGCGCATTCGGCATGGACCAAAAAGGAGTGCGAATCGCCTTCTCTTCTGTAGAAACGGAAGGACGGATTGCTCGACTCGGTGATATCATCCAACAATATTCAGAATCTGTCATCTCTCTTGTTACTTTCGATGAAACAGATAAATTATTAAGACGTATTGTCCTAAAGGTTGAAAAGAAGGACAATATGGAGAAATTCCTCAATAAGTTAGAGAAATCAGGATTCCGTATCCTTGATATCCATGAAGATGAATAATTGAAGAAAACCCTGTATGAAACGAAATCCCTCTCATAAGATTTATGGGAGGGATTTTTTTTGATCAATCATGTTGTTAAGATACTTTTCACCTTGCTATTAGGGTATTTATTCATTACATGGTTTCCGGTAGAAGAACGATTAAATAACCCTGAGTTCATTGTGGAATTAGTGTTAAACCCTGTGCAATTCTTTGCTTCTTCCTTTGCCTTTATGATCGGACTAATGGTTCAAGGGAATGTATTAACAGTCGAATTCTCATCGATTCTTCACTTATTAAGAGGGAAACTACATAAAGAATTATTGCTCGTCCCAATTCATATAGTTGTGATTTGCCTCTTGGGCACCTATGGATTATGGCAAACAATGATTTTTTCCTGCTTAGCCATTTTTTATGGTATTATTTCAATAGATTTCCGCCGTCAAGGAGGCCACAATGCTTGAATTCAGTCTTTTATTATTGGTAGGAGGAGTAAGTCTTCTCCTTTTGATGCTATACGAAGCAAGTCGAAACGCTGTCAAAAAGGAAGAAGTGAAACTTCTAGGATTCCCTGATCATATGGCACCAATCTCCCTCTTTTTTATTTCGGATATACATAAACGAGAAATTTCTGATGATATCATTGAAGAGGTTGAAGGGAAGGTCGATATTGTCATCATCGGTGGAGACCTACTTGAAAGAGGAGTACCCTTTTCAAAAGTCGAAAAGAATCTAGATAAACTCATGAGTATCGGGCCGGTTTATTTCGTTTGGGGCAATAATGATTATGAAGTTGACACGAGTAGACTAAAGCAAATATTTAAAAATAAAGGGATCAAGGAAATCGTCAACTCCTCAATGAAAGTGCCAATCCATAATGGTGAGATTAATTTAATAGGAGTAGATGACGCCAGTACCCAGAGGGCAGACTACCAAGCTGCAATAAAGCAAACGGATTCTGTTGAATTTAACCTATTGATCAGTCATGATCCACGGCTTGTTAAACACATAAGGATGGAAGATGGAATTGATTTAATGATTAGCGGCCATACCCATGGAGGACAGATTCGTTTGCTAGGGTGGGGTATGTATAAAAAAGGAAGACTTGAAAAGCTATCTCAGACCACCTTATTAGTAAGCAATGGTTACGGGACTACTGCTGTACCATTACGGTTGGGAGCACCTGCTGAAACCCACCTTTTGACTATCAGTAAGAGATAAAATGAACATAAGTTATTCATTACCTATACAAATTTTACACATAGCGGTTTCTCGATTATAATTTTAGGGACATGAGAAATACTTGGGGGACTATTTATGAGTCATGAAAAGAAATTAGAAGGTAAATATAATATTAAAGCTGTGTCTACAATTTTAGGGATACAACCAGGTACATTGAGGGCGTGGGAGAGAAGGTATCAGATTATTGCGCCTGTAAGGAATGAATCGGGTCACCGCTTGTACACTGAACAGCATTTGAATATATTGAAGTGGCTGGTTGGAAAGGTTGATCAGGGGTTCACCATCAGCCAAGCGGTTGCGCTACTGGATAAACAAGAGCTTGAGGACAATGAGGTTACCTCCACTGAACAAAAGGATCGTACTCAAACCATTTCGGATGATTTATTAAAGGCTTTGTTACGTTTTGACGAAACGAAAGCACATGAAATTATCAACCAGTCGTTTACTGTCTATACGATTGACAAAGTGGTGATCGACATTCTTGGAAGCTTACTCGTGAGAATAGGGGACCTGTGGGAAAATGGGGAGATTACAACGGCACATGAACATTTTGCTACCTCCATCCTCAGGTCCCGTATTGGCATCATCATGCATTCGTTT
This sequence comes from Bacillus sp. BHET2, assembly GCF_005938125.1. Taxonomy (GTDB): domain Bacteria; phylum Bacillota; class Bacilli; order Bacillales; family Bacillaceae_B; genus Rossellomorea. The sequence continues at coordinate 171,821 of NZ_VCQN01000001.1, forward strand.
CCCCACAATGGTATCCTGCCTAAAGTAGTCGCGGTTTGCGGACCAGGTGAATGGCATGAATTAGGATTATTGATTTTCACTCTTTATGTCAGGAGAAAAGGCTTCGAAGTCATCTACCTGGGATCCAGCATAAAAGAAAATGATATTGATGTTGTTCTTGATGAAGTTGATCCTAAATTTCTCTTCTTTTCCTGTACCCTTTTGGAAAATGTGAACAATCTTCTTTCCCTTGTTTCTTCATTAAAAAAGGAGCGGGGTGATCTTGAAATAGGCATCGGGGGATTTGCAGTCGATCATCTTACAAAAGAATTAAAAGAACAGTACACAGAGCATATCGTTGGACAGTCTAAACAAGAGTGGGAGCAGTGGTTGAAAAGTAAATTGTAAGTAGAAGATGCACTGTTTCCTGCCCCTTACATAGTATGATGATAAATCGTCACACTCTAGGGGGTACGAAGATGAAGCTCGAAAGAATTTCTGATAATAAAATTAAATTTTCTATAAGTGTGGAAGAGTTAGAACAAAAAGGTTTATTTGAACAAGACCAATGGAAAGATTCCTACATGTGGCATGATCTTTTTGAAGATATGTTAGATGAAGTCCAAGGAAAATTTGGTATCGAAACACAAATGGAAATCACGGTGGAGATAGAATCCTTCGATGACCATGAAATTTGTATGATCCTTACCTTGGAATCAGAAGATGATTTTTCCGACTGGGAAGATGGAAACGAAATAATGCCGTCTATGAATGAGCGCGATGTTCTGGTTTATTTGGATGATTTCGAGGATTTGTTAGACCTCTTTAAGCGAATAAATGATATGGGTAATGTGAATAACTCGCTCATCCAATTCAGCATTTTTTACTATGAGAAAAATTATTACGTGCTTATAGAAAATTTACTTGAAGGAGATAGCTTCATTTTGGAAGCGATTTGTGCCGAGTATGGCCAGCAATCCAAAATCACGAAGTATATTCTGATGGAATATGGTCGTGTTGTGTTATTGAGGGACTCTATTGAAAAAATATTGTTTTATTTTTGACGAGCTGGACCAAAGATTGGTGATGGAAACATGTATAGAATCTTTACCCCCCTTGAAATAGATGTTTTATCACAGGAATCTGGTAGGGAAATAATCTTTTTTGCACTTTTAGGAATTATCCCTGAAGGTGCTTTTTTTAAGTCATCGTTAAAGTTGGATACCATTTGATTTCCACTTTCTGAGACTCAATAATATTTGGAGAGCTCCGGCGGCTAGCCCCTCGAGGTCATAAGCTAAATGGTCCAAGAAGGCAAAGACCGCCTTCATGGTCCATTGATCTTATGCTTGTCGGGGCTGAACGAGCCACCTACGCTTTTCGGTTTTGATAGCGTTTTCAAATAAATGTTCAATTTTTTATTTTCCTTCTTTGCAAGAAGAAATCAAACGTGTATACTATGTCATGAATGGGACTAGGTTCCGTTAAACAGTGAAGTATACTGGGAGGTTTACATATATGGTAGCCGAAAAGGGGAAAGAAAATCATCAAGCATCAGATAAGCATGATGTGCTGAAATCTACACAAACGGTTATTCAACTTGCTCTTGATAAATTGGGGTATTCTGAAGAAGTATTTGAATTATTAAAAGAACCTATACGAATGTTAACAGTTAAAATACCGGTCCGTATGGACGATGGAAAAGTAAAGGTGTTCACGGGTTACCGTGCTCAGCATAATGATGCAGTAGGACCAACAAAGGGCGGGATACGTTTTCACCCGAATGTTTCTGAAAAAGAAGTGAAAGCTCTTTCGATTTGGATGAGTTTGAAATGTGGAATTGTGGATCTCCCATATGGTGGTGGAAAAGGGGGGATCATCTGTGATCCCCGTGACATGTCATTTAGGGAATTAGAGCGTTTAAGTCGAGGATATGTTCGTGCCATCAGTCAAATAGTCGGGCCATCTAAGGATATCCCTGCACCAGATGTTTTCACAAATTCTCAAATCATGGCGTGGATGATGGATGAATACAGTAGAATTGATGAATATAATTCTCCGGGGTTCATTACTGGAAAACCATTGGTACTGGGGGGGTCTCATGGGCGTGAGACGGCTACAGCCAAAGGAGTAACAATATGTATTCATGAAGCGGCTAAGAAAAAGGGGATTGAGCTGGTTGGAGCTCGTGTTGTCGTTCAGGGCTTCGGGAATGCAGGTAGTTTCCTTGCGAAGTTCATGCATGATGCAGGAGCAAAGGTCATCGGGATTTCAGATGCATATGGCGGACTTCATGACGAAAACGGTCTGGATATCGACTACTTACTGGATCGACGGGATAGTTTCGGGACGGTTACGAAATTGTTTACGAATACGATTACAAATGAAGAGTTATTAGAACTCGATTGTGACATACTTGTCCCCGCCGCTATAGAAAATCAGATTACAGAGAAGAATGCCCATAATATCAGGGCAAGCATCGTGGTTGAAGCTGCTAACGGTCCAACTACATTAGATGCGACGAGGATCTTAACAGAAAGAGGCATCCTGCTTGTCCCTGATGTTTTGGCTTCATCAGGTGGTGTAACGGTTTCTTACTTTGAGTGGGTACAAAATAATCAGGGATATTATTGGACAGAAGAAGAAGTAGAAGAGAAGCTTGAAAAGATACTTGTTAGCTCCTTTAATAATGTATATGAAACATCACAAACTAGAAGAGTGGATATGAGGCTAGCCGCCTATATGGTAGGAGTTAGAAAAATGGCTGAAGCATGTCGATTCAGAGGCTGGATTTAAATAATGCTGAAGAGGATGAGGTGAATACACCTCATCCTCTTTCTATTTATCTCTGTTCGTAAAGGATATACCAACACGCGCTCATGGAAAAAGCAACCAAGTTTACGAAAGATGCCTTTCTAATGAAGATTAATTCGGTACTGATAAGCAATAATATTGAAGGCAGGAATCGGAAATCCGAGTGCTTCCTTTTGACCTGGTCGCAATCTTATTCCATAATAATTGAGTAGAGAATATTGATAAATCTGAAGCGTATAAACGTAAACCACCATTCAGATAGAGAAATTGAAGGAGTGTCTGAATTTGAAGATTGAAGAATGCATCATTGTAGGCGGAGGACCTTGTGGGTTATCTGCAGCTATTAGTTTAAAAGAAAAAGGAATCGACCCTTTGATTATTGAAAAGGGGAATATTGTGAATGCGATCTATCATTACCCTACTCACCAAACCTTCTTTTCATCGAGTGAGAAGCTTGAGATAGGTGACGTCCCATTCGTTATTGAAGAACATAAGCCAAAAAGGAATCAAGCGCTTGTGTATTACCGAGAAGTGGCTAAAAGAAAGAACGTAAGGATCAATCGATTTGAGACCGTTCATACCGTCGTGAAAAAGGATGAAAGCTTTAAGGTGTCCACTTCAAAGGGCGTATACGAAAGTAAATCGATAGTCATTGCAACTGGCTATTATGATCATCCGAACTATATGGAAATACCAGGAGAGAAATTGCAGAAGGTGTTCCACTATTTTAAAGAGGCACATCCGTTTTTCGATACCGATGTGGTTGTGATCGGAGGAAAGAACTCAGCAGTCGATGCAGCACTTGAATTGAATAAAGCTGGAGCAAGAGTCACTGTTTTATACCGAGGAAGTGAATATTCTAAGAGTGTTAAACCTTGGATTCTCCCGAATTTTGATGCACTGGTGAGAAATGGGGAAGTAACAATGGAATTCCATGCATGTGTCGATGAAATTACGGAAGAATCTCTCATCTACAATGTAAACGGCGAGAAGAAAGAAATCAAAAATGATTTTGTGTTTGCCATGACCGGTTATCATCCGGATCATAGTTTTCTTACCAAGATGGGAATCGACATTGATGAAGAAACCGGTCGCCCTGCGCACCACCCAGAAACGATGGAAACGAATATAGCCGGTGTATATATTGCGGGTGTTATTGCAGCTGGAAACAATGCAAATGAAATCTTTATTGAAAATGGCCGTCTGCACGGTGGACTAATCGCCGAGTCCATTACGAAAAAAGATAATTAATGAATAAAGAGGCTCAGCTGAGAGCCTCTTTATTTTGGTTTGTTTGATATTGAAATTAAAGGGGGGAATCTAATTTTTGAAGATCGATTCCAATTCTTTAATGTCACCTGTTTGGGAAAGGGCAACCATTAATTTAATCCTGGCCTTTTGCCCATTCAGGCCATTGGAGAAAATAACCCCCTTTTCTTTCAACTGTTTTCCGCCACCGGAATATCCATAAATATCCTGTACGATACCATTGAAACATCTAGAAACCAACACAACAGGAATATTTGCTTCTAATAGCCCGTTAATACCTTGCACAGTGGCGGGAGGGAGATTTCCTTGTCCCAATGCTTCGATGACTACTCCGTCGTATTGCAGGTCTTTTATGACTTTCAATAGTCCTGAATCCATTCCTGCGTAAGCTTTAATCAACGTCACCCTCTTTGATATGTCACAAACCTGGTAGTATTCAGTAGATGTAGGCTGGTGATGAAAGAGCACGCCTCTTTTTGTCACGATCCCAATCGGTCCATATTGTGGACTTTGAAAGGTAGATACATTGCTCGTATGTGTTTTTGTCACATTCTTAGCGGAATGGATTTCATCATTCAAGACAACTAATACACCTTTGTTCCTTGATTTTTCATCAGCTGCCACCCGCACAGAAGAAATTAGATTATATAATCCGTCCGCCCCTATTTCATTGCTTGAGCGCATCGCACCTGTGACGACCACAGAGATAGGGAGGGAGAGGGTCAGATCCAAGAAATAAGCAGTTTCTTCAAGTGTATCCGTACCATGAGTGATGACTACACCGTCGAAAGCTTTTTCCTGATATTTGTTTTCAATTAGCTCTTTAAGTTGTTGCATATGTTTAGGAGTGATATGGGGCGATGGTAGATGAAAAGCTTCTTCGACCATCAGGTTTGCTATGTTTGAGACGATGGATGTTTGTACAGAGAGTGGATTCTCTTTCCCAGGTGTTACTGCTCCTGTATGTTCATCTTCCATCATTGAAATCGTGCCGCCTGTATGTATGACTAATATATCTTTCTTCATCGAACATTCCTCCAACCAGATAAATTCTTATTTCCAATCCTACACTAACATGATACGATTAAGAAAACCGAAAGAAAAGAGGACTTTTTATGCTGGTGATTTTATCAGCGGGTATAGCACCAGGATTAGCATTGTTAAGTTACTTTTATTTACGTGATCAATACGAGGCGGAACCCATTACTTTAGTGTTCAAGACATTTATGTATGGGGCTCTTATAACATTTCCGATTATGTTCTTACAATACGTTCTGGAAGTTGAAGGCATCATTGGCTCAAATTGGTCTACGGCCTTTATTTCTTCCGGTTTCCTCGAAGAATTCTTTAAATGGTTCATTTTAATGTTTGCGATTTTCCAACATGTTGATTTTAACGAACCTTATGATGGAATCATTTATGGTGCTAGTGTTTCACTTGGGTTCGCAACTGTTGAAAATATTTTATATTTGGTCGCTAATGGTGTGGAGCACGCATTTGGAAGAGCCATTCTCCCAGTTTCCAGTCATGCCCTGTTCGGTGTCATAATGGGATATTATTTAGGAAAGGCCAAGTTCTCTTCTAAGGAAGAAAGGCGGAAGTGGCTGTTTCTTGCAGTTTCAGTTCCTTTCATGTTACATGGAACCTACAATTATATTTTTTTAGCTGAGAAAAACTGGGTCTATTATATGGTTCCATTTATGCTTTTCCTATGGTGGTTAGGCCTAAAGAAAGTAAAAAGTGCGCACCAACTTACCGAAAAGAAGTACAATACTGAATTGGAAAATGAAATCATTTAAAAACGCTCCTGATGGGAGCGTCTTTTTTTTATTGGATAAACCTCCCACGATCAGGCGGTTCCTTTGAATTTCACTTGTAGGTGGCTGCGAGGTCGGTTTTGGGCGCTTCTTTAAGCTTCACTTCATCAATCTTATTCACGAACATTTGAAATACTTTTCTTTTTTCATCCAAATCACGTATGTATTCTTTCAGTTCACTATACTTTTCTTCAAATGGTTTGTGATACATTTGTCTGATATTTTCAATAATCTCTTCATTGACAGTGGACTGAATGACTTGTTTTGTAATTCCGTATTTATAGGAATATACTTTAAGTTCTTTCTTCACCTCTTCATAATCATTATTGATTTGATCCAACACCTCTGAAATGTCCACTTTCCATTCATCTAAAGATTTTGCTAAATAATCTTCCATTTTGAACCTCCCATTTTAGTGTGAATTTAGATGTAGCTCTCCTTCCCATTATAACCCTGCTTGTTTACATCCCTTTTGCTTGCACATTACAGTGTCTTATCAAAAGGATTCCACGTCCTTTAAATTAGGATAAATGTGTGAAAAACTCCAACAATAAATCAGAGTATGAGTTAAACAGGTGATCTTCACTTAAGGAGAGTTCTTTTTACGTTTTCATATTTTTATGACTCCACTTGTATAAAATGGGAGCCACTACAAAAACTAGGCTTAATGTTAATTGAAGATATGGAGGTTGAAGTATGATGAATAGTCGTTTCAAATTGGTTTCTTCTTCAGTCGTCATGGTGCTTATGTGTTCTCTCTTTATGATTTCGTCTGAAGGGGAGAAAGTAGGCGCATTTACTAATCAAGTGATCCAACATGGCGCAACTGGCGAAGATGTCATAGAACTTCAATCCAGACTTCAATACATCGGTTATTACAACGGTGATATTGATGGGGTGTTTGGATGGGGGACTTACTGGGCTCTGAGAAACTTTCAATATGAGTTCGGTCTTCCTATTGATGGACTGGCTGGAACCGAAACAAAAGATAAGCTCGTGAAGGCATCAAAGTATAATAAACAATTTGTGAAGGAACAAATTAAAAAAGGCAACAAATTCAGTCATTATGGCGGAACAGAAATTAGTAAGCAAAAAGGTACTGAAGGTGATGGGAAAGGGAATGCTGCTACAGAGAACAAATCGACACCTTCTAAACCAACAGCAGTGAATACACCAAATGGGTTTTCTCAAAACGATATACAATTGATGGCAAATGCAGTATATGGCGAATCTCGTGGTGAGCCGTATGAAGGTCAAGTGGCAGTGGCGGCCGTTATTTTAAATCGAATTGACAGCTCTTCCTTCCCCAATACAGCGGCAGGGGTCATTTTTGAACCAGGTGCCTTTACAGCCGTCGCTGACGGGCAAATATGGTTAACACCAAATGACCAGGCGAAAGAAGCAGTACTTGATGCAATAAACGGTTGGGATCCATCATCAAGCGCACTATATTACTTTAACCCTGCAACGGCAACAAGTAAGTGGATATGGTCACGCCCACAAATTAAGAAAATTGGAAAGCACATATTCTGTAATTAAAGAGGTGAATGGAATTGCTACGTGTCATACTAATTACTGTACTCGTTCTTGGTGTTGCGGGAACTGCATTTTGGGGGTACCAGGAGCATCAAGAGAAAAATGCGATATTAATAAATGCTGAGAACAACTATCAGAGGGCATTTCATGAATTAACTTATCAAGTGGATCTGCTACATGATAAGATCGGTGCCACCCTTGCGATGAATTCAAGAAAATCATTATCTCCTGCTCTTGCCGATGTTTGGAGATTGACTTCACAAGCACACAGTGATGTAGGGCAGCTACCTTTAACTCTGCTGCCGTTTAATAAAACAGAAGAATTTCTGAGTAATATTGGAGATTTCAGCTACCGGGTAGCGGTAAGGGATCTAGATAAAAATCCATTATCAGAAAAAGAGTATAAGTCACTAGAAAACTTGTATAAACAAAGTGCCGATATTCAAAATCAATTAAGGAAGGTTCAACATCTAGTCATGGAGAATAATTTAAGATGGATGGATGTGGAACTTGCCTTGGCATCAGGGGACGAACAGACTGATAACACGATTATCGATGGCTTTAAAACCGTTGAAAAGAATGTGACAGGATACGATGAAGCAAGTTTTGGTACAACGACTTCTGTAAATAGCGAGAGGAAAAATCAAAACTTTAAAAAGTTAAAAGGGAAAGAAATCTCTAAAGAGGAAGCCGTACGGATTTTGCGTAAATATTCCGGTATCCCGAAATCGAAGGATGCTAAAGTATCAAAAAGTGGAAAAGGATCAGATTATAAATTTTTTAGTGTCTCGATTGGTAATGGGAATACAGAAGCAAGTATGGATGTAACACAAAAAGGCGGATATCCCATCTGGTATATCAATAATCGTAAGATCAAAGAAATAAAAATTAGTCTAAATAAAGCAGCAGGAAAAGCTACTGACTTCTTAGAGGAAAATGAATTTAAAAATCTAGAGCTGTTTGAAAGTGCACAATATGACAATATCGGCATTTTCACATACGTTACAGTACTGGATGGAGTGCGGATTTATCCCGATTCAGTCAAAATTAAAGTAGCATTGGACAATGGACAAATTGTAGGTTTCGCTGCTGAAGAGTACTTAAAGAATAATCACGAAAGAGAAATACCGAAAGCTACGATTACAAAGGCACAGGCTCAAGAAACAACAAATCCCAACTTAAAAATAATGGAAGAGCGTCAATCTGTTATCGTGAATGACTTGAACGAAGAAGTACTGTGCTACGAATTCTTAGGAATGTTAGGTAAAGATACCTATCGAATATTCATCAATGCAAACACCGGAGAAGAAGAAAAAGTGGAAAGACTTAAAAAAGCAGAGCCTATTTATGAAGAAGTTGTATAATGATTTTGAGGGACGGACCTCCACAAGTTGGAGGTCCGTCCCTCTTCTCTTTTACAACGGGGGTGTAAGCTAATTCAGATCAGAGTTTATAAAAAAGGTGTGGAAAGGTGAAGTTTGTCATGCCATAATATAGATACATAATATTGGAAGTGGGAGTTTTGGACTATGATAAAAGCAGGCACCGTATTGCAATTGGAACCTATACATAATGATACATTTGATAAATATAGATGCCGGGTTGTTGAATTGGGGGATGAAGGGATTTACATTGACTACCCCATCCACACAAAAACAGAGAAAACCATTTTTCTTATCGATGGAACCCAGCTTAAAGCAAGCTTTATCATAAACGAACAGACTGTCATGATGTTTGAAACAGAGGTAATGGGACGCAAATTATCCAAAATACCTATGATTTACCTTCACTATCCCGGGGAAGAAGGACTAGTCAAAATTCAAAGAAGACAATTTGTTCGAGTAGAAGCTAATACAAATATTTCATTAAAAATAAACGGTGAGTTTCATCCAACTATCACAGAGGACCTCAGTGCAGGTGGCTGTGCAGTCAAGGTGAAAAAGAGAATGGGCCTCCACGGAGGGATGAAAATATCCACAATCATTGTCCTTCCCATGCAAACAGGCGAGTGTCAGTATGTAGAAATCGAGGGTAAGGTGATACGGGTATTTGAGAAAGATCAGAATGAAGTAGCAAGCATCGAGTTCGTTCACTTAACAGAAAGTCAGCGACAGCTTATATTACGATACTGCTTTGAAAGGCAGCTGGACTTAAGAAAAAAAGGCTTACTTGAATAAAATCCCATAATTGACCCATACTTTTTCTAAGGATAGAAAAAGGGTGAGATCATTGAAGTCTATTGAACGTATCTTAATTAAACTGGCCATTATTCACTTTATATTATTAATTGCCGTCCAATTTGTGTTTCATGAACTAAATGTTCTTCCAGAGCTTCATAAGATCGTATTTTATGAAGGTGTGGAGAAAATGGAATATAGTGAAATCGTAGAAACCATTTCAGGTAGAGCAGGAGATTGATGCCTGCTCTCTTTTTCGTTTGTGGAATTTTTGAAGAATAATGATTAATTAATGGTAGATGTTATTTTGAGAAAACAATTGCTACCCACTTCTTATAAACGCAAAAGTGTCACGGGACAGGAATCTTCCATGTAGTCCTTGAACTTACATGAATAGAAAAGCTGAAGAGAACAACCTCAAGGAAAGAATCTTTAAACGAGAAGTGAGATTTATGTTAAAATAGGTAAGAAAATTATTAGGAATTTAAGTAGGTGGATGAATTGAAAAAATTAAGAATTGCAATCGATGGTCCTGCAGCTGCAGGGAAAAGCACAGTAGCGAAAATAGTAGCAGGGAAATTATCTTATCTTTATATTGATACTGGGGCGATGTACCGCTCTTTAACGTATAAAGCTTTGAACCACAACGTAGACTTGCATAACGAGGGTGAGTTGACGAATTTATTATCACACACAACGATTGAACTAGAGCCTTCTGAAGAAGGACAGTTGGTTTTCCTGGATGGGGATAATGTCACGGATGAAATCCGCCAATCCTCTGTGACCAACTCGGTATCGCATGTAGCGGTCCATTCCCGGGTCAGGGAAGAAATGGTGCACAGACAGCAACAGTTGGCGAAAGAAGGCGCTGTTGTGATGGATGGAAGAGATATCGGTACCCATGTAATCCCTGATGCTGAGATCAAGGTATTCTTACTTGCCAGTGTTGAAGAGAGAGCGCAAAGAAGACATGAAGAAAATATTTCAAAGGGATTTCCGACTGATCTGGATCAATTAAAGGAAGAAATTGCCCTCCGAGACAAGATTGATTCCGAGAGAGAAGTTGCACCTCTGAAAAAAGCTGAAGATGCAACAGAAATAGATACAACTTCTTTATCTATTTCAGAAGTGGTGGATGTAATCATGTTGTTAGTAGAAAGGAAAGGTTAAAGTGAACACATATACCTTTGTAAGAGGTCTCGTTAAGTCGATCCTATCACCTTTGTATCGGATTGAGGTGAAAGGGCTGGAACATTTCCCAGAAGATGGAGGAGTCTTGCTGTGTACCAACCATATTGATAACCTGGATCCCCCTGTTGTAGGGATCTCAGCACCAAGACCAGTATCTTTCATGGCGAAAGAAGAGCTCTTCAACTTACCTGTGTTAGGGAAATTACTGCCTGATTTACGAGCATTCCCCGTTAAAAGAGGAATGAGTGACAGGGAAGCCCTCCGTAAAGGATTACAAGTTCTTAAACAGGGAGATGTTTTAGGATTGTTTCCAGAGGGTACTAGAAGTAAAACGGGAAAAATAGGTAAGGGGTTAGCGGGTGCCGGCTTCTTTGCCCTACGCTCCGACGCTTATGTTGTACCTTGCGCCATAATCGGACCATACAAGCCATTTAAGAAATTGAAGGTTGTATTTGGCCCGCCGATTCAAATGGATGGAATCCGTGAACAAAAATTAAATGCGGAGAAAACAACTGAAATTATTATGCAGCATATTGAAAATCTGATTCATGAGCATGAATAATATAAGGTTTCCCGCTTGACAAAAAGTAGTATTTATTAGAAGTTAGTAGAAAGAATATTTTAAATTGCGAAGTCTCACAATTATCAAAATCTTTGTAGTCATGGATTAAGGAGGAGTACATAATGGAAGACATGAATGGAATTGAAGTGAAAAACCTTGAAATTGGTGAAAAAGTAAAAGGGACAGTCACTAAGGTCGAAGAGAAACAAGTCTTAGTTGACGTTCAAGATAGCAAAGTGGATGGCATCATTCCAATTAGTGAACTCTCAAGCCTTCATATTGAAAAAGCTTCTGATGTAGTCAATGAAGGGGATGTACTTGAGTTAATCGTGACAAAAGTTGAAGAAGAACTTCTGGTTCTTTCAAAGCGTAAAGTGGATGCTGAAAAAGCGTGGGAAGAAATGAAAATCCGCTTTGAAAATGGTGACATATTTGAAGCGGAAGTAAAAGACGTTGTTAAAGGTGGTCTTGTAGTAGATCTTGGTGTGAGAGGGTTTGTTCCTGCATCATTGGTTGAAGATTACTATGTCGAGGATTTCTCGGACTATAAGGATAAAACCTTAACCTTTAAAATTGTCGAGCTCGATCAAGAGAAAAATCGACTAATTCTGTCCCACCGGGCTGTAGTAGAGGCAGAAAAGCAGGAACAAAAGAAACAGCTTCTCACTGATATTGAATCAGGTGCTGTCCTTGAAGGAACTGTGCAGCGTATTACAGATTTCGGTGCATTTGTAGATATTGGTGGAGTAGATGGGCTTGTTCACATCTCGCAACTATCCCATGAACATGTTGAAAAGCCTTCTGATGTCGTAACAGAGGGACAAAAAGTTCAAGTGAAAGTGTTAAGCGTCGACCGTGACAATGAACGTATTTCTTTATCTATTAAAGAAACACTTCCTGGACCTTGGAGTGATATCTCTGAGAAAGCTCCTAAAGGCACTATATTGGACGGGGTTGTAAAACGACTTGTATCATATGGAGCGTTTGTAGAGGTATTACCTGGTGTTGAAGGGCTTGTTCATATTTCCCAAATATCACACCAACATATCGGTACTCCACACGAAGTCCTTCAAGAGAATCAGAATGTTAAGGTAAAGGTGCTCGATGTTAACGAAAATGAGCAGCGTTTATCTTTAAGCATCAAGGCCCTTGAAGAAAAAGAGGCAGAAGTAACGGATTATGAAATGCCTGAAGAAAGCACTGGATTCCAATTAGGTGATTTGATTGGAGACAAATTAAAAGATCTTAAGTAATGGTGATGAATTGTGACGAGAGCTCAAAGAAAGCAAGACCATATTAATTACGCTATATCAACCGGTCAACAACGAAAAACGGGTTTTGATGAAGTGGCTTTTGTCCACCAAAGCTTACCGAATATAGCGGTAGATGAGATACATCTATCAACTGAAATTGGCGAACTTACTTGGAGTTCGCCAATTTTCATCAATGCTATGACAGGTGGCGGTGGGGAGTCTACTTCGAAAATCAATGAAGAGTTATCGATTCTTGCCAGAGAAACTGGACTGGCAATTGCAGTGGGCTCTCAGATGTCTGCTCTTAAAGACCCTTCCGAGCGAAAAACATATGAAATTGTTCGTGACCTTAATCCGAATGGTATGATTTTTGGGAATTTAGGGAGTGAGGCATCGGTCCAACAAGCAAGAGATGCAGTAGAAATGATTGAAGCCAATGCATTGCAAATCCATTTGAATGTGATACAGGAATTGACAATGCCTGAAGGGGATCGTGACTTTAGGGGGGCAATAGAAAGAATCGAGCTTATTGCAGAGAATCTTTCTGTCCCTGTCATTGTGAAAGAAACGGGCTTTGGTATTAGTAAAGAGGCTGTCTCATCTATGGCAAACTCAACGATCTCGGCTATTGATGTAGGAGGATTTGGCGGTACGAATTTCTCAAAAATTGAAAATCAACGTAGGAAACGAATGTTGGATTTCTTCGATGATTGGGGAATTCCTACTGCCGTTTCCATTGCTGAATGCCATACCACTTCATCTAAACCGATTCTTGCTTCAGGAGGCATCCAGAATAGCTTGGATATCGTTAAATCCCTTGGTCTTGGGGCATCTGCCGTCGGAATGGCGGGAGTGATCCTTAAGCAACTAGTTGAAACGGGGCTTCAAGATACTATTCAAGAAGTGAATCAAATTCATACGGATATTCAGTTCTTAATGTGTGCTCTTGGCTGTAAAAGGATAGAAGAACTCCACCGTGTACCACTTGTTTTATCAGGAGATGTGTATCATTGGCTTGACGCAAGAGGGTTGAAACCTGACCGATACAGTAAAAGAACATGAGTTAATAAAAAAGACGCAATCTCAAATGAGAATGCGTCTTTTTTGGTTCTATTTATTCGTTTCTTCTGTTCCCTTCAGGCTTGTAGCTCCGTTGTAATGTAAGCCTTGATCTCTATCAGACTCCACTCGTTTACTTTGTTTAAGCTTCTTTTCTTGACGGTCCTTTCCCATTTGAAACACCTCCCTTTCTTATTTTTTCTTTGAAAAGTTGTTTCATACATGAATGAGATACATAAAGATTTTCCATAATGTAGATAATAGGAGGGAGAGGTTATCTGTGGATGGGATTTTGTTTTTATGGTTGATTTGGGGGTGTTGGATTTATGCGACATTTTTATTGAGTAAGACACACCCCTATCGCTTCCTTTCGTCTTTTGTGTGTTTACTGCTCATTTGTGTGTTTCCATATGGCATAAAGATAGGCTCGTTAGAAGTTAGCGCCACTGTTTTCGTTTTTGCACTTATTTGTATCCTTTACATACGAAACTTGAGATTAAGGGAAAAATTGTACATGCTTGTTGTCGTTCTAACGATGGGAATGTTTTATGCAGGCATTGGGCTAGTGGCTATTTATGATCCTGTACTCGTGTTTATTGATCAAAATCTGATTATTTCTTTATCCTTTGTGATGATGAGCATTCTTTTTTATGGGCACTCTTCCCATTTCATTCTCCGTTTATTGTCCATTGCAGGAAGCAGTATAATTGGAGAGTTTTTACTCGGCATTCCATTGAATAAGATTGGATTTGTCTATATCTTAGGGGGTCCTGTATATCTGGATACCCTGGCAATTTCCTTCGGGGGCCTCATCGTCTTAAAGACGCTTGGAGAAATGAATCAGGTCTTTAACATCAAGGCACTGACAAATAAAGGGGAAATGAAAAATCTATGAATGTGTATGTATATCCGGTAATCTTCGGAGTCGTAGTTGGGACATTAACTAGAATCTTTATGTTACGTACAGACTATCGCCAATATCCTACTTATTTGCATGGGAAGATTATTCATATAGCTCTAGGATTCATTGCAGCGGGCTTGGGGACGATCGCGATACCTGCACTGCTAGAAGAGAACTTTACGGCCATTACCTTTTTGACCGTAGCCGCTTCTCAATTTCGGGATGTTCGGAATATGGAGAGAAATACTTTGACCGAATTAGATGCATATGAACTAGTACCAAGAGGGGCTACCTACATTGAGGGGATAGCTGTCGCCTTTGAAAGCCGAAATTATTTGGTTATTTTCACATCACTGCTCGCAACAATCGCGTATATTGTGTTTAATATTTATGTCGCACTGCTAATTAGCGGGATATGTATGCTGATTGCTCATAAATTGATGGCTGGGGGCAGGCTGAAGGATATCGTTGACATTGAATATGTGAAGCCCCACTTTGATGGAGCTGGGCTTTATGTAGATAATATTTATATTATGAATATCGGTTTGAAAGTTAGACAGGAAGAGATTCTAAGATATGGGATGGGCTTCATTCTTTCGCCGAAATCTTTTGACTCTAGATCTACTCTAGCCAATCTTGGCCAGCGCCAAGCCATTCTTCACGATATGTCGACTTCACTGGGGATTTTCAAGGATTCAGGTACACCTGCATTGACACCGCTTGCTAAGAGGGATTTGGACGATGGAAGGATCGGTGTATTTGTCCTTCCGCAGAGAAAGGATGTAGAGAAAGCGATTGCCATCCTGGGGCAAGTTCCGACTTTGGAAAATGCGATAAGGATGCCGTCTGAATCGAAAGCGAATCAGGAAGGGAGTAAATTAGAATGAGCACCACAATCGAGAAGTTTATACTAGCCACCGTGACAACCACTCCTGAGAAGGTACCCAGTGGTACCAGCGTATTCTATTGCAAAACAGATGAAGAATTACAAAAGATTTGTGCAAACCTTGAAGCTATTCTGG
This sequence comes from Bacillus sp. BHET2, assembly GCF_005938125.1. Taxonomy (GTDB): domain Bacteria; phylum Bacillota; class Bacilli; order Bacillales; family Bacillaceae_B; genus Rossellomorea. The sequence continues at coordinate 187,401 of NZ_VCQN01000001.1, forward strand.
ATGGCATTGCCCACGAAATAGATGACGGTCTATTCATCATTGTAAAACATTGATTGCTAGTTTATTCTTTTATTGATAAAATAGTAAAGTTAGGGGACTGTCCCATAAGGAAACAATACCTTAAGGGTCAGTCCTTATTATGCATAGTTCCAAATAAATATGACTGTAAAGGTTAAAAAGAGGAAATGTAAGAATAGGACAACTTCTTACAGAAAGGGTGAATAACGTGACAAAACCAGTAGTAGCAATCGTAGGACGTCCAAACGTTGGGAAGTCCACGATCTTTAATAGAATAGTTGGTGAAAGAATATCCATAGTTGAAGATGTTCCTGGTGTAACAAGAGACCGTATATATAGTTCTGCTGAGTGGCTGACGCATGAATTTAATATCATTGATACAGGTGGAATTGAACTTGGGAATGAACCATTCCTCGATCAAATCAGGCAGCAGGCGGAAATTGCCATAGACGAAGCCGACGTTATTGTTTTCTTGACGAACGGTCGTGAAGGAGTAACCGCAGCGGATGAAATTGTAGCCAAAATTCTATATCGTTCAAAAAAGCCGGTTGTACTCGGTATCAATAAAATCGATAATCCTGAAATGAGAGAAATGATTTATGACTTTTACTCATTAGGATTTGGGGAACCATATCCGATTTCAGGTTCACATGGACTTGGGCTTGGAGACCTTCTTGATGACGTAGTCAAGAACTTCAAACAAGAAGAAGAAGAGGATTATGCTGAAGATGTGATTAAATTCTCATTAATTGGGCGTCCAAATGTAGGGAAATCTTCTTTAGTCAATGCATTGTTGGGTGAGGACCGTGTGATCGTAAGCGACGTGGCAGGAACGACAAGAGATGCCGTTGATTCGTCCTATTCGTTTGATGGTCAGGAATATGTCATCATTGACACTGCAGGTATGAGAAAAAGAGGTAAAGTATACGAAACCACTGAAAAATACAGTGTGCTACGAGCTCTTAGAGCCATTGAGCGTTCGGATGTTGTCCTTTCCGTCATTGATGGTGAAGAAGGGATTATAGAGCAAGATAAGAAAATCGCAGGGTATGCCCATGAAGCTGGTAGAGCAGTTGTACTTGTCGTCAATAAATGGGACGTTGTAGATAAAGATGAGAAAACGATGATCAAATGGGAAAAGAACATCCGTGATCATTTCCAATTCCTTGACTACGCACCTATCGTCTTTCTTTCTGCGAAAACAAAGAAACGCATTCATACTTTACTGCCTATGATTAATACAGCAAGCGAAAATCACTCGATGCGCGTACAATCAAGCGTATTGAATGAAGTCGTCATGGATGCTGTTGCAATGAATCCTACACCGACGGATAATGGTAAGAGACTAAGAATTTACTACGCAACTCAAGTGGCTGTAAAGCCGCCAACATTCGTTGTATTTGTTAATGATCCTGAATTAATGCACTTCTCTTATGAACGATTCCTGGAAAATAGGATTCGTGATGCATTTGGATTTGAAGGAACTCCTATTCGTATTATTGCCCGTGCAAGAAAATAATAAGGTGGGTGTAAAACATGAAACATTCGAAAAAAGTAACGGTGGTTGGCGCAGGTAGCTGGGGTACGGCGCTTGCGATGGTCCTGGCTGATAATGGATTGGAAGTAAGGTTGTGGGGTCATAAGAAAGAACAAATCGATGAAATCAATACGCAGCATACGAATGAGAAGTATTTGAAAGAAATCCAGCTCCCAGAATCGATTAAAGGATATCATGATCTTGGACAATCATTAGAAGGTGTTGATACCATTATCTTGGCCGTTCCGACGAAAGCGATTCGCGGGGTGCTGGGACAAATTCAAGAGGCTCAACATTCCTCGTTGACTGTGGTTCATGTTAGTAAGGGAATTGAACCTGATTCCTTACTAAGGATTTCGGAACTGATTGAGGATGAAATGGCTCCTGAAAATCTACATACAGTAGTAGTATTGTCTGGACCGAGTCATGCAGAAGAAGTGAGTTTAAGACATCCAACGACTGTGACTGTATCCTCTAAGGATATGAAGGCTGCTGAAGAGATTCAGGATCTATTCATGAACATGAATTTCCGCGTGTATACGAACCCTGATATGCTCGGGGTGGAGATTGGTGGGGCTTTAAAGAATATCATTGCCCTTGCTGCCGGTATAACAGATGGTTTGGGATACGGTGATAACGCCAAAGCCGCTCTTATCACAAGAGGACTTGCAGAAATGGCACGTTTAGGAACAAAGATGGGAGCTAACCCCTTGACGTTTTCAGGTTTAACTGGGATTGGTGATTTAATCGTTACTTGTACAAGTGTTCACTCGAGAAACTGGAGAGCCGGAAACATGCTTGGGAAGGGCCATAACCTTGATGAGGTCCTCGACAACATGGGGATGGTAGTAGAAGGTGTGAGAACCACCAAAGCGGGTCACCAGCTTGCTGAAAAATATGAAGTGAATATGCCTATTACGAATGCCCTTTACGATGTTCTATTTAATAAAGTAGAAGCGAAAGAAGCGGTAGATCATTTGATGGGTCGTGTGAAAACAAACGAAATGGAAGACCTTGTGAATATTCTCGGAGAACGTTTAACATAGTCACAAAGGGGATAGGGGAGTCTTGCCTCATAAATTCTAGGGGAAATGATGAATAAATCTTGGAATAATAGGCATTCGAGGATGCGAACCAAGATCCTCGTGCATACACTGTCATGAATATATACAGCTTTGCCTATGGATGGGTAGGTCTCCCTTATTTAGAGCGCCTCTTAGTGTTTTGACATCATCTCCATGATGCCAAAACACATGAGGGGCTCTTTTTTTCGGGAGAGAGAACTAGGATGTCTCTTCGTAAAGCTTTGTAACAGAATCGTGAACAACCATTCTTTTCTATTCCTATTTAAAGCTCTTATGATATAATACATTCGATAACAGGAGGGATGTAGTTTGGATTCGATGATGAAGATGTGGATTTCGTTTGCGTCGATGGGATTCATGTTTTTTGCCATATTAGCAATCTATTTTAGCAGATATAAGATCAAGCAAAAATTCTTGCGATTTATTACAGCTTTCATGGCTTACATACTGATGATCGCAGGCGGACTTATGATGATTTATATAGTATTCAGCGGACCAGCCAACTAGGAACCGCCCGATTGAAAGGACGTTTTAGATTGAAGCGCTTATATATAATAGCATTTTCTCTCATATTCACAATGAGTATTCTTTCTGGTTGTATGTATCCTGAGGAAAAGCTGAGTCAAAATCAAATTCCTTATGAAACCCAGGTAAAAGCGGTACAAGAGGCTGTGGAAACGTATCAGAAGGATAATAGTGGACTTCTTCCGATTAAGACCAGAGACCAGGATACCCCTATCTATCAGAAGTATCCAATCGACTTTCGGAAACTTGCGCCAAGGTATTTGCCTGAAATACCAGGAAATGCTTTTGAAAACGGTGGAGTTTTTCAATATGTTCTCGTGGATGTTGAAGAAGAACCGACCGTCAAAATATTTGATTTACGGATAGCAGAACAAATAAGGGAACTAAAAATCAGGATACAAGCTCATGACTACCCTCCGTTTAATGAGGAAGTAGCTAACAATGTGTATTCATTGAATTATAAAGAGCTTGGCTATGATGATGAAGTATATGTGAATAGTCCTTATTCAACTAAAAACCTTCCCCTCGTTATTAATGGGGACGGAGACATTTTTGTGGATTACTCTATGGACCTATTTGAGAAGCTTAAATCTGGGGATAATGAATTTAAAAAAGGGGACGATATCCGGAATCTACTCGTGGAAGCCTCATTCTTCGTTCCCGCATATTCTCTCCCTTATACTGTTGATGAAAATAACGAACCCGTCTTTATGACAAAATAGGCATAACCCTTTTCTTACAAAATATATTGTAAGGGAAGGGTTATTATTTTTATATCATCCTTTATAGGGGAAATTCATCAAAACAAATGCTCATAAGTGCTCAGACATAATAAATTTTTCACTTTTAATCATAAGGAGGGAAAAAAAGCATATTAATAGTCATAAGTCATTGGGACAACATCATAAATATAGAATGTGAGACAGAATACACGGATGAAACATCCCTGGAATATAAGATGGGAGGGAATCTCTTGGAAAGAGTCGATCTATTTAAGGACATTGCCGAAAGAACAGGCGGAGATATCTATTTAGGTGTGGTAGGAGCAGTAAGAACAGGAAAATCAACATTTATCAAGAAGTTCATGGAACTGGTTGTCCTTCCTAACATCGCAAGTGAATCAGAACGGGCTAGAGCGCAAGATGAGTTACCCCAAAGTGCGGCAGGTAGGACCATCATGACGACTGAACCGAAGTTTGTACCGAACCAAGCGATCTCCGTTCATGTGGATGAAGGACTTGAAGTGAATGTGAGATTGGTAGATTGTGTAGGGTATACAGTCCCGGGTGCTAAGGGATACGAAGATGAAAATGGACCTAGGATGATCAATACACCTTGGTATGAAGAGCCCATACCATTTCATGAAGCTGCTGAAATTGGGACTCGTAAAGTAATCCAGGAGCACTCCACTATAGGAGTGGTCGTGACGACAGATGGCTCTATCGGGGAAATCGGCCGAGGAGATTACATTGAAGCTGAAGAAAGAGTCATTGAGGAGCTGAAAGAGGTAGGTAAACCATTTATCATGGTTATCAACTCTGCAAGGCCTCATGCTCCTGAGACAGAAGACCTAAGAGTGAAGCTGCAAGATAAGTATGACATTCCTGTTCTTGCTATGAGCGTAGAGAGTATGAGAGACTCGGATGTTCTCAGTGTGCTTAGAGAAGCGTTATTTGAATTCCCGGTACTCGAAGTGAATGTCAATCTTCCGAGCTGGGTAATGGTTCTCAAGGAAGAGCACTGGTTGAGACAGAACTACCAGGAAGCAGTGAAGGAAACGGTGAAGGATATTAAACGATTGCGTGATGTCGATCGTGTTGTTCATCACTTCAGTGAATTCGATCATATCGAGCGTGCGGGACTTGCTGGAATTGACATGGGTCAAGGAATTGCCGAAATTGACTTGTACGCACCGGATGAACTTTATGATGAAGTTTTGAAGGAAATTGTTGGGGTGGAAATTCGTGGGAAAGATCATCTCCTCGAATTAATGCAGGATTTTGCACATGCGAAAGCAGAATATGATCAAATTTCCGACGCGTTACGAATGGTGAAGCAGACTGGATATGGGATTGCTGCTCCTTCCTTAAATGATATGAGTCTAGATGAACCGGAAATCATCAGACAAGGATCCAGATTCGGGGTCAGCTTGAAAGCTGTTGCACCATCCATACACATGATAAAAGTGGATGTGCAGTCCAAATTCGAACCAATCATCGGTACAGAAAAACAAAGCGAAGAACTAGTGCGCTACTTAATGCAGGATTTCGAAGATGACCCGCTATCCATCTGGAACTCGGATATCTTCGGCAGAAGCTTAAGTTCCATTGTACGAGAGGGAATCCAGGCGAAGCTATCGTTAATGCCGGAAAATGCCCGATATAAATTGAAAGATACGTTGGAAAGAATCATCAATGAAGGATCAGGTGGATTAATCGCCATTATTCTATAAGCAACTTTGACCTTCCTTGGAGGGTCTTTTTTTTATTGCATGCCGCTAAACTGCAGCGGAAATAAACAGCGGTGTATTAATAGGTACAAATCATATAATTTATCCAGATATTGTTCACTTTTCGATTGATGAGATTTAGTTATGCCCCAACCTTAATTATTTTTTCAATGAAAAATCTTAATATCGTGAAACAATGTTATCACATTGTATATTTATTAATTGAGACGTAGAATTAAGAGGGCATAATAAAATAAATAACGGATAAACCCTTTGTATGAAAGGGTTTATCCGTTATTTATATCTCTCCGTACCATCAAACAGGATATACATTTCAGATGAAACAGAGGGTGACGATGTTTAAGGAGATACAAGGTTGGGAAGTAAAAGAGAGAACAATTGTTGAGGGTATAAGTTGCAGTCATCGATGAGAAGTGATAGGTTGGATAGACGGCAAGGATAAAGGGATTGATGGTGTTTCTATTACATTTGTGTTTCAAATAAGAAAAGATTCCCATTATTTCTTGATTTGTTCTTGCTAAGGTGAATCTATTGTGATAATCTTTTAACAGAATTGTTGTTGAATATTGATTCAGCAACGTTTTCAAGCGTTTTTTCTACACTTTATGTATAGAATTCGCTAAAGTTGTTTACTAATGATATTAAAGTAAATGAATCATGACTGAGACATTTCCTTGGGAGGAGGTGAATGGCATGAACAAGACAGAACTAATCAATGCTGTTGCAGAAGCTGCTGAGCTATCTAAGAAGGACGCTACAAAAGCGGTTGACGCTGTTTTCGATACAATTCAAGATTCACTTGCAAACGGTGATAAAGTACAATTAATCGGATTCGGTAACTTCGAAGTACGTGAGCGCGCAGCCCGTAAAGGTCGCAACCCACAAACAGGTGAAGAGATCGAAATCTCAGCTAGCAAAGTACCTGCTTTCAAACCAGGTAAAGCGCTTAAAGAAGCTGTAAAATAATTACATACTTTGAGCGTAATAATGAAAGGTCGCATATTTATGCGGCCTTTTTTTTATTCTCTTTTTAGTATGGATGGATCATCATAAAAAATATGTGTGGAAAATCATTCTCTTCAAGACGTTTTTATATTATTATAAAACTTCTAAAGCACTAGTCTTTGATGACATTATAGGCTTGTGCTAATATTAACAATGTTACTATTTCTTTAAGTTACTATAGGGGGACAACATAATGGCACAAGTCAATCATGGCCAAATAGAAGAAGCGATTCGATTAATATTAGAAGCAATTGGAGAGAATCCTAATAGAGAAGGTTTATTAGATACGCCAAAGCGAGTGGCGAAAATGTATGCAGAAGTATTTTCGGGAATCGATCATGACCCGAAAGAATACTTTGAAACGATATTTACTGAGGATCATGAAGAATTGGTACTTGTAAAGGATATTCCTTTCTATTCCATGTGCGAGCATCATCTTGTCCCTTTTTACGGAAGAGCACATGTTGCGTACATCCCGAAAGACGGTAGAGTGGCTGGTTTAAGTAAACTGGCAAGAGCGGTTGAATCCGTTGCGAAGCGGCCTCAGCTTCAAGAAAGAATCACCTCTACCGTGGCGGATACAATGATGGAGACACTTGAACCACATGGTGTGATGGTTGTAGTTGAAGCAGAGCATATGTGCATGACCATGAGAGGTGTAAAGAAGCCTGGTTCAAGTACAGTGACAACAGCTGTGAGAGGTTCGTTTAAAGAAGACCCTCAAGCACGTAGCGAAGTTCTTACTTTTATTAAGAATTAGGAGGGATCAAGGATGAATTCAAATGATTATATCGTCATTAAAGCAATTGAAGATGGTGTGAATGTGATTGGGCTTACCAGGGGGACAGACACCCGTTTTCATCATTCAGAGAAGCTTGATAAAGGTGAAGTCATGATTGCGCAGTTCACTGATCATACCTCTGCGATTAAAGTAAGAGGAAAGGCAACCATCGTCACCAGCTACGGTGAAGTGGAAAGTGATAACAAGAAATAATACTCTATCCGGCTTTCACTGTGTAGAGAAGATAAAGGTGGGACGGACTAAGAAGTAACGCTTCGTGGTCGTCCCCTTTGTTATAGTCAGCTTTCTGTAGGGTAAGAGTGGTTCCCTATTGCTGTGGATTTTATGGTATAATATCTAATGCTGAAATTTTTAGACTGATACATAGTAGAAATGGGGATTAAAGGGTATGAAATTCATTGATTGTAACCATCAAGCGAATATCATTCATCAATACATAGAAGAGCAGTTACATCACTCTTACCTTAAGGAGTATATCGATCAACCGTATATTGATCGTGACCGAATTTATTTCCTGCTCCTGCCTTTTGCAAGTGAAGGCCGGACCATGAATGAAGAAGTGGTACAGTGGATTTCGACTGCCATGTTATTGCAGATAGCCCTTGATACCCATGAAAAGGTTACAATCTCTGAGCGTGACTCCTTGAAAGAAAGGCAGCTGACGGTTCTGGCTGGAGTGTACTTTAGTAGCCTTTATTACAAAATTCTCGCAAACACAGATGATGTAGACCTGATTGCACATTTAGCAAAAGCCATCAAAGAAGTGAATGAAAGTAAAATTTCCATTTACAAGGATGAGCATAAAAACCTTGATGACCTCATTAAAAGGGTGAAAAAAAGAGAGTCAGCGATCGTGTCCGAATTTTATCATTTTTTTGAAGATGACATATGGATCGAAATCGTTGGGGAGTCGCTGCTTTACAAGAAACTTCTTCAAGAAAAGGTATGCCTGGAACATTCAAGGGATACAAGTTTTATTAAGGCGCTTTCCGCTTTAATGAATAACAGAGAAAACGGTGGGGCAGATATGCAGTTACCGAAAGAACACTCCAATCGCCTTATATCCCAACTGGACGAATTAATTGGGGAGACGAAGAGATCGATCCAAGCTCATTTAGACAACATAGAACCTGTCACACCCTATTTTAAAAAGATGATTGTACAATTGTTTCCCTATGCTGAGCCTGAACCAATGACCAAACTATATGCGGAAGAAGGGTAAAACGAAATGCAGCAGTCCAAAGAACAAAGAGTCCATGGAGTATTTGAAAAGATTTATTCGAACTATGACAAGATGAATTCGGTAATTAGTTTCCAACAGCATAAAAAGTGGAGAAAAGAAACGATGAAACATATGGACGTAAAGAGAGGGACAGAGGCTCTCGACGTATGCTGTGGAACCGCGGATTGGACATTGGCAATAGGTGAAGAAGTTGGTGAAACAGGGAAGGTAGTAGGCCTTGATTTCAGCCAGAATATGCTCTCAATCGGCGAAGATAAAGTAAATAGTTCCCATTTGAATAACATTGAACTTATTCATGGGAATGCAATGGAGCTGCCTTTTGACGATGATTCATTTGATTATGTAACGATTGGGTTCGGCTTGCGAAATGTCCCGGACTATCTCCATGTTCTTAAAGAAATGTATAGGGTCGTTAAGCCTGGAGGTATGGTTGTTTGTCTTGAAACCTCCCAACCTACTATGTTTGGATTCAAACAGCTTTATTTCATGTATTTTCGCTTCGTTATGCCTGTGTTCGGAAAGGTATTTGCAAAGAGCTTTACCGAATATTCATGGCTACAGGAATCTGCAAGAGATTTCCCGGGGATGAAGGAGCTTGCAACGATGTTTAAAGATGCAGGCTTTAAAGATATACATGTAAAGCCCTATAGTGGCGGGGTTGCCGCTATGCATTCGGGGAGAAAGTAAGAAATTCGTAAATTAGGTGGAAAAACTATGAAGCTAAACAGGATGTATTCGTTTCTTAAAACGGATATAGATGAAATTGAAAAGGAATTGGAAGTGGCGATAGAGTCCGAGTCCCAGCTTTTACAAGAAGCGTCCCTTCATCTTCTGCAGGCTGGTGGCAAGAGAATCCGTCCTGTTTTTGTCTTATTGTCAGCTAAGTTTGGACAATATGACATCAATATTGTGAAGAATGTGGCTGTAGCGCTTGAGTTAATGCACATGGCTTCCCTAGTACATGATGATGTCATTGATGATGCGGAATTAAGAAGGGGAAAGCCGACGATTAAAGCTCAATGGGATAACCGGATCGCCATGTATACCGGGGACTATATCTTTGCAAGGGCTCTGGAGTACATGACTCAAATCAAGGTACCAGAAGCACACCAAATTCTATCTCACACGCTTGTTGAACTTTGCAAGGGAGAAATCGCACAGATCGAAGATAAATATCAATTTGACCAGAATTTGCGAAATTATCTTTTACGAATTAAAAGGAAAACAGCCCTGCTTATCGCGGTAAGTTGCCAGTTGGGGGCCATTTCATCAGGTGCTCCGGAAGAAATCCATAGACGATTATACCGTTTTGGTTATAATGTGGGAATGAGCTTTCAGATTACAGACGATATATTGGACCTTACAGCGAGTGAAGAAGAATTAGGGAAGCCTGCTGGAAGTGATTTATGGCAAGGGAATATCACCCTTCCAATTTTATATGCAATGGAGAATCCGACTCTAAAATCGAAAATTGAAAAAGTATCCGAGTATACTTCCCGTGATGAGATGAAAGAAATCATTGCGTCCATCCGTGGAACAGATGCCATAGAGCGCTCTCATCAGCTGAGTGGAATGTATTTAGACAGAGCACTGAAAGATTTAGAGCACCTGCCATACAATCGGGTGAAGAAAACCTTGAAAAATATTGCAAACTATATCGGCAAGAGAAAATATTAAGAAAATTTAAAATGGAAACGTTGCCAAAACCCCCAATCAGTGTTACTATTTTCGTGGGATGTCCTTAGGACTTCTATACATACATAATTTAGGAGTGGGGAATATGGAAAAGACGTTTTTAATGGTAAAGCCTGACGGCGTACAAAGAGGGTTAATCGGTGACATCGTATCACGTTTTGAAAAAAAGGGCTTCCAATTAGTTGGAGCAAAGCTTATGAGCATTTCAGATGACCTGGCTAAAGAGCATTATGGCGAGCATAAAGAAAGACCATTCTTTGGAGAGCTTGTTGATTTCATTACTTCTGGACCTGTCTTTGCAATGGTTTGGCAAGGTGAAAATGTTATCACAACAGCTCGTGGAATGATGGGCGCAACAAATCCTAAGGATGCTGCTCTTGGCACGATCCGCGGTGATTTCGGACTTACTGTCGGAAAGAATATTATTCACGGTTCTGACTCTGCTGAAAGCGCTGTTAGAGAAATTGGGTTATTCTTTAAAGAGGAAGAGCTAGTGGAATATTCTAAGTTAATGAATGAGTGGGTTTACTAATATACTACTAACTATAATAGGGATAGCAAATATCCTTTTAACAGATTTTATTGTACAGAAGCAAGTCGTTTTAGGACGACTTGCTTTTTTTCTATGGATTTTGCTTTAAGTTTTTGTTGGAATGTTCGATATAGTAAATATAGCCTTATACATTAAGGTAGCAAAGAGAGTGTGGATCCTAATGTCAAATGATTATAGTGAATTTATTCTAGGGATAAAACGGAAGACGGGCATCGATTTAGCACTATACAAAGAAGCCCAAATGAAGCGCAGGCTGACCGCATTATACGAAAAGAAGAGATACGGAAGTTTTCAAGAGTTCTTTAGTGCGTTAAATCGGGATGAAAAAGAAATGGAAGAATTTCTTGATAGAATGACGATTAATGTTTCAGAATTTTTTCGTAATTATAAACGATGGGAAATTCTTGAGACTAAAATCTTACCGAGAATATTAAATGAGAATAAATCTCTCAAACTCTGGAGTGCAGCATGTTCTACTGGGGAGGAACCTTATACCCTTTCCATGATGATGTCCAAGTATACCCCTCAAATAAAAGCATCGATAACGGCCACGGACATTGATAAAAATGCCCTTCAACGAGCAATGAATGGTGTCTATCCAGAACGTTCATTGAATGAAGTCCCACCTGGGATGAAAGAGGTATTTTTCACCCAAGAAGGTGCCCTGTATAAATTGAAAGACGAAGTGAAGAAAGCAGTAACATTTAAACAGCAAAACTTATTGTCTGATCCCTTCGAAGGGATGTATGACCTGATTGTTTGCAGAAACGTTTTAATTTATTTTACAGAAGATGCAAAAAATCTTTTATACAAAAAATTTCATGCTTCATTAAAGCCAGGTGGCGTTCTTTTTGTAGGCAGTACAGAACAAATCTTCAATCCTTCACAATACGGTTTTGAAACAGAAGACACATTTTTCTACAAAAAAATGTAAAAACTACGATGTCAATCTTCATATTTTTGGACGCATGCTTCATTCCCTAAGGGTGATGAACACTCTGCGAATTCCAAATATGGCAGATTTACATCGTTTTTTCTTTATGAAGGAACTGATTATTAGAAAATTAATTAAACTTTAAGACTAGGAAAGAATATAAATTATATGTTATATTGGTACATAATTCTTTAACGAGTTGAAGGGGGAAAGCAAAATGAGATACTTAACATCTGGAGAATCACATGGACCACAATTAACGACCATCATTGAAGGGCTTCCGGCAGGCATGCCATTAGAAGCGGAAGATATCAATGATAACTTGGCGAGAAGACAAAAAGGATATGGTCGTGGTAGAAGAATGCAAATTGAGAAAGACCGTGCCTCTATTGTAGGTGGAGTGAGACATGGAGAGACCCTTGGATCACCCCTCGGGCTGGTAGTGGAGAATAAGGACTGGACCCACTGGACGAAAGTGATGGGGATCGAACCCCTTGAAGAGGGACAGGAAGAGGAAGTAAAGAGAAAGATTTCAAGACCGAGGCCTGGTCACGCTGATCTTGTTGGTGGAATGAAATATGGACATAGAGATTTAAGAAATGTATTGGAAAGGTCTTCAGCTAGAGAGACGACTGTCAGAGTGGCAGCAGGAGCCGTTGCGAAGAAACTATTGAAGTTATTAGGGATCGACGTAGTCGGTCATGTTCTTGAAATTGGCGGAATCAAATCAGAGAAAGTTGATTATGATTCCATCGATGATTTGAGGGATATTACAGAGGCATCTCCTGTCCGTTGTCTGGATGAAGAAGCGGCACAGAAAATGATGAACTTAATCGATGAAGCGAAGCAAAATGGGGATTCAATCGGTGGGGTTGTCGAGGTCATCGTCGAGGGCATGCCGTCTGGAATCGGAAGTTATGTTCATTACGACCGTAAGCTGGATGCGAAAATTGCCATGGCAGTTATGAGTATAAATGCATTCAAAGGTGTCGAATTTGGATTGGGCTTTGAGATGGCTAGAAAACCGGGAAGTGAAGTCCATGATGAAATTGGGTGGAGTGAAGAACGAGGGTACTACCGTGAAACGAATCGTTTAGGTGGCTTTGAAGGTGGCATGACCACAGGGATGCCAATCCGAGTCAAAGGGGTCATGAAGCCGATTCCTACTCTATATAAACCCCTACAGAGTGTGGATATCGAAACCAAGGAACCGTTTAAGGCGAGTATCGAAAGATCAGATAGCTGTGCGGTGCCTGCTGCAAGCGTGGTCGCAGAAGCAGTAGTCGCCTGGGAGCTTGCTTCAGCCATCGTGGAACAATTCAATAGTGACCAATTTGATAAACTTTCTGAAGAGATCAATAGACAACGTCAAGAATCTAAGGAGTATTAATGAAATGAAACAGGTAACCATTCAAACTGCTTCCAAAACGTATGAGGTGAAAATTGGAGTAGAGATGACGAATGAGATAGTTTCTTTTATTAAGGAGTCTTTTCCAGGTGTTTCTAAGCTTTGGCTGATTGCGGATGAAGAGGTATACAAGATGCATGGTAAGGTATTAACAGATCTGTTACAGGATTCATATGACGTAACCACCTTTAAGGCTCCTCAAGGTGAAAAGGCGAAAAGCTTTGCTGCGTATGAAGATGCTATCACCCATGGAATGAAAAACCATGTTGACCGCGGGTCTCTAGTGATTGCTTTCGGGGGAGGAGCCATAGGAGACCTTGCCGGATTCGTCGCATCTACGTACATGAGAGGAATCCCTTTCATCAGTGTACCGACAACGATACTCGCTCATGACAGTGCCGTTGGTGGGAAAGTAGCAATCAATCACCCGCTTGGGAAAAATATGGTAGGCCAGTTTTATCAGCCGGAAGCTGTATTTTTTGATCTGGATTACTTTACGACTTTACCAAAAACGGAAGTGCTATCCGGTTTCTCAGAAGTGATAAAACATGCCCTTTTATCTGATACCCACTTCTTAGATGAACTGATGCATTCCTTCCGTACGGCGAATCATCTTGATACGAATTTCTTAATGGATTGCATTCTAAAAGGAATTCGAGTTAAAGGAGAAATCGTTTCCAAGGATGAAAGGGAGTCCAATATTCGGGCATTCTTAAACTTTGGTCATACGTATGGTCACGCTGTTGAGAGTGCAAGCGGCTATGGAAATCGGACTCATGGTGAATCGGTCATGATCGGAATGGTTTATGCATTGTTTCTTAGTGAACAATACTGCAATCTTTCGTTTAACCTGAAATCATTCATTGAATGGATTACCTCTCTTGGTTATAATCTGAACGTTCCGCCAAGCATCAGCTTTGAAACATTATACGAAGGTATGAAACATGATAAGAAATCACAAAATGGGCATCCTGTCTTTGTATTATTAAAGGAGATTGGTGAACCAGCCATGGTGAACGTAAACCATGAAGACTTAAAACGAGCGGACGAATTTATTCGTCAGTTATAAATCCGCCCTGTGATTCAAGGAAGAATGATGAAAAATAGAAAAAGGGAGAGTGGAAGAATGATCAGGGGAATTCGAGGTGCCACTACAGCAGATCGTGATAATGAAAAGGAAATTCTCCTTTCAACTGAAAGTCTCTTAAGGGAAATGATTATACATAATACAATAAAGGCAGAAAATGTCGCATCTGTATTTATTTCTGCTACAAGCGACATATCAGGCGTATTTCCTGCTAAAGCATTGAGAAGCTTTGAAGAATGGAAATATGTCCCGGTGATGTGTATGCAAGAATTGGACGTCCCACACGGATTGCCCCTCTGCATCAGAGTAATGATCCACTATAATACATCTACACCTCAGAAGGATATTCAACATATCTATATGAAAAATGCAGTAAGCTTGCGTCCTGACTTGAAAAAGGATTAGCTTCTATTTGAGGAAGAGACTGAAATATGAAATTGACTGAAAGGAAGTTAAACATGAAGTGGAAATCTCAAATTCAAAATCTTAAAGCATATCAGCCTGGTAAAACGATGGATGATGTGAAAGAGCAATTCAACCTAGAGAAAGTTGTGAAACTTGCATCAAATGAAAACCCATTTGGCTGTTCTAAAAACGTAGAAGCATTTCTTAAAACGAACGCACTTTCTCACGCGATTTATCCTGACGGCTATGCGAAGGAATTACGCATGAAGGTGGCTGAACATCTATCTGTAGACACCCGGCAATTACTGTTTGGAAATGGGTCAGACGAAGTGATTGAGATTATCGCAAGGGCTTTATTAGATGGAGACAAAAGCACCGTAATGGCAACGCCGACCTTCCCTCAATATAAACACAATGCGATAGTTGAAGGCGCAGAAATAAGAGAAGTGCCTCTTGATCCTGCTGGTAGACATCAATTGTCCAAAATGCTCGAAGAAATTGATGATACCACTTCCATCGTTTGGCTTTGCTCACCTAATAATCCCACTGGGGAATATATCAGGAAGAAGGAGCTTATATCCTTTTTAGATTGTGTTCCTTCACATGTCCTTGTTGTACTCGATGAGGCGTATTATGAATATGTAGTGGCAGAGGATTATTACGATTCCTTGGAATTATTGAAATCATATCCTCAATTATTAATCACTCGTACATTTTCCAAGGCATACGGTCTAGCCGGTTTTCGAGTGGGGTTTGGGATTGGGAATCAAGACGTGATCGGAAAGTTAGAGCCCATCCGTGAACCGTTTAATAATAATACGTTAGCTCAAGGGGCTGCTGCTGCTGCGATAGATGACCAGGTCTTTATAGAGCAATGCAGGGACCATAATCGGAACGGTCTTGAACAATATTACCGTTTCTGTAAAAACAATAGCCTGGACTATATTCCTTCACAAGCAAACTTTATATTAATCGATTTCGGAGTGAGCGGAGATGATGTATTTCAATACCTCATGAGTAAGGGTTTCATTGTAAGGTCCGGAGAAGCTTTAGGGTATCCTCATTCCGTCAGAGTAACGGTAGGGTCTCATGAACAAAATGAAGAGGTCATTGAGAATATGAAGGAATTTTTAGCCCTAAAGTAGGAATGTCGGAGAGGGCTTGGTCCTTTCCGACTTTTTTTCAAATCAAATGAGGTGGACAACTATGAACGGAACGGTGCTTGTCATTGGGATGGGGTTAATTGGAGGATCCCTGGCCATGGTAATTAAAAATGAACATCCAAATGCTAAAATCATCGGACATGATGTCAATCAAAAAGAGCTAAGGCTTGCAAAATCTCTAGGCATTATCGATGAAATGTCAATATCCTTACAGGAGGCTGCTGAACAAGCGGATCTGATTATCATCTCCACTCCTGTTTTTCAAACAGAAACGATCATCGAACAATTTCAAGGATTTGTTCTTAAAGAGACGGTAATAATCACTGATACTGGAAGCACAAAGGAACAAATCATGAAATCCTCCGAAATGTTAACGGAAAGAGGGTTTCAATTTATTGGTGGACACCCTATGGCAGGGTCACATAAAAGTGGAGTAGCAGCTGCTAAAGAAATTTTATTCGAAAATGCCTTTTACATGCTCACTCCAGGTCCTAACTCCTCTGAGGAAAACGTGAGAAAGCTTAAGGACTGGCTGAGAGGTTCTCATGCGAAATTCTTGATTGTAGAACCAAAAGAGCATGATGAATTGACTGGGATGATTAGTCATTTCCCTCATATTGTTGCGGCTTCCCTCGTTCATCAGGCGCGAATATCCTCTGAGGAACATCCGTATTTGCGTAGGCTGGCAGCAGGAGGATTTCGGGATATCACACGGATTGCTTCATCCAATCCAACTATGTGGAAGGACATCACTCTTCAAAACAGAAGGGTGCTGCTTTCTCTTCTGGAAGATTGGAAGATAGAGATGGAAGAGGTAATGACGATCATTGAAACAAGTGATACACAGAAAATTTTCGACTATTTTCATGAAGCTAAAACATTTCGAGATGATTTACCGATTCTAGAAAAAGGAGCAATCCCTTCATTCTATGATCTTTTTGTTGATGTCCCTGATTACCCTGGTGTGATTTCTGAAGTGACCGGTTATCTTGCACAGGAGGAAATCAGTTTGACGAATATCAGGATTATGGAGACGAGAGAAGATATTTATGGAGTCTTAGTGATTAGTTTTCAAACATCTGAAGACCGTGCGAGAGCTGTTAATTGTTTAAACGAACATACTAGTTATGAATTATTCTTAGGATGAGGGTGGTAAGGATGGAAGGAAAAAAAAGACTGATAAACCCAAAGAAAAGCTTAACGGGTGAACTTCACGTACCTGGAGATAAATCGATTTCACATCGATCTATTATGTTTGGATCCATTGCTGATGGCAAAACGGTCATACATAATTTCCTTATGGGAGAGGATTGTTTAAGCACCATTTCCTGTTTTCGTAAATTAGGTGTTGAAATTGACGTGTCGGACGAGGAAGTAATCGTGCATGGAAAAGGATGGGATCACCTCAAAGAGCCAAAGGATATTCTGGATGTGGGGAACTCGGGAACCACAACTCGACTAATCATGGGGATTTTAGCAGGTAGACCTTTCCATTCGGTTCTAATAGGTGATGACTCGATTGGGAAACGTCCGATGAAAAGGGTGACAGAACCATTGAAACATTTCGGAACGTTAATAGATGGGCGTACTGAAGGTAATTTCACTCCATTATCCATCAGGGGAGGTAACCTAAAGGGGATTCGCTATTCATTACCTGTAGCGAGTGCACAGGTGAAATCAGCTCTTATATTGGCAGGGCTTCAAGCGGAAGGAACGACAGAAATTGTAGAACCTGAACGAACAAGAAATCATACAGAAAAGATGATTGTCGAGTTTGGCGGTACGGTTGAAAGAGACGGAGAAACGATAAAGGTGAAAGGTGGTCAATCCCTGAGAGGAACAGAAATATATGTTCCAGGAGATATTTCCTCTGCAGCATTCTTTATGGTGGCCGCTGCAATCGTTCCTGGTAGCCGTGTTGTATTAAAGAATGTTGGGCTGAATGAAACACGGATAGGCATCGTGGAAGTCATGAAGAAAATGGGCGCGTCTGTAGAAGTGGTCGAACACTCCAAAGAAGGGGAACCGATTGGTGACATTCTGGTGGAATCGTCTGACCTAACAGGTATTGAAATCGGTGGAGATCTCATTCCGTCACTAATTGATGAAATCCCTGTTATCGCCTTATTAGCAACCCAAGCAAGTGGAAAGACGGTCATCAAGGATGCAGAGGAGTTAAAAGTGAAGGAAACCAATCGTATAGATGCGGTCGTAAATGAGCTTTGCAAGCTTGGAGCCGCTATAAAAGGAACAGAAGACGGGATGATCATCGATGGTAAAACGCCTTTGCATGGTGGCGAAGTCCATTCCTGGGGCGACCATCGGATTGGCATGATGCTAGCCGTAGCATCTTTACTGACAGATTCTGATGTATACCTTAATGGATCGGAAGCTGTGAATATTTCGTATCCAAATTTCTTTGATCATGTTAATCAACTGTTATTAAATTGATTCAGTTCTCTCAATTTGGCGGTGATGGGGCTCTTGAGTGCTCTTTCATCGCTCCTTTTTATTTGAACAACCTGCATGGATTCTTCTTTTCTTTCATAGCTTGTCTATAAAGGGAGGGGATGACAGATTGAGCACATATATCATTGATAACGCGAATTGGGTAAAAGATACAAAAATCATTCAAACTTCATTAATGGTGAAAGACAATAAGGTGTCAGCGATCAGGGACAGTTTCACTTATTACCGCTACATGAAAATGGATGTTTCACCTTTTATGATGACGCCTGGCCATGTGATGTGTGACCTGGAAGTGCCCAAGGGGAGCGATTTCAACTCAATTAAGAGCTATTATCTGAATGAATTTATTCATAAAGGATGTACGACGATTTTAACGGCCTTTTCGATAAAGTATGAATATGAGTTTCTGAAAGAACTCAGTGAACGGAAAACCTCATTGTTAAACTGTCCACTTGACTACACAATAGGATTGAAAACACATGCAAAGCTTCTGACTCCATCGATCATACGATTATGTAAGCGGCACAAAGTTCCTGTCATATGGGTTCCTATTGACGAGATGGAATCGTTTAGGGATGTTCGCTGGGGGTGGATCAAAGGATTATTATATGATTACCCTATTACTTTTGTCCCCTTTTTTTCGACAAGTATAGACAATAAAACCAAATTGAAGCATCTTAAAATATGGCAAAATTCGATGGAAATCGAGAAAATACCTCATCTTTCATATGAGATTCCTCAAAAAGCACCCCTACCTTTAGATATACTGAAGAAAATTGGAATATATCCTTTTAGAGGGAATTTTTTGGTGGGTGGAGAATTAAGTTATAACCTCTATTTGAAATCAGATATCGAAAAGGATACAGAGCCCTTATCATTTCTTTATGAACATCATGTGCTAAAATGTACTATGAACAGAGGTAAATATCATTACGTAAATAATGAAGGATATTTTTATCCTGGAGCGGGTGAAGAACTAATCATCCAGACACCGGGTTATTTTATTTAAATGAATACAAGTTTTTTGTAGAAAGGATTTGACCATGTCATACGCGGAACAAATGTTATCTTCTTTAGAAGAAGGGAAATTAGAAGAAGCGAAGAAACAGTATAATCAAGTATTAAAATTTGGAAGTCATGAAGAGAAATATAGCCTTGCTGAAGAATTGCATCATTTGGGATTCTTGGAAGAAGCAAAAGAACTGTATGAGAATCTCCTTCAGTATTATCCCGGTGAGGGAGAGCTTCTTATAGAGCTTGGAGAAGTATTGGTGGAGATGGACAATGAAGAAGAAGCCATCGACAAACTTGCCGAAATAGATGAGGAAGACCCGTCTTATCCACGAGCTTTGCTTCTATTAGCAGACCTTTACCAAATGCAGGGCTTATTTGAAGTAAGTGAACAAAAGCTGTTACAGGCTAAGAAACTCCTGCCGGATGAGCCAGTCATTGATTTCGGACTGGGGGAATTATATTCTGAAACAGGAAGATTCCTTGAAGCGATCAGGCATTATCAGACACTCATTAGGAAAGGGACAACTGAGCTTGGCGGTACAAATGTTCATCAGAGGTTGGCAGAAGCTTTCAGTGTGGGAGGTGCCTTTGAAGAAGCCTTGACACACTACGAGAAAGCGCTGGAAGAACACCTTGAAATCAACACTTTGTTCGGATATGCATTTACTGCGTACCAAGCCGGTTTCTACGAAAAGGCCATTGAAAAGTTTGAATCGGTCAAGGAACTCGACCCTGAATATCACTCCGTTTATCTACTATTGGCTCAATCGTACGAACGTGAAGAAAGGCTAAAGGAAAGCCTGGAAACCGTACAAGAGGGAGTAAAGCAGGATGAATTCAACAAGGAGCTGAATTTATTCGGAGGGAAAATATCCTTGAAACTTGGAATGGAATTAGACGCCGAAGCCTTTCTAAGAGAAGCATTGGCGCTTGATCCGGGTTATTTAGAGGCAGCTCTTGTTATCAATAAATATTTCTTCACACAAGACCGGTTTGATGATGTGTTGGAAATTGCCCAGATGGTTACAGTAGAAGGGGAAGAAGAGCCTCAGATTAATTGGGATCTTGCGAAGGCTTATGAAGGGCTTGAACAATATAATCATGCATTAAAACAATACCGCATTGCATATACTTATTTTAAGAATCATCAAGAGTTTTTACTAGAGTACGGACAATTTTTAGTAGAGGAAGGACTCAGGGGTGAAGCAGTAGAAGTATATAAACACCTGATTGAAATGGATCCTTCAAATGACGAATGGCAGGATTTGATTGAAAGATTGCAAGACTGATCGAGATCAGTGGGGCAAGGGATGCGGATGTTATTGGAAAGCACATGAAGTGCACCTTAAGTGACGAATGCTTCTGAACTTTAGGCTAAGAAAACGGACCTTATAAAAAAAGGATTCTGCAGAGGAGGGAAAACCATGACCACCCCTGTTTCTGTCAACGAGAAGAAAGAATTTATTCGCTGGTTTTTGAACCGATATCAATTAAAAAGAAGAGAATGTGTGTGGATTTTAAATTATCTGATGAGTCATGATCAATTAATGAAAAAGGTTCATTTTGTTGAAGAATCTCAATACTGTCCCAGAGGTTTGGTGATGTCCGCACACTGTGTTGAAGATGTTCCGTTCCGCTTTTACAAAGAAAACATCATGACAACTGATGCAGAAAAGTCATTCCATGATATTCGTTTGAATAAAGATGAAGACATCTATATTCAGCTTAACTTCAGCAAGGCGAATTCAAGTTATCAATTTGCAGCTGTATTGGAAGAAAACCCCTTCATGCCTAAGTATTTATTAATCAATGAGAAAGACAGAGTTGTAGCGGAACAATTCCTGAAAGAGAGCCTTCAATCATTCCAACGGGACCGTTTGTTAAAGGAAATCGATGAAGCGCTGGATACAGGGGACAAAACGACCTTCAAAAAATTGACTAAAGAATTGAATAGCTTAACCTGAAAAATCGAATGAAGAGAACATCTCTTCATTCGATTTTTTTATGGCTTTTTGAGATAGGAAGAATAGAAATGGAGCATACTAATAGCGAGTCTCCTCCAGAAGCTCAACTTACGTACCATGAAAGCGAGTTCCAATCAAGAACCACTTGCTTATGTAAACGTAACAAAAATTACGAAAACAGCCATTTAAAAAGTGAAATCCCTTTTTAAAAAAGGATGTAAAGTGATATGATGGGAAGTGAAAAATGAAATAAAAAGTGAGGGTATTAAATGATTTGGAATGTTAAAGATATTGAAGTATTTGAAGCGGAAAAAGCATACATAGATACGGCTGTCATACCGGTTGTTCCTGTGGATTTCGGGAAAGATATAAGGGTCTCTGCGGCTCAATCAGAATTTATCAATCTACTCACCTTGCATCTTGAAAGGCAGTTCAAGGGCAGGATGATGATGACGCCGACATTTACATATAGACTGTCTGAGTCGAGAGAGGATGGGGCAAGCATGCTGTCTCGGTGGGCGGAAGAATTAAGTGAAAGCGGAGTCAAACATATCTTCTACTTAACATCAGACAGCGGATGGAAACAGGTAGAGGAAATGCTGGGTGATCGCTTGATCTGGGTTCCGTCCATTCCGCTTGAAAATTTGGATGATCAGTACAAGCATTCGATTATGGAAGATCAGGTGAAACAACTGTTAAATGTGATTGTACAAAAATGGCAAAAAAATTCATAAAAACTTCACATTGTTTCCATCTTTTAGATTAGACAGTTATTGACCTTGTATAGAGTTTAATATATCATAGTTATGTCCTAGTTTTATATTTGTGCGAAATATGTCCGACGGACTTACCTTACGATAGAGGGGGGAAAAGGATGAGCAAACATCGTGTATCTAGACGTCAATTCCTTAACTATACACTTACGGGTGTAGGCGGTTTCATGGCGGCAGGAATGTTAATGCCGATGGTTCGCTTTGCAGTTGATCCGGTGTTGAAAACCGAAGCTGCTGGAGATTTTAGAGCGACGAAGCAAAAGGTATCAGAACTAACGAATGAACCAGTACGTGTCGATTTCTCTTATGAGCAAAAAGATGCGTGGTACACATCAGAAGTGACACAAACTGCATGGGTTTATAAAAACAAAGAGGGCAAGGTCATTGCACTTTCACCAGTTTGTAAACACCTTGGTTGTACTGTTAACTGGAATGGGAATCCAGATCATAAAGAAATGTTCTATTGCCCATGTCATGGTGGAATGTATCACAAAAACGGTAAAAATGTACCGGGTACACCACCGACAGCACCGTTGGATTCATATCCAACTAAAGAAAAAGACGGGATTTTATATCTTGGAAAACCAGAACCAAATAAATTTGTTAAGTAAGGGGGCGTAATCTGTGCTGAACAAAATCTATGATTGGGTTGACGAGCGTTTAGACATTACGCCTATGTGGCGCGATATCGCGGATCACGAAGTACCTGAACATGTAAACCCTGCGCATCACTTTTCCGCGTTTGTTTACTGTTTCGGCGGGCTGACATTCTTCGTAACCGTAATTCAAATTTTATCTGGAATGTTCTTAACAATGTACTATGTTCCAGATATTAAGAACGCTTGGGAATCTGTGTATTATCTGCAAAATGAAGTTGCTTTTGGACAAATTGTCCGCGGGATGCATCACTGGGGAGCTAGCTTGGTTATCGTAATGATGTTTTTACATACTCTGCGCGTATTCTTCCAAGGTGCATACAAAAAACCTCGTGAATTGAACTGGGTTGTTGGAGTTCTTATTTTCTTCGTTATGTTAGGGCTTGGATTCACTGGTTACTTACTACCGTGGGATATGAAAGCGCTATTCGCAACGAAAGTTGGCCTTGAAATTGCTGGAGCGACTCCATTTATTGGAGATCAAGTGAAAATGCTATTAGCAGGAGATGCTCATATTGTCGGAGCTCAAACTCTTACTCGTTTCTTCGCTATTCACGTCTTCTTCTTGCCAGCTGCTCTACTTGGATTAATGGGAGCTCACTTCTTGATGATCCGTAAGCAAGGTATTTCTGGACCACTATAAGAAACAATGTAATTTATTAACCTAATAAAAGGAGGGGGACACTATGCATCGAGGAAAAGGGATGAAGTTTGTAGGGGACTCCCGTGTTCCTGCAGACAGAAAGCCGAATATACCGAAAGACTATTCGGAGTTCCCTGGTAAAACAGAAGCTTTCTGGCCAAACTTCTTATTAAAAGAGTGGCTGGTTGGAGCTGTTTTCCTAATCGGTTATCTATGCTTGACGATTGCTCATCCATCGCCGCTTGAGCGGATTGCCGATCCGACGGATACCGGATATATTCCATTACCTGACTGGTATTTCTTATTCTTATACCAATTACTTAAGTACACTTATGCATCGGGACCTTACAATGTCATTGGAGCGTTTGTTATTCCTGGAATCGCATTTGGGGCACTTTTACTTGCACCATTCATTGATGTGGGACCTGAACGTCGTCCAACAAAACGTCCTTTTGCAGTAGGATTCATGTTATTGGCATTAGCAGCTACTTACTTCTTAACTTGGGAGTCAGTTGCCACTCACGATTGGGCAGCCGCTGAAGAACAAGGTAAGATCCGTGCTGAAGTTGATATCGATAAAGAATCTGAAGGGTATAAAATCTTTTCTGATCAGAAAAATGGTTGTATTAACTGTCATGGTGAAAATCTGCAAGGTGGAGCAGGTCCATCCTTAGTCGGAACTGGACTGGCACCTGAAGAAATTGCTAAAATTGCAAAAAATGGTAAACCACCAGGTATGCCTGCAGGTTTATTTAAAGGGACAGATGAAGAGTTGAAAAAACTATCTGAATTTATCTCTGGTTTAGAAGAGTAATTAGAAAAAAGGGCCGGCTTATGTTGGCTCTTTTTTTCTACTTGAAAGCGAGAGGATGAACAAATGCTCTGGATCATGACCACCTTGAGAAATAGAACATTTTTATGGCTGCTTCTTATCATTAACGCACTTGGTACACTGTATGGATACATATGGTATATTCCTCAACTACGAAATACTCCCATGCAATTTTTATTATTTGTTCCTGATAGCCCCACTGCGAGTCTGTTTTTTTGTTTTGTACTCGTTGCATTTTTACTCAATCGAAATTGGCCTTTATTTGAAGTGCTGGCTATTATCACTTTATTTAAATATGGTGTTTGGGCAGTGATTATGAATCTTTTGACATTATGGGTGTCCGGTGATTTGCCATGGGAAGGGTATATGCTGATGGCGTCACATGGGGCAATGGCCATTCAAGGTATCCTATACTCATCTTTTTACAGGGTTAAAATGTGGCATATCGTTGTAGGTGCCATTTGGACCATACATAATGATATCATCGACTATGTATATATGCAGTTTCCGGTTTACTCCAAATTGTATATGTATATCCAACATATTGGCTATTTCACTTTCTGGCTCAGTATTGTGTCCATCGCCATCGCCTATTACTTTACTCAAAAAACGAACCGTTCTCGTATCCACTACAACTTCGAATGATTTCTTGGTCTACTCTTGTCCACCCTTTCATAAACTTTACTAGTAGTTTTAGGGGGGACAAGTATGAAATTTATCCAATTCATTGTCACGCTTTTCTTTTTTCTCATTTTATTACCTCACCCATTAAATGCAGTAGAGTCTACGTCTCCGGTGAACGATCTAGATGAAATTGCCGATCAGGCCTTGCAAATGACCAAAGCTGGAAAATATGAAGAAGCGAAACATCTATTGGCATATTTTTCAGATGAGTTTGTATCTTTAAATGTCCAACGATCATTTTCAATGGATGAGCTTAGGATTCTCACCATCTCACATAATCACGCATTGGAAAGCATCAATCAAACCTCTTCTGACTTAGAGCAGAAAGTGAATGCCGTTACAAAGTTCCGCCTTGTGATGGATGCTCTGAACAGTCAATATCAGCCTTTGTGGGTTGAAATGGAGGATCCGATAATGGATGCCCTTAATGGAGTGAAGACGGCAGCGGAAAATGGGAACGTTGAAGACTATCACGCAACGTTGAATGTGTTCTTATCAAAATATAACATCATTCA
The DNA here is from genome assembly GCF_005938125.1 of Bacillus sp. BHET2. Taxonomy (GTDB): domain Bacteria; phylum Bacillota; class Bacilli; order Bacillales; family Bacillaceae_B; genus Rossellomorea. Next base: position 212,881 of record NZ_VCQN01000001.1, read on the forward strand.
ACCTAGTATTAAATTAGATATCCCGGTTGAACGGGCTCAATCATTAGACGCAAGGATTTCTTACTTGGATCATTATCGACAGGATGTGCTGGAAAATACGGAAACGATGAGTGAACTTGCGTCATTGGAAACCGATCTTCAAAAATTATTCGAAAACATGACAGAAGATGAAGCGGATCCTTCTCTATGGTGGGTGATTATTTCAACAGGCAGTATCATCGTTTCTACATTATCTTATGTAGGCTGGAGAAAATATAAGGGATACGGCGAAACGAAAAAATCAGAACGCCAAAAAAATTGACAGCGAGCTTTTGTCACTATAAAATTTAGGTATCTAAACATCTGGAGGTTATTGCGATAATGGCAGGATTTTTGATTTACTTTTTACTCATTGCTTTGATTCCAATTGGAGCTCAAATGCGCGTAAAGAGTACCTTTAAGAAATATTCCAAGGTAGCCACCACATCTGGGATGACTGGAAGGGAAATGGCAAGAAGAATATTGGATGAAAACGGTTTGTCCAACGTGAAAGTAGTGGAAGGCAGAGGATTTCTGAGTGACCATTACAACCCGGTTACTAAAACAGTCGCGCTGTCTCCTGATAACTATCACGGACATTCTGTAGCTGGTGCTGCTGTAGCGGCCCACGAGGTTGGACATGCGATTCAAGATGCTGAAAGCTATGCATTTTTGAGATTCCGTCATGCCCTGGTTCCTGTAGCCAACATCGGTTCTAATATGTCTTGGGTTTTCTTGATGATCGGTATGTTTGCACACTTAACAGGAATGTTCTTGATTGGAATCATCTTGTTGGCAGCGGGAGTTGTGTTCCAATTAATCACACTGCCAGTTGAGTTTAATGCTTCTTCACGTGCTATGAATCAAATCGTATCTCTTGGATTGATTCGCAATGAAGAAGAACGGCATGCCCGGAAAGTATTGAATGCCGCAGCAATGACATATGTTGCAGCAGCGGCTGTAGCGGTCATCGAATTAATAAGACTTATATTGATTTTCACCGGAATGAATGGTGACGATTAACTCTATATAAAGAAGCAGCTGGACTCATTCTTTGAGTCCAGCTGCTTTTTTGACTATCTATTTAGTCTTGTAAAGGATTTTTATCCGCATCCAATGTAAATCCTTCTCCCAGTACATCGTGTACGACAGTGACGGAAACGAATGCATGAGGATCGACACTTGTGATGATATTTTTGAGTCTGACGATTTCATTTTTACCTACTACACAGTATAGGACTTCACGTTCTTGTTTCGTAAATGAACCGTGTCCTCTCAAAACGGTTACGCCACGGTCCATTTTCTCATTAATGACACTGGCAATTTCTTCATGACTTTCCGAGATGATCATCGCACCTCTGGCTGAATAAGCACCCTCCTGCATGAAGTCGATGACCCTTGCCGCCACAAATACCGCTACCAGTGTGTACATCGCTTCCCGGTACTCTAGGTAAGCGATGAGAGATGCCCCGATGACCACGGCATCAAACATGAACATCGTCTTTCCCATGCTCCATCCTATGTACTTATGGGCGAGTCTTGCGATGATATCTACGCCGCCTGTCGTTCCTCCATATCTGAAAATAATACCAAGTCCAATTCCAATGAAGACCCCGGCAAATAAAGCTGCAAGAAATAAATCGCCTTCGAGGTTGATGGTCATTTGGAATCTTTGGAAAATCCAAAGAAAGACGGAAAGAGCAACAGTTCCTATGATCGTATAGTAAAAGGCTTTCTTTCCTAGAAGCTTCCATCCTAAGAAGAATAAAGGTATATTTAAGGCAAGGTTGGAGTAGGACGGGTCGATATCAAATAAGAAATAAAGAATAAGTGTGATTCCAGTAAACCCGCCTTCAGCCAGTTTATTTTGCATATTAAAATGGACAAGACCAAATGCGAATATTGCCGAACCTAATAAAATAAATAATATATTTTTAAATCGTAATCCAAGCATCAGCGATTCCCTCCTTTATCGTATTATCTCGTTGACAGAGACATTATATAAGAAGAAAATCAAACTGGCAATGAAGAGTTTACAAAACAAACGTAATATTTGTAAATCGGTCAGGATTTAGCTAACATGATAGGAGATAATGAAGGAGTGAGGCTTCTTAAATGGATCATAATAAAACAATGGATCAATTACAAAAGGAAGTAGACCAATACATAAGTCAATTTAAAGAAGGATATTTCAGTCCATTAGCTATGGTGGCCAGACTTTCTGAAGAACTCGGTGAACTGGCGCGGGAAGTGAATCATTACTATGGAGAAAAGCCTAAAAAGACTACAGAAAAGGAAAAAACGATTGAAGAGGAGCTGGGAGATTTACTTTTTGTCGTCATCTGTTTGGCAAACTCCCTGGATATCAGCCTGGAAGAAGCTCACAATCGTGTCATGCATAAATTTAACACAAGAGATAAAGATCGCTGGACAAGAATAGAAGGTAGGGATGAAGATGAAGGAAATTAACGTTACCATAGCAGGACCAAGGGGAAGAATGGGGAAAGAAGCCGTTCAGTTAGTAAAGGATACGGAGTATTTTAAGCTTATTAGTGTAATCGACCACAAGAAGGAGATAGACATAGATGTTCCTGTTTATGCTAATATCGAAGAGTGCTTTCAGGAACAAACACCACATGTGTTGATTGACTTAACGACTCCGGAAATAGGGTATCACCATACGAAAACCGCGCTCGAATACGGTGTTAGACCCGTTGTGGGAACAACAGGTTTTTCTTCTGAAGAATTATCAGAACTGAAAGAATTAGCCGAATCAAAATCGTTAGGTTGTATTATTGCACCGAACTTTGCAATTGGTGCTGTATTGATGATGAAATTCTCTCAAATGGCGGCAAAATATTTTGATGATGTAGAAATCATTGAATTACATCATGATCAGAAATTGGATGCACCTTCAGGAACTGCTGTTAAAACGGCTGAAATGATAAGAGAAGTAAGGGAAGCCAAGCAGCAGGGACACCCTGATGAGAAAGAAACGTATCCGGGTGCCAGGGGAGCGAATGTGGATGGGATGCATATCCATAGCGTTCGACTACCGGGATTAATTGCACATCAACAGGTGATGTTAGGGGCGGAAGGACAGACATTGACGATTCGCCATGATTCCTTTAACCGGGGAAGTTTCATGTCAGGAGTAAAGGTTTCCGTTGATACGGTCATGAAGCTCGACACATTGGTGTATGGATTGGAAAATATTTTAGACTAAGGGTGAGTGTTATGAATATTGCACTGATAGCTCATGATAAGAAAAAAGATGATCTGATTCGCTTTGTATTAGCATACAAGTCAATAATAGAGAAACACTCCCTCTTTGCCACCGGTACAACGGGAAAAAGAATCGGGGAAGAAACGGGTTTATCCGTCCATCGATTCCGCTCCGGCCCATTAGGTGGGGACCAGGAAATAGGTTCATATATTGCAAATAACAAGATGGATCTAATTTTGTTTTTCAGAGATCCTCTAACCGCACAACCTCATGAACCTGATGTATCTGCTTTGATCAGGCTGTGTGATGTGTATGCTGTTCCGTTAGCAACGAATATGGGCACTGCTGAAGTCCTTGTGAGAGGACTGGAAAGAGGGGATATCGAATGGAGAAGTGTCATAAAGGATAAGGAGGAGTAGCGTGGAGCAACAAGTAGATATTCTTGCATTCGGGGCTCATTCAGACGATGTCGAAATCGGTATGGGAGGAACCCTCGCGAAATATGCGTCTGAAGGAAAGAAGATTGTGATCTGCGATATTACAGAGGCAGAGCTATCTTCAAATGGGACCGTTCCCCTACGAAAAGAAGAAGCTTTGAAGGCAGCTTACCTTCTAGGGGCGTATAAGCGTGAAACCCTTGATGTTCCTGATCGTGGCATATACATATCGGAAGAAAACATTGAGAAAGTGGTAAACGTAATCAGAAAATATAAACCGAAAGCGATATTCGCTCCCTTTGAACAGGATCGTCACCCAGATCATGGAAATGCCTCCCGGTTGATAAAAGAAGCCTTTTTTTCAGCAGGAATTCGAAAATACAAATCAAGCATTCCTGCTCATAAAGCGGGCCATCTCTACTTCTATATGATCAATGGATTTCACAAACCTCAATTTGTAGTTGATATTGAACCATATATGAAAACGAAGCTTAGAAGTTTAGAGGCATATAGTAGCCAATTTATCCAAGGCCCGGACGGAGTGTCGACTCCGTTAACAGAAGGATATGTAGAATCAGTAGAGGCAAGGGAGCGAATGGTGGGGAAAGAAGCCGGATTGCGATATGCGGAAGGTTTCTTCTCGTATAATTCCCTTATATTGCATCACGATTTGTTAGGAGAGTAACGGTATGAAATTAAAAATAGGAATAACCTGTTACCCGACTGTCGGTGGCTCCGGTGTCGTAGCAACAGAGCTTGGAAAGTTATTAGCAGAAAAAGGACATGAAATACACTTTATTACGTCCAGCATCCCATTTAGATTGAACAAAATGTATCATAATATTTATTTTCATCAAGTGGAAGTAAGTCAATATTCAGTATTTCAATATCCCCCTTACGACCTTGCGTTAGCGAATAAAATGGCTGAAGTAACGGAACGTGAGAACCTGGATATCCTCCATGTTCATTATGCAATTCCTCATGCAGTATGTGCTATTCTGGGTAAACAAATGTCTGGGAAAGATGTAAAGATTGTCACTACTTTACATGGAACAGACATTACCGTCCTTGGTTATGACCCATCCTTAACCGGTGCGATCCGTTTCGGAATAGAAAAATCAGACATGGTGACAGCGGTATCATCCGCTCTGGTGAAGCAAACATATGATTTGATTCAGCCGGATAAAGAAATAAAGACGGTTTATAACTTTATTGACGAGAGAGTGTATAAGGCAGTCGATTCCCGTCACTTAAGAACAGAATATGGAATCAAAGAAAATGAAAAGGTCATCATTCATGTATCAAACTTCCGTGGAGTGAAAAGAGTTACAGACGTTGTCGCTGCCTTTCATCTAATTCAAAGTGAAATTCCGGCGAAACTGCTCCTTGTAGGGGACGGTCCAGAAATGACGGTGATTTGCAAACAGGTAAGAGAACTGGGATTAGAAGATCGCGTCTTATTCCTAGGCAAACAGGATAATCTGGAGGAACTCTATTCTATCAGTGATATCAAGCTGCTTCTTTCAGAGAAAGAGAGCTTTGGTCTAGTGGCCCTTGAAGCGATGGCCTGCGGAGTTCCAAGCATTGGAACGAATGTAGGGGGAATTCCTGAAGTAATCGAGGATGGATATAACGGCTTTATTTGTGAGGTTGGAAATATTAATGGAGTCGCTCGCAGGTCCCTTCAATTACTAAAGGATGAGGAACTTCACAAGAAGTTATCGGAAAATGCCCTTCATACAGCTCGTACTAAATTCCACTCCAGTAAAATCGTCGAAGAATATGAGCGAATTTATAAAGAGGTATTAAAATAATGAAATCAGAGGATAAAGCTCTGAATAAAGCAGGTGGTAAAATGTTGCCTGAAAATTTTCAACAAGCTGTTCCCATCTTAAAAAAGATCGAGAGTGCAGGCTTCCTTGCCTATTTCGTTGGTGGGTCTGTGAGGGATTTCATTCTCAAGAGACCGATCAATGACGTAGACATTGCGACATCTGCCTTTCCTCAAGAAATCAAAGAGATTTTCCCGAAAACTGTTGATGTGGGAATTGAACATGGGACGATTCTTGTACTACATGAAGGAAGGGGTTATGAAATTACTACCTTCCGCACTGAATCGGCCTATGCTGATTTCAGACGTCCTGATAAAGTGGAATTTATCCGTTCACTGGATGGAGACCTGACTCGACGGGATTTCACCATGAATAGCATGGCCATGAACCTGGAGGGGGAAGTATATGATCCCTTCAATGGTCAAGGGGATATACATAATAGATTGATACGAACGGTCGGTTCACCGAATTTAAGATTTACTGAAGATGCCCTACGCATGATGAGGGGAGTCCGATTTGTCAGTCAATTAGGATTCAAGCTGGATTCGACTACATGTGCTGCCTTAACAGAGCACTCGAGCCTCCTTGGCCATATTGCAGTTGAAAGAAAGACGATGGAGTTCGAGAAAATAGTGTCAGGTGATTGGAAACATGAAGCGTTGAAGCTTCTTGTTACGACGAACCTCTATAAGGAACTCCCTTATTTAGATCAGCAAAAAGAAGCGCTGTTGGAAGTGGCAAAACTTCCTCAATTAGGCAAGTTAAATAAGGAACAAACATGGTTACTTTTATTGGTATATATGGAGACTGTGAATCCAAAGCGATTTTTAAAAGGGTGGAGACTTCCTAGCAAAATGATCAAGGAACGTTGTAAAGAGCTTGAAATCTTCAAAGAAAGAAGGAAATTTGGATGGTCAAAGCCTTTACTCTATCAAGCTGGTTTAGAATCGGCTATGAATGTCGAAAAAGTAAATGAGTGTGTTGAATCTATTGCAGATTCTTCCGAAGAACATGTGAAGGAAGAGTTTCGTATGTTGGCCATCTCATCAAGGAAAGAGCTTGATGTAACCGGAAACGACTTAATGGACTGGACAACCCAAAAGGGAGGTCCGTGGATGAAGGAATTGTTGTCGGAGATTGAATTGGCAGTTATCAACGAAAAAATCACGAACGAAAAAGATGAGATAAGGAGGTGGCTGGAAAGATGCAATCGACTATAAGAAAGAAAGTTCTTCAAGCTCTATCCGAATCAGATCAAGAATTTCTTTCGGGACAGGCCCTGGCTGACATTGCCGGGTGTTCGAGAACGGCCATTTGGAAGCATATCGAAGAGCTTCGCAAAGAAGGATTTGTGCTTGAAGCCGTAAGAAAAAAAGGGTATCGGATAATTGAAACTCCTGATGGCGTTTCTGAAAGTAATATTCGTTTAGGACTACAGACGAAAACCCTGGGTACTGTGATACATTACGAAGAGTCTGTTCAGACCACCCAAAAGATTGCTCATATGCTGGCAAGTGATGGGGCTGTTGAAGGTACGTTGGTCATTGCAGATGAACAGACAGCCGGTAGAGGCAGAATGATGAGAGAGTGGCACTCATCGAAAGGGACAGGAGTTTGGATGAGCTTGATTTTAAAACCGCTTCTTCCTCCTCAAAAGGCTCCGCAGTTTACACTGATTACAGCCGTAGCAGTCGTGCAAGCGATTGAGGAAGCATCAGACTTGCATCCACAGATCAAATGGCCGAATGATATACTCATCGATGGTAAGAAAGTGACGGGGATCCTGACGGAACTTCAAGCTGAATCGGATAAAATCAATTCGATTATTATCGGAATCGGTATGAACGTCAATCAAACCAAGGAACATTTCCCTGATGAAATTCAAGAGATTGCTACATCACTTTCCATTGAGCAAGGTGAACCCTTATCAAGGTCCTTCGTTGTTCAGAAGGTATTAGAGCGAATTGAAGCACTTTACTCGCTCTATATGAAAGAAGGATTTACTCCGATCAAGCTTTTATGGGAAAGTTACGCCATTAGCATCGGGAAGAAGATCCGGGCAAGAACCATCAATGGAACAATTGAAGGAAGGGCTTTAGGCATCACAGAAGAAGGAGTACTGAAGATAGAAGATGCTACAGGAGTTGTTCATCAGATATACTCGGCGGATATAGAAGTGAATGTATAAGTAAGGACGGGATGGATACGAAACTAGTACTTCCATCTCGTTTTTTTATGGTATAATTTCATTGGGCAGTATCTTAGGAACTGCACCTTATTTACATTCTAATCACCATTAATACAATTTCTGCCTTGATCCATTTTGGACGGGGACAGAGGGTCGAAACAATGATATTAAACACTTATGATCCTTCTGTCATTTTTTCAGGAGGTTTTTTTTCGTTAATATGAAAGTGCTTTCATTCCGTTTCGTCACCTCTGACTGAAAAGAAGGAGGATATTATGAAACAAACAACAGATTTTCTCAAGATGAAAAGTGAAAGAAACAAGATTTCCATGCTGACAGCATACGATTTCCCTAGTGCTAAAATAGCCCAGGAAGCGGGAATCGACGTCATTCTGGTCGGTGATAGCCTGGGGATGGTTGTATTAGGTTATGACTCGACGGTACCGGTCACTGTAGAAGATATGATTCATCATACGAAAGCAGTAAGAAGAGGGGCCAATGACACGTTTATAGTAACAGATATGCCGTTTATGTCCTACCATCTATCGAGAGAAGACACCCTTAAAACAGCTGCTGAGATTCTTCAACAGGGAGGAGCTCACGCTGTGAAGGTTGAAGGAGGGGCACACGTCATCGACCGCATACAGTCCCTGACAAGTGCAGGAATACCAGTCATGGCTCATTTGGGGTTAACTCCTCAGTCTGTTGGTGTTCTTGGAGGATATAAAGTTCAGGGGAAAACTGCTGAAACAGCCAAAAAATTGATTGATGATGCACGAAAATGTGAAAAGGCAGGCGCTTTTGCATTGGTGCTCGAATGTGTACCTAAGCAAATTGCCAAAGAAATTTCTGAAGCTCTGACGATTCCGACGATCGGCATCGGAGCAGGTAGAGATACCGATGGTCAAGTACTTGTCTTCCATGATCTTGTAACATATGGTGTTGATCGTGTACCAAAGTTTGTAAAACAGTACTGTAATGTATCAGAAGCCATGCATAACAGCATAAAGAATTATATAGAAGAAGTAAAAGGTGAGAGCTTTCCAAACGATGATCACTCCTTTACCATGCGGGACGAAGAACTTGATGCCCTTTATGGCGGGCTGAACAAATGAAAGTGATAACAAGAATAGGCGAATTGCAAAAAAATATAGATCATGTAAAAAAAACGGGGGCATCAATTGGATTTGTTCCTACGATGGGTTACCTGCATGAAGGGCACCTTACCCTTGTGAAAGAAGCTCGAAACGACAGTGATATTGTCGTGATGAGTATCTTTGTGAATCCCCTTCAATTCGGACCGGATGAAGACTTTGACCGCTACCCACGTGATGTGGAACGAGATACTGCCTTAGCAAATGGTGCCGGAGTGGATATTCTCTTTATTCCTGAAGTTGAAGAAATGTATAGTGGACAGCAGTCAATTACACTGACTGTCAAAGAGCGAGTTGAGGTAATGTGCGGACGGAAGCGGGAAGGTCACTTTGACGGCGTCGTCACTGTTTTGACCAAATTGTTTCACCTCGTCCAACCAAACAGAGCTTATTTCGGACAGAAGGATGCCCAGCAAGTGGCAGTAGTGGAGGGACTTGTAAGTGATTATTTCTTTCCAGTAGACATCGTACGGGTTTCCACCGTTCGTGAAGGGGATGGATTAGCGAAAAGTTCAAGAAATGTCTATCTATCTGATAAGGAAAGAAAAGAGGCTCCAGCCCTCTACCGGAGTCTGGAAGAAGTGAAGAAAAAGATTGAAGAAGGAGAACGAAAACCTTCAACTATTATTTCTCTGATCACTACGTATATTCAAGAGAATACTTCAGGGAATATTGATTATGTGGAAGTGTATTCCTACCCGAAGCTTATGGAATTAGATCTTCTGGAAGGCGAAATCATCATAGCGCTGGCAGTTCAATTTCAACAAGCCAGATTAATAGATAATAGTATCATCAGTGTAGAAACAGAGGAGGATTCAAATGTTTAGAACGATGATGAGTGGTAAGATTCATAGAGCGACTGTAACAGAAGCGAATCTCGATTATGTGGGAAGCATTACAATCGATCAGGATATTTTAGATTCAGTCGGGATGATGGCGAATGAAAAGGTTCAGATTGTAAACAACAACAATGGAGCCCGACTGGAGACCTATATCATACCAGGTGAAAGGGGAAGCGGAGTCATCTGTTTGAACGGAGCGGCAGCAAGACTCGTGCAAAAAGGCGATATTGTTATCATCATATCGTATAAACTGATCCCAGAGGAAATGGTCCATGCCCATATCCCGAAAGTGGCAATTATGGGAGGAAACAACCGCATCATCGACATGATTGGAACAGAACCGGAAGCGACGATCTTATAAATAATAATGGGCAAGTCTTCTAATTTGGGAATAGAAGACTTGCTTTTTTGTTTATGGTACACTTATTTAGAAATAATAAGAGTAAGATGTAGGATTCATATAAAGGCAGTGAATAAAATGTACCCATTTAAACTGGTTGTCGTCGATTTAGAGACAACAGGAAACTCTCCTAAAAAAGGAGAGAAAATCATTCAATTATCCGCGGTTATTATAGAAGGTGGAAAGATTATTGAGCAATTCACCTCATTTGTATCACCTGGAAAACCCATTCCTGCATTTATTGAGGAGTTAACTGGAATCAATGATGAAATGGTCAAGGATGCTCCATCCTTTCATGAAATTGCACCGAAAATACTTGAATTATTGAATCATGGTGTTTTTGTTGCCCATAACGTTCAATTTGATCTATCATTTCTTCAAGCAGAATTAGAAGAAGCAGGCTATAACCATTTTACAGGACCGGCCTTTGATACAGTAGAATTAGCTAAAGTGGTATTGCCATCGGCGGATAGCTTTAAGTTAACTGAACTATCCAATTCATTGGATTTAAGCCATGTCAGGCCTCATCAAGCAGATAGTGATGCTTATGTTACCGCTGAAATTCTTCTCTATTTTATCGAAGAATTATCAAAGCTTCCTTTGGTCACTCTAGAGAAGCTTTGCAATCTTTCAAACCATCTGAAGAGTGATCTCACTTTGCTGTTTGACAATATTGTGAGTGAGAAACAAAAACATGTTGAGGACCTTTCACACGAGTTAGAGGTGTATCGTGGGATTGCCCTCAGAAAGAAGACTCACTCATTGAATGACGTTGAACCCGTTGATGAATTCATGATGGTTGAATCCAAAATAGAAGAACATCTATCACAACATGTGCCTTTCTATGAAAAGAGAGAACAGCAAATGGAGATGATGGAGGAAATTGGGCAAGCCTTTCAGGAATCCAAGCATGTTGTCATTGAAGCTGGAACAGGAGTCGGGAAGTCACTTGGCTATCTGTGGCCGTCAGTCATGTTTGCCAAGAGTGCCCGTGAAAAAGTGGTCATCAGTACTTACACAATTCAATTACAAGAGCAATTGCTTCATAAAGAAATAAAGGTATTGGAAAAAATTAGCCCTGTCCCGTTCAAAACGGTGCTGTTAAAAGGGAAAAATCATTACATAAATTTGTTTAAGTTTGAACAATCCCTCAGGGAAAAAGAGTCTCAATACGATGTGGTCCTCACAAAGATGCAAATTCTTGTATGGCTGACACGAACAGAGTCCGGTGATATGGATGAGCTTAACCTCACTTCAGGAGGACAATTGTTCTGGAATCGCCTAAAGCATGATGGATGGCATTTGACCCATACGAAAGATCCCTGGATCGGGAAAGATTTCTACCTTTCTGCAAGGAAAAAGGCTCAAGAAGCAGACATCATTATCACAAATCATTCTATGTTGTTAATGGATATTGTGAAAGAAAGCAGCATGCTCCCTAATTATGACTATTTAGTGATCGATGAGGCTCATCACCTTGAAAAATCAGCAAGGCAGCATCTTGGCGTCGTGATGGATTATTTGTCTATTAAATTTAGTACATCACAGTTAGGAATATTGGATCAAAAACAATTGTTTTATCGACTCCAACAGCTATTGTCCAGTCATTCAGTGGAAATGAAAGCTCATTCATTTGAAATGGATGCTCGAATTGGTCAGTTCTATATGGATTTGGAAGAAGCCATGAACGTATTGACCAGTGTCTTCTATAAAAAGGCTAAAAAGAGAACCGGGATACAAAAAATCCAGCTTAGGATTACCGATGAAATGAAAAAAAGTAGCTATTGGCAGCCGGTCATCATGTCTATGGAACGGGTTATTTCGGGCATGAAGTACGTCGAAAATGAGTTTCAAAAAGTACTTGATACCATCAAGGAAAAGAATATCAAGCTCCTTGATAAAGAAAAGGCATTAGTTGAAGAATTCTACAGCTTTTTAGTAGATTGGTCAGAATTGAGAATGAATTTTCAGACGGTCTTTATTCGAGATAAGAAGAATCATGTTCTCTGGCTTGACGGAGATACACGATCATTACCCAACAGTCTTTCTATACAGGCACAGCCCATTACCGTCGACGGCAATCTCAAGGACGAAATCTTCGCAAAGAAAAAAAGTGTGGTACTGACATCTGCAACTCTGACAGTCAGTGGTTCCTTTAATTATTTCATGAATGAAGTAGGACTTGGTGGAATGGGGGTCAAGCAGCTCCAACTTACCTCACCCTTTGACTACAAAGAGGTTTCTAGGTTGTTTGTACCAACGGATGTACCTGAAATCCAACAGGTTCATAACGATGAATATATTGAAGCAATCAGCTCCCATTTAATTGGTGTAGCTCAAGCGACGAAAGGGAGAATGCTCATATTGTTCACTTCTTACGATATGTTAAGAAAAACGTATGAGCTCATGAAGGAAAGTGGCTTATTAGAGGAATATGTTTTAATGGCCCAAGGGATCACCTCAGGAAGTCGCACCCGCTTAACGAAAAACTTTCAGCGATTCGATAAGGCGATTCTTTTTGGTACGAGTAGTTTTTGGGAAGGCGTGGATATTCCGGGAGAAGATTTATCCTGTCTTGCTATGGTCAGGCTCCCATTTTCCCCACCTGACGAGCCTGTCAATCAAGCCAAATCGGATATCCTAAAGGCTGAAGGGAAGAACCCGTTTTCCGCGCACTCCTTACCTGAAGCGATCATTCGTTTTAAACAAGGAGTGGGCAGGCTGATCAGAAGGAGCAGTGATCGTGGAATCGTCATTGTGTATGATCGTAGAATCATGACAACAAGATACGGGAACGCTTTCTTAAAGTCGATTCCTTCAATGGAAGTAAAAGAAGGCGATTTGTTTGATTTGGTTTCTTGGATTGAAGACTGGCTCTAAATCGCTTTTACCTTCAGTGATAAAATCTACTCTTTGACACAACCTAAAGAGTAGATGAAATTACTGGAGGATTAAAAATGAGAGTCATTCTAACGGTCATGCTGCTTTTTCTCCTGGCCCATTCAGCTGCATATGGGATGAAGGTGCCCCAAGTGGATTTACATGTGTCCACAGAGGAATATGCGATTAGTTTTCTTCCTGTACTAAAAGGAGAAGTGGCGGTGCTTCATTTGGCATCTGGTGAAAATTATTTAATTAATACAGGACCTTTAGAGGAGCGAAAGCAGCTCTACTACTATTTGAATCAACTTCATATTAACAGCATAAAGGGTATGGTCATCACTGAAAAAAGTGAAGTACATGAGAAAATGATCTCTGAACTGATGAAAAAATTCAGTGTGAATGAAATAATTGTAGGGGAATCTCTCGCTCCATTTATTTCTAAACAACTTGTCCAACACGTCCATACTGTTCAACAGGACCAGACTTATGCATTTTCGAAAGAATTGATCATGAACGTTCTGCATGAAGGCAGTGACAAAGGAGAGGGGATGGACTTCTCCATCACCTTCTTTCATCATCGTTTCCTCTGGCTCAGTTCACAATCAATACATGCAGAAGATGCATTATTGACCAAGCCGTTACAAACCGTCAATATCGTTAAAATTCCACTTCATTCGAAAGCAGAAAGTATGTCTCATCAACTGCTGGAGCATATTGATCCACAGACGGCTATCTTGTACCGTTCTAAGGAAAGGCTCCTTAATGGTGAAATGCTTGAAGCCATCAACGAAGCATGGGTCGATTTGTATTTAACTGGTCAACATGGTTTGATTGCAGTAAAATTTAATAAGAGAAACTATGAAGTCCTAACATTTGATCATAAGGATGGAGTGTTTAATGAAAGAGGATAAATGACATTCAGGCTGATCTTTCTTCAGCCTGTGTGATGGTAGATTCCGTTTAGTTTTTATGATAACCTCTACCATATTGGTTCTTAATGTTGTTATAATGTGTGTATAGTTTTTTACTCTTTCTGTGGTGAAATTGATTGCCCCTATGAGTATCATAAAAGGAGGAACAACATGGAAAGCCGAATTGAGATACTTTCCACCGTTCGTATTGAATATACGGATAACTTATATAAAGTGGTTGATACACTGAATAGAACTTTGAAAAAAGATGATTATATGTTTGGTTTAGCATTAGATCCGGAAGATCAAAATCAAGCAGTATTAACAATTTATCGTACATAAAGAGTGATTGAAATGAAAAAATGGCTATTGATTATCGCGTTAGGGTTCCTCGTCATTGGCACTGGAGTCTCAATACTACTGTACCAGGTGTCTCGAAATCCCCTGGATCGTCAGGCAGAGAAGGCTCTTAGTCGAGTTGAAAATGAAACGACTATCGTGGAAGTTCAAAACACTAGCTTCTACAATGGCTCAAAGTCCTATGTCGTTGTGACAGGCAAGAATGAGCAAAATGAAAAGATGGTTGCGTGGGTACCGAATAAAAATGGGAAAATAATTGAGAAAAAATGGGCAGATGGCCTTTCAAAAGATCAAGCACTTAATAAACTAAGAGATGAAAAACAACCGAAAGAAGTGTTATCTTTGCGTTTGGGGTATGAATCTGTAGGTCCTGTCTGGGAAATTACTTACTTAGATAACCAAGATAATTTAAATTATTTCTATCTGTTGTTTTCAACTGGAGAATGGTGGAGGAAAATTGAAAATTTATGATCAGGAGGAATATGTCAATGGAATTTACATTAGCTGACAGGGTAAGTGCATTAACACCATCAACGACTTTAGCTATTACGGCCAAAGCAAAGGAAATGAAATCACAAGGCATTGATGTCATTGGTTTAGGTGCTGGTGAACCGGATTTTAATACACCTGAACACATCATCAAAGCGGCTTACGACTCGATGAAGGAAGGTCACACGAAATACACTCCTTCTGGGGGTATGGCCACATTAAAAGAAGCCATCATTCAGAAATTCAAACATGACCAAAACCTTACCTATGCAGCCTCTGAGGTCATTGTCACAAGTGGAGCAAAGCATGCCCTTTATACATTATTCCAGGTCATCTTAAACGAGGGAGATGAGGTCATCATCCCCACACCTTATTGGGTTAGCTATCCAGAACAGGTGAAACTTGCAGGTGGTACGCCTGTGATTGTGGAAGGTAAAGAAGAAAACGAGTACAAAATTACTCCAAAGCAGTTAGAAGAGACGATTACATCGAAAACGAAAGCAGTCATTCTTAACACACCGAGCAATCCGACCGGCATGCTATACTCTCCCCAAGAGTTACAAGCGATCGGAGAAGTTTGCTTAAAGAATGAAATATTGATTGTATCAGATGAAATCTATGAAAAGCTTGTATACGATGGAAACACTCATTCATCCATTGCAGAATTGTCTCCTCTTCTGAAGGAACAAACTATTGTAATCAACGGAGTGTCTAAATCCCATTCCATGACAGGGTGGAGAATTGGATATGCGGCAGGTAATGAGAAAATTATTAAAGCGATGACCAATCTTGCCAGTCATTCTACTTCGAATCCAACGACTACTTCCCAATATGGGGCCGTTGCAGCCTACTTTGGGGATCAGCAACCTGTTGAGGATATGAGACAGGCATTTGAAGAACGCCTAACGATTGTTTTTGATAAACTAAACAATATTCCAGGTTTCCATTGCTTGAAGCCGCAAGGTGCTTTCTATTTATTCCCGAATGTTTCGGAAGCTGCAAAGAACACTGGCTACAATAATGTTGACGAATTTACCAAAGCACTATTGGAAGAAGCGAAGGTAGCCGTAATTCCGGGTTCAGGTTTTGGATCGAATGACAATATCCGTCTTTCATATGCGACAAGTCTGGATGCACTTGAAGAGGCAATTGAACGCATGAATGAATTCGTTGTGAATAAAAGTAAATAATCATATGAGGTTTGCAGATCGAGATAAAACGGTCTGCTTTTTCCTTAAACTCATCTCGTTTTGCTCTATCTATTGCGGCGGGATAATGGTAAATGTATAATAAATAACGATACATAAGCGTCTTAGTTTTTTTGGAGGGAAAAAATCGTGAAAACTACTATATCTCAAGTAAGTAAGTTCGTTGGCGAAGAAGTAACCATCGGTGCATGGCTTGCCAACAAACGTTCAAGTGGAAAAATTGCTTTTCTTCAGCTTCGTGACGGGACAGGATTCATTCAAGGTGTTGTCGTAAAAAGTGAAGTAGAAGAAGAAATGTTTCAAAAAGCAAAATCATTAACACAAGAAACATCTCTATATGTAACAGGAACAGTCTCAGAAGATTCACGTTCGCCATTTGGATTTGAACTGCAAGTGAAGAGCGTTGACGTGATTCATGAAGCTGTCGATTATCCTATCACGCCAAAAGAACATGGAACAGAATTCTTGATGGATCATCGTCATCTTTGGCTACGATCCCGTAAACAACACGCTGTGATGAAAGTGCGTAACGAAATCATTCGTGCAACATATGAATTCTTTAATCAAGAAGGGTTCGTTAAGGTGGATCCACCAATTCTTACTGGAAGTGCACCTGAAGGAACGACAGAGTTATTTGCCACTAAATATTTTGAAGAAGATGCCTATCTTTCACAAAGTGGTCAGCTGTACATGGAAGCAGCGGCTATGGCATTAGGAAAAGTATTCTCATTTGGTCCAACATTCAGAGCAGAAAAATCAAAAACACGTCGACATTTAATCGAATTCTGGATGATCGAGCCTGAAATGGCATTCTATGATTTTAAAGATAATCTGGAAGTCCAGGAGCAATATGTTTCGTATATTGTTCAGTCAGTATTGGACAATTGTAAGCTTGAATTAGACAGACTTGGAAGAGATACTTCTAAATTAGAGCAGATCAAAGCGCCATTCCCTCGTATCACCTATGATGATGCACTAAAATTATTACACGAAAAAGGCTTTGATGACATAGAGTGGGGAGATGACTTTGGGGCTCCGCATGAGACAGCCATTGCAGAAAGCTATGACAAGCCGGTATTCATCACTCATTACCCGACGTCTCTTAAGCCATTCTACATGCAGCCAGACCCTGACCGTGATGATGTTGTATTATGTGCAGACCTCATAGCTCCAGAAGGATATGGAGAAATCATTGGTGGTTCAGAGCGTATCCATGATTCAGAGCTTATGAAACGACGAATTGAAGAGCATGAGCTGGCAACGGATGCCTACAAGTGGTATCTGGAATTAAGAGAATATGGTTCTGTTCCACATTCAGGATTCGGTCTTGGACTGGAACGAACAGTCGCATGGATCAGTGGAGTTGAACACGTAAGGGAAACAATTCCGTTCCCTCGTTTGTTGAATCGATTGTACCCATAAACAACCACATATCAACGGAAGAGCTGGCTGGATTGCTTACGGGCAATCCAAGCCGGTTCTTTTCTTTTTTTTCCAACTTTCTTCTATTTCATAACCATGTCCACATATAGTTAATCATGATATACTAAGGAGTGAGGTGTACCGAATATGGATTATAAACGTTTAATGGTGTCCTGGATTGAAGAGGGAACACTGAACATTCCGCAACTATTACTATCCAATTATCATGCAATGGGTTTAAATGAGTCAGAATTTGTTTTACTTCTGCATATTTATGGTCACTTGGAAAAGGGTAACTTTTTCCCGACACCTGAAGAACTTTCAGAACCTATGAGCATTTCTACAGAATTTTGTTCTTCCCTATTACGAAAGTTCATTCAACAGCAATATTTAACTATTGAAGAAGGGTCTTCAGCTGAAGGAATCCTTTTTGAGAAATATTCACTCAATCCCCTATGGGAAAAGATGGCTGAATTCGTGATACAAGATTCAAAGATGAAACAAATGCAGCAATCAATGGAAGAAGAAACGGATATTTATACGACATTCGAACAAGAATTTGGTCGTCCTCTTTCTCCGTTGGAATGTGAGAGCCTGGCCATGTGGCTGGATCAAGATGATCACAATGCCACAATTATTAAAGCAGCCTTGAGAGAAGCTGTTATTTCTGGAAAATTGAATTTCAGATATATAGATCGGATACTATTCGAATGGAAGAAAAATGGAGTGAAGACCATCGAGGATGCTCGCAGCCAAAGTCAACGGTTCCGAACACACCAAAAAACGGCAGCCCCCAATGAATCTGCTGCTTCTCCCAAACGAAAATCAGTACCATTTTATAATTGGCTTGAGCAATAGAACAATAAAAGGGACTGACACTCAAATAGTGGGCGTCAGTCTCTTTCATTTGATGAAAATATTTCCTTTAAGAGTAGATGGAGGTAATGAAAATCATGTTAAATAATAAACAAATACATATTTGCCTGGACGAAATGAGGGAAATGTTCCCGGACGCACACTGTGAACTCCGTCATGAGAATCCTTTTGAGCTTGTCATAGCAGTCCTGCTATCTGCACAATGCACGGACGTCCTCGTCAATAAAGTAACAAAAGGCTTATTTAAAAAATATAAGCGCCCCGAGGATTACCTGGCTATTACATTAGAAGAACTTCAACAAGATATACGTTCCATCGGCCTATATAGAAACAAAGCAAAAAATATACGTAATCTATGTGAAATCATTCTGACTGAATATGGGGGAGAAGTGCCAGAAAACCATGAAGACTTAGTAAAGCTCCCCGGGGTGGGTAGGAAGACCGCTAATGTGGTAGTGTCCGTAGCTTTTGGAGTCCCAGCGCTAGCTGTCGATACTCATGTGGAGCGGGTAAGTAAAAGGTTGGGGATCTGCAGGTGGAAAGATAGTGTATTAGAAGTAGAGAAGACGTTGATGAGAAAAATCCCACGGGAAGAATGGTCCGAAACCCATCATCGGTTAATCTTTTTTGGCCGATACCATTGCAAAGCCCAATCACCTCAATGTGATGTTTGCCCATTGGTGGACTTGTGCAGGGAAGGGCAAAAGAGGTTGAAGAAAAGAGAAAATATATGAACGAATCCACTTTACCAATTCCGTATCATTCCTTTATACAGCTATCTCACCTATTTGAGGAACAGCATAAACAATATGCAAAGAATCTCGCTTTAAACCTGTGTCGAAAAAAATAAGGCAACGAGAGAATTCTCTCGTTGCCTTTTGTCTTATTCCAGAGTTCTTCTGGTTTCTGATTGTGTGGCAGGTGTACCATTGGTGGAACTATTCCCGTTACCGGTACCACCAGTGCCGCCTCCGGTACCAGCACCGTCACCAGTACCGGAATCGCCAGTACCGCTACCACCAGTACCACCGGTTCCGCCATCAGCGCCACCGTCTCCGGTGCCGGATCCTTCTCCCTCAGGCGGCGGTGTAGTGCCCTCATCGCCACCTGTATTGTCTCCGTCATTACCTGAGTTATCCTCATTACCATTTCCTTCGCCATTATTATTCCCTTGACCATTATCATTCCCTTGGTCATTACCGTTACCATTTCCATTATTACCTTCGTTGTCTTGGTTGTCTTCGTCAGTATTTCCTTCATCTTTGTCCTTAGTTTTAACCTCGACAGTTACAGATGCAGGGTTACTCCGTTGATCATCTGAAATGGCAACAACTTCAAAGGTGAATGCACCTTCGGATTGAATATTTTCAACATTTAAGCCTTTTTTATCTGTGGTTGTTAAGACTTGTTTTGCTTCGCCATTAATGGAAACGGAAACTTCAAATTTCACGTCTTTTTCCTTACCATAATCCCAGGCAAGAGTAATGCTTTTATCTTTCTTATTGAATTTACCTTTCAGTTTAGAAGGCGCATCAATTTTATCGAATTCTTTCGACACCTTGGAAGGTTCCGTTCCACGAACGAATAATTCCGTAATGATTCGATCATCTGGAGTATACTCACTCGGCAACCTTGGAGGGTTACTTCCCATTTCTACTTTCGACTCTACGACACTGTCCGGCTTATTGAAGTCGGGAGTATCTACACCATCGTGGACGTAGCTCATCAAGTCACTTACGATGTATTGAGCGACATGACGATCAGTAGGTGATAGTGGGATGGATTGGGTTTTGTACCCGGTCCAAACGGCTGCTGTGTAATTTGTTGTATAGCCTACAAACCACGAGTCAGGAGCGCCTGTTTTAGCAATCCCGTATTTATCCCTTTCCTTTTGAGAGTAGTTCGTCGTACCTGATTTACCTGCCATAGAAAGGCCGGGTACTTTTGCATATTTCCCAGTCCCTTGCGGGTGATCGATAACGCTTTGCAGCATATCAGAAATCATATAGGCAGTATATTCCTTCATTGCAGGTTCAGGTTTGTTGTCGTTCTTGATTTCTGTTTCGCCATCTCGCAAGACGACTTTCGATACAGTATGGGGTTTGTTATAAATCCCTTCATTACCGAATGCAGCATATGCACCAGCCATTTGTTCAGAGTTTACCCCCGGTGATACTCCGCCAATAGAGGCAGATTCATAGTAATGATCGAATTTCAGTCCAAGTCCGTTGACGAAATCCTCCGCTTTCTCCGGTCCAACTTCCTGGAAGGCTTTTAAAGCGGTGATATTTCGGGAATCCCACAGACCCTCACGAATCGTGATTGGCCCTTTAAATTGACCGTCGTAGTTGTTGATTTCTGTTCCGTTTGAGTATTCATAAGGCTCATCTTTTAAAATATGATACGTTGACCATTTTAAATGTTCAATGGCAGGAGCGTAATCAAGTAGAGGCTTGATGGTAGATCCTGGCTGACGTTTGGAGTCGATGGCGTAGTTGAATCCACGCTTAACGTCCGGGTCTTGTTCCCGTCCGCCTCCAATCGCCCGAACTTCACCTGTTTTCGTATCAAGAAGTGTAACACCAGCCTGCATCGGTTCTTCTGCAGCGTCAGGATAGCTGAAGCTGGTATTTTCACCTGCTAATATTTCTTCCAATCGCTTTTGAGCATTGGGGTCGACTGTCGTGTACACTTTTAGACCATCAGAAAATAGATTATAGTCACCCATTTTTTGCACTTCATCAATCACTGCATCAACAAATGCAGGGAATTTGTCACTGTTTTTCTTTTCAACATCTTCAGCTGAAACTAATCCTTTTGTAATAGGGATAGCTTGAGCTTCTTCTTTTTCTTTTTCTGAAATCTTTCCGTGCTGGGCCATTAATGAAAGAACGATATTTCGTCTCTTCTCAGCTTTTTCAGGGAATTCGAAAGGGTTGTAATTGTTAGGACTTTGAGGAAGTCCTGCAATTAAAGCAGCTTCATTCAACTTGATGTCTTTAATATCTTTACCGTAGTAATAATCTGCTGCTGTCGCCATACCGTTTATTCCTGCAGACATGTACACCTTATTGAAGTACATTTCAAAGATTTCTTCTTTCGTATATTCCTGCTCAAGCTTTAATGCTAACCAAGCTTCTTGAGCTTTTCTTTTTAACGTTTTCTCAGGGCTTAAGAAGGAACCTTTGATGACTTGCTGCGTGATCGTGGAAGCCCCTTCTGAACCGAAACCACCGGTTACATTGGCGATGACCGCACCGCCTAAACGAATCAAATCAATCCCGTTATGTTTGTAAAATCGATTATCCTCTGTTGCAATGACTGCATCCTGCATCACCTGAGGGATATCATCAAAGTTAGCGTACTCCCGTTGTTCTTTCCCAACAGATGTAATCAAATCCCCGTTCATATCATAAATTTCAGATGCAATTGGATCCTTTAGTAATTTTTCATCCAGCTTTGGTGCACTTGATGCATAATAGGCAAATAAACCTGCACCCGCAAGCATCCCGATAATACCAATGATAAATAATGATATAATGACGCGCTTAACCACAGAGCCTTTCTTCTTGCTCTTAGTGGATTTAGACTTCTGTTGGGCCAGGCGTTTTTCTTCCCTTGACTTGTATTGACCAGCCATATTGTTTCCTCACTTTCAATCTTCTGTGTTTTTAGTATTGTCTAAGAATAAAAATATACTACTCATAATGAAATAAAATATAGATTACCTCATTTTTCTTAAACTAAAAATATAACTGATGGACTATTTTTAAATAATCAACTCGTGGATGGAGCCCGAGTGGGATCCGTATTCCTCTCTCTTCCATCTCGTTGCGCTTGATCGATTTTCTTCCCCCGCCTACCATGCGGTCCCAGAAATACCTCAATGCCTCATAAGGGAGCAGGAACACTTCTTCAGTAACGGAAAACCTGACTAACACAAAGGTTATGCCTTGTTGTTCATACACACTTTCCATATGTAGGATTTGGTGTTCGTGAAAGTTTTGAAGGGGAAAAGACGTTTTATTTTTCGTTTCCTTCGCTTCGAAATCAATATACCTTCCTTTATACACTCCGTTGTAGTCAGTCGTTGAAGGTTGCTTAAAGTAGGCTTCCTTAATGACAGCGGCACTTCTTGAAGGATAATGCACATCCACAATTTGAACTGGAGTAGGCTTTTTGTGAATAACCGCTTTATGAAACGTCAAATAATATTGATTCGTTTCATTAATATCTTCTTCAAGTGTCATCCCTCTGTTGCTATACGATATTTGCTTCGGTTTTGCCTTTGCTTTTTTTGAGGGTAGTGTTGCTTCCACATATTTCTTTCCATTCGGATAATGGAATTTCATGGTAATTCACCTCGCAGACTAATCTATATCATAACAGAAACCACTCCAATTTGTGTGAATAATTGTTTACAAATCTCGTCACTCTAAGAGTAATGGAGAAAGGGGAATAAAAGATGAATAAATACAACAATACTTATCGCTTTTTACCCTATATCCCTGAACCTAAACGTGTAAATAAGTGGATTGAAGAACTCGCTGCCTTAGTGAATTCATATAATCAAGATAATATATCACGAACACATGCGTATCAAAACTATTTTCTTCTCCACCCAGATATAATGTGGTCCTTTCTTGCTTCAATGGTTTCGCGCAATGCAGGCTGGAATATGACTGATTTAAAAGGGGATACTTTCCCTCGTCTCTTACGTTCTGAAACATGTGATCTTCTGTTTATGACCTTCGAAAGAGCGAATTGGAGCATTTTTCAGGATGCCTTTCCTCAGCTGCTTCTCTATCATTATTCGACGATCTATGGGAAGAAAATGTTTCACTTATGTAGAGAATTTCAAATCTCACGCTTTATGGAGAAGGAGTGGGATCGGTATTGGGAAGAGAAGGATGAGATTAGGTTAGTGCATTCACTCATTATCAACGAACAACACCTCATACAACAGCCGGTCATTGATCATAACGTGTATAAAAGAAGGGTATTTCGCACGTCCCTATTCTTCATTGAAGATCATTTGCATTTCAGCTCTGTTTTATTTCCGACGTTGCAAGGTGAACTACTAGGTGCAAGCGTGCACGGTTTCCGGGGAATTGACAATAGGATCCAATTAGGAAACAGGCTATTTACGCTTTTATTTCACCCTGATTACCATGACCTCTTTGTGAGGTTTGCCATGGAAGTGGAACATACCGGTTCCAGAAAGGATTATGAAAAATTTTGCATAGGGATGAAGGAAACGAATACACCTGAACTTCGTCAGGTTTATGAGAATGTCTCTCATAATTGGAAGGACCACAGGGACTGGTCGAAGGAGGTTATCGTCCGCCGATCCTGGTATGAACAACCGGACCTATTACAAGATATCGATTTGACTAAATGGTTTTTTACCAAACAGAGGCAGCTTGAGAAAGTGGCGAATATCAAAGAGGCAGTTAAAAGGATATGGTTTAAAGATAAAAAGAATAGACCAACGCTATAAGGAAAGCGTTGGTCTATTCGGTTCTCATTATCTTCATATGAGTAAGCTTCTTTATTCATTGTTAAGTCGAAGGACGGTTTTCGCCTTCTAATTTAGGGTTGCCTTTTGAGGCTTTGGTTTCGACTGAATTCGTTGCTGTCGTTTGTTTGGTTTGTTTGTTTTTTTGATTCTTCATAAAGAACACCTCCATTCATAGTATTTTTCGTTTTTACACCATTTATTCAGGAACTGTCGAAACATAATCTGGGGAATGTCCTATTTACACTTTCTTTGGCGAAACGCTTCTAGTTTTGTCATGAGGGAAGGGAAAGGATCACAAAGAGAGAATTACTGTATTAATCCAAAAAAAAGGTGGGAGGATTCACATGCTTCCAAAACAAGATATCATGTTAAAGTTAGCCGAAATCGAAGAAAGTCTTAATCAATTAGAGCAGAGTTTACATGACCGAATCTCAGTTGAAGAGAAAGAAGGATTAAGAACACTAACGAATCAGATAAAGAAAATGGATAATCAATTAAGCTCTTTGGAAGGTAAATCAGATTCAGGTAAGGTTCTGATAAATAATAGAGAAAAGTCATTTGTCCTACAAAAACTTGAATTATCCTATAAGACGTCTTAAACTAAATTTATAAGAAAGTAGCACCTGCGCTACTTTTTATTTTGTCTACATTTTTATGGAGGGCTTTTTTTGAGAGAGTTAAAGCAAGTAACAGGAGAACTCGTCGTACTCGTTGAGAAAATGATGAGCGAATATAAAAGTAGGAGAAAGTCGGGAGAAAAAGGAGATTTTCACACAGAAGTGAAGCCTTTTGCCGATGAAGTGAAAGAGAAAAATGATGCTTGGAAAGAATTGTCCATGAGATGGATTAAAGAATATAAGCCAAAACACATTCACTTACCTCAGGTTCTAAATACATTTGACAATATCGAAATGCTTTCTGTTCATTGTTTTTTTCCCGAGTCCAGTTACAATCGGTTTATTAGTCATTACCAATCTGTATCGTACGTCCTTCTAACCCAGATCGATTTTTTAAATGAAAAATAAGAGGCTGCCACTTGGCAGCCTCTTTCTTATGGGGTTGAAGTGGAGGGTTCCTCCACCGTATTGATTTCTCTCGCTAAGTCTCTATAGTGGTGGTACGAAATCTCATTCGAAATATAAAGTTTTTTGGCCATGGTAAGAAGTTCTTGTTGATCTGTTGCTTGATAGTTCTTGCTACTTTCATATCGTTTCAGCAGTTCATTCAGGTTCATCTTCATTCCTCCCAATACTCATATTTCATTTAAAACAAGGTAGCTTGGATATACATTTATCCTAACATAGAAAACGTTTTCTTTAAGTTGTAAGAATAGTGTAACTTCCGACAATCTTCTTCTATTTGTCGAAAAATGTTTATGGGTTTATTCACCAATAATTGGTCTGAAACATAAAATAGTGTAACCATTAAGAAGTAGGGGGGCTAAGTATGAATTCTTCACCTTATTCGAGCCAAATGCGTAACCACTATCATCCAAATTATTATTCACAGCATGCCTTTATGGGTCCGATGATGAACTTTCCTGTACAGGGGATGAGACCTCCTAATTATGGAGCTTATCCACCTAATTATTTACCATCATTCGATGGTCATTATTCTGGTGGTGGGAATCAGGTGAACCCATATCCGCAGATGAATCAATCACAGCAAATGAATCCATATTTTGAAAATCCGCTTCAGCAGAAAGAGTACAATCCGTATCAAATGAAGGCAAAGGAACAACAAGCCTATGCTAATCCTTACCCGAAAGCATCGTTTCTGTCAAAACCCTCTTCTGGAGGGGTAAGCAATTTTATGAATTCCTTTAAGTCTCAAGATGGATCATTGGATTACAGCAAAATGATGAACACTACCGGACAAATGATGGGAGCAATTAATCAGGTTTCCTCATTAGTGAAAGGGTTAGGCGGAGTATTTAAGTTCTTCTAAGCGATTGCCGTTTTTCTACACTGTATACTTTTCAAGGAAAGCCTACAAATAGATATTAATCTTCAAAGAGGAGCTGCCATTTGGCAGCTCCTCATTTCATAGCGATATTCAGGCAATTATTCTATCGGTATTCGTTTACCGGAATCTTTATTTATTTCTACGGTCAATAATCCGTCATGATAGGCAGCCTTCACATTCTTCTCATTTACAGCTCTTGGGAAAGGAACTGTTCTGCTGCTTTTTTTCATGGATTGTTTTCTCCTTATCATTTGATGTTGCTCATTTTCCTCAGAGTAAATTTCCTGGTGTGACACTGAAATGGTGATATATTGTGGGAATACATCAAGCTGAATCTGATCTTTCTTTACACCTGGAAGTTCAGCAGTAACGATATAATGATCATCAGTTTCGGTCAATTCAACAGGAAATGATCCAAATGGATTAGCGGATGACGTAAAGAACTCATCGATGCTTTGTAACATGCCCTTCATTGGTCTTTCATGAAAGAACTCATTCATGGAATGTATCAGATCACCAAAACCTTTATTATTTGAAGAATCGTTGGACATGAATATTCTCCTTTCAGGCATTCGTATTCATACTATTGTATGGTTGAATGACTAAAATGTGCATTTGTCCTAGGCTTAACCGATATGGATAATTATGAAATAAGGAATCTTGCTCTTTTTTCTTTAGTTTCGAACATAGATTCGGTAAAATGAATAGAAGAGGTGATAGATATGTTTAAGAAAAATAACCTTCAACAATTGATCGAACATTTTAAACGAGATGAAGATTTCAATAAACAAATTATTCACTGGCACACGATAGAAGAAAAACCTGCTCAATTGGTGGAACTGCCAGGTGAAATAGATGGGAAAATAAAGAAAGCCCTGTATAAAAGAGGAATTGAGAAGCTTTATTCTCATCAACGATCAGCATTCCAGATGGCGATGGAGGGGAAGAGCTTCACTGCCGTTACCCCAACCGCATCTGGGAAGACGCTATGCTATAATCTCCCGGTACTTCAAACAATCATGGATAATCCGGATGCACGAGCACTCTATATATTTCCTACTAAAGCTTTGGCGCAGGATCAGAAGAGTGAACTTAACGAAATCATTGCAGAAGCAGATGCTGCTATTAATAGTTATACATATGATGGAGACACATCAGCGAACATCCGACAAAAGGTAAGGAAAGCCGGGCATATAGTCATTACTAATCCCGATATGCTCCATTCAGCGATCCTTCCCCATCATACAAAGTGGGTCTCTTTATTTGAGAATCTTAAATATGTCATTATTGATGAACTTCATATTTATCGAGGTGTGTTTGGGTCCCATGTAAGCAATGTCATTAGAAGGTTAAAACGCATTTGCGAATTTTACGGGGCTTCCCCTATATTCATCTGTACATCTGCAACGATTGCCAATCCAAAAGAGCTTGCTCAGCATTTAACAGGTTCAAAGATGGATTTGATCGATAACAACGGTGCACCTAGTGCCAAAAAACACTTCGTATTCTATAATCCACCGATTGTAAATAAGCCGTTGAATATTCGTAGGAGCGCAACCCTTGAAGTAAGGAGGATTGCTGGCGAGCTATTGAAAAATAAGATTCAAACCATTGTATTTGCAAGAAGTAGAGTAAGAGTAGAAATCATTCTTACTTATTTGCAGGAGTTGGTGAAGAATCAATTAGGAGCGAAATCGATAAGGGGATATAGAGGTGGATATCTTCCAACGCAACGGAGGGAGATTGAAAAAGGTTTGCGAACAGGTGAAATTTACGGTGTTGTAAGCACGAACGCTCTTGAACTGGGTGTCGATATTGGACAATTACAAGTCTGTATCATGACTGGATATCCAGGGACGATCGCCAGTGCCTGGCAGCAGGCAGGGAGAGCAGGTCGGCGACACGGGGAATCTCTCGTCATTATGGTAGCGAGTTCCAGCCCTCTCGATCAATTTATTATCGAAAATCCAGACTATTTCTTCAAGCAATCTCCTGAGACGGCAAGGATTAATCCCGATAACTTAATCATTTTAATTGATCATATTAAATGTGCTGCTTATGAGCTACCCTTCCGAGAAGGGGAACAATTTGGGGATCACGGCATTGAAGATATATTAGAATTCCTTGGCGAAGAGCGGATTGTTCATAAGAATGGAGATAAATGGTATTGGATGAATGATGTATTTCCCGCACATAACATCAGTCTCCGCTCTGCTTCTCAAGAAAATATCATCATTATTGATCAAACTGATATTTCAGCTGTGAAAGTGATTGGGGAGATGGATCGATTTTCAGCTATGACCTTATTACATGATGAAGCGATTTATCTTCATCAAGGCGTTCAATTTCAAGTGGAAAAACTTGATTGGGAAGAAAAGAAGGCATTTGTTCGAGAGGTAGATGTGGATTACTTTACGGATGCCAATCTTGCCGTGCAGTTAAGAGTATTGGAAACAGACAAATCGAGAGAATCAGAAATGTTCGATGTTTCTTATGGAGACGTAACCGTTCAGGCAATGGCAACCATTTTCAAGAAAATAAAATTCGATACCCATGAAAATATCGGTTCAGGACCAATTCATCTACCGGAAGAAGAACTCCACACGAGTTCCAGCTGGATTTCATTGAATGATGCCGACTCATTCAGTCAGGAACGTCTGGAAGAAGGTCTGATTGGTGTTGCCCAGAGCCTGAAATCGATTATTCCATTGTTCGTTATGTGTGATCCCAGTGACATTTTTGTGGTTCCGCAAATTAAGGCGGCACATAATGAAAAGCCAACAATCTTCATTTATGATCGCTACCCTGGTGGAATCGGATTAAGTGAAAAGGTGTATGACCAAATCGAAAGGATTCTACAAGAGACGTCCTCTATGATTGACCGGTGCCCTTGTCAACGTGGATGTCCGTCCTGCATTGGAGCGGAAAATTCTCTAGAAACCGCCAAAGTGGATTCATTAAAGCTGCTTCACCTTTTCCTTCACTAAATAATGGAAGGAGACTCGTCATGTCTATTAAAACGAAATTAACTAGAATGAAAAAGCATATTATTCGCGATGAGGAAACGGATCGCACTAAAAACCAAGCTACTGAAGGCAACCAATCTTCGACAGACTTTCCCTACCTTGATGAATGGAAAGAAAAGGGTACTGTCACGTATTTTATTGATGGTGATTTTTGCCTGGTTAGGGAAAAACGTTATCCGATCG
Organism: Bacillus sp. BHET2; assembly: GCF_005938125.1. Lineage (GTDB taxonomy): Bacteria > Bacillota > Bacilli > Bacillales > Bacillaceae_B > Rossellomorea. The sequence continues at coordinate 241,822 of NZ_VCQN01000001.1, forward strand.
ATCACCAGCATGGTAATTACACATTTAGGGATTTCATTAGAGCGGTTGGCGCATGGCAGGAGTTTATGGGGGAGCATCCCTTATCTTCCAAAGGCCTGAGTCCTGATGAAATGTTTTTTTTCGATACGGAAACGACTGGATTAGGAGGGGGGGTTGGAAATACCATCTTCCTATTAGGTCATGGACGGGTAACTGACAAGGAAGTAATCGTGACCCAACACTTTTTGCCACAACCGGGAAGTGAGATTCCTTTATATCATAGCTTTTTAAGCAATGTGGATTACAATACACTTGTCACATACAATGGAAAGGCCTTTGATTGGCCTCAGGTGAAGACAAGGCATACCCTCATTAAAGATCATGTTCCGAAATTACCTTCATTTGGTCATTTCGATCTTTACCACGGCTCTAGAAGGCTCTTCAAGCACAAATTAGAGTCCGTAAAACTGGTCAATGTAGAACGGGAGATTCTTGGATTTCATAGAGTTGATGATGTACCGGGGTATCTTGCCCCGATGATTTATTTCGATTATATTGAACGGAAAGACCCTGAGGGTATACTTAAGGTAATGACTCATAATGAGTTGGATATCTTATCACTCATCACCCTCTATACTCATCTGACACATCAATTACTTAACATTCATAAACATGCAACGGGGCACGAAAGGTTCGAAGTCGGTCGTTGGCTTGAATATACAGGAAACAGAAACATTGCCAAAGAGCGTTATCAAGAACTCATTAAAGAAGGTGACCACCCTAATTATGAGGCCACGCATCAGCTTGCCCTTCAATATAAAAAAGGTAAAGAGGTAAAGAAGGCGATGGACCTGTGGGAAGGCATCTGTGAAGAAGCTCCAGTCTCGATAAGAAAGCGGTCATTATTGGAGCTGGCGAAACTATATGAACACAAGTCAAAGAATTTCCAGCTTGCTTTAGACATGTGCGATCGAATCTTGTCCCTGGTTACTGAAACAGAGGATAAACAAAATAAGAAACATCTTACTTATTTAGAAGACCTCCATCACCGAATGGAGAGATTAGAGGGAAAAATGAACAAAAAAACAGATCATTCATCCTAGCTGGAATAAAGAACGGACATTTTAGTATAAAAGTGGTTCAAAGTCCTTGTTTTTATATTGAGAATTTTCAAAAGTAGTTGTAAAATATTTAATTGTGTTGAAAATATTTAATATCAAGATGGGATGATGTAAATGAACCGCGCAATCTTAATTTTGTTCTTTGTTGTCATTGGTTTAACAGCCTTTGTTTTTACCAATTATTCACAAAGTTTATATAGCTTTATGTAATCTTTACGAAGTGAATTTCTAAAAATAGGTATTTTCATTAGTACATGTACCCTCTCCGTTTCATAGGCTATAAATGTAACAACTAAGAGATGGAAGGAGAGCGTTACCATGTTTTGTAGACCAAGACCCAATCAAGTACTCCCTGCAGTCATGCACCCTACGAAATGTTGTGTGAATCACAATATGACCACCTTAGAGGTGCCTCATATCCACCCGACTCATACGACAAATGTAAATAATGTTATGTATCAACACAAACATTATTTCCCACAAACACAATCACAAGTAGACAGCGTCTCACATCAACAATTTAATTGTGGAGGTGGACCAGGTGGACCATCAGGACCTGCAGGCCCAGGAGGCCCAGGAGGACCAGGAGGACCAGGATTCGGACCTCGTCCACGACCACCATTCGGACCATATGGTATGGGACGATAAAGATTTCCCTTAGAAGTTCGAGAGATGCCACTTAAAAGAATCGTTTGATTTTCGAGTGATACAGTGTTTAAACACTGTATCACTTTGCTAATTCGAAGAAAGCCTTTTTTTCGGTATCTCTTTTATGATAAAACAGTCATTATACATGATCTCCAGGTCTTGAAAATTACAAAATATGTTACAATAGAGTGTAAAGGATTAGGGTACACTATTCTAGTAAGGAGAATAGTATGTGCCCAGAGTTTACTAAAGGAGTTTTGCATTTGGGTAATGTTGCGTGCATAACTGGATATAAATCCTTTGAGTTAGGGATTTTCAAGCAAGACGACAAAGCGGTTTATTACATAAAGCGTGCTATCGAGAAAGAATTAGTATCATTAGTCGATGAAGGGTTAGAGTGGGTTCTCATAAGCGGGCAGCTTGGAGTGGAGTTGTGGGGAGCAGAAGTTGTATTAGAGCTTCAGGAAGACTACCCAGATCTTAAACTGGCTGTTTTGACTCCTTTTATTTCTCAGGAAGAAAACTGGAACGATCAGAATAAAGAATACTACGAGTTGATCTTGTCTCAAGCTGATTTTGTCAAGACGATTTCGAAAGATCCCTATAAGAATCCACAACAGTTCCGAAACAAAAACCAATTATTTTTACAAAAAAGTCAATCGCTTGTTATACTATTTGATGAAGAAAAAGAGGGTTCGCCTAAATATTTTTATGATGAAGCGAAAAAGAAGAAAGAAACCAATCCATCCTTTGATATCAGGACAATTAGTTTTCATGATCTTCAATGGATTGTCGAAGAAGAGCAGTGGAAAAAGGACTGACAATACACCGATTTTTACATGGATCATGGAGTTTTTAATCACTTGGCTTCGAATTTCGATTGACAAAATGATGGTTATTTGAAAAAATGATAGTGATAAATATAGAGGTGAATATAATGATTTCAGATAAAGTGAAATTAACGGCTAAGGATATTCTCGAAAAAGAGTTCAAAGGTGGAATGCGAGGATACAAGCAGGAAGACGTAGACAAATTTTTAGACTTGATCATTAAAGATTATGAAACCTTTCATCAGGAAATAGAAGATCTCCAACAGGAGAACCTGCGATTGAAAAAGCAGGCAGAGGGTGCTGCCAAGCAACGTTCAACGGCTCCACCTCAACAAACAGGAACAACGAATTTCGATATTTTAAAGCGCCTGTCTAATTTAGAGAAACATGTTTTTGGAAATAAATTATACGACTGATTTTTCTAGTTGATTTTCTGACTGGTTTACAGTATAATTAGGTATTGCTGATCCTTGATGGTGTTTGGGTAATCGCTGCAACTTGTTGTAGAGGAAAGTCCATGCTCGCACGGTGCTGAGATGCACGTAGTGTTCGTGCCTAGCCAATTAATAAGCTAGGGCAGCTCATCCCGAGCTGACGGCAGGGAAAACACCTACGTCTCTTTCGGGAGATATGGTGTGACTACTTTGAAAGTGCCACAGTGACGAAGTCCTGTTAGAAATGGCAGGAGTGGAACGAGGTAAACCCCACGAGCGAGAAACCCAAAATTAGGTAGGGGAATCCTCTCAGAGGAATTGAACGAAGAGAGGGACAAAGGGATCTCCTTTGTAGATAGATGATTACCGCCCGAGTACGAGACGAACAGTCGTTTGTAGTACAACGGAACAAAACATGGCTTACAGAACACTATTACGGGATAAGAGCAATATAGACTTTATAATGCAAGTGACTGATACATGCAGGTAATACACTGCTCTTTTGTATCAGTCCTTTTTATTTTTTGGAAAACAAGACTATACTATTGAAATAGAGATTCTTATTAACGGGGTGACAAATTTGGGTACATATACATTAATTGCAACTGCGGCGATGGGGTTAGAAGCTATCGTTGCGAAAGAAGTGAAAGACCTGGGATACGATTGTCAGGTTGAAAACGGTAAGGTTATATTCAAAGGAGACGAAACGGCCATCGCGAGAGCGAATATGTGGTTGAGAACAGCTGATCGAATCAAGATCCTCGTCGGTGACTTCAAAGCATATTCCTTTGATGACCTGTTTGAGAATACAAAGAAACTGCCATGGGAGAATTTCCTGCCCGTCGACGCAGAGTTCCCGGTGCAAGGGAAATCCGTTAAATCAAAATTATACAGTGTACCTGATTGTCAGGCTATTGTAAAAAAAGCGATCGTAGAACGATTGCGTACAGCGTATAAACGTACATCGTGGTTGGAAGAGACTGGTCCACTGTTTAAAATTGAAGTAGCCATCCTAAAAGACGTGGCAAGCATCACTTTGGACACGAGTGGACAAGGTCTCCATAAAAGAGGATACAGAATCGGGCAAGGGGAAGCCCCTTTAAAGGAAACGCTAGCTGCTGCCCTTATTCAATTAACAACATGGAACCCTGATCGACCGTTTGTAGATCCATTCTGCGGGTCAGGAACGATTCCTATTGAAGCTGCTCTCATCGGGCAAAATATCGCACCTGGATTTAATCGAGAGTTCTTATCAGAGAGCTGGCCAATGATGCAAGGTGAAGTCTGGCATAAAACCCGAATGGAAGCTGAGGATCTGGCTAATTACGATCAGCCCCTTGAGATATTGGGTACTGACATCGATCACAGAATGATTGAAATATCCAAGGAGAATTCAATAGAGGCAGGACTTGGCGACTTAGTGAAATTCAAGCAAATGCAAGTAAGGGATTTCACATCAGAATTAGAATATGGGATTATTGTCGGAAATCCTCCTTATGGAGAACGTATAGGTGAACGTAAAGAGGTAGAGAAGATGTATCAAGAAATGGGCAATGCCTTTGAGAAATTGGATACTTGGTCTAAGTATGTGATGACTTCCCATGAAAACTTTGAACAATGCTATGGGAAACAGGCGACAAAGAAGCGTAAATTGTTCAACGGATTCATCCGAACGGATTACTATCAGTACTTTGGACCCCGTCCTCCGAGAAAAGGATAGCCTTCAGCAATTCGAAGAAATTAACGTAGTTCAGAATATCCCTTTCACTTCCTGCGTATAATAGTTTTATCATTTTTAGAGGAGTGAAAGAGGATGGACCAATCTTTCATTGATTACCACAAAATCTATCAAGCATTGCAAAGCTCCATTTCATCCATTTCGGGTGAAGAGGGGGATGCCGTACAACTAGACCTGCATGAAGCAACGAAAAACCTGGATCAGGCTTTTCAATACGAATTGCTAAGAAAAAAGAGAATATACGACTGAGTGTATACTCAGGAGACTAGGGACATCCATACAAGTGGTAGATTCACCCTTTGTATGGAAAGTCCCTTTTCTTTATTATTAAGCTATTTTCACAAGGATTGTTAGTAGCAAAAGGTTTATTGTGTTCACTATAGTCTTTAATCAACTACGACTATCTCCTATAAAACAGCAACAAACATTTGAAAAGAGCCTATTATAATGAGCTCTTCCATATAAATTATCCGTTATCCCTTTTCAATTGGAAAGAATTCTAGTAAATTAGAAATATTGTGTTACAAGTAGGAGGTCCACATGAGAAGAAAATTACCTTTTGAATTAACCAAGGAGCAATCCTTTTATGAAGCGTTATCCGATTGGGTCGGAGATGTTTTTTATGATGTATTACCTGAGAAAGGGTTTGATTTACGGGATGAACAGGTTTTCATGGCCTTTCAACTGAATCAGGCCTATAAAAATAAACAAGTTATGTTTGCTGAAGCAGGAGTTGGGACTGGGAAAACCTTGGTTTACCTCTTATATGCCTTATCATATGCGAGATATACTGGTAAACCTGCTATCATCGCCTGTGCAGATGAAACGCTCATTGAACAGATTGTCAAAAAGGAAGGCGACATACAAAAGCTTGAAAGTGCCCTTGATTTAAACATAGATGTTCGCTTGGCAAAATCCAGGGAGCAATATTTATGCATCAAAAAATTAGAAGAAAACCTGTCCGAAAATGATGTCTTCCATGACATGTGGGAAGAACTGCCTGGCTTTGTCCATGACAACTCTTCCATGAGTAGCTTCAGTCATTACGGAGATCGAAAGGAATATTCTCAATTGTCGGATGATGAATGGGGACATGTAGGATGGGATTCTCTTCAGGATTGCATGTCTTGCGCTTATCGTCATCGCTGTGGCCTTACACTTCATCGTGAACATTACAGAAATGCAGCCGACTTGATCATTTGTTCCCATGATTTCTACATGGAGCACATCTGGACTAAGGACTCAAGAAAGCGGGAAGGACAGCTTCCACTTCTGCCGGAAGCAAGCTCTGTTGTGTTTGACGAAGGCCATCTTTTGGAATTTGCTTCACAAAAAGCTATGACCTACCGAATGAGAATGGAAACACTTGAAGGACTGCTTGAAAAGCTCTCTTCCTCAGATATGAGGGAGGAAACCCTTTATATCATAGAAGATATCATGTTAGAAAATGAGAAATGGTTCGAACTGCTTGAGAAAGAATCCGTTGCGGAGAAAGGCTCTGAGAGACAATATATTACCCGATCAGAAGCAATCTTGCAGCAGGGCAGAGCGCTGACAGAGAAAATCGAACATCTTTTGAATGAACTCGTATTCGAATCGGAAATGTATGTCATGGATGATTATCTATTAAAAGTAGTGGAAGAATATCTTGAGCAGATTCAATATTCATTGAAGCTATTTTTGGATGATGAGAAAGGAATCTACTGGTTGGAGACGACTGAGGAAGAACATACCTTTGTCGTTATGCCAAGATTAGTGGAAGAAATTCTTAGAGATCAAGTATTTTCTCAGAAGATACCATTCATCTTTTCTTCTGCAACACTCTCATATGATCAAGATTTCTCGTACGTGTCTCAATCATTGGGAATCGAAGCATATGAAAAATTTTCTGTAGAGTCTCCTTATGAGTATGAGGAAATGATGAAGGCTTATCTTCCTTTATTAGAGTCAGGTATAGTTGCGAAAAATGATTATGCATCTGAACAAATGAAAAATAATCAAGGGAAATCTTTGATCCTTTTCTCATCTAAGGAGGAAATGAACGACTTCAGGTCCTACCAAATGAAGCAGGGGACCCAAGACTGGAATGTAATATATGAAGGCGACAGAGAAATCAGTGATACGGTAGAACAGTTCCAACAAGAAACATCTACGGTCCTGTGTTCTTACCATTTATGGGAAGGGCTTGACGTACCTGGAGAATCCCTTTCGCAGGTCATCATTTACTCCCTTCCATTCCCGCCGAAGGACCCGGTGTTTGATGCTAAGCGAAATCACGCCGATGACGCTGCAAAAGAGGTGGATATCCCTTATATGATTCTTCGCCTGAGACAAGGAATCGGTCGACTGATTCGTACGAGTGAAGACAAAGGGAGCATCCATGTCCTTATAAATGGTGCAGAAACATCATATAGGGACTTGGTAGAATCGGTTCTACCTGTTGGGATTGAAGTGTTTAACGCATAAGAGAAAGAAATGAAAACCGCCTAATTTGGGCGGTTTTTTTTTGATGGACGTAAAGGGGGGTATCTTTAGATAAGTCCCATGGGTAATATGCGGCCGATAATATATTGGAAAAGGCGTTAATAAAAATAGAAAAGTCGATAATAAAAGGCTAAGGATTCCCTGACTGTAACGATAATCCCTAAGCTATCAATCTTTCTGAGTCCAAGTTGACAGAAAACTATGATAAAATAGATGAGATGTTAAAAAAAGGGGGCTTTTTAGAATGAAAGAATTAGTAATAGAAACAAAAGAGCGTTTTCTTGATTATGTTAAAAAAATGTCGGCCTACAACGAAGCACTTGGGTTGATGTTCTGGGATTTACGTACAGGTGCTCCGAAAAACGGTGTGGAGCAACGTTCCGAAGTTATTGGAATGCTCTCATCCGAGCTTTTTGAAATGTCGACCTCGAGCGAAATGGCAGCATATTTAGCAAAACTTTCTCCAGAAATGGATAAATTGGACGACATGACACTAAAATTATTAGAAGAGTGTCAAAAAGAGTATGACCGAAATAAAAAAATACCGACTTCTGAATATAGAGAATACGTGGTTTTGCAATCGAAAGCGGAAGGAATATGGGAAGACGCGAAAGAAAAGGAAGATTTCACCATGTTTCAGCCTTATCTAGAGAAGCTTGTGGCATACACGAAACGTTTCATTGATTATTGGGGGTATGAAGATAATAAATATAATACGTTACTGGATATGTATGAGCCAGGTGTTACAGTAGAGGTGTTGGACAAAGTATTCGGTGACCTTCGAGATCAAATTGTTCCACTGGTCCAGAAAATTTCGGAATCGGAAAAAAAGCCTGGAACCGACTTCCTTTTTGAACACTTTCCAAAGGCGAAGCAAAAGGAATTCAGCTTAAAAGTCCTTGAGCAAATGGGGTATGATTTTAACTCAGGGAGATTGGATGAAACAGTCCATCCTTTTGCGATTGGTTTAAACCCTGGTGATGTAAGGGTAACAACTAAATATGATGAGAAGGATTGGAGAACCGCTGTCTTTGGAACAATCCATGAAGGCGGTCATGCGTTATATGAGCAGAATATTTCAAAGGACCTGATAGGGACTCCGCTTTGTACGGGAACGTCCATGGGAATCCATGAATCTCAATCTCTTTTCTATGAAAATTTTGTTGGAAGGGATTATGCTTTCTGGAAACAAAATTATTCGTTGCTGAAGGATTTCTCGACAGGGCAATTTGATTCGGTGGAACTGGATGATTTCTACAGAGCCATCAATGAATCCAAACCTTCGTTAATCCGCATTGAAGCAGATGAATTAACTTATGCTCTCCACATTATCATCCGGTATGAGATTGAAAAAGGATTATTCAATGATGAAATCGAAGTGAAGGATCTTCCAGAAATATGGAATCATAAATATGAAGAGTACTTAGGTATCCAGCCTGCTCACAATGGTGAAGGTGTGCTACAAGATGTTCATTGGGCTGGAGGAAGCTTTGGATACTTCCCATCATACGCGTTAGGATACATGTACGCTGCCCAGTTCAAGCGTGCTATGTTAAAGGATCTTCCACACTATGAGGACCTCTTGGAACAAGGAGACCTTGCTCCAATCAGGGAATGGTTAACGACGAATGTTCACCAATGGGGTAAAATGAAAAAGCCATTGGAAATTATCAGGGAAGTGACAGGGGAAGGACTTAATGCCCAGTATTTGGCCGATTATTTAACGGATAAGTACTCAAAGGTATATTTCCTGAATTAAAACGAAATTGGAGGCAAAATCATGGAAGTTAATGTAGCATCACTAGAGGATAAACTACTTGTTGGAATCGGCTGGACCGGCCCTTATGGAAGAGGGTCAGATATTCCTATGCTATTTACTAAGTTTCAACAGATGATCCCATCCATTCATTATATCAATGGGGAAGAATGCATATATGCACCCTTTCATGACAGAGCTACAGACTTTACGTATTATTGCACTGTAGAAGTTGATCGTGTGGAAAAACTCCCGCCAGGGGTAGTCGAACTGTCCCTTCCTGCTGGTGAATATGCCCACGCTCTTTATGAAGGTCCTTCAACAGAAGTGGAGCATGCCTATTTCTCAATCTTTAATTGGATTAAGGAAAATGGTTATGAAAAAGATTATTCGAGACTGAGTGTAGAGAAGTATTTATTTAAGGATAGGGAAATCAATGAAACGGAAGATAAGCGGAAGTTAGAGCTGTTTGTCCCAATTAAAGAGAAATAGAAAGGAAGCTGCCTGATCTTAGGCAGCTTCTTTTCTTTAAATATGTTGTTGTCTGGCCTAACCAACCGCCTCCGCTTTTCTATTTGTCCAGCTCCGGCGGCTAGTCCCTCGAGGTCATAAGTCAAGAACACCAAAAAGGCAAAGGGCGCCATTCGGGTGTGCTTGACTTATGCTTGTCGGGCCTGATCAAGCCGCCTACGCTTTTCTATTTGTCCAGCTCCGGCGGCTAGTCCCTCGAGGTCATAAGTCAAGCACCAAAAAGGCAAAGGGCGCCTTTCCGGTGTTCTTGACTTATGCTTGTCGGGCCTGACCAAGCCGCCTACGCTTTTCTATTTGTCCAGCTCCGGCGGCTAGTCCCTCGAGGTCATAAGTCAAGCACCAAAAAGGCAAAGGGCGCCTTTCCGGTGTTCTTGACTTATGCTTGTCGGGCCTGACCAAGCCGCCTACGCTTTTCTTGTTACCACATACGATATCCCTTAGACGCTGGTGGGGCGTTTTGGATCATATCGATGAATGGGACGGAGTAGGCAACGAGAATGAGAGCGGCTAGGATGGTTAACCAAATTCTCCAGTTTTCAAGGACCATAGGGGTTCTTTCAGCTGCTGCTGTATTTTCTCCGATTGGGAATTCTTCGACTCCTTTCGGTGCGAAAAAGGCCAGATTAATAAAGATGTAAAGAATCAGGATGATACCAATAAAGAGTATGGTTCCCCCGACAGCCTGTGCAATTTGATAAGGTATCCAATCCATGGCCTGAGGTGCTTCACCATAAGTTGAAAATGAAGATCGTCGAGGGGCACCGAGTAATCCAACAGCATGCATGGATCCTGACATGATACTCATTCCCACTGACCATACAATTGCTTGCACAATTGCCAGTTTGTTCATCGCTTTTGTTAAGACACGACCTGTTAAATGGGGCACTAGCCAATAAGAGATACCGAAGAACGTTAATACGACGGACGTTGCCAAGGTTAAGTGAAAATGCCCGGTCACCCAAATGGTATTATGAACGACCTGATTCATCTGATTTGAAGCATTGATCAATCCACCAGCTCCAGCAGGAATGAAAGCAACCATCCCGATAAACGGAACCGTAAAGCGTGCATCTCCCCAAGGTAATTCCTTAAACCACCCGAATAATCCTGTTGCTCCTTTGGAACGACCGTGCATTTCAAATGTAGCAAACAATGAGAATGCTGTCATTAGAGAGGGAATAACAACCATAAAGGTCAGAACCACCTGAAGGAACTTCCAATTAGCATCAATTCCTGGCTCTACTAACTGGTGATGAAAGCCCACAGGAATAGAGAATAAAAGGAACAGAATAAACGAAAGGCGCGCGAGTGAATCAGAAAAGATCTTCCCGCCAATGATTTTTGGAATGATCACGTACCATGCCATATAAGCAGGCAGGAGCCAAAAATACACGAGTGGATGGCCGAAATACCAAAATAATGTACGACTGACAAGAACATCGACTCGATCCACCAACCCAAGAGACCAAGGTAGGAGTTGAAATAACACAGTTCCCGCTACTCCGATTGTCGCTACGATCCATAAAACCGTATTAATGATAGCCATGAATGTTAGTAGTGGACTCGGTTGACCGGGGTTTTCTTTTCGCCAATCCATATACTTCATTATCATTCCGGCGCCGCCAAACCAGCTTCCAATCACTACGAATGTTAAGCCAAGGTAGAAGATCCAGTGCGCTTTCAGAGGAGCATAGAATGTATATAATACCGTTGCTTCATTTAATAGAATCATAATCGCAGCCATGATTGTACCGAGAAGCATAACCCAGAACCCTAACCATCCCATTAAGCGAGATTTCCCGGAATAGGTACCAGAAGTCCGGGAAATGGCAGCATGCTGGAATCCAAGGATAAAGAATGTGGTAAGGACTAATCCAAGTAACACCCCGTGGACCGTCAAGACCTGATAGTATCCAATCCCGGCAGGTAAATTGAATCTTCCTGATCGCACCAAAACTTGCAATAAACCTGCCAACCCTCCAAGAGCTAAGGCGATGAATCCAACGTAAATATGTGCCATGGCCAATCTAGCATCTTTTTTATCGACTTTCACAAATGGTACCATTTAATCCACCACCTTTATCATAGATTTCATCGTATGATGCCCAACCCCGCAATATTCGTTACAGAGAATGAGGAATTCTCCGGTTTTATCAAGAGTGGTCGTGTATTCACTGATAAAACCGGGTTCTAGCATCATATTGATATTCGTGCCTGCGACTTCAAATCCGTGTACAACGTCTTTAGTTGTAGCGATAATTTTCAGAGTAGACCCTTTCGGTATTTCAATTTCCCCTGGAGTGTAAAGAAAAGCAGAAGCGACCACCACGAGTTCATAATCCCATTCCTTTCCCTCCACTTCTTTCAAGCCAGGTTCGTTAAAGGGGGCGATATTGTCCACTCGTTCGGGATTGATGTAAGCCTTCGCACTTGGAGGTTGGTGACCTTGGTGAAAAGCACTGATACCAAGGATAATTAAAAATAAAATAAGAGACCCTGTTCCTAACGTTAACCACCATTTTTCATAACGATGCATGTGCATGTAAACCACTCCCTCAAAATTTAAAAACGATTCATAAATAATAAAAATACTCCGAGCCAAGTAAGGACTAAAAAACCGCCTAAAAATAATACGGAAGTAAAGGTACCCTTTAATGAATTGGAATTCTCTACTTTGACGATTGTCTTCTTACGTACTTCTGGTTTTCCCATTCTTCTCAGTCCTCCCACCAATTGAATGATTGAATTGCTTTCTTTATCGTAACCGCCTGAATGACTTTGAATCTGTGATAAATATCACACCTAAGGAGGGAATTTGTGAAATAAATGTGAAGTCATGAATAAATAGGACTTTCAGATGGTTCATTCGCAGGAACAACCTGCATACAGTGTAAGAATGGCCAAAGGAGGAGACTGTCGAATGGAGAAATATTACTGTAAGAATTGCTGCCAAATCTTTTCAGATAGAATGATTTGTCCTCAATGCGAGCTTCCTGTTGAAACGAAAATTCATATTCAGGTACAGCATCAGGAAGGGAAAAAAGGTCACCGTTGAAGCGTTTATCTTTGGAGAGGCCTGGTGTTGTGTTAATATATAGAAGATTCGAATAACAAGTGAGGTGGTGTGGATATGTATGTACCTTCATTTTCATTAAACGAGAAGTTGGCTGTAGTCACTGGAGCAGGTCGTGGAATCGGACGGGCACTTAGTATAGGATTGGCTGAATCTGGAGCCGATGTTGTTCTACTATCAAGGACTAAAAGTGATCTAGAGGAGACGGCCAGCGAAATTGAAATGCTTGGAAGGAAGGCCTATATCCTTCCGACTGATGTGACATCTCGGGAAGATATTATCCAGGCAATAGCCTACATAGAAGAACAAGAACGCTCTATTGATATTTTAATAAACAATGCAGGAATGAATATTCGATCCACTGCTCTGGAAGTAACGGATGAAGAATGGCAAACGATCATGGATACGAATTTAAAGTCTGCTTTTATGATGAGCCAGGAAGTCGGTAAGCACATGAAAGAAAGAAGCCAGGGGAAGATCATTAACATTGCGTCTGTCGCTGGTCATGTTGCCTTGCGCACGGGGGTTGTATATGCATCGACGAAAGCAGCCATGATTCAAATGACGAAGGTGTTAGCGATGGAATGGGGCAAATACAATATTCATGTTAACAGTATTGGACCATGGTACTTCAAAACACCTTTAACCAAAGAACTGCTGAAAAATGAAAAATACGTAAACGATATATTGGCGGTCACACCTCTAAAACGGATTGGGGAACTTGAAGAATTAGTCGGACCTGCGGTGTTCCTTTCATCCGATGCCTCTAACTATGTTACTGGCCAAACTCTTTTTGTTGACGGTGGAATGACGATTCATGGTTTTTAATCCATTCTTCACAAGAAAAGGCTAACCCCTTGAAAGGTTAGCCTTGTTTGTAATCCGTGCATATCTACTCAATCATTAATATCACTAAGAAATTCCCTACATTTTCAATAGAAATGGGTAGTTTTAAAGCTTTGTCAAATCCGTACATTTTGGATTGACCTACAATGACAGTCGGTGGGGTGATGTCTAGTGAATGTCCAGCTTGTGCCAATAGGGTAGCAAGGTTACCTGCGATCATATTTCCCAGTTCGCCTGCAAATGATTCCAGCATTTCCCCTTCTAACGGCATTCCAAACATAGAGGCTCCGAGGCCTTGAAAGCTTTCTTCTTCGCCATCAATAATCATCCTGCCACGCACATCTCCCGTAAACCCGATGAGAACTCCGATTTTATGCTGACTAAAGGGCTCTGTTAACAACGAAGGTTGCAAACACTCAATATTCAAGGGAATGACCCCTTTAATGGCTTCTACTGAACTATTTAGTATATCAGTGACACTTTTAGTTAAAATCATGTCGTATCCTCCAGTATTTTGTCACCTCAATCATACCATATTACCCATTAGGAAAGGATGATTATTTGGAATTGTTTTCATACTAAAGAACTATTTATTGAAAAGAAACCATAATGATGAATCTTTCATACATGCTTTAAATCCTTATGGAAATACTATCCTTACTTGGAAGCGTAAGGAGTGAGCGGATTTGCCAAGAATACTTTCAGTAGAAACAGAAATACCCCCTGTGAAAATTACCCAAAATGAAGCGGCAGAATTTGCGAGACAGCTGTTTTCATCAAGTTTTAAAGATATTGGGCGACTGATTAACGTGTTTCAAAATGGAGAAATTGAAAGCCGTTACTTTGTTAACGATCTGGAATGGTTTTCGAAGGATCATTCCTTTGCAGAAAAGAATGACGAATTCATTCATCATGCAGTTGAATTGGGCAGCAGAGTAGTTAAGAAAAGCCTTTCCAATCATCAGCTTACAATGGATGAAATCGATGCCATTTTTACCATATCAACATCGGGGCTATCCACTCCAAGTCTTGAAGCGAGAATCATGAATCGATTACCATTCTCTCCTCACGTAAAACGGATACCGATCTGGGGATTGGGATGTGCAGGGGGAGCGAGTGGGCTGTCACGTGCATATGAGTACTGTTTAGCCTTCCCTAAAGCAAATGTTCTCGTTCTATCAATCGAGCTATGCTCTCTCACATTTCAGCACGGAGATCGTTCGAAGAGCAATTTAATCGGTACTTCGCTCTTTGCAGATGGTGTAGCTTGTGCTGTCGTCTGCGGGAATGAAAGCCCGGTCTTGAATGAGATTTCACACCCTTTACCATCCATTTTTGCCACACAGTCCACTTTGCTTGAAGATTCTTTGGATGTCATGGGGTGGGAAGTGAAAGAGAACGGATTGTACGTGGTGTTCTCCAAGGACATCCCGACGCTTGTGAAAAATTGGCTGCGGCCAAATGTGGAAGAATTTCTTCATGGAAATCAGATCAAGCTTGAAGACATTAAGCATTTTGTAGCCCATCCTGGTGGAAAGAAAGTGATCGAAGCTTACAGGGAAGCTTTGGGTATGGAAGAAAGCATGACCTCTGATGCCTTGAAGGTTTTGAAAGAATACGGGAACATGTCTTCTGTAACGATTTTATATGTTCTTAAAGAGTTCCTGAGTAAAGGCTGTGAACGGGGAGATATCGGCTTAGCTACCGCTTTGGGACCAGGTTTCAGTTCAGAACTTCTATTGATGAGGTGGGAATGATGCTATATTTCGCACTCTTTTTCACCGTTCTTTTAATCCAACGACTTGTAGAATTATATATTGCCAAATCGAATGAAATGTGGATGAAAAAGCAGGGAGCAAAGGAATATGGACAAGGTCATTATAAGATGATGGTGGCCATTCATATTGCATTTTTTATTTCGTTATTAATTGAAGGAGGGGTCCTCCACCCAGGTGTTAACCGCTATTGGCCATTGCTTCTCTGTGGATTTATCTTTACGCAACTCGGGAGGATATGGGTGATTGCTTCATTAGGGAAGTATTGGAACACCAAAATCATCGTGCTTCCTAAAGCTGAAATCGTTGCCAAAGGCCCATATAAATATTTGAAGCATCCAAACTATTTGATTGTGACGTTAGAATTTATTTTTGTGCCTTTACTTTTTAACGCATATTGGACTCTTTTTATCTTTGCACTTCTTAATCAGCTCATTCTCTCGATCCGTATACCCTTAGAAGAGCAGGCATTACGGAATGAAACAGATTATAAACGGATTCATCCTCATACAAAAGGGTGGATGACATCAATAAAAAAAGAAAAATAATATTCTTATTGAAAATGATTATCGTTTTTGATAAGATTCTAATTGAAGATGAAAATTATTCTCAGTTATACTTTAATAAAAGGGTGGGGACACAAATGGTATGGTTTTTGATATTGTTCACTGTAGTAGCGTATGGCTTCATGATGAAGTATGTTTTATCGAATGTAATGAAGGAGCAGGCTCAAGGAAGGAAAATATCTTCATACCAGACGAACTCGAAATCTTTTATTCATTCAAACTTGATTGCAACCGAAACGACAAGATAGATACATGGCCCTCTTCTTCGGAAGAGGGCTTTTTATTTTATCATTTTCCCTTTAAAAATAGAGGCATATACTAATAACGTCCTCAAATATTCACTCAAAATATGAATTCATAGAGAATTTGGGCTAAATACGATAAAATAATAACGTTATCATTTTCTGAATCCAGAAAGGAAAGAATGTTATGAGTCAGATAGATCAAAAAAGCATCCATTTACATAAAAGATTGGAACAACTTTCAGCATACTACGATCTCTTTCTTCATAGTGGAGACCAAGAGAGGGCCGGTAAGGTAGAAAGGTTGGCTGAGAAATTACACAATCATGAATTAATTTTAGCTTTCTGTGGTCATTTTTCAGCAGGTAAGTCTACGATGATCAATCGCTTAATGGGGGAAGAAATCCTACCATCCAGCCCAATCCCAACAAGTGCGAATTTAGTGAAAGTTCACCATTCACAAGAGGATTTTGCGAAAATACATTATCATGATTCCCCACCTTTGTACTTTCAAGCACCATACGATTTTTCCACCATTAAAGAGTTTTGTAAAAATGGGGAGGACGTCTACTCTGTAGAGATCGGACGAAGCAAAAGTGAAGTTCCAGAAGGGGTATCGGTATTGGATACACCTGGTGTCGATAGTACGGACGATGCCCACAGACTGTCGACGGAATCTGCTATCCATCTTGCTGACGCTGTGTTTTATGTAATGGATTATAATCATGTGCAATCTCAGGTAAACTTTGAGTTCACTAAAGAAATGGTTCGTCATGGAGTGAAACTCTATTTGATTGTGAATCAGATTGATAAGCACCAAGAGGAGGAATTATCTTTCACTGATTTCAGGGAAAGTGTCAGGGATTCATTTGCATCATGGGGTGTTATTCCCGATGCAACGTTTTTTACAAGCTTAAAAGATTCTCATCATCCACACAATGACCTTGTGAGATTACAGAATCTGATTGAAGAGCAAGTTCAAAAGAAGAGTGAGCTGATTGAGGACTCTGCAGAATCGGCTATTTCTCAATTGCGATCTGAACATGAGAAGTGGTATGAGGAAGAACTCGATAGAATTGAGGATAAAGGATCGGATGTCCTTACCGAGGAAGAATGGAAGAATAAAGAGTCCCTTCTCCAGTCGGAAAAGAAATTGATTGATGCATTGTCGAAAAAGAATGTCAAAGCAGTTAAAGATCAATTCGAGGAAAAAAGAAAGGAAATCCTCAAGAATGCATACCTTATGCCTTTTGAAACGAGAGAATTGGCTAAAGAATTTCTGGAAAGCAGACAATCAGAATTTAAAGTAGGGTTTTTATTCTCTAAACAAAAAACAGAGGAAGAAAAAGCAGTAAGGCTTGAAAAGTTTAAAGAGGATATCAACACCCGTGTAGAATCTCAGTTGGAATGGCATCTGAAAACATTAGGTAAGGACCTAGTGAAAGAATACAGCGGCATATTAAATCAACGTCTGAATTGGGATCAGTTGTTACTTGAAATAGATGATCAATTTCTCATTAGTTTGATAAAACAAGGTGCAGGGATAACAAGTGATTATGTTCTACAATATTGTGATGATCTTTCAGAGGAATTAAAGAAGAGAGCCAGAAATCATACAACTAAATTGATAGAACCCCTTCTTTCTGACATTGAAGGCTCTTCGGCAGAAGAAATTATAAAGTTAGAAAAAGAACTAAATGAGTTGCAAGAGAAAACGGGAATCATTTATCAGTGGAACGCGTTGTCTGATGAGATGACCGCTCAAATTCAAATGCTGAGGAATGTAAATATTGATTCAAAGAAAGCAACCACTATCATTCAACAATGGAAGAATCAATGGAAGGAAAGAGACGAAAAATACATTCTTGCCTCTGAAATTGATTTGGATCAGATAGAAGACACGACACTAAGCATTGAAAAAAACCCACTACCTCATCGAGAGGAAAATGAATTTTCAATCGGAGAAGTGACGGAAAGGCTAGAAACAATGGCCGGTGTTTTCAGAGAATATAAAGGATTTACTAAGATGGCGGATCTGTTGGAAGGAAAAAAAGATAGATTGTCCAATCAATCATTCACAATTGCATTATTCGGTGCTTTTAGTGCAGGTAAATCCTCATTTGCCAATGCTCTATTAGGAAAGAAAGTACTTCCCGTAAGTCCGAATCCGACAACGGCCACCATCAATCGAATCAATCCGGTTTCAGAAGAAGGGGAGCATGAAACGGCCCATGTGCAAATTAAGACGTATGCCCAGCTATTTCAGGATATCCTTCATTCCCTTTCGTTCTTTAATCAGGTCGCTGCTACCCTTGATGAAGCAATGAACGTTATTCCTCAATTAACGAGTGAAGGAAGTGGGAAAGAAAATGTACACCTTTCATTTCTTCAGGCCTTCCAGAGTGGTTACTCTATCTTTAAAGAAAGTCTTGGAAAGACAAGGAAGGTCAATCTCGATGAGTACCGAGGATTTGTAGCTGATGAAGCAAAGGCTTGTTTTGTTGAATCCATCGATCTCTATTTCGATTGTGCGATCACAAGACAGGGGATTACGCTGGTGGATACACCAGGAGCAGATTCGATTAATGCCCGGCATACGGGTGTAGCCTTCGAATATATTAAGAATGCAGATGCAATTCTCTTTGTAACTTATTATAATCATGCATTTGCCAAGGCAGACCGGGAATTCCTTATTCAGTTGGGGCGTGTGAAGGATACGTTCGAACTAGATAAAATGTTCTTTATCGTCAATGCCATCGACCTTGCACATGATGAAGAAGAAAAGAATGAAGTCATTGACTATGTAGAAACTCAATTGATTCAATATGGTATCCGTTTTCCAAGAATTTTCGGTGTTTCCTCCCTCGAGGCTCTACGGGAATCTGAGTCACAAAAGTCTGGAATGGACGTCTTCAAGGAGGAATTCCAAGCGTTTATACAGAATGAGTTAGTGAGCATGAGTATTGAATCCGCTCTTCGGGAGTTGGAGAGGGGAATACAGAGATTTCAACAATACATCCATACAGCTTCCAGTGATAAAGAGTATAAACAAGAACGCAAGAAACAGCTCAAGAATGCTAAAAACGAAATCTCCAAACTGATCGATACACAATCTGTCCACCCTCTAGAAGTGGAAATGCAGCAGGAATCCAAGGAACTCGTCTACTATGTGAAGCAAAGGGTATTCTTCAGGGTATCAGATTTCTATAAAGAAGCTTTCCATTCAGGGTTGTTCTTACAATATGCAACCCAATCACAAGCAATTAAAGAGGGATTGAAAGAATTTCTGGCTAGTATCGGATTTGATCTGGCACAGGAAATGAGAGCCACCTCTCTTCGGATACAGCAGTATATTCAAAAGCAACTCAGTGATCATTGGACGGTACTGGAAGATAAAATACAACAGGTGGAAAAGGACATTGTACTCTCTCCACAGGATCATAAAAATGAAGACACGATTGAATTTGAGAATGCATTGAAACAAGCGGATCTAGTACCTTTTGAAGAAGCTTTTTCATCATTCAGGAATCCAAAGCAGTTCTTTGAAAAAGGTGGAAAAAAAATCGTTCAGGAGAAATTGGAAGCCTTGCTATCTGAACCGGCTGATAGCTATTTAGACCAAGAGCAAGTACGCCTCGAGAATTGGGTACGAACGTATTTGGATCGGGAGTTTGACGTGCTTAATCAGGAAATACTTAGTCAAGTGATGGAGCAAATCAATTCCCATTTAGAAGTGGTCGAAACCGTTCAGGATCTGAACAAACTTAAGCAAGATTTAGAGATTCTAGAACATAATCAAGTGTAAAAATGAGAAGGAGGTCAAAGAATGGAGAATCCTTATCATTGTTGTGCTACCTGCATTCATATTCGCGGAACCAAATCTGAAAAGAAGACCACCTATTTCTGTTCCAGATTGGGTTATGAAACCAATACGACATATCAATTCTCGTGCTGGGAACCGAAAGAAGAAGTGCTGGAATTGATGAGGAAGAGAGGGATCAAATCATGAGTGCTATTATTGAGGAAGATTGGCTTATAAAGCATATCCAAGACGAGAAAGTGAGAATCATTGATTGCCGTTTTTCTTTAGGAAACCCGGAAGAGGGACGGGAACATTATAAACAAGAACATATTCCAGGAGCTGTCTTTTTTGATCTTGAAAAAGATTTATCCGGATACGCAAAGAAACATGGGGGGCGCCATCCCCTTCCGAATATGAAAAATTTTTTGCGGAAAGTGGAGGACGCAGGAATTGACAACGAGTCGACCATTGTAATCTACGATGAAAAGGAAGGGGCCTTTGCCGGCAGATGCTGGTGGCTTTTCCATTACATCGGTCATGAAAACGTATTTATCTTAAATGGGGGATATACCGCATGGAAGAAAGCGGGCAGAGAGGTGGAATCAACAGTCCAGGCTTATCCTCCAAAAAGCTATCGCCCAAGCTTCAATGAAAGCATTATGGCATCCTTAGAAGAGATAAGAAGGATCGCAAGGGGGGAAGATGATACCCCTTTGATCGATTCTAGGAGTAGCGAAAGATTCCTAGGCAAGGAAGAACCGATCGACCGTATCCCAGGGCATATACCCGGAGCCGTCAACCTTCCCTGGACGGATGGTGTGAAGAATGGCTATTTTGCCGGAGAACAACAGCATGATCAATTAGCTGGTTTTCATAAAGATGAACCTATAATCGTTTATTGTGGGTCCGGAGTGACGGCTACTCCTAACTTCATCCGCCTTAAGGAAGCGGGTTATACCAATGTGAAACTATATGTGGGAAGCTACAGCGACTGGGTCTCCTATGATGAACACAGGGTCGAAAAGGAGTAAGCGGAAATAGCTAATTGGAAAAGGTTCATCACATTTCCAATTAGCTATTTATTCGTTTATGTTATACTTTATGAAGTGAAATGAAGCTATAAGGAGTGTATAATTTGAATAATAAAAATGAGCATTTACTACTAATAGATGGAATGGCACTATTATTTCGATCGTTTTTTGCTACAGCTGTGACTGGTCAATTCATGATGAACTCGAAAGGACTCCCAACAAATGGTGTCCAGGGATTCATGAAGCATCTACTGATGGCAGCAGAGCATGTAAAGCCTACGCATATCATCGTTTGTTGGGATATGGGAAGCCAGACATTCCGTAATGAAGTATTCAATGACTATAAATCGAATCGAAACGCACCTCCAGTCGAACTGATACCGCAATTCGACCTGGCTAAAGAGGTGGCAGAAGGATTTAATCTTTCCAATGTGGGTGTGGTAGGCTACGAAGCTGATGATTGTATCGGAACCCTGGCGAAACTTCACCAATCTGAGCGTAAAGTATCGGTACTTAGCGGAGACCAGGATCTTCTCCAGCTTCTCGACGATAACATTGAAATCATGCTCTTGAAAAAAGGCTATGGGAACTACCAAACGTATACGAAAGATATTTTTGTGGAAGAAAGAGGAATTACTCCTCAACAATTCATTGATGTAAAAGCGTTAATGGGAGATACAAGTGATGGATATCCAGGTGTGAAAGGGATCGGTGAGAAGACAGCTCTAAAGTTGATTCAGCAATATAACGATATATCCGGTATCCTTCTGAACCTGCACGAGCTGACTCCATCTCAACGTAAAAAGATTGAAGAGGACTTGGATATGCTCCATATTTCAAGGAAGCTGGCTGAAATTCATTGTGAGGTGCCATTATCGGTTTCGATTGAGGAAACGAGTTGGAGTAATGTATCACATGACACTCTTTCTTTTGTAGATGATTTAGAATTAAAAGTTCTGAGAAGGTTTTTAATGGATTCAAATGTTATGGTTGCTTCTAGTTAAGCATTAAATCGAGTGTCAGGGATTTGAACCCTGACACTTTTTTTATTTTGCCTTTGTTCAATACAAATATCCCATGTGTAGTGATTTTTAGGACAAACTACTGATAAGGGAGGTGTAAGGGTGAATAAAGGGATCGTAACAGCATTGATCAGTATTGCGTTCGCACAAGGATTAAAAATCCCACTGCATTTCTTGAAAAAGAAAGAATGGAAGCCTGATTTGTTCTTTCAAACAGGGGGAATGCCAAGCTCCCATAGTGCGGGAGTGGCTTCTTTAACGACATTCATTGCTTTGAAAAGAGGAGTGAGGACCATTGATTTTGCTCTTTCCTTCATCTTTGGGTTGATTGTTATGTATGATGCGCAAGGGATTCGAAGACAAACGGGTGAATTGACCCTGAAAGTAAATAGTTTGGATGAACTTGTTCGTAAAGCTCATGAAAATGAAACGGTTGAGTTTGAGGAGAAAAAACCGAAGAGATTGAAGGAAATGCTTGGTCATCAGCCTCAGGAAGTCGTGGGAGGTGCCCTGCTTGGCTCTATCCTAGGCTTCATAGCTTTTTTATTTTCTAAAAAGGATGGACTAGGCAAAAGAAAAAAATTTCTGTAAGATAAGAAGTGACAAAGTGCGATAAGGTGAGGAGAAACGTGAAAAAGACAACAGAAGAATTTCTCATAGATCTAGAAAACAAGGGCTTTAAATTTCAAGAAGATGCGATTGGCTTCATTTACTTTGGGAAAAAATATACAGACGCAACGGATGAATTGGTCAACAGTGCCATCGAGATCACGCTTAAAGCACAAAAGCAATTTGACAGTAGTTTCTACATGTCCATATTAGAAAGGCTGCATTCCCAACAAATTTCTTCCAGAAAAGACGCATTGAAATGGATGGAAAAACAAGGGTTGGCGTAGAGGCAAACAGTTGGATACAAAGCAAAGACCATCTGAAACGAAAGTCGTTTCAGATGGTCTTTGCTTTGTATAAGGGTTATCTGATTCTTTAAACTGTCAAACTTTATCGCCCATCTACTGAGTGCTTAGTGTTCTTGTTTCTCCCTATCCAGGCAAACAGAGGCAGTTCAGAGAAAAGCATTCCGATTACGATGAAACAGCAGCCTGCAATCGCCAGAAATCCCAATCGTTCGTCTATCCACAAATAAGAGCAGAAGGCAGCGAAAACAGGTTCCATGGTGAAAATAATGGCCACCCTGGATGGAGTCGTATACCTCTGAGCATAGGTTTGAGTGATGAACGCTAATAAGGTAGCCAATAAAGAGGTAATTAGTAATGCGGTAATCACTTCCTTATTGAAAAATCCACCTTTGATGAGCACTTGCTTTGGTTCTTCAAAAATCAATGCACATCCTAACGACAGTATTCCAACTGTAGATAACTGAATCGTCGTTAATAGCAGAAGGGAAGCTCTTCTAGTGAAAAGGTCTGTAAAAATAATATGTAAGGTAAATCCGAATGCACATATGAATACGAGGATATCCCCTTTATTAATTGCTTGGGAATGACCTGACATAAGCAGGTATAGCCCTATTGTTGCAAACATCGAGCCTATGATGGCACCTTTAGAAGGAATCCGCTTAAAGAACACATTTGAAAATAGGGGGACCATCACTACACTCAAACCTGTAACAAAACCTGCCTTAGAGGGGGTTGTGAACAACAGACCAAGGGTTTGAAAGGCATATCCAATAAATAGAAAGAATCCTAAAAGACTGCCGTATAAGACGGAGTGCTTATTAACAGGAGTCTTCTTAATAAATAGAAGCACGCCTAAAGGAAGCGCAGCCAGCAGAAACCGAATTCCATTAAACATGAATGGTGGAAGGAATTCAATGGCTGATTGAACGATCACAAAGGTAGATCCCCATATAAACGCAACAATGATTAAGGAGATATCAGCCATGCGTGACAATAAAAATTCCCCCTCTAATTAAGATGGATGGCTTTACGGGCCAATTCATCCGCTGCTTTATTTTCTTTACTGGGTATCCACTTTACAAAGAAGAGATTTAGTTGCTTCGTCATTTTCAAAATTTCCTCAAGCAGATGTTTATATTGAGTGTTACGTACAAACCCCTTCTCAATCGCATGGACGACTGCTTGAGAATCACTTCGAAGCCACACGGTGTCGTCTTTTTTTTCTAAACACAGTTCTAGCGCTTTTTTACATGCAGTAAATTCAGCTTCGTGATTATCCATCATCCCCAAAGGAATGGAGTGCTTCTCCACTTCGCCGTTCCACTTAATGAAAATTCCGGCCCCGCTTGGTCCTGGGTTGCCTGCGCTTGCTCCATCAATATTCACTTCTATCATTTGAGATCACTCCAAATTACATCGTAAGAATATTAATATAGTAGCATATATAAGAGTGAGATGGAGACATATTGGGTTAATCTGATTATATGCTAATTCGCTAAAGGGTATTTAACCACAATGAAAACGACCAGAGCAAATTCAACCCTGGACGTTCTGATTCCTATTCCTATCCTATATTCTTGGGGAAACGTTTTGCGATATAGCCAAATGGGGTATCGATGATGGAAATGAGCCATTTGAGTAAATAGGTCGTAATGAAAATCTCAAACCATACATCCTTCGGATATTCTCCAAGAAAAGCAATACTTGTGAAAACAAGTGTGTCCAAAAGCTGACTTATCATTGTACTCCCGTTATTTCGGATCCAAAACTGTGAATCTTTTGGAAATCTCTTCTTTAAGTAAGTGAAGATGTAAACGTCTGTTAATTGACTAATAAGATAGGCCATTAAGCTACCTAAAGCAATCCGAGGTATGATTCCAAAGATCGTAGCCAAAGATTCTTGTGCGAAATCATCAGGATGAGGTTGAAATTGCAGCACAAGTTGCATAATAATAGTCATAACGATCAAGGTGAAAAAGCCTAGCCAAACGGCTTTCTGAGCATCCTTTTTTCCGTACTTTTCATTCAGGATATCCGTAACCAAAAAGGCGGTGCCATACATGGCATTTCCTAGCGTAGCGGTTAACCCAAAGATTTCAATCGTTTTGACAACTTGCAGATTAGCGAGTATCGTGGAAATGCCAATCCAAACAAAAAGTCCAGTTCGCCCAAACAATCTATACATGATCAGTAGACATGAGAATGTAATGAGTACGAACAGGAGACCGAACCATATATTAAACATATTAGAGTCCTCCTACTATACTTGCCTAAACAATAGTCACCATTATACAAATAAAAGTAAATGTAAACAACAAAATGGAGTTAAAGGAGTCTGTGGCCATGGAAATGAAGATCAAATTTAAATATAAGAGTAAAACACCTTCCTGCATTTGGTTTGAATCTGATTACTTTCCAAGAAAAGAAACGATGATTCATGTGGATGATCTTATGAAAACAGGGAGAGTCCTTGATCTTGAAATTATCGATGAAATGGGGAATTCGTGGTCCAGAAAGGAATTCATTAAACTGAATCAGGAATTAGATAAGGAACCGGAAAATATTGTTGTATATTTTGATGGTGGATTTGATAAGGAATCCCACATTGCCGGTGCAGGAATCGCCATCTATTATGATAAAGGTGGAGAATCCTTTAGGATTAGAAAGAATGAACTCCTCGAGGAAATAGACAATAATAATGAAGCAGAATATGCAGCATTACATATTGCCCTCGGATTGCTGGAAGAAATAGGCGTCAAAAATGCGCCCTGTTCGATCATGGGAGATTCACAGGTTGTACTTAAACAGCTGGAAGGGGAATGGCCTTGCTATGAAGAGGGCTTAAGCCGCTGGCTCGATCGAATTGAAGCCCAAATCCAAAAGCTCAGATTGAAAACCGATGTAACCGTGCTGAATCGAAAAGATAATAAAGAAGCAGATAAGCTTGCCAATCAAGCGTTGCAAGGCACCAAAGTACACAGTAATAAACGAATAGAATAATGTCATCCCGAACAATATACTCTATAAATAATAACAACGTACGCGAACAAGCTTAGGAGTGATCATATGAATCGAAAAGAAGTGGTGGACAAAGTGGATGAGCTTATAGACACCTACTGCAACGACTGCTTACTTAAAGCACACTTTCGTAAAGAGCATGGTAAAACGTACGCTCACCGCTTTTGCATAGAAAAATGCACCATTGGAGAACAAATACGAAATCACGGAGAAAAATTGAACTAGAAAAAGGAGGTTCATACTCGAATCCCACCATGAACTTGGGGGGACTAGCCGGCGAAGCGGGATCTAACAAAAAGGACATCCGTTCCAAGTATTAACTCGAAACGGATGTCCTTTTTGTATTTCATATATTGTTGACCAATTATAATTTAACTACGTTTTCTGCTTGTGGTCCGCGATTTCCATCAACTACGTCGAAAGAAACTTCTTGACCTTCTTCCAATGATTTGAACCCTTCTCCTTGAATTGCTGAGAAATGAACAAATACATCTTCTCCGCCTTCTACTTCGATAAATCCAAATCCTTTTTCATTGTTGAACCATTTCACTTTACCATTTTGCATTTTCTAATCCTCCTAAATCGTTCAAGCACTTTTGCGCTTCTGGAAAATATTTATCATGAAATGCTTGATTCTCATGGCTTAAAGATAAGCATGGAGCTCATGCACTACGATGATGTCTTAACTATACAATATGAAGATTTTCGAGTCAACATTCACCCTAAGAATTTGATGGGGTTTTTACAGATTTTGTTTGCGTAAGGCACCCATTCAGCTTTGAAGGATCCCAATTTTTTAAAAGGTGGAGGATATTTGATTTCATTTAAACGCACGATTGAAGTGGCAGAAATGGGAATCAAAGAAATGACCTGGTATGACTGGGTTGTATTCGCTCTTTACTTATAGTAAACTTTTAATGATATTTATGGGAATTTGGAGGGTACAGAATGCCTACACCAAGTATGGAAGATTATATAGAACAGATTTATATGTTAATTGAGAATAAAGGTTATGCAAGAGTATCAGATATAGCAGAAGCTTTATCCGTTCACCCCTCCTCCGTTACCAAAATGGTGCAGAAGCTAGATAAGGATGATTATCTCATTTATGAGAAATATCGTGGGCTTGTTCTGACTCCAAAAGGGAGTAAAGTAGGAAAACGTTTAGTATATAGGCATGAGCTGTTAGAACAATTCCTTCGTGTTATTGGAGTGAAAGAAGAGCAAATATATGAGGACGTTGAAGGAATCGAACATCACTTAAGCTGGGACTCAATTGATCGAATTGGTGATCTTGTTCAATTCTTTGAGGAAGAAAAGAAACGGGTAGAAGAGCTACGAACTATTCAAAATCGTAGCGAATAGCAGGATTATACGTTTTCATTCACCAATATGTCGTGAAATTCAACTGCATACTAACTAAAAGGACTTTCAATTTAGGTTGAAAGTCCTTTTAAACACTATGGATGAACCTGTAGACTATTGAAATGGATTCAGAAGATATTTGGATAATCATGGAAATCGTTATCACTCAGTGACAGACTTGTTAATTCCGATTCTCCCCATTCATTTTCATTGAGTGTAACACCTTGAATTAAGCCTTCAGAAGCTTCTAGAACAGCTTTGCGATAGGAAATAATTCGTCCGGAAGAAGTTTGAAAACTAATGATGTCTCCATGATAATTTCGTTGAACCTTAGAAATCTCTTCCATACTTCATCACCTTTCTTGATCAGACTATGAGAATAGTATGGACAAATGAGCAGCAAAAAATAAGATGATATGCATACTTAAATATGGAAATGACCTAATGAAATGGCTGTTTTTGTAATAGAATGGGTATCTGCAGCTGGTATAAGAATTTTTAGAGCCTGAGTGAAAATCTAGAGTATGATCAATAAATAGTGAGGTGTGTGTATGAAACGTTCAGAATGGCATCAGAGTGCGAGAAATCGCTGGGAAGACAATGCAGATCATTGGCATTCAAAAAGCGTAGAAATGTGGACTAGTGGAAGTAGAAAGAAGATTATCCCGTTCTTTAACAAGCATATTGAAAAAGGGCAACCTGTTGCAGACTTAGGTTGCGGTGACGGGTATGGATCTTATCTGCTTTATGAAAAAGGATATGTAGTTACAGGAATGGACTTCTCTCGGAAAATGGTTGATATTGCGAATAAACAAGAAAAGGATACTTTATCGTTTGTTCAAGGTGATTTGAGGTCTCTACCATTTCAAGATGAGCAATTTCATGCTGTGATGGCGATTAATTCCATTGAATGGACGGAGGATCCATTCCATACTTTGAATGAAATCGAACGAGTTGTCGCTACTGATGGCTATATTTGTATTGGTCTCTTAGGCCCTACTGCCCACCCGAGGGAGAATGCATTCATGCGCCTTCACGGTGAAAAAGTGATTTGCAATACGATGATGCCTTGGGAACTGGAGAGGCTGGCCAATGAAAAAGGGTGGAAGAAAATCGAGGAAAATTGGGTATACAAAAACGGCGTGGACGTTTCCTTAACAGAAACTCTTTCCAATGAATTAAAGCAGTCTTTAACGTTTATGACATTGTTCATGTTTCAAAAATAAAGAATATGATCGATCCGAACTTTTCGGATCGATCATATTTTTTCTTATTTATTCAGCTCGTTCACCAATTCTCTTTTTATGCGTTTGAAATGAATCGGATGATGAAACCATCCTGCATAGCTTTTCTCGATTGATTTTTGATGAGAGTATATCCAGGTTGCTTTAAAGGGAAAAGTGGTTAATGATGCAATGCCTATTCCGAAAAAGATGTGAGTCGATGTTTCCATGTCACATCCTCCTTTCAGAGGGGTAACTCTGCTTATGTTCATGACGAAGAATATCCTCCACGATGGATATGCATGCATTTTCTTTGTAGACAGAATATACTTTTCCGGATAGTGAATCTTTGGTATTTTTATCATATAAACAACGATATATGTTTTTTAAGAAATCATAATGGGTTACATATTTGAGAGCTGCCCCCTCTTGGAAAAAATAATTGGCATTTTCATTTTCCTGTCCGGGAGCAGGCTTAAATATGATGATAGGCAGTTTGAAAGAAGCTGCTTCCGTTAACGTGATGGCACCGGACTTTGTGACTAGGCAATCGGTTAAGGAAAACAGTTTTTCCATCCCAGTCATATATCCATAGATATGAATATTCGGACATTTAACCACATTTTTTAAATGTAAATAAAGTTCCTTATTCCTTCCGCACACAACGACTGCCTGAAGATTGGGATCCTTTGAAAGGGATGACAAGACTGGTTCGATATTCGGGACCAAGCCGAGACCTCCCCCCATAAAGGTGACCGTTTTTCGATCGGGGGATAGTCCAAGCTCTTTATAAGGTTTTTCTGCATGTGGCTGGAAACATGATCTTATGGGTAAACCGCTAACTATGATTCTTTGTTTTTCAACTCCGTACGTAGTGAGGGTCCTCCTTACCTGTTCACTCGCCACATAGTATTTCTCTATCATTGGATGAATCCACAGCGGGTGAGCACAGTAATCTGTTATTACGGTATAAGTTGGTATATTAAAGGAGGAACGGAGTCGTAAGTATGGTGCTGCAGGAAGCGGGAATGTCGTGACGATGCAGGACGGCGAATAGGTTTCGATAAGTTTTAACAACCTCTTCTTTCCTAAATGCTGATAGAAATAACTTAACCCCTTTGAGGAAAGTTTGTCTGTTCCATAATAAAAAGCTTTATAAAAAGGAGTGCCGAATTTAGAAAAACCCTTTTTTAATAAATTTTGAGCTATTGAGTGAATAGCGGGGTAGGCTTCCCCGTATAAATCTCGGATATGTACATGATGTCCAAGATTTCTAAATGTATCAGCAATGGTCTCAGCGGTTTGGGTATGTCCTTCTCCAAAATGAGCTGTTAAAATGAGAACCGACTTTTCTTTCCGCATTCTATTTCCCCCGATCAAAGAAAATGGTAGAGAGAGAAGAGCAAAACAATTGATTTATCGTGTAAAATAAAGAAACACTATATTATAAGAGTACCTACAGATTGTAAATGCTGTTTATTGATAAACACGCTTTTTTGTAAAAAATGAATTGATACACGGTGTATAACGTTAACTATGAAGCTAAGAAGGTGAATTTCTGTGACAACCACGAAGAGAAAAGTGAAATCAGATATTGAAATTGCTCAACAATCCACGCTAATGCCGATCATAGATATTGCGAAGAAAATTGGACTTACAGAAGATGATATGGAGTCCTTTGGGAAATACAAAGGGAAAATTTCCTTTGAAGCGATACATAGACTGAAAGACCATACCCAGGGGAAATTAATCCTGGTCACATCAATCAACCCAACGCCAGCGGGCGAAGGGAAATCAACGGTTACTGTGGGGCTAGGGGATGCGTTAAACCAATTAAATAAAAAAGCCATTATCGCTATGAGAGAGCCTTCCCTTGGGCCGACAATGGGAATCAAGGGGGGAGCAACTGGAGGAGGATATTCTCAGGTTCTCCCTATGGAGGACATCAACCTTCATTTCACAGGGGATATCCACGCCATATCCGCTGCAAACAACGCTTTATCTGCGCTAATCGATAATCATATGCATCAAGGAAATGAATTGGATATCGATCAACGAAGAGTTGTCTGGAAACGTGCCATTGATATGAATGATCGTGCTCTTAGGCAAATAATTGTGGGTTTGGGTGGCCCTGTACAAGGTGTTCCACGAGAAGATGGATTTGATATCACTGTAGCGTCTGAGATTATGGCTGTTCTATGTTTATCACAGAGTATAGAGGAATTAAGAAGTAGACTTGGGAAGATGGTTGTGGCCTATAACGTATCAAAACAACCGGTAACCGTAGAAGACTTGGGAGTGGAGGGTGCACTGACCTTATTGTTGAAGGATGCCCTGAAGCCTAATCTTGTGCAGACGATTGAGCATTCACCAGCTCTTATTCACGGAGGACCATTTGCGAATATTGCCCACGGCTGCAATAGTATCATGGCTACGAAAACGGCATTGAAACTTGCAGATTATGTGGTGACAGAATCCGGATTCGGGGCGGATCTAGGAGCGGAAAAATTCCTCAATATCAAGACAAGGGCTGCCGATATAGCCCCTGATGCCATCGTTCTTGTAGCCACCATTCGTGCCCTGAAGATGCATGGGGGTCAAGGGAAAGACAAACTGCAGACAGAAAATCTTGAGGCTCTCCATAGGGGATTAGCGAATTTAAAGAAGCATATGGAAACATTGGATCAATTTAATGTCCCATACGTGGTAGCCGTCAATCGATTCGTGACAGACAGTGACCATGAAATTGACACCTTAATGAAATGGTGTGAAAACCAGAGTGTGAAGGTTTCCTTAACAGATGTCTGGGCAAAAGGTGGACAAGGCGGAGTGGATTTAGCTGAAAAGGTATTGAGTGAAATAGAAGCGAACAAAAAGGAATTCACTCCACTTTATGAGCTTTCTGATTCACTTCAATTAAAAATCGATACCATCGCGAAAAAAGTGTATGGAGCGAAAGAGGTGGACTACACGGTCAAAGCACGAAAGCAATTGGAGCAGTTTGAAGAACAGGGGTGGGGTGTTCTGCCTATATGTATGGCCAAGACCCAATATTCCCTATCAGATGACCCTTCTAAACTTGGCCGCCCTGAGGGTTTCACGATCACGATAAGGGAATTGAAGCCGAAAATTGGAGCCGGTTTTATCGTTGCATTAACCGGGGAAGTAATGACGATGCCAGGACTACCAAAAAAACCTGCCGCGTTCGGTATGAATGTGGATGAAGCCGGCCGGGCTATCGGGTTGTTTTAGCGATATATATAGGAAGGAGAGGAGAATATGTTTGATCCAACAGCCTTTGATAACTTAAAGGTCGTATTTGAAGGGGCAGTATATGATCTTGATCTAACAGGAGAAATTCAAATACTAGATCGCAAGGACCTGTTTGATTTTGCTCACTATGAACGCTGTTATCAGATTCACTATTCATTACCTTATAAGAAGTCAATGTCCATAGAGTTCCACCTGAAGGCGGATATGGGACATTTTCTGGCTGAAAGAAAAATGCTTACAGAAAAAAATACAGCCGGAGCTGACATTCTCATCGTTTATAAAGGCGATGAAAAATTGAATCAAAATCGAAAGACACTGGAAGAGACGTGGGGTAAGGATAAACACTGGGAATGGAAAGAAGTAACATCATCTATTAACCCGACTGCTTACGAAGGGATAGTATCTTTCAATCGGGTGATTACAGAAGAAATGGTCGACGATGTCTTACAAATGATTTCATTCTCGGTTGAAACATTACAGCAGCTTGACCGAATCGACTTCTAGTACCAAATAGGGTTCATATACATATAAAAAAAGGAGAATTCACATGAGAATAGCATGGGTGACAGATAGTACTGCGTTTGTTCCAAACAATTCGGATAGCAAAGATAATCACATCTATATTGTTCCGATGATCATCTTTTTTGGGGAAAACGAGTATCAAGACGGGGTAGACCTAACGCCTGAGGACTTGTTTGCGAAATTGAGAGAGGACAAGGTAGAGGTGAAAACCTCCCAGCCCTCTATCGGTACATTTAAAGAATTATATGAACAATTATCAAATGACTATGATTATATCTTTTCCATCCATGTTTCTTCTCATTTTAGTGGAACATATTCCTCTGCCACACAGGCTGCGGCGATTTTGAGTGATACAATACCTAACATCATTTGTATCGATTCGAAGGTTATTTCAAATCCATTAACTGAGCTGATCCTATTCGGGCAAAGGTTAGCGAATGAAGGGAAAGATCCCGAATACATTAAACATGCGCTTGAAAACAGAATCACTTCAAGTGAAACTTATGTGATGGTAGGAAGCTTGGAACAGCTTCATAAAAGTGGAAGAATGGGTGGGCTCTCATTCTTCCTCGGAAGTGTCCTGAATATAAAGCCGATGCTTGCAATCGAGGACGGAAAACTTGAAGTAAAAGACAAAGTAAGAAGCATTAAAAAAGGATTGAACAGCATGGAAGAACGCTTTAACCAGGCGCTTGCTGCCAAACAGATAACTAAAGTGTCCGTATTGCATGGATTAAACCAGGAGGATGCTTTAGAATGGATCGAGCAACTCCGTCAAAAGTTTCCGGAAATTGAATTTGGTGCATACCCACTAGGGGCTGTGATTGGTGTCCATGCAGGAGCTAATACGATCGGGATAAGTTGGTTTGAAGAAGTGAATTGAATGAACTGAAAAAAGGAGTGGTGTGATGAATCCTGTACCCACTCCTTTTTATTCTGATAAAAGAAAGTTATTTGGTACAATGGAGGAAAAGGTGAAAATATGGAACAAAAAAAGTTAGATGGAATAATTGATTTTCTGAAAATAGAATACCTGGGAGAGTCAACAGGGCATGATTGGTTTCATTTAGATCGGGTACGTAATCATGCAGTCCGGATTGCCAAGGGAGAAAATCTGCCTCATACATATATCATTGAACTGGCTGCATTGTTACACGATGTACCGGATGAGAAGTTTGTAAAAGAAGAAGAGGGGAAAAAGAAGCTGGACCACATTCTTTCCACCCTGGCTCTTACTGATAAGGAAATGGAATTAGTAAAATCGATTATCTATTCCATCTCCTATAAGGGCGGCCATGAAGCCCAACTCACTTCACCAGAAGCGAAAGTTGTACGGGATGCAGATCGTCTGGACGCTATAGGTGCCATCGGTATCGCCAGAACGTTTGCTTATGGGGGGAAGAAAAGGCGGTCGCTGTATAATCCTGAGTTTCAAGTGAGGAATGAGATGACCTTGGAGGAGTATCGAAATGGTGACAGTTCGAGTATTCATCATTTTCATGAAAAGCTATTAAAGCTGAAAGACTTAATGTGTACGGAAACAGGCAGAGCATTAGCGGAAGAGCGTCATGCTTTCATGCTTCAGTTTCTAGAGCAATTTACTAAAGAATGGAATGGTCATTAATGAGAATGTTAACAGCAGAGAATCTTTCCAAAACATATGGAGAGAAAACTCTATTTAAAGATATATCTTTTTCGATTACCGAAAAGGAAAGAGTTGGACTTATCGGAGTGAATGGGACAGGTAAATCAAGTTTGTTGAAGCTGATTGCCGGAATGGAAGAATATGATAGTGGAGATCTATCAAAGCCCAACGACTATCATATTGCGTATCTCCAACAGGAACCTGCATTTGAGGGAGATTTAACCGTTCTGCAACAAGTGTTCCGTGGAGAAGCCAAGATCATCCAGGCTATGAGGAATTATGAACTGGCTCTATTGAATATGGAGGAAAAACCCGACGACCCGAGTGTGCAGGATCACTTATTTGAGGCTCAGAAGCAAATGGATATCCACCATGCATGGGATGCCAGTGCAAATGCTAAATCAATTTTAACCAAGCTGGGTATTCAGGACTTTACGAAAAAAATGAATGAATTATCAGGAGGTCAAAAAAAGAGGGTAGCTCTGGCTGGTGTCTTGATTGAAACACCTGATTTATTAATTTTGGACGAACCTACCAACCATTTGGATTTCCAGTCTATCAAGTGGCTGGAAGATCATTTAGGCAAGTATAACGGTTCAGTGCTACTCGTGACGCATGATCGTTATTTCCTTGATAAAGTAACGAATCGAATCTTTGAATTAGATGGAGGAAACCTTTATTCCTATAAAGGAAATTATGCATCATTCATCGAGGCGAAAGCTTCCAGGGAAGAAGTCGAGCGCCAATTATCTGAAAAACAGCAAAACCTGTATCGTCGAGAGCTTGCATGGATGAGAAGAGGGGCAAAAGCCCGTACAACGAAGCAAAAAGCACGGATACAGAGATTTGATAACCTGGAGGATAACATGTCTGCAGGACCAACTAATGGTCAAGTTGAAATAGCGATTGGTGGAAATCGTTTAGGGAAGCAAGTATTCGAGTTTAAGAACGCATGTAAAATGTTTGAGGACATATGTATTCTTGATGATTTTTCGTTTCTAATCAAGCCAAAAGACCGCATCGGAATTGTCGGGAAGAACGGTAGTGGTAAATCCACCTTTCTTAACCTCTTGGCAGGAAACGATGAACTCACTAGTGGTGAATTACTAAAAGGACAAACAGTAAAGGTCGCCTATTATACGCAAGGACACGAAGAGCTTGATGAATCAATGCGTATGATTGAATACTTGCGGGAAGCAGGAGAATTTATCACCACCGACAAGGGAGAACAAATATCCGTTACGTCCATGCTTGAGAGGTTCCTATTTCCAATGAGTACCCATGGGACTCTAATCCGCAAGTTGTCCGGTGGAGAAAAAAGAAGGCTTTTCTTACTGAAGCTCCTTATGTCCAAACCCAATGTACTGCTGCTTGATGAACCTACCAACGATTTAGACACAGAAACACTCACAGTTCTTGAAGATTATATTCATGAATTTTCAGGTGTAGTGATCACCGTTTCCCATGATCGATATTTCTTAGACAAAACGGCAGAGCAACTGCTGGTTTTCAATGGCGACAGTCAAATCGATTTTTATTTCGGTGAATATACTGAATATCTCGAAAAGAGTGAGTCGAAAACCAAAAAACAGGGTGCAGAAAAAAAACCTGAGCCCTCACCGGTGAAGGAAGGGAAAGAAAAGGAAAAGAAAAGATTGTCTTATATGGAGAAAAGGGAATGGGAAGAAATCGAAGATAAAATGGCCGATATTGAAGAACGAATAACAGAAGCCGATGCAGAGCTGCAGAAGGTCGGCAGCAATTTCGAAAGGGCTCAGGAACTAATGAATGAGAGCGAAAATCTCAATAACCAATTGGAAAAGCTCATTGAAAGATGGACGTACCTCTCAGAATTTGCCGAATAAGTCACTTCATTTTAAGGCATGAAAGATACTGTGTTAGAATTGAATATATACGAACGTTTTATAGAAAGGGGTAACACGTTTTGAAGATATTATCAATTGAACCTACTCCTAGTCCAAATACTATGAAAGTTCTTCTTGATCAGGAACTGAAAGCTGGGAAAAGCAATAATTATAAAAAGGATGAAACGGAAGGTGCGCCTTCTGTCATCAAAGAAATCCTTTCCATTGACGGCATCAAAGGGGTATACCATGTTGCCGATTTCTTGGCCGTGGAACGGAATGCTAAGTTTGATTGGCAGGAGCTCTTGCCACAGGTAAGAAAGGCATTTGGTGAAGATTCAGCTGAATCGGAAGGAAAGTCCCAAATGGAAGAACATTTTGGAGAAGTGAATGTTTCTGTTCAAATGTTCAAAGGGATTCCAATGCAAGTGAAGGTAGCAGATGGGGAACAAGAGAAACGCTTTTCTCTGCCTGCGTCATTTCTTGAAGCGTTAGGGAAGGCACAAGCGGATGGAGATAATGTTGTCCTTCTAAGAAAGTGGAAAGATTATGGCATTCGTTACGGTGATTTAGATGAGATTGGGAATAATGTGACGGAAGAATTGTTGGCGGCATATCCTGCCCCAAGGCTTACCGCACTTGTCGAAGAATCACAGAAATCTCCGGATTCCAAAGCACCACTCCTTCATAAGAAAAAACAGAAGGTGAACATTGAAGACTTTGATGCGCCAGATTGGCAAACAAGATATCAGAAATTGGACTCTATGGATGATCCTACTCTATCCGACTTGCCTCTTCTAGAAAAAGCACTGGAGGATGAGAAAGTATCTATCCGCCGATTGGCTGTTGTCTATTTGGGGATGATCGAAGATGAGAGTGTACTGCCACTTCTGTATAAAGGATTACATGATAAATCAGTGACAGTAAGAAGAACGGCTGGAGACTGTCTTTCGGACTTAGGTTTTGAAAAAGCCGCTACAGAAATGATGTTCGCCTTAAAGGATAAAAGTAAGCTTGTCAGATGGCGTGCAGCAATGTTCCTATATGAAGCAGGAGATGAATCGGCGCTACCTGCCCTTAAAGAAGCGGAAAATGATCCTGAATTCGAAGTGAAACTTCAGGTGAAAATGGCTATTGAACGGATAGAAGACGGGGAAGAAGCTAAAGGTTCTGTTTGGAAACAAATGACCGAAGCTCGCCAGCAATAAATTAAGGAAAGGGTTGAAGCAATATGTCAATGGCATACGAAGAGTATATGAGACAGTTGGTTACACCAATGAGACAAGAACTGACTCAAGCAGGGTTCAAAGAGCTTGGATCGGAAGAAGAAGTAGTGGACTACATGGAAAACGTTGAAGGAACAACTCTTGTTGTTGTGAACTCTGTATGTGGCTGTGCAGCAGGACTGGCAAGACCTTCTGCTACTCAATCAGTCATGAATAACGAAAAGTCGCCTGACCACCTCGTAACGGTATTTGCAGGACAAGACAAAGAAGCAACTGCTAAAATGAGGGAATATTTCGAGGGGTATGAGCCTTCTTCACCATCTATGGCTCTTCTAAAAGGAAACAAAGTCGTTCATTTCATCCCGAGAGAAGAAATCGAAGATCACGATATTTCGTCGATCATATCGAATTTAGTGGCAGCATATAACGAGCACTGCTAAAACTCAAACATCAAAACTATTAACAAGAAAAAATGTATACAATAACAGCTATGAAAAAGAAACGGATGACAGATTCATCCGTTTCTTTTTCTATGGTAGGATAAATGAAATGATAGAACGTCCATATAGAGTACATGGATGTACAAAAGGAGAATGAATCAGGTGTTTGTCACAACATGCGGGAAAGCAAATCTGGAAGTCATCGACAAAGCACATCAAGCTGCAGAGACACTCGCGATATCTTATATCCCTAGAAAAAAAAGATCGATCCGTCATCATATGACGACACATAATCAAGATTGCTTAGTCATCGGGAAAGAGCGAATAGAACTTCATAGGCGAGAAGAAAATAGTGAGCCGTTCTTCTTTCATCCCAACTCTGCCTCATTTCGAATTAAACGGATCATGAGGGGGGAGAAAGATCCCTTAATAGAAGCGGCAGACCTTATAGAAGGGATGAGCTTTCTCGATTGTACTCTCGGTCTAGCTTCTGATAGTATTATTGCAAGCCATGCCGTTGGGGAAAAAGGGAAGGTAGTCGGATTTGAAGCGAATAAGTATATCTCGTACATCCTTCAAAATGGACTTCGAGATTGGATTTCTCCACTAGGTGAATTAAATAGTGCCATGAATCGAATAAACGTTATCAATGGAGAACTTAAGGAAGAGTTAAAGAAGATACCTGATGACGCATTTGATGTGGTTTACATAGATCCTATGTTCGAAGAGGCTATAACTGAATCACATGGAATCAATCCAATCCGACAATGGGCAAGCTATACAGGCATCACAAGAGAAGGAATAGAAGAAGCGAAGAGAGTGGCAAAAAAAAGGGTAGTATTAAAAGAACACTATCAATCCCCACTATTCAAAGAGATGGGCTTCGACGTGTTGAAAAGGCCTTCAGCCAAATTTCATTTCGGGGTCATTCAATTATAAATATCCTAATAAAAAAGACAGGCATCCTAAGCCTGTCTAATCATTTCAATTAAGTATTAATCAGTAAATCCTAGCACAATAAAATAACCCAATAGAAGTATGTATCCGATATTGATCATTATTCCAGTATCCATCTAGTTATCCTCCTTACAAAGTATCGTCATTAATATACTACCACATAAAGATTTTTATATCCTACAAAAAAATGAAACCTTTTTCACTTTTTATTCGTAGGAAGTAGTATAATAATAGACGTAATACATAGGAAAGGACGTTATCTATGTCAATCTGGCTAAGAAAATCGTTTTTTGTACTACTCTCCATCCTGACTTTTGGACTTGTTTCTCCATCACAAGCCTTTCTAAATGAAGAGAATCATGCCCTTGCCAAGAATAATGGCAAGCCTTCTTCGTCTGTGGAATCGACTTCAGAAGAAGTAAGGGAAGAAGAGTCTACCTTATCACGTGATGTTTTTATAGAAACCATGCTGGCACAAGCAGAGAAAAATGCATATGAAAAGTTTGGGACAAAGATTAAGCCCATCATCGAAGACGAATTCAAATCTTTAATCCTACCAAAAATTGAAAAAGCCATTGAGGATACAGCAGTTCAGTTTCCGGAAGAAAACCTATCGTCACTGACCATTTCAGAAGTCCCTCAATACGCCAAAACCGAAAAGATATTTCATATCTATGACGAACGTTCAGGGGAAGATGTCATTCGATTTCATGTGAGAAAAGATCATCCGCCCAAGGATGGCTACTATTTTAACTTTCATTACCACACAGTGCACGATCAATTTCAAACCCACCATGATTTAGGGAGCATTTACTGGGATAAAAATACCCCACCTCAATGGAGGAGCGTTTCCTGATTTAACACATAAAAAATAGTAAGCGAAGCAAGTACATGAACGAGCGTACTTGTTTTTTTGTGTATAACTTTGAACCCTAAAGTACAAGTGGCAGAGACCTCGTATGAAAATAAAAATAGTCGCGAAAGATTGAATTAAAGTTACCAACGACTGTTGATATTGGAAACAATCACTCCTAAAATCACGTCTATTATTATGATAAAATAGTAATTAAGGTCACACATCTTTCTCGGAGAAGAAAGGAGGGACACAATTTGAAACGAATATTCATCCTTCTTTCCATTTCGATTACGCTTCTCATAGTATGGACTCAAACGAAAGCTGACTACAGTGGTATCCTCTTAAAGCACTCACCTCTTAAAACAAACTTAACCCTTCAATCCAGAAATCAATTAGAAAATATGATCCTCTTGCCTGATTCAGCTTATGATAAGGAAGCGGCTATGGAAATGGTTAGTCGATTGGATCATATCCCGACGCAGCTCTTGGAGTCGGCAGAAAATCAGGATATAAAAATACGACTGTTTAAGAATAAATTAACCGATTTTTCTACCACAAGTCACTTGAAAGGAGTCACCCCAAGAGGGTACACTAATAAAAGCATTACTTGGGATGATGTTCCCGGAATTGGCGGCTCGAAGCTTGTATTGGTGAAAATCGGTCATAGTGAGAAAGGGATGGGGCAC
Source organism: Bacillus sp. BHET2 (assembly GCF_005938125.1). GTDB lineage: Bacteria > Bacillota > Bacilli > Bacillales > Bacillaceae_B > Rossellomorea. The sequence goes on from NZ_VCQN01000001.1 coordinate 281,693, forward strand.
AATTCTTGTAACTTAGAACTACATGAACTTGCCCACAGCATTGATCGTTATGTGTTGACAGACTTTTCTTATGAACTTGAATTCTTGCCGGCATGGAAGCAAGAAGCCCCTAGAATATTCCCTGCTGAATCTTATTTCCTTCATTACAAAGAAGAATATTTTGCTGAAACATTCGCTATGTATTATTTGAATCATGAAACTAGAAATCTACTAAAGAAGAAGGCACCTGCAACATATCGATTTTTCAACGAACTATAAACTAATAAAAGGTGTGGTCAATGTGAAGCAATATTTAGACTTGTGCAAACATGTTCTGGAAAATGGGACAAAAAAGGAGGATCGAACGGGGACAGGTACAATCAGTACGTTCGGTTATCAAATGCGTTTTGATTTACAGGAGGGATTTCCACTCCTTACGACGAAAAAACTCCATTTAAAATCAATTGTCCACGAACTGCTGTGGTTTTTAAAAGGAGATACGAACATAGAATACCTGCAAGAAAACGGTGTCCGGATCTGGAATGAATGGGCTGATGAAAATGGTGAATTGGGTCCCGTATATGGTCACCAATGGAGATCATGGACTGGAGCGAATGGTGAAACCATTGACCAGATTACAAACCTTATCAACACAATCAAAAATAATCCCGATTCCAGAAGAATGATTGTTAGTGCTTGGAATGTGACAGATGTTGACCATATGGCGTTGCCTCCTTGTCATTGCTTATTTCAATTCTATGTAGCCGATGGGAAATTATCATGTCAGTTGTACCAGCGTTCTGCCGATGTATTTCTTGGCGTTCCTTTTAATATCGCATCATATGCTTTATTAACCATGATGGTGGCACAAGTGTGTGACTTAGAAGCAGGCGAGTTCGTCCATACATTTGGTGACGTGCATATTTATCAGAATCACCTTGATCAAGTGAATTTACAGCTTTCCAGAGATACTAAAGCTTTACCCAAGGTAACCATAAACCCTGAAGTAAAAGATATTTTCGGATTCAGCTTTGAAGATTTCGCTCTTGAAGATTATGAACCCCACCCTCATATTAAAGGTGTGGTGAGTGTATGATTTCATTTATATGGGCAATGGATCAGAATCAGTTAATCGGTAAAGAAAACGGGCTTCCTTGGAGGCTTCCTGAAGACCTGAAGTATTTTAAGAAAACAACGGATGGTCATGGCATGGTGATGGGAAGAAAGACATTCGATTCGATAGGAAAGCCGCTTCCAAATCGGGAAAATGTCATTCTTACCAAAAATACAAGTTTCCAACCAGAAGGGTGTCTTGTCCTCCATTCGGTAGATGACGTTCTGAATTGGGCGGAAGAAAGAGAGTCAGAAATCTTTATTATGGGTGGAAGAGAGATATACAAGCAATTTATCCCTCATGTCGATAAGCTTTACGTGACTGAAATCCATCATGAATTTGAAGGGGATACGACAATGCCTTCTATCCCATGGGAGAATTTCACTTGTATCTCTTCAATGAATGGAAAAAAAGATGAAAAAAATCCGTTCAACTATGAATTTAAGGTATATGTCCGTAAATAAACGCAAAAAAGGGTAAGGCCGGCAAATGAACGCAGGCCTTACCCTTTTCATCAATGAATCGACTATGTTCTAGACATAAAACAAAATACAAAAATACATAAAACTGCTTCCAGCCAATACAAATAGATGCCAGATCGCATGGTTGTAGGGCAGTTTATTCCAAACATAAAATATAGCACCGATGGAATACATGATCCCTCCTGTTAACAACAGAGCAAAGCCTTCACCTGTGAGACTAGCATACAGCGGCTTAATAGCAATAATCACGAGCCAGCCCATCACGAGGTAAAAAAGAGTGGATACCACCTGGTAGCGCTGAACAAAATAACACTTAAATACGATCCCAACGATGGCAAGTCCCCAGACGATCCCAAACAATGTCCATCCCAAGGCCCCCCTCACACTGACAAGCATGAACGGTGTATAGGTTCCTGCGATCAATACATAAATAGCCGAATGATCCAATATCGCAAAAAGATTTTTCACCTTCGAAGGCTTAAAGCTATGCAGCAGAGTAGAAAATAAGTAGAGTAGAATCATTGATGCACCGAAGATGGAGAAGCTTACCACATGCCAAGCTGATCCTTCATGAACGGCGAAAATGATTAACATCACCAAAGCGGGGATACTCAATATCAATCCGATTCCATGGGTAATAGCGTTCGCAACTTCTTCCTTCCAATTGGAAAAATCGAAATCATATGTCAAAGAAGTCTCATCCTTTCTCCGACCAACTCAAGTGGTCGCTTAAAGAGTTTTTAGAGTATATATTCATGATAATCCTCTTCCCGTGATTGTGCAATCATTAACATAGTAAAGGATTAAAGTGTGATTGAGATTAGCAAATGACTCTCTAATACTGTATATTGCTAAATAAAGAATCCATTATGAGGTGAAAGGTATGTGCGGTAGATTTTCCTTAACCACTCCTTTAGAGGAATTGGTTAAGCAATACTTAATTGATGAGTTCATCGAAGAATGGCAGCCTCGATACAATATTGCTCCCTCTCAGAAAGTACTCTCCCTTATTTCTCATAAAGGGAAGCGGAGGGCGGGAAGCATCAAATGGGGCCTTGTTCCTCATTGGGCTGATCGTAAGAAATGGAAACCGTTAATAAATGCCCGAAGTGAGACGCTGAAGGATAAAGCCAGCTTCAAATCTTTGATCCATTCAAAAAGGATGGTGATCTTTGCCGACGGCTTTTATGAGTGGAAGAAGGAGAATGCCGAAAAGATTCCTGTTCGTTTTCAATTAAGAGAAGAGCAGTCATTTGTATTTGCCGGTTTATGGGATCGAAACGGTGATACCCCTACGTCGACTATCCTCACAACAGAAGCCAATTCACTGGTGGGGCACGTTCATGAAAGAATGCCTGTCATGCTTACGAATCATGAGGATATTGAGAAGTGGCTCAACACGGAAGAGTATACATTTGATGAGGCCTCATCCGTATTAAAGCCGCTTCAGCAGGAACGTATGAAAGGATATCAAGTGTCTACTATTGTGAATGCTCTAAAGAATGATTCACCGGAGTGCTTTGTTCCTGTATCATAAAAAAATATTGAAAAAATATTCTCACATTTGTACGTTTTGACATTTTATGCAGCACTAAATGGGGTATAATAAGAGTATAAACGGGTGAAAAAGAGGATTGATACTTTGCTGACAAAAACCATCGAGTTCAAATCGAAGTATGGACAGAAGGTCAAAATCTTAGAAGTTCCTGTCATGAAGGAAGATAGCCCGCTCTATCTGAGGGTTAATCTTAGGCTGCACCAATTTATTAAAAGGATCGTCAATCAAAATGGGCCTAAGACCGCCTTCAGCTTTAGAGAGCATTTGAAGAGAACGACGAAATGGTCAGAGTATGAAGAAATTTATCAATCAAAAGAGTTAAAGAATAATGCATAAGTTACATGGGGAGCTGGTCCTTTGCGTAGAGGTTGCGTGGGACCGGTCCTTTTTATATGATTTCGTTTCAAGATTTGAGTTACTATATCCATTTCACTTAATGGACATAGGGACAATTGGTTAAATCCTGACTATCTATTTAAATCCTCGGCATTTAACGATATAATACTTATGATATGGGAGATAGGATGTGGCAAAATTGACCAAAATTTATATTGTAACAGACTCGACAGTGGATTTACCTGATGATGTTGTAAAAGAACTTGATATTCATGTAGTACCTTTATCGATCTCAATCGATGGAGAGACATACTTAGATAGAGTAGATCTTTCACCCTTAAGCTTTATTGAAAAAATGAAAGCTTCTAAGGAGTTACCAAAAAGTTCTCAACCACCAGCAGGGTCTTTTGTTGAACTTTATGATGAATTAGGAAAAGATGGTTCAAAAGTTTTATCCATACATATGACCGGTAATATGAGTGGCACGGTTCGTTCAGCTGAATCGGCCGCTGAAATGTCATCGGCTGATGTAACGGTTGTCGATTCACGGTTTATTTCCAAAGGTTTGGCTTTTCAAGTGATTGAAGCTGCAAAGCTTGCCAAAGAAGGAAAATCGTTAGAAGACATCCTTTCTGCAATTGAAACGATCCGTTCAAATACTAAATTATTTGTAGTGGTTGATACCCTTGAAAACCTTGTGAAAGGTGGAAGAATCGGAAAGGGCCGCGCAATGATAGGATCGTTATTGAACATTAAACCGATTGCGTCTTTAGAAGGTGCTGAATATACGCCTGTTGCAAAGGTGCGCAGCCATTCACAAGTGGTAAAGTACTTAACTTCTCAGTTTGTAGAAGATGTGAAGGGAAAAACGATTCGCGGGGTAGGTCTTGTTCATGCAGATGGACTGGGTCTGGCACAAAACCTTAAAGCAAAGATTATAGAGAAAACAGGATTCGACCAAATTGACATTGTTCCGACAACACCGATCATCAGTACACATACAGGCATCGGTGCCATCGGATTTATGTACTACACGGATTAAGCAAATGCAGAAAAGACGAAGAGGATGAAACTTTCCCCTTCGTCTTTTTTATGCTTTCATGAATTTAGGATGGCATTGGTGTTGGTGTCGGTTTTGCATATCCTTCTTTATATTGTTCATCAATATAATTTCTAATTTGTTTAATGGATTCACCATTTTTGTATTTCACGATGGATTCAGCTGCTATTTTCAAACATAGTTGACACCTTGTTCCGTGATCATCCCAAACAACTTTTTCACCTTTTAATTCGTAAACAAAACAGTTAAGATTACTCTCGTGATCAGCAGAATCTCCACAACCACAATAACAAGGAATATATTGCAGTAGCTCAGGATTTTTGGCGGCTGAAGTATAAATGAGCTTCATGTTGTCATCCTTGTCATTTAGAAATGACGGCAGCGAATCAACCGAATCCGTTTCTTCACGGAGATCCCCATTTGCTGCAGTATGATTATGTTTAGACTCTTCAGCTTGATCACTCGAACATCCGGATATAACTCCCAACAAACCTATTAAAAGCGTAAAATACAATAAGATATTTTTCATCAATACATTCACCTTTCCTGACAGTCATACATGTAGTTTACCATCTGGTTAGTACATTTTTCGTATAGATTTTTGTTGATTTTATGAATATTCTTGCGACCTCATAACAGGTTCAATCATATCATAGGTATATAATAGGTAAGTGAGGCTTGGTCCCATACAAGATGAAAAAAGGCTTCAGTCTTTCCAATTATATAGAATTCAGATGGAAGGAAGTGTCCTGACTTGTCTGAGAAAAAGAAAGTGTTGGTGTTTTCAGATTTTGGAATCGATGATATCGTAGCCGTTTTGTATGCTTACTATAGTGAAGAGATTGAAATTGTAGGCATTGTATCAGATTATGGAAATGTCTCAAGAAAAAGTGCGTTGAAAAACGTTCTATACCTTCAAAAATTAACCGGAATTACAGATATCCCCATCATAGGGGGAGCGGTATCTGCCTTGACCGGTTCCGAGCCTCAATTCTATCCTGAGGTTCATGGTCAAGCTGGTCTTGGACCAATTATTCCAGATGATATTGAATTTGACAGCTCTAAAATTAGTGAGAATTTCTATGAAATCAATCCACTTATTGAAAAATATGCCGGGGAATTATATATATACTCTGCGGGTCGATTGACATCTTTGGCCACAGCCTTTGTATTGTATCCTGAAACAATGAAAAAGGTGAAGGAATTTTATGTAATGGGTGGAGCTTTCCAAGTTCCGGGAAATGTCACCCCTACTGCAGAAGCGAATTTCTATGGGGATCCATATGCTGCCAATATCCTGATCCAGCTTGCACCAAAGCAAATCCACCTTATTCCATTAGATGTTACAATGTATGCTCTCATAACCCCAGTCATGCTTGATCACTTACATGAATTTTATGTAAACTCAAACGATAAGGTCGGGCAGATAATCAAGCCGATGGTGGACTACTATTATGAGTTTTACAAGAAAACATATCCGGATATAACAGGCAGCCCCCTTCATGATTTACTGGCTATCTGGGCACTTGCTGACGGTGAGAATATGGTGTTTGAGGAGGTCCCAATAAAGGTCGCGGTCAACACAGATTTTACCTTTGGCCAAAGCATCGGTGATTTCAGGCATTCAGTCGATAAAGCACCTTGGCCCATTCATAAGATAGCCCAACAATTCAATTATGGACAATTCATCTCTGAGGTATTTGCAACTTTGCAATCAGGTCCTAGTCGTTAGCAAAGAAGAGAACATATCCGGTTATATAAGTCGACCTGTAAGGTTTATTTATGTTTTACCACGAAGTAACCGTGATATAATAATAGGAAAGAGTAAGCGAGGTGACATACTTGAAGAAACTATCGATTCTCATGCTCGCTTTTGTTTTTTTACTGTCAGGATGTTCATTAGAAGATGCTGCTGATCATATCAAAAGGGAAGTATCCAATTGGGAGAAAGAGAACCCGAACGAAACGTTTATACCAAAGAATCTAAAGGTGGTATCCGTAGGAGATTCATTGACGCAGGGAGTTGGGGACAGTACGAAAAAGGGAGGTTATGTCCCTTATCTTGAAAACCAGCTTGAAACGTTGGATGGAGTGAAGGATGCTCAATTTCATAACTATGGCGTAAGGGGAAACCGTACAGATCAATTATTGAAAAAGCTGAAAAAGGCAGATGTGAAAGCGTCCATCCAAGATTCAGATTTAGTGATGATCACCATTGGTGGCAACGATGTGATGAAAATCTTTCGTGAGAATTTATCACATTTGGAGTTAGAAGTATTTCAGGGAGAGAAACGACAATATCAGCTTCGATTACAGGAAATTATCGAAACGGTCAGGAGTTACAACCCTGATGCTGGAATTGTTCTACTCGGGTTGTACAATCCATTTAACACTTGGTTTTCTGATATCGAAGAAGTCAATCAGGTGATTCATAATTGGAATGAAGCAAGCCAAGAGATACTGTCCGGTTATGACAAAACGTTATTCGTAAAAATTGAGGATTTATTTATTGATACTGGAGATACCCTGTTATATGATGATTATTTCCATCCAAACGATGAAGGGTACAAATTGATCGCAGATCGAATGTTTACAGACTTGGCAAACGGGGAAACATTAGCAACATTGACAGATACCACGATACCTGTCGAGGAAGAGGAGCGGCCGTCATGAAGAACAAATGGAAAGTCGGATTTTTTGTTCTTTTAGGTATGATTGTTGCGGGCTTAATCATCATTGTTTCAATGGTATTTATGCCAATTAAAGAAGATGCATTGCCTAAAAGTAGCAAAGGTTCCAATCAAGAAGTAGGGTTTAATGTAGAAACCAACAAAAAAGATTTAAACCTTATTATTGAACACTATATTAAAGAAGAAGGAATGCAGGGTCCAGTTGATTATGATGTTCAGCTAAAGGATGATGTTGAGTTAATGGGATCTGTCCCGGTCTTTACATCTAACCTTGACTTTAAGCTGGATTTTGAACCGAAAGCATTGGAAAATGGTGATATTCTCTTAAAACAGAAATCCATTTCAGTGGGTTCACTGAATCTACCGGTTTCATATGTCTTAAAAGTACTAAGGGATTCTTATCATTTCCCTGACTGGGTCAAAATTCAACCTAGTGATGAGTTAATATACGTTTCATTACAGGATATGAAATTGAAAAGTGATATTAAAGTACGAGCAAAAGAGTTTGATTTGGAAGAAGATAATATTTCTTTCAGATTGTTAGTACCTGTTGACCGTGCTCAATAAGAAAAAGGTGGCTTCCCGGTGAAGTCACCTTTTTTGTTTGATCCGAAGCTACTATACCACCGCTATCCTTTTAAAAGGATAGCCTCTAATTCTGGGGTACCATTCGCTAATCCTACAGCAACAATCGTATAGGCCTGATTTGGACTTAACTTTACATTCGGAATGCTCAAGACAGTGTTTTTACTTCCGGCAACTCGAGCCTCAAGATTCACCGTCATAGGAGTCAACCCAAGATACTCGGTAGATTGTTTAAAGGAAACTTTAGGGAATATTACATCTCCGCCTTTTACTGCAATATCGACTGCAGGTGCATCAGGGGAAAGATGGAGGAATTTTATCTTAGTCTCTCCGCTCGGCACAGTGGGATTATCAATGTAAGGAAGAAGCTGGGGTTTATTTAGTGTCCCTACCGCAGCGAAAGTATAAATCTTTCCTGGATCGATTTTTACTTTCTTACTAATGACCGTTGTCACACTGGTGCCGGCAGGGTATACATCAATATGGTACTTACCAGCAGGCAATGTTAAGTAATCACTCACATCTTTAAAGGCTACATCCCGTAAAACCCGGTTTCCATTTACATATACATCCACATTCGGAGCATCAGGTACTGCATGAAGCACACGGACATAGGATGGTTGTGTAGAAGTTGTCATATCTGCCCGCTGTGCCTGTAAAGCAAGTCTCATATATTTTAAATGCTTCTGATAGTAATGAATGTGCATAGTAGGATCAGTATATTTATAATAACCGGATAACAGGTCATACATCGCCGCTTTATTTAAATAATCATGTTGGCTCATCGGTATCTCTCCCTTAACTGTAATAACACAATAGAGTATGCCGAGGAGAAAAAATGGTGAAAGAACCTAGTTTTATAAAAATTCAGAAATATCCCTTGCAATAAAGAAGAAAATAATGGATAATGAACATACTAATTGAGAAAGTGAGTGATGTCTAATGAACTTATTATTGAATGGTATGAAAATGAACATCAATACGCATCAAAATGATTCTGCACGTCAACTCACTTTAAACGGGATAATGTAATTTTTTTTAGTCCTTTTAAACATGGAAAATCCGTTGACGTGTGGAATCACGCAACGGATTTTTATATTTTTGGGAGGAATTAAGTTGAAAAACAAAAACATAATGGTTGAAATGATGAACCACCTTGAAGAAGAAGGCTTCATATTAGGGAGAGTTGTGACGGAACATAGGGGCGCCTTTATGGTCATGACGAAAACGGGAGAGGTATTATGCAGAATCTCTGGGAGGCTCAGATTCCAGACCGTTCAGCGCGAAGACCTTCCTGCAGTGGGTGACTGGGTTCATTTAAGTGAAGAAGGCACAATCATTGAAAAAGTAATGCCTCGAACAAGTAAATTTTCCAGAAAAAAAGCGGGGATCGAAGCCGAAGAACAAATAATAGCGGCAAATATAGATACGGTATTTATTCTTTCATCATTAAACGATGATCTAAACAGTAACCGGATGGAGCGTTATGTACTTCTCTGTTGGGAAAGTGGCGCTAATCCTGTCATCGTCCTGACGAAATCCGATACATGTATGGATATAGAAGAGAAGAGACGAGAAGTGGAGAACACATTACTTGGAGTGAAAGTCATTGCTATAAGTGCTGTGAATCAAGAAGGCATAGAAGAATTACAACCCTATTTGGATAAAGGGAAAACTGTTGCCCTTGTCGGATCTTCAGGTGTTGGCAAATCGACGCTGACGAACATGCTCGTAGGGGAAAATGTCCAAAAGACGAAGGAAATAAGGGAATCCGATGATAAAGGCCGTCATACCACTACTCACAGAGAATTGTTTGTTTTAGATAATGGTGCCTCCATCATTGATACACCTGGTATGAGGGAAATTCAATTATGGCAAGGTCAAGAAGGCTTATCCACTCAATACAATGACATAGAGGAATTGTCCAATCAATGCCGTTTTACCGACTGTTCTCATGAGGATGAACCTGGTTGCCAAATTCGTGTAGCAATTCAAGGAGGAGCCCTTTCAGAGGAAAGATACGAGCATTATGTAAAACTTCAAAGGGAAATTGCTTATATGGAGAGAAGAGGGAATAAGCGATTAGAGTCCTTGGAACGAAAAAAGTGGAAGAACATAGGAAAGCAAAGAAAACTTAAATATTGAGACCAAAAGTGACTCCTTAAACGGGGGTCACTCTTTTTTGCCGGAGGAGGCTCAACTTACGCCCCCCCGCGGGAAAAGCGAGCGCTTCTCGTTGTAATTATTCACTCTTTACCGATTATGCATTGGCCCCGGGTGAGTACGACTATACTTCAAATTCATTTAGCCTTCTGTATACAAATCATTGAAGAAGCTAATTATTTTCCTTTAGATCATGAATGCGTTAAAATCTCTTACAAAGGGAATAGTGAATACTATGATATGGAAAGGATGATGAGCATGTCAGAGGCTATAAAGTATCATAAAGCCACGTTTGCAGGAGGGTGCTTTTGGTGCATGGTGAAACCATTTGATGAGCAGCCTGGAATTGGCAGTGTCACATCAGGTTACACAGGTGGACACGTCCCGAACCCAACGTATAAAGAAGTATGCTCAGAAACGACAGGACATTATGAGGCAGTGCAAATTGAATACGATCCATCTGTGTTCCCATACGAGAAATTAGTAGAGGTGTACTGGCAGCAAATTGACCCGACTGATGCAGGTGGTCAATTTTTTGACCGTGGACAATCATATACAACGGTTATTTTTTATCATGATAAAGAACAAAGAAGGGTAGCAGAAGAATCTAAGAAGAGACTTGAACAATCTGGGATTTTCAAAAAGCCAATTGCTACAGAAATAAAACCTGCGAAAGAATTTTATCCTGCAGAAGAGTATCATCAGGGTTATCACAAAAAGAACCCGGGTCATTATCAAAGGTATAGCAAAGGATCTGGAAGAGTGGCATTTATTGAAAATCATTGGGGGGAAAAGAAATGAGTAAAGACGATCTAAAGAAAAAGCTAACTCCTGAGCAATATGAGGTTACTCAGAATAATGGAACAGAACCAGCTTTTCGAAATGAGTATTGGAATACGTTCGATGAGGGTATTTATGTAGACATCGTTTCGGGCAAACCGCTCTTCAGTTCGAAGGACAAGTATGATGCAGGTTGTGGCTGGCCAAGCTTTTCTAAGCCTATAGATGAAGTTGAGGTTTCTGAGAAGGAAGATCGAAGTCACTTTATGGTACGGACAGAGGTAAGAAGTAAGGAAGCAGATTCCCACCTTGGCCACGTGTTCAACGATGGTCCTGGTCCCACAAAGCTTCGGTACTGTATCAATTCTGCCGCACTGCGGTTTATTCCTGTAGATAATTTGGAAGAAGAAGGATATGGAGAATACAAGAAATTATTTTAACCATTGAATTATTATGACTACATTCACATGTGTGAGTTTAAACTCCTCATGTTTACAATGAGGTACATATGTGTATATAAAAGATGATAGGAAGGTGAAAGATGATGTTGAAAAAGCTTTTTGGTAAAAAGGATGAAGTACCAAAAACGGTACATGCCGTTGCACCTCTAACAGGGACAGTGAAATCACTTGAAGATGTGCCAGATCCGGTATTCTCGCAAAAGATGATGGGAGATGGATTAGCCATTGATCCCACAGTAGGCAAAGTCGTTTCACCAGTGGACGGTGAAATAATGCAACTCTTCCCGACAAAGCACGCAGTTGGGATCAAAGCGAAAAATGGTGCTGAACTATTGATCCACATCGGGCTTGAAACCGTTTCAATGGATGGTGAAGGCTTCGTGGCCCATGTATCAGAGGGCTCAAAAGTAAGGATTGGAGACCCTTTGATCACGTATGACCTTGAACTTGTTAAAGAAAAAGCGAAAAGCACGATTACTCCAATCATCGTCACGAACGGTGATGACATGGCAGACCTGATTAAAAAAGAATTAACCTCTGTCACAGCAGGTCAGGATGAGATCTTAGAGATTTCAGCTAAATAATGAAACAGGAAACGACCGGCATAATAGGCCGGTCGTTTCCTGTTTGACGGATAATGGATTCATACCTCAGAGCAAAAAAAAACACTATAAGCTACATCCGCCTTCTGGTTGACTCGTTCCTGGAGTTTCCGATCAAATCATGTCCTTCCCTATTTATCACTCTTCGTCGTCATGCCACCTGATAATATAAATTTCATGGCTTCTTCTGATTTAATCTCTAAAATGTCAATATCTGATTTAGGAATCAAAAAAGTAATACCCGCTACCTGAAAGGTTTGAGGGATGTATACGGCCACATGTTCCTGAAGATCACTATGTAGATCAGTAAGATGCTCTGTTGTGATAAATCCGAGACATTTCAAAGTGGTGCCTGGCATGGTGACAAGGGCAACTTTAGAAAAGGATTTCTTTTCCCCCAGAAATGAGTGGATGGTGTCTTTAATCACCGAGTATATCGTTTTGACGAAAGGGATTCTGTGTAGAATGATATCGACTATTCGGATGATTGTTCCTGTGAAAACTTTAGTGGATAGAAAGCCAAGTAGGGTTAACAAAATGATGGTTGCTAGTAATCCGATACCAGGAATGTAGTTCTCATCTAAATAAGGTTTCAAAACATTCCCTAATAAACCATCTAAAAATAGGAACATTTTATATACAACGTACGTGACAAGGCCAATCGGGACAATGGTTAAGACTCCATTAATAAACGATTTAATAATCCATTTCATACTGTCAATTCTCCAATCTATACTAAAACCTATCTTTATTATATAGAAAGGGCTATTAACAGAAAAGGAAGACCTGAAAAATTTTATAGGCAAAAGCACAAACCATTTCTAGGTGTATGACATAACTTATAAGGTAAATAAATATTTTATGAGGAGTGATAGGTATGAACTATGGTTATGGTTGTGACCCATGTTATCAAGGTGGGTATGCTTATCCAGCTGCCGGTTGCAATAATTTTGCGTTGATTGTTGTGTTATTCATCCTGTTAATTATCATTGGAGCCGTTTGTTACTGCGGGAAATAATTCAAGGTGCACACCAAAAAGAGCTGTCATATAAGACAGCTCTTTTTGGCATTATATTTTAAAGCTAGATATTAATTCTTTTAGCTTTTCAGCTTGTTGTGAAAGCTCTGAAGCACTTGCAGTAACTTGTTCCATGGCAGCTGATCCTTCTTCTGATGCCGCTGCTGTGGTTTCAGTATTGGAAGCTGTTGCTTCAGCAATTTCATTCACATGAGCGAATGAAGTAGCCACTTCCTGACTTAGATTAAGGGTTTCTTGGATATGATCGACCATTTCATCCACGACAACCGTTGTTTTCGTTGTTTGGTTTAATATATCTTCAAGGGAAGAATTTGTTTCATTCGTGATTTCGACCCCTGCAATAACCTCTTTCACACCATCAGAGTTTTGTTTAATGATGATATTTACTTCTTCTTGAATACTGTGAACAATTTCGGTTACTCCCTTAGCAGCTTGTCGGGATTGTTCAGCAAGCTTCCTGACTTCATCCGCAACGACAGCAAATCCTCTGCCATGCTCACCGGCACGGGCTGCTTCAATAGCAGCATTCAATGCAAGCAGGTTCGTTTGTTCTGCAATGTCAGTGATTGTACCAATAATCGTTGTAATCTGTGAGGAACGGTGTCCAAGCGCCTCAACGGTTTCACTCGTATTTGACATGGTCTCTTCAATATTCATCATTTTTTGAGATGAGGCTTGGACCGTATTCCCGCCTTTTTCTGCAACGACCCTCATATCCCTTGCGGTTTGTCTAACAAGTTCCGCTTGATGGAATAAAAAGCGGGCTGCTTCTTCCAGACTATTCATTTTTTCCAATGAAGAGGACATACGGTGTGTTGTTTGATCACTTCCGGCTGCAATTTCACTGGACGTCTCAGCAATAGAGGTAATCGTTCGAGATGTTTCTTCTGCAGAAGCCAGAAGCTGCTGACTGCTAGCTGATACGTTTTCCGCCATTTCAGAAACCTGCTTTACAAGGATGGCGATACCTGCAATAAGCTGGTTCGTATCGGATGCAAGGTCTGCTAACTCATCCTTGGATTTCACATGGATACGTTTCGTTAAATCTCCGCCTGCATTGGCTATTTCCAGAATAGAACGACTGATCTTCTTGGTGTTTGTTTTAATCGTATGAGATAAAATAATTCCGAAGAAAATCGCTAAAAGAACGGCAAATGCGGATAAACCTATCGTGACGAGTTTAGACATGTACACTTGTTGAGTAAGGGAGTCGATTCGATTGTTCAAATCTTTTTGCTGGTCGACTACAATCATCTCTACATAGGAACGGATGCCGTCCAGATACTTCTTACCAGTACCTGATTCAACAAGTGTAGCAGCCTGCTCCAGTCCCTTATCCTTCCTAGTATCTATCACTCGATCAACAAATTGAATCCAAAACCCATATTGTGCTTCTATTTTATCCAATTTGTCAAGCTGTTCCTGATCACCCTTTAAGAGTTTATTCAAGTCTTCTAAATGACCTTCAACTTCACCTTTACCATTTTGATAAGGTGCAAGAAAACCTGTGGCTCCTGTAATGACAAAGCCTTGCTCTCCTAATTCAATTTCATTTAAAACCTTTGAAAGATCCTTGACTTTCGTATCAACCTGCATGTCATAAGTAATTAGCGTGTTGATCTCTTTTTCCAACTTCATCATATTGAAGTAAGAAGTAGAGGCGAGAACTAGTAGAACGATCGTCAATAAGCCGAATGAAAGAACCACTTTTCCTCGTATGGTACGAAAATAAGAGAAGATCCCTAGGGAATTTTTAGAACCTGTTTTCTTCACTTTCTTTTTTGGTGCTTTTTTTAGTATTTTTTCTCTAGTCTTTTTCACCGTTTCCCCCTCCTGAAGATAAGCAAAAAGTAGCATCATAGGATGAACTTACCATTATTTTATACATATCGACCTAATTTATCTAGTCAATTCGTAAACTTTTTGTCGAATTATTGAAAATGTTAGTAAATTTCAAACAGTAAGCTATGAGCAATATTTAATGATTTGTCCTTTTTTCGAAAATGAGAGAAAGATTCTGCTTTTTAAACATATGAATAATGGTAGGGAAATCTTTATGAGCAACTAGATGAGCGAATCGAAAGAGAGTACGAATCTGATTCTTTCAGGAGGGGAACTATGCCTCATTCGCATTTAATAAAGCCATTGATAGGGGAACATTATCCGACGATTGATTATGGGAAGGGTGTTTATTTATATGACACCGAAGGACGAGAATATATTGATGCTTGTTCGGGAGCGGTAACAGCAAATTTGGGACATGGTATGGAAGAGATTCTTCAGTCGATTGTCAATCAGGGAAACAAAGTGGCTTTCGTATATCGTTCTCAGTTTAGTAATCAACCTGCGGAAGAATTAGCGACCTTTCTTAATGAGAAAACAGGCTATCCTTGGACCTTCTTCGTCAATAGTGGTTCAGAAGCCGTCGAAACGGCCATTAAGATCGCGATCCAACATTGGCAGGAACAAGGGAAACCGATGAAAAGAAAAATATTATCAAGGTGGCTCAGCTACCATGGAATTACTTTCGGAGCATTGTCGGCTTCAGGTCATCCCTCAAGAAGGGAACGATTCGATTCATTTTTAGGGGATTGGCCAACTATCGAACCTCCCTATTGCCTACAATGTCCGTTTGGGAAAACCTATCCATCCTGTCATATTGCCTGTGCTTCCCAGTTGGAAATTATGATTAGTAGAATAGGTGCAGATAATATTGCTGCGTTTATTGCAGAACCGATTATTGGAGCAGCCGGCGGGGCCATCACACCTCCGAAGGGATATTATGAACGGATTAAGTCAATTTGTGAAGAAAATGATGTTTTGTTCATTTCAGACGAAGTGATGACTGGGTGTGGGCGAACAGGAACCTTTTTAGCTTTGGATCAGTGGGGCGTAAAAGCAGATATCGTGGCTATTGGCAAAGGGCTCAGTGCAGGATATGCACCGATAGCTGCCACCCTCATCTCAGAGAAGATTATGGATCCAATCATAAACGGCAGTAAAGTAATCATGAGCGGGCATACATTTAGTGGAAACCCATTGTCAGCAACCGCGGCATTAGCTGTTTTAAAGCTGATTGATTCGGAAAAGATCGTTGAGGGCGTCGATCAAAAAGGGACCTATTTGAAAAATTTATTAAGTAAACTAAAAAATGAATTTCCCTTTATTTATGATATAAGAGGAAAAGGCTTGATGCTTGGCATCGAATTTGATGAACGTGGCCCTCGATTTACATCCAGTGTTGTTCAGGCAGGGGTAGACAATGGCGTATTATTATATCCTGCAGCAGCCGGGATTGACGGAAGAAGGGGATCCGCTATTATGGTCGCTCCTCCATTGAACAGTTCAAAAAGAGAGCTTGAGGAGATGTACAAAAGACTTAGAAAAACCTTTCAAGTGGTATTTGAAAGTTGGAAGGAGACCTGACTATGTCCAGTCATCACAATAAAATGAGTAGCTATGATGAGATAGTTCATTTTTTTCATGATGAAATGACCATGATGTTTGGTGGGTTTGGAGGAGTCGGGTCGCCTCCGACCATTCTAAACCATTTATTGGAGTGGGGGATAAAGGATCTCACGATCATCGGAAATGATACAGGATTCCCACATATAGGGATTGGTCAATTAGTAGCCCAAAACCGAGTCAAGAAAGTTATTGCTTCTCATATCGGTTCCAATCCGATTGCAGGACGCTTAATGAGTGAAGGAAAGCTCGAAGTTGAGTTTTCCCCACAGGGAATATTAGCAGAACGAATTCGGGCCGGTGGGGTCGGGTTGAAAGGAATCGTATCGGAAATTGGAGTCGGTGATCCTTATTTAAATAAAGGAAAAGCCACCTTTGAGTTTGGGGGAGACCGTTATTTATTTGAATCAGCTTTAGTTGCTGAAGTCGGGATTGTGTATGCCAAAATAGCAGATACCTTTGGGAATCTTCTTTATGATAAGAGTGCAAGGAATACGAATCCCCTTGTAGCGATGGCCTCGAATATAACAATCGTCGAGGCGGAAGAAATTGTTGAATTTGGTGAATTGAATCCTGAAGAAATTGTCACGTCAGGTGTGTTTGTAGATCATATAGTGTTGTCTAAAGGAGTCGACTGGAAATGGGCCTGGGAAACGAATTGAAGGAAAAGCTTGCAAAACGTGCGGCTATGGAAGTGAAGGAAAATATGATTGTGAATTTAGGGATTGGGATACCATCACTCGTTCCGAACCATCTTCCTTCAGGGTTTCCAGTTGTTTTTCACTCTGAAAATGGAATTATCGGGGTTGGTCCTGAACCCTGTGTTGGTCAGGAGGATGAACATTTATGTAACGCTGGAGGGTTTCCAGTTTCATTAATGAAAGGTGGTTGCTATACGGATAGCTCCATCGCATTTGCCATGATACGCAGGGGCAAGATCGATTTAACGATCCTGGGGTCCCTGCAGGTAAGTGAAAAAGGAGATCTTGCAAATTGGATCATTCCGGGCAAGAAGGTACCTGGAATGGGAGGAGCAACAGAACTTGCTTCAAAAGCCAAAAAAGTCATTGTGCTCATGACCCATTTAGACAAAAATGGGGGAAGTAAAATCGTTCAGGAATGTACGTTGCCAATCACTGCAAGTTCCTGTGTGTCCATGATTATCACAGATCGAGCTGTCTTCACCGTTGTGAATGAACAATTATTATTGAAAGAAGTCTTTACACCATACACGCTAAAAGACATAGAGGAGACGACAGACGCTAGATACAGCTTGAGCCCTCAGGTAAAATATATTGGGTAAAAGGAGGAAGAAAAGTGGAAACTCAGCGTCTCATCAAGGAATTAATCGAAGAAAAAAAGAAAAATATTGAAAAGCTCCTGCAGCGGCTGGTTCAAGAGGATAGTGTCCGAGGAAATGAATCAAGGGCACAGGCGATTATCATAGAAAAATGCAGAAAACTTGGCCTAGAGTTGGATATATGGGAAATTAACGAGAGCGATGTGGACCATCATCCCTTTTACCGTTGTGACCGAAAGAGCTTTAAAGGAAATCCGAATGTAGTGGGTGTACTGAAAGGAACCGGTGGGGGGAAAAGCCTTCTATTGAATGGACATATTGATGTCGTTCCTGAAGGTGACAGAAATGTTTGGTCCCACGACCCCTATGGTGGAGCAATCGAAAATGGAAAGCTTTACGGGCGTGGAGCGACTGATATGAAAGGTGGTTCAGTCGCTCTGCTTCTTGCCATCGAAATCGTGAAGGAGTTAAATATCCAGTTAAAAGGTGATGTCATTTTTCAAAGTGTAATAGAGGAGGAGAGCGGCGGGACTGGAACCTTAGCCGCTTTACTAAGAGGATATAGAGCGGATGCTGCCATCATTCCCGAGCCTACGAATATGAAAATTTTCCCCAAACAACAGGGATCTATGTGGTTTCGTCTTAGGGTAAAGGGGAAGTCTGCACATGGGGGAACCAGGTATGAAGGGGTGAATGCCATCGATAAAGCGTTCAAGGTCATACAGGCACTCAAGCTCTTGGAGAAGGAACGAAACGCTAAGGTAGCGGATCCTTTATATAGAAATATTCCGATTCCACTACCTATTAATATTGGGCGTTTGGAAAGCGGGAAATGGCCATCATCCGTCCCGGATGTGGCTGTCATTGAGGGGAGAGTGGGGGTCGGCCCATGGGAAACCCTTCAGGCTGTAGAAGATGAATTTGTCAAGACCATAGAGGATCTGAAGACAATCGATTCCTGGTTCGGGCATCACCCTGTGGAGGTGGAGTGGTTCGGTGGCAGGTGGCAGCCTGGTAATCTACCAAGTGACCATATTTTAGTGGAGAGCCTATCACATTATGCCAGAAAGGTCATGCAAACCAGTCCGGTCATCGAAGCCTCCCCATGGGGTACCGATGGAGGGATACTCTCTCAAGGAGGCAATATTCCGGTTGTTGTATTTGGACCGGGGACGACTGAAGTGGCTCATGATGCAAATGAATACATCGAATTGGATAAAATCTATCAAACGGCGGAAATTCTGTCCTTATTTATGATTGATTGGTGTAATGAACAGTCATAATATTCGGGAATAATGGGTAAAGGAGAAGTAGGCTACTATTAACAGCACTTCAACAGAAAAAAGAACATCTCAAAGTAATGTCTAATGTAATACACGCTTTCGTCAATGTACTATGCCTTATCATCTTTAGAAGGAACAACTCACAAGAACGACAGTGGTTGTTCTTTTTTATGATTGTTTGTTTCATAACTTCCCGTTTCACTTCATATGTTTGTTAAAAAGGGGCTAATAAGAATGCAAACATACGAATATATCAAACAACCAAAGGTAGAAGCTGCCATATATAAAGATGGTTACAATCGTCGATTGCGTGTAGATGAGTTTAGGGGGAATGCAGGCCGTCTATGGGAGTATGTAAACAAAGAAGTTGAATCCAATCAATTTGAAAAAGTTATTGTTAAGGCAAGAGCAGGTCAATATTCCTTTTTTGTTGAAAAAGGATTCATGTTGGAGGGGGGAGTAAACGGTTACTTTAATGGAGATAAAGCCTTTTTTATGAGTAAGTTTTTGACGAATGATAGACGGAATAGTTCTCATTGGCGAGAAGAGGATGACATTCTTCAGCAGGTTCAAGAGCTTGAACGGCAAGAAATCTCATACTCTGATTCGATTTCGGTCGCTAACACGTCACAAGCAGAACGATTGGCCGATCTTTATCAGGAAGTATTTAAGCTCTATCCTGTACCTTTGCACAACCCTGACTATGTGAAAGAGTCAATGAAAAGTGGGACAATCTTTGTGTACATGGAAGAGGGAGGTCGTATTATCAGTGCAGCTTCTGCAGAGATATCATCAGTTTACAAGAATGCTGAACTAACCGATTGTGCTACCCGTTCCTCTTATCGAAAAGGAGGAAATATGAAGCATCTCCTAAGGAAACTAGAAAGTGAATTATTGAATCGTGATATCTTCTGTGCCTATACGATTGCAAGATCCCTTTCGTTTGGTATGAATGCCGCTTTCCATCAGCTTGGTTACAGCTACGGCGGGAGACTTGCAAACAACTGCATCATCTTTGACAAAATGGAAGATATGAACATATGGGAGAAAGATTTAAGTGATGTGTAGCGGGGGTAAAACCGATTGGCACGATCATTCATAGGCTGATGTAGAGTTCAATTATTGGTGGAAAGATACTTTTTGAAAGTTGGTGGTGTAGATGAAAATGAATCTCTATAAACCAAAAAGGGATTGGAAAGAAATTGAGCTTTGGAAAGACGTGACGGATGAGCAATGGAACAACTGGTTATGGCAGCTTACAAATACGATCAGAACCCTTGATGACTTGAAGAAAGTGGTGAATCTGACAAAGGAAGAAGAAGAAGGTGTGAAGATTTCTACCAAAACCATTCCACTGAATATTACCCCTTACTATGCTTGGTTGATGAATGAAGATGATCACCGTTGTCCGATTCGGATGCAATCTGTCCCAATAGGACAGGAAATTAATAAGACTAAATTTGATCTGGAGGACCCCTTACATGAGGATGAAGATTCCCCAGTTCCTGGATTGACACACAGATACCCGGACAGAGTGTTATTTCTTGTAACCAATCAGTGCTCCATGTACTGCCGTTATTGTACGAGAAGAAGATTTTCAGGGCAAATTGGTATGGGTGTACCAAAGAAACAGTTAGATGCGGCGATAGAATATATTAAGGACACCCCTACAGTAAGAGACGTATTGCTTTCAGGTGGAGATGGTCTATTAATTAATGATCAGATCCTTGAGTATATCCTGAAGAACTTACGTGCGATTCCCCATGTGGAAATCATTCGGATCGGAACAAGGGCACCTGTCGTGTTTCCACAGAGGATTACAGAAAATCTATGTAACATCTTAAAAAAATACCATCCTGTTTGGTTGAATACTCACTTTAATACATCGATTGAAATTACGGAAGAGTCCAAAAAAGCGTGTGAAATGCTCGTGGATGCTGGAGTTCCTGTTGGAAATCAAGCGGTTATCCTCGCAGGTATCAATGACAGTGTCCCAATCATGAAGAAGCTTATGCACGATCTCGTTAAGATCCGCGTTCGTCCGTACTATATTTATCAATGTGATTTATCTGAAGGAATCGGTCATTTCAGGGCTCCGGTTTCAAAAGGGCTGGAAATTATCGAAGGGCTACGGGGGCACACATCTGGTTACGCAGTCCCTACCTTTGTTCTGGATGCACCTGGGGGTGGAGGGAAAATTTCCCTTCAACCTAATTACCTCATCTCTCAAAGTGCTTCAAAAGTAGTTGTGCGTAATTTCGAAGGTGTCATTTCCACCTATCCAGAACCTGAAGACTATGTTGCCGGAAGGGCAGACGATTACTTTAAAGCAGTTTATCACGATGAGGAAATTAACGAACCTACTATTGGAATTGCAGGATTAATGAATCAAACTCATTCTTCTCTGACACCTAATGGACTTAATCGATTAGAGCGTCGAAAGGAATACCAGGAGAATCCAGAACATAATTCACTTAAAGACTTCAGGGGGAAGAGGGATCAGCTTAAAGAAAAGAAGCATAAAGCAATGCTCCAAAAAATGAATCAGGATAAAAATGATGATAAGGAAGAAATCAACAATGGATCATAACCAGTTGAAAGTTTGTGTTTGGTGTGAAGAAAAGACGGCTCATGATGATACCTCGAGCGTGTATTGGGAACTTCCTGACGGCACACGTGCCATTCAAATCGTGCATGTTCCGAGCATGAGCTGCAGTCATTGTGGGATGGAGTACCAGGAAGAAGAAGTCATCAATGAAATCGAAGACCAACTGATGCTGATTGATATAAGAGCGATTCAAAAAATGATCGAATATAACGAGTTGATGGCCATTCCCCGATTATTAAAAAAGAATTATTTCCGATATTAAAATTAACTAGGAGAAAACTGCCTTGTATTCGGGCTTTCGAATATAATCCCTTTACGAATTCATCTTCTTCCGCTATCCTTTTAGAAAAGTATAACAAGGGTAGGTGGAGCAGATGAGAAAATCCTTTTATCATTATTTAATGAAATACAGACAACCCACTGACAAGGACGATATAACTCAATTCGCAAATTCAGCTTATGATGATCACAGCTTTCCAAAGCAATCACAGCAATACCATGAAATCAGTTCTTATTTGGAAATGAACGGGCAATATCTTGAAAGCATGTCCATTTTCGACAAAGCATGGGACGCCTATTTATTAGAAGAAATAAACTAACTTGAATATCATTAGCCACTGGACTGACATTTGTTTTCACTTATGTCGGTCCTTTTTTAGAAAGCATATTTCCTAAACCAATAAACCTCCTTGTTTTTTAAAAACAATTCTTACCCAAAGAAAAGATAGCAGGGATTTCGTGTATACCGTTATGATGGTTGTTGCATATCATATAAAAAAGGCGATTAAGGGTGAGGGGAGAATGAAGAAACGAAAAGAGCCCAGGTTTAGAGTAGGAGATACTGTAGTCGTAACCATCTATGGGACAGTGGGGAAAATCACCGATATCAAGAAGCTTGACGGAGAGTTTTTATATGAGGTTAACGAAAGTGAAGGGCTATTCAAGGAGAAGGCATTGGAACTGCTCGATTCTTATGACGGATATATTTTTGAACAAGAACAAATCGATATTGAATATAAATTTTTGTTCGGAGATCTTGTGATTGTAAAGGGGTATGAAGAGGATCTCTTTAAAGTAGTCGGATTCAGAACAGAAATATGGCGGTACAAGGACGACGCCTGGGAAGATGTGATCTATGAGTTAATGAGAATCACAGACGGGGAGTGGCTGGAGGCAGATGAAGATGAAATTACTCTAGTTGCAGATGAAGAGCAGGCAGAAGCATTTATCAAGAAATATGGATTCGTATTTCCGCAAAAAAAAGAAGGTAAATTAAAATTACTGCATTCATCTGCTTATCCGAAGCCAAGCTGGATTGATCAGCTGCTCGATCATTATAATGACTACAAAACCCTCTATCTTCTATTTCAGGATAGTAAATACAAGAATAAAATGGACTATGTGTTAGAACAGTTGAAAACTCACACAAGCTCACAGTTTACCGTCAAAGAGAAGGAATGAGCCACATAATATATAAAAAAACTGGAACGCTGATAAGCAAGAATGATAGTAGCACAACACGGAGAATCCATTGCATACCTGCAACAATCATCCCTTCACCATTTTCCAGATCTTTGAACAGTGTTTTCGTTTTTTGAGTGAGTGTGGTTAACATAGTATCGCTCCTCTATCTTTGATGTTAAAGTCTATGCTTGTCTTTAAAGTCTTATGAAAACTTTTTTTCTTGTGGCATAACTGGAAGAGTCTTGTCATAAATTGAGAATCAAAGGGGGCGATCATATGCGGGAGATAGAAGTCTTTATCGACACCGAAGAAATTGCAGATTTCTTCATGAAGGAACTGATTCAAAGAGGCTACGTACCGTCGGAAGATGAGCTGGAAGAAATAGCGGATATCACATTCGAGTATCTGATTGCCAAATGTATCATTGATGAAGAATGGGAAGAAGATGTATAGAATCTTTTCAACCATCGGCATGGAAGTCACATAGCTGGGATCGTCCATTTATATAACGGGGAATAACTCTTAAGTGTCTATCATGGTTTCCGAATGGAACCATGGAGACACTTTATTTTGAGTTATTCCCTTTTTAGGTTAACTAGGACCGAGGTCATCGCTTTCCATTTTAATGTCATGGAAAAGTGATAGGGTTTCTCTAATGTTAAGAGAGGAGACATTACTTCAACAGGTTGATCTGCAAACCAGTCAATTGAAGGAGTGGTATTTGAAGGGATATCATCCCAAACTGAGCGTAAGGAGGGGCTGTATAATCGCGTTTTAATGTCTTGTTTCGAATAAATATGCGGCCAATAGTCCCATCTTGACCCTGTATGGGAATGGTGAATCGCAAAGGACAAAGCAGTAGGGAATACGCTTCGATGAAATAAAATACTATATAATTTCTTGCCTAACAGAATTCTGCGCTGTACCTGTTCAAAGTGAGACACAGAAAGCCCTGCGAGAGAGTAAGGAGATCGCTTTCCATAAGGGAACAGGATGGAAGTGAACTCCAATCGATCCTGTAAGAAAAACTTCCACTTCTCTATACCGATATCGAGACGGGAATGCGTTAGAATTCTCCTTTGAATCATATGCTGTTCATTCATGATGAGTCCTAGCGTTAAAAGTTGTTCATTTCCTGTCGTAATATATTCATTCCAAATCGCTCTCATGAAGATGGAAACATGAAATTTTTTCAAAAGATGAAAAGAAGAACGTCCTGTTACTTTCCAATTCTCATACAGTAATAATTGAGGATAGGCATCGTGGAAGATGGCAGCATTACACCTCTCGAGAAACGAGAAAAAAGCACCTTGTTCCCCTTCATTTAAAAGCTTTGTAAGTAATCTGTTCCGCATATCTGTCATATGATAGCCTGCATTTCTTGAAACCATATGTGCAAGAAAGGACCAGTGTATTTCTGAATGCTTCTTAAAAAATTCAAGATAGGAAGAGGTCCTTGTTATGTTATTGACATTTCCCCTTTTTACTTTATCTAAAATCTCTCTAAATATTTCCAAATCCTCTGGGAAATAAATTTCTAAAGAAGATTCTTGTTCGATTTTATCATATAGCTGAACAACGTCCTTCATATTCAGAAGAGGTAATGTGAGGTCATTGTTCTCTTTATTGAATAGGTTTAAAAACGTTGAAATCGGTGAATAGACCAAGTAATCACGCCTCTCTTTATGGAAGTGATCATTTTTCTTTCTGTTTCTTTAGCAGTTGAATAGAAGTGAGGCAGTAGTTATGATTCGCCTTTTTTTCTCAGACTCAATAAATGCTTTCGATCAAATGGGAAGCGTGGTGAAACCATCGATGGCTCCCAAGTAATCAGGCTGGTTGGGAAAGGGAGCTATGGTACAGCCTACTCTGTCACGCTTTATGATGGAGAAGAGGCGATAGTGAAAAGAATACGCCTATACAAAAAGTTATTTTCCAATCACGTCCAATATGTCCAAAATGAAATGGAAGCACTTCAAACTTTATCCCATCCCAAGTTTCCTGCATATCGATCAGAGGGTAAGTATAGAGGGACACCTTATTGTAAGGGATAAAATGAATGGGAAAACGTTTGAGGAATTGATTTTTCAAGAAGGAGAAAGGTATTCAGAAGAAGAACCCTTAAAGGGTAATAAGAAAACAAAATGAACGATAGTCAAAGGGGGAAGTATACATGTCTATTTTTAATAAAGTTTTTGCTTCAATTGGTATCGGAGCAGCGACAGTCGATACGAAACTGGAGAAGTCAAGCTATCAGGCTGGAGAAACGGTGAACGGTGTGGTTGAAATTACGGGAGGTAGTACGGAACAAAGTGTCGATGCCATTTATTTAACTCTTTTCACTACATATATAAGGGAATCGGATGACAAGAAATTTACCGATTACGCCCCAATACAGAAGGTGCAAATATCAAATCCGTTTACCGTTGATGAACATGAAAAGAAAGAGCTCCCTTTCACTTTCACGTTACCTTTTGAAACCCCAATTACATATGGGAACACTAGGGTGTGGGTAGCGACAGGAGTGGACATTAAAAATGCGGTTGATCCTAAAGACAAGGACTATATTGAAATCATCCCGAATCAACTGACCAATGCCATTCTGACTTCCATTCAAGAACTTGGGTTCAGAATTCGGAAAGTAGAGTGCGAGCAAGCGCCCCGTCGATTCAGAGGGCGTTACCCGTTTATTCAGGAATTCGAATTTGTACCGGTAAGCGGTTCATATCAACGGAAATTAGATGAGCTTGAAGTGATGTTCTTGAATCAATCAGAAGGGCAAGTGGAAGTGCTTCTCGAAGTGGATCGGAGGGCAAGGGGGTTAAGCGGATTTTTAGCAGAAGCCTTGGAAATGGACGAATCCATGCTCAAAATGACAATCAGAACAACAGATCTTCCCGATTTGACATCAAAGCTTCAAAATGAGATTAATAAATTTGCTTAACGATTGATTTCGACAAAGTTTCTTATTTTTCAGTGAAGGATTCGACAAGGATAATGTCTAATAGTATGAGTACAACATAATGACGGAGGGGTGCTCATGCCTTTACTTGAAAAAATCATTCGTCCCAGACTTTTGAGATCTACTTATGACATGACCATTTTCCAAACGCCAAACTATGGGGAAGACAAGGGGTACGAAAAGGTATATCGATTCTCGGTTGAAGCTAATAACCATGAAGACGCCCTGTATGAGACATTTCGAACATTTAACGTACCTGACCTAGTCCCAAAGGATTATCAAGGCAGATATATTGCCACCCGAGACATAGTATTCATCGACGAAGGAAGAAGGGGTCATTACTATTATCGCTTGCAGCCCAATGGTTGGAAGCGAGTGAATCGAATCGTCATTCATTGAATGAAATTTCAATCATAAAAAAGGAAAGAGTCTACCTTTAGGTAAGATTCTTTCCTTTTTTTACAGACGATTTTTTATTGGTTATGGCCTGGTCCATTTTTTCTGTTATGGGCTTGATCTTCATTCCCGTGGGCATTGTGCTCAGCTTCTATTGCCTCTTTGGGTATATGGTTATTTTTCTTTGGAGAATTGATTCGATTACGATGTTTTTTTCCCATCCCACTATTCCTCCTCTTTACGATTTGCGTTTTTCTGTTCTAGAAGAAGTAGGCTGTGTTCCAGAGCGGGAAGAAGGATTTGTTTGATTTGCATGCTGTACAGCTTGCTTCAGTTTTTTACTCATTTTTTCTTTCGTCATGTGAATTCCTCCTTCTGACCTTATTTTGACCCCGTGCCTGTCATTCTATCCTTCCATTTCCTAGCGTTGCATAAGAAATAAAAAAGGATTACAATGGTCTTTCAACAGTCTTATGAGGAGGAAATATAATGAGTATACATATTAATGCGAAAGAAAACGAAATTGCAGAAACAGTCTTATTACCTGGAGATCCATTAAGAGCGAAATACATTGCAGAAACCTTCCTGGAAAATCCTACATGCTACAACGAAGTCCGTAACATGTTCGGATATACTGGTACATATAAAGGGAAACGAATTTCTGTACAGGGAACAGGGATGGGTGTTCCATCCATTTCGATTTACATTAACGAATTGATGCAAAGTTATAACGTACAGAACCTCATCCGCGTTGGTACTTGTGGTGCCATTCAAAAAGATGTGAAAGTCCGTGATGTGATTCTGGCGATGACTTCATCAACCGATTCCCAAATGAATAAACTAACATTTAACGGAATCGATTATTCTCCAACTGCGAACTTTGATTTATTGAAACGTGCGTATGATACAGGAATGGAAAAAGGTTTAAACCTGAAAGTTGGAAACGTATTCACTGCGGACATGTTCTATAACGATAATGCAGAACTTGAAAAATGGGCTCAATATGGTATTCTAGCCATAGAAATGGAAACATCGGCTCTTTACACACTAGCCTCAAAGTACGGACGTAATGCACTTTCAGTATTAACTGTAAGTGATCATATTCTAACTGGTGAAGAAACAACTTCTGAAGAACGTCAAACCACGTTCAATGATATGATTGAAGTAGCATTAGAGGCGGCTATTCAAGAGTAATGAAAAGTTAAAAGGAACTGCTTACATTCCCTTTGCGGGTTTATAGGCAGTTTTTTTTTGTGAAGTTTCTCCTGCTTACATTCTTCAGTGAACATGGTAAGATGGAGTTTGGAACCATTATAGAGAAACTAGGTGAAAGTATGAAAAAGATCATCTTCGTAACTGCTGCTTCCTTGGTTATCCTATCAGGATGTTCGCAAGTACAAGATTGGTCAGAACAATTATTTGGCCAAAAACAGCAAGAAACGAAAGAAAAGGAACCAAGTGTAAAAACCCCGGACTCTCAGGGAGATCAAACAACCCAAGATCCGACAGGACAGCCTTCTGAAGAAACTGTTCCTCCCGAACTGCAATTAGAGTCGCAATACTTTAATGAAGTGAAAGTAGTGGACGGAAAGCAGGTCATTCAAAATCCAGCCAATTTATTGGCGCTGGTTAACAAGGAATACGCGTTAGACGAATACAAACCAGCTGATTTAGTTCGTCCAAATGTACCCTTCGTATTTGGGAATCAGGAGCTTGAAAAGGCTAATCTACGTAAGGAAGCGGCGGAACAGTTGGAAAAAATGTTCTCTGAAGCAAAAGAACAGGGAGTATATCTAACAGCCATATCCGGGTACCGTTCTTATGATTACCAAAAGATGCTCTTGGAAAGAGAAATTGCTCAATTCGGAAAAGAAAAAGCAGTGATGGCCGTTGCACCACCTGGACAAAGTGAGCACCAATCCGGACTAGCGATGGATATTTCAAGTAAAAACAATAACTTTCAGGTGAATATTGAATTTGCCCAAACAAAAGAGGGAAAGTGGCTTGCTGAGCATTCATATAAATATGGGTTCATCCTTCGATACCCTGAAGATAAAGTATCGATCACCCAATATCAATATGAGCCCTGGCATTTCAGGTATGTAGGCATAGAAGCAGCGAAAGTGATTCATGAAAATGATTGGTCGTTAGAAGAATATTTTAACAATGTGAAAAAGATATAATGATTCAAGGAATGATTCATTCCAGTTGATAAAGACATCAAAGAAGAGCTTACCGGTAATGGTAGGCTCTTTTTTTTGCAAACTTTTTCAATTAGTGTTTAATAAAATTTCCGAATACATCCTTTTAAAACTCATTTAGATTATTTCGTGAGCCGTCGTTTTCTCGTGTTCACTTAGGTGGGTTGGAGAAAAAGTGAATAATTGGAAAGGAGATGTAGACATTAAAAGAAAAAGCCGTATAAGGGGTGATCTACATTCATGGCACCGATTAAGATCATTCGGAAACAGAAAAAGAAAAATCCTAAATATAAACGAGAAGAGCCGATAGAGACGGTAGATCAATTGAGTGCACCAGTAGAAGGTGTCATGGATAATGAATTAGAATTTAATATTACATTTATTAAGGAAATGTTCGGAAATAGTTCTGATTTGATCATCAGAAGACTGCAACCAAATCCCACCCTTAAAATGGCTGTGATCTATATAGAAGGTTTAGCAGGTTCACAACAACTCGAGGAAACTGTAATCAAGTCAATACTCGCGGGATTTGAAAAGAACCAAAATCCAGAGAACGATAAAAATCTCCTTGCTAAATGTGGGGATTCGATCATGACCATAGGGGAAGTGGCATATACAGATACCTTTAAAGAATTGTTTTCATTTATATTATCAGGAGAGTCTGCGATATTGATTGATGGCCATTCGAAATCGATCATCGCAATGACAAAAGATCCAATAAAACGAGATGTAAGTGATCCTAAAACCCAAAGTGTCGTAAGAGGTCCTCAGGAAGGGTTTACGGAGGATATCCGAACGAATACAACATTAATAAGAAGAAAAATAAAAAATGAACATTTAAGACATGAAGCCAGAGTGATTGGGAGATATACACATACAGATGTAAGTATCATGTATATGCATGGAATTGCAAAAGAAGAAATTGTGGACGAAGTAAGGCGGAGACTTGATGAGATTGATATTGACGGAATCTTGGAAAGCGCATATGTAGAAGAATTGATTCAGGATAGTTCAATTTCTCCGTTTCCAACCGTATTCAACTCGGAACGACCTGATGTAATAGCCGCAGGATTATTGGAAGGTAGGGTAGCCATCCTTGTAGATGGCACCCCTTTCGTTCTCATCGTCCCAGTTATTTTCCCGCAATTTCTTCAATCCTCCGAAGATTATTATCAGCGGTCCGACTTGGGATTAATGAGAATACTTCGTTATGTTGCCTTTTTCCTTGCCTTATTAAGTCCATCTTTGTTCATAGCCATCAAAACGTTTCATCAGGAACTCATTCCTACGCCCCTGATGATTACTCTTGCAGCTCAACGGGAAGGCGTTCCATTTCCAGCATTTGTTGAAGCGCAAATTGCTTCCTTATCAAGTCATACGACTTGATGGGTTTAAAACCGAAGGTCTTTAAGTTGCTACTAGTTACAGTAGAAGTCATAATAATTCAACAATTAAATGAAGATTTGAATAATGTTCCCCCGTCCACACACATATATAAGTAGTAGGGCTGTCCTAATTGTGTGAAGTGGGTGAAAAATGTGATCAGAACGTTTATCGTCATTATTGCAGGTAGTTTATTAGTTGGATTAGGAATCAACATGTTTTTCGTCCCACATCATTTTCTTGACGGAGGGATGATAGGTGTCGGTTTAATCTCTTATTATTGGTTTGGATTTAAGCCGGGCCTCACAATCATCCTATTTAGCTTACCTCTGTATATTCTAGCCTTTTTTATGAACCGAACTCTTTTCTATAACAGTGTTCATGGCCTTTGGTTATCATCTATAATGATCGATTTGTTTCATCATTGGAAGAGCTTTATCATTTTGCCTCCTTTAATGAGTGCTTTGATAGGAGGGGCCTTTGTGGGAGTCGGGATTGGCCTAATGCTGAGAGGGGATTCGGCTACAGGCGGGTCGGATTTATTGGCACAACTGATTGGTAAGAGCTTCCATGTAAACGTTGGAAAATTAATCTTTATGTTTGATAGCATTGTCCTTGTGATTGGTTGGCCAATCATTGGAACAGAATCGTTTTTATACTCTTTATTTGCTGTCAGCACAGTCGGTTTCTTTACGACGATTTTGACACATCATATGGAGGAAGGTTGATTTTCCTTTCGCTAATGTTGAAAAGCTGATAAAATAAAGAAGTTATGAGCTTATGATTGCTCAGCAGGACGTTTCATGATATTCTAAACGAAATTCTCACAAGATACATAGCAACGAAAGTGGTGGAAGCTTTGGAAGATAATACAGAACAGTCACAACAAGAAAGTCAAACAAGCTTTATAAAAATGAAAAAATTCAAATTCGTCATGCTTCTTTTTTTCCTTGTATTTGCGACGGCAGGAATTACTACATTCGCACTTGCTTTCGGGGATGAGAAGGCGGTAAATGTCGGGGTAACAGAACGTTCAGAGTTTCAGAAACTCTATGAAGCCTATGATAAGTTAAATCAAAATTATTATAAGGATCTTGATCAGAACGATCTGGTAAACGGAGCAATCAATGGCATGATTGATAGCGTTGGAGATCCCTTTTCCGATTACATGAATGAAGAAGAAGCGAAAAAGTTCGATGAAAGCATCTCTTCTTCTTTCGAAGGAATCGGTGCAGAAATTCAGGAGAAGGAAGGGTATATTTCCATTGTCTCTCCAATAAAAGGTTCTCCAGCTGAAAAAGCCGGATTGCAACCGAATGATCTCATTACGAAAGTAGATGACAAAAGCATTCAAGGGATGTCTGTAACTGATGCCGTACTGTTGATTCGTGGTGAAAAAGGAACGAAAGTGACATTGACTATTCAGCGCGCAGGTCAGGACAAGCCGATGGAAGTAACCATCACGAGAGACGAAATTCCGATTGATACGGTATATGCAGAGATGCAAGAAAACGGAGTCGCTAAGATTCAAATTACAAGCTTTTCAAAGAATACGTATAAAGAGTTGACGGAAGCTCTAAATGAGATGAACGATAAAGGCATGAAAAAGCTCGTTCTTGACCTTAGACAAAATCCAGGCGGATTACTGGATCAAGCGGTTAAAATCTCGAACTTGTTTGTGCCGGAAGGCGAAGTCTTATTCCAAGTGAAAGATAGTAACGGTAAGGTTGAAAAATATGTTTCTGAATCCGGTCAAAAAGTCGATGTTCCTACAGCCGTTCTGGTTGATGAGGGAAGTGCAAGTGCGGCAGAGATTCTATCAGCATCTGTTAGCGAATCGAACGATATTCCGCTGATTGGAACCAAAACCTTTGGTAAGGGAACAGTCCAAACAGCAGAAACCTTTAAAGACGGATCTAACATGAAATTTACAACGGCTAAATGGTTAACGCCAGAAGGTAATTGGATTCATGAAAAAGGTATAAATCCTGATGTCGAAGTGAAGATGCCTGATTATGCACAGCTTCCTTATATTAATCCGGATAAGGAACTTAAAGAATCAGACTTATCGGATCAGGTGAAAACAGCCGAGCAAATGCTGAATGCACTCGACTTGAATCCAGGAAACGTTGACGGTTACTTCGATGAAGATACAACGAGTGCCGTTAAGAACTTCCAACAAGAAAATAAGTTAAAAGTGACAGGAACGCTAAATGGAGAGACTACTTTGAAGCTTATGACGAAACTTAGAGAGAAGCTTCAGGAAAATGATCCTCAATTGAAAAAAGCAATAGAAGTGTTAGATAAACAATAATCCACCTTAAAGGACCTCAGGTAAATTCTCTGAGGTCTTTTTTTCATAAACTTTGTTGCTATTGAAGGTAGCGAGTGGTGGTTGATTTCCGCTACAATCAACTTTCTAAGCATGAGGATGAGGATGAATCTACTATCACACACGACTAGAAGACAACAATCTTTGCGATAAGAGCCTTTTTTTGTACGGCTTTGCCAATCATCGTCAATCAATTTGTTGGTTCTGGAAACGTTAATAAAAATATCATTGTTTCCCTATTCCTCGTATAGAATATTTACTCCATACCGACACTGAAAGTAAATACGAGGTGAACTAATGAAAAAAATCGTTCTATACTTGACGTTATTGTTCGCTACCTTCTTCATGGTGGGTTGTTCTCCCTTTTGGGGAGAGGACGCTAGACATGCAGGAGATGAAGGACAAGCTCTAAAACCAACGGTCAGCGAAAAAGAAGAACCTGTCTTTCCGTTAGACTTGAATGGTGACAAACAACCGGTAAATGTCCTTTTAATCGGTTCTGATCAGCGAGAGGATGAAATAGCCCGAGCAGATGTGTTAATGGTTGCACGTTATACGCCACAGTCTTCTTCAGTTAAAATTATCTCTATCATGAGGGATACATTTGTCGACATCCCGGGATATGAAAAGAGTAAGATCAATCATGCGTATTCATGGGGAGGGGAGGAACTCCTGGCAGAAACGATACGTAAGAACTTCAACCTGGAAATTCACCATACCGTTAAGGTTGATTTTAAGAACTTCATAAACATTATGGATTTAATATTTCCCGATGGAGTGCAAGTTTCAGTGTCAGAACCCATGATTGACTATTGGAATTGGTCTAAGGATTCGGGAAGACAAGTGTTAAAGGGAAATGAAATCCTACAATATGTAAGATTTAGAAGTGATAATGAAAATGATTTTGGGCGTGTGAAAAGGCAGCAGGAAATCATGACATTAGCGGAGGAGAGCATGATTAAGAAGATGCAATCCGGTCAAGGGTTGGTTGATGTAGCCGCCATTATGAGGGAATGTTTGAAAAATGTTGAGACTGAGACTCCCATAAGTGAGATCATGAAGTATGGATTTTCTATGATGGTCAATCCCATTGACACAGTGGATACACTCCGTGTTCCGATTGAAGGAAGCTTTTCTGATCTTTCGACACCAAATGCTGGACTTGTTTTGAATATGGATGTGCAAAGGAATATGGAGGCAATAAGAGATTTTCTAAGTAATACAGAGTGATTACCAAGAATGAAGTTCAGAGGAATCCAGGTCCAGAAAATGTTCTATCTTCTGCATTTTTCTTAAAATTAAATTATGCAGGTATTTCTTGAACTTCAAATCTTCTGTCAAGTCATATTCATGATGAAGGATTTTTAAATGTTCCAAATGCTCTTTTAGCGTTCGTTCATCACTGTCTGATCCTCCTGATTGAACTTTTCGGAGTATTACATCGACTAGCCTGTCATGAGTGGCTTCAATAGTCTTTGTTCCTTGTCGGGCGTAAATGGCCCCATAACGTAATTCTCCTCTAGTAACAATTGAGGTGTAGGGCACATACCTCGGATCATAATCGATGATGAGAACCTGGAATCGTTTAAGGCTCATTAGAGGGTGGATCCCTTCAGGGAAAATGAAGTCCTCAGTTCTATAACGTAAATATTTAGGGAGCAGATGTTGGAGTTTATTATCAACATCTGCCTTATCAAGAAATTCTTCATCGGTCAATCCCTTTAAATCCAATGATCCATCGTCAAATTGCATGACTCCAACTATAATGCAGCCACCCCCGGTATTTCCGATAGCCAGGATGTGTTTCGCCATTTTAGTCAATTCAATCCAATCGGATTTAAAATCCACATAATCTGTTTCCCCCGTATTATGAAGCAATAGATCCTTCAATGTTTCATGAGAAGGATTCTTCAAAAAGTCTCTTAATTTGAGTGGAACAATCTTCTCATAATACATGAACTTTCCCACCTTTTAACTGATTCATCGTGAGGACAAGTAACACAACAATCTAAACAAACGAAAACTTCATGTTTAAGCTACTGTTTATTTCATTATATGCGTGGAAAGTAGGAGATAACGCTCTTTGAACGAATAATTATTCCGCTTATGTTTGTTCATTACATAGTGAAGTTCGTTGTATTCCGATTCACTTTCTAATAGAATATGTTTAGGAATCAATAGAGAGGAAGATTACATGAAGAAGGATGTTTATATATTATCTGGATTTCTTGGCAGTGGAAAAACCACCTTATTAAAACAATTACTACAGTCCTTAAAGGATCATGATAGAAAACCAGCTGTATTAATGAACGAATTAGGAAGTGTGTCCATCGACAGTGATGAAGTTGAAATGGACACCGCATTAAGAGAGCTACTTGGTGGGTGTATTTGTTGCACCATATCAGAAAAGCTTGAGTCACAGCTTCAAGAGCTATTGCTGAACGAAGACTTCGATGTACTTGTGATTGAAACAACAGGAGCCGCACACCCGGTTGAAGTCGTCGATTCCATTTTGTCTCCGCTTTTTGCCAATCAATTCGAATTCAGAGGGATCATTACCATTGTTGATGGTCTGCAATGGAAAAACAGGGGAGAATTCAGTCCTGCTGTACTACACTTGTTAAGAGAGCAGATTCGTCATGCCCAATATATTGTAGCGAACAAAATGGACTTACTTTCAGAGATGGAGCAGGGAACATTCTCTTATGAACTACAGCAATTAAACAAGAATGCCAAGGTATACCTAACGAATTATTCTAAGGTAGCGATGAATGATATTCTTTCATTAAAAGCAGAACAAGGAACCGGGTCCTACGATAAACCATCTATTGGTGAACAGTTGACTCTACAGGCTATTGTCTACACTTTCAATGGAAAAGTGAAGGGGGAAGAGTTTGAAGAATGGGTGAAACAACAACCTGATACCATATATAGAATGAAGGGATACGTACCATTGCAGGGACGGAAATATCCAACACTATTCCAATATTCGTATGGAATGCCTCTCTTTATGCCAGGAGACATGAAATATCCCACTAACTTTGTTGTAATAGGAGAAAATTTACATAAACCAGACGTCATACGCTCCTTACAGGGTATTGATATAACGGAGTAACCTAGAGGTTGGGAATAATGATATATCTACTGATTAGTATTAACTAATCTGCTGTATTGCAGGGATTTTATTATAATAAATTTAACAGGTTCATAACCATTGACAATTCTGTATAAAATGTATATTATTTAATAGTTAACTTAGTGAAGTATTTATTGAGTGTAAGAAAGGTCGTTTTTTTAGTGGGAAAAGAATTGTTCGAGCTAGAAGGATTATTTAGATCCGTTTTTAGAATGATGAAAGCAGATATTCGAACCATCTTTGGAGAGTTCATTTCAAATGGAGAATTCAGGGTGCTTCAACTCATCAGTGAGAATGGTGCATTGAAGTCTTCCGAAATTTCGAAACGAATGGAAGTGTCTGCAAGTCATATTACATCCATCACAGATACATTAGCTGAAAAAAGCTATATTACAAGACAGCGATCCAATGAAGATCGTAGAGTCGTGGAGCTTGCTCTAACACCTCAGGGCATTGAAGTATTGGCTCAGTGTGAAGAGAAGAAGTCTCACTATTTTCAGCAACTATTCCAAACATTCGAGAAAGAAGAGATCAACCACTTAATCGAGCTGTTTGAAAAGTTACTGAGTTCATCGACTCGAAAGTGATGTGGATTTCTATAGAAGTGACAAAACACTTTAACCATTGAATTATATAGCTTCAATCCTGATTTAATTGGGATTATGCATTTGGATTTATGGAAAATAATAAGGGTTGACCTGAGAGAGGTCATCCCTTCAATTATGCTCATTTACTTAAGTTGGTTAATTATTCATAAAATAAATATTAAGGGAGACAGAGAATATGGAGCATTTAGAACATAGAAAAAAAGTTATGATTATGATAGCGATCATGTCAGCCATGCTATTCGCTGCATTAAACCAAACCATCGTAGGAACAGCCTTACCAAGAATCATTTCTGAAATTGGCGGGATAGACTATTATAGTTGGGTATTTACCATCTTCATGCTAACAAGCTCAGTGACAGCAATATTAGTAGGGAAGTTATCAGACATGTATGGAAGAAAGCCTTTCATCTTACTTGGTATTGCTGTCTTCATGATAGGTTCTTTCTTAAATGGCTTATCTGGTTCAATCTTTCAGCTAATCATATTTAGAGGGATCCAAGGCTTTGGAGCCGGAATGATTATGTCAACAGCTTTTACCGCTGTAGGTGATTTATTTTCCCCAAGAGAACGAGGGAAATGGCAAGGGTTGATGAGTAGCGTTTTTGGTCTAGCAAGTGTTTTCGGACCTACATTAGGTGGGTGGATTGTCGATAATGCTGACTGGCACTGGGTATTCTGGGTGTTCCTTCCTGTTGGATTCATCGCCTTTGGAATGATTTATAAAATGTTTCCTTCACAGGAACCAAATAGAGGACTTAAAGTGGATTATTTAGGATCCATTATGCTAACGCTAACGATCATTCCTTTATTACTTGCCTTTACTTGGGGAGGAAATGACTATGAGTGGGTTTCTCTACCTATCATTGGGCTTCTGACTGCAACGGTGGTTGCCTTTGTACTATTCATCATTACGGAAAAGAGAGCAAGTAATCCGGTTCTTCCACTTCAATTGTTCAAGAATAAAATTTTTACACTTTCTAATATCATTGGGTTTATCCTTGGAGCGGGTATGTTTGGAGCTATCATGTATATGCCATTCTTTATCCAAGGTGTGATGGGTACCTCTGCAACGAAATCCGGATTGGTCATGATGCCAATGACATTGAGTATGGTAATAGCAAGCACGGTAGGCGGACAAATTATTACGAAGACAGGAAGGTATAAGTTTCTCGCTCTTATTGGTTTGTTCGTTATGAGTGTAGGAATGATCCTTTTATCCTTTATGGATACCAACACAACAAATACAACAGCGCTTATTAATATTATTATAGTAGGAACTGGTCTTGGACTTAGTTTCCCTGTGTTTACTCTGACGGTTCAAAATGCTGTTCAGCATAAGTTTCTCGGTGTGGCTACCGCTGCCACACAACTATTCAGACAGATCGGTGGAACAATAGGTGTGGCAATCATGGGAACGGTGATGAACTCTTCCATGACATCAAAGATGACGGAGAAAATGTCTGCCGTGAAAGATTCCCCTTTACTTACAGACCCTAATACGGCAGGTGTGATGAAACAGCTACAAGATCCGCAAAACATTATGAACGGTGGGAAGTTAAAAGAACTTCAATCAACGTTGCCTCCTGAATTTCAAGGAATCTATGCATCCGTTTTAGAAGGTGTGAGAGAATCATTAAGTTATGCATTAACGAATGTATTTTTCATTGGTGCGATTATTCTTATGGTAGGATTCGTTCTAACCTTCTTTATGAAAGAAATCCCATTGCGGATGTCGAATAAAGATGTAACGGAGGAAGAAAAGGAAACAAAGCTCAAAGACGTTTCTAATCAGTAATATTAATCGAAAACAAAAAAGGGTAACCGCATCTGCTTTTTGGTAGCAGGTCTGGTTACCCTTTTTCTTTCCTTTACATTGTGGTCTCTCCGAATTTCTTAAATGTCATTTCATCCTCAACCAAACCACAAGCAGCACATTGAACTTTTAAGTCAGGGCCGTTGTAGGCAAGATGAAATGGCTCAAGTTGACCTTGCTCATAACTTTGAACAACCTCTCCGGAATCAGGATTCAGTTTCACACTCTGTGATACTTGTTGTATAATATTAAATCGAGTGCGATTCGTTTTACAGCTAGGGCAGCGATAGGGTGTTGTCATGTCCATCACCTTTCTTCGTTTTTTATTAGTATGCTTATGATTAAACTTTTTATGTAAAGGATGTTTGAATATGCCAGATGCATTCAAGGAACTACTGGAAGCCTACAGGCAAATGTGGAATAATCGGATATTGATAAACGAAGATGTTTTATCAGAAATCGTGTTAAAAGAAGCGATTAAACGAGAACTCCTCGATGGGAATAGTCATCCTAGGGTTCGTAAATCAATCGAAGAGAAATATCTATCGGCTACGAAGAGAATTATTGAAGCCGATTTATCTAGTGCAAAAAAAGTGGCATTAATCCAGATTCATATTGAAATGGCCTCTAACTTAAAAAAAGACATACATAAATGAAGGTTAGGTATTTATTTAAGAGAATTCAGCATGAGCATTTACCTTTCATTTATACCTATGTAGGTATAAACTGAAAGGTAAGATTAACAAAAAGGATGATGCCAGTATGCCATTTCTAACATTAGTACTAGTCAGTGTGCTTTTTTATATGATGTACTATCGATATTTTCCCGTGCGGACAAAGCGATGGATTCCTCACGATGTGAATACCAATCATGTAGTAGTGGATGTCAGGGATTATCAATACTCGTCCAAGGGAGATTGCGAAGATGTTGTCGCGCTCCCATGCAGCTATATTCAAAGGTATTCCGAGGATATCCCTGATGGACCAATTATTGTCTTGGGGAGCAATCTTGTGGAATGTAATGTCAGTGTAAGGCAATTAAAACGTCTCGGTTTCAGTGTAGAAGGGTATTTAATTATCGAACCTGACAAAAAATGTAACGAATACCTTTCTTTAGGATGAATATTCAATTTCTATGAAACGTTACTGTAATATCCGTTACAAAACCAAGCCCCTTCAAAACCTGTCAAGAATCATATACCGGTAATAATTAGTCGCCTGAGATAAATTATTCAATTACTGGAAATGTAAGTAAATCAAATATAAATCTGTTCCTCCCTACTAGAATCAGTGGTTACTATAGTACTATAGAAAATTGTCTTTCAAAATAGAACAATTGATTGCTAGTTACCAAGTTCTCCCGTAAATGTAACAAAAACAGGGTGGTATGATGAATGTGCAGCAAGACAAACACATTCACTAAGGAGGAATTCATTTTTATGAATAAGAAAATGATGGTTTCAACAGCAACAGCATTAACATTATTAGCAACTCCATTCGCAGCAGGTAAAGCTGATGCTGCAGCACCATGCCCAGCTCAAGATAAGGCAGATCAACAGTTGAATGTCTTTAAATATAATGGTAATCAAGAAGATTTAAATAAATTTGTGCAAGATACTCTAGCAAAATACCAAATCGATGGTAAGAATATTAACGTGCAAGAGCTATTAAAAGGACAAGCTCCAAAGGCTCAAGCAGCTCCTGCCCCAGCTGAGGAAGCACCTAAAGCAGAAGCTCCTGCGCCAGAACAAAGTGCAGCCCCAGCTCCTGAACAAAAAGCAGCACCAAAAGCAGAGGCGCCTGCACCAGCACCTGCAGCTAACGAACAACAGCAACAACCTGAACAAACAGCAAGTGATCAGTCTGGTCAATTAAGCCAATATGAACAAAAAGTCGTAGAATTAACGAACCAGGAACGTGCGAAACAAGGACTTCCAGCACTTAAAGTAGATGCAGAATTAAGCAAAGTAGCACGTGAAAAATCAAAAGATATGCAAGCAAATAACTACTTCTCTCATACTAGCCCAACGTATGGTTCACCATTTGATATGATGAAGCAGTTCGGCATTGAATATAGCTCTGCAGGCGAAAATATCGCAATGGGTCAACAGACTCCTGAAGAAGTAGTACAAGCATGGATGGATAGTGAAGGCCACCGTAAAAACATCCTAAGCTCAAATTATACTCACATCGGTGTAGGCTATGTAGAAAACGGTAACTACTGGACTCAACAATTCATCGGTAAGTAATAGCATGCAATAATGAAAGCAGTCTCTCTTTGGAGAGGCTGTTTTTTTATGTTCTTTTCTAAAAATCAGCCTTTTATTTGTTTAGTTCATTGATCCGATACTGAGATAGTTGATTGACACCTTAGGTAAAAGCATCCTCGAAAAGTAATCGACTACTACTGTCCTATCTTTTAGCTAAATAGCAACTATCCTTCAAAAATCTGATATGTATAGTTTGGAACAACTGGAAGGAGGTTATTCAAAAAGATAAGCTTACAAAATATGAACGGACAATTTAAGAGCTTACATTTGCATTTAAGCAAAATCATTCTTACTATTGAAATATAACGAGTACGTGGAGTGAGCTTGATGAAAGATAAAGTTGTCCTAATTACAGGAGGGTCAAAGGGGATTGGCCGACGAACGGTCGAGGAGTTCTCTAAACAGGGATATACTGTGATCCTGAACTATAGACAAAATGATGCATTTGTAGAGGAATTGGTCTCTGAATTAAAGGAGAAATATCATAATAACTTCTTCCCCATCAAGGGGGACATCTCTGTTCCAGAAGAATGCGAGCGAATGGTTGTAGAAATGTGGAGTAAAGTGGAGAGCGTGGATATCCTGGTTCATAATGCAGGACCTTATGTGAAAGAGCGAAAGTCATTTGCCGACTATTCACCTGAGGAATGGAATTACATAGTCAACGGAAATTTAAATAGTGTCTTTTACTTATCAAGGTTAATTGTTCCAAAAATGAGGGAGAAGAAATGGGGAAGAATTATCACCTTTGGCTACGATCGAGTCGAGTCAGCACCTGGATGGATTTACCGATCTGCATTTGCTGCGGCAAAGGCGGGGCTTGCATCCTTCACCAAAACGATTGCAATTGAAGAGGCACAAAATGGCATAACTGCTAATATGGTCTGTCCTGGAGATATTGTGGGCGAGTGGAAGGAAGCGGATATTACCAGTGTGAAGGGACATTATGATCCATTGACTCCGGTAGGCCGACCTGGAACGGGGGGAGACCTTGCTCGGATCATTTCATTTTTATGCCAGGAAGAATCTGATTTCATTACAGGTGCCGTTATTCCTGTGACCGGTGGTAAGGATGTTCTCGGAAAGGTATTTCATGAATAAGAAGCCACGGCTAAAGACGGCCGTGGCTCTTTATTTAATATAATGGTTATTCAGTTTTAAGACCATAATGCTTTCGATATTTTTTCTGGATATATATGAGTCGTGCAGATAACGTAATGGCACCTGCCGTTAAACCGGAAGTAAGTCCCAACCAGTACCCATATGGTCCGAAGCCTGTATAGTTTGCAAGTATATATCCTAAAGGTAACCCGATCACCCAATAGGAAATGAGAGCCATAATAAAGGTGATATTTACATCCTTATAACCCCTAAGGGCTCCCTGGACAGGAGCTTGAATAGCATCGGAAAGCTGAAAAAATACGGCGTATAAAAGGAAATGTGCTATCAATTCCAAGACATAATCATCATCTGAATAGAGGTGTGATATCTCAGATCGAAATACAAGTAATACCACACCATATAGGACAGCCAGGAGTAGCGCAAAACTGACGCCAATCCAGCTGTAAACCTTTGCATCCCTTAGCCTTTTTGCCCCAACCTCAAACCCTACAACGATGGTTAACGCCATAGATATACTGAGGGGGATCATATAAAGAAATGATGCGAAATTAATGGCAGCCTGATGAGCAGCGATGACGAACGTATCGTAATTGCTCATTAGTAGCGTCACAGCTGAAAAGATGCTCACTTCAAAGAAAATCGATAGTCCTATTGGAACCCCGATGATAAAGAGTTCTTTCCATTCAGAAAGATCAGGCTTACGGATGGTTCTGAAGATAGAGTATAGGCTAAAGGGACGCACTGTATGAACGACCCAGAAAGCAATCAGTGTAATGACCCAATAAGTGATGGCAGATGCATAGCCCGCACCGACTCCACCTAATGCGGGGAAACCAAACTTCCCGAAAATGAGCAGGTAATTAAATACTACATTTACCGGAAGGGATATTAGTGTGATGAACATGGTGATCCTAGTCATACCAAGAGCATCAATGAATGACCTTAACACATTGTATACGAATAATGGGATCATCCCAAATGATAAGGCGATAAGATAATTCCCCGCTACAGAACGAACCCCAGCTTCTATATTCATTCCATTTAGGATTGGATTTAAAATGAAGCCGCCAACGATCATCACGAGTAGGGATAATGCAATGGCTGCATATACCCCTTGAAGGACAGTGTGAGGAACATCCTTTTTATTTCCTCCCCCGATCAATTGAGCAACGATTGGTGTTACCGCCAGTAATATTCCACTCAGCCCTGTGAAGATTGGGACCCAAAGAGATGATCCAATGGCAACGCCTGCAAGGTCGATTGGGGAATATTTTCCTGACATGATCGTATCAAAGAAATTCATGGCAAACATACCAAGTTGAGTGACAAGGATAGGAAACAGGATAATGGATAATTGTTTCATTTTATCTGTTAATGTATGGGTTTCTCTCATAACACGGTCTCCTTTGAATATCTTCCTTTAATGCACAGGCATATTTTTACTATCATACTGTACCATATTTTCAGGGGAGATAGAGAGTTAATCATACTTGTAAATGAATGATTCTTATATAATGGTGATAGCAAAGAACAAGCATGGGAGGAAGAGAATGACGAAACGGTGGGATGACTGGATTTGGATTGTGTTTTTAATATGGTACGTGGTAGGTATAATCCTTGTTTCTCTTGATTGGCTGCCGGCAGCTCTTCAATGGGCAAATGCCGTTTTCTTATATTTAGCCGGTTTTTTGGCTATTCTCTATGCAATGAAGAGAATAAAGGGTCGGATTGGTGCGGTCATAGCGATTTGTATAATGCTCACAACGATCTTTGCCGAGTCATTAGGTGTTCATTATGGACTAATATTTGGAAGATATCACTATGAACAAGACTTTGGAGTCAAGTTATTCGGGGTGCCGATCACAATTGGCTTCGCTTGGATAATGGTCATTTTCACAAGTATGGCTCATTATGAATTTCTCCTCGAGAGGAAGAAGACTGGGGTCGGGGCTTTAATCTATAGTTCGGTCACGTCTCTACTTGCGGTCACAATGGACTTGATCATCGATCCTGTCGCTTATATAGGACGGGAATACTGGATATGGGATGAGGGAGGATTGTATTATCAAATTCCTTCACAAAATTTCTTAGGGTGGTTTTTCGTATCTTTTGTCCTCCAATTTATTCTCTATTTGATAGTGAAACGAGATGGGGAATCTGGACGTTGGACTTCCAAGATGAAGCGATTATACTTCCTTGTAATTTTTATGTTTATGGTGACGGCAATGGTGGAAGGGTTGTGGTTAGCGGTCTTCGTTACACTTGCATTTTACACCCTATCCCTTTTAATCAGACTGCGATTGGAGAAGGTAAAATGATCGAACCGAACAAAAGTAAGGGGTTCCAACACCTCTTGGCGTATTATCTTATCTATCAGTTGAAAAAACATTTTTACCGTGTGTGGATCGATGACCAGAGAAAAGAGGGTACACCCCAAAAAGGACATTTACTTTTAGCCAATCATTCTAGCTGGTGGGACGGGTTATTGGTATTCTATGTCAATCATTATGTTGTGAAAGAAGATAGTTATGCCATGATGAGCCAGAAGGGGATGGAGGATTTCTCTTTCTTTCGGAAA
The DNA here is from genome assembly GCF_005938125.1 of Bacillus sp. BHET2. Taxonomy (GTDB): domain Bacteria; phylum Bacillota; class Bacilli; order Bacillales; family Bacillaceae_B; genus Rossellomorea. Next base: position 325,463 of record NZ_VCQN01000001.1, read on the forward strand.
ATAGGAGCCTTCTCGGTGAACCCCGATTCCCCTAAAGATCTAGTCACTTCATTAAAGTTTGCTGAAAAATGCTTGCAAGAGAAGAAAACCGTCTGGATCTTTCCTCAAGGAAAAGAGGAGCATCTAGAACAGAGGCCCCTAACCTTTATGAGCGGACCTGCCTTCCTACAAGAGCGGAATCCTGAAATTAAATTGACTTCGGTCAGCTTCTATTACACATTTCGTCATGACCAAAGACCTGAAGTTTTTATCCGGCTCAATGAAGAGCCTTTAGAAGAGCGGGAGGACCAGTCCAGGAAAGAACGTACAGAAAGGCTTCGGATTGTGATGGAAAGAAGGCTTGATGCCCTTAAAAAGGATATCATACATGAAGAACTTTCCGACTTTCAATTACTCCTTAAAGGATTTCCAACAAGCAGTGAGTGGCTGAGTTTTTGGAAAAAAAGAAAGTAGAGGAGGGGAGACGGTGAATTATTATATACTGATGACACTTTTGTTTGTATTGGCAACATTTCTCAATCTGCTTTTTTTACCAAAGCTTTCACGTAAGTTATCTTCAAATGAGCTGGTTTCTGTTCTTGTCCCTTTGAGAAATGAGGAAAGGAATGTAGTCGGGTTAATGGAAAGTATCAAGAAGATTACCTATTCTCCACTAGAGGTAATCCTCCTGGATGATGGATCGACTGATCGGACAAGGGAATTGTTAACTCAAACGACCAATGAAGACGATCGATTCAAGATTATCGACGGCAAACCTCTCCCTAAAGGGTGGGTAGGAAAAGTGCATGCCTGCAGAGAACTTAGTCTACATGCCAATGGGGAATATTTGCTTTATCTTGACGCGGATGTCAGGATCTCCCCGTCCATTATTGAAAAAGTGCTGTACCAAATGGTCAAATATGATGCTGGTCTGATCACTGGATTTCCCCAATTCCCCATTCCGAATTTACTTAGTAAGATGTTGGTACCATTTCAGCATTTCCTGGTGTATTTTCATTTACCGATAGCGGTGGCGAATCATTCAACCAGAAAAGCGTTTACAGCTGCTCATGGTGCGTTTATGTTTTTTAAGAAGGAAGCATATGACGATTGTGGAGGACATGAAGCTGTAAAATCATCCCTATTGGAAGATGTCCATATTACGAGGAAAGTGAAAGAAAACGGATGGAAAGCTGTACTTGTGAATAATACCTCTGATGTAAAATGTCATATGTATGATACGAATATGGAAGTGTGGGAAGGATTCCTTAAGAATATTTACATAGGATTAGGAAGGAATCCGGTCTCGGTTATCCTGCTCTCGATTTTTTATTTTGTCTTTTATACTTTGCCTGTGCCGTTATTCATCTATGGACTCATTGATGGAGAATGGAGCTATTGCATCCCGCTAGCAGCGATTTGGATACAAACCCTTCTTGTCGATCTATCGTCAAATCAATCCCGTTGGCATTTTCTCCTCATGCCGGTCGCTTCCGTATGCTTTATCATCATCATGTGGGCATCGATGCTGAAGGGTGTAAAGAAACAAGGCTACACTTGGAAAGGAAGGACTTATTCATGACTAGCGTCATTATTATTGGTGGTGGACTAGGGGGATTGTCTGCAGGCATATCACTTCAAAGCAAAGGCTACAATGTAACGATCATAGATGAAAATCTCCATCCAGGCGGGAAGATGATGCCTGTTGAAATGAACGGATATTCTTTTGATTTTGGCCCGAATACGATTACGATGCCTGAAGTTTTTCAATCGGTGATCAATGACGCAGGGGGTGACGCCTCTCATTATTTTGAGTTTGAAAGACTTGTTAAACATACGAAGAACATTTTTCCAAATGGGGAAATTCTATATCAGTCAGCAGACCCCGATGAAATGATATCAGAACTTGAAAAGATAGATCCATATGGGGCAACTCATTACAAGGAGTATTTAAAGGAAGTTGAAAAGCTTTATACATTAGCAGAGCGTGGGTTTTTCTACCGTGTTTTTGGGTCCTGGAGAGATTATCTCGCCCCGCAGCTTTCCTACAGCTTTATGAAGGTCCGTCCCTTTGAAAAGATGGATCATTTTCACCGGAGATTTTTTCAGGATGAAGATGTTTTGAAGGTGTTTAATCGATACGCCACATATATTGGCTCTTCACCATACGAGTGTCCTGCCACCTTTTCGCTGATCGGTCATCTTGAGATGAAGGATGGGGTGTATTACACAAAGGGAGGAAATCCAAGCATTGCGAAAGGTTTCTACCAATTTTTCAAAGAGCTTGGGGGGAATATCCACTTTGGGACACGGGTTAAAGAGGTTGTAGTGAAGGAAAAAAGAGCAATTGGTGTCGTTACCGATAGAGATGAGACAATGTATGCTCAAGATGTGATTGTAAATGGGGATTTCATTACGGCTACTAAGCATTTGATTAAAGAAGCGGAGCGGCCGAGCCACCCGGACAGGAAATTGGACGCGTATGAACCGTCTATTTCTGCTTTTGTGATTCTGGCTGGGTTACGAAATTATCAGGCTGGTGTTCATCATCACCAGGTGTATTTCACTGGAAATTATCAAAAGGAGTTTTCGGAAATTTTCAACAAGAAATCCCTCCCGAGTGACCCAACGATCTATATTAGCCATTCGGCGGCTACAGAACGAGACATTTCCAAAGGCAGTAATCTATTTATTCTTGTGAATGCCCCCGCCATTGAGCTAACAGAGGAAGAGGTAGAGTCGTATAAAGAAAAGATTTACACTAAATTAGAAGATTTGGGTTTACCGATTAGAGAGTACTTAGAGGTCGAGAGAGTGTACACACCGAACTCGATAAAACGTCAATTTTCCGCTTATAAAGGAGCACTCTACGGTCTCGCTTCCCACCGCATGACGGAAGCGTTCCTTCGTCCTTCCAACGTCAGTAAAGACATCGACCACCTATTCTATGTTGGAGGTACAACTCATCCAGGGGGAGGATCCCCGATGGTGACGATTAGCGGAAGGAATGTCGCCAATTATATATTGAAAAGAGATAAATTTGTTTCTCAGAAAGATCATTCATTTTCTAGCAATGAATGAGAGAAGGGTTCTTCTTGATGAGGATGAAAGGATTCCGTAGTTCTTTTGTCAAATTTTCGTAGTTCTATCCCGGCTACATTTTTGGTAAAGTGTATAATGGTGAGAGAGAAACACATTAGAAAATGGAGTTAGGAGTTTATACATATGAATAAACGCATTTTATTTACCGGCGGAGGTTCGGCAGGTCACGTAACGGTTAATACAGCATTGATTCCACACTTTGAAAAAGAGGGTTGGGACATTACGTATATTGGATCAGAAGACGGAATTGAAAAAGAGATCATTACAGAACAATTTCCACATATTCCTTATGAAAGTATCTCCAGCGGGAAACTACGAAGATATTTCTCCTGGAAAAACTTTTCAGATCCTTTTCGAGTGATGAAGGGTGTGTTTGATGCCTTATCGGTTATTCGGAAGACAAAGCCAGACATCATCTTTTCTAAAGGAGGATTTGTCTCTGTGCCCGTGGTGATGGCTGCTAAAATTGCAAAAATTCCAGTAGCGATCCACGAATCTGATGTGACTCCGGGACTTGCGAACAAGCTGGCGGTTCCGTTTGCGACAAAAATATTCACTACATTCCCTGAAACGGTACATTCGCTTCCTAGCGATAAATCATTATGTGCTGGAGCGATTATCCGAGAAGAATTGTTCTCGGGTGACGCGAGTGAAGGAAAGAGATTAGCAGGGTATTATGATGAGAAGCCTGTCTTGTTGATTATGGGTGGAAGTCTGGGTGCAAGAAAGATCAACGAATCAGTAAGGGGAAATCTGGAGGAGCTCCTTTCCCGTTTTCAAATCATCCACATTTGCGGTAAGGGAAATATAGATGAAGCTTATATTCAAAAAGGGTATCGACAATATGAGTTCATTAAAAGTGAACTTCCCCATTACTTGGCAATGACTGATTATGTGATCTCCCGTGCAGGTTCTAATTCAATATTTGAATTTCTTGCATTGAAAAAACCGATGTTATTGATTCCCCTATCGAGGGAAGCGAGTCGCGGAGATCAAATCCTCAATGCAGATAGTTTCGTCAAGCATGGCTACGCGCTAAAATTGGAGGAAGAAAAACTGAACCAAGAGAGTTTCTTGATGAAAGTCAATGAATTGACAGGAAGCAGAGATACCATTATTCAGAACATGGAAAAAGGTCAGAAAGCCTACACCATACAAGATATGTACGAAGAACTTTCAACAATGGCAAGGTAACAAGTCATCTACATCCCCTTTAAGCATATAGTATACAAATGGTAGAAGGGGAGAAGTGGAATGGCTTATCAATTTTCAAAAGGATGGTACCTTCAAGAGCTTAAAAAGATGGGAATCAACCATCATCCTCTTGAAAAAAGGAAATTGGAAAATTACAAGACCTTTGTTGTAAGGAACCTGTACTTCGAAAAAATAGCGAAAAAGAAATAAAAAAAAGGGCTCGTAGGTTAAGGGTGCTTATCTGAAAATGATATGCATCCTCATCCTACAACTCCTTTTTTAATTCTCATTCTTAATACTGATATTAAACGTAAAATGTGGGTGATTAGTAGTGAATCTTCTCTTGAACACGAGGGTCAACTCACGCACAGCGGAAAGCGAGCACCTGCAGAGTAGATCAACTACTACTCCCCACATTAAATGGCAATAAAGTTTACGAAAAGTGGCTTTCCCAAAGGTTGTTGTTTTAAATCAGTTAGAAACTTTTGCTTAGACATGTTCAATTTTCATTTAATTTTCATTTTAAAGTAGTATACTAACCTCATCATTACAAACAGACGAGGGGTATATAAATTGAGCTCAAAAAGGAAAAACAGTAACCATTCTTCTTTTTTATCAACTACCATTCCAAATCCTAAAGAACGAAAAAACGTTCTGTTGTATTCATCATTAAGTGCTGGTATCGGCTTGGCAGGACTAATCCTCATTTTTGTATATAATGGGATGCTAATGATGATGGAAGAGGATTCCTACAATGGGTTCGTCAAACAAGTCGGATCAGTAACAAGGATTGTATATTTTATTGTTCTCAGCATGTATCCAGTTTATCTATTACTGAAATGGAAGAGTTTGAAAGAAATAAGGTGGAGAAATCTTTCGTTAAAACGCATGGTCCAATTCTCAGCGAAATTCTTGAGAAAATGGCATGTCCCTCTTGCACTGCTAGCAACAGCAGGAGTGCTATTACATGGGGTGCTCGCATTAATAAGAGATTTTCCTTGGGACTTTACGTACATTACAGGTATTCTCTCGACGGGCGTATTGATTTTTCTGGTGTTTATGGGGTTTAAACGATTCAAGAGAAAAGATCAAGCATGGCATTTGAAATTGGCTATCGCTTTTACATTTTTATTTATGATTCATGCTTCTTTTTAACCCTTTAAATAAAAAAGACTCTTTTCGCAAAGATTGTTGTTTTCTAACATAGGGGCTGCCAAGGCTCTGTCTATTGGTGAGTGCGGTAGTTGGTGAGGGGAACGGCTTCGCTTTCCGGCGGACGAACGGCCAAGCCTCCTCAGCTGCGCTTCCGGGGTCTCGGCACGCCCGTTTTTCCGCAGGAGTCTACGCCGTTCCCCTCACCATCTAAATGAGATATCGTGACAGAGCTTACTAGTGAAGCTAAAATAGACCATTACACACGTTAAAAAATGTTGTGTTCTACTCTTTTAAATCATTTAAGAGAAACAACTTGGTTGATTGTAGCGGAAGGTGCTCGACTCCTGCGGGAATTGCGGGAAAGTTGAGACCCCGCAGGGCAAAGCCCGAGGAGGCTCAACTCACGCCCCGCGGAAAGCGAGCACCTGCAGCGGAAATCACTACACACTATTAAAAAGCAACAAAGTTTACGAAAACAGCCATAAAAAAAGGTTATCACACAAGGATTAGGTCCTTAAGATGATAACCTTTTTAAATTAACCAAGTTTAAGCTTCGAGCGCTTGATCGTCTTCCTGGGATGATTGAAGTTGATATAAATACAGAGTATACAAATCTTTAGGGATTTCATAAAGATTATATACCTCTTCCTGAGCATTTAATTGTTCATAAAGTGATTTTCTCGATTCATTGGCTTTCACCACATATGGGAGCTTTTCTGCAGCCTTTTGTGAGCGTGTATTCACTTTCCGGATTCTCATGAATATGGTTTCCATTCCAAGCTCAAAGAACAATTCGGAAAAGAAGGCGTCCTTCGCTGGTTGATTATATCCTTTGCCATGAAAAGGTTTACCAAGCCAGGTTCCCAGGAATCCAGCGCTTTCCTGAATGTCGAATAAGTTAATCGTGCCGATCGGGTTTCCCCATTCATCCAGAATTGTACGGGAAATAAGTTCTCCACGTTCTTCTGATTCAATCGTTTGTTTCGTTAAGAATAAAAGTTCCTCATAAGAGTGCGCTTTTTGGCGCACAAAAGGGAAGACATCCGGGTGCACCATCAGGTCATAAAGTTCATGACACTCATGCAGTTCACGTTTTTTGATCATAGTAGACCCTCCTTGAGGGTAGTCTACTTGCGTACGATCCCACCCTCGAAATTTTTAAATGGTAACTAAAAAATTTCGGGGTGGGAATCGAACCCACTAAGACCAGTTAACGAACTGGTGGCGCACCTTTTGCCTTCCCTTGTTTACAATCGCTCAATCTAAGAATAGAGCGCGTTTTTAGAACAATGTAACTTGAAATATATTATCCATTTGTATCATATACGAAATTTCTTAAAAAGGAAATAGGTAAAATGCGTATTTTTGATGAAAATTTTTAACAAATTTCTACACGTTTTGATAAGCGATTTCTCCGTTTACAAATGTCACAAGAGGCTTGGACATAAAGTGAAATGGATGGTGGCTCCATAAGACCAAATCCGCATCTTTTCCTACATCGATACTGCCGATTCGGTCAGATACTCCAAGGTTTCTGGCCGGGAGGATGGTGATCCCTTCCAAAGCCTTTTGTTCATCAAGTCCTTCACGAACGGTGATTGCCGCACACATATTCAAGTACTGGATCGGAGTGTAAGGATGATCGGTTGTAATGGAGACCTCGACACCTGATTCTGTTAGTTTTTGATACGTGATCCAGCTCTTGTTTTTTAGCTCAACCTTTGACCTTCTTGTAAAGGTTGGTCCTACTGAAACCTTTAAATTCTTCCCGTGAAGTTCATCGGAAATAAGATGACCCTCTGTACAATGCTCAATGCGAAGATCAAGGTTGAATTCTTCAGCAAACCTTACGGCAGATAAGATATCGTCAGCACGGTGGGCGTGAATCCTAACTGGAATTTCACGTTTTAATGCAGAAACCAGTGGTGCGACTCTTAGTTCCTCAGGTTGATCACAATACTTCGCTTTGAAAAAAGCTTCTCTAAGCATCCCCATAATCCCCATCCTTGTAATAGAATCATTGTTTCCATTACTATGAATGCGTTTCGGGTTCTCACCAAGGGCTATTTTCAGTCCGGAAGTTTCTTTAATGAGCATGGATTGAATGTTAAAGCCGTGCGTTTTAATGACCGAGGTCGTGCCTCCGATGACATTTGCACTCCCAGGCATGACGTTCACCGTTGTGACGCCATATTTAAGAGCGTCTTTAAAGCCTGGATCTAAAGGATATACACCGTCAAAGGCCCTGATATGCGGAGTCATCGGTTCAATGGTTTCATTGGCGTCGTTGCCGGCCCAGCCTGTCCCTTCATCATATAATCCTAAATGGGTATGGGAATCAATGAAGCCGGGTAGAAGAAACTTTCCTTGGCAATCATAGACTGAAGCATGCCCGCTAGAATCTATACTATGAGGAAAGATCTGTTTGATTTTGCCGTCTTTTATCAATACGGCTCCGTTTGGAATAGGCTTAGAAGTAATGGGATAGATGGTTACGTTGTTAAATAGTATGGAATTCATAGTGTATCCTTTCATAGGGCTTGTTTCCTTCTTATTTTAAACAATTTCAAGAATAAAAAAAAGTTAATCCTTCCTTTTATTTCTTCGATTGGAAAAGTACAGATAGATCATCGTCGATACAAGGGCTATTAAACTGAGTGGTTTAATATAGCGGATCCCGATTACTTCTATATGTTCCCAATGTGTACCTAGTTCCATACCGATAACCATGAACAATAAGGTCCACGGGAGCATGGCAGCGAATGTATACAAACTGAACGTTGATAGCGGCATTCGGCTGATACCTGCCGGAATACTTATGGCATGGCGAACAATTGGTATAAAACGAGCGGTGAAGATTACGATCGTTCCATGATTCTCAAACCATTTCTCTGCTGCATGTATGTGTTTAGGTTGTATAAACATGTACTTTCCGTACTTTTCAAAAAACGGTCTGCCGCCATAATACCCCAACCAATAAAGAAATAATTGAGCTACGGTTCCACCGATGACACCGCTTAGAAATGCTCCAATAAACGTGAGCTTACCTGTGCTTACCATAAAACCTGAAAAGCTTAGAACAAGTTCACTTGGAATAACTTCAATCATCAATGCCAGTGCGATGCCGAGATATCCTAAATCCGTTAGAAATGTAAGAATTTGCATAATCCATTCATGGTTCATCGTTTTCCTCCTACATGATTCCTGAATATTGAAGAATAAGGATTAAGATTCCTAGCGACCATACATAATAGGAGAATATTTTAAGAGAGTGCTTCTTCAAGAAATTAACCATGGTGAGAATGGCGAAGTAGCCGAATAACGCAGCACTCACCGTCCCGATGACCAAACTTGAGAAAGAAATCGCTTCCACACTTCCTCCTATCATTTCTTTTCCTTGAAGAACGATCCCACCTAAAATGGCAGGGGTAGAGAGGAGAAAGGAAAAATAAGCTGCTGTTTCCCGGTCCAATTTCCGGAACAGGCCCGCCGCGATGGTCAATCCTGATCTTGATAGCGCCGGGAATATAGCGGCAGCTTGAAAGCTTCCAATCACCAACGCGTCTGTGTAAGAAAGGTCATCCAGCTTTTTATACCCATTTTTCACTCCATCTGCAAGATACATAATGCATCCAGTTGCAAGAAATTCCCATCCGATCGTCGTTCCGGTCTTTGAAATCGAGTCAAAGAAGTCTTCGAATAGGAATCCTACAATCACCGCAGGTATGGTACCGATAATAAGTATCCATGATAATTTACTAAAAGGGTTTTTTATCATATAAAGAAGTTCCTTTTGATACACTACGAGAACAGCGATCAATGTTCCGATATGAAGCATGGTATCCAAATAGAGACCAGCTTCTTCCAGACCGAACGTCAGCCTGCCAAGATAAAGGTGTCCGGTGCTTGATATCGGAAGAAACTCAGTTAAACCCTGTATGATTCCCAGAATGAAGGCTTCAAATTTACTCACATTCTTCACTTCCTTTCTGCCAGTAAAAGGACAAACTCCTTTTTATACTTATATTCCAATCATCCACGTTTCATGAAGACTGTACGAAATCAAAAAAATCAGATGAGATAATTGTATAAATGGGTGAAACTTTATGGTATCCTGCACGTAAATATAAGAGAAGACACAATTGAATGTTACGAAATAGATTTTGAACAGGGGTGAATAAAATGCCAACAAAAGATGAAAGATTAATGGCTGCTCTTATTTATATATTAAGTTTCTTCACATTATTCATTGGACCATTGGTCATCTGGCTCATTAAGAAAGATGATTCGGAGTTTGTGGACTTCCATGGGAAGGAATATTTCAACTTTCTTATTTCATATGCTGTCTACGGGTTTGTCAGCTCGATTCTGATGGTGGTGCTAATAGGATTTGTGCTCGCCCCGGTCGTCGGCGTTCTCGCATTGATCTTTACAATCCTCGGTGCCATTCGAGCTTACGAGGGAGAGTATTACCACATTCCAACCATCTTTCGCTTACTTAAATAATTTAAGGAAGAACTCATGGAGATCCATGGGTTCTTTTTTTTGTCCTAAGAAAAACATCATAATAAAAGGCTTTTTCGCAAGTATTTCGCAAAGATTGTTGTTTTCTAACATTGGAGCTGCCAAGGCTCTGTCTATGAGTATGTGCGATAGGAGGGAAGGACCTCTTGGATGTCAGGAAAAGGATTTTCTTTATTTATGTCGAATGTTGGTAGTGGTAGGAGGATCACTATGACAAATCCTAACTATACATTTAAGGTCTTCCAATTGATTTAACATGCCATGAAGTGTTCAAGCAAAATAGTACACATTCCTATTATGTTGTGGGAAAATATAGTGGTTTATTTGGTTCTGGTGAAGGAGAATTACCATTCCGCGTGCAAGAGAGGTACATATATTCTATGCTGGATAACAATTGGAGAATAATCTTATATAAACGTTTTTCCTGTAGAAGTAAAACACTATCTACTACAAACTATGGCGAGGGGGCAATACGATGATGGTGAATGAAACTGGTCTCGTTCTAGAAGGTGGCGGGATGAGAGGGATCTATACGGCTGGAGCACTTGAATATTTCTTGGAACAAGGGATTGAATTTCCATATGTAATCGGTGTGTCTGCAGGTGCTTGCAATGCAGCGTCCTACTTATCCAAGCAAAACGGCCGTAACAAAAAGGTAAATGTTGACTTCATCCAAGACCCTAAATATTTATCTTGGCGTAACTATTGGAAAACGGGAGAGTTATTCGGAATGGATTATGTGTTTGATGAAATCCCTAATAAGCTTGTTCCTTTTGATTATAAAGCCTTTCATTCGAATTCCACTGAATTCGTTGTCGGGACGACAGATTGCCATTCAGGTAACCCAGTCTATTTCTCGAGAAATGACTATGGTGAAGACCTGTTGACGATTATTCGGGCATCGAGCTCATTACCTTTCGTTGCCCCGATGGTCGAATTTGGTTCCCGTTACCTCCTGGATGGAGGAATAAGTGATCCGGTTCCCATCCGAAAAGCGGAGCAGGACGGCTATCGGAAAAATGTTGTTATTCTAACAAGAAACAGAGGATATTACAAAAAGCCGTCGAGGTTTTCCTTTCTTGTGAAAAGAAAGTATCCACAATTTCCTGAGCTTCATAAAACGATGATGAACCGATACTTGCGTTATAATCAAACAATACAAGAAGTAGAAGAAAAAGAAAAAAATGGGGAAGTCTTGATCATTCAGCCTCAGCATCCTCTAAAGGTAAGCCGGATTGAAAAAAACCCACAAAAGCTGGACGAATTATATTGGCAGGGTTACCGTGACGCCGAATTAAAAATGAAACATATTGTGGAATGGAACCAGTCAAGTTCACTCGTTCAGAGTTAAATGTAAGCGTGGAATCGTCAGGATGACTCACCTTTTGAAGGGGAGAATTCTTTGGATTCCACCGTTTATTTTTATTCAGATGGTCTTTTTCTTGATTTGTGACATACATATGATAGAGATTCCTTGAAAGGACGAGCATTTCATGAACCTCTATCAAATTTACAAGAATGAACAATATACGCTGCTTTTTCGTAGTGTCATGTATTTTCTAATGGGTGTAGGAATGCTAATGGTGATTCAACAACTTTATTATTTCCCCTTACTTCTATTTATCCCGGCATGCTCAAATTTATATCTCAGCTACAGTGTCAAAAAAGAATTAAGAAAAGCAAATCGCTTATTTTATGAAAATATACCTGTATCCCAGCATGCTCTTGTAGGAGTTCAAACGAAGGAGGGCTTCTATTACTTGAAGACAAATGGTTGGTCAGACTACCATATTCAAAGGACGTCCCTGATCAATAATCCGAAACATTACCTATTCCACCGAAAGAATAAACGTCCACTGTCATTCGCAAAATGGAGCAGGATCTTACAAATTGATATAGAAGATAAGAGAATGGGTTTTCGCTTGAAATATCAGAGTGCTACCGCTATTGAATGGCGAAGTGACAAAGGTGACAAGGTTCTTATCTATAAAGGGAACAAAAGATGGATTTTGAACTATAATGAAAAAAATTACCTATCCTTGCAAAAAGGATTTCTGCCACAGAGTGTACAAAGGCTATTTGACTCCCATCACAGCTACGTTTCATATTATGAAACGTACAGTGAAGACCTGGATTGGCTCTTAATCTTTCTTTGGTATGTAGACAGTGATTATTTCCTTACCTCATAGCTTATCATTTTCCCCAAATGGGGCATCCTAATGAATAGGTTTAGTTAAGTGAAAGGATACATGCATTAAAAATGAATACTTTGATTGGCCAAACAGAGGATGCTTCTTATTACTGGATGCATTCTTTTTCCCATAGTAACGGCTATCTAATCACACCTTTAGTAGGGAAATTCAATCAATCATACACTTTTGAGGCAACAAACACGCTATCTCTGTAAAAACTATGATAGAATAATGATAATCGAATAGGTTTCCTTCGGGGCAGGGTGAAATTCCCTACCGGCGGTGATGAGCTATGCTCTTAGTCCGTGACCCGGCTATTGTTTATTAGACGGTGGATTTGGTGAAACTCCAAAGCCGACAGTGAAAGTCTGGATGGGAGAAGGAACGGCAGTATTTTTTTGATACTAAGGTGAGATGTCCATACGATGAAATATGGATAATTTATCCTTTTTAACACATCGATAGAATACTTTATTTAGTCATGCCAACTTCCCCCAAGTAGAAATAGTACTTGGGGTTTATTTAGTTTATGAAACAATCTTGAAGCAGGGAAGGGGGTCAATCGTTTGAATCATACCCATTATATGAAGCTTGCACTCTCCATGGCGGAGTCTACTCAAGGTCAAACTTCACCAAATCCTGTTGTAGGAGCGGTAGTGGTGAAAAATGGTGAAATCGTCGGAATGGGAGCACACCTCAAGGCTGGCGAAGGTCATGCAGAGGTTCAAGCCATTAAAGCTGCAGGAGAAAAGGCGAAAGGGAGTGATGTCTACGTCACTCTGGAACCTTGTTCTCATTACGGGAAAACACCTCCCTGTTCCGAGCTACTGATATCAAGTGGAGTAAAGCGTGTCCATATTGCGAGTACAGATCCCAATCCATTAGTGGCGGGAAGTGGAATTAAGCAGCTGAGAGAGGCGGGTATTGAGGTGTATGTTGGTGAACTTGAGGGAGAAGCACTCGAGCTTAACAAACATTTCTTTCATTTTATCCAATCCGGCACCCCTTATGTCACCCTTAAGACAGCTGTTACATTAGACGGAAAAACGGCTTCAGCTTCAGGGGATAGTAAATGGATTACATCAGAAACATCACGAACAGATGTCCACTATGATCGTCATCGGCATGACGCGATATTAGTAGGAGTCAATACCGTCATTCAAGATAACCCACACCTTACCACCCGTTTGCCCCAAGGTGGAAAAAACCCCATTCGAATTATTTTAGATACTTATTTACGAACACCTCTCCACTCACATGTAGTGGAAGATTTAGAAAGTAACACCATCATCTTCACGGGGAATTCTGTCAATGAAGAACAGAAACGACCCTTTTTGGACCGAGGTTGTGAAATCATTTCCCTTGAAGGAGAAAAGATCGATATTCGCACTGTATTAAAAGAACTCGGTGACCGGCATATGGTTTCCCTTTATGTAGAAGGTGGTTCTACCATTCATTCTACCTTTTTAAAGGAAAAAGTCTTTCAGGAATTGATTATGTATATGTCACCTAAACTCGTAGGAGGTAGCTCTGCTTTCACAAGCTTTGGAGGAGAAGGATTTCCAACCATTGCAGAAGGGTTGGAAATGGAAATTGCCTCCTTTAAACGAGTAGGGAAGGATATCAAAATTGTAGCTATACCTAAGAGTGAACCTTTGTGAAAGGGGGAGAAGGATGTTTACTGGAATCATTGAAGAAATTGGGTTGATCGAACATATGAAGAAATCTTCCTCTTCCATGGAACTTACGATTTCTGCGAGCGGCATCATGGAAGACGTTCATATCGGGGACAGCATCAGTGTGAACGGAGTTTGTTTAACCGTTACATCATTCAGCTCCAGGCAATTCCAAGTGGACGTGATGCCTGAAACCTTTGAAGGGACAACATTGCGGACACTTTCCCGTGGTCAGAAAGTGAACCTGGAGAGAGCCATGGCAGCTAATGGCCGTTTTGGCGGGCATTTTGTCAATGGACATGTAGACGGGATAGGTACCATTATCAGAATAGAGAAAGTCGAAAATGCATGGTATATGGACATTTCCATTCCGGAAAATCAGAGTCATCTGTTTATCATGAAAGGCTCTGTCGCTATAGACGGTACTTCCTTAACCGTGTTTGGTGTGAAAAAGAATGCGATAACGATTTCGTTGATTCCTCAAACGAGAGGAGACACCGTACTTGGCGAGAAGAAAGTAGGGGATCGTGTCAATATTGAATGTGACGTGATGGCAAAATATTTTCATCGCTTTTATGAGGCAAAGGAGCAGTCCAATAGCACATCAAACAGCCTCAGCTATGATTTTTTATCTCAAAATGGTTTCGCTGACTAAGAGGAGGGGTTGTCCCATGTTTAATAAGATTGAAGAAGCACTTGAAGATTTACAGGCAGGAAAAGTGGTCATTGTCGTCGATGATGAAAATCGCGAAAATGAAGGAGACTTTATTGCACTATCCGATAAAGCGACTCCGGAAGTCATTAATTTTATGGCGAAAGAGGGAAGGGGCTTAATATGTGCACCGATAACCGAAGATCTTGCACAGAAATTAAAGCTTTCCCCAATGACTATGTCAAATACCGACCCTCATGGAACAGCCTTCACCATCTCGGTTGACCACAAATCGGCAACAACCGGAATTAGTGCATATGAAAGATCTGCTACCATTCAGGAGTTATTGAATCCAGCTTCAGCGCCAGAAGACTTCAAACGTCCAGGTCATGTGTTTCCGCTTGTAGCGAAAAAAGGTGGAGTATTAAAGAGGGCAGGCCATACAGAAGCAGCCATCGATTTGGCGCACTTATCAGGCGCAGAGCCTTCTGGCGTTATATGTGAAATCATGAATGAAGACGGGACGATGGCAAGGGTGCCTGAATTAATGAAGCTTGCCGAGAAGTGGGATCTAAAGATCATCTCTATTGAAGATCTCATCCGTTATAGAAGGAAAAAAGAGAAGCTTGTGACAAGAGAAGTGGAAATAGATCTTCCTACTGAATTTGGAAACTTCAAAGCGGTAGCGTACACTGAAAATCTTACAGGAAAAGAGCATATTGCCCTTGTGAAGGGGGATTGGTCAGAGGATGAAGACGTGCTTGTTCGCGTGCACTCCGAATGCTTAACTGGAGATGTATTTGGATCCAATCGCTGTGATTGTGGTCCGCAGCTTGTCACTGCTCTTACCCAGATTGAAGAACAAGGAAAAGGTGTTCTCCTATACATGAGGCAAGAAGGCCGCGGAATTGGACTAATCAACAAATTGAAGGCCTATAAGCTTCAAGAAGAAGGCTATGATACGGTTGAGGCCAATCAAAAACTGGGCTTTGGAGACGATTTAAGGGAATATGGAATCGGAGCACAGATATTGAGGGATTTAGGTATAGTGAAAATGCGTCTACTCACTAATAACCCAAGAAAGATTGCTGGAATCAACGGATACGGCTTGGAAATAGTGGACCGGGTTCCGATTCAAATGCCGGCGAAATTCGAAAACGAAAAGTATTTAAAAACAAAACACGCAAAATTAGGACATATACTTAAATTTTAGGAGGAACATACAATGAAAACAATTTATGAAGGTAATTTAGTAGGGTCAGGATTAAGAGTGGCGATTGTCGTTTCGCGCTTCAACGAATTTATCACCTCAAAACTTTTAGGTGGAGCAGAAGATGCCTTGAAAAGACACGGAGTGGAAGAAGGAAGCGTCTCGGTCACATGGGTGCCAGGAGCATTTGAAATCCCAATGATCGCCAAGAAACTTGCCCGTTCAGGGAAATATGATGCTGTGATTACACTTGGAACAGTCATCAGGGGAGCAACAGCTCATTTTGAATACGTAAGCGGTGAGGTTGCCAAAGGAGTGGCTAATCTCGGATTACAGGAGGATATCCCAGTCATCTTCGGCGTATTGACAACAGATACCATTGAACAGGCAATCGAAAGAGCCGGAACAAAAGCCGGGAACAAAGGTTGGGAAGCGGCCGTATCCGCCATTGAAATGGCTAACCTTATTCGCGAAATCGATAAATAAGAAATCCCAAAGCCTTGTCTCCAATCTTGGAGCCAAGGCTTTTTTGGAGGGACGGACCTCAGAAAATGTATAAAGTAAATCTGTCTAATATAGACCCAAGTTTCACTCTTGAAAATATTTATTGGCAAACGTCAGACCTTTTGCTAAAATAGTATTTTGTGGCTCCCCCTAATATAGGGAGGAGCGGGTAGGGAGAGGGCAGTTTTATAGGAAGATTATGTATGAAAGCACGTGGAGGTATTTTTCAATTAAAGAATCACGGTACCACGATGAAGCAGGAGATGATGGCAGGTGCAATTGGTTATTTTACCATTGTCTACATCATTGCTGTAAATGCTTTAATTCTTTCTGAAGCTGGAATTCCATTCGAAGGAGCGGTCATGGCGACCATTCTTGCTTCCTTCGTAGGGTGTTTGGTGATGGCCTTTTGGGCAAATGCGCCAATCCTTTTGGTTCCAGGTATGGGGATTAATGCCATGTTTACATTTACACTTGTCAAATCATCCGGCTTAACGTGGCAGGAAGCTTTAGCTGTGGTAGTGATTTCAGGAATACTCTTTATGATCATTGCATTTACAAAGCTTGCAAAAGTATTATCAGAAGCTATTCCCAAAACATTAAAAGAAGCCATTACCGTTGGGTTAGGGATGTTTCTAATGTTTATCGGTCTTGAAAAGGGTGGTCTCATTCAAAGAGGAGACAGTGCCATTATCATGATTGGTGACTTTGGGGAATTAAAAGTGTTGGCGACCGTGCTGACATTCCTAGTGACGATTTTTCTTTTCTTACGCAATGTAAAAGGTCAATTTTTATGGAGTATCGCCTTTGGTACATTACTGGGGTTCATCTTTGGAATTGAGCCATCGATACAATCAAGCTCATTTCAATTGAGTGAATACAGCCAGGTTTTCGGTCAAATATCCTTTAGTGCCATTATGGAAATCCCGTTTTGGATTGCGGTTTTTTCTGTTACAATGGTGCTAGTATTTGAAAATATCGGTCTGGTTCATGGACATCTGGATATGATCGATCAACCCCATAAATACCCTAAAGCCTTCCAAGCAAATGCTTTTTCTGCCTTTACTTCTGGATTCTTCGGAACGAGTCCGACAGTATCTACGGTAGAAAGTGCTGCAGCTATGACGGCAGGTGGTCGTACCGGCTTAACAAGCTTGACTACTGGAGTATTATTCTTAGGTTCAGTATTGTTCATTCCTTATTTAAAGTGGATTCCAGATCATGCAATAGCTCCGATTCTAATTATCATTGGTGGCTTAATGATTCAGAATATACGACATATGGATCTTCGTGATTTAACAGAGGCTTTTCCAGCCATTTTCATCATTGCGATGATTCCGTTTACGTATAGTATCGCAGACGGAATCGCCATCGGCTTTATTCTGTACCCAGTTTTGAAACTGGCTACTGGTAAAGCGAGAGAAGTATCCATTCCTCTATATATTATCGCTGCTCTGTTTCTTATGAATTTCTTCGTTCATTCGATTCATTAGAGCTGTAAAGAACTCAAGTGGAGGTGGCTATCATAGCCACCTCCACTTGAGTTTTTCAATGAACGAAAAGTAAAATTATGCAGGTTAAGGAGCACAAATGCTGTCATATTCCGTGGACTTTCCACATATTTCTTGTTAATATATTAGTAATTATGATTCTTTTATACTATTTAACTGGTAGTTACTAGTGATAAAGCAGGAGTGGGTTTGATGGAAGTATTTGTAGCCAGGCAGCCAATTTTCGATCGGAATGGTGAAACAACGGCGTATGAGCTTCTTTACCGAAATAATGAAATGAATATGTTTCCGAATATTGATGGGGATCAGGCCACAGCGGATGTCATCATTAATAGCTATTTAAATATCGGTCTGGAAAGTTTGTCAGCTGGTAAACCGTGCTTTATTAATTTTACTGAAAATCTTTTGAAGTTAAGAGTTCCAACTTATTTTAATCCAAGGGAAATCGTCGTGGAGATTCTCGAAAGTGTGATTCCGAGTCCTGAAGTGGTGTCTGTATGCAAAGAGTTAAAAGAGTTGGGTTATAAGATTGCTTTAGACGATTTTGTATTTAATGAAACGAATCACTCCTGCAGGGATTTAATGAAAGTGGCGGATTATGTAAAGGTCGATTTCTTGAATACAAGCGAAGAAGAGCGGGGAGGTATCGAAGTACTCTCCCATTTACTAGGGTATAAGCTTCTGGCGGAAAAGGTGGAAACAGATGCCGAATATGAGGAAGCGAAGCAGAAAGGCTATCATTTCTTTCAAGGGTATTTCTTCAGCAGACCTAAGATCATCTCGACCCATGATGTCCCAACTTATTTTCATTCATATTATTCCATCATTCAGGGACTTGAAATGACGGAACCGAGCATTGAGTTAATCAGTCAATTGATTGAACAGGATCTCTCACTATCCTATAAACTGTTGAAATTGATGAATTCACCTGCTTACCGTCCTAAACATAAGATTCATTCTATTCGCCAGGCGATTGTTCTTCTTGGTCTGGTGGAAATTAAACGATGGATCTATATATTAGCAGTCCGGGAACAAGTGGGGAAAAGAAGGCAGCTTAAGAATGAAGTAATCACCTTATGTTTAATGAGGGCTAAGATGTGCGAATTATTGGCTGAGAAGCGAAACCATACATCAATGAAATCAAGTTATTTCCTGACCGGGATGTTTTCATTGATGGATACCATTTTATCAATGCCAATTGATCATATTCTAAAGGATTTACCGTTGAATGATGATATATGTAGTGCACTAACAGGCTCTCAGAATGATCTTAAGGACATACTGGAACTTGTGGTCTCGATTGAGAAAGCAGATTGGACCGCGATCGATTCTATAATGGATGAACTGGCGTTACATAAACGGGAGGTCATGGAAAGCTATCAAACCGCATGTAAATGGACAGAAGATCTACTGACCCAGGAAATAGCTGAGGTGAGGTAACACCATCACCATACGGGTTTATATTCACCTGGAGTCAGATATCTTCTTTGTGGCTTTATATATCTTTTCAATTCCATAAGAAGGAGGCGCTGCAAATGCTTTGAAGAAATTTGTTGCGCTACATCTGCAGGAAAGGGATAAATGCCAATTTGATTATAGCGCACCCGAAAGAGGCCTTCATAAAGAAGGTCTTTTTTCTCATTCTGGATTCGTGCCAACACCATAACATCCCTAGATTGATATTCATCACTAGCTTCATCCACCTTATGGACTTGAAAACGAAATCGATATTCTTCCTTCATAATCATCACCCATTCCATTTTCTCGAAATGTAGGGAATAATTCAAATATAAGATGTTTCGTAACGAAATATAGAGAATTTCTTTCCTACATGAAAATAAAGATGATTGCGTAAAGAGCTTGTTTGTGGCAAGCTAAAACTATTATGAATAGTTTACTAGTAAATTACCGTGGAGGGATTCACGATGAACTTGAATCTAATTAAATGTCATGGCTCTGGAAATGACTTTTTGCTAATTGATGAAATGACTCATGGTTACGAATTTTCAGAGGGAGCAAGGCAAAATCTTGCCCTTGCATTATGTGACCGTAAATCTGGCCCAGGAGCAGACGGAATTCTCTTTGTGTTGGCGAGTGAAAGATGTGATGCAGAAATGCGGGTGTTTAACGCAGACGGTTCTGAAGCATCCATGTGTGGGAACGGTCTTCGATGTGTAGGTCGCTATGTGTGTGAGCTTCTAGACAAACCAAGGATTGTCATCCAGACGATGAAAGCGGATCTGCATGTTTCTCAACAGGAAGCTATTTATGAAAACATACCAACATATAATGTCGAAATTTCCCCTGTTTTATTTGATTTGAATGAATTGCCGATGAATATGGAACGTAAAACACTGCTTAATGAAAGCCTTCCGGAAATTTCGGACCGATTGACCTTTTCGGCATTGGCCGTACCTAATCCTCATCTGATCAGTGTCGTAAGCACAGAGCATATTCTGTCTAATGAGCAGAAAACGATATCAGAGACAGTGAATGGACCCAACAATCTTTTTCCTGATGGGGTGAATGTGAGTTTTGTTCATCCACTTGAGAGAGGTGCAATCTATGTCCGAACTTTTGAAAGAGGTGTCGGATTCACAAACGCTTGCGGAACGGCGATGTCAGCTTCTAGTCTCGTAACGTGTTTGCTCGGTCAGAATGATTTTGGCAAGGAAATCGATGTATATAACAACGGTGGGAAAGTTCGTGTAGTGGTGAATCAATTAGGTGAAGGGCACTACAGTATGGAATTGATCGGGAATGCAACATATCTTTATCAGTCTCAGATTGAATTGTCTATTAAGCATCCTGAAAGCTATCGTGAAGTATCTAGAATTGACTTCACTGAAGAAGGAACGTATGAACTTCTTCAAAACCATGCAAAATCAATTGTAGATAATAAGGTGTTTCTAACTGCATAAATGAACAGAGTGGTGTCCCATCAGCTATGCTTGTGGGCCACCTTTTTTCTTTGGGCTGGACTGCTCTTTCAAAAAATGGACCACTTTGTCGAATAGCTGAAACTCCTTGATCGTTTCGAACTGGCTAAAGGGACAACCAAACTGTTGAAACCGTTTCAACACCACGTCTATTGTAAAATGACCAGGGTGGAGATCATCATTTACTTCATGCCACCAGAGGGGGGTAGCAACCAGAGCATCTTCATTCCCCCTTATTGAATAGGGTGCAATAATCGTTTTTCCTTCTCCATGCTGGACATAGTCTACATAAAGTCTCCCTTTTCGGTTCTTCTTTAACCGTTCAATTGTGAAGTCGTCGGGGTAATTAGACACTAGGAAATGAGCAATGAATTCTGTAAATAATGAAGTATCGTCCCATGTGTATCCAGTCGGTATGGGGATATACACTTGAAGGCCCTTGTTTCCAGAAGTTTTAACAAAGCTTTGAAGGTTCAATTGGTCAAATAATTCTTTCATGATTACAGCCGCTTTTACTGCAAGGGGAAATTGATCCCTGTTTGGGGGATCTAAATCAAAAACGATTTCATTCACATATGCATCGTTGATTTTTTGGAAAGG
This sequence comes from Bacillus sp. BHET2, assembly GCF_005938125.1. Classification (GTDB taxonomy): domain Bacteria; phylum Bacillota; class Bacilli; order Bacillales; family Bacillaceae_B; genus Rossellomorea. The sequence continues at coordinate 346,701 of NZ_VCQN01000001.1, forward strand.
GACGTGAAATTCCAAAGCTAATTGGTTTCCTAGCCAGAGCAACGTCTCCAGGTTATGGCATAATGTGAAATCGATTGATTCCTCCTGGTACGTTTCAACAAATGGTGGAGCATAGTCCGGAGTGTTTTTTTGATAAAAGGATTCACCAAATACCCCATGAGGAAAGCGAATACAAGTCAATGGACGTCGCATCAAAAAAGGCAGGATAATCACCGACATTTTTCTTAAATAACGAATATAATCAAGTTTCGTCAAAGATACCTTCCGAAACAACTCCTTTTCAGGATGGGTGATTTCGACTTCCTTAGGAATAGATGCGTCATCGATGAGGAATTGCTCTAGCGTACATGACTCATGGGAAGTGGAAAAGAGAAACTGATGAAAATGGGGCTCTCTCAATTGACCATCATACACATGTAAATAATAAATCTCTACTGTAATGGAAGGGTCAATGTAATAGCGAGAGTGCTTTTTCATCGAACTATTTTTCTTAATCAAGGGTTTTAAAGTCTGCTTATCCTCAGGAGAAAGCCCAAAATGAAACGATCCGACCGATATAATTTGTTCCTTGTCATAGACGCCAATGTGAAAATAATCGTTTTTTTCGTCAAACGATGTAATGAAACACTTACATTTCTTCCAGTTCTTGCACTTAATCCAGTTAGTACTTCGTTTGCCTTCTTCCCATTTACTCTGTTTTCCCTTTGCGACCATTCCTTCTCCTTCTTCCTTTTGGACAAGGTCCCATAGCAGCTGGTGGTCCGTGAAATGGGGAACCATCTGAATGACGGCTGGATGAGAGGGGGACGGTTCTAAAGGGAACTGGATAAGGGAAAAGAGTTCCCTTAATTTCCCTTTCCTTTTATAATAAGCCATTTGATCATATGTATTCTTCTCCCATTGAAGTAAATCAAATGCGAGAAATTTAACAGGTCTTAGTGTAGCTGCACGTTTAATCTTTTCCCTGTTACGCATTCTTCCTCTAGTTTGCAACTCAGCGAATTCACTGCTATAGGAAGAACGTAACAATACAATTTCACCATCTAGTACAAAGGGTAGAGGGAGTTTAAATTCACTGAGTAATGTTTTGATCTGTTCCTCTAACTCAGGAAAGATGGATAATAACTCTTTCCCATTACGACTTTGCAGACTCATTTCCTCTTGAGAATGAACTGAGAGGATTCCTCGGAAACCATCATATTTGACTTCGTAATACCAGTCTCCTTTAGTTGGGATTTCATGTTGTAGGGTAGGAAGCATCGGTCTCATATGTTCACCTTTTTTTAAGCTTAGTGTGACCACATAAGAGCTGAAATATTTCCAAATGTTAAAGGGGATGAAGAGTGCTGGAGAACAAAATGATAAGGATAAGGGATTAGTTATAGTAAAGGAGGGTATTTAAAGATATGCATACCATTTGGAAGGGTTCCATCAGTTTTGGACTGGTGAACATACCCATAAAGCTTCACGCAGCCACAGAAGATCGAGATATTAAGCTTCGATCACTTCATAAAGAATGCCATACCCCGATTAAATATGAAAAGGTATGTCCTACCTGTGAAAAAGAAATAGACCAACATGAAATTGTGAAAGGCTATGAAGTGACGAAAGGGAAATTTGTGGTTCTTGAAGAAAACGAATTGAAGGAATTGAAGGATGTCGGTGGTGAAAAAGCTGTCGAGATCGTAGACTTTATCAAAATCGAGGAAATCGATCCGATCTTTTTTGATCGAAGCTATTTCGTTTCACCGAATGATGGAGGGAAAAAAGCATACTCCCTATTACGAAAAGCCCTTCAGGAATCAGGAAAGGTGGGAATTGCGAAAATGACCATGCGTTCAAAAGAGCAACTCTCCATTGTTAGGGTGTATGAGCATACGCTCGTAATGGAAACGATTCATTACCCTGATGAAGTACGAGGGACCGGTGATGTCCCGAATGTCCCTGAAGAAGATGACATTACAACCAAAGAATTGGAAACGGCAACAATGCTCATTGATCAATTAACGACTAAATTTCAACCAGAAAATTATAAAGATCAGTATCGGGAACGATTAAGTCAATTGATAGAATCAAAACAAACCGGGGAAACAATAGTAATGGCAAAAGAAAAAGAACCAAAAGAAAATGTAACAGATTTAATGGCGGCTCTTCAAGCCTCTATTGATTCATCCAAACCGAAGAAAGGGAAAAAGCAATCAAAAACAAAAAAGAAAGCAACTTCCAAGAAAAAAGCTCAATAAAATGGTCGTTGTAAGTAAGGAGAGAGTGAAAAGTGTTGGAGGAGAAAAAGATTAAACAAGGTGTTTTTGTTACTATTTCCCTATTATGCTTTATTGCATTTACATGGGGATTCGTATCCATCGTAGAAGAATGGAAAGAAAACGAAATCGCCAAATTTGATAATGGGGTATTTGATATCGTTAGAGGTACCATTTCACCAAAGCTCACGGCAATCATGACTTCGATCACGTTCCTTGGCGGCATTCAAGGGATTGCAATCTTTGCTATATGTGTTGTTGCCATACTGCTTATTTTAAAAAAAGTTCCGCTTGCTCTTTTTGTATCAGTTACTATCTTGACAGGAGCTGGGTTTAATTGGCTGCTAAAATGGATTTTTAAACGGGAACGGCCGGATATCGAAGCGCTGATTGAACAAGGAGGTTATAGCTTTCCCAGTGGCCATTCCATGAGTTCATTTATCTTCTACGGTTCACTCGCATTCATTCTGTTTCGTGCCATTGATCACAAACGATATAAATGGGCCAGTGTAGCGGCAGTCGGCTTACTTGTCCTTCTGATTGGGATTAGCAGGGTGTACCTGGGCGTTCATTACCCAAGTGACATAGTTGGCGGTTTTACTGCTGGAGGTGCATGGCTCACACTTTGCATTACGATATATATGTATTTCTACAAGCGTAAGCGTTGGAAAGAAGAAGCGTAATAAAGAAAAGAGGCTGTGACAAAAGGGTTTTAGCCAAAGAAAAATCCGAACGGTTATTCGATGTTCATCCATGAAAATCGAAAACGTTCGGATTATTTATTTTGACTGTTCGTCTTTAGATTATATTGATTTTCGCTATGTTACAGCTTCTTTTATTAGTAGGCTGTTTTCGTAACTTTGATGCTATAGAAAGTAGCGAGTAGTGGTTGATTTCCGCTGCAGGTGCTCGCTTTCCGCGGGGCGTGAGTTGAGCCTCCTCGGGCTTGCCCTGCGGGGTCTCAACTTTCCCGCAATTCCCGCAGGAGTCGAGCACCTTCCGCTACAATCAACTTTCTAAGTATGAGGACGAATCTACTACTATACACGGCTAGAAAACATCAATTTTCAACGTGTGCAGTGGTCGATTTAAGCTTGAATAGTATGATACTATTTCATTCGTTTTTTTCACTAGTAAGCTCTGTCACAATATCTTATTTAGATGGTGAGGGGAACGGCGTAGACTCCTGCGGAAAAACGGGCGTGCCGAGACCCCGGAAGCGCAGCTGAGGAGGCTTGGCCGTTCGTCCGCCGGAAAGCGAAGCCGTTCCCTCATCATCTATCGCACACACTTATTGACAGAGCTGGGACAGCACCTACGTTAGAAAACAACAATCTTTGCGAAAAGAGCCTATTAATATGAGAACTGCTAAGGCTCTGTCAATGAGATGGTGAGGGCAACAGCTTCAAATCATGAAGGTTTAATAAAAGCTTTTAGAACAAATTGAAAATATATGGTCCGATCAAAGCAACGTAAAGAAGAATATAGATTCCCATAAAATAGAATGCTCCTCCAAACGTTCCCCAATCTTTATCTCTTCCCCATTTCCATATAAGGGCGGAGAGTGCACCGATAAGAAATAACGATACATACTTACTCCCTGAAAACGTCAAGTATTCAGGAGCGGAAAAATAGAAGTAATCTCCCATCGCTTTACTGATGAAGGTGAAAGGCATTGCCAAGAAAAGAATGATAGAAGCATATTCGACCCAGATGATTCCTTCTTTTTCGAAAATATTCGGTTTGAACATATAGAGTAGAATCAGGATGAATAAGGATGGCAAAACCCAGTAAAACGAAACCAATATCGTAAGCAAGCTGCTAAACAGCATGAGTACACCATCATTAACCGCTTCTTTTACGCTTCGTTTAGACCACTCAGTACTTTTAGCAATGACCTGATCATTTTGAGAAGCCCCGAATAGCTCATAATAATCCCCTCCATAATCCAGCCATAGAATGCTTTCATCCGTAATTTGAAGGGGTGAATAGGTAAAATGCTTGGTTGTACCAATAGGAGCAGCCGCTAATTGAGTTGAATCGCTGAAAGGGGCCAAGTAAAGGCTTACCGCATTTTGATCCCCCACCCTGTGGCTTTCAGACGTGAAAAGAATTGATTCTTTCCCTTTAATGATAGCGAGCTGAACAGATCGAGGACTTTGCAGTTTGAACCCGGACATTTCGTTGGTAAACACGACTTGTGCCGGTTTCAAAATGGAACTTCCTATTTCGTCCAACGGTGTTTTTAGTTTAAATATCTTATATGATAGTGTTCCTTGTGCACGCATTTCCTCATTATAAAGGATGGTTAATTGCTTGTTATCGTCCGAAAATGTTAAGCCGCTAATATGCTGGTTCGTAGCAGTATTCACTACCGCAAATGGCTGTTCAATTATGTTTCGGTCAGCATCCATATAGTGAAGGAGAGAGTGTGTGTCATCCTGCTTCACTTGTACGATGGCACTGCCTGTTTCGCCTATGTATGCGTCCATGATTTCATTTGAAAAACGGTGAATCTCCTTAACGGATAAATCTTTTGTATTTAGGGAATACAGATGTTCTTTATTCCAATAATAAACATTTTTTGATGATGTGCTGATTCCTGTTACTTCTTCAGCGATTATCTTCACTTCTCCGCTTTCGGTTGAAGTCAGTTGGTCGTCTTTAATCTGTATGACCCTACTTCCATCTGTCCAAAAGGGTTTGCCTCGTGTAACACTCGTATGAAGCGTTTTTACTTTCTTGGCATCGAGGAATTCATTAAAGGTAAATTGAGTCACCGATCCCTTGCTTGCCAGGAAAAGTCCTTCTTCCCCGGAAAAGACGAGCGGTCGTTCATCTGACGTGTAATCGAATGGGATCGATCTGCTCCAATCAGGATGAGGTTGCTCTTTGACTTGTAAAAGTTGTTGAAAGAATAGTGCTCCTACAAACAAAAGAATGAATAGAATCGGTATTCCAACGGTTTTAAATTTTGCTCTCACTATGATTTCCCCTCTTTCTCTCTATGTTTAGTGTGAGTACAATTTAGAATTTTACCACAATTTGATCGAGAACACACCAGAATTTTCCTATATGTTTGTAATCTTTTCGTATTGACATTTTGTTTTATGGGGATTACAATGATATTGAAAATCATTCTCATTGATACAAAAGAGTTCCCCCTCTTTCAACAGATGGAATGATTCATGATAAACCCCCTTTATTAGGTAAAGAGAGACGGACCTTTAGCAGATGCTTTGGGTCTGTTTTTTTGTGTAGTTTAGGTTGAGCTATCGTTTGTCTCTCCGCACTTCCCTTTATATTATGGAGGAAAACCTTTCAAGTTCATAAGGTCGTCTTCTTGTGAAAACACCAACGTTTTTGCTTTTGTTTTTATTGCATTTCGTATCCTTCTGTCGTAAATTGTTAAAGGATGTTTAATTATAGGGAGGGATAAAAGTAAGTGAATCTAAAAGACGATAGACGGTTTCGGATTGCCAACCACGAAGCATTAATCGGAATAGCACTCGTTCTTATAAATTTTTTATGGTGGTATGGATTTGCCTTCGGCTTAGGAGGTCAATCGGTCTCAGATTACGACTGGATCCTTGGAATGCCTGCATGGTTCTTTTATAGCTGCGTCATGGGGTTTGTACTAATGGTATTTTTAGTGATGGTTGTCGTGAAATACCTTCTTACAGATATTCCTTTTGATGAAGAGGAGGATTATCGTGAATAATATGGCCTTAATTCCCTTATTTGCTTTTTTAATTGTAATTTTTATGGTGGGAATTTATACAGCACGAAATGTAAGTAAATCGGATTCATTTGTTCAGGAATACTTCCTTGGGAGCCGCCAATTGGGAGGCTTTATTTTGGCGATGACGATGATAGCCACCTACGGAAGTGCAAGTAGCTTCATTGGAGGACCAGGTGCTGCCTATACATATGGGTTATCGTGGGTGCTCCTCGCCATGAGTCAGGTGGTGACAGGTTATTTTGTCCTCCTTATACTCGGGAAGAAGTTTGCTATCATGTCACGAAAGTATAAAGCAGTCACATTGATTGATTATTTACAGGGACGATACGGGAGCAATAAGATTACCATCCTATCTGCGGTTAGTATTATTTTATTTTTGTTTTCTGCCATGATAGCCCAGTGGGTAGGGGGAGCACGGCTCATTGAATCCTTGACGGGGTTAAGTTATGAAGCGGCACTTTTCCTTTTTGCAATATCGGTTCTTGTGTATGTAATTATAGGTGGCTTCCGTGCAGTTGCCATTACAGATGCAATTCAAGGGGTGGTAATGCTTGGAGGGACCATCATTCTGCTTGTCGCCACGATCATTGCCGGGGGCGGCATGGAGAATATCATGATGGAATTGCAAGCCGAAAACCCCAATTTAGTGAGTCCAAACGGGCCAAACGGTGAATTGAGCGCAAGGTATATTTCTTCTTTCTGGATCTTAGTGGGAGTAGGTGTTGTTGGACTTCCCCAAGTAGCAGTAAGAGCCATGAGTTATAAAAATTCCCGGTCTTTACACAGAGCCTTGATCATCGGTACAATCGTGGTCGGTTCAATCATGCTCGGTATGCATCTGATCGGAGTTCTTGCAAGAGTGGTGGTTCCTGGAATTGAAGTAGCAGATAAGGTCATGCCACTACTCGCTTTAGAAGTTCTCCCGCCTTGGCTGGCTGGAATTGTGCTGGCCGCACCGATGGCGGCGATCATGTCAACTGTGGATTCACTGCTACTGATTGTATCTTCTGCGATTGTAAAAGATGTATATATGAATTTCATCAATCAGGATGCGAAGGAAAAACAGATAAAGACGATTAGTTTTTGGGTGACAAGTGTTACTGGGATACTGGTCTTTCTAATGGCATTAAGTCCCCCTGAATTAATTATTTGGCTTAATTTATTTTCATTCGGCGGTCTAGAGGCTGTCTTTATATGGCCGATTGTTTTGGGGTTGTACTGGAAAAAGGGGAATGGGCATGGAGCTTTCGCTTCAATGGTGTCTGGACTTATAGCATATATCTTATTCCACAGCTTTGCCCCCAATTATTTAGATATGCATACAGTAGTTTTTCCGATTATCATTTCCTTCTTCATGTATGTGGTGGTTTCTGTGAGTACACAACCCAAAAATCAATTGGATGAGGCTGGGACATAACGAAACCAATATAATTTAAAAATGAACAATCAGAATAAATGACCATGTTATGATTTCTTGTGACACCGCTGTTGATTTCCGTGCAAGACTTCGCTTTCCTCGGGGGGGGGGAAGGTGTCTTCGTCTTGCACTCCAATCAACAGCTAGAACCAGTTAAATGCACTGAATACGCTTTTACAACAATAATAAAAAATCCGAACGTTTTCGATTTTCATGAAAGAATATCGAATAATCGTTCGGATTTTCTTTGGCTAAAATCCTTTTGTCCAAGCATCATTTTTTTTAGCTGGAAAAAGGGTGATGATATGTTGAAAAATTATAGGAGGGATGGCGAAAGCTACTAATTGGAACAGAAGTAGTTTCAGGTCGATAATAGACAGAAATCTCTGAATGAAGGAGGAATCCCCTTAGTAAATGTCGAATTTTGGAATGGGGTGATAATATGTATAAGCTAACAGCTTTTACGGACGTGAAAGCCTTTCATGATAAGGCTTATTCTTTGCTAATGGAAGATGAAGCTGCGAATAATCTGCCATTGGGCTTATTGAACTCGATGATATCAAGTGACAAATACCAGAATCCTCTCCTTCTTTTAGTTGAAAATGAGGCTGGTTCCGTGGTGGGAGCATTCATCATGACTCCTCCACACTACCTGGTAAGTACATTGAAGGTGAAGAAAGAAGATATCCATGAAATAGTCAAAGGGCTGCAAATAGTATGTGAGAACAGAGGAATCACCTTTCCCGGCTTTTTAGCTGAGAAGGAGCTCGCCTTTCAACTGACCCATTCCTGGTGCCATTTAACGGGGGACAGATACCATGTGAAAATGAATCAGCGTGTGTATCAACTGGATAAGGTGAATGATATCCCATTTAGCGGTGGGAAGATGGTATCAGCAGGTGAAAAACATGTTGAGCTTCTTACCCGATGGATCATCGGTTTTGTAGAAGATACCGGAGAAATGTCATTCTCTCAGGAAGAGGCTTTGGACCGGGCCAGAGACATGATTGACAATGAAAAGTATGTATTCATATGGGAAGTGGATGGTGAACCGGTTTCTATGGCGAGGGGAGCAAGAAGAACGGAAAATGGAATAACCGTCAATTTTGTCTATACTCCCCGTGAATGGCGGAAAAAAGGATACGCTTCTTCTGTGGTTGCCGAACTGAGCCGGTTACTGCTGAAAGATCATTCCTTCTGTTCTCTCTATACGGACATGGATAATCCTACATCCAACAAAATTTATATGGAAATCGGCTATAAACCTGTTTGTGATTCAATGATGATCTCCATTGTGTAACCTTTTTTCACCTATTAGAATATGATTAATGATAAAGAGTTGACATTTAAGTTGAAAGCTATTAGTATAATAAACAATTAATTAAATGAGCGAATGGCTATGACGAAGAGGAGTACCTGGAATCGACACTGTAGAGAGCTAGTGGTTGGTGAGAACTAGTGTGAGCGATCTAAGGGAATGGACTTCCGAGCTTCCAAACTGAAACCTTAGGGAGTAGGATTTGGCGAAAGTCTTATCGTTACAAAAGACGCGTATTCAAGCATTTTGCTTCGATACGATTGAGTGGACTGTATGAGCAGTCAACAAAGGTGGCACCACGGGTATCTCGTCCTTTACATAATGTAAATGGATTTGAGATGCCTTTTTTTTATAACTAAATAATGATAAATCGTTGAGTAAGAGGAGTACATTCAAGTGATGCATAACAGGGAGTTAAGGATGGTGAGACCTTAGCATGATAGCTTGTCTGGAATGGACTTATGAGAGATGATCTGAATGAAAGTAGGATTGTACGGAACTCCACCGTTATAGGGATAGAGTATCGGGTTATAAACCCCGTACTTGAATTAAGAGGGGATGCATTAATGTATCCCAAGTGAGAGGTGGCACCGCGGTCAGCATCGTCCTCTATGAACAGATTTTTCTGTTCATAGGGGACTTTTTTTTATGGATGTTTATATGGGAATAGATAATTGGAGGCATAAAAATGATGAAACAGCAGGAATTGAAATATGTAGTGAAAGAATTGAATGGTGATGTTTACACTCCAATATCACTCTTTCAATCAATGAAGGGTAAGAAGAAATTTTTATTGGAGAGTTCACTGAAGCATGAGCAATCCGGTCGATATTCATTTGTAGGAAGCGATCCATTTATGGAATGCAAGGCTTACGGAAGTAACGTACAGATTAAAAAGACGGCTTCTGATCAAATAGAGGAAAGAGTAGGGAATCCGATTGAAATCATTCAGAACCTTATTCCTCATCAGCAATTACAAGACGTACCTTTCCCGTTTGCAGGCGGAGGAGTTGGATATTTGGCTTATGATGTGATCAGACAGTATGAGAAAATCGGGATCACCCCCAATGATGAATTGGAGATGCCGGATATACACCTTATGTTCTATGAAAAAGTTATCGTCTTCGATCACCTTGAGCATAAAGTATTCATCGTAGTCATGAATGAGTGGGCAGAAGGGCAAAGTGAAAATCTTCAAGATAAAGTTAAGGGGATAGAAGCGGAGCTGACCAATGTGTATTTGGACACTCACAAAGAAAAATTGGATCGACTTTCCTTTCATGCTCAAACGTCTAAAGATGAATTCATGGAGAAGGTGGAAAAGGCAAAGGAATCCATTAAAGAAGGAGAAATCTTTCAAGTGGTGCTTTCTCAGAGACTACAGGCATCATTTTCCGGTGATCCATTCTCTTTCTATCGAAGTTTGAGAAAATCCAACCCGTCACCATACATGTTCTTTATTGATTTCGAAGAGTACGTCGTACTGGGTGCATCACCAGAAAGCTTGTTGAAAGTCCAGGGAAGTCAGATTACAACCAATCCGATTGCAGGAACAAGACGAAGAGGGAAAACAGCTGGTGAAGATATGGAGCTCGAGAGCGAACTTCTATCAGATGAAAAGGAAATTGCCGAACATCGTATGCTTGTTGATTTAGGAAGAAATGATCTAGGAAAGATTTGTACGATCGGCTCTATCTATTTATCCAAGTACTTAACCATTGAAAGATATAAATACGTTATGCACATCGTTTCAGAGGTAAAGGGTGAATTGAAAGATGAGGTATCCCCACTTGAAGCATTAACAAGCTGCTTGCCAGCGGGTACGGTCAGTGGGGCACCGAAGATCAGGGCAATGCAGATCATCAATGAACTTGAAACGACCAAACGGGGCGTGTATTCAGGTGCTGTCGGATATATTGGGGTGAACGGAAATTTGGACTTCGCCTTGGCGATTCGCACAATGGTTCTAAAAGATGGTGTGGCAAACGTTCAAGCAGGGGCAGGCATCGTGTATGATTCAGACCCTAAAAGCGAATATGAAGAAACACTGAATAAAGCAAAGTCATTATTGGAGGTAACAGGATGATTTTACTCATTGATAACTATGATTCTTTTACGTATAACTTATATCAATATATTGAGGAACTTGGTGAAGAGGTAATCGTCAGACGAAATGATGCGATTACACTGGACGAAATTAAAGCTCTAAATCCTTCAGGGATCATCCTTTCCCCGGGACCCGGGAAACCGGAAAATGCGGGGATTTGCACTTCAGTTATCCAGAATCTTCACAAAAGCGTGCCCATTCTCGGGGTGTGTTTAGGACATCAAGCGATCGGAGCAGCATTTGGAGCAACCATCGAAATCGCTGGAAACGTGATGCATGGTAAAACGTCCCTAATTAAACATAATGGCAGCGGTGTATTTGAATATCTTCCTCAACCATTGGAAGTGATGAGGTACCACTCATTGGTCATCAAGAAAGGAACCCTGCAACCGCCATTAGAAACGGTCGCACTTTCTATGGACGATGGAGAGATTATGGCCATAAAGCATATGAAGTCTCCTCTGTACGGGGTTCAATTTCATCCTGAATCTATCGGGACGAAAACAGGAAAGAAAATTATTCAAAACTTTTTAGCTGAGATGAGAAAGGAGAATAACCGTGAAAGACTATCTACAAGCATTATCTAGGGGTCATTCATTAGAGAGAGATGAGATGAGGAGAGCCGTACAGGAATTGTTCCTGGATGGAACGACAGAGAGTCAAATTGCCTGTTTTCTTACCTTATTGAAAATGAAAGGTGAAACGGTCGATGAAATGACAGCGCTCGTTGAAGTACTGAGAGAGAAAGCATTGCCGATTACAAGCACTGTTAAAAATGTAATGGATAACTGTGGAACAGGTGGAGATGGATCACAAAGTTTTAATATCAGTACAACGAGTGCATTCGTCCTAGCAGGGGCAGGGGTAAACGTGGCAAAGCACGGAAATAGAAGTATTTCCAGCAAAACCGGGAGTGCAGACGTATTGGAGCATCTTGGCGTTTCCTTGGACTTCCAGGCAAATGAAGTGGAAAGCTTGTTAAATGAAACAAATATTGCTTTTCTATATGCGCCCAATATCCACTCAGGACTAAAAAAAATAATGAAAGTTCGGAAAGAATTAAAGATCCCGACCATCTTTAATCTCATTGGTCCATTAACGAATCCGATCCAATTGGAAACCCAGCTGATAGGAGTATATAGAAGAGACAAATTAGAAACGATGGCAAAAGTTTTACATGAATTAGGCAGAAAGCGGGCAATCGTTCTAAATGGTGCAGACTTCATGGACGAAGCTTCCCTGGCTGGTGAAAATCATCTCGTCCTATTGGAGGATGGAGAAATTACTTCATTCACGTTATCAGGTGAGGAAGTCGGCCTTCCTGCTTATTCCCTTGAAGAGATAAGAGGTGGAGATGCAAGGGAAAACGCCATCATCTTACAGGACGTTTTACAAGGAAAAGAAGGACCCTACACTGATACGGTCCTATTAAATGCAGGAATCGCATTGTTTGCACATGGGAAAGCCTCAACCTTTGCAGAAGGTGTAAAGCTTGCAAGAGAAAGCATCGAAAGCGGTAGGGCAAAGGGAAAACTAACATCCCTAGTACACTATAGCCAACAACGTCGAAAGCAGGTGATTTAATTGTCTACGATTTTAGACACCATTATTGAAAAGAAGAAAGAAGAAGTGAATGAATTAAAACAGACAGGATATGAATCATATTATCAGGAAGATACCCCAAAAAAAACACTGTACGAGTCGTTAAAATCTGCCTCAGCGCTGCAAGTGATCGCAGAAATAAAGCGGGCATCACCATCAAAAGGGGATATCCGAACAGAAGTGGATCCGGTAGCGCAAGCGGGGAAATATGAAGAAGCTGGTGCTTGCGCCATCTCTGTCCTGACCGATACCCCTTTCTTTAAAGGTAGGATGGAGGATCTTGCAAATGTGCGTCGTGTGGTTGCAATTCCGATTCTTTGTAAAGACTTTATCATTGATGAAATCCAGATTGATCGGGCTAAAGATGCAGGAGCGAATATTATTCTATTAATCGTGGCTGCCTTATCATTTGACAGATTACAAGAATTATATAGTTATGCTACCAGATGTGGATTGGAAGTTCTGGTTGAAGTTCATAATGAAGAAGAAATGGAGGAAGCACTGGACCTTGGTGCAACCATCATTGGCGTCAATAATCGGAATCTAAAAACCTTTGAAGTGGATTTGAAAATTACGGAGGTACTTGGCTCCATGGTTCAGGGGCGGGATGTCGTATTAATCAGTGAAAGTGGAATAAGGGATGAAGACGATTGCCAAAGGGCTGTAAATGCAGGTGCGCATGGAGTGCTTGTAGGAGAAACCTTAATGAGAAGTCATGACCCACAAGCGGCACTCGCTTGTCTGCAAGTAAGAAAAGACGTGATGAAATGACTAAAGTGAAGATTTGTGGAATAAGACGGGAGGAAGAAGCCGAATGGGCCGTGGAAGCCGGGGCTGATGCGGTAGGCTTTGTATTCGCTGATAGTAAAAGAAGAATTGACGTGGAAACTGCAGCAAAGATCAGTGCCTTACTTCCTGCCCATGTATTGAAAATTGGTGTGTTTGTGAATGAGTCGAAAGAGAATCTGACTGAAATTTATAAAACGGTAAATCTCGATTATGTGCAGCTTCATGGAGATGAATCCGTAACTTTCTGCCAAGGTCTCGATCTTCCATTTATCAAGGCTATTTCAATAAAGGAGAAAGAGGATATTAACGGAAGCTTACACTATCCTGGTGAGATGATCTTATTGGATAGTGGGAAGGGACCTCATCGTGGAGGGAATGGGACGACATTTAATTGGGATTATGCAGAAGCTTTAACCCATCCACATCATCTGATTCTAGCAGGGGGGTTGAATCCTGAAAATGTGCGGGAAGCGATCAAGAAGGTCCGTCCCTATATGGTGGATGTTTCAAGTGGAGTGGAGATAGCCGGAAAGAAGGATCGGTTGAAGATAGAATCATTTATTTCAGAAGTGAAATCGGTGTAAGGTTATGAAACTAGAGAATGGAGGAATTACGATGGCATATGTACAACCAGATCAAAAAGGGTTATTCGGACAATTTGGTGGAAGATTTGTACCTGAATCTTTAATGAAGGCCGTAAAGGAATTGGAAACGGCTTATGAGGAAGCATCTGTGGATGAAGAGTTCCAAGAGAAGCTTCAAAGCTATTTAAAGGATTATGTTGGAAGAGAAAATCCTCTCTACCTTGCTGAAAATTTAAGCAAGCAGGTAGGAGGAGCGAAAATATATTTAAAACGTGAGGACCTTAATCATACAGGAGCCCATAAAATCAACAATACCATCGGTCAAGGGTTACTTGCAGAACGCATGGGAAAAAGAAAAATCGTAGCGGAAACAGGCGCTGGACAGCATGGAGTAGCAACGGCGACCGTATGTGCACTCTTAAACCTGGATTGTGTGATTTTCATGGGTGAGGAAGATATCAGAAGACAGAAGTTGAACGTTTTCCGAATGGAATTACTGGGGGCGAAGGTTGTAAGTGTCACACAGGGAAGTGCTACATTGAAAGATGCTGTCAATGAAGCTCTTCGATACTGGGTTGCCAATGTCGAGGACACTCACTATATAATTGGTTCAGTATTGGGACCACACCCGTTTCCGAAAATGGTCAGAGATTTCCAAAGTGTCATTGGAAAAGAGACAAAGCAACAATTTTTCGAGAAAGAAAATAACCTTCCTAAGGCAATTGTTGCTTGTGTAGGAGGGGGGAGCAACGCCATCGGCATGTTCCACCCCTTCATTGAAGATAAGGAAGTAGATTTATATGGTGTTGAGGCAGCCGGAAGTGGTGTTGAAACAGACAAACATGCGGCGACTCTAACAAAAGGATCTGTAGGTGTTCTTCATGGAAGTATGATGTATCTGCTTCAAAATGATGAAGGGCAAGTACAGGAAGCCCACTCCATTTCAGCAGGTCTTGACTATCCTGGAGTGGGACCGGAGCATAGTTACTTGAAGGATATTGAGAGGGTACAATATACATCCATATCTGATAGTGAAGCACTGGAAGCCTTTAAACAGTTATCCCAGACCGAAGGGATCATTCCGGCACTGGAAAGTTCCCATGCTGTTGCCTATGCGGTTAAGTTAGCTGAGAAAATGCCAAAGGATGAGTCTGTCGTGATTTGTCTATCTGGCAGAGGAGATAAAGATGTTGAACAAGTAAAAGAGTTACTGGGAGGTAGTCAACATGGGTAAAAAATTTCTGGATAACACATTTCAAGTCGAACTTGATAAAGGTAATAAGCTGTTTATTCCTTATGTGATGGCAGGAGACGGAGGAATTGAATCGTTCATTTCAACCTTAAAAATGTTGGAGGATAAAGGAGCGACGGCCATAGAAGTCGGCATCCCGTTCTCAGATCCCGTCGCCGATGGACCGACCATCCAAGAAGCAGGAAAGCGTGCACTTGAGATGGGGACTACCCTTCAAAAAGTGTTTGAAGTGTTAAAGGAAAGAAGAGAAGAAATTGGCATTCCTTTGGTGTTTATGACGTATATTAACCCAATATACAATTATGGTGTTGAGCGTTTCTTTCAAGATTGTAAAGAAGTAGGTGTAGACGGAGTGATTATTCCGGACCTGCCTCTCGAACACCATGATCTTGTACGTGGCCCATCTAAAGAAAATGGAATCGCGATTATTCAGTTAGCCACGCTTACGAGTCCGTTAGAAAGAATTCAGGAACTGGGCTCCGTTACAGAAGGGTTTCTTTATGCCGTAACCATTAATGGTATTACAGGATCGAGAGATGGATTTGCGGATAATATTTCTGCACACTTGACTAAACTTAAGAACAATAGTCCAGTTCCTGTTCTTGCAGGGTTTGGAATATCAACTCCCGAACATGTGCGTAACATGAGTAAGAGCTGTGATGGAGTAGTTGTTGGAAGTAAAATCATCGATCTGATTCAGAAGGATGCATTTGATGAAATCAAGGAATTAATCGGCGCATCGAAGGCGAGTGCGTTGAATTCGTAAAGAACACCTAACACTTTGTAAATTCTTCAAGAAGTAGATGAACGGATTCTAAATGTATGTTAAATAAAGGTAAATAGCCTTCTTTTCCCCTGGAAAATCAGTATGATAGAGATGTAGTTGAACACAGCATCATAACAGGAGGCTATTAAAATGAAAAGTATGAAAAAGTGGTTATTAATGTTAATGACAGCTCTATCAGTAGTAACGTTTGCAGCCGGATGCAGTAGCGACACGGAAGATGACACAGGTACGGAAGAGAATATGGATGAAGAAAGCAATACAGACGAAAGCAACACTGAAGAATAAAATGGTCAGTCGGTCCTTACAGGGCCGGCTGTTTTATTTTTTGATTAGTAAACTTGACGATTTAGGTTGAATTTGACAACTATTTCTATTAATCTGACAATATAAAACATAATAGATAAGAGAGGTCAAAAGGATGACAATTCCAACTAGATTACATATAGGAGACACGATTGGCATTTGTTCACCATCTTCACCTGTCGCGGCACATTGCCCTAAAAGATTGAAGAGGGGGATCGAGGAGCTTAAGAGACTGGGATTTAACGTGAAAGTGGCTCCGAACACACTAAAGGTAAATGAATATATGGCTGGTACAGTGGATGAGAGAGTGGAGGATCTTCACAACCTCTTTGCAGATCAAGAGGTGAAGGCGGTTATTACAACCATTGGAGGCACATGTTCCCATCAGCTTCTAGAGCATCTCGACTATGAACTAATCAAGAATAACCCGAAAATTCTCCTTGGATACAGTGATATTACCGCGCTTCACTTGGCGATTTATCAGAGAACAGGGCTCACAACATATCTCGGCCCAGCCGTGCTTCCTCAGTTTGGTGAGTATGGCGGATTGCTTTCCTATACAAAGGATCACTTCATCCAGACCCTCATTCAAGGGGAAAGAATAGAGTACTCTCCTTCTTCTGCTTACGTAATGGAACATTTGTGGTGGGATGAAGAAGACAATCGACCACGGGAGCAACGTGGAAACCAGGGACCCCGTGCAGTCATGGAAGGAGAAGCCGAAGGGAAGATCATCGCAGTCAATATGGGAACAATGCTCCTTCTCGCCGGTACATCCTATTTTCCAGATTTGGATGGCGCCATCCTCTGTATAGAAGATGATCCCGAGGAAACCCCCTCATCCATTGATCGTTACTTAACACAGTTGGGGCACATGGGTGTATATTCCAAGATAAATGGTCTGATTGTTGGTCGCTTTCATGATAACGTGGGATTTAAAGAATCGCAATTGGAGGATATCCTTTTACGGGTAACAAAGGGGTACAACTTCCCTGTGGTCACGGACCTGGACTTCGGCCATACAGATCCAATGTTTATTCTGCCAAACGGAATCAAAGCGAAACTTACTGTTCACGGGAAAGAAATCGGTTTTTCGTTGATGGGCGACCCCGTTATCTAAGGAGGAATGAGGATGATTCATAGAAAAATGAATACCGTTTTTAAGCTGGAAGAGAACCAAGTGATGATTGTCTCGGAAATCGTCACATTTCCAGATTTTTCTTACAGTAATTTTAACGACATCAACGGAAATTTATTGATGATTTGCACCGGATAGAGCTGTTGGGGAAACATAGAAAAACCTCCTGAAGAGAGTCTTTCCTTAAGGAGGTTTTTTTTCGTCTACTTATTTAACGCACTTCACACAGACCGTTCGTGCAGGATTCACATCATTAAATGAAAGGGTGATATCCTTAAAGCCAGCTTCATGTAGAGCCTCAGAGATTTCTTCACCATATTGTTCGGCTCTGCTGTCCCTTTCTTCTTCCCCCCGTGGCTGGACGGTGATGAGGAGAGTTCCATCATTTTTCAGCAAATTGTATAAATGAACGAGTGCTTTTTTTTGATCATTCCAAAGGGGGTAATTATTGACGGAAAAGATACGATCGTATTCAACGCTATCCAATTGAAATTCACTAATGTCATGAACGAAAAGACGAACTTTTTCCTTGTTGATGGCTTTTTGGTTTTTATGTTGAGCGGTCTCTTTCATGGTTTCAGAAATATCAACGCCGTCCACCAGGGTTGCAGGATATCGGTTTGCAATTCGATGGATGCAGTATCCAGGGCCATACCCCACTTCGAGGACCCGTTCTCCATTTTGAATGGACAATTGTCTGATGGACCAGTTGTTTATTTTTCGATTATCGAATTCCATTACTTTTCCGATAAACCAGCCGAGCATCCCACTCGGACGTTTGAATTGCTTCTGCAAGGAAAACAACAGGGCATCACCTCTTCTTATGTTTTTAATATAGTGTCATCTTTTCTCCTTTCCACAAATTCGTAAATATAAAACCTTTACTCGATGTTGCAAATTTTTGAAAAAGTGGCATAATATAAAATAAATCTAATTTGCGTTGATGAGAAGAGTACATAAAGGATTCCCTTGACAGAGAGCTTCGTAAGCTGAAAAGAAGCAGGGCAACCCGATATGGAAAATGATCTCGGAGCATTCTATTCGAACCGATTGGGTGTAGGGTAGGACGGGAATGGGCATCCGTTACCAATGTCACGGTATAAGGGCTTCTTCATGCCCCGTACTTGTTGAGGTAGTCTTGCGTGAGCAAGCTATAAACTAAGGTGGTACCACGAGATCAACCCCTCGTCCTTAGATGTCGATTGATATCTAAGGACGAGGGGTTTTTAGTTGATTTTAAGGAGGAGAAAGAGATGTCCATTTTTATAGGAGGCGCCTGGCCATACGCGAATGGTTCATTGCATGTTGGGCATATCGCTGCATTATTACCGGGGGACATTATTGCCCGCTATTACCGTATGAAAGGGGAGAATGTTCTTTACGTCTCAGGCAGTGATTGTAACGGTACACCGATCGGCATTCGGGCAAGGCAAGAAGGGCTCAGCGTGAAGGAAATAGCAGATCGCTACCACCAGGAATTTTTTCATGCTTTTCAAGCATTAGGATTCAGCTTTGATGAGTATACTAGAACCGATCTTATGCATCATCATGAAGTCGTGCAAAGGATTTTTATCGATCTTTATCAACAGGGGTGGTTATATGATAAGGGTGTGGAGCAAGCCTATTGTGAAAATGACCGTCAATTTTTACCTGATCGATTTGTAGAAGGAATCTGTCCAGTATGTGGTCAAAAGGCAAGAGGAGACCAGTGTGATCATTGCTCAACGGTATTGGATCCTACAGATTTATTGGAGAAGCGTTGTAAACTCTGTGGTCATGAACCGGTTCAGAAAACCACTACCCATCTATATTTCTCCCTTTCTAAATTCCAAGAGCCTCTCGAAACGTTACTGAATGATCATAAAGGAAAATGGAGAGAAAATGCTCTTCAACTCACAAAGCGCTACCTGGAAGAGGGGCTGCATGACCGGCCCGTCACCAGAGATTTAGATAATGGAGTAGAGGTCCCGATTGAAGGTTTTCGAGACAAGAAGATTTATGTGTGGATAGAAGCGGTGAGTGGATATTTAAGTGCGTCTATGAAATGGGCAGCAGAACATGAGGGAGATTGGAAGGAATATTGGAGAGGGGACACCACGTCCTATTATGTACATGGGAAGGATAATATTCCGTTTCACAGCATTATTTGGCCAGCAGTGCTGATGGGTGTAAGCGAAGGCAATCTTCCGGATTATATCATCTCAAATGAATATTTAACCCTTGAGAAACGAAAAATTTCAACAAGCGGAAATTGGGCTGTATGGGTGAAGGACCTGTTAGGCGATTATCACGCCGATTCCATTCGTTATTTTCTCACCATCAATGCACCAGAAAAAAGGGATGCAGATTTTTCATGGAGAGAATTCATCTACAGTCATAATAGTGAACTTTTGGGAGCCTTAGGGAATCTCGTTCAGCGTACAGTTAAGTTTTATGAGAAGGAATTTGGTCACACCATTTTTATATCAAGCGTCGAAAAGGATGTATCAGAAAAAGTGGAGGAGACATTCAGAAGTACAGGGCGATCCATTGAAGAAGGAAGTACGAGACAGGGGATTGAAGAATTATTCGAGTTCATTCGCTGGTCCAATAAGCGTTTTGACGAGAAGAAACCGTGGAATGTAATCAAAGAGGATAGGGAAGAAGGAAGAGAGGTCCTGGAGGAGTTTGTATTTATCATATGTAATCTTAGAAATTTACTTCAGCCATTTTTACCTTTCACCTCCTCATCTCTGACGGAACAACTGAGCTTGAATGAACAGCCTGGTTGGTGTCAGGTATCTCTGCCATTGAAGCTAAACATTGCAAACACCTCACCATTGTTTAATCGGATTGATTTGGATGTAATTGAGAAAGAACGTACTAAATTGGGTTAAGGTTCACACAATATGCAAAAGGAGACTGAAATGAAGATTGTCATTGTATCCGACACACATATGCCTAGAAAAGGGAGGGAACTAAAGGAGGCTTTAATAGAGGACCTTAAATCGAGTGATCTTATCATTCATGGTGGAGATTTTCAAACAATCGAAATGTATGAGGAATTTATGGTATACGGGGAATTAATTGCGGTCGCCGGTAACGTGGATAGCGAGGAACTTCATTCCCTTCTACCGAAGAAAAGGATCATCGAGAAAATGGGATTGAAGATTGGTGTGGTCCATGGGGATGGAACAGGGAAAACGACGGAAAAAAGAGCATTTGAAGCGTTCGGAGATGATGAGGTTGATGTGATTATTTTTGGGCACTCCCACATTCCGTTTTCCCGCTATATGAAGGGAGTGTTCCTTTTCAATCCCGGTTCGCCCACTGATAAACGAAGGCTTCCTTATTATTCTCATGGAGTATTGACGATTGGTGATACATGGAAGTGTGAACATATCTTTTACCGATAAAGAGAGGACAGCGGGTTCAGACCCACTGTCCTCTCTTTATCGGTTACATAGGATACAGGTAATAATCCTGACTATAGAATGTTTGAAAGCCGCTTGATTCATAAAGTTTCAAAGCTTTACGATTCGTTGCGGCCACGTCCAGGTATATATCGCTGGTCCACATCGATTCTTGCATCACGACTTGAGACAAAACCTTTCGACCGATCCCTTTTCCCTGGTAGGAGGGATGGATGGCAAAGCCATAAATGAAACTTTGATTGTCGACTCGTTGAATTCTAATTTTTCCTATCGTCTTTTCTTCAAAGACAATCATAAGATTGCCTTCACCAGCTTCCTTAAATAATCTCTTGGTATACGATTCGGCATCGGTTCTCACAACCTGAAAGCATTTTTCATCGAGATCGATGATGGTTTCGATATCCTTTTCACTTGCAACTCGTAGTTGGATCTTCTGCGATTCTGTAATCAGCCTGTCCTTATTCCACTTCATTTCGTATTCGGTAAAATCATAGGTAGCTTCTGTTTGTGATAAGAATGCTTTTCCAGAGGACGAAGATCCTGGAGTATTAAGTAAAAATTTACGGACCGTTCGATCCCGTAATGACTCAATGGCCTCTTGAAAAAGCCCATGAAAAAGATGCTGCCTGCGGAATGCTGGGTGTATCATTCCGCATAATTCATACGTATCACCAAAGCCGTATAATCCTATAAATCCAATCAATTGATTCCCCACGTATTGTAGAAAATCATCTTTCATGTTTTGTCGGTTTTCTAGCATATCCCAGTTCAATTTCAAGTTAATTCCATCCTGTGTTTCACACAACGTCTGTAAGTCCTTAATATCTTGTAACTGTTTAGTTGTAAGCATGGTTCATCCCCAATTAATCAAAATGTAAAGAATATTCTCACTACATTTTATGGAAATTTTCCTATTTAAACAAGGATTTTCTTGGAGTTATGAGCTATTTTTCAATAATAGTAGTAAGTTGAAGATGGGCTCGTTCCCTTTCAGAACTCTCCTTTAAGTCATTGGAGCATGAAAGAATTTTCGTAGGTGAACAAAAAGAGCCATGGACACCATGGCTCTACCTTATTCTTTCTCCTGTATCCTCTGAATCACTTCATGCAACTCGTCAGGCTTTAAAAATTCTAGTGGCGAGAAGCCTTTTTCAAACATGACCGATTCACTCTCAATCATCAAGACATATCGACCGTTCACTTTCGCTAAATGAATGTTGTCGCCGAAATCTGAAAGGAGGGCTTTTACTGACACATGGTCAAGCTTTACCTTCAATTCAACTTCTGGAGATTGCTCGACGATTTGAGAGGTGGCTTCCACGACTTGTTCAGTCGTGAATCGTTCCTGGAGTTCCCGCTTTGGACTGATGGCCCATTCCTCAACCGCTTCTTCAAATTCCACCCGCTCGTCACTCTCTTCAGCATAAGTTTCGGAAATATGTTCCTTCACCATCCCATACACCTGGGATTTCACGATTTCAGGCATGGATTTTTCATATTCGACCCATTTCAAGAAATCTTCAAAGTATCGGGCATGGGATGCTTGATGAATTTTGATTTCGGCTGAATCCATCATCCCATCTTCAGGCATATAAGGATATTGGATGGACTTCATGTTTTTTGTAGTGATGGCCATTTCAACATTGTGAATGAGAGTCGCCTCGTCTGTTATGGTGGCTACCTTGGGTTCGAAATCACATTTCATAATAAATACAAATGGGTCATCGAAGAATTTCGTCAGCTTGGCAGTGGCCACGAGGAATGCTCCACCTCGAATGGCGCTCGCTTCTATATACATTTGAACAATTTGGTCACATGCTTCACGAAAGTCTTCTTTATTCTCAGCATGACGAGTACGATCGAATAAATTATAATTCGGATTGGAAGTTAACTCATGACCTGGTTCTACAACAAATCGACCAATTTTCGTAGGGGCAGATTCAGATTTAGAATGCCGGTCGACCTTTCGCTTCACGATTTTAGTCAACTCTCCGTCTAAAAAGCTTTTAAGAGGACTTTCCTCGTACTCAGGTCCAGTTAACGTTTGGAAATGTTTATGTCGTTTATCTGCTTCTTCGCCTTTTCCTTCAACTTGTATCAAATAAAAGGCAAGATGCTGAATGGTAAAATCCATAGTTTGTTCTCCTGACCTAAATAGATTCGAATTTGCAATGTCTTTTTGTACTCATTGTTACAGTATAGAAAAGCTGAAAAGGTTCGTCAATTGACTAATGAAAGATCATCCTTGTGAGATACTATTATGTAAGTGATAAAATTGTAAGGTGGTATGTCCATTGGGTAATGAATCGTTTTTTTCACTCATAAAAAAAGGAAATAAATCTTCATTTTTTGCCATGGTCGGAAATGGAGTACTGGCGATTGCAAAAGGGATCGCTTTCTTTATGAGTGGTAGTGGAGCAATGTTTGCATCAGCTATGCATTCGATAGCTGATGCAGTCAATCAAGGCTTTGTGTTTATCGGAAGTGTCCTTTCAGAGAAACAGCCGACAGATAAGTTTCCGACAGGATTTGGACGTGTCATCAACTTATTCTGTATGATCGCCGTCATCGTCGTTTCCGTTATGGCATATGAAACGGTTCGTGAAGGGATCCATTTACTCACTCATCCGGCTCAGGTCAAAGGAATCTGGCTGAATGTGACTGTATTATTGCTCAACATCATAATAGATGGAGGAATTCTCTTTAAAGTGATGAAGGAAATTGGACAGGAGGCTAGAGAGGAAGGCACTGGAGCAATAGGGATTTTCACCGGGGCTTTCAAAAATGTAAAACGGGCAGCGCCACCGACAAGGCTCGTGTTTTATGAAGATATAGTCGCTGTAACTGGTGCCTTTTTGGCTCTGATTGCCGTATTGGTCTCGTATTTTTCAACCTTTCAGCTTCTTGATGGAATTGTAACCATCATGATTGGTTTTCTGATGGTGGGGGTAGCCTTTCGAGTCGGATATGATAATATGGTCGGTCTGATAGGAGTTGCTGCACCAAAGGAAGTGGAAGATCGAATCGCTGCGACCATATTTGAGCACAACTCGGTCGTGGATATATTCAAGCTGAGAATAATCCAGGAAGGCCGCTATTACCATGTAGAATCGTATCTTGAGTTAAAGAGGGGACTACCGCTTTCTGAAGCAGACGATATCAAGTTTGCCATACAAGACACATTGATGGCTGATCAGGATATTGCAGATGTGACGCTGGGGATCATTGAGGATGATGGCATTCAGGAGTGGAAAGGGACCAAAGTGCATAAACCTAGATAAAAAAATGACAGCTACACCCAACTGGAACATCCAGCCGGGTGTAGCTGATTAATTTTGGATGAACTTTTCGAATACAAAGCCGAAATCTTTTAGCGTAAACTCTTTTTTCTTATCTGAAAGCCAGTTAAAGGCATATTGATTCACTGCTTTAAACTGCTCCACTACGTTCACATCATCCGTTTTCACCTGACCTAATGTAGAGGAAGCAAGTTGAAGACTATCGTTGGCAAAGGAAGAATAGATGCTATTGTCAGTGGTGATCTCACCAATTTTCACAAGGGATTTATATAAATCTTTCACTTCTGTTAAATGCTTTTTGTGAACATCGATCGAGTATACTTCTGAGCCAATTTTAAATTTGATTTCAACATCCAAGTCCACTGTCCCGGCGGTTTCAAGAAGGACATTTGAGAGCTGATGCTTATAAAAGTCCAAGCGGCGGAGCACCCGTTTTTTGCTGGCTGCACTTGTTCCATCCAAATGAATGAGCGCTTTATTTGTGAAACAATACTCATCGGATTTGGACTTGATTAAGAAATAAATCTTCTCGCCATCTTCATGCATAATATAATCATCAGAATCCGCTTTGTCATAGTCTGCGGGTTTAATGACCGTACCAATATCGCTTAAACCTAATACATCTGATGCCACTTTTCCAAACATGCTTTCAATTCCTTTCTCGTTATACTCATTGTTCCTCTCAACAAAGGAGAAGACCCCTTCAGTATATCATAGATTCAAAGATTGGATGGAAACAAATGGTATTTATGGTGATGAAACGTAATGCTTGGTCCTGTGTTCCGTTCATACTATAATAAAGAAAATCATAGAATAGATTATCATAAAGGGGGATAAGAGGATGGATATAAACGAATTATTGAATCGTTTCAAGGACAGGACACCTAAAGTGCTGGGAAGTGAAACATTTTCTGAATATGCTATTCTACTTCCTTTAATAGAAGTAAATGGAGAAGTTCATGTTCTTTTTGAAGTCCGTTCATTCGATATGCGCAGACAGCCTGGTGAGATATGTTTTCCAGGTGGCAGGATTGATCGAAGTGATTCCGATGAGATGGCAGCGGCACTACGGGAAACCTCGGAGGAACTGGGGATTGATGCGAACACAATCTCAGAGGTTTATCCCCTCGATTATATTGTTTCTCCTTTTGGTACCATCATCTATCCATATGTGGGAAAATTGAATGGATCTTTAGAAGATTTAAAGCCAAATTCAGCGGAAGTAGATGAAATTTTCACAACTCCCCTTTCCTTTCTCCGTGAAAGAGAACCTGATTTGTATACTATTAAATTTAAGATGGAGCCGGAAGAGAGTTTTCCATTTAAACAAATACCAGGAGGAGAAAATTATCAATGGCAAGCGAGGAATATGAAAGAACACTTCTATTATTATGAAGATAAAGTCATTTGGGGACTAACCGCACGTGTTCTTCACCATTTTGTGAAACTCCTCTCATGACGGGTCGAACCATCTTAAACAGTGAAAACACTAAAAAGATAAAAAAGAAATTCTACAAATACCTATACAGATTGACATATGTTTCGAATTTATACTTTTTTCGCTAGGACAACCTGTCGGAGAAAGTATTTTTGTTTGTCAATATGTAGCAAATTGAATGGTTTGCAATGGATTGAAAGGAGGTAAAGAGAAGTAAGTAGAAGAGGATGTAATAAAAGAGAGGGGAAATGAATCATGATCATTCGTGCTAAATGTTGGAGAATGTTAAGTGTACAGGAAAAATTGTTCATCCTGAAAGCAGTATGTAACAAACATCTCAAAAAATAGTGGATCAAAGAATGATAAATGTGCACGTTGATGCGACCCGTTTTATTACACACTGTATCCATTGGTGGTAAAATCAAACCTTTATTTGAAGCTTCTTGAAATAGAATAGATAACAAATAACCCCCATGTAATCCTGATGGAATTACATGGCTGCTGTTGATCCAGCCACCTTCCTATTTTTTGTATAGTAATTCCGCCCCTTGAGCTGATCGAGCAGTTTGTAACTCTGGCCAGCCACCTATTGAAATTGCCCACCTCAATAATTTCCTTCATTCTTTACTTCCAAATCCAATAGTAATATGTCCGTTTATATGTATCTGAAACAATTGTTTCTGGCTTTCTTTTAGGATCATTTGGTAAGATAATAAAGCACATACATATAAGGGGGCAAAACGTTGTGAAAGGGTTAAAAGCCGCGATGATTGCTGTTGTTTTGATCGCTATTCTCTTAAGTGGATGCAATCGAAATGCAGCTGATATGATTGAAAAGGGTAGCTTAACAATCAATGATGAAGCCAAAACGATTTCATTTTCCGGAGTATTAACAGATGGAGCCTTGGAGCCGAATACTCCGTTTCAAGTCCGATTTTTCATACAGGGGAAAACGATGAGAGATGCTTTAGGAATCGATTTGATTTACGTCGATGAAAAGTTGAAGAGTCATAAAGAAGGAGAAAAGGCAAAAGAGCATAAGGTAACAAAAACGGTAGATATAAAAAAAACAGAACTGATGAACAAGTTGATATCTGAGATAAAAAACAGAGATAAAGAAGCGATTACGATTGAGGTTGTGAATGACAATGGTCGAATCGATGATAAGGTTCTTCATAACGTTACAAAGGAGTAGGGGGAGATAACCCCTGCTCCATTTTTATGTATTCGTGTTCAACGCGAATTGATTGGCCTTTTTAATGCATATAGATCGTCTTCAAGAAGGAGCATCTTATCCATTAATACATCCTTAGAATCTAACACTCCTTTATTGTAAAGGAATGGGCCAATTTCTTTCATAAAGAAATCAAACCAATTTTCAGCCCCTAGATCCCCGATTTCATCCCCAGTTTGTTCATAATAAAAACTCTGAATCCTTCCAATCATTTCATCTTTTTGTTCTTTTGGTATCTTTGTAAACATAGAACGCATCCCTCCAGTTTCATTTCTTCCATCGTAACATAAGAGGACCGATGATAGGCAAGAAGCAGAGCCACCGCTTTGTCCTTACACCATACATCCTGGTGATGATATAAAACAAAAGCCAGACCAAGACGAAGAAATCCACTGTCATAACACTCACAAGCTTAGAAGTATTAAATACCTCCCAATATGACCACAAGGAAAAACCGGTTGCCAAGTATGTGAACGAAGCAAGAGACAATACAATTAGAAGAAGACTAAAGGCCTTTGAAGATAGGATGTTAATCAATCATTTAAAAATGCTTCGAACGTAATGCGGATAATCCTAAAAAATAAAGGAAATCTCCAATGTTTATCCAATATAGTTAATTGAGACAGAAAAGGGGGATTCACAATGGAAATGGACTCGTTGTATTTAATTAAAGAGAAGAATGGAATGAAGAAGGATTTTTCTTTGCTGGTGTCAATGATGGAATATGCACGATTCACCACAATTCGGGATGTGGAAAATGTATCGATCGACATGCTTGATTATCGCTGTCACGATGATGCTAATTCAATCGGCATGCTGTTAGCTCATTTTGATGCGGTAGAAAAGATTTATCAGGTACTGACGTTCAAACAACTTGGAGATGATGAAATCGAAGAGTATGCCAAGACCCTGGAACCTGCTTTAAGCTTAGGGAGTAAGGCAGCTGAAGTCATAAAGGGAAAAACGGTAGAATACTATTTAACAAATCTGCAGAGCACCAGGGAAACAACGATTGAGCAATTCATGCAGTTGGATGAGTCGTGGCTGTATGAAGAAACGGATTGGTGGTATGGACAAAAAGGGAATAATTTCTTCAAATGGTTCCATGTATTCGAGGATGAAATCAGTCATAGAGGACAAATACGCATGATTAAGAAGCTATACGAAAAAGAAAATCAAACGATAAAAGTAGAATAACACCGCTTGTTGATTTTACAAATCGACCCATTCAATTCTTGAGTTTTGCATGAAAATCTGATATAGTAAAGATAGTTATTTTTGTTCGGTTAATATGCATGATTGAAGTACATTCAACTTGAATTTTAATTAGAACAGGAATATAAATTTTTTATGTGCTACTGCACTAGGAGGTACGTGTTTTATGTTACAAGGTAAAGTTAAATGGTTTAACGCTGAAAAAGGTTTCGGTTTCATCGAAGTTGAAGGTCAAGACGATGTTTTTGTTCACTTCTCTGCTATCCAAGGTGAAGGATACAAATCATTAGAAGAGGGTCAAGACGTTACATTTGAAATCGTTGAAGGCGCTCGTGGACCACAAGCAGCTAACGTTCAAAAGTAATCCAATTGTAAAACTCCAAACAGAGTACGTCACTTGACGTGCTCTGTTTTTTTATGTTCTCATGCTTTTTCCACTTCTTTCGTTTTGAAGTGATTCAATGAATAACTTTACGGTTAACAGAGTGAAAGAATCGATCCCAGATGGGCTAAGGAATGGGTTTATGGGCTAGACAATCAGAAGGAAAGTTTTATAATGATATAGGAGTTATTATTTGTTTTGAACTTACGAAAGGGTGATCTTGTTGGTTGCAAAAGAAAGTAATATGAAGCTGGCTCTTGCTGGTTTATTGCTGGGAATCCTAATGTCAGCCATGGATAATACCATTGTTGCAACAGCTTTGGGATCAATTGTTTCAGATCTCGGCGGCTTGGATAAGTTTGTTTGGGTGACATCTGCTTATATGGTAGCGGTTATGGCTGGGATGCCGATTTTCGGAAAGCTTTCAGATATGTATGGAAGAAAACGATTTTACATATTCGGTCTCTCGATTTTCTTAATTGGATCAGCTCTATGTGGGATTGCACAGGATATAGTTCAACTAAGTATATTCCGTGCCATTCAGGGGATAGGCGGGGGAGCTTTACTTCCCATAGCATTTACGATTGTATTTGATCTATTTCCACCTGAAAAAAGAGGAAAGATGACAGGGCTTTTAGGAGCGGTCTTTGGCTCGGCTTCTGTGTTTGGACCTTTGATAGGAGCATTTTTAACTGATCATTTCAGTTGGCATTGGATTTTTTACGTGAATGTGCCAATCGGACTTCTTTCTCTCTTTTTTATCACAACTTCATATAAAGAATCTACAGAGAGATCAACTCAGCGGATTGATTGGGGAGGTGCCATTACGTTAGTGGTGGCGGTTGTCAGCTTAATGTTTGCCCTTGAATTCGGTGGTAAGGAATTTCCATGGGATTCATGGCAAATCATTGGGTTATTTGGCTCCTTCCTTTTATTCTTTATCGGCTTCTTGGTGATCGAGCGAAGAGCATCAGAGCCTATCATTTCTTTTTGGATGTTTAAATCTCCATTATTTGCATCAGCACAAGCCTTGGCATTTCTGTATGGTGCTGCATTCATCATCTTGACCATTCTGATTCCGATCTTTGTTCAGGCTGTTTATGGTGGCTCTGCTACAAATGCAGGTTTAATATTAACTCCATTGATGCTTGGATCAGTTGCAGGTAGTGCTGTGGCCGGAATTCGAATGACGAAAACAAGCTATCGAAACATTATGTGGGTGTCCATTATTTCCTTTATTATAGGGATGACCTTACTTGCAACGGTCGGCCCAGATACTAGTAGATGGTTGTTAACACTATATATGATCGTGAGCGGGTTTGGAGTTGGGTTTTCATTCTCTTTACTACCAAATGCCACTATCCATAAGCTGGATCCAAGATTTAGAGGGTCGGCCAACTCGACGAATGCATTTTTCCGGTCGCTCGGGATGACAATTGGAATAACGGTGTATGGAACACTGCAAACGAAACTTTTTGCAGCGGAATTGGAAAATGCCTTCAAAGGTCAAGGAGCTTTAGAGAGCTTTTCGGGAGATGCAAGAAGTATTTTCGAACCGGAAATGCGTGAGAAGATTCCTGATTTTGTCCTTGCTAAGATTACAAACGCAATGTCTGACTCGATCACCACAACCTTTGCCTATGCATTGATTCCACTTGGCATTGCCTTGGTGTTTGTCTACCTTATGGGGAACAGCCGTCTCGAGGTTAACGTGAAACAATCTTCAAAGGAAATGGAGAAATAGAAAATAGTAAAATCAACGGCCTCTAATGGCTGATGACATGTATTCTTGATTGCTATTTGAGAATTCATTTTGTTTTTTGTTATGAATTGTGTAAATTACAATACCTGACATACGGGAGTGCTTTCATCTTGTGGAAAAACGGAAAGAAGTTTTTTGTGTTTATCGGTGTGTTTTTAGCAATTAGTCTTGTACTAAGTATAATAATCGGTCTGGCTATGACATATTTTTATGAAAGTACAGGATATAAAGGTTCTCCTTTGATCGGAACCTTTATAAGCGTGACATCTGCAATCATTGCCTTATTTGTAGCTTACAAACCATTCAAAAAGAATTAAACCTGATTAATAATGTAAATGGGATTGTCATACTAATAATCATGCACATTTTTTGTTAGAAAGAATATGCTAAGTACTAATCTCTCTGGAGCATTCCGGGGAGGTTTTTTGTATGTATTTAAGTAAGGGACGGACCTCATGGAAAGAGACTAGTCGGTAGACTAGTCTCTTACATAAGTATTCAGTTAGGTTGCTATGTTTGATTACTTGTTTTGTTGGTTTTGTTGGTTTTGTTGATTTGGTTGATTTTGTTGTTTAGCAGCTTTTTTAGCTCTTTCAGCAGTGTTTTGCTCTTGAGCAAATTCAGCTTCATTTTTTTGTTGTTGTGGTTTTTTGTTGTTATTGTTTGTCATGATTATCACCTCCGTCTACTATAATTTGCCCGGAATTGAAAAAAAGATACGCGAAATATATATTTTTTTTGATAGAGTATTCCTCCTTCTAATGCCAAATGAGTATTGACCATTCGGGATGAACGAAAAATGGATTTTATGGTTACATCTGCTGGTCGGATAGGGTGAAGGTCCGTCCCTACGGCTTTCCATTAACTTACCAGTTTAGAGCTTAAAAGATGAGGGTATAAATAAATTCATGCCTTTATTCTCTAAATTATTTAGTATTTCATGTTGAACCGACACAATCGTATTAAGGAGGAAGTTAGGTGAAGAATTTTACACCAATGTTTTGGATTTCAATTTCAATTGGAGTAATCTTTGTATTATGGGGGGTCATTTTTCCTCAAGGGATGATGGATATAATGTCCAGTACACAAGGGTTGCTACTAGATAAGTTTGGATGGTTTTACCAATTTTCAGCTACATTCTTTTTTGTTATCGCCATCTTTTTTGCATTAAGTAAATATGGAAAGATTCGATTAGGTAAGGACAGTGATAGGCCAGAGTACTCCACGTTGACATGGTTTGCCATGCTCTTTAGTGCAGGAATGGGTATTGGGCTTCTATTCTACGGCGTATCCGAACCAGTTTCTCATTATGCGACACCTCCATTTGGAAAAGGAGGCACGATTGAATCTGCTAAAATAGGATTGCGCTATACATATCTCCACTGGGGTTTCCATGCATGGGCCATTTATGCTGTTGTGGCATTGGCATTAGCCTATTACAAATTTAGAAAAGGCATGCCAGGTCTTATGAGTGCCACCTTATATCCAGTCATCGGGGAAAAAGCTAAAGGTCCGATAGGCTATATCGTGGACATCATTGCTGTCTTTGCAACTATTTTCGGTGTAGCCATTTCACTGGGAATCGGAGCTCAACAAATTAATAGCGGACTTCATTTTCTTATGGATATTCCTATTAGTTTTAACGTTCAGTTAATCATCATGGGGATTGCAACTGTTCTGTACATAACGTCTGCATCTACCGGATTATCTAAGGGAATTAAATATTTAAGTAATGCCAATATGATACTGGCTGTATTGTTATTCACTATTTTTCTTATAGTTGGACCTTCCCAATTTGTTCTTGAATTATTTTTGACAACGTTTGGAAGCTATGTTCAGAACCTTCCGAGCATGGGTTTGCGTTTTTCTCCGTTTAATGTAGAAAACAATCAATGGGTGAAGGATTGGACGATCTTTTATTGGGCGTGGTGGATCTCATGGACACCGTTTGTGGGCACGTTCATTGCGAGGGTATCTAAAGGAAGAACTGTCCGGGAGTTTATCATTGCGGTTATCATCGTTCCTACAATCGTTTGCTCTCTCTGGTTTGGAGTATTCGGGGGAACAGGGTTGTATTATGATTTTGTTCAAGGTATAGATGTATCAGGACAAAGTTTGGAGACGGCACTATTTTATGTGTATGATCAAATGCCTCTAAGCGGCGTATTGTCGATTATTTCACTATTTTTAATCATTACGTTCTTTGTCACATCGGCTGACTCAGCAACGTTTGTGCTAGGGATGCAAACGTCGAATGGAAGCTTAAATCCTCCGTTTTTCGTTAAATTCAGCTGGGGGATTATCCTGGCGGCTATCGCAGCCATCCTAATGGGAACAGGCGGAATCAGTGGACTGCAGGCAGCCACGATCATTACTGCATTACCCTTAGGCATTATCCTAATCGTCATGACCTATGGGTTAATCCTCTCCTTTCAAGGTGAAAGCAAGTTAAAAAACAAAAGAAAATCCGAAACAAAAACAACTGAATAAGCTTGACAGGCCCTATATTTCATAGGGTTTTTTTTATTTCCTACTAATGGCCATTAAAATCCGCTCTGGCCAAGGTGAATTTGGTAGAATAAAGATACTTGTTGATATATTCTGATATAAGAGAGGGGTCATTATATGAAACAAATTATTGCAATGGGTGGGGGAGGCTTTTCCATGGAGCCTGAGAACCAGCTATTGGATCAATATATCTTAGACCAGTCCACGTCATCAAATCCAAAGGTGTGTTTTCTTGGTACAGCAAGCGGAGATGCAGAAAGTTATATTGAACGCTATTATAAGGCGTTTACATCACTACCATGCAAGCCCTTCCATTTATCAGTATTCAAACCTACAACCAGAGATTTAGAAGGGTTCTTGCTTGATAAGGACATTATTTATGTAGGAGGGGGAAACACCAAGTGTATGCTTGCTCTATGGAAAGAATGGGGTATTGATACGATTCTTAAAAAAGCATGGGACTCAGGGATCATTCTTGCAGGATTAAGTGCAGGCTCGATTTGCTGGTTTGAAGAAGGAACGACCGATTCTTACGGCGACGGATTGGAAACAATCAAAGGGTTAGGGTTGCTAAAAGGAAGTCACTCACCCCATTATGACGGCGAGGAAAACCGGCGTCCTCTTTATCATTCATATATTGAAAAAGGAAAATTGAAATCTGGTTATGCTGCTGATGATGGGGCAGCGTTGCATTTTATAGACGTAGAACTTCACAATGTAGTGAGTTCAAGAAAACATGCATTGGCATACCGGGTTGAGAAGAAAGATGGAGCAATACAAGAAACGCCAATATCTACAAATTATTTAGGTAATCCCAGTTAATTGTAAATAGTCTGCATACTTTCCTCTCCTAACTCATAGGGATAGTGATGAGTCTTTTTTCGAGGGAGGAGAATCATCATGAGTGAAGATAAGCGCAATACCCCGGGAGATTTAGTGAAGAATACATCAAAGTCGGCCAGTGAACTGTTGAATAAAACTGCAGACACTGCAAATGGAATAATCAAAAGTGTAAGTGGAAAAGGCGGATTAGTCGGAAAGGTGTCAGATACGTCGACAGACTTTGTGAAAAACGTAAGCAATTCTGGAAACAAAGTGGTTGGGAAAACGGTAGATACAGCAAGTAAAGCTGTCAAAGGTGCATCCAATAAGTTATTTAAAAAGAAGTGATGATAAGAGAAGTAATTTCCCATGTGGAGATTGCTTCTTTTTCTATTAGAATGAAAAATCAGAGAAGACGTTATGATAAGATGAAATTATGCTAGACAGCCAAAATATAGGAGTGAGAAGTAAGATGATTCAAATTCATTTGATACCAGCTGCTGATACCTATTCAATCAGAAATCAGATCCTAAGACCGACACAATCAATCGAGGAATGTAAGTATGAAGATGACCTCGACCAAAGTACCTTTCATATCGGTGCTTTCAAAGGAGAAAAGCTGATCTGTATCGGCTCATTTTATAAAGAAGGACAAGAGAGGTTGAAGGCAGACCACCCTTACCGGTTAAGGGGGATGGCAACGCTTCCGGAATACAGAGGAAAGGGTATTGGAAAGCGCGTAATAGAAGAAAGCGAAGATATCCTGAAAGAAAGAGGATGTCGACTGTGGTGGTGTAATGCCAGAACTTCCGCAAGTCCTTACTATAAGAAGTTGGGCTTAACTCAGCTAGGAGACGTCTTTGATATTGAATCTATCGGACCACATGTAATTATGTACAAAAAGATGTGATGAATGATTCCCCTTAAGCGAGAGATCGTGAATGCTACTTCAATACTTCCGATTTACTAAACCTTTTCAGCCACACCGCAACATTTAAACCACTACAAAAAAAAGACAACCAGGTACGCCCGGTTGTCTCCACTTTATTCCTGTATTTTAGATCTTCGTAATTTGATGAACTTCACAAAATTCAATACGATTGTTTTGGTTACTGCGTAAAATGGAACAGCTAGGATCATGCCAAGAATACCAGCAAGGTTTCCTGCTACTAGCAATAAAATGATGATCGTTGCTGGATGAGTGTCCAATCGTTTGCCTAGGATAAGAGGGGAAAGCAGATTTCCCTCGATTTGCTGTGCGATTGTGACAACAACGACAACCAGTATCGCCTTGGTTGGTGAGTCGAATAATGCGACAATGATTGCAGGAGCAGCCCCTATAAACGGACCGATGAAGGGAATGATATTGGTGACAGCCCCTATCAGCGCCATGACTAGAGCATAAGGGAGCCCAATGATTAAATACCCGATAAAGGTTAAGGTCCCAACAAATGAAGCGACTGTTAATTGCCCCTGTATGTATGCTGCAAGTGTTCCGCTCGTATCTTTTAATGTATTGATTCCTTCTTGTCGGTAGGCAGGCGGCAGGAATTTCGAAATCGCCTTGGGGAATTTATGACCATCCTTAAACATGAAGAACAGCAGGAAAGGGACGGTCACTATAAGAATGGTGATACTCGTCAATACACTTAATAATCCCTTCAGGGCAGAGGTGATATTATCAGGTAACGTATTGGCGAAATCAACCAATTGATTTTCAATATCTTTCATTGAAACGTATTCCTGATTCATCATCCATTTAAATTGGTCTGTTTCCGACAGATACTCAATAAAGTTCCTCGTTTGTTGTGCATACTCCGGTAGTGCGTTAAATAACGCAGTCACCTGTCGCGTAATGATAGGAGCAATGTTTCCTATCAGTAATACCATCA
The DNA here is from genome assembly GCF_005938125.1 of Bacillus sp. BHET2. Classification (GTDB taxonomy): domain Bacteria; phylum Bacillota; class Bacilli; order Bacillales; family Bacillaceae_B; genus Rossellomorea. Next base: position 381,966 of record NZ_VCQN01000001.1, read on the forward strand.
AACCGATGATGGCTACATAAAGGACGATAATGGCAAGAGTTCTCGGAAGTCTTGCTTTCTCGAGAAGATTGACTAATGGATTTAATAAAAAATACAGAAATCCTGATATGATAATCGGGAAAAATAAGGTTGATGCAAATACCACGATTGGTTCAAATAAAAAAGAAATCTTTGTTGAAACATAAATGATGGTAAGAATAACAAGAATTTGTAAACTCCATGAATACATCTTTTGCTTAGACAATCTGTTCACCTCTATCGACTAGTTTATCTGATTAAGTATATCAAAAAAAGGAAGGGAAACCCTACTAATATCTAATGGAAGAGAGAATTATTATTTGTGAAGAAACTCATAATTGAAGAACTTAAAAGCATCTGACTTGCAGAAGCCGGGAGTAGGGACCTTAAGGAAGTGAGAAGATAGTCTTCCTGCATAACTCCCACACTAATGGACACTATACATGGTAATAAACTCTTTCAGTAGGTGTTCACATGAGAAGGTCATTTTCAAAGCGAACTACACGCAAATTAATCAATCCAACGGTTGAAAAACAAGATACCTGCGATACTCCTGCAATGAATTTAGAAGAGAAAGTAACGTTTATTCGTGAAGGCCTATTTCTGACAGATGATCTGAGCATTAGAAATCTGATCTTTAATGAAAAACAAGTCAAACTTATGTTCATCGATTCAATAGTGGAAGTAGGGAGTATTCAAAATAGTGTTATTAAACCAATGCAAGAAAACCCTTTCGGTCATATTAAAAACGTTGTTTATGGCGCGAATGTCAATGAGACGGTTGACCTTCAAGGTGCATTAGACGCACTGGTGGATGGGCATTGCCTGCTGATCATTGAAGATGAGGAATGTATGTTCTTAATCTCAGCTCCTAAGAATCAGTCAGCACATCGAATTGAACCGATAAATGAAAAGGTAATCAGGGGATCGCATCAAGGTTTCAGTGAAAATGTAGCGGAAAATGTGCAATTTATTCGGGAAAGAATCACGAACAGAAAAGTAACCGTGAAATATTCGCATGTGGGGGTAACGACGAAAACGAAATATGCTCTGGTCAGCATTTCGACATTAACAGATCCCGAACTTGCTAAAACGATTGAAGAACGCATCACATATATTAAGGCGGATGCCATACAATCTCCCGGGTATTTCGAAGAGTTTCTGGAAGATAGTTCGTTTTCCCCTTTCCCACAATTCTTGAACACGGAACGACCGGATAGAGTAGTAGCAAATCTGATGGAGGGAAGAATGGCCCTCCTGATGGAAGGCAGTCCAACCGCTTTGATCTTTCCGGTTTCTTTTTTTAGTTTTTTTCAAACCTCGGAGGATTATAATTCACGCTCATTCATTGCGTCCTTCCTGAGGTTGATCAGGTTAGTAAGTTTTATTACCACACTATGCCTTCCTGCCTTTTATATTGCGGTTATTTCCTATAATTATGAAGTCATTCCAGTAGAGATTATCTTCTCTATCAAAAGTTCTTTGGAATACTTGCCTTTTCCACCTTTGATTGAGGCTGCAATCATGCAATTTACGCTTGAATTATTGCGTGAAGCTGCCATACGATTACCCAATCCTGTCGCTCAAACCATCGGGGTGGTGGGTGGACTTGTCATCGGGACAGCGGTGGTCGATGCCAATTTTGTTTCCAATACAATGGTCATCGTCGTCGCCATCACGGCCATTTCATCATTCGTCATTCCATCGAATGAATTGAGCACATCAGTAAGAATATTAGGGTTTCCATTAATGGTTTTAGCTTCATTATTCGGTTTCTTCGGGATCGTTATTGGGCTGATGATTACTCTCATTCACATGTCCAAACTTAAATCACTTGGTCATTATTACTTATATCCGATGGCCCCATTTGATGTTAAAGCATTTAAAGATGCATTTATACGTGTTCCAATTTGGCTAATGAAGGAACGACCGAGAGATTTAAAGGCCATTTATAAATGGAAGACGACGAACCCCAGAGGATGGAAAAAAAATGAACAATCAGACTAAACTCAGTGGGGTACAGTTAACATTTTTCATCATCCAAACACAAATAGGTGTTGGGATATTGGGCTTACCGTTTAATGTATACTTGAAGTCCAAGCAGGATGCCTGGATTGCTGTCCTTTTAGCAGGACTGCTGGTACAGGCTGTTATCATGATACTGTGGCTATTAGGCAGACGGTTTCCTTCTAAGTCACTTTTTGAATACTCAAAGATACTTCTTGGGAAAATAACGGGAACTTTTCTAAATTGCGGTTATATTTTATATGCACTATTGGTAACGGCACTGATTTTGATGTACTCCACCAAGATTATTAAGATGTGGGTGCTGATCTTCACCCCTAAATGGATCATCATGTTTCTATTGATTGCGACCGCCATGTACTTAGCGAGTGAGGACGTCATAGGGATAAGCAATATTTATGTAGTGGTATCGAGCCTCATCTTTTTCCTACTGGTTATTTCAATCATAGTGTTAGTGACCTATCCGGTTGAATTCAGATATTTATTTCCTATGGGACAATCAGGGGTTTTGGGCTGGCTGAAGGGTGCGAATGAAGCATATTTCTCTATGCTTGGATTTGAACTGTTGCTCATTCTATACCCACACTTTAAACAAAATGAGGAGAAAGCCATTCTCATACATGTAACGGTTGCCAATATCACCGTGACAATCATTTATGCATTTATGACCATAGTAAGTATCGTTACATTTAGTCCGACAGAAATTGATATTGTTCCACAACCGGTTTTATATTTTGTGAAGTCACTGTATTTGCAAATAGTCGAACGAATCGATCTTGTGTTTGTTTCCTTGTGGGTCGTAAACGTCATTACATCATTAACAAGTTATTTATTCTTTGCAACAGAAGGAACATCATTCTTCCTCCGAAAAGTGAAAAAAATCAAACGTACTATTCTTCCGATCATATTTGGTGTTATGGGACTGATTATTGCTCTAATGGTGAAGTTTGATCAAATGGAAGTTTACAATAAGGCGGTCATTTATATGTCTTACGCCTTTGTATTCTTCATTCCCCTCATGCTACTAGGCATATCATTGGTGTTCAAAAAACACGAAAGGGAGAAACAACAATGAAAAGTAGAAAAATCCTTATCCTACTAATGGTCATGTTATTGTGCTTGACAGGGTGCTGGGATCAAAGGTTGCTCAAAAATGGAAGACTTGTTTTTTCCTCTGCCTTCGATTTAACACCAGATAAAAACATTCACGCCACGGCAATCATAAGAGACTTTAAAGATGGTGTCCCCACCAACACGATGGTTGAAGCGAATGGACGAACGATTCGGGACGTGCGTATGCATATGGACCGGAAAGTATCAGGTAGCTTTGAACCATCAAAAAATCGAGTCTTTCTGCTAGGGGAAAGCCTTGCGAAAAAGGATGTTTATGATTTTCTGGACATTTTCTACCGGGATCCCAACAGTTCGATTTCCTCGAAATTAGCTGTTTCGGAAGGGGAAGCGGGAGATGTTCTAAAAATGATTTCTCAGAAAAATATTTTAATATCTGAATACATTATTGAAACCATTAGTTCCGCCGAATCATTCACGGGTATTCCGAAAGTGAACCTCCAATCCGTATGTACAATTATGTTTGATGAAGGAAAGGATTTCTTTGTTCCCCTTTTTAAAATCGATAATGAGGAACTTGTTCTAAGTGGTACTGCATTATTCCATAAACGTTCGATGAGTGGCAAACTCTCGATTCCCGAGTCAACCTTATTACTTGTTTTAATGAATCAAAAAGGGAAAATTGCGAGGTATGTCACGAAGGTGGATAAAGGAAATAAGGTGAAGATCGAAAATTATATTACCTATAATTTAGTAAATCCCAAAACAAAGATGAAAATACTTTCTTCCACACCAGGAAATATACAAGTGGAACTGACATTGAAAACGGAGGCTGCGATTGTCGAATTTCCTCAGGATGAATTAGCTGATAAACAAAAGATCAAGGAGCTTGATGAAAAAATCTCAGCACATCTAATGAGTGATGCAGAAAAAATGATTAAGAAAATTCAGGAAGCGAACGCTGACCTATTCGGAATTGGAAGAGAATTCATTGCGTTTCACCATAAAGAATGGGAGCAAATGGATTGGGAGAAGGAGTATCCCATCATCACCATCAAACCGAAAATTGAACTTGATATTGTAGGGAATGGAATCATCAACTAACCATAAATAAAAAGATCTTGCGCTTAATGGGTGCAAGATCTTTTTATTTAAGAAACCAATTTCAAACCAATGATGCTTCCGACAATACAGGAAATAAAGAAAAGCCTTTTGGCCTCTTTTCTTTCTTTAAAGAACACCATTCCCATGATCACTGCCCCGGCAGACCCTATCCCGGTCCATATCCCATATCCGGTACTTACAGGGATATGGATCAGGGAAAGCGACAATAGGTAAAAACTAAATGCTCCGGCTACAAAACTGATGATAGAAGGGACCAGCTTCTTATAACCTTCTGAAAGCTTCATAAATGTAACCATGACCACTTCTGAGCACCCTGCAAAGAGGAGGAAAATCCATGCCATCAATAAGCACCCCCTGTATCTTTTTCTTCTTTATCACTCATCTTCAATCCGATCACTCCAAAAATGAGTAATGTGATAAATGCAATTTTCATTAAGCTTATCCCTTCATCCAAGAAGAACATTCCAATAAGGGCTGTACCTGCTGCTCCAATCCCGGTGAAGACGGCATAAGCTGTTCCAATCGGCAACAGTCTCATTGATTGTGAGAAAAAATAAAAACTGACTAATATGAGGAATGCTGTGACCATACTAGGCACCGGTTTAGTGAATCCTTCTGACATGGATAACCCCGTTGCCCATCCAATCTCTAAGATGCCTCCTACTACCACATAAATCCAACCCATGATGCTACTCTCCTTTGCGACTTGAAATACCCAATTCGTAAACCTTCCAAGCCGATTCAATTCGCTGTTGAAAAATTTCTTCTGTGTAATAATGATGTTCTAAAAACACGCCGTCAACTAAACATAAGAAAGAGGCAATAAATTCATCCTGATTGATCTCATGAAACAGATGCTGATTTGCACCTTCCTCATAAACCGACGCTAATATGGAGGAAGTAACTTGTTCAAAATGAATAAATTGTCTTTGGATAAGATCTTTAAACAGTTCTGGCGGAAAGAAGGTGACTCTTTTCCACAATATGGCTTCCTTTGTTGTCATTAATCTATGGCAAAATAAATCAAATAGTTTTTTAATATTTGACAAGGGTTCTTGAGAGACCATTGTCTTGGCTGTCATTTTGTAAGCCGTCACTTCAGCTTTTATTAAATCTTCCATGACTTCTATAAATAATTCCTCTTTACTTTGAAAATGGTTGTAGATGGAAGGTTTCTTTATTCCCACCACCTTAGCAATTTCGGCTAACGAAGTATCTTCGTAGCCTTTTTGCCCGAATAAATCCAATGATGCCTCTTTTATCAACTGCTTTTTATCGCTTTTCATTCAGATCATCCTTTTCGGAAACTAACTAACGGTCGTTAGTTTAAGTGTAAGTCCCTTTTGATCAAAATGCAAGGAGGAAAATATTCGAATGTTTTGGGAAGTGATGGCATATAATTTTTTGTTGTCTTATAAACAGAATTTCTTCTTAACGAGCTACACTCCACCACTTGCTCATTGGAAACGCGACAACGTTTACGAAAACAGCCTTAAAGATAGAAAGGAGAATACAATGGATGGGTTGCGGATGAAAAGCTGGTTCCTTGGCTTGTTACTTCTGATCCTGATTGGAGTTGTGATATTGAAATTAGTGGTTAGCAGACAGGAAGAGTGGGTAAGGATTGAAGAAAAATACTTTCCTGTCAGCCTGGGATCTGAAGGTATTAAATCCGGGGAGGTGATTGATCAGCATAACAGTGACTCGTCTTGTGCGATGAAGTTTGACAACGGTCACACGTATAAGTTGGATTGTGAAGAGTATCTCGATTTTACAATCGGTGAGAAAGTCAAAATCGTCTCAATTGAAAACAAGCGTGTGAGACTAAGAAGAAAGTAGAACATTCATTTGTACAGATCCTATCCGTGGTAGGATAAGAGATAGGACGCAACGATATCTATAGGAGGGATAATGGAATATGAACAAAAAGGATCTTGTACAATATTTTATTGTAAATAAAGATTTACCCATGTCTAAGGGGAAGACGGCAGCGCAAGTGGCTCATGCAGCTACTCTCAGTACGTTGACGATGATGTCTAAGGATACGCCATTTCAAAATAGGCAGCCTGATTTCATAGAGTGGGTGCAAACAGGGATGAAGAAAATTGTTTTGAAGGGAAAAACGGAGGAACTGGAAAAACTAGAGCAGAAAGGATTTTTCAGTATTCATGATAGTGGTTTGACTGAAATTAAAGAAGGGTCATTGACGGTCATCGCTCTACCACCTATGGAGAAGTTTGAAGCAAAGGAATTCGTGGGCAACTTAACCCTAATGAAAAACTAGAGGGAGGGAGGTGTGTCAATACGTAGCGTTCTGACATCATTTCAGAACTGGGAGAGGGGCCATAATCAGTTGGGATACATAGAAGAACTCAGGGAAATTGTTGGCAACCGCCCACTTATTTTAGTAGGTGCGGTTGTGATGGTTCTAAATGAAAAAAATGAAGTGCTTCTTCAACAGCGAAGATTCCCACATGGTGCGTGGGGACTTCCTGGAGGACTAATGGAATTGGCCGAATCTACAGAAGAGACAGCGAGAAGGGAAGTGGAAGAGGAAACTAGCTTGCAATTAGGGAAGTTACATTTGTTAAACGTCTATTCTGGAGCTGACCAATATGTTCAGGCAGAAAATGGAGACGAATTTTACGTTGTGACAACCGCTTATTATACGTATGAATTTGAAGGGTTTTTGAAAGCCGATCCATCTGAATCCATTCAATTAGCGTTTTTCCCTCTTGAAGGCTTACCTGAAATCATGGTGAGGAGTCATCATCAGATGCTTCGCGATTATAAAGATTTATTTCCAGTAGAAGAGGAGAAGGAACAATTCTGAAGAAACAGGTCTGTAGGCATTTAGAATGCTATCAATGAAAGGGCTTATAAATATCTTTATCAATGAACACATAAAAAAAGCGGGTCAGGAAAGTCTGATCCGCTTTTCATTATATAAATTATCCATTAGTTTAATGTATCTAGATAGGCATAATATGCGGCTAGCTTTTCGTTGATGTTGGCCGCTTTCCCGTTTCCTTTTCGTGATTTACCTATTGCGAAAAATTCTTTGTGAACAGGTAGGATATGAACGGTAACAGCTGGTCGTCCTCTATGCTTGAAGTCTTTAGGTACGTGAAGCATGGAAAATCGTTTCATTGAAAGGCCTCCTTAAGGAGAGAGCTATTCTAGCCATAAATTATGAGTAGAGAATAGTCAATCATTTTCTTAGTATACCATAATTCTTTATTTTAATTCAAACTTCTGAATATTCAATGTAGTTATTTGTACGAAAAAATTGATAAATACCCCCAAAAATGCAATAATTCTTGCGTAATGTGTAACATGAAAGTGGATGAATGATTTATTCACACTCTGATTTTTTAACAACTTGGGAGGTATTTAAAAGTATGAACATTGATGAAGTACTAGAAGATACCGCAGAACTAGGACAAGAAGACATAAAACGCCCAATTTACCGAGTAGATATTGATAAACTTCTAGATGTAACGAGTAATGTGTAAGTGGAAACTTTACTATAAAGGAGAAAAGGCAGGCCAACCTACAGGCTTGCCTTTTCGTATTCTCTTTACTAACATCGAATACCATCCACTCTAATATTAGTCATGTCTTTTATGCTTATTTAATAATTCTTTTAAGAGATTGATGATGGTAGCTCTTTCGCTCTTATTAAAGGATTGAGTCCAACCTGAGATCAGGGGTTCTTCCTCCGGGGATAGATCCCGTTGCAGGCCATCAACAAAAATTTCTTTAATTTCATCCTTTGCATTTGTTGGATTCACAGATTCATGTTTCATCGATATTCCTCCTTTTATACTTCTTCCTTAATTTCCCGTTATAAAATCATTCAAACATTTTAATACTCTGACGCATCTATAGTTATGTAATGAGCAAATGAAGGAAATAATAGAGAAAAAGGTAAAGGAGAACGCTATGTCACTACCTTTCTTCCTATCGATCTTTATTATATTGATTTATATTTCTCTCTTTATGAATAAGAAACTGTCATTTATCGCTAATTCCATTCAATTTATGGTATTATCCATCCTTTCAACGAACTATATTACGATCATGACGCATAATTTGGAGTGGATGAAGGCTTCTAGGGACGTTACTCAATTCATCAGCCTGCTCATTAACAGGGAATGTATTTTGCCGTTAATAGGAGTTGTGATGGTGAATGGATATTTGAATTTTGAAGAGAAAACTCATAAATTGATTTTATTTGTATGTCTTTTAATGTTTATCAGCGTATTGGATGTCCTTCATCTCTATTTTCATTCCCTTTCCTATCCTCAATGGAGTTTATTGAATACGGTCATCGTCAATAGTATTTATTTATTCCTGTGTATTCTGATAGGGAAGGGGCTTTATCACATACAGAAGAAGGAGGAGACAGGGAATGAACAGAATTTATGAACGATCCTTCGATTTAAATGAGTGGTTTATCATCCTAAGTCTGTTTGGTCTCCTCTTCTTAATATGGGTGACTCCGAAGATGTTTTCCTTTCTTGAGGGGTTCAGTTATTTTGTATACGGTATATCGACTGGGATGTTTTATGATCATACAATCAGTATACCTCCTTGGGATTATTACGATGTAAATGACAGTTCAGCCTATCAAGGGATTGATTTCATCAGTTATATTATGTATGGACCGTATAGTTATTTCTTTATCTACATTTATCGGAAATTAGGGATAAAAGGCATAATGAATCTTGCTTATATATTGATTTGGACGACTTTCTCCTTATTGATGGAGTGGCTGACTGTGAAGATCGGTATCTTCCATTTTGATAAAGGGTACAAAATGTATTGGTCCATTCCTATCTATATGGCTGTTCAGAGCGTACAACTGATCTTTCATCATAAAGTCAGAGGGAGCAAAAGATAAAAAAGAAGCAGAAGCCATGCTAAAGATGGTTTCTGCTTCTTTTTTCTAGACGGGAAGTACCACTTCATATTGAGTGAACCCGATGTCTTCAAGTGCTTTTTTTAAACTGGAACTTGTCTTTAATTCTTCGAAGGTGATACCAAGGTTTCCTAATGCATGAGCAACCTCAGGGCGAATTCCGGTCAGGACGGATTTTACACCCATCATTTTCAACGCATTGACGATTTGATAGATGTTATGAGAGACCATTGTATCCATGATGGCCACACCGGAAATATCAATGAATAAATAGTCAAGTTGCAGCTCGGAGCTCTTCTTTAAAGCCGTTTCCATTACAGCGCTCGCCCTATGGGTATCAATATCTCCAATTAAAGGAAGAATTGCAATTTTGTCGTTTATGGGTACGACAGGTGCGGAAAGTTCATCCATGGCAGAATGGATGAGGGCTAGCTGGTTCTTTTGCTGGGTGCGAAAAACTTCATTTAAAAGGAACGCCACCTCATCTAGTAAAGGATTCATCTCTTTATTTACTTGAAGCATAAGGGAGGCTGAAATTTGCTGGTCATTTAATTGTTCAGTGAATATATCCCAAATGGCCATACGAAATGCTGATAGAGTTTTCAACGATTCATTTAGAGGAAGTCCATTTTCAAGTGCGATCTTCCCCACGTCCTCTGTCCATTCCTTGATTTTTTGGAGTGAATCTTTTGTGTCTTTATATAAAGATTCACCAAGCAATTCGATTAATTGAATCCGCCATTCAGTGATTTGTTCCATCTTTACGCCAGAAAACTTAATCTGGTCAGAATATCGTTGATCCTGATAGTGAATTACCCCTTGAGCGATTTCAGATTTATGGGAAACAATCTCTTGTCCTAAATATACTAATTCATCTCTCATTTTCTTCAGCCAACTCCTTATACTCCATGGTGATTTATAACATTTCGAATTATTCTCGTTTAATGGTAATATAGTATATCATAAAATCTAGTAGAATTATACAGTTCTTATTAAAGGGAAAGACTTGGCAGGGAAGGTTCCGTTATTATATGGAACCATGCTAGGAATTCACAAGTAGAGGGGAATAGGGTATGACTCAAATATGCATGGTACGTCACGGACAAACTGATTGGAATCTATTTGGGAGATTGCAAGGTCAAACCGATATACCATTAAATGAAACAGGAGAACGTCAAGCACAAGAGTGTAGAGAGTTTTTAAAGGATCATGAATGGGATGTTGTGGTAACCACTTCCCTGATGAGAGCAAGGAAAACAGCAGAAATCATCAATGAGGGTTTGGACTTAAACATCGTTGAAATGGACCAGTTCAAGGAACGCTGCTTTGGTGAAGGGGAGGGGATGCTCCGCGAAGACAGGGATAGACAATATCCTGACTTTATTTTTCCTAAAATGGAGTCTTACGAAGACTTAGTCGCAAGGGTACAAAATGGATTGAATGAAATCCACAAACAGTTCCGTGATCAAAGGGTTTTGGTAGTCGCACATGGTGCCGTTATCAATACCATTTTACGGGAATTTCATAATGATGCGTTGGGGGAGGAGCGTGTGAAGCTCTGGAACGGGTGCCTGACCGACCTTCATTTGGTGCATAATACATGGGTCGTACGCTCCTATAATCAAGTGGGACATCTTTCAGAGCATGCATAACAATGTGATGGAAGTGCACATCCTGCTATGTTTGTGAGCTTGTCACTGGAAATTCGTTGAATCTTACCTAGATATTGTACAATAATTAAAGAGAATGATATCCATTTATAGAATGGTGTGGTGAACATGGGAATTATTTTATTTGATGGTATATGTAATTTTTGCAATGGGAGCGTACGGTTTATCATCGATAGGGATCCGTTGGGGACATTTCAGTTTGCTTCGTTACAAAGTGAAATTGGTCAGGAATTATTAGAGTCCTATAGCATTCCGAAAACCACGGATAGCATCGTATTGATCGAGAATCATAGGGCATACATTGAATCGACTGCTGCACTGAAAGTTTGTTCGCGATTATCGTGGCCCTGGAAAGTGATTAGTCTATTCCGAATTGTTCCGAAGCCAATTAGAGATAGTTTGTACAAATGGATCGCTAAAAATAGATATAAATGGTTCGGGAAACAGGAATCATGTATGCTGCCTACAAAAAACATCCGGCATCGATTTATTGAATAACCTTATTTGAGAGAATGGACCATTCAGGAAGAATACTAAAAACGGACCGAAAAGACTCGATACAGGTATCGAGTCTTTTCGGTCCGGGCTAATTTATTTGGAATGTCAGATAAAACAATGAAAGGGTGAACCTTTCATTCAGATTTAGTCGGCAGGGATCGTTTTTACTGCAACCCTTCTCCTTGACCGGGGACCATCAAATTCACAAAGATAAATACCCTGCCAAGTGCCTAGTAAGAGCTCGCCACCTGTAACGATAATTGTTTGAGAGTGGCCAACTGTACTAGTCTTTAAATGTGCGGCTGTATTGCCTTCTCCGTGCAGGTCTAACGTATGTTCCCACGGGTAGATTTCATCAAATCGGCGGAGAAAATCGGTTTTTACATCAGGATCGGCATTTTCATTCACCGTTATCCCGGCAGTTGTGTGTAAGGATTGTACGACAACATATCCTTCCTTCATTTCTCCACTCGTGATGATGTCTTGTACATAAGAAGTAATATCAATCATTTCATCACGTTTTTTTGTATCAATCGTCAGTGTTTTAATCATTTAAATTCCCCCAAAATCTATAACCTATTGAATTACATTCCACAATTACGGGGGATTAAAACATCTTTTCGTTTATTCAGATACGCCTTACCCACGACGGTGGAACGGCCATCTTCACTTATTTCTTCCACGATAATTTCGTTTACTGTTGTTTGAAAGCTCTCCTCCCAATCTTTATAGTGATCCAGAGCAAATTGGTAGCCTTCGAAACTCCCTAGTCTCCCTAACGTAATGTGAGGAATATATGGATAGTGATAATTGCGGTAAGGGGACAATACTCCTTTATACAACTCATCGTGTAATTGGATAATGAAATCATTCCCTTTAATTACATTTAAAAATAAATATTCCCCGCCATATCCGGTTACACCTTTCAGTGAGATGGTGAATGGAGGAATTCGGTCAGCTACAGATTGTATGTGGCTGAGAATCTTGTCTAATGGAGTAATGGAATCAAAAGGAAATACGAGGGTAATGTGAGGGGGGATTTTATCTGAAAGAGGATCGTATTTTCTTCTGATTTCCTGGATGATGTCCAATGAATTACATTGAGGGAAGATATGGACGGCTACTTTCATGTTGATCCTCCCTTTCTATCGACAGGCTGATTCTCTATTTCCAATGAGGGTGTAAGAATGTCGCTCGAAAGAAGCACTGAAACATTGTCCGTCGGCTGTTTTATAAAGAGCTTTATAAACTTTATCTTTGTTTTCTGTCGTATGTGTTTGTATAATTCCGATAATTGTTGAATTCGGGGATATCGATTGCAACGATGCATCAATACCTGTATGGAGAAGGAGGCGTTTGTATCCGTATAGAACGATCACGCAGGCAACAAGTAAAATGAACATCCAGCGCAAGCCCTTTAATACTAACATTTTGTTCATAATAAAACCCCTATCTTAAGCGGATGAAATGGGTAACTCACTCTCAGCTATTTGGATTAGGTTCAAAATGGTCGTGGATAATTTGACAACTCAGGGCTGCAGGGAGCCCTGAATCATGTTACGTTACCTTTTCGTATAGACGTTTAGCAAGGAGTAAGGCAGCTTCATTATCTCCATGAAGACAAATGGTATCGGCTTGAATTGATATGATGCTACCATCGGTTGAAACTACTTCCTGTTGGTTGACCATTCGCAGAACCTGTTCTACCACCTTGGTTTCGTCATGAAGCACAGCATTCGGAAGTGAGCGAGGAGTTAATGAACCATCGGATTGATAGGTTCTGTCTGCAAAAACTTCATGAGCAACATGTAATCCGATTTCTTCACCCGCTTTTGTTAGTTCGCTTTGAGAGAGTCCGAATAATGTTAACCCAGGATCAAGGTCATATACTGCTTCAGCAATAGATTTGGCCAATTTATCGTCTTTTGCTGCCATATTATAGAGTGCCCCATGTGGCTTTACGTGGGCTAACGTGCCTCCCTGGGCCTTTACAAAAGCGAGCAGGGCACCAATTTGATATTGTACAAGAGCATACGCTTCTTCTGGAGAGATATGTATCATTCGCCTTCCAAACCCTTGAAGGTCCGGTAGACCTGGATGAGCACCAATCTTTAAGTTGTGCTTTAAGGCATGTGAAACGGTTTGTTTCATAACTAGGGGATCTCCTGCATGAAAGCCGCAAGCAATATTGACAGACGATACGTATTTCATCATTTCTTCATCTTTACCAATCGTAAATGCGCCAAAACTTTCTCCTAAATCACAGTTTAAATCGATTTTCATTTTTTCATCCTTTCGATCAAGAGAATGTATTGAAACATTCTGAATTCTTCTTAATCATATCATAAATTGTCGATAAATGTTTTATTAACGCTCTACTTCATTCTCGAATAATGTTTTCTCATCAAATTTTAATCTTGTTTTAATTGAGTTCACTTTTTCAGGGGTTACAATAAGTCTTGCTTATGAATAAGGATTTATCACTCCCTAAACAGAAAGTGAGCGGGGTAGTTTTCTTTCTGTTTAAATCTTTATTATGTAAGACCCATTCTAATTTCTTTCCTTTGAAGACAAAAGTATTGCTGAAGCTTTTGTCTTCTTTTTTTTGTCTTTTTTCCCCTCCATACATAGAAAGTTGATTGTAACGGAAAGCGAGCACCTGCAGCGGAAATCAACTAGCACTCACTACCTTAAAAAGCTACAAAGTTTACGAAAAGAACCTTTCCAAAACTCTTTCATCTATTGGTAAACATATAATGGTGTATTTCATGTAGAATGGAAAACGAGGAGGGGTTTTATGGATATTGTGTTTAAAAATGACAATGAAGTATTTAATTATAGAGTGGCGGCTGTTTGGGTTGAGAATGAACATATATTATTGCATAGACAAGCAAATGATCATTATTGGGCTTTGCCCGGCGGGAGAGTTGTGCTCGGAGAAGCATCAAAGGAAAGCCTTATGAGAGAAATGAGGGAGGAATTGGGAGTAGATGTTCAAATAGAACAATTATTGATGTTGAACGAAAACTTCTTTCCATATAAAGAGTGGAAGTATCACGAAATCGGTCTGTACTATAAAGTCACTACAGAGGAGAAGACCTTTTTTCAACAAGGCGAATTTTATGGAATAGAAGGGGATCGACTCCTTTACAAGTGGTTTTCATTGAAAGAGCTCACTGACGTAGAGCTTTACCCGAAAGAGGTTAAGGCCCTACTTGTCGATCGTTCAGATGCGCCCCATCATATTGTTTCTATGAATAAAGAGGATATGTAAGCTTATCATATTGATGGTGAGTCACGGCCACTCTTCACCTTGGAAGCCAATGATTTTATTTTCCCTTGATTTCTTTTCGTTTTTGGCGGATTCTTGATGATTCTTGACCTTAAATAATAATAGATGACCTCTTCTGCTATGATCAAAAGGATAAAAATAGAAATAATTGCAATGATCCACTCCAAACCGTTTCCTCCTTTATTATCTTTATCATTTATATGGATATATCTACCACATTATGAAGAAACTTAAACATAAAGAAATGGGGAGGAAATTGGATTTGACCCATGATGTAATGGGTACTGATAATAATCCAAAAGGCTGATCGTATTTTGAGTTAGCTTTTGTGTTAAAACACTAATAAAAGCCTACACCATTTTTATGGGTTGGCTTTTTCTTTTGTATGCTCTAGCTCTTCCGCTGAATCGGTCAACGCTTCATTTACAGAGATAGTTATATTTTATTAACAGAAGTGGCTCGTTCTGGCGAGAGTGGAACTTTAATGAAAAGCAAACCGAACAGACTCGATAGTAGGCTTAGGGTGATAAATAGGATAAACATGGTCGACGATTCTATCAATGCTATTATTGGAGGACCCAATGCCACTCCGGTAAACCTCATGGCACTGTAAAGAGACGTGATAGTACCCCGGTGTTCTTTTTCAATTCCTTCCGTTATGAGGGCATCCAGGCACGGCAATGCAGCGCCCATTCCGATCCCGGCAATGGAAAAAATGCTGATTATGATCCATTTTCCTTCAGTGAACAGGAATGGGAAAAAGGCTACTGAGCTTAAAAGTGCGCCAAACACGATGACCCACTTCATTTTTGTCTTGCTCTTCCCGATTATTTTCCCTGTTATAAAGGAGGTCAGACATAAAAAAAGGAGGGGGATCGCTAAATATAATCCCTTTAGAACACCTTTTATCGCATATGCCTGTTCTAAGCGTGTTGAGAGATAATATAAAAACCCAAATAAGGTGAACATGGAAATGATTCCAATGATGAATATACCGAAGATCCATTTCTTTTCTTTCATCACCACCACTTTCACTTCATGAACAAATTCCCTGATGGTTTGTTTATTCTCTTCCCCTTTTTTAGGAGGAACTTTCACAAATACGATGATTAAACCAATCGACAGTGCTGAGAAGATAGGAATGGAGAAGAAAGGAATGTACCAAATCCATGCAGCAAGTAGTGCTCCCAAAATCGGGCTTAGTACTTTTCCGAATGTATTGGACGTCTCGATCAATCCAAGGCCCTTCGTGATTTGATCATCATCCTCATATAAATCTCCTACTGTAGGTATGACGACAGGAAAGGCTCCTGCGGCCCCAATCCCCTGAACAATCCTTCCAACAAGGACAAATACGTAGGCATTCGCTCCATAAATAGAAGCAAACCCACAAATAAGTCCTCCGATTCCTGCAATAAGCAAACTTGGAATTAATATGTTTTTTCTTCCGTATCGGTCTGATAAGAAACCAGCGATCGGGATGCAAATGATCGCAATAATTGAATAGACCGTGATGATCAAACTTGATTGAAACCCTGAGATGTGTAGCTCTTCCTCCAACTGAGGTAGCACAGGAATTAACATGGAGTTCCCAAGTGTCATCACTAAAGGAATGGATGATAACGCAAATAAGTCCAACTTTTTCTTGCTTTCCATTTCGTGCACCTCATTTTCATTTCTACCCTGATAATTTTCCTCATCAAGCAACATTTCATACTATTTTTTTAATTGCTTATAATTTTATTATGTGAACTGTTATTATCTTACTAAAAACTCACCCTATTCTCATAGTATTTTAATGAAACAGGTGGAAAATAACAGTAATGATAAAAGGGAGGTTAGAACCATGTGGATTCGAATTATTCCTATTTTATTTTTCAGTTTTACAGCGATTACGTTAATGACGTATCAAGGCATTGAAATATTTCATGCCCTTAATGATTTTATTTTTAACAAAAGTAAATTAAAATAATAAGTATTACGCATTAGAGCAGGTGATCATGTGAAGAGAATATTAGTCATAGAAGATGAAAAGAATCTTTCTCGATTCATTGAATTAGAACTTAAATACGAAGGATATGAAGTGGGTTTGGCCTATGATGGACGAGAGGGACTGGAACAAGCCTTGAATGAGGAATGGGACATCATCCTCCTGGACTTAATGCTGCCAGGGCTTAATGGTTTAGAAGTGTGCAGACGAATCCGCCAGCTTAAAACGATCCCGATCCTCATGATTACAGCAAGGGATAGTGTCATGGACCGGGTATCGGGTCTTGATAGTGGAGCGGATGATTATATCATCAAGCCTTTCGCTATCGAAGAGCTATTAGCTCGGCTGAGAGCTGTGTTTAGACGTTCCCCTAAAGAAGAATCAGGTGCTACTCAAACCACCTTCCGTTATCGTGATATCACCGTTCATAAAGAGTCACGGCAGGTGTTTAAACTCGATGTAGAAATCGAAGTGACTAAACGGGAATATGATCTGTTAGTGGCCTTTTTAGAGAACAGGAATATCGTATTGACCCGTGAAGTACTCCTGAATAAGGTGTGGGGTTACGAAACAGAAGTTGAAACGAACGTAGTGGATGTGTATGTACGATACTTACGGAACAAAATTGATTCACCTGAAGAAGAGAGCTATATCCAAACTGTCCGTGGAACAGGTTACGTGATGAGGACATGAAAACATTTATCGATCGTTTCAAGCCTTCTTCCCTTAAAGCGAAGTGGGCTTTTGCTGCCGGTTCGGCGATCTTTCTCGCCTTTTTCTTATTTAGTTTCTTTCAATACCATGCCATCAGTAAATGGATGCTTGATGAGGAAGAAAATAATTTTGGGCGTGTGCTGGATGAGATTACCGTTTTTTTTAAGCAAAGAGGACCGAAAATTCAACTCCAGGATATTTATGATAGCCGGGATTTAATGAAGCAAATCGCTGAAAAGGACCAGACGATCAGGATTTTAGATCGCCAAGGAAATCAAGTATTGGAAATCAGGGGAGAAAATGAATCAGCATTCTATGTACCCTTTCAACCAGTCCGGGATAAATCAGTTGATCTGATTGAGTCTGAAGGGAAGCAAATGCTCATTGGCAGGTCCCCAATACGATCAAGTCAGTTCAACGGCTTTGTAGAAATCATTCAACCTTTGAACCGTTACGAAAAGATCATGAAAAATCTCTTTTGGATCATGACTATAACAGGAATCCTTGCGTTGCTGATCAGCGCCTTCGTTGGCTATTTTATGGCGAAAAGCTTTGTGAGGCCATTGAATAAACTTTCAGAAACCATGAGATCAATTGAACGGAAAGGATTTCATGAAAGAGTGGAAATTGTTAAAGCCCATGATGAAATCAGTGATCTGTCGCAAATTTTCAATAAAATGATGAGTCAGATAGAAAAGTCGTTTCAACAGCAACAGCAATTTGTGGAAGATGCATCTCATGAATTGAGAACACCCATCCAGGTGCTTGAGGGGCATTTGGCATTACTGAACAGATGGGGGAAGAAAGACCCAACCATACTTGAAGAATCCCTGCAAGTGTCATTAGAGGAGCTTGAACGAGTGAGAAGGCTTGTTGGTGAATTGTTAGAGTTATCAAGAGCGGACAGGGAGAAATTTGATTTGCAAAACTCCCATGCAAATGTACAGGAAGTTGTAGAAAAAGTGATAAGGGACTTCAAGTTCCTTCACAAGAATTATACATTTTCATGTGTGGATGAATTGGACCATGAAGCAGTCGCAACCATCTTGCCAAGGCACCTAGAGCAAATCATGATCATCCTTTTGGACAATGCTGTGAAATACTCTGATGAGTATTCTACGACGGAAGTGAAAATGATGAATCATGAGGATGAAGTGATGATTGAAGTCAAGGATGAAGGAATTGGGATTCCAGAGGAAGACCTTCCGAAAATATTTGATCGCTTTTACCGGGTGGATAAGGCGAGGAGCCGGGAAAAGGGCGGATATGGTCTCGGCTTAGCCATCGCATCGAAACTAATACAAAACTATAATGGTGAAATCACAGCGTTGAAAAATCAGCCGGAAGGGACCACCATTAGGATATCCCTAAAGTACGCTCATTAGATTACTATGGAAATAGACGTCTCAGTATTTTTCTGAGACGTCTATTTCTGTGTACTGTAGATCAATGCTTTTGGGAATCTTTAGCTCTAAAATGCCATCCTTATACTGAGCCACCGCCCCTTTTTTCTTCACTAAGCAAGGGAGTGTGATCACTTGTCTTTCATCACTGTCGGGTATGTTTTCAATGAAGGCTTGATTCGATGTGTGGAAAATCTTTAAAGATTTCATCCATTCCTCATTCGGAACATGGAACCGGATATAGACATCTTCAAATGTTTCAAAAATGGTAGTTGGAACAGATGAAGAAGATCGAGAAGCCTCATCCCGTTGGGTTTTCTGTCCTTGATTGCCCATCATTCCCATCGGATTCGAGAAGGATTGAGCACCGTTCATCATGTCATTTGGATTCATCATACTTTCCCATCCGCCCGGGAACATTTTCTTCATCATGCCTTGAATATATGAATCCATTTCCTTTGGATTCATTTGGTTCATTTGATCTTTCATATCTTTATTGAAAGGGAATAAACTCCATGGGAACATGTGAACCACCTCACTTTAAAAAAATAGGCTAATTGCCTCCTGATTGTTCTATCCTATGCAATGTGTGGGCGATAAGTTCATGGACAGATCACTTGCAAAATCACTAACTATGACTCTATAAATAGGTAATTCCACAAAAAAACCTCTAAAATGACAAAAAATATTTGGTTTTTTTAGGTAACAGTAGTAAGATTGTTTATGAAAAAAGCACCCTCGTATAAGGGAAACAAGAAGGTGAAAGAGAAAGCGCTTAATAAAATATTATTTCAGAATAGTCGATTTAGAAAAATGTTTTCCTTTAAATTATTATGGGAATATAAGTAATATTCATGTAACACAAGCAGAAAACAAAATTTTAAGAAATTTGTTATAAAGACTTTATCTTACTACTGCACAGTGATAAAATGTCCTTGTAAGCGTTTTAATGTAGTTAAATTACTATTCTTGCATAATGATTAGCATCGATTTCATTATCAGAATACATGATACCCAAATTATACTAACTGGCAAAATAGTTGGAGGTTTTTCACAATGAAAAAACAATCGGCAAAAGGGGAACCATGGCAATCGTTTTACGGACCCAATCTAGGCTATGTTATGGAGGTTTATGAACAATTCTTGGAGGATCCTTCTGAAGTTGATCCTGAATTAAAGGAATTATTCGAGCAATGGGGACCTCCTACAGTTGAAGATGTCAAGGTCATCGCGAGCGCTCAACACGGAGATTCATCCTTTACATTACCCGAACAACCCACTGCCCTGAGTAAAATGGTAGCAGCGGTGAAATTAGCAGATAATATTCGTACATATGGTCACTTAGCTGCGGATATTAATCCCTTAAATGACCGAGATAAAGATACTAGGAGGATTGAACTTTCAGAATTCAATCTGACTGAAGAAGATTTAAAGCATATCCCTGTCGATTTCCTATGCCCAAATGCACCTTCTCACATTAAGGATGGTTTGCAGGCAATTCAACATTTAAGACAGGTCTATACAAACAAATTAGCCTTTGAATATGCTCACGTCCATGAGCTTGAAGAGAAGAATTGGTTAAGAGAAAAGATTGAGTCTGAATCTTATTTCACACCACTTTCTAAGGACAAGAAACTCGCGTTATTAAAACGCCTGGCCCAAGTCGATGGGTTTGAAAAATATGTTCACCGTACGTTCGTAGGTCAAAAGCGCTTCTCGATTGAAGGATTGGATACCATGGTTCCTTTACTGGACGAAATGGTTCGTTATTCAGTGGAATCAGGAGCTAAGACGGTTAATATCGGTATGGCGCATCGAGGGCGTTTAAACGTTCTGGCACATGTTATCGGAAAACCTTATGAAATGATCTTTGCAGAATTTCAACATGCACCGAGCAAGGATTTAATTCCATCTGAAGGCTCGATCGGCATTACGTTTGGATGGACAGGTGACGTGAAGTACCACTTAGGTGCTGATCGTGAAATCTCTCCACAGCAATCGCCTACAGCGAGAGCTCGTGTCACACTAGCAAATAATCCGAGTCATTTGGAAGTAGTGAGTCCGATTGTGGCAGGATACACACGTGCTGCACAAGAAGTTCGTGAAGATCGTGGATACCCTGAACAATCACCTGAAGCTTCTTATGCCATCATGATTCACGGTGATGCGGCTTTTCCAGGACAAGGCGTTGTAGCAGAAACATTAAATATGAGTCAATTACGAGGATATAACACAGGTGGATCTATACACCTTATAGCAAACAATATGATCGGCTTCACGACTGAAAGCCGTGATTCACGCTCCACGAAATATGCATCAGACACTGCTAAAGGCTTTGAAGTCCCGATCGTGCATGTCAATGCAGACGATCCCGAAGCGTGTGTTGCTGCAGCAGATCTTGCCTATGAATATCGTAAAACATTCGGAAAAGACTTTGTGATTGATTTAATCGGCTACCGCCGTTTTGGTCACAATGAAATGGATGAACCGATGGTGACCAATCCATTAATGTATTCTGTCATCCAAAATCATCCTAATGCGAAGAAGCAATACGTTGATCGGTTAGTTTCAGAAGGTGTAATCTCTGAAGCGGATGTTGAGAAAATGGATAAAGACATCGAAGAGGAACTAAAAGCAGCTTACGACAAAGTCCCATCCAAGGATGAAGATCCTGATACTGTTCTTGCTCCACCTGAATATGTTGCAAACGGTTTGCCTGAAATTAATACAAGTGTAGATATTAATAAGCTTGAAGGGTTAAACAATGAACTTCTTCAATGGCCAGAAAGCTTTAATGTTTTCAAGAAATTAGAACGAATCCTTCAGAGAAGAAGCCAGGTATTTGAAGGTAAAGGGAAAATTGACTGGGCACATGCCGAGACGTTGGCGTTTGCTTCGATCTTGAAAGATGGTACGCCGATTCGCTTGGCAGGGCAGGATTCAGAACGAGGAACATTTGCTCAGCGCCACCTTGTTCTCCATGATGAGAAATCCGGAGAAGAATATATACCTTTACACAATCTGAATGATAGTCATGCTTCCTTTGTAGTCCTTAACAGTCCTCTAACAGAAACAGCTGTTGTTGGTTATGAGTATGGATATAATGTCTTCGCACCGGAAACACTGGTTCTCTGGGAAGCCCAATTTGGAGATTTCTCCAATATGGCACAGGTGATGTTTGATCAGTTCATCTCAGCTGGTCGTGCGAAATGGGGACAAAAGACTGGACTGGTTATGCTATTACCTCACGGATATGAAGGTCAAGGACCAGAACACTCAAGTGCCCGCTTAGAACGATTCCTGCAACTGGGTGGAGAGTATAACTGGACAGTTGCCAATTGTTCTACAGCCGGTCAATACTTTCATGTTTTAAGACGTCAGGCAGCAATTTTACAAAAAGAAGAAGTAAGGCCACTGGTCATCATGACGCCGAAAAGCTTGCTTCGAAATCAATTTGCAGCCGTCACAGCCGAGGAACTGGCTCATGGAGAATTCCATTCCGTTCTTGAGCAAAAAGGTCTTGGAGAAAATCCAGACACAGTTGAACGAGTTGTATTATGTAGCGGGAAGATTGCGATTGATTTAGAAGAGAAGATTCAAGGTATGGACGATAAGGATTGGTTACACATTCTTAGAGTGGAAGAAATCTACCCATTCCCTAAAGGGGACATCACAGCCATCCTGGAAAGGTACAAGAACTTGAAAGAAATGGTCTGGATTCAAGAAGAACCTAAGAATATGGGAGCGTGGACGTTTGCCGAGTCGCGCCTGCGTGATATTGCACCAGAGGGTGTCGAGGTACATTATGTAGGAAGACGGAGACGTTCAAGCCCATCAGAAGGTGATCCAACCGTACACAAAAAAGAACAATCAAGAATCATAAATGAAGCGTTAACTCGATAAGAAAGAGGAGGACATCACAGTGGCAGAAATTAAAGTTCCAGAATTAGCAGAATCAATTACAGAAGGCACGATTGCCCAGTGGCTGAAACAGCCAGGGGATTATGTGGAAAAGGGCGAATACATCGTCGAGCTTGAAACGGATAAAGTGAATGTAGAAGTCATTTCAGAAGAAGCAGGTACAATCCAGGAACTAAAAGCTGATGAAGGCGATACGGTAGAAGTTGGTCAAGTCATTGCCATCGTTGGAGCAGGGGGAGAAGCACCAGCCACTCCTGAGTCAAAGGAAGAAACAAAGGAAGAGGCAGCTCCAACACAAGAAGTGAAAGAAGAAAAGGCAGCGGAGGAAAAACCAGCGAAAGAAGACAAGAAAAATCGTCCAATCGCCTCACCTGCAGCACGGAAGTTGGCCCGTGAAAAAGGAATCGACCTTTCGGAAGTGCCAACAGATCCACTAGGCCGTGTACGTAAGCAGGATATTGAAGCTTATGGTAACAAACCAGCTGAAGCTCCTTCAAAGCCTGCTTCACAAGAGAAGAAAGCACCTGCTAAGAAAGATAATGGAAAGCCAGTGGTTCGTGAGAAAATGTCCCGCCGTCGTCAAACGATTGCGAAACGCTTAGTCGAGGTTCAACAAACGGCAGCTATGTTAACAACTTTCAATGAAATCGATATGAGTAAAGTAATGGAACTGCGAAAACGTAAAAAGGATAAATTCTTCGATGACCACGATGTAAGACTTGGGTTCATGAGCTTCTTTACGAAAGCAGTTGTAGCAGCGCTTAAGAAATTCCCGTATGTGAACGCAGAAATTGACGGAGATGAAGTTGTTCTTAAGCAGTTCTATGATGTAGGCGTAGCGGTATCGACTGAAGATGGGTTGGTTGTTCCAGTTGTACGAGATTGCGAACGCAAAAACTTCGCAGAAATTGAAGGGGAGATCATGGAACTTGCCACTAAAGCAAGAAACAACAAATTATCCCTTGGAGATCTGCAAGGAGGATCATTCACCATTACAAACGGTGGTGTGTTCGGTTCATTATTATCTACACCAATCTTAAACGGACCACAAGTCGGGATCTTAGGAATGCACAAGATTCAACTTCGTCCTGTTGCGATTGATAAGGATACAATGGAAAATCGCCCGATGATGTACATTGCATTATCATATGATCATCGGATTATTGATGGGAAAGAAGCGGTTGGATTCCTTGCAATGATCAAAGATTTACTTGAAAACCCTGAAGACCTACTACTTGAAGGTTAAGTAGTCCTGATTGAAAAGAATAGATGAATGTTTGGCTGATTCATATATCCATTAATGGAATATGAATCAGCTTTTTTTTTCACGATTCTTTACCATCAGCATAAAATATGGATAACTAAAATAAAGTTTACTACAGGAAACTTATGGACAGTAGAAGGAAAGAAGGTATAGACATGAAATCATTCAACTCAAAAAAAGTGATTCAGTATTCCTACCTATTTCATAAAATAGGAATACTTGACAGTGATCAATACAAACAAATTGAAGAATACCATGGATCTAAAGGGAAGAAAAACAGTTAATGAAGGAACACCTTCTTGGGCAGTGCCTCCTTAGCCCGAGAAGACTCCATTTACACTCTACGTTTACGGGTAACACTAGCTTTAAAATAGCAACATGTATAGAGGTAAGAGCCTAACGAAAAAAAAACAGACTCAAACATTCGAGTCTGTCAGAAAAAACGTATCTCAGGGGGTGAGATATAAGCCAAAATTCTATTTTAAAGTCATTGTCAAGATTTCCTAAAAGCTTTCAGTCCTCGGCTACGAATTTCTTTCTTAAGAAGCAAAATCCAGTCTTGATCATTCCCTTGTTTCTCAGCATCTCGATAAGCTGCCACCAACTGTTCATTACTTAAGATTTTCATAACCAACCTCCCAGGAAATGTGTAAAATATAGAATTTTCTATATTTTCTATTTATTCTACATAGAAAACCATCATTTGAAAAGAGGGTTTTTATAAAATCCTTCAAAAGTTGTATTTTTAGTTATTTTGGTGAAAATGGTTTGGTCGGCATGGATTTTGTCTATAAAAAGAAGTTATGCTCAACTGTACTCTGATGAAATTTGTCATGTTTTTACCAAGAAGGCAGGATGATGACGATTTCCCAACAGGCTTAAAATGAGAAATTTAGTTGAAGACATTTCCGATTAATTAGTTTGAATATTTTCATTTTTGTGATAATATACACGCATAAGGAACTGTGAAAATCACTTAATGGATTACGTTACAGAGAGGTTCCAGGTACAAGATGGTTCAGATTAAGGGGGAATTTCATTTGTCAGAGATCTTACACACTACAGTAGGGGAGCTTCTTGAAGAAAAAGCACGGATTCAGCCTCAGGTCGAAGCGGTAGTCTATGCAGACAGAGGTCTAAGATGGTCTTATCATGAGTTTAATCAATTGTGCAGACAAGCTGCAAAAGGATTGATCGAACTGGATATTAAAAAAGGAGATCATATCGCCATATGGGCGTCTAACACTCCTGAGTGGTTAGTTAGCCAGTTTTCAACTGGAAAAATGGGAGCCGTACTGGTGACCGTTAATACAAATTATCGAACGTCAGAATTAGAATATCTACTCAAGCAATCTGACAGTCAGACAATTATTCTCATGGAAGAATTTCGGGGAGCTTCCTATATAGACATGCTATATGAGATTTGCCCGGAATTGAAATCCTGTAAACCAGGGGAATTAAAGAGTTCAAAGCTTCCATGTTTGAAAAATGTCATTGTGCTGGGTGAGAATTCATATCCAGGTACATATAGTTGGGGAAATATCGTGGAGATGGGAAAGAATGTAGAGGACGTTAAACTGGAAGAAAGACTCTCAAGCCTGTCTCCCCATGATGTGATCAACATGCAATACACCTCCGGGACAACCGGGTTCCCGAAAGGCGTCATGCTTACTCACTCAAATATCGTAAACAATGGATACAATATTGCCGGATGTATGCGACTTACAAGTGAAGATCGTTTATGTATACCCGTTCCGTTCTTTCATTGCTTTGGTTGTGTATTGGGAGTTCTTGCGTGTGTTTCTGTAGGGGCGACGATGGTTCCATTGCAGGATTTCGACCCCAGGAAGGTCCTGCAAACGGTCCAGGATGAAAAATGCACAGGGCTTCATGGAGTACCAACCATGTTCATTTCCGAGTTGAATCTACCTGACTTTGATCAATACGACCTGTCCACATTACGCACTGGGATCATGGCGGGGAGTAATTGTCCGATCGAAGTGATGAAGGGCGTAATGGAAAAAATGGGGGCAGATGAGATTACGATTGCTTATGGTCAGACCGAATCTTCTCCTGTCATCACTCAAACACGTACACATGATCCGATCGAATTAAAGGTAGAAACAGTTGGTAAAGCCTTGCCAAATGTGGAAGTGAAGATTGTAGAGCCTGGATCAGATAGAGAAGTTCCAAGTGGCGTTCAGGGAGAATTGTGCACCAGAGGATATCATGTAATGAAAGGGTATTACAAGAATGAAGAAGCTACGAAGCTCTCCATTGACCATGAAAGCTGGCTTCACACCGGAGATCTGGCAGTCATGGATGAACACGGCTATTGCCGAATCACAGGTAGGTTAAAAGATATGATCATTCGAGGCGGTGAGAATATTTATCCTAGAGAAATTGAAGAATTTCTGTACTCCCATCCAAAGGTATTAGATGTTCAAGTCATTGGGATTCCGGATGAGGTTTATGGCGAAGAGGTAATGGCGTGGATTATTTTGAAAGAAGGGCAAACCGCTACTTCAGAAGAAATAAGGGAATACTGTACCGGGAAGATCTCCCGCCACAAAATTCCAAGGTATATTGAATTTACCGATTCATACCCTATGACGGCCTCAGGTAAAATACAAAAGTTCCGGTTACGGGAGCAGGCGAAAGAGACAGCTATTCCAAAAATGAAGTGAAAAAATTGAAAGCGTTTCCTCTAAAAAGGACGATCCCATTGCACGGGGAAAGTCCTTTTTGTGTTCATTTAATCGTATAATGGGAGGAGAGTATAACTGAAATTTCAGAGATCTTTTGATAAAATGAAAGAGAGCTACTAACTTAATTTAACAGTAATATAGTTATGTAAACAATAGGAAGGGGTTATCGTGTGTACGTATTTGTCTATGGCACGTTAAGAAGGAACGAGAATAATCATGACTTATTAAAAGAAGCAACACTGGTTCGGGAACAAGCTTGGGTAGAGGGAGTGCTGTACGATACAGGAAAGGGCTATCCGGCACTGAAAGAAGGTAATGGAATAATTTATGGAGAAGTGTATAAGATCAATTCCACGATCCTTTCGGCTTTAGACGAGCTTGAAGATTTTCTTGAGGGGCGTGAAGAGAATCAGTATATCCGTAATCTCAAAAAGATAAACACGGATTCAGGAGTCATGGATGCATTTGTGTATTATTCTGAAACCGAAGACTTCTTTCAAGCGGAAATTACTTCTGGAGACTGGAAGGTCCATCAGTTTATAAACAATCAACCGGAGAGAACCCTCTATTTCGCATATGGGTCCTGCATGGATGATGATCGCTTTAGAAGAGCTCAGGTAGACCATCATTTTAAGAGCTGTCTCGGCGCAGGTGTATTGAAAGGTTATACAATGAGGTATCTCTTTAAAGTCCATGATGGGGGTAGGGGAGATATCATTGAAGATGGAGGGAATATGGAAGGGGTCGTCTATGATATTCCGCAGCAGGCAGTAGAATACTTGTTTACGAGAGAAGGAGTGACACCTGGTTGGTATAGAGCTTCTTTCGTAGACATTTTCATTGGTGATAAGCTTTACCCGGATGTATTAACCTTTATCGTGAAGGCAAAGTATGAAGAGACCTGCCCGCCTGATCATTATGCTAAGGAAATACTCCGTGGAAGCAAGCCACATGTAAGCAAGTGCTATCATGAAAAATTGCAAAAGCAATTAGTGGATATTGGTATGACAGAAGTTCAGGTTCAGAACCTACTTTCCGAAAACAAGGTCTAGGGGATACCGTCTTGCTAACGTTGGTTTTCATTCAAATCCATATGGGTATTTTAGTATAAAATGACTTGGAGGGGCACTCGGAGTCCCTTGGTTTGAAATGGGGTGTAAGATGGATTTTCTACTGAATTTGGTCGATCAATACGGCTATATAGCCATGTTCCTTTTTAGCTGGTTGGTGTTCTTTGGATTACCGTTACCAAATGAATTGGCGGCAGCGTTAGCCGGGTATCTTTCTGAATGGAGACATTTTGACACGTATACTTCCTTTTTCTTTATGTATAGTGGATTGCTTTCATATGGGATTTTCGCGTTTTTAAATGGGAGATACCTAGGTACAAAGCTCAATTCCCGTCTGATAAAAGGGGGAAAATCAAGGAAACTCATTGAAAATGGAGAAAGGTGGATCAACAAATACGGTCCATTTGCGATTTCGTTCAGTTATTTTATACCTGGTATTCGATTATTCATGCCCTATATTGCAGGGTCATTAAAAGGGATTTCTTTCACGAAGTTTGTCCTCTATGCTTCTCCTTCTGCGTTTGTATGGGGGCTTGTTTACTTTCAAATTGGGAGATACTTCCCAAAAAGCTTCCAGCGGGTGGTGGAGGAGATAAGTGTGAAAGCAGGAATTGTCTTTGTCCTGTTATTGATAGGGGTAATCATCTACGGTCTAGTGTTCACAATGAAAAAAAATAGGTATGAAACAAAATGGAAAAAAGTGAAAGCCCCTAAATAGAAATAGACTGAAGGAAGCGTACCGCTCTCATCAGTCTATCTGTCTTGCTCATCCACAATGATTGTAAAGAATTTTCCGAACATCCCTATGGCTTTAACTGTAGTTCGGGTGCCCGTTTCATCCTCGTAGATCTTACCGATTGTGTTGAAAAGCAAATACCCATTCTTAATATTGGAACCAGTCTCAATTAAGGTCTTGTAAGAATGCCCATCCATTTCCCTCGTGCAGGTAATGGTTTCATGACATTCGATATGATATTCATCCATTAACCATGAATAAAACTGATCTTCATTTGGTCGATGAGAACTCATATAAAAGATCAATATAATTGAGCCCCACATACCGATCTTGCGTAAGCCTTTTTTCACTTGAATCGAACCTTTCCACCAATAATCTCCTATAATATACCATATAATTGAGGTGGTGTGACAAAATTCTCAATAAAAAGACATTAATTTTGTCCCGAAATACTAGTCTTTAACCTAAAAACAGGTCCAGAATATTCGAAGCAGACGAACTCTTCTTGTTGTACAATTCACAATAGCCGCAATTCTTACAGTAGACCACTGTGAATTGATTATGCTGAACGTCGAACATCTTTGATAGGCCAGTGCCCGAGGTTGAAATATCCTTTGTTCCTGCTTCAGTTCCCCCGCATTTCATACATCCTTTTTCATGATTCATGATTATTTCCACTCCTTTTCAATATCTACCTATATTTACGGCTTAAGGCGAAAAAAAGTTTCAACTATTCCCAACTCACAATAGTAGTTGAACTAATGGCTCTGTAAGAATATACTAGTAGCATAGTTTTATTCATTAAGGAGGTTATTGAGTTGATCCATCAGACTTGGACGGAAAGTAATACAGGAAAAAAAATAAAGTGTGTACATACAGATGCAAAGAAATACACCGTGGGAAATGTACTGACAATCGGTAAAGAATACGAAGTGAAGAATGAATCAGAAGATTATTACTTCGTGATTGATGAAAGTGGAAAAATGGGTGGCTTCTACAAAGAGTATTTTGAAGAAGTGTAAACCATAGACCATCCTTCCAGCTGATTTCTTCTCCGTAAGGGAAGAGATCAGCTTTTTTATTCATCCCTTTTCGCAAGGGTTGTTGCTATTGTATTGAAGAATGGGGGAGAAGTGAATGGAGCAAGTCTTCAGGATGCGAACCATTACCTTAGAGGATCTTTCTTCTATGGTTGAGCTGTTCAATCATTATGAAACAAATGTATTTGGTGAGGTACAAACCAGTGAAGAAGAAATACACGTAATGTTAACCTCCCTTTCTGAAGTAGATCGTATTGGTCTCTTTCTTGAAGGAGATCTTGTAGCCATTTCTATCCTGACTGAAAAGGATCATCGACTGCCTGCATTGATCTTGGCTGAACCAAATGAACAAATGGAACGTTATATAACTGTGCTTGCAAAAGAGTTAATTGATTCAGCTAAAAAGAAGAAAGACCAACTGGACGACCGGAAAACCATCATCTTATCAGCAAACCTTGGTGCAGAGAAGCGGGCATTTGAGAAGTGTGGATTCACTCCCACCCGTTTCTGGTATCAAATGAAAAAAAATCTTGAAAACATTTCGGATTTACCTCTTCCCTCAACTTATAAGCTTACAAGCTTTGATCCAGAATCTGAAGTAAACATCCTTCATGAGGTATTTGAGGAGGTTTTCGCTGACCACTTTGACTATCATCCTTCAAGCATAGAGGAATTCCAGAAGCGGTTTCACAAGCCATCATTTGATCCAAGCCTATGGTATTTGTTAAGGCAAGAGGACCGTGTAGTGGGGTTTGTCTTTTGTTCTGTTAATGATGAAACCAAACTGGGGGAAATCACTCACTTGGGGATTCGCAGAAACTGGCGGCGTAAAGGTCTTGCTCATTATTTGCTTAACCATGCATGTGCGGTGCTGAAAGAACATGGAATGGATACAGCAGCTCTATCAGTAGACAGTGAGAGCCATACGGATGCCGCCATCGTATACCAGAAAGCAGGGATGTATGTTTATAGAGGATTTACTCGTTATGATTTGCCCATATAGATGATGAAAACACCCAGATAAGGGTGTTTTTTTCTGAAAGGATGGATGAATCAGACAGACCCTTTGCAGTGTAAGCGCTATTACATGTAGAATGACTAGTATGTGAAATGAAAGGATGTCAAAACATGAATATTGAAAGACAATTACCACAATCGGTAACTCATATTATAAATGAAAGAAAGCAGGAATTCTCTGATACTCTTCACACTTCTTTAGTTGGCGAAGGTGGATATACAGCCAGCGAGGATTATATCATTGAAGACAGTATTATCGCTCTGTCCATCGGGAAAAACCTTCTCCTTAAGGGGCCAACAGGTTCTGGGAAAACGAAGCTATCAGATACGTTGTCATCGATTTTTTCCCAACCGATGCATAGCATCAACTGTTCAGTGGACCTGGATGCAGAAGCGTTGTTAGGGTATAAAACAATTAGCGAAAAGGACGGGAAAAATACGATCGAATTCATCGAAGGACCTGTTATTCAGGCGATGAAAAAGGGTCATTTATTATACATTGATGAAATCAACA
Organism: Bacillus sp. BHET2; assembly: GCF_005938125.1. Classification (GTDB taxonomy): domain Bacteria; phylum Bacillota; class Bacilli; order Bacillales; family Bacillaceae_B; genus Rossellomorea. The sequence continues at coordinate 412,966 of NZ_VCQN01000001.1, forward strand.
TGGCGAAGCCTGAAACATTACCGATCTTAAACGGTGTGTTGGATTACCGGAGAAGCATCACGAATCCGTTTACTGGTGAAGTGGTAAAAGCTGCGCCATCATTTGGTGTTGTAGCTGCCATAAACGAAGGATATGTAGGGACTGTACCCCTGAATGAAGCCTTGAAAAATCGTTTTGTCGTCATTGATGTCCCTTATATAGAGGGAGAGACGTTAATGAGTGTCATTGAAAGTCAGAGTAAGCTCTCTGATTCTAAGCTGATCAGTCAGTTTGTCGCCCTTTCCTCCGACTTGCTCGTCCAAGTGAAAAATGGTCAGATCTCAGAAGAAGCGGCATCCATCCGTGCCCTTCTTGATGCCTGTGATCTGACGGTTTATCTGCCTGCCAAGCGTGCAATTCAGCGTGGTATTGTCGATAAGCTCGAAGATGAACGTGAAAAAGCAGCTATTCTCAATATAGCAGAAACCTTATTTGAATGAGGGATTTGTAATGCATCGATTTATTCAATTTAATGATGAAACCATAGATTCTTTTTTAGTGATGGAAATGGCCGATTTAACGAAAACACTTTCTAAAAATGGGGACATGAATTTGAAATACGGACCATTCTCTTATCTTGATTATAAAGAGGAAGCGGTCTATGTCAGTCATTTTTGGGATCATCGAAAAAAGGAAGAAGAAGTACACGGGCTCAAAAGTGATATCTATTTAAGGACAATCGGCAATTACCACGAAACTGCGAATGAAATGGTAGTCGATTATATTAATAAAGTGAAAGGGACCACTGTTTCCAAATTCGCCAAGCAGCTATTTGTCATAGGAGAAGAAACACGTTTGGAGGAAATTTGTAAATCCAAGCGACCTGGAACGAAAAAGTCATTTGAAGTGAGAAGGAAATTATACCGACAGCACTTCGAAGCACAGCTCAAAGTAAACTTAACAAAGAGTGTGTTCACCGACTCCCTCTTCAATTCGATATTCCTTCTTCTTCATGCTCAATCGCCTTTAGAGGAACCGGTGAATATTAATGAAGAGATCGATTTAGCCATGCCGTTTATTCATAGACAAATCACCCGTCTCTTTGAGACCCGGACCACGAATGATGTTGTGGGGATTTGTTTAGAAATCGTTGAGGTGGTAGATGAAATCGTTCGCAAAGATATGTTGAATGAGTACTTTCATTTACCAGAAGACGTATATGTCACGGAGGAATTGTTCAGTGAAACATTTGATGATCTAAAAAGAAAAGATCCACTTGCCAATCAGGATGTCCTTGAAGATGAGAGTACAGGAGAAGAAGAAGTGTTCGATGAAGAATTTCGCACCTGGCATCGGGAAACGAGTGACAAAGGGGAATCCTTTCTACAGTTTGATTTAGATCAAGGGTCTCAGTCCGATCTGATGGGAGAAGGGGTCCGTGAAGGGGATGACGGGGACCAGGCAATGGCCATGGTTCAAGGCTCAGCCAAGGAAACAGATCAAGATCAATACCAAAATGTGAAGGCCGCGGAGCAAGAAAGGGAAGAACTCGGTGGAGGGGATGGGCAGTTTGGCAAGGACAATCGCTTTGCAGTTCCTCACTTTCTCACACCTTCCATCCCTACCTCTGAAGAAAAGAGTTCCTATAACCTGAACAAAGGATTGATTGCTCCCTATCAAAAAAAGCTCCAAAAGATGATCGAAAAAACATTGGAACATAAGCGAATTCAGCCTCGGAGCGATCTGCATTTCGGTAGGTTAAACAAAAAGCTGCTGCGGTTTATCACTGACGATAATCCGAGACTTTTCTATAAAAAGCAGAATCCTTCCTCAGAAATTGATGCAGTATTTTCGCTATTGGTGGATTGCTCTGGTTCCATGTTTGACAAAATGGATCAAACGAAACTCGGGATTACATTGTTTCATGAATCACTCAAATCCGTTCGAGTCCCACATGAAGTCGTCGGTTTTTGGGAAGATACCAATCGTGCGACTAAGACCAGTCAACCTAATTATATGAATCCTGTCCTTGATTTCTATTCTTCCTTGAAGCCAAACAGCGGTTCTGAAATCATGCAGTTGCAGCCTGAAGAAGATAATAGGGATGGATTTGCCATTCGTTTAATGACAGAACGAATCCTGAAGCGGAATGAAAAGCAGAAATTTCTGCTTGTTTTCTCTGATGGTGAGCCTGCAGCGATGGAATATGAGCAAAATGGGATTGTCGATACCCATGAAGCAGTATTAGACGCAAGAAAGCAGGGGATTGAAGTCATAAACGTCTTTTTAGCGAACGGCGAGATTGATGAAGGACAAAGAAAGACGATACAAAACATTTACGGGAACTACAGCATCCTCGTTTCAGATGTAGAAGAACTCCCGGATGTACTGTTTCCATTACTCAGAAAATTACTGTACAAAAGTATTTAGACGGAACCTAAGAAGCCGACTGCATCGTGACGATGCAGTCGGCTTTTTTTGACCCTTTAAATGATCATTCACTTATGGTGAATGCATGCCCTTTAGCGATAAAAAAAGTTTAAATAGTTCCAGGATGAGAATATATCAGCCTTTAGAACGAGATGAAATCATTCATCCACCTCATTCAGAGAGTCGAGTACTCGCGTAGACTAGACGTAACAAGAATAAAAGGGGATGGAGAACATGACGAATTTATCAGATTTACAAGCAGGTATACAAGAATTTCACAGAATAAATCACTTCTTAAATCAAGAAGGATGGAAGCAAACGAGTTCGTCGAAAAAACGCTATTTTTCTATTGGTTTCAAAAGACACAATAAATGATGTTATGGTTTTGTTCAGAGAGGGAAAAATTGTATACTTAAGAAGGATGACTATTTTGTAGTAAAGTAATAGTCATTCTTTTTTTTGTTGCTGGGTATAGGCGAGTCATTTTCATACAAAGGGGAAGATTAGTAAATAGAACATGAGGGAATAGAAACTAGGGTACAAGGGAGGATTCGATACATATGCATGAATTAGATATGCATCATATTTTTGAACTGGGTCTTTTTTTAGTTATGATAGCAGCTGGGATCACGGCTATCGCCAAGAAATTCAAGCAACCTTATCCGATTGCTCTCGTGATCGTTGGTGCTTTGATTGGATTATTTAACATACCTGTATTAGAACCACTTAAAGACTTCATTACAGAAGGGGAAATCTTTAATTTCGTCATTATTACATTATTTTTACCGGCACTTTTAGGAGAAGCCGCTTTGAAGCTTCCTTATTCCCATCTTCGTGCGAATAAGGAGCCAATCATCGCTTTAGCATTTGGAGGAACCTTGATATCATTCCTAATCATCGGTTTTTCAGCTTATTATTTCTTTGATTTCTCGATTCCAGCAGCGTTTGTGTTCGGAGCACTAATGAGTGCAACGGACCCTGTAAGCGTCTTAAGCATATTCAAGAGTGTCGGTGTCAAGAAACGGTTGGCGGTTGTCATAGAAGGTGAAAGCTTATTTAATGATGGGCTAGCTGTCGTCCTATTCAATATTTCAGCGTTCTACCTCGTATCATACATAGATGCTGGATGGGCGGGCCTTGGAAGTGGAATATGGGAGTTCATCCGGGTCGTATCATTAGGGGTGATCATTGGTGGTGCATTAGGCTATGCCTTTTCCATTTTAACGAAGTATTACGATGATTACCCACTTGAAATCATCTTTAGTGTCATATTATTTTACGGATCATTTCTCCTGGCAGAAAGCGTCCATGCATCAGGAGTGATTGCCGTCGTCATTGCAGCCTTGATCTTCGGGAATTTTGGCGGGAAAATCGGTATGAGCCCCACTACGAAATTGAATATTAATAGTTTTTGGGATGTGGCCGCCTTACTTGCGAATTCCCTTGTATTCTTAATGGTTGGTCTTGAAATAACGAGGATTGATTTGCTTGAGAAGTGGCCTTATATATTTGCAGCGATACTCGTAGTATTAGTAGCCAGGAGCATTGCCGTCTATACAAGCTTGTCATTGATCGGTAATTTTCCTCATTTGTGGAAGCATATCTTGAATTGGGGAGGATTGAAAGGGTCCCTGTCAATTGCCCTGGTGCTCAGTCTGCCACATGATTTCCCAGGAAGAGAAGATGTGCTGATACTGGGCTTTAGCGTTGTACTATTCAGCCTTGTGGTACAAGGACTGACCATTAAACCATTAATCAAAGTGCTGGGCATTAATCCAAAAGAGGAAGGGCACGAAGAATTTGAGAAATTGCTCAGTCAGCTTCACAGGTATGAGACAGCCATTTCGGAAATTCATCGTGTGAAACAAAAGCTCTATATCACAGACCCGGTCTCCAATGAACTCATTGATACGTACAAGAAGCGAATCGACATGCTTAAAGCGCAATTGGATGAATTATTTGAGCGCAATCCTGTACTGAAAGCAGATCAGCTTTCTACTCTGAAAAAACATGCTTTATACGCTGAGTATGACGCTATCACCAAGCTTGAAAAAGAAGAGATCATCAGTAGCTCCATTGCGGAGAAGGAATACGATGCGATTACCAATAGCATCGTTCATAATGAGGACAAATAGGAGAAGTATATTGGCTCATTTTTCTCATAAAAAAAAGAACCCTTACGCTCAATTGAATTTGAGCATAGGGTTCTTTTTCAACTGCAGACTTTTCAGTAATGCTTAAGAAGCAATGAACTATACATTAGGAATTCATTCGATAAATTAGCAGTCCATGTCTTATTTATTCGAGAGCTTCAGAATGCTCTTGGAGTGTGAGAATGTATCGAAGCTTGCTTTCCCGTGATACGCTCCCATGCCGCTATCGCCGACCCCACCGAATGGAAGGTAGTGAGAGGTCATGTGGTTTATCGTATCGTTGATGGCTCCGCCTCCGAATGAAACATTGGTTAGTACGTCTTCCTGAAGGACTTGATCGTCAGTGAACAGATAAAGTGCCAAGGGCTTAGGACGTTTCACAATTTCGTTGATTATTTCGGATGGTTCATCATACTCGATGATTGGAAGGATTGGTCCGAAAATTTCATCCTGCATGACGGGATCATCCCAGAAAATAGAATCAAGAATCGTCGGTTCTATGACCAGATTGGTACGGTCTGAATCGCCACCTGCTACCACGCGTCCATTATCAAGGAAGCTGTTCAAACGGTCAAAGTGTCTTTCGCTCACAATGTGACCAAAGTTGGGATTGTGGATAATATCCTCTCCGTAGCTTGCTTTGATGACGTCCTTCATCTTCGTTAGAAGTTCGTCCTTCACATTGCGATGGACGAGTACATAATCGGGAGCAACACACGTTTGACCAGCATTTGCGAATTTTCCCCGTGCGATGCGCTTAGCCGCTTCATCCAGGTCGGCGTCCGAGTGTACGATCGTCGGACTTTTCCCACCGAGTTCAAGTGTAACCGGTGTTAAATGCTTGGCAGCCGCTTCCGCCACGATTTTCCCAACGCCTGTACTACCTGTGAAGAAGATATAATCAAAATTTTCTTTAAGCAGTGCAGTGCTTGTATCTACTTCACCTTCTACGACATGCAAATACTCTTCAGGGAAGTGATGATTGATGAGTCCTGCAAGCAGACTTGAAGTACTTGGAGTCAATTCAGATGGTTTCAGCACAGCGGTATTACCAGCTGCAATCGTGCCTACAAGAGGGGCAACTGCAAGTTGGAAGGGATAATTCCAAGGTGCGATGACCAGTACCGAGCCATAAGGATCCTGATGAATGAAGCTGGTTGCGCCTTCGTGGGTAGCGGGTGTTTTCACCTCTGTTGGAGCTGCCCATTCAGCGAGGTTCTCCAGGGTAAAGTCGATCTCACCGAGCACAAGTCCGATCTCTGCGCGCTTCGCTTCTATTTCCGATTTATTCAAATCTTTCTTTACCGCTTTGATGATATCCTGCTCATGTAATTGAACCAGGTTTTTTAGTTGTGTCAACATTTCGATCCGGAAGGCAATATCTTTTGTTTTGCCGGAACGGAAGAATGATTGTTGTTTATTTAGAAGGTCTTGATAGTTTTCCATCGTAAAAACTCCTTTATCATTCTGATTGGTAGGTGGTTGTTTTGCTTTTCCCTGGATATAGTGGAAGTAATCATGGTATATATTTTTGCTCTGACTATTTAATTGTGTGCAATTTATTGAGGTGTCAATTATTTGCATGTAAAGACTATAATATACTCAAATCATATTTGCAAAACATCTGATTATGGGGTTTTCATTTAAGGACATTGATATACGCTATTTATTCCCGTTCACACTTCTGCAGGTAGGGGAAGGGAATAAAAAAAACTAACGACTGTTAAGGAGCCGCTAGCTTCTATTTTTATTTTCTAATTTCAATCAGTTTATGTTTCAAGTCATTTTCCATCGTGACCATTTCTTGTTCGGCCTGCTGTCGCTTTTGTCGACCTTCAGCTTGGATGGCCAACGTTTCTTCAATAGTGGAAATGAGGTTTTCCTGTGTTTTCTTCAGCGTATCAATATCAATGATTCCTCGTTCATTTTCTTTTGCCGTCTCGATGCTGTTGGTTTTAAGCATCTCTGAATTCTTAAGTAGAAGTTCATTGGTCGTACGGGAAACTTGTTTCTGAGCAGCTACTGCCTTCTGTTGATTGAGAAGGGTGAGGGCGATGGCGATTTGATTCTTCCAGAGTGGAATCGCTGTCAGGACAGAAGCCTGAATTTTCTCAGCCAGTGCCTGGTTTGTATTTTGGATCAATCGGATCTGCGGTGCCGATTGAATGGTCATTTGTCTGCTTAGCTTTAAATCATGAATCCGCTTATCCAACCGATCGAGGAACTGCATGGTGTCATTAACTTCCTGATAAATCAGTTCATCATCGGTTTCTTCTGCTTTTTTACGTAATGATGGCAGCAAGGTATGTTGAATTTCTTCCCTTTTCACTTCAGCCGCCGCAATGTACATATTAAGGGCTTGAAAATAGTCTTTGTTTTTTTCATAAAGGGTTTCCAGTAGACGATTGTCATCTAGAAGTGTCTTTTGAGAATGCTCCAGCCTGACTGAAATGCGATCGATTTGTGATCCGATCTTCTGGTATTTTGACAGGACCTCCTGAAGAGAGGAAGAGACTTTCCGGAATAGCCTTTTGAAAACACCTTTTTGCTTAGTGCTCAGCTCATCAGGATTCATTTGCTCAAGCTTTTTCATTAAATCACTTAACACATCTCCAATGGGACCGATATCCCTTTTTTGAACATGATCGAGCATGGAATGAGAGAAGGTAGAAAGCTGGGTTTGTGCAGCAGTTCCATATTTTAAAATGGCTTCATAGTCTTTATAGTCGATTTGAGCCGCTAATTGCTTTGCCTTTTCCTGCTGTTCTTTAGGTAATCGGTCGATTAGCAAAGGAGACGTTTTCTGCCCACTGACTGCAGATGTGTCATCTCCAAACGGGTTCGAAAGCAGCATATCCAATTCTGTTTGTTCATTTCGTTGCTCCATGATAAAACCTCCGAAATCTATTTTAAGTCTTTTTTATGCGAAAGGTGTTGATTAGCGAAATTCAGTTCAAATTGTAACGTATCCATATCATCGGCCAAAACCTTGTGCAGATCTTTTTCCAGAGAGTCGGTTAGATCATCAAGGGTCGTGCGGGTTTGTTGAAGAGATAAAAAGGCTTGTTTGTTCTTACCGGGTTGTGAAGCAAGGAACGTGTACTTCTCAGTGATTTCAACAACCGAATCCAAATGGTAGAAGAAGAATGATTCAGCTGAAAAAAATCGTTTCGGCTCCTTTTTGACGAGTTGATAAATCCGTCTGCTTAACCGGTTGATTTCAAGGATTTGTTTAAAGGCCCCAAGCGACCTTACCTTCAACTGTTGTCTTTGTAGTCTTTTTACCTTTTCCTTCGCTTCTTTTAAATTTACATTTATATATCGAAATTCCTGTGAGGAGAGTCCGTTTTTATTTAGCCACCATCTCTTTTGGATGGCTTTCACGATAATGAAAATGAGTAGTCCCGTTCCGACTCCTGATAAAAGTGTAAGAGGGAATCCCAGGTCCAGAAGGAGTAAGTAAGCGATAAAACTGCTCGTTCCTATACTGAATGAGATGATCGACCGTAATAAAAATTGCAGAAATGTATTCATTTCATCTACCCCTTAATAAAGATGCTTACAATACATACGATTCACTATGCAAAAGGTTTCATATCCATACTTATATTCTAGTGTATATGAGGGAGAAATGGAAACATTGTCAAACGTATTAGACCAATTATGTTAGAAACTGACATCATTCTTTCAATTTCATAACAATTGTCAAACGGATGATTAAGAGAAATGATTTTTTGGTAGAATGGGTTAGTAAGTTGACATTGACAAGACAGGTGTGTGGATAAATGAAAAAAGTACTCATCGTGCTGATATTATTATGCGTTCCGACTTCTATCGTATCAGCTCAAGAAACGTATACACAAAAGCCTAAGAATATTTATAGCGATTCAGCTATCATCATAGATTCGAAAACAGGGAGTGTTCTGTACTCTAAAAATGCTGAGGAGAGAATGAACCCTGCTAGCATCACGAAAATTGCAACGGCGATTTATGCGATTGAGCATAGTGACTTAAATGATCAGGTGACAATCAGTGAGAAGGCAAGTAATACCGAAGGATCTACTGTTTACCTGACTGCCGGTGAGACGTTACCGCTAGAGCAACTTCTTGAGGGATTGATGGTGAACTCCGGAAACGACGCTGCTGTGGCTATTGCTGAACATACAGAGGGATCGGTGAAACAGTTTGTCGACAAGCTAAACGTCTTTCTTGAAGAGGAAGTGGGAGTAAAGGATACCCACTTCGAGAATCCTCATGGGCTTTATGGGGAAAACCATTATACAACTGCCTATGATATGGGTAAGATTACAAGCTACGCCTTAAAGAATAAACAATTTCAGAAGTTATTCGACATTGAATCAATGAATTGGAAGACGGAAGGATGGGATACAACCCTTTATAATCACCATAAAATGGTGAAAGGAGAAATTCCCTATCCTGAGGTGACAGGTGGTAAGAATGGATTTATAAACGAATCCAGACATACGCTGGTGACTTCCGCTGAAAATGATCAATTATCCCTTGTGGTTGTGACGATGAAAGCTCAATCGAAGCAAGCCATCTATTCTGATACAACGAAACTGCTTGATTTTGGTTTGAATGGTTTTAAACGGAGTATGATTTCGAAGGGAACGGTTTTCCAAAAGGATGGAAATTCCTATGAACTTCACGAAGACTTGCCATATACACAACCAATTAATGGACAGATTCTTGAAGATATAGGTGATGACGGAGTATTAACTTTGTCGAGTGAAGACCATGAGAAGCTGATTTCAACTACCCTTATCCCAGAGAAGGTATCACCAGCAGATCATACAGAAGCGGTTGCTTCCAGTAAGCATTCAAGGTTATTATTTGGGAATGACTTGCATCAGCAAATACTCTTATATCCCTTCATAATTTACATGGTTCTGTTAGGTATTGCAGGAATGTCGATATTTCGGAGGGGATCATTCAATAGGTAGTGGGGGGAATTTGTCACCCATGTAGAAAAGGGAGCCCGCGGGCTCCCTTTTCTTATTGACTTTCCTGTTTGCCCAAAGCGGGCTGCTGCTGATAAAGTGTCTTACCGATCAAGGTTTGTAGGATGAGAAACGCTCCTCCCACTGTCCAGTATAGGGGTAAGGCCGCAGGTGCATTTAATGAAAAGATGAAGATCATAACCGGCGAAAGAAGACTCATGATTTTCATCTGGGCCTGCTGTTCTGCAGGGATATTCAATAATGATACACGTGCTTGAGCTAGATACACGATTCCAGCAATGATTGCCATGATTTGGTCAGGCTGTCCAAGGTTGAACCAAAGGAATGAATGACTGGCGATTTCAGAAGATGATCTAATCGCATAGTACAACCCGATCAGGATGGGCGTTTGGATCAGTAATGGCAAACATCCCATGTTTAAAGGGTTCACTCCATGCTTTTGGTACAGCATCATCATTTCTTGCTGAAGCTTCTTTTGCTCTTCTTTGTCTTTCGTTTCTTTAATCTTTTTCTGAATCACTGTCATTTCGGGTTTGACCATAGCCATTTTCCCTTTCATATCCTGCTGGTTTTTATACGTTTTCAGCATAAAAGGAAGCAGAACGAGACGGATAAGGAGTGTGATAATGATAATGGCCACACCAAAGTTTCCGCCAAGGAATGTACCGATTTCATGGATCAGAAATGAAAAGGGATTTACGAGATAATCATGAAAGAATGCGCCTTCTGTGGTTGCACTCTGGCATCCAGTCATGGTGAACAATATGAACAAAATAATGAACGAAATTTTTTTCAATGTTTTTTCCTCCTCTGTATCAATGCTTCTTTGTTAGAAACGTACAGAAGAGGATTCTTCATCGTTATCCGTATGATAATATTGGAATTTCATACACGTTGTAAACCAGACCCTGATTGGAGGAATCTGGTTACCTGATACGCGCTTAACCAAGAGAGTGGTTCCTTCAATTCTCTTATCATAGGATTGTGTATAAAGACGAAATGGGGCAGGAAACTGGTCCCAAATCAATGCCAGTATAAATAATAGGACAATGCTGAAATGCAATGGACTTAAGTAAAGATCCAATAAGTCTTGTACAATCATGAATGACAATGGAGATAACTCCTTTTATAATTCTAGTTGCATCTATGAAGATGATTATTCATTTTATCACATTTAAAGTATACTGCTAAACGAAAATAGAATCTATGGTAATTGTTTATACGAATTTGTGAACAAAAGGTTTCAAATCTTTTTCCTGTGGAGTTGTTTAAATTTGTCCAACAAAATGGCCTCTATGTGGGGAAAAGACCACTTAGAGACCAAAATTTCCTAATCTACAACGATATACGCAATCATAGGACCGTTATTCTCAATAGTTTCATGCATTTCACAGATGAGTCTATAGGTTCCCTCTTTTGGAAATGTTACATTGACAACCGTTTCTTTGCCCTTTTTCACGATTCCTTTTACATCCGTTCCTTCAATGTAGAAAGGGTGCTCATTCCCATTCACTCCATAGATACGGAGTTCAACCTCTTTCCCTTTCTCCACAACGATTGTCCCGGGATCCCATCGATAGGCTTCAATTTCTCTCCCTGAGGGGGTTTTCGACTTAATCTCCCCGGTTACAAGCTGAATCACTTGCTTCTTAGCCGGTTTATCCGATAAGGAAACAGTAGGGTAGGAGTTCTTTGTTGAGTAGGACCAAACCGTACCGATGCTAATAATCAAAACAGCAACCAATATGGCGATGATGGAACCTTTCCTTAAAACAATGAAATTCATGAGTATTACCTCCTAAATAATAATTCAAACTTTTTATTATGCCTATGCTTGTACGAGCGGGAACTTGTCAATCATTTAGATAGAGGAGAATTTAAATATTTTTCTTTCGTTCGGTTTTTATGTACAATTTGGTCATGGAAGTTAGGAGGGTGAAGCATTGAAACAAACATGGAGAGTACTAACGACAAAAAGTGATGCAGAGCCATGGTGGTTTTTTGAAGGATGGGAGAGGGAAATCGTTGAGGATTGGGCTTTTGAGAGCAGGGAAGCAGCCGTTGACGCTTTTCTAGTAGAAATGAGACGACTACGTAGTCAATATCCGAACTCCAAGAGTAAGAAGTTTCATTCCATTGCTTTTTGGGACCCGGATGAAATCGTCTTTTGCGAGGCGTGTGATGATGATCTTCAACTCTATTACGGACTGGTTATTTTTGAAAATGACAAGCCGATGGAAATCAGGGATGAAGCGGTCATCCAAGAGATGAAAGAGACTATTGGGCAGATATAAGGCAACAGGTCTGTCCCGACGGGACAGACCTGTTGCCTTCATTAATCGATTACTCCGGTACGAATGATCTTATTATTCACCTTAACGTGAAAGGTAGCCTCTTTGTAAAGTTTATCCCATTCTTTTCTGGTCAAATTCTGGTGACCTCTGATGCTTTTATATTTCATTCCGAAACCGATTGGATCCGTTCCTTCTTCTTTAAGCATAAGAACCATCTCCTTGATGTTCTTTTCAATAAATGTGCCAATTTCTTTCTGAAGAAAGTGTAACGTATTGGGCTCAGATAACTTCATTTCCTCTGACATTTCAAGCAATCGTGACTCTATGTTCAATTCTATCCAGAATTCTGGTGTTTCCTGTTTTTTTGCAGTAATTGTATGGGATGATTTAATGCTATCGACCATTAGATAGACTTTATCATTTTCCTCCCTTAGATGAGAACTTGATAAGTTAGATTTGAATTTATCTAATGGTAATTCAACCTCGACGCTTCCAGCGTTGTAATCTTCGATAAGTGATCGAATGAAGAAAATCTTGTCCTTTCGGATTTCTTTAATGAATTTATCCCTTTTAAAAAGAGCGAAGCCATTGACTCCAACTTTTCCGTCTGATGCTTTTAACATTGGGAGGATCGGGTCTTTCCCGACACTCCCATAATCAGTTATGAATTCCTGTAAAGTTGGCGAAACCAGCATTTCAGATTCTACATTTTGTCGTACTAAATTGTATAAATAGGTCCCCCTGTTTGAAGGAGTCTCGGCCATTTGATACGAGAGGACTTCGTGTGCGGTCGTATCAGCTATGCATAAGTACACCATATTTCCTATGGAAGAATCCCGTTCTAGCGTATCAACTAAATGAGAAATCCCTTCCATAGCCAATTCCCTTCCATAAATCGCTATCCTAAGCTGACCGGATACAAGTTTATGATCTGTTTCTAAATTTTGGGATAATCGTATGCCTTTGCTTGTCTTTGATTCACTTGTCAGAATCTGTTCCACATCTTCCATGGCAGGGTTAAACTGATAAAGTACCATGGTACCCTTGATTTTTTTTTCTTCACCTTGATCATATCCAACCGCTGTAATGAGTCCGAGTTTTTCCATGTATTTTGTCTCGACACAGCTGCTTAAAAGAAAAGCGGAGAAACATACCAAAAAGAGCATAGAGATTCTTTTCATAGGTCTACTCCTTTTTTCTTAAAGATAAGGTATTTTAATTTAACAAGGGCAAATAAAAAGCAGGGATAAATGAAAGAAAGAATAAAACTGATCGATCCAACCTTATCTGTAATGGTGTTCATAGTAAGGCGATCTTTTACCAATAAAGATAAGGTCCACAGTACGACTGCGAAGAAGTAAATGGCTTTTTTCTGAGAAAATTGAAAGACCCTTTTCATTCCCCGAGTAGCTACCCAGAAATACATACATATATTCGGAAGGATGACTAGCATCCAAAAAGAAACGGCTATAAATTCAAATCTCTCAAGGTTAGGGATCCTAATGATTTTAAACATGGATAGGACCGGCCAGATTGTCTTAATCAGAGCATCCTCCGAGAAGAACCCGATACATACAACCGTCACAAGCATAAAGAGGAACGTGGAATAACCTGAACCGATAATAGCGTATTTCAATGCTTTCTTTTTTTCTTTAACGTAAGGGTAGATAAATAACAAGAGCTCGAATCCTACAATTGTAAAGCTCGATTTATACACACCCATCATGAGTTCTTTCGGTGAGGCGGTCAAGACCGGTAGAAGGTGATTAAAGTTCATAAATTTAATAGGCGTATAGATCATGAATAATAACCAGAATGCAAGAATCAGACCGAGAAACGCGATTCCGACCACTACCCGGATCCCACCCAATACACAATAGATTATCAAGAACAACAGCAACCCCATCAAAAGCCATGAGGGCAGCTTTGGGAATATCCAGGCTTGAACCATCTCGATGTAGTTCATCAGTATCACGTAGGTCACACTTAAGTAATAGATGATATAAAGTAGGTTAAAAACTTTACTGATCCATTTCCCATATATATCCATATGGATTCCATATAAGTCGGCACTAGAGTATGTTTCAAGCATCTTAATCATGAGCACAAGGACAAACGAAACCAGAACTCCAGATAATATGACTGAAATCCATGCGTCCCGATTCGCTTCCAAGTAAATGATGCGGGGAAGGCCAGCAATTCCAACTCCTACTTGTGCTGTATGAACGATAAACATGATCAAAAAAGCGTTAAACATTAATCGTTCCTGTGGATTCACATTAATATTCATACACTCACCCTTTACTCATCTACGTCTTTTTTCGTTCGTGCTTTCTTCTCTGGAATACGGCCCTGGTCAATAGGGTGATTACTTACGGGACGCTTGTCTAAATATTGATACGGTAAACGGAATATGCTGTATTTCAAATCTGAAAATCGAAATGGGTATAAAGGGGACAAATAAGGTCTCCCCAATGTGGTGATTTTTAATAAATGAATCAATAAGAAGCAGAAGCAAAACATAATCCCGATGCCACCATATAATCCTGCCATAATAATAATCGGAAAACGCAAAATCCTAACGGCAGTACCCATAGCATAACTCGGTGCTGTGAACGACCCAAGAGCAGAAATGGCAATAATAATGATTAGGATGTTACTTGTAAACCCTGCTTGAACAGATGCTTGGCCGATGACGATACCACCAACGATCCCCATTGTCTGCCCAACCTTGGTGGGTAATCTCGCTCCTGCTTCACGTAACAATTCAATAATGAATTCTAATAGAAGTGCCTCAAATACAGGCGGGAATGGAACATTGGATCGGGACTGTCCCAGGGAAACAAGGAGTGCTGATGGAATGACTTCATAATGGTACGTTAACACCGCCACGTATGCAGGGGTTAACAGAATGGAAAAGAAGATCGCCACAAATCGTACCAACCGAAGAAATGTTCCCATGTTCCATCGCATATAGATATCTTCTGTTGATTCGAAGAAATTCATAAATGTCGATGGACCGATGATGGCTGTTGGACTTCTGTCGACCAATAACGCAATCTTCCCGTGAAGGAGAGATATGGTGCAACGGTCAGGGAGTTCTGTCGTAATGAATTGCGGGAAAATGGTAAATGAATTATCTTCAATCATTTGTGCCAATACAGTAGAATCTACAATGCTATCCACTTCTATTTCTGTGATGCGCTGCCTGAACGTATTTACGTTCTCTTCTTCTGCAATATCTTTTATGTAAATCATCTGTACTTTTTTCTTGGTTCTCGACCCGATCATAAAGGTTTCAACGCAAAGTTTCGGATCATTGATATTAGAGCGGATTAAATTCAAGTTTTTCGTGATGGATTCAGTAAATGAAATTTTCGGACCAAACACAAGAGATTCCGTTTCTGCTTTTTCCAAGGCACGTGTGCCCTTGTCCGCAACATCGGCAAGTATCCCGTGTGTATCGTCTTCTTTAAAGATATAAGCAGTTCCGTTAACCAAATTATTCACAACATCAGTAATGGAATCCGTTGTCGTCAATTTTGCAATATTAATGGTATTCTTGATGACGATATAGTCTATTTCACCGGTGCATTCTTCAAGTGGCCTTACAATACTATCTTGCATGGACGATGGATTGACCATGTCTTCAAAATAAGCAATGGCCAAGTTTTGTTCATTGACCGTAATGGTACGGAACACCAAATCCTCACTATTGCTCACGAGAGAAAGCAGTTCTTTATGGAACGACTCGATGTTAAAGCTGTGAGGGGACTCCTGGTCAACATCTTTTTCTACTTTTCTCCGTTTAAACACAGTATTCAACACCCTAAACCTCAATTTATTGATTAGACTCCCCATGAAATCGTTTCTTAATCATAGCTGTGGTGATTTTTTTAACCACTTTTCTAAGAGAGCCATGTGAAATGATCCAATAGGAAAGATACATAAAATTATATTAAATTGGGAAAGGTAGGCAAGGAGGTGATTTAGATGAACAAAAAGAAGAAAGATCCGTCAAAGGCTGTGTTAGGTTCCTCAGAGGTGGAAGGACAAGGGACGGCAAATCATGAATTATCAGGTGGTTTGAAAACCCCATCTTCAAGAAAGCAAATGAAAAAATAAAAAAACAAGTCTTCACGTACATATTGACCATTACTTTGGTGTTCATATATTAAAATGGAGTAAAGTGTGGTATAATGGAAATAATCGAAGCAATTGATCCGATTTTATTAGCGAAATTTTGACCACATACTATCTGCAGCATACATTACCACAACATTATTTTCCTGTTAGAAAGCATAGCAAGGAAATCCTACTTACCTTAAAGGAGGACGTTCAATGGCTTTTGGTCGTAGAAATCAAGTTGAGGAAGAAATTAAAACAGAGGATACTAAGATTTGGGCTTGTTCCGCTGAAGATTGCAAAGGCTGGATGAGAGACAATTTCAAAAGTGAAGAGGCACCTAAGTGTCCGCTCTGTAAAGAAGAGATGGTGACTTCCACTAAAGTATTACAAGTGGTAGATAACCCGCACCCTACAATGAAATCATCCTAATGGATTGTAAAGAACCAATCATCTGATTGGTTCTTTTTTCATTTTCAAGATATTTAGGTATGTTTTCAAAAAATAATTAAACTCTTTTTTTATAATTGAATAGTATGTAGTGTATGAATGTATTAAAGGAGGGAGCACCATGTCCAACAAGAAAGAGAAAGAAGTAAAAAGTCCGACTTCCGATGAAAAAGAAACTGTATGGGATAGCTTTTGGAAGCTGTCAAAGCCCGATGAAGTGAATACAGAAGAAAAAACGGTTAAATGGTTTTAGTGAAGTGGCTGTGCATGCTGGGTGTGAATCCACATGCACAGCCTTTTTCGTTTATTTCTTATTTATAGAGATAATAAAGAAACGAAAGATGAGGGGACTCTTTTCTTATGGAAAATCGGTCATGCCTATTGGCACGTTCTTCATTCTGGAATACAATAAAGGAATACAAATAATTATATATGGAGGGAAGACTGTGATTCAAGAAGCGCAACAGGCTTTAAAGCAATACTTCGGGTATGACGAATTCAGAGAAGGACAAGCAAACATTATTGAATACATATTGGATGGTAAAAACACTGTCGGGATCATGCCGACAGGAGGCGGGAAGTCGATCTGCTACCAAATTCCTGCCCTCATGCTGGATGGTGTGACACTCGTGATTTCCCCACTTATCTCTCTGATGAAGGACCAGGTGGATTCATTGATTCATCAGGGGATTAAAGCTACCTATATCAATAGCACTCTATCGAACAGTGAG
Organism: Bacillus sp. BHET2; assembly: GCF_005938125.1. Classification (GTDB taxonomy): domain Bacteria; phylum Bacillota; class Bacilli; order Bacillales; family Bacillaceae_B; genus Rossellomorea. Next base: position 430,110 of record NZ_VCQN01000001.1, read on the forward strand.
GTAGAGACAAGAATGGAAGAGATTTCATTAGGCGAGTACAAGCTCGTTTATATCGCTCCGGAAAGATTAGAGTCATATGGATTCCTCCGTTTCCTCAATACTTTGCCCATCCCCCTTGTAGCTGTTGATGAAGCACACTGTTTATCCCAGTGGGGTCATGATTTCAGACCGAGCTATCTAGGGATCTCTAAAGCAGTGGATCAACTTCAATCCAAACCGACCATACTTGCTCTAACAGCAACCGCTACTCCCGAAGTCCAAGCGGATATTCTTCATCACTTACATATTCCAGAACAATATAAAGTATTAACTGGGTTTCAACGAACGAATTTATTTTTCCAAGTGGTAAAGGGTGAAGACCGTAAACGGTGGGTAGCAAAGTATGTACAAAAAAATGAGCAGCATTCCGGCATCATTTATTGCGCTACACGTAAAGAAGTGGAAAATCTGTATGTATATCTCGAGAAAAAGGGATATTCGGTCGGGAAATATCATGGGGGACTGTCTGACACATTAAGGCAAGAGCAACAAGAGGAATTCTTGAATGATTCGATCACCATCATGATTGCGACTAATGCATTTGGTATGGGGATCAATAAATCGAACGTCCGATATGTGATTCATTATCAAATCCCTAAGAATATGGAAGGGTATTATCAGGAAGCAGGAAGAGCAGGTCGTGACGGTGTAGACAGTGAATGTATCTTGTTGTTTTCACCTCAGGATATCCAAACGCAGCGGTACATCATTGACCAAAATATTGTGAATCAGGAATTGCATGAGAATGAAATGCAAAAGCTCCGGGACATGATTGACTTTGTGCATACAGAAGCATGTTTACAAAACTATATTTTAGCGTATTTTGGGGAACATGTAGATGCGGCATGTGGTCACTGCAGCAATTGCCTGGATGAGCGGGAATCTGAAGATGTAACGAAAGAAGCACAAATGGTATTATCCTGCATGATGAGGATGAATGAACGATTCGGTACCTCACTCATAAGCGGCGTGCTCACCGGTTCAAAAGGGAAAAAAATTCTCGAATGGGGATTTGACCGTCTTACTACTTACGGGTTAATGAAGGACCAGTCTCAAAAAGAAGTTGGTTTATTCATCGACTACCTGATTTCGGAAGGGGTTATACAAGTGGAAGGGGGAAGCTTTCCGGTTCTTAAGGTTTCAAGCAAAGGGAAAGAGGTGTTAATGGGGGACCGAACCGTGGCCAGAAAAGTACAGCCGACGGTTTCTGCCATTATCCCTCAGGAAGATGAGTTGTTCCAGGCTCTTCGTACCCTGCGGAAATCGATCGCAGATTCAGAAGGGGTCCCACCCTTTGTTATTTTCTCCGATAAGGCGTTGCAGGATATGTGTGTGAAGAGACCGAAAACATCCCAGGAATTTCTTCATGTCAGCGGAGTGGGGGAAAGTAAGTTGAATCGATACGGAGAAATTTTCATTAAAGAAATCTCAGCTTTTTTAAATGAGTTTCCAGATCACCAAGTAGAGATTCAAAAGCCTGCTTCAATCCAGAAAGCAAATCACTCAGACACACCTTCTTATTTGATCAGCTACGCACTATTCAAGGATCAAAAAGGGATTAAAGAGATTTCGAAAGAGCGGGGCATGAGCACGGCAACGATTGAAAATCATATCATCCGTACCTATCAGGAAGGAATCTTGGATGATTGGAGCATTTTGTTTACAGAAGCAGAAGAAACCCTGATTGAAGAAGCCGTTTCGAAAGTAGGACCAGCCCCTTTGAAACCGATTAAAGAAGAATTACCGAAAGAAATAAGTTATTTCCAAATAAAAGGGTACCTGGTTAAAAACGGACAAGGGTAAGTTGTCCAGGTTTACTGACCCTATATCAAAAAAAGCAGATGCCAACGGGGGCATCTGCTTTTTTACTAGTATTCAATTACGCTTTCATTGCAGCTTTCATTTCCAAAAATTCATCATACGTTGTTTCCTTATCGATTAAACCGTCTTCTGTGAGCTCGATTATGCGATTGGAGATGGTGTGAATGAACTGATGGTCATGGGAAGCGAAGATCATCGCACCTTTGAAGTTAATCAATCCATTATTCAATGCCGTGATGGACTCCAAATCTAAGTGATTCGTAGGTTCATCGAGTAGCAAAACATTTGATCCGCTAAGCATCATCTTCGATAACATGCAGCGAACCTTTTCTCCTCCGGAAAGGACACTTGGCTTTTTCAGTACTTCTTCACCGGAGAATAACATACGACCAAGGAATCCGCGAAGGAATGTTTCGCTTTCATCAGCTGGTGAGTATTGACGTAGCCAATCCACAAGTGACGGTTCGTTTCCTTCAAAATACTTGGAGTTATCATTCGGGAAGTACGCTTGAGTCGTTGTCACTCCCCATCTGACTGAACCGCTGTCAGGCTCCATTTCTCCAGCCAAGATCTTGAATAGAGTCGTTTTCGCAATTTCATTGGCACCGACCAATGCGATTTTATCATCTTTGTTCAGGATGAAGCTTACATCGTTTAGTACTTTGACGCCATCGATTGTCTTTGTCAGACCTTCTACACGGAGTACATCATTTCCGATTTCCCGTTCAGGTTTGAATTGAACATATGGGTAACGACGAGAGCTAGGCTTGATATCGTCCAATGAGATTTTCTCAAGCGATTTTTTACGAGAAGTAGCTTGTTTGGATTTAGATGCGTTGGCACTAAATCGGGCAACGAATGCCTGAAGCTCTTTGATTTTTTCTTCTTTTTTCTTGTTTTGGTCCTGAGCCATTTTAAGTGCTAACTGACTGGACTCATACCAGAAATCGTAGTTCCCTACATACACTTGAATTTTACCGAAATCAAGATCAGCAATGTGCGTACATACTTTGTTTAAGAAGTGACGGTCATGTGATACGACGATTACGGTATTTTCAAAATTGATTAGAAAATCTTCTAACCATTGGATCGCTTGGATGTCCAAGTGGTTGGTAGGCTCATCCAGTAAAAGAACATCTGGTTTGCCGAATAGTGCTTGTGCCAATAAGATCTTCACTTTGTCTCCACCGGTTAGTTCGGACATTTGTTTCGTGTGAAGGTCCTCGTTGATGCCTAAGCCTTTTAGTAGGATTGCAGCTTCTGATTCAGCTTCCCAACCGTTTAGCTCAGCGAATTCGCCTTCTAATTCTGCCGCTCTCATGCCGTCTTCATCTGAGAAGTCTTCCTTCATGTAGATGGCGTCTTTTTCTTGCATTACTTCATATAAACGGGTATGCCCCATAATGACCACTTTTAGTGCTTCATACTCTTCATATTCGAAGTGATCCTGCTTTAAGACCGCAAGACGCTCTCCTGAACCCATTGCTACGTGTCCAGTTTGCGCTTCGATTTCTCCAGAGAGAATTTTTAGAAATGTTGATTTACCTGCCCCGTTTGCTCCGATAAGGCCATAGCAATTCCCTGGATTAAACTTTATATTCACGTCTTCGAATAGTTTTCTATCACCAAAACGTAGACTTACATCTGAAACTTGAATCATGTGTGATATACCTCCTAATACTCAATCTAAAAGATTATAACATGCAAGTATGTGAAAAAGATAGAGTGTTAGCAGGAAGTGTGTTAAATTTACCGGCTGGTTACATCAGTGGATAGCGGAAATTTGGTGGGATGGAGGGGACCTTTGAGGAGGGGGATTGATCGCACTTTTAATAGGAAAGAGGGAGGGTGGTTCTGGATGGGGTGATTTTTGGCTCATTTCTGCCATGTGTTAAAGAAGCTAGGGGAAAATGCATTTTCCCCTAGCTTCTTTAACACATGGCGACCTTTCAGCTTTGCTGAAAGGCGAGTGAAACCTTGGTTTCACTCGAATGAGCCAAAAATCGATGCTTGGATATGCACAGATTCTATTATTCGGATGAAGGCCTTCTTATTATTTGGTGTGCTATGATAAATAAATAAAAAAAACAGACAGGTGTTGAGTATCGGATGATGAGGTTTGTGAAGCGTGTGAGGTTTGTTTTGAATGTTCGTCGGTCGGTTCCGTTTTTGGTTCATTTTTTCCGTTCTCGTGATGTTGCGGTGTGGAAGAAGGTATTGTCAGTTGGGCTGGTTGGGTTTTATTTCTGGCTTCCGTTGGATTTGATTCCTGATGTGTTTCTTATATTCGGAATTGTGGATGATCTCGCCGTGTATGCATTTATGCTGCAGCTTATTGTGAAGATGGCTCCCTTGGAGTTGCAGAATCGATACGAATTAAAGAAGTAAGTACAGCACCAACATTGGGCTCCTGTCATAGCTTATAAGAAGGCTATTGCTTAGGAGGAGATACTTGATGCAAGACCAGCACCCGTATTATTTCGATAATGGTGATGACCGTGAAATCGATCAACAGCTGAGAAGGAATATACAAAAAGCCATTAATTATCAGTTCAAAGCTATATCCTATTACACACAATTGGCTGAACTTGCCCCGAATGAGACAGCGAAACAAGCCATCCTCGGAATACGCCAGGATGAAATTCGTCACTTTAATGCCTTTAGCCAGACCTATCTTCAGCTGAACAACCTATATCCATCCCTTCAGTTAGTGAGTTCTCTTGACCTCCCATCCAATTATCGTCAAGCGATTCGGGAAAGCATAAAAGATGAAAGTGAATCAGTTACTTTCTATGTATCGATTTCCAATCAATTGACTGAACCAAGATCACAGCGAAGATTTATGAGAGCCGCATATGATGAACAGCGACATGCCGACATCCTACGAAACCTATAAAGGAAGAAAACCGAAATCCGCCAAAAAAATGGGAAGCTGATTCCGGTTTTTTCTTTTGATTTTATCCAAGTAATTCGATACACTATAAATACATAAATTCCAATAAGAAAGGTATGAATTAAAATGAGTGCCATTTCACCCAATTCGATACCGAAACCGTTAGTTCAAGTAAATCAGTGGTTCATAGTTATAAGCGTAGTCATTTCTTGGCTGTTTCAAATAGAATTCTTCTTATTGCTTCCATTCATCGCTGGATTGTCTGCATTGATCTTTAAATTCAATCCTGTCATAAAGATAGGGAAGCGTTTCTTAAAGAAAGACCCATCCCAGTATACACCTGAGGACGCCGATCAGCAGCAGTTTAATAACATCATTGCTGTAAGCTGTTTAGGTGCAGCAATGATTAGTGCTCTTATTGGATGGAGCACAGGATTCTACATCTTCTCAGGTATGGTATTTCTAGCGGCATCCATTGCACTTGCCGGATTCTGTATTGGTTGCTTTATCCGTTTTCAGTGGAAGAGATTACAGTATAAGCGATCTCTGCAGTAGTCTATTGACTTGGAATGAGATTCATCGTACACTAGTCATGAAATCCAATATTGTATACAAAGGGAGTATGTTTTATGTTAGGTGTCGTTCTTAACTAACCGTGAAATGAATACGGACATTTTGCAATCAATCGTCTTTAATTAGCCGATTGTATAAGCTTATTTAGTTGTGCTTGCAAAATGTAGTTAAGAACAATGGTCATAGCATACTCATTTCCTTTATCAGGAGAGCTGTGTCTTTGTGCACAGCTCTTTTTTTGTGCACAATTCCGCAAATCGCTAAAGTGAGCTCATCCCACTTTGAATGAACGATTGATTTGCGTCACACGTCCTTGATGATGAAGGTTGGATGGAATATGAGTAAAGGAAGACCACAATGGACATTGTTCGTTGTGGTCTATTTTTGTCTAAATGGAGGAGATAACATGAACGAAAAGACGTTTCAAACACTAGAATTTCATTCGGTTAAAGATGAATTGACCCGCTTTGCCCTCACAGAAGAAGGCAAGAAGGAACTGTTAAGTTTAATTCCATCAACAAACAAACGGCAAATAGACATGCGTCTTGAAGAGGTAACGGAAGCAGTAAGAATCATTGAGAAAAGTGCCAGTGTCCCGATTCATGCGTTAGACGGGGTACAAAGCATGATGGGGAATCTGACGAAAGGGGTCCCCTTGCGCCCGGACCAGCTTACGGGTCTTTATTATTTTCTTGATGCATGTAAGAAACTCAAGAAATTCATGGACGATAAACAGTGGGTGGCACCGAGGGTTTCATCGTATGTATATTCAATAGAAGAGATTCCAGACCTGGGAGAGGAAATCAATCGATGCATCCGAAATGGAAGAGTGGATGACTATGCGAGTAAAGAACTGTTACGGATCAGAAAACAAGTTAGCATTCAAGAAGATCGCTTAAAGGATAAAATTCAGTCGATCGTAAAATCGGCAAAATATAAATCTTTTCTTCAAGAAGCAATTGTGAGTCAGAGGAATGGCCGGTATGTTCTCCCAATTAAGAAAGAATTCAGGGGGAAATTGAAAGGAGCCGTCTTGGATTCGTCTGCTTCCGGATCGACCTTGTATATTGAACCGGAGGAATTAAGTACTCAGCAAGACCAGCTCCTGTTGTATAAACTAGAGGAAGATCGTGAAGTAGAGAATATTCTTTGGACGCTGACCGGGTTGGTTCAGGCATTCGAACCACAATTAAATCTCGCAATCGAAACTATGATTCATTATGATGTATTGTTCGCCAAAGCGAAATATAGTCGTTCTTATGGTGGCGTTAGCGCAGTTGTAAATGAAGATCATCGAATTCATTTGAAAAATGCCGTCCATCCATTGCTTGGAACACAGGCGGTTCCACTATCTATACAAATGGGGGAAGAGTTTCATGCTTTGGTCATAACCGGTCCGAATACAGGGGGGAAAACCGTTACCATCAAGACAGTTGGTCTTCTTACCCTCATGACGCAATGCGGGTTGCATATCCCAGCAGATGAGGGCAGTGAAATTAGCATTTATCAGCAGATTCTATTAGACATCGGGGATGGACAAAGTCTTCAACAAAATTTAAGCACCTTCAGCTCTCACGTCAAAAATATTATTGATATCTTGAAGGATACGAATGACCGTACTCTCATCTTATTGGATGAGCTTGGTTCCGGTACAGATCCCATGGAAGGTATGGGACTCGCAACAGCGATCCTCGATCAATTATTTGAGAAGGGGGCGACAATCCTTGCCACTACCCATTATAGTGAAATCAAAAATTTCGCGAAAGAACACGAAGGCTTTACCAATGGCAGCATGGAATTTAACATCGACACCTTGCAGCCAACGTATAAGCTCATCGTAGGGAAAGGGGGAGAAAGCCAAGCGTTTTCCATTGCGTTGAAGCTTGGGATGCACCCTGATATCATCGAACGAGCACACGAAATTACCTATAAGGAAAAAAGAACCTACAGCCTCGGGGACGTCGATTTTCATATGAAGAAGGAAATGGAGAAGCAGGTGATTGTAAATAAGCACAAGAAAAGATCTCATAGTAAACCAGCCTTACGACCAGGAAACAGTGCAGTTGAATATTATGGAAAAGGCGATAATGTGAAGGTTTCTCCTGAAGGGGAATTTGCTATTGTATATGAAGGACCCAATGATAAAGGGGACTATATAATCCAAATCAAAGGGGAAAAGAAAACGGTAAATCACAAAAGGTTAAGTCTCTATGTCTCTGCCAAGGAATTATATCCAGACGAATATGACTTTGATATTATCTTTAATAGTAAAGGTAATCGGAAGAAAGATAAGATCATGGGGAAGCGTTTTGTAGAAGGACTGACGATCGATCACGAAGAGTAAAAAAACGTACGGGAGCAACTGCTCTCGTGCGTTTTTTTATATCACTCCCAAAACTATTGAATGCTGGTGAAAATGAAAGACAGGATGATTCCTAAGGAACAAAGGAATCCGACGATGGGTCCGCCGTCCTCAAAGGCCTCGGGCATCATAGTGGACGAAACCATAGCGAGTAATCCGCCTGCTCCGAAAGCTCCGATTAAGTAAGAAGTGCTTTCAGGTGCATTTTCCAAAAACACATAGCCCAGCAATGAGCTGACGGAAGAAAGAATGACCACACTTCCCCATAGAAATAGAATTTTTCTCGTACTATATTGATCCATCTTTAACCCGATACTGCTGGATAATGATTCGGGTAAATTACTAATGAAGATCGCGGTAATAAATACCCATCCCATGGATTCGCTTTCTAGAAAGCTTACCCCGATAATGATGGATTCAGGGATCGCGTCCATGAGTGTCCCTACATAAATCGCTAATCCTGAATGACCTTGGGGATTTTGCTTTGAACGTTTCCGGTCACTTCCGCCTTTTTTAGAAATAAAGAGTTCAAATAATGTAAAGATAAGAGCACCCAGCAGAAACATGGATATAAGATAGTACAGATTTGCTTTTCCTTCTGCTTCACTTAAGAGATCGAAGGTGGCGGATCCAATGATCAATCCTGTACCTAATGCCATGATATATGCGACTACACGCTTAGGGATATGGAGAAAAATACCCATAAATGCCCCAATCAAGAGAGATAAACTGGCAATCCCTCCCCATAAAGCTGCCTGAAACATCCTTCCACCTCCCGAAATCAGTCTACCATTCGAGTTTTCCCTTTTTATGTAATGAATTAAACACGTTTAAAGCTATTGAATAATTTTATTTCTCTCCGGGGATAGTAAGGGTGAATAAAATTCAGGAGGTATTCTAATGAAAAAATATTTATTGATTTCAGTTACAGGCTTTATGTTGATGTTCATCGCAGCTGGTTGCGGTACAAACAAAAACATGAATGAAGAAGGACAACAAATGAACAACCGGAATCTCGAAAAGGTGAACTACAAAAATGATCAAGCAAATCGGGATTACGTAAATGACGGTATGATGAAAGAGAATTACTCACTAGCGAAGCAAGAAGCCGATAGGGTAGCTGATCTTAAAGAAGTGAAAAGTGCGTATGTTTTGACGACAGATCAAAATGCATATGTTGCAGCGTCCCTAGAAGGGAACATGAATGGAAAGGTAACGAAGGATCTCGAGAAAAAAATCTCCGATCAGGTGAAAAAACAAAACGGAAGCATCAATCACGTATATGTGTCTACAAATCCTGAGTTCGTAGGCAGTATGAAAGATTACGCCAATAAAGCGGAAAATGGTAAACCGATCGAAGGATTTGGTGAGGAAATAGCAGATATGGTAAAGCGGGTATTCCCAAACAAAGGATGATATATCCATGAAAAGTCGAACATGTTTCGGCTTTTTTTCTTTATCCTGATCCCATTTTCCTTTTGCACTACTTTCGTTCTTCATGGTATAGTTAATTTACTAAATATGACAGGAGTGATGGGTGGACAATGAAGAACTAATCTTATTTTCGACGATTGAAATTCCATATTTCAAATCAACCTAAATAGGATTAGTCTGCCCATTTTTATAAACTGCTTAGCTATTAAGTGTATATAGCTTTCTTTGCGTACGTTACAGGTCCGGCTAATCCTTCCAGAAATATTGGGAGGATTTTTTTGTTCTCCCTTTTTAAGAAAGGGGAAAATGTTTTGAGAGAAATATTGAAATTATCAAATGTGAGTTATGAAGTTATGAATGGAATGATAGTTGAACAAATGAATGCCGGTGTGCAGGAAGGGGAAATCATCGGCATCATCGGAAATAATGGGGCCGGGAAGTCCACGCTCCTGCAATTGATAAGTGGTGACAGAATACCGTCTGAAGGTCAGGTCCAATGGTTGCAACCGGATATAACGATCACCATGGTGGAACAGGAAACCGAAACCCATTCCTCCGAAGGAATGACCCCATCTGAAGTCAAGTTACTGAATAAATGGCACGTTCCAGCACATGGATTCCAGCAGTTAAGCGGTGGAGAAAAGCTGAAGGCGAGACTCGCAAAAGGATTTTCGGGAAATGCCGACCTGCTTCTATTGGATGAGCCGACCAATCACCTTGATCAGTATAGCCTCAAGCTTCTGACCAAACAAATTAAGGAGTATAAAGGCACCATCCTTCTCGTGTCCCACGATCGATATTTTCTCGATGAGGCCGTGACGAAAATCTGGTCGATAGAAGGGAAGAAGCTGATCGAGCATAAAGGGAATTATTCTAGCTATATAGAGGCGCGCAAGCAGCGAAGGCTCACCCAGCAACGTGAGTACGAGAAACAGCAGAAAATGGTGGAACGAATTGAAAAGCAGATGCGGGAGCTCTCTTCCTGGTCTGAAAAGGCCCATGCCCAGTCCACAAAGCAGGAAGGATATAAAGAGTACTACCGTGTAAAGGCGAAACGTACCGACAGTCAAGTGAAGTCCAAGCAAAAACGTCTGCAAAAACAGCTGGAAACAGCAAAGGTGGAAGAGGTCGAGGAGGAGCAAATAGTGCGATTCTCCGTCCAATCGGCTCACAAAAAAGGAAGACGTTTCCTAGAAGTGAAAGGTCTCAAGAAATCCTTTGAGGGACGGACCTTATTCGAAAACGTCCATTTCACGATCCAACACGGTGAAAAGGTATCGATCCTTGGACCGAATGGAAGCGGCAAGACGACACTTCTGAAGATCATCATGGGTATGGAATCGTCAGAAGGAGAAGTGTGGCTTTCACCATCTGCCCACGTCGGCTACCTGACCCAGGAAGTGTTTGATCTTCCATTTGATAAGACTCCGGAAGAGCTTTTTCATAAAGAAACATACGAAGAGAGGGGGAAGGTCCAGACGTTAATGGATCAAATGGGTTTCCAGACGTCCCATTGGCGTGAGCCCATCCGAAATTTGAGCATGGGGGAACGGGTGAAGTGCAAGTTGATGAAGTATATGTTAGAAGAAAGAGACGTCTTAATCTTGGATGAACCCACGAACCATCTCGACTTACCATCCAGGGAACAACTGGAAGAAACGCTCTCAGAGTACAATGGAACATTGATCGTCGTGTCCCACGACCGATATTTTCTGGAAAAGACGACGGAGATCAAGCTCGTGATTGAGAAAAGCACCATCCAAAAGCAGTTGGATGGACCCACAGTAGAACGGGATGACAAAAAGGAACTCCTGTTAAAATTGGAAACAGAGAGACAGGAAGTGTTGGGAAGGTTGAGTTTTATTTCTCCGCTTGATCCGGAATATGAAGATCTCGATCGGAAGTTCAGGGAGCTGACCGTGAGAATCAACAAATTGAACTGGTGTGAATCTTAAGGAGATAAACATGTGCAATCACCTGTTCTTCTGTCAGGTGATTGCACTTATTACTATCTTCATAATTTGGAATGAAAAAGAAGGGAAGTAGGTCTTTATTCTTGAATATAAAACGATAGCCAGAGAATATGAATCATTCGCATTCTACTTCAATGAATTATACTCGTATTAAACGTATGGAACTAACGGTTACTAAAAAAGGGGGCTAATAATGAAAATATTATCTGCGTGTATGATGATAGGGATACTGTTCATGGCAGGGTGTTCTATTCAAGAAAAGGTAGACCAATACACGATGAAGGAATCAGCTGAAAACGGAGACACATTGGTGAATGAAGAAGGGAAGGTTGAAAATCTCGAAAAACTTCTGCGTTTTATTAACCAGGTAGAGGAGAAGGAGAAGTCAGATTTGGTCGTTTCTAACTTTTCGAACGATCAAATAAGTATGAATGAATTGACCTATGATGGCCAGTCGATATTTTATGTATTAAAGAGTGGATCAGGAGAAGAAAAAAGTAAGTCTACATGCGGTGCCATAGAAGAAAAAAGTGGCTTTATTTCTTTACAGGCATGTGAAGGCGAAGAATCTGCAATCGGTCTGGTTCAAGTTTCGGAATATGAAATCAACAAAGTCAAGGCTTCCATGAAGAATGAAAAGCATCCTGAATAATAGGTGCTTTTTATTTTGTCATTTAGAAGGAATTTCTTCAATTTTAACGAATGATGTTATGTAGTCATAGGTCTAGGAGGTTTTTATGGATGCAAAGGAAGGAAGGATAGGAGAGCAAATCAAGGAACTTAGAAAGCATTTCGGAATCTCACAACAGGAGCTCTGCAGGGATATCTGCAGTCAATCATTTATAAGCAGGATTGAAAGTGGTGACCTTTCTCCGTCGGCACACCTTCTGTATCGAATATCCATGAGACTGGGAATCGACATGAATTTCTTTCTTGAAAGTGTCTATGTAACCAGAATGGATTATGTTCAGGAGGTTTTGTTGCAATTAAGCGAGGCCTTAAAGAAGAAAAAGTTTCTGCAGATTAAAGAGTTAGTTGATTATGAGAGAGATAATCCCCTTTTTAAACACGGTCGACATAAGCAGACTCTGTTGTGGTACGAAGCAATCTATTTATATAAAGTCCAAGAGGATTTTGATCAAGCCCTTATGCACTTGGATGAGGCTCTCTCTATGAAACAAACCACGTTGAAAAGCTATTCTGAGAGAGACATCGAAATATGCTTGACCAAGGCCAATATTTATACTGAATTAAGAGATTTTGATTATGCCATTCCCTTATTTAAAGATATCTTGACGTGTTTAAATCAGTTGCCTGTTATGCGCGATAAAGTGCTATTAATCAAGCTGTATTACAATTATTCCCGTGCATTGTACTTAAATGGAAATCTTGGGGAATCTATACGCTATGCGAAAAAGGGGATCCAACAGTGTAATGAGTATAGAATTCTTTATGGCATGGGGGAGTTATATTTTCAAATCGGGATGGTGCATCGAGATCGATCAGAACACGATCTTTCACTTAACGCTTATGAAAAAGTGAAGATGGTTTCGCAACTGGTGGAGGATGAATCGCTCATAATGATGACAGCAGCACAAATGGAAACCGTGGAACAAAGCCTTAAAGCTAAATGTTCAAATAATTAAGCTTGACACTCTTTATTGTAGTTAGTGGGTGATGATCAAGAAAAAGAGCAGGGAGTGGTGAAGAAATTAAATGCGACCTATAAAAGGTGCTATTTCTAACAAAGTGGTGTTTCTACTCATATTCGGCACCGTTCAGAAAGTATTCAAACAGGTGGATAGAAAAAGGCATTGCGCTCAGCAATGCCTTTAAAAAACAATTCTTTCACCTTCCACCTGTCCAGAACTTCAATTGATTGGATTGACCTCGACAGTATGCGTCATACCCCTCGCTCTTATGGGTGTCGTAGCAATCTCCCTTGAGAAACCCTTGGGAGAAATACGTCTCTTTAATGCTCCCCACAATGACAACGCCCAGCATAAACGAGAAGGGAATCAGAACGAATAACCAAACCAATGACAAAACCTCCTTTATGGCTTTATGAAACAAAAGTAGGTGTAGATTCAGCTGCAGAAGCTTCTCTAACCATTTTACCACCTTTAAATGGAAAAATATACATATATTGTATAGGGAGGGGTCGGTCATACCGTCCCCTGCATAACCCTGAGAACTCAAGAATATAATCTTAAAGTGTGTTCATAAAACACTATCCAGTGCTTATCTGGTATATAATGAATCTATTAACCTATGGAGGTACATATGAAACAACAAAACTATGAAAATCACAGTAAGATCGATCCGGCATTTCATGTTGGGATTGCCCTATTATCACTCATCACACTCATTTTAACGATTACGTTTTTTGTGAAAAATGTGGGTGAGGAGACGTTAATCAGCTTTTTGGTGTTATTCATTGTGTTAACGATGATTCTGATAGGGGTGAAGCTTAGAACGTATGCCCTTCAGGTTCAGGACCGGGTCATCCGGACGGAGGAAAATTTCCGTTATTATCGTTTAACAGGTGATTCATTGGCTTCTGCATTATCCCTAAAGCAAATCATCGCATTACGATTTGCTCCGGATGAAGAATTTCCGGCGTTGGTGGAACGCACATTATCAGAGAACTTAAGCCCGACTGATATTAAAAAAGCAGTGCAAAATTGGCGTGCAGATCATCATCGCGTATAAACATCAGAGAACGGACCGCTCGCTCATGGGCGGTCACATTTTTGTTAAAGGAGGCTCTTTATGCCAAACGAAGTCATGGTCGATGTTAAGGATCTTGTGAAAAAATACGGTTCCTTTACGGCAGTGAAGGGTGTCCGCTTCCAGGTGGAGAAGGGTGAGATCTTCGGGCTACTTGGTCCGAACGGTGCAGGTAAAACGACGACGATCGAAATGCTTGTCGGTCTCAGAAAGCCAGATGAAGGGACGGCAAGTCTAGCAGGCTTTGATGTCCGGAAACAAGTGAATAAGGTGAAAGAGGTGATTGGAGTTCAGCTTCAGTCGACCTCGTTATTTGAACTTTTGAAAGTGGAGGAGATTCTCCATTTGTATGCGAGTTTTTATCCGAGTCATGTGAATATTGATCAATTGATCGAGGATATGCTCCTCACCGAGAAGCGTAAGGACCGGGTCAAGGGACTGTCTGGTGGTCAAAAGCAGAGGTTAGCGATTGCCCTTGCACTGATCCATGATCCGAATATTGTGTTTCTCGATGAACCAACAACGGGTTTGGATCCACAGGCAAGACGAACGCTTTGGGATATTGTCCTTCGATTGAAGGAGCGGGGGAAGACAGTGATTCTTTCCACCCACTACATGGATGAAGCTCATGTACTCTGTGACCGCATCGGCATCATGGACCAAGGGGAGCTGATCGCACTCGATACCCCGGCGAATCTCGTGAAAACCCTCCAGTCGACGAGCACGATCGAATTTCATCTCACCAATCCTCCAGAGCAGGATTGGTTTATGAGAATGGAAGGAGTCGAGGAAGTGGCCATCAAGGATACATTTGTCCAACTGTATACGGATGAGCTTCAGCTGGCTCTTACTTCCTTGATCCAGTTGTCGACGGAGCACAATTTAAAAATAGAGGATTTACAGACCCGTCAAGCAACACTAGAGGATGTGTTCATTCATATGACAGGAAGGAGGCTCCGGGAATCATGAGAGCTTATTGGCAGTTAACACTGGCACAATTACGGATTTTTGGACGGAACAAGCAAGTCCTTTTCTTCACATTACTATTTCCGGTTATTCTGATGGTGGCGCTGGGGTCATTTGCTGGAGGGGGGAATTCACTCTCTCTGACAGTGGGGATGATAGACAGTGATCAAACTGATGCTTCGAAGGAATTAAAGGAGCTATTCTTTCAAAATGAAGGGATCGATGCCTCGAAATATGTGAACGTTAAAGCTGGAAAAGAAGCTGTTGAAAATGGGGATATCCAGCTTCTTATTAACATTCCTAAAGGATATGAAGACAATCTGAAAGATCGAAATCAGGCTTTTTCCTTGCCTGTATACTTTAATGAGAAAAATCTGACCACGTCAGAACTTGGACTGACGGTCGTGAATGGAATCATCGATCAATACAGTAAAGAGCTGGTTGACTACAAGCCCCTTGTGACGGTGGAGAAAATAGGGATCGAAGCACTTAACCTTCGATATGTGGATTTTCTCGTTCCAGGGATTGTAGCCATGATGATCATGAGTAATAACATGAACGGGGTGGCCGGACAAATATCCGCATGGCGTGAACGGGGGATCCTTCGCAGAATGCAGGGGACGAGGTTGAAGGCTTCTACTTTTATCGCGGCTCAAATCACGGCCCGCTTGATGCTGAACGGAACTCAGGCGTTGCTCGTCGTTCTGATTGCCAATCTAATTTTTGACATAAATGTAGCCGGTTCCTGGCTTGCGATGATCTTCTTCATCATCCTTGGGACCTTAGCATTCATGTCTCTCGGATTTATCATTGCCGGACTCGCGAAGAACCCTGAAAGTGCGGGACCTATTGCGGGATTCGTGACGTTTCCGATGTTATTTCTCGGGGGAGTATTTTTCCCGATCAACAATATGCCGGACATCATTCAGCCGATTGTGAAGGTGCTTCCCATCGCTCATCTGAGTTCGGCGTTGCGGGAGACGATGAATCTCGGAACACCTTTCTTGGAATTGGGGACGGAGACGCTCATCTTAAGTGCTTGGCTGGTTGGCGGATTTGCTCTGGCCAGTTATGTGTTTAAGTGGGAATAATTTAAAAAGAGTCCAATCGAGTCAGTTTAGACCCGATTGGACTTTTTTATGCTCGCTTCTCTAAATCCTTTGCCGTTTGACTTGTTTCCACTTCTTTTTCGTCCTTCAGAGTTCCAAATAATATATCGATAAAAGGGGTGGATACACCGTACCAGTAATTTTCGTTCTTGTAATGATGTAAGGTATGCGTTTTTTTTAGCCACTTCCCGAATCGTGTTTTCGGTTTGAAAGGTCTATGAGCGACATAGTGCTTCCATTCGTAAACAAAGAACATGAAAAGGACTCCAGTTGCAAAGGCAAGGGTGAATGTAATTGAGCCGGTCATAAAATAAAACAGGAGACACAGGACGAACAGGTTTGGAGCACTGTACCAGATCGGAAGAAAAAGCAGCTTCAGATCGTTTGGTTTTTTATGATGGTCATAGTGTAAGCGCTTAATTAAATTCAGTAAAAAAGGATTCTTTGGTGTCTTAATATGAAAGAGAAAGCGGTGGGTGAGGTATTCGCTGAACATGTAAGCAACGATTCCCACCGCGAAAAATAAGACGCTGAATAGCGATAGTTTCATTGTCATCAAAAAGCCCAGTACGCCAAGGAAAATGACCATCATAACCAATATGTCAAAGTGCAAAAAGAAATCCCGATACAATCGATTTTCTTTCATCATTCATTGCCCCCATTCATTTTTTGTTTCCAAAGACGTAAGCTGGTTTCCATCATGTCCCGGATGGTTTGTTCTGCTTTAGGTATATCCCCGTCTAAAATCCATTTCAGAAGCCTGTCGTAATAGTCACGTAAAGCTGCTCGGTGCGAGGGAGTGGTGAAATATTTTTCCGCCATTCTGATGTATATATCTTTAAAGCTGTTCAAGATCAACAGATAGATGGGATTTGCTGACAGCATGGCAACTTGTTGCTGAATATGCCAGTCGAAGTCTGCATACCAATAAGCATCGTCCGTTACGTCTTCAAACGGGACGAAGAGGGAAATGACCTTAAGTCTGTTGTTCAGAAGGGCATCCCTGAAATAGGTGGGCGTAATCGAGACGCGCAGTTCGAGCATGTGAATGATGAATTCGTCTGGAATCTCATCCTCATGCTGAAGGATCGTCACGATTGTCATTAAATTCCCATCCCTCCAGTAATCGTTCACTATAGGGGGCATTCCTTTCCGGCTTGTGATCCAGCCATCACGTTCGAGGCGCTGCAGAGCTTCACGAATGGTGGGGCGTCCCACTTTGTAATAGGCG
Source organism: Bacillus sp. BHET2 (assembly GCF_005938125.1). Lineage (GTDB taxonomy): Bacteria > Bacillota > Bacilli > Bacillales > Bacillaceae_B > Rossellomorea. Next base: position 447,241 of record NZ_VCQN01000001.1, read on the forward strand.
GCTAATTCCCTTTCCGATTGCAGAGATGCCTGATTCTTCAGGCCACCCCCTAATATGGCACGGGAGATGTCGCGGGAGATGATGTCGGATGAACGTTCTTTCATTACAAGTACCTCCTGATTGGTAATACCAATTTTATATATGGTAATACCATTATATGATTCTATTAAGTATATTTGTCAATAAATTCTGAAAATATTTATCTTCGCTTTATTAATTACACTTATCAATACCTTTCCCTTGACTCTAGTTAGTTGACCCCCTAAACTATAAAATAGAATATATAGTTTAGGGGGTCAACTAATTGGATGAGCGGTTAATTGAAGCTGTCGAGCTGTTTGAGGACGTGATGGTGTTTGGGACAGAGCGGGTGTTGAAGAATGTGAAGGCAGATGTGTGGCAGGAATATTCACCTGAACAGATTCAGATGCTGAAGCTTGTGAATAAGAACGGTCCGCTTCCAGCCGGAATGATAGCGGAGCTTCAGTGCGTTCATAAGAGTGCTATCTCCAACCGGCTGAAGAAGCTTGAGGAGAAAAGATTGATAGAAATCGTAAAATCTGAGGGTGATCAGCGTTCTAAGCTGGTCGTTTTGACTGAGGAAGGGCGAGGTGTCGTGATGGAGTCGGATCAAGCGGTGTATACCTATATCGAAGCCTTATTCGCTGATCAAATGAAAGATGAGGAGCTGGATCAATTTCTGTCGATGTTCCGGAAGATTAAATCAATCTTGAAGTTGGAGGGGGAAAGAAAATGAAATCGATAATAAAGTTTAAGTGGCCGATAACGATTGCCTTGCTCATTGTGACGGCCCTGTTGTTTGTCATAGCGCCGAACCTGACGAAGCAGGCAGAGGAGGCAGGAACGTTCCAGCTGCCGGATAACGCTGCTTCCCAGAAGGCGATGGATTTGCTGAACGATGCCGGGGCAGGGGAAGAAACAATCTCCTTAGTCTATTCCCTGGATAAGAAAATGACGGATTCAGATAAGAAAGACATTGCATCAAATGTGGAAAAATTGATAGATCTTGGAGAACCGGTCAGTTCGGTTCTAGATCCATTCGGAAGCAAGGAACTGGAAGATCAGCTCGTATCAAAAGACGGGAAGACTGTCCTTGTTCCGATCACAATCGACGGAACGCAGGAACAAGTGGTGGAGCTTGCTGACTCTATAAAATCAGACATTCTCAAAGGGCAGTCATCCGTTTACCTAACTGGAGAAGCCATCATCAATAATGATGTGAACCTGAGCGCACAGGAAGGATTGAAGCGAACGGAAATTATTACGGTCGTGCTGATCTTTGCCTTGCTATTGGCTGTGTTCCGTTCTATCGTCACACCGCTGATTCCCCTTGTGTCAGTGGGGATCACGTATTTACTGAGTCAATCCATTGTGGCGTTCTTTATTGATTGGTTTGGGTTTCCAGTATCGAACTACACACAAATCTTCCTTGTTGCCATCCTTTTCGGAATCGGGACGGATTATTGCATCCTATTACTGAGCCGGTTCAAAGAGGAACTGGGGGCGGGGCAGTCCATTAATGAAGCGATCATCCGTACGTATAAGACAGCGGGACGCACGCTTTACATAAGCGGACTCGCCGTGTTCATTGGATTCTTCGCCATCGGATTTGCTGATTTTCCAATCTTTAAATCAGGCGTGGCCGTGGCTGTCGGGATTGCCGTCCTGCTGCTTGTGCTGAGCACAGTTATGCCATTTTTCATGGCGACGCTAAAGGAAAAGTTGTTCTGGCCATCAAAGAAGTCCGTTTCCCATAATGACAGCAAGTTGTGGGCGTGGATGGGGAAGCTTTCCGTCAATCGTCCACTCATGTCCATGGCAGTGGTGGCGATCATCACAGTGCCATTGTTGTTCACGTATGATGATGCCCTTTCATTTAACACAGTGGATGAAATCGGGAACAGTTATGATTCCGTAAAAGGTCTTCAAGCCATTGAAGAAGGATTCGGTCAGGGAGATTCCCTGCCGGTTCAGGTTCTGTTATCAAGTGATGATTCGCTTGTGACGGAGGATGTTGTACCATACGTTGAAAAGCTGAGCCGTGAGCTTGCTAAAGTCGAAGGGGTAAAGAGTGTCCGGTCTATCACACGTCCTGCAGGAGATGTCATCGAGGAATTTAATGCGGACTACCAGCTTGGTAAGATTGCTGAAGGCGTAAATCAAGCCGCTGATGGTCTCAAACAGGCTGTGCAAGGACTAAGTCAACAGGCTTCCATGACACCTCAATCCTCTTCACCTCAAGCAGGGACACCGAACCCATTGGAAGGATTGAATCAAATCACTGGTGGGTTAAATCAAGCAGGTGAACAGCTTCAGGGGATGAGTGATAGTGAAACCATTCGTGATACGGGTTTGTATTTACCGCCAGGATCGTTAGAGAATAAAGACTTTGCTCAAGTGATTGACCGATATGCCTTCGGGGATGGAACTGGGATGAAGCTAGAGGTTATCTTGTCCGATAATCCGTACTCACCGGAAGCGATCGATACCGTCGATCGAATTAATGAAACGACCGAGCGTGTGATCAAGGATACACCTCTTGAGGGTAGTGAGGTTGCTATCGGTGGGGTATCAAGCATCAACCGGGACCTGAGTGGTATCTCGACGAGTGATTTCACCCAGACGGTGACCATCATGCTTATCAGCCTGTTCGTGGTACTCGCTATTTTATTCAGATCGTTCATCATGCCTCTGTACATGATCGGATCTCTGCTTCTGACGTACTTTACATCTGTGGCAGTCGCAGAATGGATCTTTGTAAATGGTTTGGGTTATGACGGCATCAGTTGGGCCGTGCCGTTTTTCGGCTTTGTTATGCTCGTTGCCCTTGGAGTGGACTACTCGATCTTCCTAATGGACCGGTTCCGTGAAGAGTCGGCAGGAGGGATGACCGTGGTGGACGCCATGAAAGCATCAATGGCCAAGATGGGGACCGTTATCATCACAGCGGCGATCATCCTGGCGGGAACGTTTGGGGCTATGGTTCCATCAGGTGTTCTCAGTCTAGTACAAATCGCCACAATCGTCATCACCGGATTGCTTCTATATGGATTGATAGTGCTACCATTATTGATTCCGGCCATGACCGTTTCATTCGGAAATGGGGTATGGTGGCCGTTCCGATCTAAGAGAAATAAGTAGAGTAGTAGAAGCCCGCTTTAAATGGAGCGGGCTGTATTTTAGAAAAATGGGATTGCTCTATTGGCTTGATAACCTACACTTTTCGACATAAGGCACATAAAATGAAATAGTGGCTCATATATGAGATTTCTGGCTCATAAGTGAAAGAAACAGGCTCATATAGTTAAAATGGGGCTCGAAAATAGTGAGAACCGGCTCATAAAATCAATTGTAGAATATAATGGAAAATAAGGGTCTTCCATTGACCAAGAGTAAGGTCGTAAATAGTCGTCATTAAGCTAAAAAAGGAAGAATTTCATGCATATATCATCAAAATTCAGTCGGAAATATACATTATCCAAAGCTCTCTCACCTATCGGGTCTAATTACGAGAACGGTACCGGTATGTTTCTTTAATGAGAGACTGGGGGTTCATTCCTTTGCTTACTATTATCGTTTTTATAGAAATCTTTTTCAGAAAATATTTTTCTAAAAAAACGAATAAGTAAATCTAGTGAAGTAGTTGGATTTTACGTTGCGATGCCTGGTTTTTATCCTGAAACATATGCATACAAACCTTTATTTTTAAGTGTTCATGAGCCCATAAGAATACTTTTTACACTTTTGTTTTTTCTTAAATTAGTTTATAATAATCAGATAATACTAGATAATTTACACTATAAATCAGTATAATAGAATATAGTATGTTTTTTGTGAACAAATGAAGGTGCTCGAAGTTCGCGCCTGCAAATATAGTGGATGAGGAAGGTTATAATGAGCAGCTTACAGAAGAAAACAGATGTTATTTTAATTGGTGCCGGAGTAATGAGTGCGACACTAGGGTCGATGCTGAAAGAATTGGCACCGGAATGGGAAATCAAAGTCTTTGAAAAACTTGCAAATTCAGGCGAAGAGAGCTCGAACGAATGGAATAATGCTGGAACCGGCCATTCTGCACTGTGTGAGCTCAATTATACATCCGAAAAGCCTGATGGATCGATAGACATAGCGAAAGCGATTAAAGTGAATGAACAGTTTCAACTATCAAGACAGTTTTGGTCTTATCTGGTAAACCGCAATCTTATTGGTAATCCACAGGAATTCATCATGCCGATTCCTCATATGAGTATGGTTCAAGGGGAAGAAAATGTAGAATTTTTGAAAAAACGATTGGAAGCGCTGTCAGCGAGTCCTCTGTTTGAAGGCATGGAATTTTCCGATGATCCAGAGAAATTGAAGCAATGGATCCCTTTAATCATGGAAGGTCGTACATCAGACGAACCAATTGCAGCAACGAAAATTGATTCTGGTACGGATGTCAATTTCGGAGCCTTGACCCGCATGCTGTTCGACCATTTAAAGAATGAAAATGTCGAACTTAACTACAAGCATAGTGTGGAGGATATCAAACGGACCTCAGACGGCTCATGGGAAGTAAAAGTCCATGATTTAGAAGGGGGTAAAATCGAATACCACACGGCAAAATTCGTCTTTATCGGTGGAGGGGGCGGAAGTCTTCCTTTACTGCAAAAAACCGGAATTCCAGAGTCTAAACAAATTGGCGGATTCCCCGTAAGTGGGCTATTCCTGGTATGTAATAATCCCGAAGTGATTGCACAGCATCACGGAAAGGTATATGGGAAGGCCAAAGTCGGAGCTCCCCCGATGTCGGTACCGCATCTTGATACACGCTACATCGATAACAAGAAATCATTGCTATTCGGGCCATTTGCCGGGTTTTCACCGAAATTCTTAAAAACCGGTTCCAATATGGATTTAATCAGCTCGGTGAAACCAAACAATCTCTTCACGATGTTGGCGGCAGGTATGAAAGAAATGGGATTAACCAAATATTTGATTCAGCAAGTGCTGCTGTCAAATGAAAAACGCATGGATGAATTACGGGATTTCATCCCGAACGCTAAAAGTGAGGACTGGGATATTGTCGTAGCCGGCCAGCGGGTTCAGGTCATAAAGGATACAGACGCCGGTAAAGGTACGCTTCAATTCGGTACGGAAGTGGTCAGTGCTTCAGACGGTTCCATCGCAGCGTTGCTAGGAGCATCTCCAGGTGCCTCTACGGCCGTTCACGTCATGCTAGAAGTAATGGATAAATGTTTCCCGCAGCATAAAAATGAGTGGGAGCCGAAGATAAAAGAAATGATTCCGTCTTATGGCGTGGCATTGGCAGAAAATGCGGAGCTCTTCAGAGAGATTCATACATCTACTGCAAAGGCACTTGGATTAAGAGATAAAGAGGTTTCTTATAGTTAATCCTTCCTTAACACATGTCTGACATAAATAAATTCAGAAATGCCCTGTGGATTCTCACGGGGCATTTTAGCATCATTGAAAGTGCAGAGATTGTTTACATTGATTCCGTTTAAAGCGGCTGTTGCTTATGTTGAAAAACATCAAGCAACAGCCGCTTTTTTTTGTCGAAAAAAACTCATTGACCATGGAATAAAATGACAGTAAAATAAAGATTGATTAATCAATCAATTTTGAAACAGAGGAGGAATCAATTTGACATTAGAAGATAAAAAGAAAAAAAAGCGGGCGGCCATCCTTCAAGCTGCTGTCAAAACATACAGTGAAAACGGGTTTGCTGAAACGAGAATCGCTGCGATTGCCAAGGAGGCAGGAGTCAGCTTTGGGTCGGTGTTTACCTATTTTGCCACTAAGGAAGTACTCTATGAGGCTGCAATTCTGGAACCCCTTGAGGAGATTAAGCCACACTTTATGGATATCGGGGAGCGGTATAGCGGGACGCCGATGGAGATGGTAAAAGAAATGATCGGTTGCCAGTTGGACGTATTTTCAAAGAAAAAGGATTTCCTGAGACTGTCTCAACAGGTGTTGGCGAGGCCGGAGCGCTATCCTGTGCTGTTTCGTGAACTAAGTGACTTTGTCGATGTCTTTGTTGAGTGTATTACCCCCATCATAAAGAAAGGACAGGAGCGGGGGGATTTCTATGAAGGTTCGCCAGTGTTGATGGCCCAATCGTATATATCCCTTTTGAATGGGTTGAGACTGACCTTTATTGATGATCACACCAATCTAATCTGGGACAATATGAAAATACAGGCGCTGAGATTATTCGGACCTGTAACGGAAGGGTGGGAGTGCTCATGAGAATACGAGATATCCATCCGAACCTTAAATTACGACTTGTCATGCAGTTCCTTGGTGGACTTGTATCCATGGCCGTCATCCCTTTCATGGCGATCTATTTCGCCCGAAAAATCGGGGCAACCCAAACAGGCATCATCCTGATCTTGATTGTCATCAGCGGCATCATCGGTGGGTTTATCGGAGGGCATGTTTCGGATAAAATCGGGCGCCGCAAGATCATGATTTACGCAGAACTGGGGATCATGGTGACCTTCTTCTTCATTGCCCTGTGCAATTCACCTTGGTTTGACTTACCATATGTATCGGCGGCGTTCTTTGTATTAAATATGTTTGCAGGAGGGATGTTTCAACCTGCTGCCCAGGCGATGATTATTGATGTGACCGATACGGATTCAAGGAAGCTCATTTTCACAATCAGCTACTGGTTAGGGAACCTGGCCACTGCAATCGGGGGCATCATCGGAGCTTTTCTATTTAAATCTTATTTGTATGAATTATTCCTTGGGATATCAGGGATCTCACTCCTGTCCGTCCTTGTAACCTACTACTTCATCTCAGAAACCTACACACCTGAACCTTCCACCACTCAAAGCAAATCTTCATCTTCAGCGATGGTTCAAAGTTATACAACTGTATTGAAAGACAAGTTATTTATGTTTTACATCATCGGAGCCGTCTTCATTTTCACTTTGGAACAGTCCTTAACCAATTATGTCGGAATTCGACTTGAGAGGGATATACCCGAGCAATCTGCTTCCCTGTTTGGCATTGACTTCATGCTGGATGGGACAAGGATGCTTGGTTTCCTGAGAACAGAAAATACATTATTGGTCGTGCTATTATCCGCCGTGGTCTTATTCTTATTCAAGAAGTGGAAAGATCGCTGGACTCTTATAACGGGGATGTTCATCTTCTCTGTTTGTTTCAGTGCCTTTGCCTTTACAAACAATATTCTGTTTCTCTTGATTCTTAGTTTTGTTGGGACATTCGGGGAGCTGATGTATGTTCCCATCAAGCAGGCGATGATTGGAGACCTTGCACCATCAAATGCTCGTAGTACATACATGGCGTTTTACAGCTTGACCTTTTATGGAGCGATGATCATTGCATCACTACTGATCATCGTGGGAGAATGGATCAGTCCTGTAGCAATGGGAGGAATCCTGTTGATACTTGGTCTCACGGGGACTGGCCTTTACTATGTGATAACGAAATCATTGGAAGGGAAAGAAAAGGTGATAAAGGAAGTGAAGACTTCCATTCCATCATAAATCAAACAATCGATGAAATAAAACGGAAAAAGACCGACAGCGATGAGAGATCTGCTGTCGGTCTTTTTGTCTCTTTGTAGGACACACGTAATTAATGGTGCTGACTGTGGTCTCCGCTGTCATCAGGTGCTTGATCATTCAAGGCTTCGACATCGGCTTTGGACAACTCACCGACAGCGAAAGGGAGAGTCGGCATGATCGTTGAGCCTTTATTTCCAGCGTGAACCTTGATGTAATAAAGGCCATCTTCTGTCAGTTTTTTGTTGAAGGTATAGAATCCATCTCCTGCATTTATTGTTTCTTTCATTTCATCATGAAAAGAGCCGTCGCCTTTCCATATTTCTACATGGACAAAATCGGCATCATCAACAGTATGTCCGTCCTGGGTCAGTGAAATCTTGATCGGTTCACTCCCGGTAAAGTCTTCAGGTATGGTGATATCTGTCTGAAGGGGGGATTCCTGAGGATATAGATTTGCTGCATCCTCTTTCGGTTGACAGGCTACGAGGACCATACAGAATAAGATGATGCTAAGGTATTTCCAATTGTTTTTCATGAAGATTTGTCCTTTCTTATTCCGAACCAAGGAATTTGTTTAGTGTAGGAATCCGTTTGATCACCAGCCAGTCAAGAAGCAGCACAACAATCAAGGAAAGCCCGACCAGTGGGAACAAAATGCTTAAGATGATCATAAGTAGCAGGAAGGATTTCATCTTTAAGATGCTTGGCCCTTTCGGTGCACCCATTTCTTTTTTTGGTTTCCGCTTTAACCATAAATAAAAACCGCTCACAACAACCAGGATGATTCCGAGGCAAATGAAGAGACTGATCAATTGGTTAATCAAGCCGAATTGCTTACCTGTGTGCAAGGTAATGCCCATGGCGACGACTTTTGCGACAGTACCGTAATTGGCAAATCGATAATCAGCGAGTACGGCGCCTGTATATTGATCGAGATGCATGGTGACTTCATCCTGAGCTTTATCAGGGAATGCAGATAAGGTGTAGATTCCCTTTTCATCCTGAGGGATGTAAACCGTATAACCTGGGTCGATCCCTTCTCTTTCTGCTATGTTCACCACGTCGATCATGGATAGAGGAGTAAACCCCTCCAGGGCTGATACGGGTACATCCAGATTTTCAGCGGCCCATGGAACTTCGGCAATTTCACTCGTTTTCAGGACCGATTCAGGAGCATCCCCTGACCAGATGGATGGAGGGTATCCTGCACCGGAATTGGTCATGATGTTCTGGAAGTTCGTTCCCCAGAAGCCGGACCATGGTAAGCCTGTCATAATCAGGAAGAGCATACCGGAAGTAATCCAGAAAGCTGGTACAGCGTGAAGATCCCTGAGAAGGATGCTCTTTCCTTTTCGGAAACGAGGGAAGAATACCCCAGAAAACTTGTCTTTCTTTCGTGGAAACCAAAGGAATAAACCGGTAACAATGAGTACAATGGCCCAACAGGCAGCAAGCTCTACAATTCGGTCCCCTGTCGTTCCTGCCATCAATTCTCCATGAATTTCCTCGATTTTATTCATGAATTTATCTTCAGGCTTTAACTCGCCTAATGATTTTCCCGTGTAGGGATCAAGGTAAACCGTGGCAGATCCATCAGAGGTACTTATGCCGATTTCACTCGAGCGGTCAGGGGTTTCTCCTTGACGGTATTTGGTGATTTGGGCATCGGGATGAATCCGTTTTACTTCTTGGATTTGCATAGACGGAGAGAGTTTTTCCCCTTGTGCAGTTACTTCATAATAGTCTTTGTAAAGGTTCTGTTCGATCTGGGGTTTGAATAGATAAATGGACCCCGTAACAGCGAGGATGAGTAAGAATGGAGAAATAATGATACCCGCATAGAAATGCCACCTCCAAATGGTTTGATAGGGAGATACCTTCGATTGTTTTCGCATATATGATTCCTCTTTTCTTAGTCTTTGCAGCAGTCTGGCCCCTGCATTTCGTTCGAGATAACCGAGATCGCCTGTTGAAAGTTGTGTATTTGGCCTCCAAATCCAGTTTGGAATTGACGGGCTAGTTTGTTCGATTCGAATGCAATCACCTGAGGGTGACAGCAATTCAGGTTCAAGTCGGCATCCACAAGGTAAGTGGCCGTCTTCCCGCTTATGGTCACATCTGTTAAGAAATCATGACAGAGAATCTGCACTACTTCTTCCTTGATATCGCCATAACGAAGCAATCCACAATGAGGGCAGCAGGCATGTTCGATTGTATGATCTTTCTTCACCAATTGAACCGATCTTCTGGAAGTAGCCGGTTTCAAGCAATAGATGCAGTTACTAGACGGAATGGCATGATTCGTGATGGTCGAAATACCGTTGGAAGTCTTTTGAATCTTATTTTTATCCATAAGAGGTTTGAGGTCTCGGTATACGGTCATCTCAGAAACACCGAGGCGGGTGCTGATGTCTGATACTCGGAGGGTTCCTTCCTTTTCAAGCCATACTAGAATCTGTTCTTGTCTATCAACGGGCAGCATTGTCAACGTCCTTTCGTAGTTTGATAGTTTAAATGATAGATAAGAATCACTGATGAAACAATAGATTGGATGTGAATAAAAGTGAAAAAATGATGATATGTAACAGAACGGACAAATGAATTTTCTTTTTAGCACACATTTGGATACCTCTGTATGAATCGGTATGTGTTATTTTTTGATGAGAATGTGTGATTTTTTGTGAAGCTGCTAAGTAAACGTAGATTTTATAAAGTTGGATCATCGAAATGTGTATTTAAAGAAAATAATTAGTATGGGGGTAATTGAATGGCTCTGTTCTGGAATTTGGAATTTGATCACTAAGATCAAACCTTATGTGCATTTTTAATAAGGTAAAGAAGGTTCTGGTTCGACAACTGAAAGCAGCGATAAATATACACTTCCTAAACTCAAAAAAGAGACTCCTTCTTTCTATAGGGAGTCTGCGATTTCAGCTAATATGACATCTTCTTTTTGAGGGACTGAATGGATTGGTTAAGATGGTTTACATCAGCGGTTCCTGTTTGAGTATCGGATAGTTTGTATTTCTGCTTTAGTTCAATGATTCTTCTAACACTTAAATCCAACCTGTTCTCTGAAATTTCCCCGCTCCGAACCGCATTTCTTAGAGAGTCGATTGCTTCGACGATCATTTCATAGTCATGGGCAATCAACAGAATATCACTTCCTGCAATCACTGATTGAACCGCAGCCTGACCAATTCCGTAGTTGTTCGTGATAGCTTTCATGGTCAAGTCATCAGTGATGACTGCACCATCGAAATGCAGCTTATTCCTCAGGAGGTCTATCACGTTTTTTGACAAAGAAGCAGGGTTGTCTCTGTCTAGTTTAGGCAGTAAAATATGGGCAACCATCACAAGGTCGGCTCCACTGTTTATGGCCTGCTTAAATGGATCGAGTTCAAGTTCTTCCAGTTCTTGAACGCTCTTATTTACGATCGGAAGTTCTAAATGCGAATCTACGGCAGTGTCCCCGTGGCCTGGAAAGTGCTTAATGGAGGATATGACGCCCTGAGATTGAATTCCCTTCATTGTTTGAATACCGAGTTCACTAACAATAGGTGCGTTATCTCCAAATGAGCGATCCCCGATAACCGGATTTGAGGGATTGCTGTTGATGTCAAGAACAGGTGCGAAGTCGAGGTTGAATCCATATTCCTTTAACTCTTTCCCTAGAATGGATCCAACCTCATACGACAAGTCTGGGTCATTCATCGCTCCTATCTTTTCATTTGTTGGGAAGTTTATGAGCCCGCCAGGCAGTCTGGTCACTTGACCGCCTTCTTGGTCGACACTTAAGAAGAGTGGTAAAGGGTTGTTTTCATTGTCTTTCTTCAAGTTATTAAGAAGCTGTACGGTTTGTTGTGGTCCATCTAAATTAGTGGAGAAGAAGATAAATCCTCCAACACTGTACTGTTGGATTAGTTTTTTTGTTCGTGCATCTTCTTGTGTACCACTGAATCCTGCTATGATTAGTTGACCTATTTTCTCATCTAAGCTCATGTTGGAAAGGATGGTCGTGATCTTTGTTTCTTCATTTCCATCCGTTCCTTCCTGGGGAATATCCCCTGTTTTTTGCCTTTGGCTGAGGGTCGTATTGTCAAGAACAAGGTTTAATATGAAGAGAAGGATAACTAGAAATAGAAGGGAATAACTTATCTTTTTTAAACGGATCTTTATGGTTTTGGACATATGGTTTCTCTCTCCTGAACATGATCGGTAATAAGATATTATCCATAACATTCGCTATTTCTAGTTAAATATTCGAAATGGCCACAAACTTATAGAAGCATTCAACAAAAAAAGACACGTTTTTCACATGTCTTTTCGTAGAATTTGAAAATCAGAGGCACTAGCAGAATTGTGGAGTATAGCAAGAGGTGCAGTTTCCTTTTCTCATTTCTTCAGTACAATATTCTGTTTCTCCAAATCACTGTTCTCATAAGCCTCGGCAATACCTGAATCATCGATCTCTTGTTTGGATACCAATTTATACGGTAATGTCACTTGGAAATCATCGATAAACGGAAATGAATCGAGAGAGACGTGTTCAGCATCCAGCCATTGAGCTTTGAGTGGTTGGTTGCCGGGGTGAAACATCTCTGTATGCTTGAATCCATTAGTAAACCAGGGATGTTCGTTGGCAATACCTGCTCCTGGCTCATTTAAACACAGGTATAAAGACAGGTCATCAGAAAATTGAAGTAATCTGAAATGCTGTAAGAGTAGTTGGTCTTGGATCTCAGGCAGCCTCTTTTTAATATGCCATTGCCGATCGGCTTCTTCTTTTAAGAATGAAAGGCAATCCTGATTTGTCGATTGGGAAAAGAAGGAGCAGAAATGCAGGCTGCAGAGAAGACACGAGTAAGGATTCATGTTCTCAATCTCGTTCAGGCCGATTTTGTACAGTGCCATTTTTGGCAGAAGGGGATAGTCTGAAAAGGTGAAAGGTTTCTTCTCACGATCATTCCATATTGGGGTTGAATCCAGTTTGGTCCAGCTCCGGTCGTGTTGATAGGCTGCAAGAATGAGATCATCAAAAAATTTGTCCGATTCCAGAAGAGTGGGTTTTACATGCTTCATGATGTCACCTGATAAAAAGGCGTGGTCATGCTGTTTAATCATGATAAATGAATCTATTGTTTCTCGAATGATCATGATGGACAGTCTCCCTTCAATCATTTTACGTCTACATTCATTATAGCAAATTCTTACTGTATGAATCTTGTGTGGAAGGATTATCCAACTTTTGGTATAATCAGAATAAAAGGTCATGCTGCATAAAGAACTGCATAGTGATTGGAATGTGTTCTTTTTATTTTACTGGAACTATATTTGAAAAGGCAGTTTTCGTAATGGTATTGAAAGTATTGATTGAAAAATTGATAGGGTAATAGAATGGAAAAAATTATTGTGAAAACGGGTATTTACTCTTTTATGCTATCGTTTCTATTGTTATTAATTGGTATGAAAAGAGTATTTAAGGCATCAAATGGAGACGGAATGTACACATTTTCAACCACTCCTTATCCAGAGTTTTTCTTTATGATTACACGATATTCAGCCATCATAACGGTCATATCAATCGTATTGGCAGTTACTATCCTAATATTGATGAAGAAACAAAGGTGAGCTTTCTATGTTTCAAATGGAGGTCAAAATGAAAGAAGCACAGGTTTTCTGGAATGAAAAGTACAAAGAAGAGAGAAACCTATGGGGGTTTCAACCGAAAGAAATGTTGCTCCACTATGAAAAAGTAATACCAAGTAAAGGGAAGATTCTTGATTTGGGAGTGGGAGAAGGGAAAAACGCTCTCTATTTTGCAAGTAGAGGATACGTCGTAGAAGGAGTTGATATTTCTGATACGGCAATTGACCGATGTAGGCATTACGCTTCGGAAGCAGGATTGGACATGAAAACGACCGTTGCCGATCTAGCCGAATATTCCATAGCTCCGGGATCGTGCTCACTAATAATCCTATCGAATGTACTTAATTTCTTTCATGACGATACAATCAAAAGAATCGTTCAGAAAGTGAAGGAAGGATTAGTGGATGGCGGTATGGTTTATATTCATGCTTTTGACGTCCATGATCCAAGTTTAGATAAGAGACGTCATTTAGTCGTAGACGAGTTTACGAATACGGTCTTTAATCCAAAAACAAAGGGTTATACACATTATTTTACGAAGGATGAGTTAGAAGGAATCTTCCAAGGATACAAGGTAATCTACTCTTCTCAATCTCTACAATTGGATTTGGGACATGGGGAACCTCATTATCATGGGTTGGTGGAATTGTTGGTGAAGAAGTAAGAGATGTAGAGGTATCGGTCTTGGTCGGAATTAGTAAAAATGAAAAAGATATTTTAGGTTATAGGAAGACTCGTCAATTTTTGACGAGTCTTCCCTTATGTAAGAGAGATAGTCTCATTTTTGGCGTTTAGTGCAAGATAAAATATAAAAGTTGCAGTACGATACATGATATAGACGTCTATCATGAAAATCAGCGGAGTGGGTCCTTTTGTAAGAGAGATGTTGCATTAAGACATATTCTACTATTCTCATTTATTAAAAATAATCTACATTTCATGAAACGTTTTAATCATCCCATCAGTCTAACTTGTAGAAAAAGAGGTGAGGGCATGTTGAGAGAGAAAACAATCCGCGAGGCGAAAAGAGGGGATGAAAAAGCATTTCAAGATCTTATTCAAATAGAGAAGAACAAACTCTATCGTCTTGCCTACGTATACGTTAAGAATGAAGATGATGCTCTTGATATAGTTCAGGATGCGATATATAAAGCTTTTCTATCGATCAAAAAATTGAAGGAGCCACAGTATTTTTCCACTTGGCTATCAAGGATCCTCATTCATTCCGCATTGGATTATCTTAAGAAGCATAGAAGGGTAGTCCCAATAGAGGACATGGGTGAGTTCTTTAAAATAGAGAATCTTCAGCTGGAGGACAAATTGGATTTGGGTGGAGCAATCGACAGGTTAGATCCCCTCTATAAAACAGCCATCATTCTTAGATATTATAAGGATCTCCCCATTAAGGAAATAGCGGAATTATTAGAATGCCAAGAGGGTACGGTTAAAACGAGAATACATAGAGCGATCAATCAGTTGAAGTCAGATTTGGAGAGAGGTGAATATGATGAACGATTTATCCAACAAGGTAAAGAAGGAAATCGAAGCGATTCACATTCCTGAAGAGAGGTTAACCTTTTCAATCGAACAAGCTATTAAAAAGGGAAAACGGCATCGAAAAAAGGTTAGGGAAAAATGGACCTATGTTTGTAGTGCAGCGGTTGTGCTGATTGGCATGTTCCTTAGTTCTGGCACTGTTTCACCAGCGATGGCAAAAGTGGTTTCAAAGATTCCGATTATCGGAGAGATCTTGTATTCGGATGAGGGGATATTAGAGGCGATTTCAGAGAGCCTTCAAAGAGAAGGATATGACGTTAATAAGATAAACCTGACAATCACTCAAGAAAAAGAAATTATAATTGGAATCAGAGGTCAGATACCCCAATATGAAATGATAAAAGAAAAGGTAGGGGGCATTGTCTCGAATGTTCTTGAATCAAAGGGATATGATGCATACACCTGGAAAGTAGTTAGGAAACAGGAGGAGAAAATACCAGTTAAGGATGAACAGGTACAGAGGAGGAGTAGGGAATTCCAATTAATTGACTCTGAAACGAGGAAAGAAGCATCAAAACGAAATATTAAAATATCAAGTATATTCCAATTCGAAAATCCCAAATCCATAGTAGTGGAAATTCCAAAAACTGAGGAAAGAACGAACGAAATCAAGAGAATTGTAAACGACGTGATGGCTACTAATCAGCTCACAGAGATTCCAATTAAAATAAAGAAAGTGAGCGTTAGCAAAAAGAAACAAGAAGGAAGATGGTCACAGGTTCTTATGCCGATTCACCATGATCTAATGGGTAAGGAAGAGTATAAGGTGAAAACAGTGGGGTTTACTGTGCATCCCAGTCCGCAAATTTTAGTATCTCTTACGATTTCTAGCAAAGATGTAGAGGCGGAGGAGTTTGCCCAACAGCTCGA
This sequence comes from Bacillus sp. BHET2, assembly GCF_005938125.1. GTDB lineage: Bacteria > Bacillota > Bacilli > Bacillales > Bacillaceae_B > Rossellomorea. The sequence goes on from NZ_VCQN01000001.1 coordinate 462,885, forward strand.
ACTAAGGATTGATGAAGTCCTGAAATCTGAAAAGATGAAGGCATTGGTTCAGGATGATTCTTATCAGATTCTGATTAAGAGTAAAGAAGGAAACGAAATTAATTGAGGTATAGAATGAAATAAAAAGAGGAAAAAAGTCTGGCGTCCTCGCCTTTTATAAAATACTAAGCATTCACTGGGGGCTAACAATGTTAAAAATAGTGAGAATAGTGGTCAGCATCATTGTGTTAGTGTTATCTGTTTATGGATTATTCAGTACGGAAAAAACTGAACTCCTGCCATTTATCATGCTCTTGTTGAGTGTACTTTTAGTGGTCATGGGAACGGAAGAGTTGAAGAAAAGCCCTAAGTCGTATAGTGGATACCTGTTTTATATTGTCTCATTTTTTGTGTTCATGGTTTCTTTAAAAGGGCTTGTCTATTAATTTTCTTATTTAACAAAACCTGCTGAGAGAGTATTTACAAACAAACCGAAAAGAAGCAAATGATCAGGGAAATGCTCCTATGTATCAAAAGTAAAGGTCCGTCCCTCAACGCGTTAACGCACTGAGGGACGGACCTCTACTTATTTACCTTTTATTAATAGTCACAGTTGCCTATCCACTTCAAGTATCGCTTCAATCTCCAAATTTAAGGTTACGTGAAAAAGGGTGAGGCTACATTTATATTATCGTTTTTTTCCTGTCATGACCTTTATGAAATCTTCCACAAACATCTGATAGTCGATCTTCAGGAAGATATTGATGTTCTTTTCAGCCGGCTTGGAGCTGACCCTGAAGTCGGCGATGGATGTACCCTGTCCGAGTCCTGAGGTCAGGACTTCGACTTCCCTTCTGATGGTCTTCCCCATGTCAGGATTCACCATCAGGGATAGGGTCACGACATCGTGTAGGGGGGCTCCGTTTATACCGGGGACCAGTTTCTTATAGGCATTGATATAGTATGTCATAACGTCATCCATGATCTGGACGAGGGGGTTATCGGTCATCTCCTGAATGGTCTTGATTTGTTCTAGGGTGATGATCGCCTTGTTGGTGACGTTCAACGGGGCAATGTAGAGGTTATCGAGTTTTTTGACTACAAGTTCTGATGCAATGGGGTCCCCGTAGAAATTGGCTTCTGCTGAAGGCGTCACATTTCCGGGGACGAAGAAAGCTCCCCCCATGATATAAAATTCCTTCACTTTCTTGGCAATATCTTCTCCTAAAACGTAAAGGGAGGCGAGTGACGTGTTTCTTCCGACATCCACAATCGTGACATCGTCATTCTCCTCGATGATGGTGTATAGAGTCGAGAAGTTGGTGAATTCACCTGAGAAGTTATCCGGAGGACGGATCGGTCCCAAACCGTCCTTTCCATGGATTTCGGGATAGTAGGTGGGGATTTTCCCGGAAGAAGGGGTGTTGGAACCGCCGATGATCGGTACATCCGTCCTTCCTGCAAGCTTAAGCAGATAAGCGATGATATCGGTGGCTTGCTCCTTCCTGACATTTCCGTAGCTGGATACGATGCCAAGTACCTTTATGTCCGGACTCAACAGGGCATACATGATGGCAATGGAGTCATCTATGCCGGGATCAGCAAATAAAATAATGTTTTTCATGGGATTCTCCTCACGATATTCGTATTTCTATAACGTATCGGAGAAAGGTAGAATTTATTCCATTCGACAATAAAATGCAACCGCTGCTTCTTCCATTTCAAGGAGCTTTTGCTTCAGGTCAAAGGAAACGTATAATAAGGTTGTCTAACATGAAGAAAGGAATGGAATCAATGAAATCACTAATAGGAAAGATTGCACTTGTAACAGGAGGAAGCCGGGGAGCTGGCCGTGCCATTGCTGTTGAATTAGGAAAAGCTGGGGCGACTGTGTATGTGACGGGGCGCAGCAAAAAAGGGAATGCAACCAAGAACTTTCCGGGAACGATTGACGACACGGTTACTCAAATTGAAGAAGCTGGCGGAAAAGGAATCGCGGTTCGCTGTGACCATACGATCGATGCGGAAACAGAAGCAGTCATCGGGCAAATTCGTGAAGAACAAGGAAAGCTCGATATCCTGATCAATAATGTGTGGGGCGCCCATGACATCGGAGTGAATCCGGGTCCATTCTGGGAGATCCCTCTTGCGAACTGGGATACGATGTTCACTGCAGGTGTACGAGCTCAGCTGGCAACGAATCATTTCGCCATACCTCTACTTCGTGAAAATAAAGAAGGAATGATTGTTCATACGACTTTCTGGGATGATGGAAAGTACACGGGGCAGTTCTATTATGATCTGGCGAAGAACGCACTCGTCCGCATGGCGTACGGACTTTCAGAAGAATTAAAAGACAACAATATCGCGGTTCTTGCTGTGTCACCAGGATTTATGAGGACAGAGCTTGTGCTTAAGCATATGGGAGTGGATGAGGAACACTGGCAGGATTCAGAAGACTTAAAGTCATCTGAAACGCCACATTATGTGGGACGTGCCATTACGGCGCTTGCGATGGATTCGAACGTGATGGAGAAGACAGGTCAGGTGTTGAAAGTCGGAGAACTTGCTAAAGAATATGCGTTTACAGATGTGGATGGGCGATACATTCCACCGTTTACGATGTAGGATGATGAGCCCCCTGGCATAGAACCGGGGGATTTTTCAATTTTAATCATTCAGTCTTAACCCTGGTGTAACCCGAATAAACTATTCATGATAACCACTTTTCCATACGAATAGGGGTGGCGAGATGTTTTCGGTGACAGAAATGCGTACGTTTGAATTATTTTCTGTTTCTCATATCACTGTGCTTTTGCTGTTTGTGGCTGTATCGATTTGGTTGGTTTACTTCAGACATTTCCTGAAGAGATATCAGTCAATTTTGAAGTGGACGCTATTCTGGGTGTTGGTCCTGTGTGAGGTGTCGTGGCATATCTGGCTACTTATAACAGGAACGTGGGAAGTGGGGGATTTACCTCTACAGCTCTGTTCTGTCAGCACCTTTATCGCGGTATATCTGTTTCTGAAGTCAAATCAGAAGGCATTTTACTTGTTGTTCTTTATCGGGTTTCTCCCACCGATGTTAAGCATGGTGACACCTGAAATGGCTTATCAATTTCCTCATTTTCGCTTTCTTAAATACTTTCTCCATCATGCAGCCATTGCGTGGTCCGTTCTTTATTTCGTCGTGTATGAAGGGTACCGGGTCCCAAGGAAAGCCATCTGGACCGGCTTTCTCATGGTCAATCTTCTCGCCCTACCGATCTTCTTCCTGAACATTCTTCTCGATACGAATTTCTTCTACCTGGCGAATCCTACGGAATCCAAGACGATCTTGTCCTTTTTCGGAACGGGAGTCAAGTATTATATGAATCTAGAAATCGCAGCACTTGTGGTATTTTTTGTGACGTATCTTCCGATGGGGATGCTGATGAAGCGGGAGAGGGAAAAAGGGTAACGACTTTTCAGTTTTATTCGTCTAATGTACAAAAGGGGTGTAGACCGTGAACAAAATTTTAACGATTATCAATATCATTGCAGTGATAGCTGTTGTTTTATTTATTATACAACCGATTCGAACAGCGCCGCCGACACCAAATGTAACCGTAGGGGAAGTTGCCATTCCGACATCAGAGGGCTCTTATTGTTGGGAGGGATTTATTTCAGGTCAGTGTGTGGATAAGGAGTATTCAAGCGTAGTGGCCATGGCAGATGAATATCAACCAACTACGGTATCCCAAAATGAAAAGATCAAAGTTACATTTGATAAGAAGCCAAAAACGCTGGAAGTGGAGAGATGGATGGGGGAGGAGGAGGTAGAAATAGTGGAAATAAAGGATGATTTTCTGGGGGTTCCAAAAGAGAAGGGGGTATATGTGTATCATATAATCTCCAATTGGAAGCAGGGAGACGGGAGTTATGTGTTTTCGGTTGAAGTGAAGTAATGGAAAGCACACAACCAATCTGAAGATCCCTTTTAGAGTGAAGTATACGTAAAAAATCAATTATACCAAGGTGTTGATTTCCCGTTCACTCCTATATATATAGGTTGAAAACCTATATATATAGGAGTGAATGGGGGGCCTGAACATTTGAATGGATGGACGAAGCCGCTAAGTGAGCGCGATGAAACAAGGGGGGTCATATGTAAATGAATTATGAATGGTCTCATGGCTGATATCAAGTGATGTGACGGTGAAGGATGGTAGCCATTTGTCCTCTCAATGTGAATCAGATAAAAGCGGGACTCGGGATAGACATGGATACATAAAGAAGACTGTAAAGATGGAAAAGATAAAATAGTATATAATAGCTGCTTGGGAGCTGAAAAATCATAAATGAGGAAAATTATGGGGCCAGGGAGAATCGTTTTAATGGCAGTAATGGCAGGGGTTTACTCTGCAGTTTTGGATAATATGGAGACTGCCTACAATTTAAATACTAGTGTGAGTGCTGTTCTTTTAGTACTATTCACATTTACTACGGGATACATGTTGTATAAGGTAGGGCAAAATGGAAGTGAAGAATGAATTTTTAATCAAGCTCTTTTTACGAAGAAAAATAATCAACGAGAATTAAGAAATCATCAAACATATATTAATCAATTGAGTTAGATTAGACTTAACAGTGATGCTGCCTGAAGTTGTCTATTATCCAAAAAGCTTTTACAATAATATGTAACAAGAAATCAGTTTATAGGTGGAGGGATAATGATATGACCAACACAGAAAAACATTACTCAGAAGAAAAGTTCTGGGACAAGTTAAAAAAATACGGGGTAAAGGCGGGACATTCCGTCGTATATACGGCTTTACTTCTTTACTTTGTGCTGCAAAAACCGGATATCCCTGTGAAAGCGAAGATGGTGATCATCGGTGCGCTGGGCTATTTCATTCTTCCGACTGACTTTATTCCTGACATTGCGGTTGGAATCGGATTTACAGATGACCTAGGAGCATTGGGGTTGGCTTTATTGCAGGTCGCCATGTATATCGATGATGAGGTGAAAGTAAATGCAAAGGCAAAATTGAGGGATTGGTTTGGGGAAGATGTAGATACATCTGAAGTTGATGATAAATTGTAAAGAAACAAATGGATGGCCGTTGATCGTCTTTATTTCATTATGAAGATGAACAATGGCCATCCTTTTTCTATATATTCAAAAAATCAATATACACTATTGAATTGCCTCGTGAAAATGGGTAAGATGAAGAAGCAACAGGTAATTTATCAGAATAATTTGAAATTATGACCTAGGGGGTATATGATGGGAAGAATAGTTCATTTCGAAGTCCATGTTGATGACATGGACAGGGCAAAGAAGTTTTATGGTGAGGTATTCGAATGGAAGTTCGAAGACTGGAGTGAATTCGCCGGAATGCCTTATTTTGGGGCGGTAACAGGGGATGAGAATGAGATGGGAATCAACGGAGCGCTGATGCAGCGTCAAGGTCCTCCTCCTGAAGCGAACAAGCCTTTAAATGGGTATGCTTGTACAATGGGAGTGGGAGATTACGACGGTACCGAGAAGAAAATCCTCGAAAATGGCGGGAAAGTCGCTATGCCGAAATATGCTCTTCCTGGAATGGCTTGGCAGGGTTACTACATAGATACAGAAGGGAACATCTTCGGGATTCATCAGCCGGATAAAGATGCAAAATAAGATCTGATTTAAGCAACGCCCTATACAATGAGATAGGGCGTTTTTCTAGTGTAGATATCGATGGTTTTTTACTATCAGAATTCTATTCTTGTGGTAAAATAAGGGTATAATAAATAGTAGGTGAGTGATAATCATAGAGGTATTTTTGATTTGTTTCTTTGCGTTTGTCATCATCTATCAAACGGTGTTTGCGATGATTAAAGTGTTACAAATCGCTTTAGAGCGGAGACAAATAACAAATCAAAAGTATAAAGTGATGCTTACCTCTTCCATTACAGTTGGTAGTGTCAGCGCTGCACTCTTGCCTGTTGGGTATACCATTTTCTATTAGTCTATTCTTAAATGGGTGTAATGAATCAAAATAGAAGCATTTGGAGGGGGCATATGAATTCATTGATTGGAATCGCCATTATTCTTATCGTGTTTTTTTCATCAAGTATCATTGAGAAAAGATTGAAAAATATTGAAATGCAGAATAAGGTTGTCATTAAGGTTTTAGAAGAAATTAGAGATAGAAAATAGTAGATAGAAATATCAATGAACGGAGAGAAAAGGGAGTATGAAACGATTTATCCGCTTGTTTTTTAAAGAAAGCCAAAATAAACGTACTATTAAACCTATTAGAACTATGAATAGCATATTATTAGTCTTTGCCCTGATTTTGCTCATTATGGCATTTTTAAATGATACTTCCATGAATTATATGGGATGGTCTATGATGGTACTTGGGTTGATTCATTTGTTAGATGGCATAGAGAATTATCTACTAAAAGAGAGCATGGGCCCATCTTTCGGACTTGCCGCCGTATTTTGTATGTTTTCTTACACGTTGTTTTAGTATAGGTACATCTTTCCCAAAACCCCGCCAATATTCTCTCATGTTGTGGTAGAGGCCTCTATTTGATTTCTATACGAATGACTTTTCCTTGAATCACTTTTTCAACAGACAGTTCTTCATACGCGTTTAGTTCCCTCATTCAGCTTTCACGCCTATAAAGATTCAGACATATGGACAAAATCAGCATTCTATTCATCTAATACACCTCGATCTATCAATGGTAGAGAAGGCGATATGCGTTTCAGGAAGGATGAATGTTTCGGGAGCGATCGGATAATCGTAAGTAGATTTTTCCCTGCTTATGCAATAAAGCAAGTGCAGGAATCAATTAATCTATCTAATCAATAAAATATTCAAATCAAAGGTGTAGAGTGGTTTTCATAATAATAAAATCTCACATATAGGAGGCAATACATATGGATACAACACAACAAAACAGCAGTGCCTGGGACAAAAAGGTCGAAGAAGGATCCAGGTATACAAAGTCGGTCAGTAGTGAAATCATTGAGCGAAGTAGAAATGGTGAATGGGAGATCACGGTCACAACTGAGAAATCGGTACCAAAAAGTTGGTTTCCGCAATCGTTAAAGGATCTGAAAATACTTTGCTTGGCTTCTGGCGGAGGACAGCAGGCTCCAGTTCTTGCTGCCGCAGGAGCTGACGTGACGGTTACGGATCTATCCAAGAAGCAATTAGAACAAGATGAGGAAGTAGCTCAACGTGAAGGTTTAACATTGAAGACCGTACAAGGAGATATGGTGGATCTTAGCAATTTTGAAGATGAATATTTTGATATGATCATTAATCCTGTCTCCAATTTATTCGTGAAGGATGTTCATCCTGTATGGAAAGAGGCTTCCAGGGTTTTAAAAGATAAAGGCATTCTTATTTCCGGGTTTACCAATCCTCTACTATGGATCTTTGATGATGCAGAAGAAAGAAAAGGGGTTTTGGACGTCAAGCACTCTATTCCTTCCTCCACTTTGGATCATTTATCTGAGAATGAGGTTCAGGTATATCTTGATTCAAATCAAACGATTGAATATGCCCACACGTTGGAAGACCAAATCCAAGGTCAAATCGATGCCGGTTTGGTCATTACAGGTTTCTACGAAGATGACTTTGGGGGAACGAGGATTTTAGACAAACATATTAAAACGTTTATGGCTACCAGGGCTGTAAAGGGCAGAGTAAAATAATAGAGCTTCTTCGAGGGAGGGAAAAGATGACGGAAATGCGTAGGGGAGATGTCGTCCTTATCCTAGGAATCGTGTTGATGATTGGATCCGTACTGAATTTCATAGCGTTCGATGAGAGGAAAGGCTCATTTCTCCAACTCACCTTTGGCATGTATGAACCCTTTGGGACATTGGCATGCCTCTTGTTCTCAATCATCCTGATCGGGATTGGGTATCATCTTAAGTGGAATGTTTCATTCATACATTTTGTCCTTTACCTAATATTCATTATTATTATTTCGGTTATTCCAGTTATTTTCATATTCATACATGCTGGGGAACTCTGATATGCAATAAAAAAAAGATCCCCCTCAAACAGATGATTTGTAATCAATTACTACCCATGTAAAAATTAATTCATACTACATTAATCGGAATGAGGAGATGATGGAATGAACGTAGCTGTTGTAGGTGCAAATGGACAAATCGGGAAGCATGTGATCAGACTTTTACAAGAAAACAATAATCATTCGCCGAAAGCCATTGTAAGAAAGGAAGAGCAGGCGGAGGCGTTTGAGCAAGAGGGAGTTCAATCTTCACTGGTTGACTTAGAAGGAACAGTCGATGACATTGCTAAGGGACTTCATGGTACCGAGGCAGTGGTATTTACAGCTGGGTCAGGTGGCAGCACAGGTTCTGATAAAACGTTACTTATCGATCTTGATGGAGCGGTGAAAGCGATGGAAGCCGCGAAACAGGCCGGGGTCGATCGTTTCATCATGGTCAGTGCACTTCAGGCTCATAACCGCGAGAACTGGAATGAATCCTTGAAGCCTTATTATGTAGCAAAACACTTCGCTGATCAGGCCCTTGTACAGAGTGGCTTAACCTATACGATTATCCGCCCGGGAGGATTATTGAATGAACCGGGTACTGGGAAGGTCTCAGCTGGAGAAAATCTATCTAGAAGCTCAATTCCCCGTGAAGATGTGGCACGCACCATCGTGGTTTCCCTGTCAGAGGAACATACATTCAACAAGGGCTTCGATCTCGTGTCAGGTAGGGATGAGATCCAAGTCGCAGTTCAAAACATATAGGAATAGTGGAGAAAGAATGGTCATCGTTTGTGATGGTCATTCTTTTTTTAGTTGAGAACATTGTTTTATTTTGGAATAATTGGTATACAGATACAAGTGGAAGGGATTTGAAAATGAACTATTTTTTGAAAGTCAATCTCATGAGCATTTTATATGCTCTCATGATTCTGGTACCGACCGAGTTAATGGTAAATGTATACAGGTTGAGTAGACGAACGGGCTGGGATATCGCTACTGTCAATGATGTCAGTGGATTCCTTATTATGGCCGATCTCATTTTGGGGACGGTGCTATTTTATCTAATCACTAAAAATTGGATGGGAAAACGGAAGGAAAGCTATTGGACTTCTATTCTTTGGTTTCCATATTTTATCCTGTTTGTTTATGTTACCGCCACATTTTTTCCTACCACCTATAGAGGGGACACTCCTAATCCGGCTTCTGGCATTGTGCTGATTGGGATGTTGATAGTATATCCATTTTATATTTTGGTGATGAACTTTTTAGGTTTGATAAGTGATGAAGAGGGAGGAGAATATTCCCATGGTGATAAATAATGAAAGAAGAAAAACCATCGCCATTGATATGGATGAGGTGATTGCTGATTTTCAAAAGAAGCATTTGGACCTATATAACCACGAGTATGATGAAGTTTTGACACTTGAAGATTTACAATGTACAAGGCTATGGCAAATTCGTCCCCAGTTAAAAGATGAGATTCTTGCGTATGTGGATGATCCGGGTTTCTTTAGGGACCTTGAGGTAATGGAAGCAAGTCAGGAGGTAATAAAGGAACTCAGTCAAGATTTCGAGATATTCATCACGACAGCAGCAATGGAGCACCCGTCATCCTTTTCAGCGAAATATGAGTGGCTGAAAGAACACTTTCCTTTTATATCAGACTTGAATTTTGTCTTTTGTGGGAATAAAAGCATTATTGATGCAGACTATCTGATTGACGACAGCCCAAGGCATTTCAAAGGGTTCAGAGGAAAGGGCTTATTATTTACTGCACCTCATAATGTGGAGATTTCTTCTTTTAAGCGGGTAAATGATTGGCAGGAAGTAAGAGAATATTTTTTAAGATAACCATATCCAATGTGGTGCTCGCCACTTTAGAGGAGTTTCCTTCTTTTATTAGTTAAATATTTCGTAATTTTCTTGCAAATCGAACTTGGAAAAAAGTTCAAATCGAGGTAAAATAAGAACATACGTTTCGTTCGAGGCGATAGATAGGGGGAGAGAATGATGAATCAAACTAAATATAAATCAGTATGGAATCTCGACAGCATCTTTAAGGGCGGAAGCGGATCACCCGATCTTCATGACCATATGATTCAGACGGAAGTTTATATCAAGGAACTGGATGAGAAATTGAAAGAGTGGAAGACTCCACGAGAGGAAAGTGATGCATATCAAATAGCTGACATACTTCATGAACTTCGAGAAATAAAATTGTGTATATCCCAAGCGAGATCCTTCGTCATTTGCCTTCTTGCCCAAGACCCGAAAGATCAGGTAGCTCAATCCTATAGAGGCAAGACTACTGCTCTTCTTTCACGCTATGAATCAATTAATAGTCGCTTTAAAAAGAGGTTAGCTATAACGGAGAAATCTCTTTGGCGGAATTTGCTAGAAACAAAGGAATTAAAAGAGTATCGCTTCGTCCTTACTGAATGGAAAGACGATGCGGACAGGGAACCCTCTCAGGAAATGTCAGACCTCATGGTGGATGGGTATCATTCCTGGGGGGAGTTCTATCAATCGTTCATGAGCAGTATTAAAGTCGAAGTAAAGAACCAGGAGCTATCTGTTGGACAGGCTCTCAATCTTCGTTCTCATTCAGACCCGTCTGTACGGGAAGAGTCCCATAGGGCACTGGTGGAGAAGTGGGCTGAGCATGAGGGAATGTTCGCTCAAATCTTGAATCATCTTGCGGGATTCCGCTTGAACATGTATAAAAGCGTAGGAGTCGAGGACGTGATCTCCGTCCCCCTTGCCCAAAATCGCATGAAGGAAGAAACACTGCATGCCATGTTATCCGTGATTGAGAAGAATAAAGAGCCTTTTGCCGATTACTTGAATGTGAAAGCTAAAATGAATGGCGATTCTAAAATGAAATCCTTTCACTTTGGTTCTCTGATGAATCACGAACAACAAAGCATTGAATATAGTGAAGCGGCCGCGTTGATCGAGGAGCAATTTCATGGGTTTGGAACTGAAATGGGCCAGTTTGCAGAGAAAGCATTCGGGGAAGGTTGGGTCGAGGCTGAAAATCGTCCGAATAAGTCAGCGGTGGCATTTTGTGCAGGTTTTCCGCAAATAGGTGAATCAAGGGTATTCCTGACTTTCAATAACACGTTCAAAGGGATTTTATCCCTTGTACACGAATTGGGGCATGCTTTTCATAACCATGCCATGAAATCTGTGGATGGGATCAACAAACAGTATCCCATGAGCTTGGCAGAAACGGCTTCAACCTTCGCTGAAATGATCATACTGGAAGCGGCCATGGAGAAAGCGAATTCCGACGAAGAGAAACTGTTCATCCTCGATGAGAAACTAAAGCGAAGCGTCATGAACTTTATGAACCTTCACGCAAGATTCATCTTTGAAAAAGAATTTCACGAAGAAAGAAAAAAGGGGTTCGTTTCCGCTACCAGACTAAACGAGCTAATGAAGTCAGCCATAGAACGGGGCTATGATGGGTCTCTTGATGAGATCCCGATTCACTCATGGGTATGGACGCCCCACTTTTATAAAACTGAATCTCCCTTTTATAGCTTTCCATATACATTTGGATATTTACTTGCGTTGAATTTCTTTGCGAAAGCCAAGGAAACAGGGAAAGAATTTGAACAGCACTACTTGTCACTGCTGGAGGATTCAGGAAGCATGTCTGCAGAAGATCTCGTTATGAAGCACTTGGGGGAAGACATCACCGAGGGAGCCTTTTGGGAAAAAGGGATGAGATTATGCATTAAGGACAGTGAGGAATTTGTGAGATTGGCCGCATCACTAGCGAAGTGAAGAAGACTATAGGTTGACATAAATAACAATGATTGATGATCAGGAGAGAATTCATGGACAAAATCTTATATAATCTGGCAAGTCTACTAAACAATCAAGATACAAAAATGATCATCGGCATCTCAGGACACGGTGCTTCAGGGAAAACCACATTTGCAAAGAAGCTTTTGACGCTTCTGGAAGGAAAGGATATTAACTATATCAACACCGATCCTTATATCGTTAGTTCAGACGTCAGAAAGCATACATCCATCCAATATGAGTATCAAAGTGAAATCCATCAATCCAAAATGACCGCCTGTCATCCCAATGCCCATCATATGTTGGCACTGGACCGGGACCTCAAGATGGTGAGAGAGGGAATGGACTTCTATACGATGGACGTTCAATATGAAAGAAGTCAGCTAATCACCTCCCGAAACAACCTGACGATTATTGAAGGGATGACGGTTGCGTTCAGCAATCCCAATTTATTCGACGTCATGATTTACTTTTATACGGATGGTGAAACGGAACTAATGCGAAGAGGGATTCGTGATGTTTCAGAGAGAGGAATGGACATAGAGTATTTACGAAATACCCATAATGAACGCAGAAGATGGGGAAGAGATAACAAGGGGATTGACGGATAAGAGGAGACATGATGCAGAATTAGTAACAAGGATACTGCGAGACGAAGGAATCGATGTTGTAATCTCTAGCCCATACAACCGTTCAATCTTAACCGTACAAAAGCTTGCTGAACAAATTGGGCAAGAAGTAATCATCTTCGAAAACCTAAAAGAAAGAATGTTTTCTGCTGGAAAAATGAGAGTTTCTGATAAAGATTTATACATGATATTAAACGAATCATTTACAGATCCTCACTTTAGATTGCCTAGTGCGGAATCTAATCATACAAGTCAGAAACGAGCCGTAAACGTATTGATAGACTTATTAGATATCTACAAAGGGCGAAAGCTTGTAATAGGAACTCACGGATTGGTTATGACGTTGATGATGAGCTACTTTGACAAACAGTATGATATGGATTTTCTATTGAATACTTCAAAGCCAGATATATATCGCATGGAATTTAAAAGTAGGGATTTAGTTGGGGTGAAAAGGTTATGGGAGGAGTAATCATTCCTTTACCTAGTCCTCCCTTGGTTATATATTCTTTATTATAAATGATGAAATGAAATAAAATGCTCAAGAATGGAGGAAGTCATGGAATCTACACTCATTATACTAAGAGGAAATTCAGGTAGTGGAAAAACAACGATTGCAAAAGCACTTCAGGATCATTTCGGACATGGAACCCTCCTTGTTTCTCAAGATACCGTTCGGCGGGATATGTTGAAAGTTCATGATAGAAAGGGAAATCTATCACTTGATTTGATCCGTCAAATTACAGAATACGGGAAAGGTAAATGTGAGTTTGTCATTCTCGAAGGGATTTTAAGTAATGATCGTTACGGCGAAATGATTCACGATTTAATCCAGTACTATAATGACAGAGCGTATGCCTATTATTTCGATTTATCCTTCGCGGAAACCTTCAGACGGCATAATACCCGTTCAAAGGGGAAGGAATTCGGGGAAGAATCTTTACGTGCTTGGTGGATAGAAGAAGATGTCCTTGGGATGAAAGGTGAAACGATGATTGGTAATGAGATGACAGAGGATATTGTTTTAAGCATGATTCTAAACCAAGTTCAAAGGTGATTGAATTTAATGTGAGTACGCTGTATTTACATTAGAGAAAACATTTTGTGATTGTATGGGAGCATTATAGCCAAACTGGATGGAGGGCATGATCATTCGAATCGAAGCTGTGAACATAATACCAAGGGTAAGTCAGATGAAACGATTCATTTATGAGTTACAAGAAAAAGGTATTGTTGAAAGAGAAGGGTTATTTACAGAAGTATTTCAGGTATCCAAAGAAGAACTTGATTCGTTGTTGTTTTTTGGAATGTTCAATATTCATGCAAACGTCCATTCTCTAAAAGTGCAAATTGAAGAATTATGCACTCTTGACTATGAGTACTTCATTTACACTGAATTAGTTTCCTTACAAACGAAATATCCTTCTTCGAAACCCATAAACTTTGAGTTGTTTCTGCTAGATGAAACCGATGAATTTGTGAAAGGAAAGCTTGGGGGAGTATCTGCCTTTACGGATTGGAATGGAAGAATGTGTTTTATCGTCGAACCACATGTGAAAGTGAGGGCTGCATTAAAGTCGGTAATCTTTCACGAGTACCATCATCATTGGAGAATGAGTCAGTTATCGATTGCTGAAGAGGATGAAACTCTACTGGATCGTTTAGTGTTAGAAGGTTTAGCAGAGCATTTTGTACGAGTGGAGTTGGGCGAAGCATTCCTTGGACCATATAAAGATGCTCTTTCGGAAACCGATGCCCGAATGTTATGGAATACGAAATATAAGCAGCATATACACGAAAAGGGGGAAGCTACAGACTCTTTTATGTTCGGGTGTGAGGAGATGGGGCTACCCTTTTGGGGTGGATATTCTTTGGGGTATCATCTTGTCGGATGGTACATAGATGAGCACAGGGAACAAAGGATCGAATAATTAACCTCATTACCTTCAATAGTTTATACAAGATGAAATAAAAGTAAGGGAGGAACATTGAAAAACTCATTGAGGAATTCTTTTTTTTGGAGGATCGCATTTACTCGAAAAGAACCTTTGAATTTGTTAACAATTTTTGGAATAATGGATAATAAGCAACGAATAGTGGAGGGATTGGATGAACATAAACGGGTATCTCATTCGATTAGCGATCACCATTATGGTGATATTTGGTGGAACGTTTACGATTCATTTTGTCAAAACGGGAGAAGTATTGATAGATCAGTTGCTAGGGGCTTCTGTTGGAATAATTCTTCTCGTGGCATCATGGGTATGGAGGAAAAGGAATATAAGGGGTGGAGAATTAATATGATCGGGTTACTCAATCTTGGAAGCCTATTGCTGGGACTGCTCGCTTGGATTCTTCCAGTCATTAATCTCATGCGATTTAGGGGAAATGAGCATAGAAGAGGGGTCGCGTTTTCCGTATTGAGCATGAGTGCGTGTGCTATATCACTATGTTTCCAGATGTTTTATCACTATCATCTAGTCATTATTGAGGATTGGTCAGCTCTTATGGACATAACGGGGGTAATGGTGACCATCGCGTCAGTGCTTCTCATTGGTACGGTTGGATTAAATACAATGACTCTGATCTTGTATCAGAACCGAGTCCCAGAATAATAAGAGTGAGGTATAATCATGACTTCAAAAGAGAACGTGAGAATGTGCGACAACGGGCATAAATATGTGAAAAAGAGCGATTGTCCGTCCTGCCCTATTTGTGAAGAAGAACGAAAACCGGAAACAGGATTTCTTTCTGTTCTTTCAGCACCAGCCAGAAGAGCGTTGGAAAACAATGGAGTGACGTCTTTAGAGGTGTTATCAACATTCAGTGAGAAAGAAATTCTCGCCTTTCACGGTATGGGACCTTCCTCTATACCAAAACTTAGGAATGCGTTGGAGGAAAGGGGATTATCGTTTAAGTAAGAGGGAATTGAAGTGATCAAGCATCATTATTAAAGTCTTTATTGAAAGTATTAAGAAAAAGGGAACCCCAAAAATAATGGAGTTCCCTTTTTCGCGACCAATCCGGTATTATGCCCCGGTTAGTATAGATAGACTCTCCTTGCTATGAAATACGGAATTCTTCATGTCTTTATTTTAACGATAAGTGAATATACAATAGGTATGCTAATATGGATTCATATAAAAATAAGTGTAGCATCGAAAAGAAATAGGTGAGTATATGGACATCAGGCACTTGAAATATTTTATCGAAGTGACGAGATTCAAGAGCTTTACACGGGCAGCAGATTCTTTGTTTGTGACCCAACCAACCATCAGTAAGATGATCAGGAATTTAGAAGAAGAGCTTGGGGTGGAATTGTTCGATCGGTCGAGGAAGCAGCTCATGTTGACAGATGCAGGACGGGCGATTTTGAAGCAGGCCCAGACGATTGATAAAGCATTCGAGAATGTTCAGCATGAACTGGATGATCTGATTGGACTTCAGAGGGGGCATATTCGCATCGGGCTGCCGCCGATCATGGATGCCGGTCATTTCATCAAGGTGCTGGGGGAATTTCATGCATTGTATCCTGGCATCACATTTCAGCTGATTGAAAATGGGACGAAACGAATTGAAGAAGATATTATAGGCGATCATCTTGACGTAGGGATTGCTGTCCTGCCGACAACGGAAGACAATTTTCATCACTTTTCCTTCATGAAAGAAGAACTCCGGGTCGTGGTGCCTAGAACTCATCAGTTGGCTTCTCGGAAGCAGATTAAATTGAAGGAACTGGAGAATGAATCGCTTATTCTCTTTAATAAGGACTTTGCATTGAATGACCGGATCAGGGGAGCATGTAAAGAAGCAGGTTTTCTTCCAAAGGTTGTGTCGGAGAGCTCTCAATGGGATTTCATCGGGAAGATGATTGAAGCGGGACTCGGGATTTCTATTCTGCCTACGAGTGTCTATAAGTTGCTGAAAGAGGATCTGATCGCCATCCAAGTAGTGAAGCCGGTGATCGAATGGGATCTTGCGATTATTTGGAGAAAAAATCAATATTTATCGTATGCTACAACAGAATGGTTGAAGTTTACACAGGAACGATTGATAGAGAGCATCTCGGATTGAGAGATGCTCTTTTTTGTTTTTAATAAAAATAATTTACCTGATTTTAGAAAAAATCATATTGATTTCACTTGAATGAAAGCCGTTGCATAGACAGTGTCTATGCTGAAGATAATGAACATTCATTTCACTTATCGCACCTGCGGGCGTACACTTTGGTTATCAAACGTTTGAGAAACCAAATAGCACAGAAGGGATTGGTCTATAATGTCAAAAACGAAGCATCCAAAAGAAAGTCTGGTCGTGAATACCGATCAGGTTATGATCAATGACTTAAACAACTACAATACTTTGTTCGGCGGTGTTTTGATGAAGAAGCTGGATAACAATGCCACGTTATCTGCAAGACGTCATGCCAGAGTTAAGGAATGTGTGACAGCGTCCACCGATTCCATCGACTTCCTATATCCGATTCATCAATCCGATTCGGTGTGCGTTGAATCCTTCGTCTCATATGTCGGGAATAAGTCGATGGAGATCTTCTGTAAAGTGATTGCCGAAGACATGATCACAGGGGAAAGACGAATCGCAGCAACTGCCTTTCTTACCTTTGTCGCATTGGATGAACATAAAAACTCGATCAAAGTTCCGGAAATTGTGCCGGAGACAGCTGAAGAGAAATTTCTCTTCGAATCAGGGAAAGAACGGGCTGAAAGAAGACGGATCAGACGAAAACACAGTAAAGAACTCATGGAAATCGTAGGATTGGAAAAACCATGGAATATGGGAGGAGAGGCATCATGACAACAATGGTAGCAGGAATGAACGAACTGCACGAAGCAAAAAAAGATGTGGAAGAGTTAAAACAGGAATTTCCTGAATTGAATGAGCAGCTGGTCCATGTTGTAAGCCTTACGAGACAATTGCAGCTAAAATACGGGTATATGGGTTCATTATTAAGAGACAAAGAGTTGCCGGACTATGAGCCCCAATTTGTAAGAGGTTCGATACTGGACTTGTATCAGCAGGAAGTGAGGAAACTGAAGGACAATCCGAATATCTCGAAGCTCAAGAACATAATGAAAAAACATTGTCAAATCACTGATTCGAAGCTGTTCTTGTTGATCTTAGGTGCAAAGCCTGAGTTGCTTCAAGGGTCAACGATAATAAAATGATTCTTTAAAGCAGGCAGTTGAAAATCTGCCTGCTTTTCAATTCGTATATATGATTGCAGAAAAAGTAATGATCGCCTTTATCGTGATTCTTACATATATTTATGACTGAAGATTGAAACTTTTTAAGTTTGATATCGTAAATGTAAGAAAAGGGGGATTTCACTTGAAAAAATTATCAGTAAGATCTTTATGTTCTGCTCTGGTTATTGCATTATGTGTGTGGATTGCGAGTATGGTGTTTTCATTTTCCTATGGTGAATGGAGTTTCTTCATCGGCCTTGGATTAACGGTTGTGCTTTTCTTTTTTAACAGTAGTGGTGGCACTTTATCCAAGGGAGCTACGATGCAGGCAAGTGAGGCAGGATGGAAGATTCAGAAGGATAATGAACTGAAAGCAAATGTAGGGGCCGTTTTTTATGGTTCTGCGTTATTTACGCTTATTAGTTTTGTTTTAATGTTAGTCACGTTCTTGTAGCGAAACACAGGAATGTTATATGGGTTCTCCAATTGGATAAATGTTTTCTAAGTTTATGAAAATAGCAATTTCAGATGAAAAGAGGAAATGTACTAATGACGAATGTAAATATGGTAGAAAAAAATGTTACAAATGGCAAGGCTACAACCGGAATGATTTTGGGGATAGTCTCCATTTTGACTGTGATTATTCCATTTATCGGGATTATCCTGGGTGTAGTTGGTTTAATTTTTGGTATCATAGGAAGGAAAGAAATAAAGCGTTTTAATCAAGAGGGGAAGAAGATGGCTATTGCAGGTATCATTTGTAGTGTGATTGGTATACTACTACCTATCGTTTTGATTATTTTGACTTTAATGGCTTATATGAATCCTGTATCAGTATAACTATTTGATAAAGTGCTCATTTATAAGGGTACCTAAAGTGACTACAGGATTAATTATTTTGGGCATTATTCTAATTATTGCAGGTTTTCTAACACCAATCGATTCCGGTACAACCATTTTGGTGTCGTCCATTCTATTTGTGATTGCATTTGTGCTATCACTTAAGAAGAAGAGAAGACTTTAGTAAAATTGAATAGAAAGAGAGACCAAACGGACCAAAGCTGGCCCGTTTGTTGTATACATAGAAGATTATTTTTTGAAATTTAAAATGCGAAGAATCGACTCATAACACATAGTTCGATAATACCCATGCAAGCTCTCATCATCCTTCATTAACCACTGAATTAAGCTGCCATCAATCATACATCGAATACTGACGGACGTTTGCTCGATGTTGTCTACTTGAAACACATTTTCTTCGATTCCTTGAGTTATAATTTGCTCGGTGATGGACCGGCAGTTTTGATAGAATCGTTGATTGATTTCTCCGTACTTCTGATCATTTTTTACTTGTGCTAAAAAGTCCAGGTAGACTCGATAGAAGCTTTTATTTTCTTCCGGACTGATGAACACCTGGTTGATATAGGCTTCAAGCTTTTCAATCGCTGTTTCTTTTTCAGCAATCGATTCGGCTTCTTTTTCATATATTTTTGTTGTAATCCATTCGAATAAGTGAGCGAATACATCCGCTTTATTTTTAAAATAATAGTTGGTTACGCCCTTACTGACATCTGCGTAATTGGCAATATCCTGCAGCGTTACAGATTCATACCCTTTTTCAGATGCTGCCTGAAACGCTGCCTTTAGTATTTGTTTTCGTCTTTGTTCCGCTTTTTTAGCCATTGTGACATCGAACCTCCAGTTAAAACCTACGATAAGTATACTAGATATTATTGACTTGTACGAGTGTTTTATACTGACCAGACAAAATAAATTGACCGGTCAGTATAAAATATACTATGATGAACGAGCAAAGTATTTATGAATAGATTCGAAAGGGGACATATTGACATGTCAATACAATTTAATGCTCTTGTTGTGAATAAAAAAGAAGACGATTTTTCAGTAAAGATTAAAGAACTATCTGTTGATGACTTACCAGCCGGTGATGTGACAATAGAAGTTCATTATTCCAGCGTCAATTATAAAGACGGTTTAGCGAGTATTCCGAATGGGAATATTGTGAAATCCTATCCATTTGTGCCCGGTATAGATCTTGCAGGAATCGTGGCTTCATCAAACGATTCTCGGTATAAAGAGGGCGACAAAGTAATCGTGACGAGCTATGAACTTGGTGTTTCCCATTTCGGTGGATACAGTGAATATGCGAGAGTCCCTGGCGATTGGGTGATACCACTGCCGGAGCAATTGACACTGAAAGAATCGATGACCTTTGGGACGGCAGGATTTACAGCAGCACTTTCCATCCATCAATTAGAAGAAAACGGTCTAACTCCTGAAAATGGTCCCGTATTAGTGACAGGGGCCACAGGCGGCGTAGGAAGCATGGCCGTTTCAATGCTTGCCAAACGAAATTATCACGTCATTGCAAGCACGGGAAAAGAATCAGAATATGATTTCTTAAAGAAACTAGGGGCAACAGAGGTCATCTCACGTGAAGATGTAACCCCTGAGAAAATTCGTCCGATCGGAAAACAGAAATGGGCAGCTGCCATTGATCCAGTCGGCGGTAAGACATTGGCTTCTGTATTAAGCAATACTAAATACGGTGGGGCGGTAGCGGTAAGTGGATTGACAGGGGGAGTAGATGTACCGACCACTGTGTTCCCGTTTATCCTTCGAGGTATCGATTTACTAGGGATTGATTCAGTGTATTGCCCTAAAGAGTTAAGAGTCAAGTTGTGGGAGCGAATGGCAACGGACTTAAAGCCTGAAGGACTAACTGACATTGAACAGGAAGTGTCATTAGAAGAACTTCCTCAAACCCTAGCTGACATCCTTGCTGGAAAAACAAAAGGGAGAACAGTCGCAAATATCAGGGAATAGAGGAAAGACTGTATCAAAAATAAATTTGACTGAAAGGGGTTGATCTCATTCGAGATTAACCCCTTTTTCTTTGAGGAAGTGTTAATTGAATCATGTACCATTATTAATTATATCTTCAAATCGTTATTTAAAGTTTACGAAAACAACCTCTTAAAATGATTGATAAAAAACCCATTATTTGAAATAATTGGTATGTTCAGTATTTCTTCTTGAACAAAAAATACGAGCGGGGGAATTCTCTTGGCATCCAATCAACATCTACAAAATATCTACGTACCACCAAAACATATCGTATCAGCAGCAACGATCGTCCTGAATGAAAAAAAGGAAGTCTTATTGATTAAGAGTCCGAGGAATGGCTGGGAAATGCCTGGTGGGCAGGTGGAAGAGGGAGAATCTTTGAAGGACGCTGCAATCCGTGAAACCAAAGAGGAATCAGGTATTGATGTAGAAATAATGAAATTCTGTGGAATCTTCCAAAACGTAAGGGCATCTATTTGCAATACTTTGTTCTTAGCAAAACCGGTTGGTGGCGAGTTTACCACTGCTTCTGAAAGTGAGGAAGTGGGGTATTTCTCCATTGAAGTGGCATTGGAAATGGTGACGTTTAATAATTTCAGGCAAAGGATTGAATATTGTCTGGATGAGAGTGCTCATCCGTTTTATATAGAGTTTTAAGTGGTGAGAGGCAAGCATCCATTTGTTCAACAGGGGGGGCTTAACATTGTCTAGTATTGAGATCTGTGAGTTTGACGATCACTGGACAGAGACATTTCTGTCATTAAGAAAAGTATTTGAAGGAAGTCTAGGTGACCTAATGATTCGAGTAGAACATGTAGGCAGTACAGCTGTAAAGGGTCTTGGGGCAAAGCCGATTTTGGACATCGATGTGGTGGTAGAAAATGATTGTGTGTTGCCTGCAGTTAGTCATGCTCTTGAACAGATTGGATACTTTCATCAAGAAGAATGGAGTTTTGAAGGCAGAGAATCTTTTGGGAGACAAGATCATTTTACACCTTGGGATGGACACAAGAAGAATTGGATGGATCATCATTTATACGTTTGCACGAAAGATAGTTTGGAATTGGCAAGACATCTAGCTTTCAGGGACTATCTTAGGAGCAATCCAGAAGCTGTTGCTGAATATGACAAGACCAAAAGAAGGCTAGCTGAAAATTCCACGGATAGAGCTGAATATACAAAAGGTAAAACGGACTTTATTACAAAGATTTTAGATAAATCCATGAGTTGATGGAAAGGAACAGCTATATTCATATAAGGCTTAATGAGCCCAAATATGAAGAAACTATTCCATTGAATACATTCAGAGGAACCCCCTTTGAAAAGGAGATGATTGGTTTTTGATTAAGATTGAGGGAAATGACAACTACCCTTCAATTAAACAGCTATTGTCCTATTCAACGTCTAACGCCGAACATCATTTTGAAAAATACCTTCAATCACCATCCGGAGAATTATTTGCACTCGAACATGAAGGGGAAATGGTGGGATGCATAGGGGTTGAATTTATCGGGCTGACTACGTGTGAAATCAAGCATCTAGCTGTATCACCACGAGTTAGAGGAAGAGGAATGGCCAGTGAAATGATTCAAAATATCATAGACATGCATAAGGTAACAAATGTTTTGGCAGAGACAGATAAAGATGCAGTCTTGTTCTATCAGAAGTTCGGATTTACGATCATTAGCTTGGGAGAGAAGTATCCAGGGGTTGAACGATTTTTGTGTGAGTATTCCATCGATCGTAGATAGGTTGATCTACTTATCAAAATTCAAGGGGGAGTGTTGATCTATGTTCAAATCTGAAATGGTGAATAGAGTACTATCATTAACACTATATTGGTGCGTGGTGATTTTCGTCGTAAGCCAGAATAGCAGCTTGATTCATAACCCCCCTTTCATTCTAGTAACTTCCGTCCTTCCTCTTTCTTTCACAGTACATCAATTAATGAGGATAGTAGAGCTGATAAAATAGATTGAGCTGTAATATTTCTATTGAATCCAAAAAAATTAACAAGAGTATTCTGATGGTGATTGCTCATAATTCGCAGGGCGGATGTGCATTCTTTGCGAATAGTATGAACTAATGGTTAGTGTTTTTAACCTCTTATCTTCAAGTGGGTCTGTAATAAAATGTTCACAAAGCTTAACCCTCACTTAACTGCAGAAAAATATCTCTTTAGTAAGATGAAGAAGTCAAAAATTCAAAAAGGTGATTCTATTCATCGATTTGGAGAGTACTTAATTTTTATTGCAGATGAGGAGGATGAAAATTGAAAAAATTAATGATTACACTGGTTATTGCACTTTCGATTGGTACCACTACAACGGCTTTCGCTTTTCCAAATGCCGTTCCTTATGGAAAAGAAGGAAATCAGCTAGAAAAAAACGTGAAGAAGCTTTCTCGTAACACCCAATGGGAACAAAAGGAAAAGGTAGATCTACAATTCAATACATTTCATCCACAAGGAATGACTAAAATCGGAGACCTTTACTATATGACCTCTGTAGAAATAATTGAAAAACCTGTAAAGTATGACCATCCACAAGAAGGATACGACCGTTCAACAGGAAAAGGAATTGGACATTTGTTCGTTTTCGATAAAAAAGGTAAGCTCTTAAACGATTTGAAGCTCGGTGAAGGAGATATCTACCACCCAGGAGGTATTTCTTATGATGACGAATCCATATGGGTATCTGTTGCCGAGTATCGGCCTAACAGTAAATCTATCATCTATAAAGTGGATCCGGAAACACTGAAGTCGGAAGAAATGTTTAGAGCAAATGACCATATTGGAGGTATTTTACGAGATGGGAAAACAGGAAAGTTAAAAGCAGTAAACTGGGGTTCAAGGTCATTTTATGAATTCAATAAAAAAGGGAAGGTAGTAAGTAAATCCAATAATCCAAGTCACTTTATCGATTATCAAGATTGTGAGAGTTCTAGTAATGATAATATGATATGTAGCGGGATGACAGAATTCCACCAGCAAGGAAGTTCTGAAGGTAAATATGAATTAGGTGGAATAACGTTGCTGGATATGAAATCAATGGAAATTGTACACGAGCTGCCTATCACAATGACTTCACCTCAAGGTCATGTGGTGACTCGGAATCCTGTCTATCTTGAAAATGCGGATAAGGGAATCACATTATATGCTGTACCGGATGATGATCAATCCTCCATGCTAATATATGAAGCAGAAACAAAATAGGGTAAAAAGACCACATTGATTGTGATAGTCATCTGTACCATTTTGGGGTGCATATCATTGACATGAAATTAGAAACGTCCTGTGAATTGGCACAGGGCGTTTTGTTTTATATCAAAAATTATTCCTTCTTTATTCGGTGGAAGATAGACTAATCAACAAGTAATTCCCACTGTCAATTCTGGTTTCATTTACAAAGAGAGTTATTAATTTGTTTCCTTTACTTATGGTAAAATAAGTTAATGAAGAAAGTTGATTTAGCTGAGGTTAATACGTTTAGGCGATTCTCTGATCATTTTTTAGAAGCCTGTGGGAATTCTTCAGCGGATATAGAATATTTCATTAAGGTAGGAGGTTCACAGATGATCCAACCCAAACTAAATTTTGCCCCTTTTCAGTCCAAGTACGCAGAACAAACCGTGAAGATGTGGAGGGAGAGTAAAGAACAAGCTATTGGACAGAAAGAGAAACATAGCTTTGAAAATCACCTGTATTTTTTAACGAATATACTACCTGAACAATTTCAAATTGATGTCGCACTAATCGGCGAAAGCGTGGTTGGAATGGTGGCTTATAGTGAAACGGAAATTAGTCAACTTTACGTCCACGTAGGATATCAAGGAAAAGGGATCGGTCAGATATTATTAGATAGAGTGAAAGACCGGTCCACTGGGAGATTGACATTGTACACATTTGACGTAAATAAACACGCCCAACGATTTTATGAAAAGAATGGATTCAAAATTATAGGAAGAGGACATGAAAATGAAGAGAATCTTCCTGATATTCAGTTTGAATGGAAAATAAATGATTATGAAAAAAGAAAGTGAATGCTAATGTCTTCATTTTGAGTGGTTGACGCAAGATAAAGTGATTGAATTTGTAGAACGGTAGACTGATCCATTCGTAGAGAACGTGAATCGTATGTTTGAAGCGCACATTTAGGATCAACATCCTATAGATTCTACTAAATGAAGCCATTGACACTTGCTAGTTCAGTAGGCGTGAAGAGAATTTCCGTTTTCATCCATAAACTCAGTCTGGGGTCGGATGAAAATAATTCCAATTACCGTTACGATTTAGATAGATGAATAGGGAGGGATGATTTTGACGCAACTGCAAACGAAGAAGTGGAATCTAGCACGTGTACACCCAGGCGATGGCGAGAGTCCGATACAAGAACAAATCCAAGAAATCCTTTTATATATTGACGAGACACAAGGGGAATTGGGAAATTACGTTTCAATTGAAACTGCCGAGGCGGTTGAGGTGACTGGTCGTGTACAAGAGCTGTATACGAAGGTATTTGATATGGATGAATATATTTTTTGCATCAGAGCGGAAGATGTTCATAATCAGAAGGCGCAATCCTTTGGTGATCAGAGCAATCGGGTAAAGGCGAAGATGGATACACTCCTCCTCGCGTATTCTCAGTATCTTGCTCGTATCCCCGAGGAGAGTTGGCAGGCGTTTCTCCAGCACCCGGCTATTGCAGGAATGGAAAGATTTGTGACAGAACAGAGGAAAAAAGTGAAAGATCAGTTAGATCCTGATCTGGAAAAGGTGATTCATTCCCTTTCGATTCATGGTTTTGACGGATGGGAAGACCATTATATGGAGGAATTCGCTCGTCTTACTGTGCCAGTAAGGAATGACGATGGTACTGAGAATCTCTCATTTGATATGGCCTATGTACGTGCGATGCTTTCCAATGACCGAGAAACGAGACAGGAGATCGCTGGATCGCTTTTGAAGGTTTGTCGTGAAAATGAAGATCGTTTCGCATCGATTTTCAACCATTTTGTGGGGTATCGCAATGAACTATACAGGTTAAGAGGCTGGACAAACCCGTTGAAAGAAATGTTGGAACAAAATCGGATCAGTGAAGCGTCAATCAACAGTATGATGCAAGCACTCCACAAGAACAAATCTTTGCTGCATCGATTTTTAAAAAGAAAAGCAGAGCTAACACAAGTCGAAAAGGTGAGCTGGTATGATATTTATGCCCCGACTTTCACTTCTCAGGCGACCTTGACTTACGAGGAAGCCGCCGATATCGTAATCGGGCGATTCCGCGATTATAACGAGAAGCTAGGAAGGTTTGCTGAAAATGCGTTCGCTGATGGCTGGATTGATGCGGAGCCTTCTAATGCCAAGCGACACGGTGCATTTTGTGCATCCTTCCCTCAATCTAAGGAGAGTCGTGTGATGCTTTCCTTCACAGGATATTACCAGGATGTCGTAACCATCGCACATGAGCTCGGCCACGCTTATCACAATTCGCTCCTGTATGAAGAACCTGGATTCTCC
Source organism: Bacillus sp. BHET2 (assembly GCF_005938125.1). Taxonomy (GTDB): domain Bacteria; phylum Bacillota; class Bacilli; order Bacillales; family Bacillaceae_B; genus Rossellomorea. The sequence continues at coordinate 488,918 of NZ_VCQN01000001.1, forward strand.
CATAAAGTTGGCACAGGACTTGCTGAAACGGCCTCGACGTTTGCCGAAAACCTCGTACTAGATGCTGCGATCGATTCAGCCCCAACACAAGAAGATCGTCTATCACTGCTCGAAATGAAAATCACCAACGGTCTGAAATATATCACATACATTCCGGCCAAATTCGAATTTGAGCAACGTTTTTATCACAAGCGAAGAAGTCAGAAGCTGTCAGCCAGTGAACTTGTTCAGCTAATGGAGACAACAGAACGGGACTGGTTTGAGGACTCACTGGAAGAAGTCCATGCACATAACTGGATGTCGATTCCCCATTACTTCAATACAGAAAAAGCGTTCTACAACCTGCCCTATACGATTGGATACTTGTTCAGCAACGGCATGTATTCTCTCTTTCAATTGGAGAAAGAAACGTTTCCCAAACGATACGATCAGCTTCTGCGGAGTTCTGGAAATCACTCCATGGAGCATCTCGGCCATCAGTTCTTACAGCAGGACTTGTGCGCCCCATCCTTCTGGGAAACGGCTATTAAACCTTTGGAGGAAGCGATTATTCAGTATCTTGAAGAGACGAAAGAGTATTGTTGAATGCGTTGAGCCTGGTGTGTACCGGGCTCTTTTTCTTTGAAATGGGAGCGGGATCTGTATGGATATTTCAGTCATCTGGATATGCGTTTCTTGCATTATTGTTTCAGTGGTTAAAAGAGGGGACTTTTCATTAAATGGACAGTTATTTGAATTAAGGATTGTCTGATAAGTGAAAATTTGAAATAATTGGTAGTAATTCCAATGTCAGCTTATCTTAAAAGGCGAGAGGATGATAACGAATGATTTCAGAGCTTAAAGCGTCTGAATTTTATAAGTGTAAAGAATTATTATATGAAGAAGGACACCTAGAACCAAAGGCTATAATTGAAGGGAAGAATTCTGGTCGCATATTTGTAGATGATATTAATGCACCAACCTCTGGATTAATTTGGTTGGGAAGTAATAATGGCTTTATCTTCATTGGTAACGAAGAAAATGAGGGGTTTAATTTCGAATTAAACAATTTTTTTAATACAGTAATCAAATCTGATGCCAATAAAGTTGGTTTAACAGCTTTTGAAGCCATAGGTAACCATTCGAAATGGAATGAGACTATCAAAAAAGTATTTGGCGAAAATTTGAAAAGTTATAATCAAAGGGTTTATGACTTGCAAAAGGATCATTATAGAATACAAAATGAACCTGTATTAGAGCAAGGCTATGAAGTTAGAAAAATCACAAAAAACATCTTGGGAAATGAAGGTTGTTTAACATTTAAAAACATTGGATTTTTGAATTCGAAGATTTTAGAGTTTTGGACTTCATTTGAAAGATTTTTAAATAATGGTATTGGGTATTTAGTTGTTTATGAAAGTGAAATTGTAAGCGTTTGTTTCTCAGGAGCAGTAGCTGGAAATGTACATGGTATAGACATTGAGACTTTAAAACATCATCAAGGAAAAAAACTTGCACAAAAAGTAGCCCATTCTTTTGTGCAAGATTGTATAGAGAATAATTTGACTCCATATTGGAATTGTATGGAGGTAAATATACCTTCTAATTCTGTTGCTGAAAAAATAGGATTTAAAAATAAATTTAATTATATTTGGTATAGTATCCCTTTTTGAAGGGGAATTGCTGAACAAGCAACCACTAATAGGTTGCATCATTCAATGGCAGGTCAATACTAACGGGGGAGATTTCTATGTGGTGGGAGTATTATGGAGACGCGGTAATTGCTGTATCAACATTGACTGCAATTTTGCTTTTGACTTCTATTCATTTCTTTAGTGCGAAAAGTAAAAAAGGGTTCTTAATTCCTTTGTCTATATCAATAATAGGTTATATATCCTTTGTAGTAGGTATTGTCTTTATCAGAGGGTGGAGTGGTATGGGATTTATTGTCTATGGCTTTATAATAATGGGCATAGGTGTCGGATATTATCTTGGAGTCGGAGTATATAAAAAAATTAGGTACCAATGAATAATGTGTGGTGTATATGCCACTAGCGATAGCTTCCTTCATTTTTACGATTGTGGTTCAAACTAATACAATAATAAAGTAATCATCCTATTATAGGGCGTATCTGAGATAAGATAGGTTATTTTTGAAAAAATCGTCTTGAGTTTGTTGGATGAAATTGAAATAATTGGTATTGAGGAATATTTACTCTATGAAAAGTAGACAGGTTTGTTAAAACGATTTTAAAAAATAAGTGTATGACTTACAAAAGGGGTAGTAGATATGCTAAGTAAACCAGAAACGAACGAGTATCCTCGGTATTATAAGGAATATGTGAACAATGTACCAGAAGGAGCTCTTGACCAGATTCTTGAAGTTCAACTAAAGGAAACCATGAACTTGTTGAAAGATTTAAGTGAAGAAATGGCCGAGTTTCGGTATGCTCCAAAAAAGTGGACAATCAAGGAAGTCATTGGTCACATAACTGATACAGAGCGCATTATGTGCTACCGCCTTCTCTGTATAGCCAGGGGAGATCAAGAGATGCTGCCAGGATATAATGACGATGAGTATGTGAGAAGGGGCAACTTTAATCGGTTTTCCTTACCAGAGCTATTACATCATCAATCTCTTGTCCGTCAAAACACCATTATCCTTCTATGCAGCATGGAGGAAGAAGCATTGCTCCAACGTGGAAAAGCAAACGGATCCGAATTGACCGCCCGTGCTATTGCTTACATTATTGCCGGGCATGAGATTCATCATCGAACGCTGATAAAGGATCGATATCTAAACTCCGGTAATTGACATCGCAATGGTTATAACAATCGGCATCAAGGGGGAAGTAAATTGGAGATGCAGATAAGAGAAGCCACCAAGAGTGATTATGAAGTGGTTCATCAAATGCAAAAACAAGTTCACGAAATTCATACAATGGAAAGACCAGACCATTATATGATGGCGGATACTACGTTAGACATGGAATATTTCAACAACTTGATAGATGGTGAAAACACAAAGGTATTCTTATTAGAAGAAGACCAACCAATTGCTTATACAATCATTACAATCAAGAATACAGAGGAAAGACCCATTTTAATTCCAAAGAAAGTTGTCTATATGGACGATTTCGGTGTTGATCGTAAGTACAGAGGAAAAGGAGTGGGGAAACTATTCTTTGGGAAAATAGTAGAGTTCGCAAAGAGTATCGAAGCAGACTCATTAGAGCTAGGCGTGTGGGAGTTTAATGAAAATGCGATAAAATTTTATGAATCAATGAATCTAAAGACAAAAATGAGACGGATGGAAATAAATTTATAATGCTTCTCTTGTTCTATTAATGGGGATTTAATAGGAAGTACATCATTCAAGAAACTCTACTATCGAGGTGTTTTAGTTTGCAGAAATGCGATAAATGTACGAATCAATTTAGCTGGAGTGAAATCTATAAATCATTTATATGGACATACAAACCATTTGAGTGTAATAACTGTGGAACGGAACACAGAATAACCATCTTTGGGAGAGTATCTTTTGCTTTTTGCACAATTGTCCCTTCGACGACCTTTATGAATTTCCTCTCCCCTTTCGAAAATATCATTCTAACTCTTGTAATAGGGATGATCATACTCTTGGTTGGTTCGTTGTTAGTACCATTTTTTGTTAATTATAAGGGGTTATTTTGAGATTTTTCTATCTATCGCTTCAAGGTAGAGTGCCATAAAGGGAGTCATTTTGGCTCAGACTTTTGTTTTTGCACTTTTTTACGGAACCCAGAAAACCGTTATGCATGAAAAATAATGTAAATCCCCGAACTGTGAAGGTATAAAAACGATTCATTTCTTTGCGTCATTAAGATGATCATTCTAATTTGTATAGATTAGTATTGTATTACCCTCATCATTTTGAAATAATTGGTATATAATAAATAGACTGAATTATCGATAAAATAAAGCAGGGAGGTAAGGATATGCTGTGGTTAATTATTGCACTTGCCGTGGTATCTGGAGTCATAAGTGCATTCTTGAGGAGGAAAAGCAGCTTTGATGCAAGCAATGAGCATGAAAGACAAATTCAAGAAGAAGACCGTGTTAAGGCCGGTAGCTGGTTTAACGGTGGGGGTCAGTAGGCTGTACTTAATGGCATAAATAGCTTGAAGGGAGTCCGAGACCATCTGGAGTCCCTTTCTTTATGGAATTGAGGTGGAAGAGCATTAAGGTTTTAAGAAGAGTAAATATTGTGATTGGCTTGGTTGCATTAACCATAGGCTTCTATCATTTTTTTATAGAGAATATCGATTTCTCTATGGATCGCATTCTATTATTTTTAGCTCTCATGTATGCGTTGTTTGGGCTTGAAGGTGTTAAAGGTGATGAGAAAAATAAGGTTCTTGCTTATACCTATTTATTGGTTGCAGTAGTTATTTTTTCGGGATTAATTATAGAGTTTTTTAAAAGTTTCGATTGAAAAATGTGCTTGAGGAGGTTATGTGTGTTGAAGACAGAAGACTTTTATTGTGATGAAGTGTTAAGTGGAAAAACAGAAGTGAATAAAGTGTTGGATACAGAGAATGTATTAGCCTATCATCATACAAGGCCGTTTTATCCTGTACATATTGTGGCAATTCCTAAGAAACATATCCCGTCCTTCCTTCATCTGGAAGAAAGTGATGATGGATTATTGCTAGAGCTCCTCAGGGTCATCAGGGAAGTAGCTGCTACGGTGACGGAAGAAAACGGGGCTTGTAAGGTGATTACCAATATTGGTGATTATCAGGACTCCAAACATCTCCACTTTCACATCGTCGCCGGCAAGCCGTTGAGGTAATGGCTTCACGCCTGGATTTTTAATACAGGAGGATTGTTTTATGGAAATGGTGTTTGATTTATTAGTTGGTGTAGGAGTAGTTTTTTTAGTGTTGATCTCATTTTTGGTTTATACGATATTTAAAAATAGGAAGTAGGCGGAATAAGATGATTCAATACAACAAAAAAAATTGTACGGTTTTTCAAAGCTCTTTATACATGACCACTTCGGCAGTAATAGAAACAGATGAGGCTGTTATAATGACGGATCCGAATTGGTTGCCTGTAGAGGTCGAAACAATCAAGCAATATGTAGATGAGATTTTGGGTGACAGGCAGCTCTATATTATCTATACACATAGCGACTTTGACCACATCATCGGTTCAGGGGCATTTCCGGATGCAAAGGTAATCGCTACATCTAAACTAAAAAATAAACTAAATAAAGAAGAAATTATCCGGGAAATACATCAGTTTGATCAGATGTACTATTTGAAGAGAAATTATGAGCCAGAATATCCGTCTGTTGACATTGAGGTTTCACATGACGGACAGAAACTGGAGATAGGTTCTGTTACGTTGAGGTTTTATCAAGCACCGGGACATACCGATGATAGTCTGTTCACGGTTATTGAACCGTATGGAATCTTTCTTTCAGGCGATTATCTGTCTGATGTCGAATTTCCATTCATCTTTGGCACGTATAAAGATTATGTAACGACGATCGCTAAGGTTGAAACCATTTTGAATAACCACCAAATCACTCTGCATGTGCCAGGACACGGCAATACTACAGAAAATCTTGAAGAGATTAGAAACAGATTAGACTTATCTGCCTTTTATTTAAGAGAACTTCCTGAAGAAAATAAGGATCTAGAAGGCTTTTTGCAAAAGGAGTACCCTTTTTATGAAGGGATGAAAGGGAATCATGCAGAAAATATAAAGGTAGCTTTCCGAGAGTGAAGTAGACATGGAGATTAAGAAACGAGTATGGAAGATTAACATGAGTTCGTTTCACTGAAGGAAAGAGAGGTTCAGAAAGAAATGTCTATAGCCCAAATGGCAGAAAACATACTATCTTCCTATCAAACTCACAAAGGGAAAAATCGTCCTTACATTATCGGAATTGATGGGCTCGGGGGAGCAGGCAAGACCACCTTTGCGAAGGACCTGAAACATGAGTTGGAGCATCGGGATTATCATGTAACCATCCTGCATATCGATGATTACATTGTGGAATCCAAGAAACGGTACGGAACGGGATTTGAAGAGTGGCAGGAATATTATTTTTTCCAATGGGACATTGAGTTGATCCAGTCAGAGCTCTTTGAGAAGCTGCATCAGCCTAAGTGGGAGCTGACGTTACCATTCTATGATCAGTCAATGGATAAAGTAGTAACGAAACAAATGGACATTCCTCCTTCTTCGATTCTAGTGATTGAAGGTGTCTTTGTACAAAGGAAAGAATGGAAATCTTTTTATGATTTTACGATTTTTATAGACTGTCCCCGGGAAGTGAGAGTGGAGAGAGTGTTGGACCGTGATGTGTATCTTGGTGAGTACGGGGCTAGGGTAGAGAAGTATGAGAGGAGATATTGGCCGGCTGAGGACTATTATATGCAGAATGAAGAGCCTGTGAAAATAGCGGATACTCTTCATCGTTTGTAAGTATAGATTCACACATATTGAGTGATTTCTGCCCCATAAATTTCCCCTTTGAATGTGCCACTGGAAAAAGAAATCCATTGAAGTTTTCTGAATGCAACCGATAGGTACAGTATGTAACGAGGTTGCATTTGCGAAATTAGGGGAAAAGGTGGTCATATGATGAATCATGCAACGATTAATAAAAGCACTCAAGTTTTAGATCCAATATCCATAGTGGCATCGCTTGAAAAAAACTTGGCAATGATAGAATTCGATACAAATCGAAAAGTGATTTGGGTAAATGATAATTTTTCACAAGCGATTGGGTACAATGGGAGTGAAGTTATAGGGATGGATCATCAGGAATTCTGTACTCCGGATTATAGGAATAGTCAGAAATACACAGAATTATGGAATGATCTTCGAGCGGGTAAAAAGTTTCAAGAAAAAATCGAAAGGGTGAACAAGCAAGGTAAACGAATTTGGCTTGAAGCTACCTATATTCCAATTTTGAACGAGGATCGTAAAGTTCATGCCGTTTTGAAAATTGCTACAAATATTACGAAGCGTGAAAATATCACTCTAGAATTGATCGATCAATTGAAACGTATGCCAAAGGAATTGGTGAATGTGGTGATGGAGAATTCTTCTGAAAAAAAGAAAGCCATTCTTTCACTGGAAAATCAAATCAATTTAATTGATGAGACCTCTAAATTGATCAAAAATATTTCTGCCCAGACCAATTTATTAGCATTGAACGCCGCTATTGAAGCTGCGAGAGCAGGAGAGCATGGCAGAGGATTCAATGTTGTGGCGCAGGAAGTTCGTAAATTATCAGGAAATGCAGATGAGGCCATTAAGGAAGTCAATTCCAATATCGAGCATATAACTAAAGAACTTTCTAACGTACATAGAATAACCGAAGAGCTCCAAAAGATGGTCTCGGAAACCAAGCATACATTTGATAAGACAATTGCAGAATTCGAGAAGATACAATAATCGTTCTGATACGAAAATAGGAGAAAAAAATCCAGTTAGAACCGTCTATTCGCTACTGAAAAAATAATGAAATTCAAGGGAAGCTTATCTTAAATGAGGTAAGCTTCTTTTTTGAATTAAGCATTGTATAAATGATCGAATTTTGAAATAATTGGTAGTGATCATCTTTACAAGATGTTGAGTATCGGTGAAAAAGTCAGGAAAATCATGACTTAAGAGCATAATCATTTTAGGGAAAGGGGAGCAATCTTTTGGCGACTTGGATGGTACATTTTAGAATTGCAGAGAACCTATTAAAAAAGGGTTTACTAGCATCTGAAAAGGAGTTTGTAGTAGGGAATATCGGGCCGGATTGTGGATTGCCTGATAAAAAGACAGGAGAATTTTATCCCGGGAAAGATGTAACCCACTTTAAAGAAAATAATAAAATCAGCCCTCGATTGTTTTTAAATCAATACATGCAGAAAGAGACGTTCGATTTTACCGACCCACGATTATCCTTCTATTTAGGATGTTATCTTCACCTAGAAACCGACGTGGAATGGAGTCGACTGCATACGGAAAAGAAGAAAGAACGTGTATATCAAGATATCCTTGGAACTTCAGAATATACGAGGTTGATTAAACGAGACTGGTATGGAGCTGATTTTGTTTATCTTCATGAGCATAAGGACTCAATCTTTGAAAATGTCTTTCAACATATCACGAGTTTCCCAGATTATCTGGATATTTTTCCTGCTAATCAGATTTCAAAACAGATTAAGCGGATTACTGAGTTTTACAATGGGGATTCGTATGAAATGGTATTGGATCCAGATTATAGGTTTGACTATTTAACCCCTGATGAAGTGTCTCAGTTTGTGCAAGAGACAACGGAGAAGTTGGTTCATATCCTTAATACTATCTTTGCTGAGCAAAGAGTTTGGGATAAAGATAAAATGTTGAATCGTTAATCCATCAGCAGTGTTAGGGCATGATTTCAAGGAACAACATTAATGGAGACAAATTAATTGACAGCTATATGAAAAGGATTAGACTCGTCAAATGATGAGTCTTTTTATTATTTTGAAAATGTTCCTAATAAAACGAGAGTCAAATTGTGGATTGTTCATGACTTTACTATCTGATTGATTAGATTGAGTAATAAAAGTGATGAGGGAGCTTTTTATGTAAAAATTTATCTTCGATCACAATTAACTATATTGTAAATATGTAAATTCACTCAACTAATTAATAAAAATGAAACAGATAAACTAGTCCCACATTAAGGCATTATGAATAGTATTTATAATAAGACAAGAAAGGAGTTTTATAATGGATACAAACGAAAAAAAATTAAAACAATCTGAAGAATGTGACTGTGGTGAAGGATCACCCGTAGTCCAGCAAGAACAAGGCTGTACGGATACGGTCAGTCAACAAGTGTGTGTTGAAGCAGTAGTCACTATAACACCGAATGTTACACCAGGAGAAGCAATGGTTACATGTGTTGGACAACCAGCAGTAGGAACGACTTGTGAAGATCTTGGATTTACTCCAAGCGTTACGATCCCTGGCTCCTGTACGACCACATTCGCACAAGTGCTTTGCGTTAATATCCCTCTTACCTTCAATGCAGAAGTACAAGCAACCCCTGGACAAGTTGGATGCGGACCTGCATTTAATGTTCCTAACTGTCCTGTTCCACAGGCGAACAAATAAAAAATTTAGAAAGGAGAACATTCATGGCAGCAAAAGAAAAACAAACGAATCTACAGCAAGAAGAAGGATGCACGGATATTGTCAGTCAACAAGTATGTGTAGAAGCAGTTGTTACGATCACACCAACCGTTACGCCAGGTGAGCCTATGGTAACATGCGTCGGGCTCCCAGTAGTGGGAAGGACGTGTGCGGATCTTGGATTCACTCCAAGTACCACGATGCCTGGCTCCTGTACAACAACATATGCCCAAGTGCTTTGCGTTAATATCCCTCTTACCTTCAATGCAGAAGTACAAGCAACCCCTGGACAAGTTGGATGTGGACCTGCTTCTAACACCCCTAACTGTCCTGCACCGACTACCTGTACTCATTCAATCGGTTTTTATCAAAACAATCAGGAGGTTACCAATGCTCTCATCGCTTCTGCAGGTGGCGCTATTATTCTTGGAAGTGACAATACAGGTTTAAGTCTGACTGCAACAACTGCAAACGCAGAGGATATACTCTCGATTAATGCTCCTATTCCTCCTACTCCTGAGGACCCTCCATTCAGAGGACAATACCAAGCGTTATATGCTCAGCTGTTAGCAGCCAATCTCAACGTATTAAGTGGTGCAACATGTACGTTTGCTACCGAAACCATTGAGAGTGCAAATAATTTCTTGTCATCATCCCCACCAGAAGGGCTAGCTGGTGCTCCTGCATTTACCTCGGCATTAACATCGTATAATGAAGGAACAGCTGAAGGCTGTCCAGCTATGTGCTTAGAATCTGGATGCGATTGTAATAATTAATAAGTACAATAGGTCAACAGATAGTATAATAACTATCTGTTGGTTTATCTTCTAATTCATTAGTTGGATTGGGGAGGATCGATAGGACAAGGACCTGCTTCTCCATCATTACAAGCAACCTTTTTGGGCTTTACCTTTGCTTCAGCCGTAAATTCTAATGGAATTTCAATACATAGCTTTTGGCTTACAAGAAAACTACATGATTCCTCTTCATGATGATCCGACTTAGGTGATTTATGTTCTTTGTGATGGTGATGAGGCTTTTGATTGCGGTCCTTATGTTTGATTTTTTCTATCTTTGTATCTCCACATATGACCTTGGGTGTTTTCCCGATTTTCACATTCGGTTTGATCGTTACAACGGCTTCTACACAAACATCCTGGTGAAGAATCGTAATACATGTTGAAGTATTGATGATATCTTCCATCTCTTCAAGAATCTCTTCCTCTTCTAATATGCTATTTTTATCTTCTTGCCTTTTTGGGTCAGTTCCATCATTCATAATCAGAATCATTCCTTTCTCTATATACAGACACCTACTTATTGTTAGTAAATGTTCGAATCACATTTTTTGAGTTAGGCAATGATGGAATTCCGCTAAAATAGGCTACCCAGAGAGGACAAGTTGTTTGAATGATGTTATCGCTTTTTTGCTGAAACTTACAATGAGTAGAATATACATTATAAAAATGCCGATGCATTTGTAGGTCTCACTTTGTGAAAATGGTCTAACATTTATAAATGCTATTTGTTTGTAGAAATTAAAGTGGGAGCAATTTATATAATCGAAAAGAACGGACAGGATTCTTGCCTTTAACTGACGAAAGTATATTAGGAACACTCCATTTCAGATTTACAATCGATTGACTACAAAGGATGGATGAAATGAGTCGCATGGATGTGTAGTTATCATAATGGAATCACCTTAATAGGGGGTAACTTGATTCAATTTGGATTAATGCCCCCCTGTTCGGGCTAGTGCGATTATAAACGAAAAACGAGATGGAGGTATAGAAGATGGATATGAAACAAGTATTTCGTATGCAATTGGATGCCTGTCAAGCAAGCGACAAGACCAATTCGATCTTCGAGATTATCAATGACCTTATTTACTACAATCAACGCTTTTTGAATCGATTAAAAAACATTGAAAATGGAAAAAACTCAAGTGAAAATACATTTAGTGTAGATTCCCACTGTATAGAGTGTCCTGATTTTGGACAGTTTTACATTTTTCCTCCTTTTCATAGCGAATACATCAAGCATGGCACATTTCTTGCAAGATGAAATAGAGATTAGACAAAACGGGAGGTCATATTATGAAAAGCAGTGAATCGATTGCCATTGTAACAGGTGGGGCGTCAGGTTTAGGGGAAGCGACAGTAAGGCAGATTATTAAGCTTGGTGGGAAGGCAGCCATCCTCGATTTATCAGAGGAAAGGGGTCAATCGCTTGTAGAAGAACTAGGGGAAAGTACAATTTTCGTCAAAACGGACGTAACGAATGAGGAAGAGGTCTCAAGTGCCATTTCTAGAGCAGTCGAGTCATTCGGTTCGATCAATACGGTTGTTAATTGTGCAGGCATCGGGAATGCGTCGAAGGTTCTGTCGAGAAAAGGGGTCCATTCTTTAGACATGTTTTCGAAGGTCATTTCTATTAACTTGATCGGGACGTTCAATGTGATCCGACTCGCTAGTGAACAAATGTCCAAGAACGAACCGAATGAGCTTGGTGAAAGAGGTGTCGTCATTAATACAGCTTCGGTCGCGGCATATGAAGGTCAGGTCGGACAAGCGGCCTACAGTGCTTCGAAAGGGGGAGTGGTCGGAATGACGCTGCCAATTGCAAGGGAACTTGCCGCGTACGGCATTCGGGTAATGACGATTGCCCCTGGGTTGTTTCATACTCCAATGTTTGAATCGTTACCGGAAGAGGCGATTGACTCCCTTGGGAAAATGGTGCCATTCCCTAAGCGGCTCGGACACCCAGGTGAATATGCCCAGCTGGTAGAAACTATCATCACAAATCAGATGCTTAACGGTGAGACAATCCGTTTGGACGGTGGTATCCGAATGCAGCCAAAATAATAGAAATCCAGAGCCTCTTTTTCATTCAAAGAGGCTTTTCTTATGGGCGCACCTACCCAACAGGAATCGGGAATTATGCTAAAATGACAGGAGAAAATGTAATGAAACACTTGTGAGTACCTAAGCTGTTACTTGGCTTTCGAACGGCAACCAAATGAATGAAGTCAAAGAAAGGAAGTGAAGAATGTGATTACATATACATCCCTCCATCATGTAAGCCTTACAGTGACTGATTTAGACCAAGCTAAAGCATTTTATGGGGATATCTTATGTTTGAACGAAATACCCCGTCCAGATTTCGATTTTCCAGGAGCGTGGTACGAAATAGAAGGACAGCAGCTTCATTTGATTGTCGACCCCTCATCACAAACCATTCGAGAGGATAAACGTTTATCAAGCAGAGAAGGTCACTTTGCTCTCCGTGTCCGGAACTACAGTGATGCATTAGCATGGCTAAAAGAGAAAGAAGTGGAAGTTCTTGAAAAGCCACATTCTAAAAGTGGATTCGCTCAAATCTTCTGTGCCGACCCGGATGGGAATTTGATTGAACTGAATGTAGAACAAAAAAATCTATAAACGTCAAAAATGAGAGATCAGGGGATTCAGTACCTCTGATTTTTTTTGTTCCAGAGAGTTTTCTATCATCTTCTCTGAAAAGGTTAGATACGAATCAAGCAGTGACCTTTCGTAAGTAAAGCAGTATAATGGAACTATGAGTTTGAATTTTCAGAATTATCATCAGTGCAAATCTTCTGAGGACGAAAATAAACACAAGCTTGTATAAGAAAAGGGGGATTGCAATGATTCAGTTCCGGGACATTGTCACTCCAGTTGATTGTGTGATGACGGAAGAAACCACATTAAAAGAAGCAGTAGCCATCATGAAAGTGAAAAAATGGAATCTACTGCCCATAACCGATGAAAATCGGAACATCAAAGGTGTGTTTACACGTAGCCGCTTATATCAAATGATACTTGATCGGGTGTCACTTGAAACACCGATCAAAGCGTACATAAAAAAGGAAACCGGGGCGATTAAGATTGATACCCCATATACCCAAATAGAGGAACTCGTGAAAACGAGCAAGGCTGGTACAGGAGTCGTCCTTGATGAGGAGGACAAAGTAATCGGCCTCTTGACAAAAACTGAAATGGTAATGGCTTTATTGAAATCAGCCAATACATTGAAAGAACAGCTTGAAACGATTTTAACCCATTCCAATATGGGCGTATTGATGACCGATGAACATTTTCAGATTATCTATGCGAATCAATCCTTTTCTCATATTACCGGACGCCCCGTCGCAAGCGTTCTGTCGCAACAGCTCGGTGATCTATTCCCGAATTTCCCTATTGAACATCAAGGACATTATCATGATGAAACATACCAATCAATTCTTCATTTTTCCTCCTATGAAACGGTGAATCATAAACAAGGGAAGATTATTCTATTCCAGGATATTTCCGAAATCGAAAAGATGGCTGAGGAGCTTGAAACGGTCAAGAAATTGAAATTGACGATCGAGACCACGTTAGAGCATGCCTATGATGGAATCCTGATGACCGATGACCGAAATATTATCACGATGGTTAGTCCGCCACTCCTCGAATTATTCAATCTTGAAAAGAAGGAAGTGCTCCATCAGGATGTTGGTAGGGTACTGCCACAGTTAAGGCTTGAAAATGTATTCAAGTCAGAAACTGCTGAAGTCAGTGATTTCAAAGAACGGAAAGGCATTAAATATATTGTCCATCGAATACCGATCAAGAAGGACGGAAAGGTCATTGGAGCAATTGGGAAGGTAATGTTCCGCCAGTTGAACGAAGTGAGCGAGTTGTTCCAGAAGCTGCAAAAAGCGGAAAGCAAGGCAAGCTTCTACCATCAGCAGCTGCAAAAGTCCGAATCGGCCCGCTTTACTTGGGATCATATTCTAAGCGAGTATCCGTATATGGATAAATTAAAGAAAAGTGCGGCCAAAGCGGCGAAGGGAAGGTCGACGGTCCTGATCAGGGGAGAAAGCGGAACAGGGAAGGAACTATTCGCCCATGCGATTCATAACAGCAGTGCCAGAAGCGATGGCAAGTTTGTCATTGTAAATTGCGCAGCCATCCCTGAAGATTTGTTGGAGTCTGAGTTTTTCGGATATGAGGAAGGGGCATTTACAGGGGCGAATCGCCGGGGAAAAGTGGGGAAATTCGACCTTGCCAATGGGGGAACATTGTTTCTCGATGAAATAGGCGATATGTCGATTACGCTTCAGGCAAAATTATTAAGGGTTCTGCAAGAACGGGAATTTTACCGGGTCGGAGGAAATGAACGGATCAAAGTGGATGTGCGGATCATCGCAGCAACCAACCGGGAGCTTGAGAAGATGGTGAAAGAAGGTAAATTCCGGGAGGACCTTTATTACAGACTGAATGTCATTTCCTTGAATATTCCTCCCCTCCGTGAACGTGTTCAGGATGTGGAGTATCTCAAGAATAAACTCATGATCGAACTAAATGCCATGCTTGGCACAAGCATCACAGGTATGTCATCGAAGGCGGAAGCGGCGCTGTATCAATATGATTGGCCAGGGAATGTCCGGGAGCTTCGAAACGTGCTAGAACGTGCCATGACATTTGCGGAGCATGGGAACATTCAGGTGGAGGATTTGCCGGATTATCTGACTTCCATGCTTCCTGATCAAGTGGTTATCCCCGTCAGTCTTGCAGAGAATGCAGAGCTCGGTGCCATCAAAATGGCTATGCGACAGGCAAATGGCAACAAGGCGCAGGCAGCAAGGCTTCTCGGAATCAGTCGTTCAGGACTATATGAAAAACTTAAGAAATATCAGGACTCTCTACAGAGTGTCTAAACATACCGATTGAATCCTACATTTCTGCGTAGAACTGTCCAAATCAAGGTGTCCATTTATTGGACACCTTGATTTCGATTCTTTCATCCCGAGGCTTTGACATGTGGGTTTATTTATTTTCTGAAAGTTGGCACAATTATTGCATATGTAAAGATGAGTGCGTTTTCAAATTCATGTCTAATAGGGGGAAATGGAAAATGGATATCGGATCATATTTAGCACAAAATGCGAGAAAAAAACCGGAAAAGCTGGCAATTGAATGTGAAGGAAGAACCTACAATTATAAGCAATTTAACGAAGAAGTGAATAAACTGGCCCATGGGCTTCTTGGACTGGGGATTCAAAAAGGCGATAGGATTGCATTAATGATGAAGAATTCCGACCAGTTTGTTCAAGCTTTCTTTGCAGGAGCGAAGGTCGGTGCGGTGATTGTACCAGTCAATTTCCGCTTAACGTCATCTGAAGTTCATTATATTTTTGATCAGTCCGACTCCTTGGTTGTCTTCTGCGACGAGGAATTTGAGGAGACGGTTACCTCAGCAAGAGAAGAAACCCGCGTCTTGCATGTAATCACGACGGGAGCGCCGAAAGTCGTAGGTCATCATTCATTTGACCGGGTAGTGAGTGATAATGTAGAAAATCCGCACATCTATATCAGTGATGACGATGACCTGGAAATATTGTATACATCCGGGACCACTGGCAGGCCTAAGGGGGCATTATTCGATCATAAACGAATCTTCAATGTTGGCCTGACGATGATGATCAGCATGGGTATCAACGAGAGAGAGAATTTCCTTCATATCGCTCCGCTGTTCCATTCAGCCCAACTGAACTTGTTCCTCCTTTCAGGTGTTGTACTTGGAGCAACACATATCATCCATCGGGATTTTCATCCGGTGAAGACGCTCGAGAAGATACAGGAGCATAAGGTTACTCACTTCTTTGGAGTGCCTGCCATGTATACCTTTATGCTCCAAGTGCCGAACGCTTCTGATTATGACCTTTCTTCCATTAAGAGATGCGGATACGGAGCGGCACCGATGGCCCCTGAAATGGTCCGTAAAGCAATGGAATTGTTCAAGACAGATCAGTTCTTTAATCTGTGTGGCTTGACCGAAGCAGGACCTGGAGGGATCCTCTTAGATCCTGAAGGGCATAGCACCCATTTTGGAAAAGGAGGGAAAGCGGCTTTCCTGACTGAAGCGAGGGTCGTGAATGAAGAAGGAAAGGACGTTGCACCCGGCGCTGTCGGAGAGTTCATCGTCAAGGGTGAATCAACCATGAAGGAATATTATAAGAAGCCGGAAGAAACGGCGAAAGCGCTGAAGGAAGGATGGTTGTATACAGGGGACCTCGCCACCATTGATGAAGAAGGATATATCACACTCGTGGACCGGAAAAAGGATATGATCATTTCAGGCGGAGAGAACGTGTATTCCATCGAAGTCGAGGACATCCTTTACGAGCATCCAGCTGTATTGGAAGCGGCGATCATCGGACTACCGGATGAAACATGGGGAGAAGCCGTCTGTGCCGTCATTGTACAGAAACCGGGCATGAGCATAGATGAGCAGGAACTAAAGGACTTCTGCCGCCAAAAACTGGCAGGCTACAAGATTCCCAGAAGAATCTTCATCGAAGAAGTGTTGCCAAGGAATGCATCAGGGAAAATATTAAAATACCAGTTACGCAAATCTTTAAATGGAGTTAAACAGTAACAAATAACTGATTTTCATAGAGGAGAGGTAAGGATGAAACACCTTTATTTAACCGATGACCACGATATGTTTCGCAGGTCATTACGGAAGTTTCTAGAGAAAGAAGCATACCCTTACTATAATCAGTGGGAAGAGGAGCGGCTGATTCCCCGCTCTTTCTGGACGAAGATGGGTGCGCAGGGCTATCTGTGTCCGGATATTGATGAACCGTACGGTGGAAGCGGGGTCGACTGGGGATACTCGGTAATCATTAATGAAGAGATTGAGCGAGTGGGCTCAGGCCTAGTCGGCATCGGACTCCATAATGATATTGTGGTTCCTTATATCACAGCGTTTGGGACAGAAGAGCAGAAACAGCGCTGGCTCCCGAAATGTACAACGGGAGAAATCATTACGGCGATTGCGATGACAGAACCGGGAACAGGTTCGGATCTCGCCAATATCAAGACCACCGCTGTTCTTGAGGGGGATCACTACATCGTTAATGGGTCCAAAACGTTTATCACGAACGGCATCCATTCGGATCTGATTGTGGTTGCCTGTAAAACCGATCCAAAAGCGAACCCGAAGCATAAGGGTGTCAGTCTTCTTGTGATCGAGCGGGACACTCCTGGATTTTCACGAGGGAGAAAGCTGAACAAGGTCGGATTGCACTCTCAGGACACTGCGGAGCTCATATTCGAGGACTGTGTGGTCCCGAAGGAGAATCTGCTTGGCGAAGAGGGGAAAGGTTTCCTATACCTGATGGAGAAACTTCAACAGGAACGCCTCCTCGTTGCGATTGCTGCACAAACCGCATCAGAGGTGATGCTTCAGCAGACAATCGACTATGTGAAGAGCCGGGATGCATTCGGAAAACCCGTGAGCAAATTTCAGAACACGCAATTTAAGATCGCTGAGATGGCGACAGAAAATGAAATGGGCAGGGCTTTTCTTGATCAGCTGATTGCTGAACACATTGACGGACAGGATATCGTGACGAAGGTGTCCATGGCGAAGTGGAAGCTAACCGACAGTGCCAAGAAGATTGCCGCTGAATGCATGCAGCTTCATGGAGGATACGGATACATGGAAGAATACGAGATTGCAAGGAGATTCCGGGATATTCCTGTCGCAAGCATCTATGCAGGGACAAATGAAATCATGAAGACGATCATTGCGAAGAATTTAGGTTTATAGAGAACGAGATTTTATATACAGAAAGGAAGAAGGAATATGCGTGAAGTAGTGATTGTGGAAGGGGTAAGGACACCGGTTGGGAGAAGGAAGGGACTTCTGAAGGATATCCGTCCCGATGACCTTGCTGGACAGGTGTTACAGGAGGTTGTGAAACGAGCGGGGATTGATTCGGGGCTCATTGAAGATGTCATACTAGGTTGCGTTACTCAGGCAGGTGAGCAGGCAGGTGACGTTGCACGTGTGGGTGCCTTGATTGCTGGCTTTCCGGTTGAGGTGCCTGGAACGACGATTGACCGCCAGTGCGGGTCGAGCCAGCAGGCCGTCCATTTCGCTGCGCAGGCGATTTTGGCAGGGGATATGGATGTGGTGATTGCTGGTGGAGTGGAGAATATGTCCAGGGTACCTATGGGATCAAACTATCAGGATGCGGTTCCGTTTAGCCCTAAATTGAAGGAGCGCTATGAAATTATCCATCAGGGGTTATCGGCTGAGAGAATCGCCGAGAAGTATGGATTCACCCGGGCACAGCTTGACGAATTCGCGGCAGAAAGTCACCGAAGAGCGTTGAAAGCACAGGCTGAAGGTCATTTTAAAAAAGAAATTATGCCACTCGAAGTAATGAATGAAAACGGTGAAACCAGCTTCGTGACCGATGACTCGGGACCAAGGGAAGGAACGACAACGGATGTTCTGGCAGGATTGAAAACGGTCTTCAAGGAAGACGGGGTGATCCATGCAGGAAACTCAAGCCAGATCAGTGACGGGGCAGCCGTCCTTCTATTGATGAGTCGTGAAAAGGCGGAAGAGCTTGGATTGAAACCACGCTTTAAGGTTCACACAAGAGTAGTGGTCGGTTCAGACCCTACTTTGATGCTGACAGGACCGATTCCAGCTACGGAAAAAGTGTTGAAAAAGTCCGGATTGAAGCTTGAGGAGATCGATGTGTTCGAGGTCAATGAAGCCTTTGCTCCTGTTACGATGGCGTGGCTTAAGGAAACGGGCGCGGATCCGGCTAAATGCAATCCGAATGGTGGAGCAATTGCCCTAGGTCATCCACTCGGTGCCAGTGGGGCACGCTTGATGATTACGATGATGCACGAGCTTGAACGAACCGGTGGCCGCTATGGATTGCAGACCATGTGTGAGGGGCATGGCATGGCGAATGCCACTATTATTGAGAGGCTCGATTGAATAGGATGAGGAGGAATGAAATCCCACCATGCTAAAGGGCATTAAAATAATCGACTTTACTAATTATATCCCCGGACCGTTTGCTACCCTAAGGCTTGCGGAGCTTGGAGCAGAAATCATCAAGGTGGAAGCTCCGAATGGAGATCCTGCAAGGCATAGTGGGGGAGGGTTGGTCTTCACCGCCCATAACCGGGGCAAAAAAAGCATTTCATTGAATCTGAAACAGGAAGAAGGAAGAGGGATTGCCCTCGAATTGATTCAAAAGGCGGACGCAGTTATTGAAAGCTTCCGCCCGGGAGTAATGGACAAACTTGGTCTCGGGTATGATGCAGCGAGAAGCATCAATCCCACGATCATCTACTGTTCGATTACAGGCTATGGAAATAGTGGGAAAATGGCTGGGCTTGGAAGCCATGATCTGAATTATATGAGTGTAAGCGGAGCCCTATTCCAATTGACGGACGGGAGTGGAAGGCCGGTCCATCCGACCCAAACGTTTGCTGACTACATAGGGGGACTAGCCGCGAGTGAACGGATCCTGGCGGGTCTTGTCGGTAGGGGGATAACCGGAGAAGGAAGCTATCATTGTATTTCCATTGCAGACAGCATGACTTCATTGATGACAAACCATGTCCTGATTGAAAAAGAAATGGGATACCCAAATGGCGTATACACCTTAAACGGCACCGTAGTATCCTATGGGTTGTATGAAACAAAGGATGGGAAATATGTAAGTCTCGCTGCCCTTGAACCAAAATTCTGGCGGAACTTTTGCCTGGCAATTGGCAGGGATGAGTGGCTGACTGCTCAGTATTCGAAGCCAAAACAAGATAATCCGATTTACGTTGAGCTCGTGGACCTGTTTAAAAGGAAATCACAATCGGAGTGGGCATCATTTGGGCTTGACGTGGATTGCTGCCTGACCCCGGTACTTAAGACGGGACAGTTGGCTGATCATCCTCTGTTTAAAGAAAAGGGATTAATCACCCCTGATGGACAAGTGAAAATGCACGGAGACTTGAATAGGGAGCCATGCTCACCACCAGCTGGAATAGGCGAGCAGACGAAAGAGATTCTACAAGAATTTCTTGCTGTTACTGATGAGCAAATTCTGGATTGGCAAGAGAAGGGCATTATTAAATAGAGCGAATACGAGAAACGAAAAAGGGGAAGATATGTATGATGAAGGTTCCATTGACTGTAGGATCACTAATGGAGAGGGCTGAGAAGTTTTTCCCGAGAAAGCAGGTTGTTTCGCGAACTCTTTCTGGGATTCACCGATTAACGTATAAGGAAATCGGTGAACGTACCCGGAGGCTCTCAAGTGCACTGGAGAAGCTGGGTGTAAAGAAAGGCGATAGAGTCGGGACCTTTGCCTGGAATCATCATCGTCATCTGGAGGTCTATTTCGCAGCCCCAGGAATGGGAGCAGTCCTGCATACGATTAATATCCGCCTCTCACCTGAGCATATCGCATACATTATCAATCACGCAGAAGACAAAGTGTTACTCGTCGATGAGGATCTCCTTCCACTCATTGAACAAAACAAGGATATGTTCAAAACAGTCGAAGCCTATATCATCATGACCGACAAGGATGAACTGCCTGAAACGACACTGGAACCGGTCTATTCCTATGAAAAACTGTTGAAGGAAGCGAATCCAACGTTCGAATTCGTTAAGGATATCGACGAAAACGAGGCTGCCGGCATGTGCTATACATCGGCCACCACCGGACAACCGAAGGGCGTCGTATACTCCCACAGAGCGATCGTACTGCACTGCTTCGCCTTTGGACTGGCTGATACAGTGGCCCTTTCTGAAAGGGATACGGTGATGCCTGTCGTTCCGATGTTCCATGCCAATGCCTG
The DNA here is from genome assembly GCF_005938125.1 of Bacillus sp. BHET2. Lineage (GTDB taxonomy): Bacteria > Bacillota > Bacilli > Bacillales > Bacillaceae_B > Rossellomorea. Next base: position 509,758 of record NZ_VCQN01000001.1, read on the forward strand.
GGGATTGCCGTTTGCTGCGACGTGGTTCGGTTCGACACAAGTATTGCCAGGTCCGGCATTCACTCCCAAGCTCTTGGCAGGATTAATTGAAGAGGAAAGCGTAACGCTAACTGCCGGTGTACCAACTATTTGGCTTGGACTACTCAATGAACTTGAAAAGGGGACGTACACCACTTCTTCCTTGCGATCCATCATTTGCGGAGGATCGGCAGCACCACGGGGAATGATCAAAGCCTTTGAAACAAAATACAACATTCCATTCCTGCACGCATACGGCATGACAGAGACTACTCCACTTGCCGTCGTTTCAACACTTAAGAGCCATCAGACGGGACTTGATGAAGAAGAAATCCTGGATATTCGTTCAAAGCAAGGACTGATAGTGCCAGGGCTTGAGATGAAAGTCATCGGTGTGAACGGAGAGGTAAAGTGGGACGGTGAAGAAATGGGTGAGCTCCTGCTCCGGGGACCGTGGATTGCAGATGAGTACTACAAGGATGAACGTTCACAGGATGCCTTCCGGGATGGGTGGCTTTATACAGGTGACGTCGCCACAGTCGATGAGGAAGGCATCATCAAGCTTGTCGATCGAACGAAGGACCTAATCAAAAGTGGCGGAGAATGGATCTCGTCTGTTGACCTCGAGAATGCTCTGATGGCCCATGACGCGGTCTTTGAAGCAAGCATCGTTGCAGTCCCACACGAACAGTGGCAGGAACGGCCAGTTGCCTGTGTTGTCTTGAAAGATTCATATAAAGATAAAATAGATAAAAGCGAACTGATTGATTTCCTGGCTCCTCAATTCGCTAAATGGTGGCTTCCTGATGATATTGTCTTTATGAGTGAAATACCAAAAACATCCGTGGGGAAATTTTTGAAACGGGCACTCCGGGAACAGTTAAAGGATCACTTAGTGCAGAATTCATAATGAGATTGCCGGCCTGGTGGGAAGAGGCCGGTTTTTTTGTATTCCGATTCGTTGCGCTTTGATAAATAAACGGACGTTTATAATAGAATTAATAAAAAATGGAAAGATAAAAGTACCATTACATACTTGAGGATGAACCCTAATTGGATAATTATACGAATGATAACACGGCTAGAAGATACAAAGCGCACGTCAGTATTCTTGGCACAACTCAAATTCATTTAAAAAATCCTTATATTATCGCATGGTGGTCTGTTTCGTTCCCTGGGTTTGGTCACTTGCTTCTGTCCAAGTATATTAGGGGATTCCTATTATTGGCCTGGGAAGTGGTGATCAATTTAAAAGCCCATGTGAACCTGGCGATGATCTATTCTTTTCAGGGGAATATCCCGATGGCGAAAGAGGTATTAAATACACAGTGGCTTTTAATTTACATTCCCGTCTATATTTTTGCTATTTGGGATAGCTATAGGACAACGGTTGATTTAAATAATATATACATATTGGCTGAACGGGAAGACCATCAAATCAATTCCTTTAGTATGGGGGCATTGGAGATCAATTATTTGGATAAAAGGAACCCTCTCTTAGCAGCTTTATGGTCATTTTTTATGCCTGGTTTGGGTCAATTGTATATTCACAGGATTGTGACGGCGTTTGTCGTGATCGTTTGGAGTGTGGTGTTTTTTTATTACTCCCATATGCTTGAGGGAGTGTCTCTCTTGTTTCTTGGAGAGGTAGAGAAGGCAACGGATGTCCTGAAACCTGAGTGGCTGCTCATGTTTCCCTCCTTATATGGGTTCGCAATATTCGATGCGTATATGAATACGGTCGAAAATAACAAGCTTTACGAAAAGGAACAGAGGCGTTTTCTTAAGAATTACTATCAAGCAAAGTCATTTCGGATTTTGAAAGGAAAAAAGATATTATGACAATGCAAATTTTTTCTACTTTTGAAAATCACGTCTTTTTAGAAATCGCCATTGCTGGTCTAGAGAAGGTCGGGATCACAAAGGAAGATATATTCGCGGTTCCTCTGGATAATCGGAAAGAAAAAAGGAAAATATTTGATACACTGCATCGGTCAGACGGAATATCACTGATTGATATGGCCATGCCAATGGCAACTGCATGTGCGGTCATTACAGCAAGCATCGGATTTGAACTTAAGTGGGGCCCTATTTACTGGGGGTTGATCGGTGCGGTAGGAGGATTTGTATTAGGGTTGGCCATCCGTCTCATTCTTGTCTCCAAATCCAATCAGAAACAGCATCGATTAAAGGGAAAGCACTCGGAAGTCATCCTGATTGTAGAATGTGACGAGTCAAAGGGAGAGCAAGTTGAGAAAATCCTTTGGGAGCATTTTGCATTGGGGTTAGCGAAAATAATGAAATGAAAGCACAAGGAATGGAAACCGGCCAGATTGTTCTGGCCGGTTTCTTTATTGGGACCATATTCATTTCCGTCTTGAGGGGTTCTTCAGCTCTCCTGATTCACCCTTCCTTTTCCAATTCGAAGGGATATTCCTAGTGAAATGATTGCGAGCGTAACGATCATCCACACGACTCCGGCCCAGTCGAAATGGTGATAAAAAGAGCCGCTTACGGTTCCTCCGATACTTGAACCTGCATAATAAGCGGACAAGTAAAGGGCTGAGGCCTGTGCTTTATCATGGATGGCCAGTCGTCCGACCCAGCTGCTGGCAATGGAATGACCGGCAAAGAAACCATAAGTGAAGACGGAGATCCCGATGATTTTCACCCAGATATTTGGGTGGAGGGTGGTGAGCACCCCGAGTAACAAGATAAGTAAAGACAGTGGAAGAATCTTTCTCTTACCATATTGATCCGCAAGCATCCCCATCCAGGTTGAGCTGAAGGTACCTACAATGTAGACGATGAAAATAAAACCGACGACGGTTTGGCTTAGTGAGTAGGGTGGAGCGATCAGTTCGAACCCTATGTAATTGTATAGGGAAACGAATCCTCCCATCAGAAGAAATCCAATGATAAATAAAGACAATAACCCCGGTACTTTGAATTGACTGAACAAGGAACCTGTCAACGGTTTAAGCTTGAAAGACTGGGGGACGAAATGGTTCGACGCGGGAAGCAACAACAGGAAGAAGAAACTTGAAAGCAAGCTGATGATTCCGATACCCATTAACGCGATATGCCAATTGAAATAGTCGGTCAGAACACCGCTGATGATCCGTCCCGACATTCCACCGATGGAGTTCCCGCTAATGTATAATCCCATTGCCATCCCTAGGCTTCTCGCCTCGATTTCCTCACCTAGATACGCCATCGCAACAGCTGGAAGTCCAGCAAGCGTAATCCCCTGAAGAATCCGCCCTGCAACCAACAGATGAAAGCTTGAGGCAAACCCGGTGCATATGGCAAGGAAGGAAGAAGCCAGTAATGAGAAGGTCATCACAGATTTCCTGCCGTATACGTCTGATAAGGATCCCGCGATTAATAGACTAATCGCTAGAGCAATGGTCGTTGAGGACTGGCTGAGACTTGAGCCAGCCGGTGAAAGATTGAATTCATTTGCAATCTCAGGAAGCAGGGGCTGCGTCCCCCAAAGAATCGCAAACGTGCTGAATCCACCTGCGAAAAGGGCAAGGTTGGCATTCTTGAAAGCCGATGTTCCCCGCTTGATGTATTCCATAGTACAAGACTCCTTTATTTTCCTTTGTAACATGAAAAGTGGTTGAGAGATGGATAGTTTAATGGAATTCACTCTTTCTAATCCGCCTTCTACAAGACCTTGTAGAGGTTGCAATGAATGAATAGCTGGAAGTCAGTCTAGTATCGGGACCAGCTCCAACAGAATTTCCGAATACTCAAAATACCTGTCGGTCGCCGACAGGTATTTTGAGTTGAACCTATAAACCAGTATAAGCGTCACACATTCAAGAGGTGGTCTTTAAACTCGGTAATAAATGTTCCAATATGTTTAGGGCAGAAGGTAGATCATGATAGGTTTCCTTCCGACTATTCTGGGTGATAACAAATGATTTTAATTCCTTGGAGTAAGAAACCAACAATACCTCAGAATCATGTTCAGAAAATGAATGCGTAATATCACATTCGGAATAGGTTTGAAGGGTTTGTAAGATTGTATATAACTCACGATTTTCTGACATTCTCTTTATCTCCTTTCAAAAAAAGGGAAGGAATTTGTCTGATTTTGGCTAATTTTAACATAATTAAATGATGCTTGTAAGAGAGGAAAGTCACGTTTAGAGTGAAATGTTTGTAGAATGCGAGAAGCATAGTGCTGCGAAATCGGGGTCTTGTCAAAATAGGCTAAAAGACTGTATTTTCTTAAATAATTCGGCTAGCTGCTCCATTTTATGGGGGTGCTCTAGCAAGAAAAGTGTCCATTCTCTGATATATGTCAATTTTCGCTGAAACGTAAAAGACAAGGGGATTCTGTGTCACTTTAGCAAACGATTCTTTAAAAAGCATGAATATACTAAAATTCATGTAATCACTATTTTTTAAAAAAGTAGTGATTACATGAACCTATATCATTTTCACTATCCACGATTTAAGAAGAGGGATTTTCGATCATTTGGTAGAATACGAGTTACAGGTTGGTTAAAGGTCAGGCAAGGAGGAATGAAGGATGATTGTGGAAATACTTACCCGTGATGAGCTTATTCGATCTTAACCGGTGATGAGGGAGTTATGGACCGATTTATCTGAGGAACAGTACATCGCATTATTTGAAGAAATGAAAAAAGTTGGATCAGGGTGGGGGCAAGGCTCTATATTAGATTATCTGTACAGCTGGAATGGAATAGACCCGGATTATATTGCAGAGGATTTGGTGGATGCTGTGGGGTATAGTGTACTCAATCATCAGGGGTGAAGCGGATTTGAAGTTCTGCTATGTATCCGTGCAATAATGTACTATAACCGAGTCCTCCTATAGGCGTATGATTACATGAGAATACGCTGAAAGGAGTTTTCTTCATGAATGCTGCATCTTTTCTATTTTATTGTGTGATCGTGACGTTTACACCCGGCCCGACCAATATCATCATCTTGTCCACAGTTCATCGGTACGGGACGAAGAGGGCGATGGAATATACGTACGGGGCGACGATTGCGTTTGGTTTATTGCTCTCCATTTCTGCATTGTTGAACTCGTTATTAATGTCGGTCATTCCGAAACTGTTAGGTGGCATGAAGATGATCGGAAGCCTCTATATGCTCTATCTCGCTTATCAAATCTGCAAAAAGGATTCGGCGAAATCGAATGAACAAATACCGGCAAGCTTTCGATCAGGATTCTTCATGCAGTTTCTGAATCCAAAGGTAGTCTTGTTTACCATGACGGTCATTCCAAGCTTCATTTTGCCCCATTACGTCACCTTGTCTGAGGTGACAATGGGTGTCGTGGTGATCACCATCATTGGTTTTCTAGCTTTTTTCACCTGGGTTCTATTCGGAACAATTTTTAAGGAGTTTTTACGCAAGCATTCTAAGATGGTAAATGTGCTGATGGCACTTTTTCTAGGATATTCGGCACTAATGATTTGGATGTAGGAGGTGGAAGTCATGGACAAATTCACATATCGGAAATCGGCAGGTATTACGGCGTTATCAGCAAGTATGACGGATTTCTCGTACAAGAAGCATTCTCACAGGGAATATGCGATTGGAGTCACATTGCGGGGCATCCAACATTATCATCTGGATGGTAGCCTGCACCTCTCCCATCCAAACGGCGTGATGCTTTTCAATCCTGAACAGGCACATGACGGCATGGCCCATACGGAAGAAGGGCTGGATTATGTGATGCTGTACATCAAGCCTGAATTGCTCCTTGAGGTGACAGAGAAAAAAGAACTCCTCCGCTTCAGTGAGCCGCTCGTGTATGACAGAACACTTGAAAGGAGAATCGTAACTCTCGCGAATGCAATTCTAAGTGGACAGGATGAAGCGCAATGCAGTGAATACTTACTATCCCTAGCGGATCACATGGCTGAAACAAGTCTCTCAACGAACTATAAGAAGGACTCCACCCTTATCCGAAAAGCAAAGGATATGCTTCATTCCAATCTGGAAGGAGTTTTGAAGCTGGACGAGATTTCTGATGAACTTCAGCTATCCAAATTCCAGTTTATCCGATTATTTAAAGCTCATACCGGCATCTCGCCCTACCAATACTTCCTCAACGGCAAAGTCGAAATGGCAAAGGAAGTCATCGAGCAAAGGAAAGACATTTATTCAGCCGTCGCACAATGCGGGTTTGTCGACCTGACACACCTGAATAAACACTTCAAAAGTGTCTTTGGAACGACGGCATTTGAGTATATGTCACATGTAGGGGTAAAAGGCGAGACTCCTGCTAAATGATTGGGATCTGTAACAAACAGGATGGTTTTCCTGTCTATTTCATAAAGGGGGAGTTCCGTGAAAAAATCTCTATTATTACTATTGATATCATTTATCCTGTTGTTAGCGGTGACAGGTTGTTCCGAAGAAAAATGGAATCAAAGCAACCTGTTTGAATCAGGCCCGTACAAGATGATCGGGGTAGAGGACCGACTTGGGTTTATTTATGATGACTCGGAAGCTGTGCGATTTTATCCTGGTAAAGTAAATAAGTATATGTGGCATCTATGGGGAGACGAGGAAGAGGTGAATGGAAACCTAAAGGTAGTCGCCACCCATCAACAATCGAAAGAAGAAGTGGTTATGTTTGAAGGAAACCCTTTGGATGGACCCCATAATGGTGCAGATGTCCATACGAATTCATTGATGTCATTACCCGAAAGCGGGATGTGGAGATTGGATGCGTATGTGGAAGAGAGACTGCATGGGAGTGTTTATGTAGAGGTTCATGAAGAGTAAGGTTGTTATTGATCTATAGTGACTTGCTTTACACAATAAACGAGAACATGTGGATTGTGAATCCATAACGCCTATTTTTATATGAAATTGATTGTAAGAGGCTGGTTCTGAACCATTTTCAACTCAGATAGTAGTCTAAACGATCAATAAGAGTAATCGAATTCCTCATGAAACACTAGCTCCCTCATATATGATCCAGTTTGCATGATTTATGATCCACTTTATAAATAAATGAGCCGGTTTCTGAAATATATGAGCCGGAATTTTTTTATATGGTCCACTTTTCTTATTAATGAGCATGTTGTCGAAACGGAGCAATCTGATGATAATCGACCATTCATTTTCAGTCAACTAACAAGGGGGCATAGGTTCATGATGCAACCAAGGGGATTAATACAGCAAAAATAAAAAGAAAAATCACTCCATTAACAAAGTGATTTTCTTAACTCGTTCCTTTGAAAAATACATGATTAAAAGATTAAAAGGATTGCATGCTCGTTACTCATTAGTAATGTTTGTGTTGATGACCAGATGGCGATACTTTAAAAACGGCGATTTCTTCGTCAAGTAATTCATTCGACACTTGGTCAAGCAATGCCACTGTAAATATATATTCCCCAGGTTTTTTAAAGATCCCTTTAATATTTGCGCATGTGTTAAGAATGACTTCATTAAATACAGAAACGCCAACGCTATTAAATTCAATCGGGATCCCACTTGTAAATTCAAAATCTACATTTTGTAGTTGATCTCGATTTCCAATCGATACGAGCACCTTGGTGTCTCTAGTCGTTTCCTCTGTAGACAACGTGCATATTTGTAGATATTCCTCGTAATTCACTTGTGTAAACAACGGAGCTTTAAGTCTAATACAAAAAGACATATCATCACCTCACTAGATTAGTAGAATAGGAAGAACCATTTTAGAAGAGATTCTCTACTCTCTATTTCTAGTATATGAATGATTTGGCTTTCAGCTTGGACGAAAAACATGTGATAAGAAGAGAGTCAATACCAAAATAAACCCCTTAAGAGAATAAAGGGGTTCTGAATCATCTTTATCTAAGGCAATCGACTATCCTGCCTCAATTGAAGAAACGATTGATAATCAGCGTTCACTTGATCCGCATAGCATCCTGCTAATTCCACTACTTTCGTCTTGAATTGTGGCCATACATTAATCGCTTGCAGTGCACCATCTTCAAAGTTGTAGGAAATAAATTCATCTTGATAATCCCGATCTGCGCGCGCATGGGCATAAGCAAGGGCTTGTGCCGAATATTTCACAAAGCTGTCAAGATCTGATTTAGTGTTAAAGTCGACGGGGTCCAACCCATGCTTCCATGGTGACATTCTTCTGACGAGATACGATTTACTTTCCCCAGTTAGGACACCCATATGATCATCTACCTGGTCTTGCAGCCCTTTATAGGCTACCCGTGCAGTGTCTGCAGCCCCATTTAACTGATTAGTGTAAAGTGATGCATCCGTAAGAGAATTGACGAACATATTCGGTTTCAACTGTTCTTTGACTTCTACTAACTGATCATCGTCAGTATCACTTGTTGGTCCTTCGATTAACACATAATACTTATCTACTCCTAAGCTGCCAAGGCCTGAATGAAGGCGTCGGGCACGGTCTTTCACATCGAAGTAATGGGAATCCCAGCCGCTCACCTTGTCTGAAATATCCTGCAGATAGGAAGACCAATGTCCTTCCAGATCAACTAGATCATAGCTATCAACTGTAGATAAATCGGTATTGGAAAAATCGAATTGACGATCTCCACTACTATTGACAACCGTCCATTTATTTAAGGCATGTGAAGCATCACGGCCCGTTACATCATAGATTTCGTCATCAATGAATCCTGTAACGGTTGCTTTATCCATTTTCACTTCCGTTTCCCCTGCATTTCCGTTCACATTTGTAAGGGTATCTTGATACTCGGTCAAAAAGGACATTGCCAGCTCATCGGCTTCTGCTTGAGACAAGTTCCAATCCAATTGATCCTTCAACAGATAAATACTTGTCGTATAGCGCAGTAAATCCCAATAAAATGGGCCTATGTATGAGTCATCGAAATCATTCAGATCAAATACGATATCCCCTTCATCATTATCAAAGAAACCGACATTTTGCGTGTGGAAATCCCCTGAAAGCCAGGTATTAATATTGCTAGTGGTAGTCCATTCAGTAGGGACCCCAATCGTTCCGTTATCAAGATCCTGATAATAGAGAAAGTTCGTGGCACGGTAGAAGGCAAAAGATGAATCCTCCATTGCCTGATATTTTTCCATTTTCACTGAGCTATCAGAAATGTAACGATTGGCATCTGAGATTTCCTGCTCCAGATGATCTGTACGTGTAGAACTGTTTGTCATTGCTAATCCGTTAATGGGTCCGGTCATTAGAAAGACCGTCATGCTGATGCATGTTAAGGCACTTCGCTTCATGAGGTGAAAAACTCCTTATTTCGTTTATTTCGATCTTGTCCAAAGAAACATTACCATAGAAAAGAGGATGAATTTTCTTCTTTACATAATATTTACGGTATTTATAGGTAGGTTAATATTTTTTTAGAGAAATGCTGAAAAATGGAAGAGTATATCCAGAACAGGGTATGCTCTTTTTTGTGAAAATTTGTCTTGAGTATGATATCTAATTTTGAAATAATTGGTAGTAAGTAACGGGCAGCTTGGGAAGGAGTGATAGTCGGTGTTGAAGATTGAGATTAGAAGACCTCAAATAGATGACAGTCTAGAATTAAATAGGTTTTTTAGTACAGTCATAATGGATACCTTCTTGAAAGAAGGATTATCGGAAATGCATGATGAGATAGAAAGTGAAATAGAAAGTAAGAAACAACACTTGAAATGTGACTTTGATAGCAAAGGAGAGAATCGGTGTTTTTTCATAGCTTCAGAAAAAAGCTGCAAGAAAATTATCGGTACAATTGAGTACGGCCCTGCTAGTGAGCTGATTAACAACTGCACAGATGGGGCATTGAGTGAGGTATATGAGATAGGAACCGTATTTGTACATCCAGACTATCAACTTCGTGGGGTAGGGAAATTACTTTTAAACGTAATGTTTCTTACTTTTCTCAATAAGGGAATAAAAGAATTCTGCTTGGATAGCGGATATGCCAATGCACAGAAGGTGTGGACGAAAACATTTGGAGAGCCTGATTATTTGCTGAAGGATTATTGGGGGAAGGGATCTGATCATATGATTTGGAGAAGAGATACAGATCATATACCCATTGTATTTAGTAAGTGATGACAGTTCACATTGACAAGAAATCAGCTTACTGTGTTTCTTTCGAAGCGTGTGAATTCCAAGAAAAATCGGGCATATGTGTAATGAGGTGATTACTTGAAAAAACAAATGAGTATCATAGTCGTCTTATCCTTTCTATTCATCTCGGTCCTGTTCTATATAGGACCCTTCGAACAAGCATTATGGTTACAGTTTGTATTTTTATTCTCGACCATTCTTATGGCTCATTCCGCTTACAAAAACGGATATAGTATTCAATTTACAACTTTATCGATTTGTTCCCTAGTTTCTTTCAGTTCAATCGCGATGATATTGCTTTCTTAAAAAAACCCCCTCTCCTATTACAGTGGAGGAAAGGAATTTTGAAGGCTAAATTCGAATTTGTTAAGAATACGAAGGGGGTGAGCATGAAATGGAAAATCCGACGAACGTGACGACATGCCCGAAATGTTTAGGGACGGACCTTGGAAAAGGCAAGCATTCAGGATATGCGGTGATGTCACCCGTTAATAAGAAAATGAGCCTCGGCTCGGATATTGAGTATATTCTCTGTACAGATTGTGGCTACATTATTGAAAGTTATGTAACAAAGCCAGAGAAGTTTAAGGGCTCTCTGTAAGAAAGGCATGTTTGTTCTAAACCTGAGAATCATATACTAACCGTATAGTAATCTATAGTACGCCTTGCCGTTTGTTTAAATAGGTTTAAGTCATGCGGCAAGGCTTGTAGATTTATGAAGATCTCATATCTTATTCATACTCCACATTATTCTCCTCACACCATTCAAGCGCAAAGTCTCTGTAACCCTCTTTTCTGAATGAAAACCATTCGTCCCTTTTCCCTACTGCACCTAGTTGATCTTTGAACCTCCTAAAGGCACCTTGACCTTGTATGGCAGTTAGTAACCGCTGTCTCGTATGCTCATCCTCCAATGAATAACAGAAGCTTTCCATCATCCGGTATTCATTGAATTCCTCTTTGTCAGGTAGTTCAAGGTAAGAAGTGGGATGTTCAAGAATATCTTGGGCCACAGCGTATTCGGTCTGTTCCCATTCTTCGAGTTCTTCGATAGGCTCTTCGTCTTCCGCTTTGAAGAGGATATCATTCGCAATCATGACGACCGAACCTGATTCTAGGTGAAGGTAATAGGTCCATTCTTGAAATTGTGATTCCATTTCTCGAATAAGCTTCTCTAGATTCACTTTTTTTGACATGGGGCTGCCTCCCTTTAAATTGTGACGTAATCTTAAGAAGTATTATACCTTATTTTTTGATTATTTAAAAAACGGTTGCAAAATGACACTTGTGTCGATATAATGAAAAGTAAGAAAACGACACTAATGTCTTTTTAAAAGGGGAGAGTTAGGATGGAATCTTCATTACGGAAGAATAAATCGTTCATCACATTGATGACGGCACAGGCGATTTCGGGCTTGGGGGATTGGTTGAGTATTATAGCGATTATTACGTTGGTTGGGTTAAAATGGGAAGCAACGCCGATGCAGATGGCATTGATCATCCTGAGCCTGGCGCTACCGATGGCACTACTCGGACCAATCACGGGAACACTTGCAGACAGAATGGAACGGAAGTCGTTGATGGTGTTTTCAGATGTGGTGAGGGGAGTGTTGATTCTTCTACTGACCCTGGCGACGAATGTGTGGATGGTTTATGGTTGTTTGTTTCTGGTGGGGATGTTCTCCTCGGTCTTTATCCCAGCGAAGAATGGCAAATTGAAGGAGCTTGTGCCGGATGAACACATTAAAGCGGCCATGTCCATATCTTCTACTATCGATTCAAGCACGAAGATCATTGGGCCTCTTGTAAGCGGGATTCTCGTTACCTTGATAGGAACGTATAATGTTTTCTATCTTGATTCGGCAACGTTTTTCCTTTCGGCAGTCTTGATTTTCATCCTGCCTAAAGCACTGAAGAATTCGGACGTTTCTGCGGGAGAGGAGAAGAAGGATGCTCCGTCTTTCAAAGAAGATATTAAACTAGGTCTTGCATTTATAAAGAAAAGCAATTTCTTACTGTACGGATTGTTTTTGCTTGGCGTCAGTTTGTTGATTCTCCAATTATCGGATTCTCAATTCATTATCCTCCTGCGTCAGTTAACGGACGTCTCACCGAATTTACTCGGGTATTTGGTGACGAGCGCAGGAGCCGGGATGTTACTGACAGGGATTTATCTTTCCAAGAAAACGGATTACAATGCTTTCGTCTATATGTGTGCCGGGGTACTTGGAATTGGGTTGGGGTTTGGTACAATGGGAATCCTGACGTATTATGATTTGAGTCTGTCGATGCTTTGGGTTCCGATCCTTGGTTTCCAGGCAGGGGCAGCTGCAGGACTCGTATTCATCCCGTTCCAGGCAGCTACCCAGGAGAAAACGCCTGTTCATATGACAGGAAGGGTCTTTGGGGTCGTCAACAGCATCACGACGACAGCCACAATCATCGGTCCGTTGGCAGGAGGAGTGCTTGCAACGTTTATTGGGATTATCCCATCCTTCATCGTGACGGGTTCATTGTTGATTATTCTATTTATCGTGTCCATAACAGTGAGAAAGAAAGTAGTAGAGGAGGAGACAGATGTCACCGAAAGTCAGTCAAGAACACAAGGAGCAACGCCGCTCTAACTTATTAGAAGCAGCCAGGGGTGTATTCATCGAGCATGGTTATGAAAAGACCACCATGAAGCATGTGATGGACAAAGCCGGTGTCAGCAGGGGAGGATTGTATCAATACTTCGATAACAAAGAGGATCTATTTGAAGCCCTGATCGAGGAACAGCTGATGGAAGCCATCGATTCTTCCATCGAGGAGATGTTGAAAGAACAAGGATCTTATTGGGATGTCCTATTGATGACCTTTCTCGGGAAAAACAAAAAGGCAACCAATGAAATGGATCCCTTAGCACCTTCCAAACTTGAATTCTTCATCACCGGACGGAATGAAAAGAGGAGGCAGGAATATGCAAGGAAGAGATTCCTTCAAGCATATGAAATGACCATCAACATCATCGAAGAAGGCGTGAAAGCAGGTGAGTTCTCTCCCCGATTCCAACCTGTGGTAATTGCAAAGGCGATTGTTTCTCACATCGATGGGATGGCGGTGGATCATGCCATCTTGGACTCTGAAAGTATACAGTTGAAGGAGCAGACGGAGTGGTTGATGGGGTATTTGGAGTGGGGGTTGGGTGTTGAGAAGGGGAATCGTTGATAGACTCGCCATTTCGCTGATAAAATCAGATTTTCGCTGATATATTGAAATTATCGCTGATAATAGTTCAGTTTCGCTGATAAGTGATGCCTGTAGAAGAATAGCTTTAATCTAAAAAGGAAATAGTTTGAATTAGCAGAAAATATATGAAATAATTTCCATAACGATGGATGGAAGGAGAAAAGAATGATTAAAATCATCTATCTCAACCCTTTTGATCATTAGACGGTTGTGTGTTGCTTTAAACCTCCTTAAAAAATAACGTGTCATCAGGTTATTTTTGAAAATGAAGGAGGAACCTTACAATGAACAGACAGTTGATTATTTTATTGATCGGAAGAATTATTACGAATTTTGCAGATAGCTTTTATATGATTGCCACCATTTGGTATGTGAAATCAGTGACAGAATCGCCATTATTGATAGGATTGACAAGCGCTGTTGCGATACTGCCGGTGACCATCCAATTTCTATATGGTCCAGTCATTGAACGTTTCTCTAAGAAAAAGTTATTGTGTTCCGCTATGTTTGGTCAGGCGATTCTTGTAAGCATTATATCCATTTTCTACTTCACAGATCTCCTTTGGTTGCCTTTATTGTATGTGTTAATGTTTTTGGCTCTTTCGTTAGCTGAGAGTACATATCCAACGGAAAGTGCCTTGATCGAGTATCTGACTCCTAAGGGAAAATTGACAAAAGTGAACTCGATTTTTTCGTTTTCCTATCAAACACTTGATATAATTTGTGACGCGGTTTCAGGTATTCTGATTGCATTTGTTGGAGTTGGGGTCATTTATGTGACAAATAGCGCGATGCTGCTTCTGACAGGCGTCTTGTTTCTTCTTTATTTGAAATTACCGAAATCTAAGAAGGAAAGTGAATCTTCGAATTTAGGTTTTTTCAAACAATACAGGGATGATTTCAAAGAAGGGTTCCTGGTAGTGAAGTCACGGACAAGATTGTTAAGCATCATATTTGGTTTCATTGGCATGAATCTGATGGCGACGATGGGAATGGCGATGCTACCTGTTATCTCCCGTTCCCCGGCTGAGTATGGATTCTGGCTAACCGCTATGTCTGTTGGCACACTGATTGGAACCATTCTTTCAAGTAAGGTTGAAAACATTCCGCTTAATCGAATAATGCCATTCCTTGCCCTTTGGTCGGGCGTATTCTGGGTATTGGCTTTCGTAGTTAAGGGCATTCCCTTGTTTCCCTTTGTCTTGTTTGCCTCATCCTGGATGGGTATTGGCATATTAGGCATTTATGTCCAAACGTTAATTCAAGTGAATTTGCCGCAGGCTCATGTGGGTATCGGATTTGCATTCATCTCATCACTTCTTGGGTCATTGAGCCCTTTAGGCTTCTTTGTTGGGGGAGTAGTGGGTGAACTGACTTCAGGTATCTTCCTTCTAAGTATATCAGGAGCAGGATATTTTCTATTTGCTGTTTATTTTTTAATGAATTCAAAGTTGAATACATTGACTAACGCTTTAAGTGTGCGCTTTGAAGACTCAAACCATTATTTATAGGCTTCCCACCGAAATACCTGGGAAGCCTATAAATAATGGTACCAACTTTACCATGTGATGAAAACCGAGAGGAGTAAATGCAAATGAGAACTTTATTGTTAGTGCTGGCTGGTATTCTCTTCGCTTTACTAGGTTATTCCTTAGGAATGAGTGGAAATGACAAATGGACCATTTTATTCTTATATCTGGTAGCTGCATCGAGCTTTTTCACTCTAGCCATTTTAATGATTAAAAACAAAACGAGAAAGTAATAGTGTCTAACATATGACATCCGTTTTTTTGATGGTATTCAATGGTGTTTTTCCTCTGCATCAGATATTCAATGATAACAACTCAGTTGGTGGAAAGGTTATCTGCTCTCTTCCTTCTTTTGTAGCGGACTAAAGTGATTTCTCGTACTCAAGTAATGGGAGACGAAATAGATTGCTGTATAGATAGGGAATGAGTAGATGTATTTCCATCCAGTGTAAACGACAAGGCCGCTCCAAACTGAAACTGGTTCTGCTATGAATGAAATCGATAGGCCGAATAGGATCCCTTTTTTAAGAAAACTTGCAGCGGGTCTGATTTGAATGAAAACAATCGTTAGAATAGGAATCAGTGTAATATCCCATGGTTTATAGGACGGTGAGAAGGGGAGAACCTCATAATTGTAATGCCATAAACCTAATTGAACCCCTATACTGTCCAGCCAAATGGAGATAAATATGACAAAAAAAGAAACGTAAAGTAACCGATGGGTACTTTCTTTTGGACGGTATTTAGTCCATATGATCCAGGGAATTACCGTAAGAAGGACACCGAGCCACCAATGCCAGGTGAATAGAACATCTTCTCTCCATAAATCGAGTTTATCTAAGTATACTTGATGCATGGTTGCGTAAATTTTGTGAACTTTTTGTTCGATGATCCTTCCCCACCTGACTATTTGGTTTGTATACCATTGTCGGTTCTTTCAGCGTTTACCAGAAATGAGTTTATTCTGTAGTATAAGATACAAAGAAGGATTTATTCATACTAACGCCATAATGCAAAAGGACAGGTACCATGGACGAAATGATCCGCGGTACCTGATCTTTCGTTTACTAAACGATAAATTCGGCAACCCTTAGGACATATGTCCTTTCACAATCCTTCAGCCTCCTGTTTAATAGAACAAAGAATAGGAGGATGAACGATGAAAGGTGCTTTATTTGCCCTGCTTGGGGGTCTTTGCATCACCATGCAGGGGATTTTCAATGCAAGAATGAGTGACGCGATTGGCGGGTGGCATACGACTTCGATGGTTCACCTTGTGGCCTTTACGATTGCGATGACAATATATATGAAAGTACGAGATGGAAGAGGTAGGAGCTTCAAGCAAGTGCCGTTCCTGTATTTAATCGGAGGCACGTTTGGTGTAATTGTGGTGTTCTCTGAACTGACAGCGATTCACATGATCGGTCCGGCATCGGCCATTGCGATCCTCCTGGTAGCACAGATCGGGACAGCATTCCTTATTGAGTCACGGGGATGGTTCGGTGAGAAGCGGATCCCTGTAACGGCGAGGCAAGCTGTGGGGCTCGTGATGATGCTTGCAGGCGTCATCCTGTTCCAAGTGTAGAAGAAGGAGTTAGACGATGAAAGAAATACAAGGGGCTCTGCCCAATCACTATATTAAACAATTCGAACTGGATGAGTTATTTCCAACGGATTTCAGAAAATATATCAAAACGTATTCCTTTGAAAAAGGGGATGTCTTATTTTCCACGGGCGAAGAGCTCGACGAACTTTACTTCCTTATGGAAGGGAAAATCAAAATCTTCACCCATACACCTGAAGGAAAGCTATTGATCAACCGGTTCAAGCGTCCACTTGCCCTGATCGGGGATGTGGAATATGCGAAGGGTACGGCAGTCCTTAATTCCGTGGAAGCCGTCACGGATGGGGTATTCCTATCGGTTCCTTTCACCGATTTGACAAGACTTGAGAAGGAGCATCCGGCGATCATGCGCTTTCTATTTGATACGGTAGCCCATAAGTTTTACACAGAATCACATATCACGAGTATGCACATGCTGTATCCCGTTGAAGTGCGACTAGCCAGTTACCTGCTATCCATTTCAGAAGCAGGGGAAGGGACGATGTTTCATCAGGAAATGCATACATCCAATCTTATGGAGCTCGCGGAATGGATTGGTACGAGCTATCGTCACCTTAACCGAGTACTGAAGAAGATGGCGTCAGACGAACTAATCGAGCGGGTCAACGGTTCCATCACCATCAAAGATCTTGAAAAACTCAGCATCCTTGCGAAAGGAAACATCTATGAATAAGGAGAGGCTCATATGTATGGAGTAGGATTAGCGATTATCGCAGGAATATTGATCAGCCTGCAAAATGTATTTAATGCCCGTGTCAGTGAAAAAACCGGTCCATGGGCAACGACGAGCCTGGTCCTTGGACTTGGTCTTGTCTGTTCATTACCAGTCTTCTATACAATGGAGGATAAAAGTCTATTGGACTTTAGCGGGATCAATCCGATCTTTCTGTTCAGCGGTGTGTTCGGAGTCGGGATTGTGTTCTTCCTGATGAGGGGCGTTACCTTGATCGGTCCAGCGTATGCGATCTCGATCGCACTCATTTCACAAATCACCATCGCATTTATCGTCAATACAGGAGGCTGGTTCGGATTTGAGCCTTCTTCACTTTCCTGGGAGAAGTTGCTCGGGATTGGGTTGTTGATTGGTGGGGTATTGGTTTATAAGTTGGAGAAGCGGACGACAGTTAAGGAAAATGATGTGGTTCGAGAGAGAATCGGAGCTTGATAGGTGCATCATAAATGTGTGATTTTACTTACGACCTGACCACGTTTGTGGAAGGGAGTTCCCGATCCTTTATGAGTTTTAGCATACTAGCTTGTTAAGTGTTCGAACGGGATATTGTAGATGAGCATCTCATGTAAAATATGGGGCTTTTCCAAATATATGAGCCGTTTGTCGGAAAATCTTGACGTATCAGACAAAAAATAAGCCTCCTCCCAAAATGGGAAGAGGCTTATTTCGTTTTATCTCAAATCAAACCGATCTGCATCCATCACCTTCACCCAAGCAGCAACAAAGTCACGAACAAATTTCTCTTTGTTGTCATCCTGAGCATATACTTCTGCAAGAGCACGAAGCACGGAGTTGGAACCGAACACAAGGTCGAAGCGTGAGGCTGTACGCACGACTTCTCCGGTTTTGCGGTCATGACCTTTATACTCGTTGAAGCCTGATGGTTTCCATTCAATGCCCATATCCAACAGGTTTACGAAGAAGTCGTTGTTCAGCGTGCCGACACGGTCTGTGAATACACCGTGTTTCGTGTCGCTATGGTTGGCGCCAAGAGAACGCATACCACCGAGTATGACGGTCATTTCCGGTGCAGTCAGACCAAGGAGTTGAGCTTTGTCGACGAGCATTTCTTCCGGGCTGACGGCGTATTCCTGCTTCTGGTAGTTACGGAATCCGTCTGATACCGGTTCTAAGACACCGAAGTTCTCTGCATCCGTTTGTTCAGATGTTGCATCACCGCGTCCAGGTGAGAAGGGAACCATTACTTCGAAGCCGGCGTCTCTTGCGGCTTTTTCGATGGCTGCATTTCCGCCGAGTACGATGAGGTCAGCCAGGCTGACTTTCTTATCTAGCTTGCTTTGAAGGTCTTCGAAGACTCCAAGAACTTTCTCAAGCTGTTGTGGTTCATTCGCTTCCCAGTCTTTCTGCGGGGCAAGGCGAATGCGTGCACCGTTAGCACCTCCACGCATATCAGAACCACGGTATGTGCTTGCTGAAGCCCAAGCGGTTTTCACTAGCTCGCTTACGGTTAAGCCTGTGTCTAGGATCTTTTCTTTCAACACGGCAACTTCGCCTTCAGAAAGATCATAATCCACGGCAGGTACCGGATCCTGCCAGATCAGTTCTTCATTCGGAACCTCTGGACCCCAGTATCTTGCTTTCGGCCCCATGTCACGGTGAAGCAATTTGAACCATGCACGTGAGAAGGCATCGGCGAACTCTTCCGGATTCTCGTAGAAACGACGAGAAATCTTTTCATAATCGGGATCCATACGGAGCGCCATATCGGCTGTTGTCATCATCGTCTTCACTTTGATAGATGGATCTTCCGCATCTGGAGCCATATGTTCTTCGGTCATTCCGACCGGTGTCCACTGGGAAGCTCCTGCCGCACTCTTCGTTTTCTCCCACTCATAACCGAATAGAAGATCGAAGTAGCCGTTATCCCATTTCGTTGGATTCGTCGTCCAGGCACCATCGACACCACTTGAAATCGTGTCGCGGCCTTTTCCGCTTCCATGTGAGCTCTTCCAGCCAAACCCTTGATTTTCAATTTCCGCAGCTTCCGGATCATCACCAACTAGAGAAGCGTCGCCAGCTCCATGGGCCTTACCGAATGTGTGGCCGCCAGCTACTAAGGCAACTGTTTCTTCATCATTCATCCCCATACGTCCAAAGGTATCGCGGATATCACGGGCACTTCCAAGTGGATCCGGCTCTCCGTTTGGTCCTTCCGGGTTGACATAGATGAGACCCATCTGAACAGCAGCCAGTGGATTCTCAAGATCTCGGTCGCCGGAATAACGGTTGTCAGCTAACCATTCCTTCTCGCTACCCCAATACACATCTTCCTCAGGATGCCAAATGTCTTCACGTCCTGCACCAAATCCGAATGTTTTCAAGCCCATGGATTCAAGGGCTACATTTCCTGTTAAGACGAGCAAGTCCGCCCATGAAATCTTGTTTCCGTATTTTTGTTTGATTGGCCACAAGAGGCGGCGGGCTTTATCAAGATTGACGTTATCCGGCCAGCTATTTAGTGGAGCAAAGCGCTGTGAGCCTGACGAACCGCCTCCACGTCCATCGGTCTCACGATATGTACCTGCAGCATGCCAAGACATCCGGATAAAGAAAGGTCCGTAATGACCGTAGTCAGCAGGCCACCAGTCCTGACTATCTGTCATCAGATTATGAAGATCTTGCTTCAATGCATCGTAATCCAGCTTAGAGAATTCTTCTTTATAATTGAACTCTTCTCCCATTGGATTCGATTTCTTGTCGTGCTGGCGAAGCATGCTAAGGTTCAACATATTCGGCCACCAGTGTTGATTCGTTGTCCCACCAGGAGCAGTAGTCGTCGTGATTGCACTATCCTTGTGATGAGTTACAGGACATTGGCCTGCAGCTGTGTGATCTTTTTGATCAGGGCGATTATTGTTTTCCATTTCCTATTCACCTTCCTGTTTCATGAAATTGTGTTGCAACCATTATCACAAAAGTTAAAAATAGTGAGATAATTATAATGATTATTATTTATTATTATAATAGATTAGAATATTTATTGAAAGTATGAAGCATCAAGGAATGGTGAATTTTACACATTATTAACAAAAAAGCATGATCTAAGTGAAATAAAGTAGCTATCACACTGGAGTAATATGTGAGTGTAAACGTGCAATTTTTTCTTTTTCGGAAAGGGTATTCTGTACGATTCTTGGTGCACGATCGGGGCAGCCAAACGTTAAAAGGACAATTTCTAAATCACCCATTCGATCCATACAATGATTAATACGTTTACCTGTGTCGTATGAATCATGTATAAACTGAGGGGAGTCGTTAATTTTGGGAAAAGAAACACGTAATGTACCGCAGCCAATCAGGAAGGATGGTGCCGGTTTTGTGGATCTTGGTCCGAGGGATGTTATGCGTGATATTGAGAACCCTGACTTTCTCGTTCCACCGCCAACCGATGCGGGTACGGTCCCCAACTTAAAGTTTTCATTCTCCGATACTCCTATGACGTTAAAGCATGGTGGGTGGTCTCGGCAGGTGACGACTAGAGAGTTGCCGATCGCCACTACACTTGCAGGAGTAAATATGGCTTTAACATCGGGGGGTGTTAGGGAATTACATTGGCATAAAGAATCTGAGTGGGCCTACATGATTTGGGGAAAGGCGCGCATCACTTCAGTCGATCAGGACGGACGGAACTTTATCGCTGATGTCGGCCAAGGAGATTTGTGGTTCTTTCCGCCAGGGATCCCACACTCGATTCAAGGACTGGAAGGGGGATGCGAGTTCTTACTCGTATTCGATGACGGCAGTTTCTCTGATCTCGATACTTTTTCGATTTCCGATTATCTCGCCCATACACCTAAAGAAATTCTTTCGGCCAATTTCGGTGTGCCGGAAAGTGAGTTTGCGAAAATCCCGAAACAACAATTATACATCTTTCAGGGAAAGGTACCAGGATCGCTTGAAAGCCAACAAGTAGAGGATCCCTCTGGAAATGTGCCAAAGAGCTTCACACATCGGCTGCTTGCACAGGAGCCTGAAGTATTTCCGGGCGGATCTGTACGCATAGTTGATTCCAGAAACTTTCCCGTTTCGGTTACAACAGCGGCAGCATTAGTAGAAGTCAAACCGGGTGCTATGAGGGAAATGCATTGGCACCCGACAGATGAGTGGCAGTATTATTTGACCGGGACCGCACGAATGACTGTATATGCGGCCGATGGTCAAGCTCGAACGTTCGATTACCGAGCAGGTGATGTTGGGTATGTACCAGAGCCGTTTGGACATTACATCCAGAATACCGGTAATACTACACTATGGTTTCTGGCTATCTTCAAAACCGATCGGTATGCTGACTTGTCACTGGACCAGTGGATGGCGCTTACGCCTCATGAGTTGGTACAGGAGAACTTACACGTAGGAACGGAATTAATAAATGCTTTGCGAAAAGAGAAAGTGCAAGTGGTAAAATATCCTGGTTCCTAATCTCCAAGAATAGGTAGGTAGCAATCTTTCATAAAGGAGAGGTGTCTTTGTACTAAGAATGTTCTGGGGGACATTTTATAGAAGAAAATCTCCTCACATAGACTGTGAGGAGATGAGTTAGGTTCAATTCTTATTAGTTCCCAAACCACGCTTTATGTGCTTCGATCTCATTATCATGGTCCTGATCCCAATAGTCTACTTGATAAGAATAGTCATAGTTCATAATGCATTGAATGCGGCTTCCTTGTGCATCGTGACTTAACCCATAGTTATGGGAAAATTCGTGCTGTGCCGCGTGCCAAGTGTTCTGAGCACCTTGATCCAGGTTGACGCTGATGGCACTTCCGTTGGGAGCAGATGGATAAACATAGGCAATCCCACCTGAATTGAAGTTCACATCACGAGTGAATCCAACCACGAAATCATATCCGTTACCATTCCAGTCACGGTCCAGATCCTGGAGAATTTCAGGGGCATTGTTTCCATTTGAATCCCACTGTGCTAAAGCTTTTACTTCAAAATCAATCCCATGATCACGAGTGAAGCCGTCATCTGCTTTCTCCACGATATCGGTCGTCAGTGTCTGCCAATCCGGGTGTGCGGCACGGTATTCTTCGTCCACGGCTACTAATACGGTAACTGTGCTGTTGACAGTTGCTTGAGGTTCTGTCGTTCCTGTACCAGAACCTCCGCCTTCGAACAATCCAAATAATTCTTCCGAGTCTTTCTGTTTGTATTTCGGCTTTTTGTCTTTAGACTTTTTGATGGATTTTTCGTCGATTTTGTTTCCTTTTTCATTGAATACATCGGCTACCGTGCTTCTTTCAACTTGAGAAGGTGTGTCAAATTTCTGTTTGCCTTTGAATTTCGCTTGAGGTAATGCATGTCCCATGTCTACTGTGTTCCCTTGTGAATCGATAGTTGTTGAAACCGTTTCGGCACTTGACATAGTCGGTAACAATGCCAGTGATAATGCGAATGATAAAGAAAGTAGTCCTGTTTTCTTCACGTGATGTTCCTCCTAAATGTGTAGTAGCCTTTCTAGGCCACTACTAATCTATCATACAATCGATCATAATTTGGAAGGGATTTTGTAAAGATTTCTATCAAAAAATAAGTAGAAAGAATCAGTTTTGGTAAAGTAGTGTTAAATGAATGTTAAACTTGTGGAGAATATCAAAGAGTTGAATAGAAATAGGGGGACACGCACATATCAAGTAAGTTGATCTAACAAGGAGTTTCAGGGTCAAAGGAGAATAGTTATAATATGATGGTAAATAAATTTGAATTTCCTCAATAAAGGACGTGTGAAAATGAATGTAGAGACGGTTATGCAAGAACTCGAAGCACTCGGTAAGGAACGAAGCAAGAAAATGTACATATCCAATGGTGCCCATGAGCCGGTTTTTGGTGTGGCAACAGGTGCCATGAAACCAATTGCCAAGAAAATCAAAAAGGATCAAGCTTTGGCTGAAGAACTCTACGCTACTGGGAACTACGATGCCATGTACTTTGCGGGTATCGTTGCCGATCCAAAGGCGATGACTGAGGAGGACTTTGACCGTTGGATCGAAGAGGCATACTTTTACATGATATCCGATTATGTGGTGGCGGTCACATTGGCTGAAGCCGATATCGCACAAGAGGTTGCCGATAAGTGGATTGCAAGTGGGGAAGAGTTGAAAATGTCAGCCGGGTGGAGCTGCTATTGCTGGCTACTCGGGAATCGGAAGGACGAAGAGTTTTCTGAAAGTAAGCTTGCAGGTATGCTTGATATCGTGAAAGAGACTATCCACGATGCGCCGGAAAGAACGAAATCAGCGATGAATAATTTCGTCACGACTGTTGGGGTATCCTATGTCGCCCTTCATGAACGCGCCCTCAAGACGGCCAAAGAGATCGGCCCTGTTGAAATGACACGGGAAGGGAAAAAGAACAGTGTTCTGAAGGCCGCCGACGACATACAGAAGCAAGTGGAAAAGGGAAGGATTGGGTTTAAGAGGAAGTATGTGAGGTGTTAGGGCAACTATGAAAAATTGAAGGGGGGACGTTTCTGCTGTAAAGGAAACGTCCCCCTTTGTATTCAGGAAGAGTATAATTTATTCTGTAAAAGAATAGTAATCAAGTGATCCCTTCTATAAATGGCCTTTGAATAATACGATTACAAATTCCACAATGTATCAAAATGGGGGTGGGATGATGAAAAAAATAGTTTCAATTTTATCTATTTTAACAGTTGTTGTTGGTATGGTTGCTTGTTCTCAACAACCATTAGAAAAAACAAGTGTGACTGAACAAAAAAATGATATTCATAGAAACAAAGAAGACATAAAAACGAATAATGACCAAGAATCAAAGAAAGAAAATATACGCAGTCAAAATGAGTCAGTGTCAGATGTTCCAGTGGATATAGTTTATCAAAATGAAGCATTTAAAGATGTAGTCGTCACTCAATCTGGAGATGAAATCAGTGTAACAGGGAAGGCACGAGTATTTGAAGGGGTTTTCCAATATGCTCTTTATAGTGGAGAAGAAGTATTGAAACAAACTAATTACCAAACAGATGGTGCACCTGCTTGGGGTGAGTTTACCATTACCTTTAAAAATGATTTCGTATCGACAAATGAAGTGAAAATGGAATTATTTAACTACTCAGCGAAAGATGGTTCGAAAATTAACACGTTGGAAATTCCAATCCTTAAATAGTAGGTTATGAAAAGTATGGGGCTGCTTCGGGCGGTTTAGCACGTTTGTGATCTGGGGTCAAAAAAAGGGTGCTCCCCCTATTAAAATGTCCTTGGTAAATTACATTTTTCGACAAACTGCTTATATAAGAAAATCCTGGATCATAAATCTGAATCTTGGCTTATATGTTCCCGGAACTGGCTCATAAACCTGAATATACGCTCATATAGAGTGAAAACCGGCTCATAAAATAGGTGAGCGGTTGTTCGTCGAGGCTGTGACCTCATGAATAGTCTTTTTCCTTTAGAAAACAGAACAGTTCCGTACCATTTGAATCAAAGTTCTGTGGTATTAGAGCTTTTAACATAAAAGCAGAGGATGTTCCTCGGTACAGCAATCCGACCAAGGGACATCCTCTATATTCTACGTCTTCGGAAACGTAAACCCTTCCCCGAACACATCTCTCACATCATGCACCACCACAAAGGCTTTCTCATCAATTTGTTGGATCGATTTCTTTAAGAGGAACAGCTCCTGTTTATTGATTACCACATACAAAATGTCCTTCGATTCTTTTGAATAATGCCCTTTTGCATTAATGAGGGTTACACCACGATCCATTTCATCGCTCACTTTTTCAGCAATGGAAACAGTATGTTGAGAAATGATAGTGACAGCTTTACGTGTATCGAAACCATCAATCAAGTAATCTAGTATCTTTGTACTTATATAAATAGAAATTCCGGTGTACATCGTATTCTCGATTCCGATAACGAATGATGAACCGAGCACCACAAGTATATCGAACACAAACATGGAGGTGCTGACACCCCAGCCGAATTGCTGGTTGAGCATGCGGGCAACAATTGTGGATCCTCCCGTTGTCCCACCTGAGCGCAGTACAAGACCAAGCCCGAGTCCGATGAACACACCGGCGAAGACCGTCCCAAGCATGATGTCAACGGAATTTCCCATCCCTTCTGTCAATTGAATGAATAGGGAGGTAAAGAAGATCGCAAGCAAGGTGTACCATGTCACCCGTTTGTTCAGCACTTTATACCCGATGGCTAAGAGGACAGCGTTCATCACGAAGTTCGTGATACCCGGCGACCAGTCGATGAGATAATAAAGAGTCATAGAGATCCCCGTAACGCCGCCTTCACCAAGCTCGTTCGGAATCGCAAACAAGTTGACACCAAGGGCAAAGAACAGTGATCCTACTATAATTAACGTTATTTCTTTCACAGTTGTATTCATATCATCACTCCGTTCTAGTTGAATACTAGGATACTATAGCACAGGGGATGTATTCGAACAAGATTGTTCTACAATATTATTCGGATCTTGGTCAAACCTATGGTAAAATAGGAAAAAAGTACGGTTAGGCGGGTTACAAATATGCGAAAAGAGACAGTCGAACAAAAGGTCTATCATGTTATAAAGAGAGCCATCTTGAACAGGCAAATGGCTCCTGGCAACCAGTTGTTTGAAAGTGCCATTGCCGAAAAGGTCAAGGCAAGTCGGACGCCGATTAGAAGCGCCATTACGAAGTTGGAATCAGAAGGGCTCGTGAATGTGGTTCCCAATAAGGGAGCATTTATTGTTCAGCCAACGATTGAGGAAATGGAACAGGCATTTGAAATGAGACAAAACCTTGAGGAAATGGCGATCCAAAAAGGATTCTCACATCTTGGAACGAAAGAAATCGATCAACTTAAACACTTCCTCCATGAAATGAGAAAAGCCTACAATAAAAGGGAAATCGCTTTGTATCAAGAGAAAAACAATGCTTTTCATCTTGTTCTTGCAAAGGCCAACGGAAACCGCTATCTCGTTGAATTCATGGAGAAAATATTGAACCGAATCACCATCTACATGGTGCTGTATGATGTCTTTAACGATGACAATGAAGAACAGGATCTCCGGGAACATGAAGAAATGATCCAGCACATTGAACGTGGAGAGGAGAAAGAACTCCAAACATTACTTAACCGCCATCTTGAGGTCAGCTTAAAAAAACTTCAGCAGGATAAAGTGAACTACCAGTCGATTACGGACCTTTTTTAAACACTCAGTAGAGATGTCTGCTCCCCAGGGGTTAACCAACCGGGTGCAGGCATTTTATATATTTCTGATCAACATAAAAACAGCCGGCATCCGCCGGCTGTCTCCACTTTCATTAACTCTTCTGAGCATTCATCGCTTCCCATTCTTCCTTACTCGGACCATAAACCCCAGGAACTTTCAAACCAGCTTGTCTCATTAGAGTGGTTAACTGTCCACGGTGATGGGCCTGATGCTGAATAAGCAGGCGTAATACAGCCTGAACCGACATCTCCATCCCGAATACATTCTTCACTTCGTTCATTTTCTCATCTGAAACCTGTTCAGAGACGGCTTTCTCTAAACCTTGACTTACAGTTTTATATGTCTCACTGATTTCTGCTGCAGATGTCGGTGCATCTTTCCGAAGATCAGGTACTTCAAAGGTGATACCGAGCTGAGCAGGAAAGTAATATGCGGCTCCGGTGACATGCCAGGCTACGCTTCCAATGCTGTACAAATCAGGAGTAACTTCTTGCTTTAACGAATCATCCGTCAGTGCATCCAAAACCTTTTGAGTTGTCGCTGCTTCTTGTTTCCATTCTTGCAGAAAATCGTTAACGGTTGTGAACATGGGTATTTCCTCCTTTAATATGAAAGAACAGTTTTCATTCATATTGTATCATGTTCACAAGCTGATTCGCCTCTCTAAAAGAGCAAATGATTTATCAAACGCGTTTTGGCAGAACTCATGATATAATAGCATGGAATATTTTACAATAAAGGTTTTTGACATTATAGGTCATGGTAAGGTTGAAGATTTTGGGGACAGCTACCGTGGTTCTTCTTGAAGGACGGTACGTCTGTTAAAATTCAGCTAAGTTAATCCAAAACCGCACGAGGAGAATGAATTGTGAAATTTTTCAAAATGGTCGTAGTATCTATTTTTCTATCTATCATCTTACCTATAGTATCCGTTTTAATCTGTTCAATTATCCCTTCTAGTTCAGAACCCACAACGCCATATTCTATTATAGGTGGAAGCATATATGCGGTAATCTACCTATCTCCCATTCTTGTAGTCCTGTCCCTCACTACTTCTATAGCTTTTGTATTATTGAGGAAAAAAGGCTTCTTTTCAATAAAATGGAGAAGAGTGATCAGTTTCTTTATAGGAGTCGGAGTGACCAGTCTCCTATCGCTCGTTCTCACTTACCTTTCTCAACCAGAAGAGACAAACCATCTGTATCTTATTCCGGAGGGGTATACAGGTGACGTATACGCTTTTTATCATATTAAAGGTGCACCAAAAGTAAAAATGGAAGGTGATTATGTCATTCATCCTATTAATGACAATGGATATTTTGTTACGTCGACGGAAGAAATGAATACCGGTTTGGTTACAGATCAGTATTTCTACGTGGACGAAGAAGGAAATAGAACCAGGATCGATGAGACTTGTACAAGCCTATTTGGTACAGGAGGGTCTACACGATCAACAGATGATGGAGAAGAAATTGATATTGAATGGACGGGGTTCAATCTTACTGATAACTGTAGGGAAGACTTCAGTACAGAGAACAATCACGCTCATCCAGAACAGTTCGATGAGCTCGTATACGAGATTTTGAATAAGTACTACGGGTATGAAAGTGATTGGTGAAGGTGTTATGAGGACCGAATTGATTTTCATCTACTAACCTTTGTTTCTGTAAATCCCTGTTTGCCCATAATAAAATAATATAGAAATATTTTGGGTTTTTTGAGAAGGGGAAACGTTGCTCATTGCTGATTATATAAAGCTAAGGGAAGAGTATCTCGTGTATGAAGGCCAGTACAAGCCTGAATTTATGTACCGGGCGTGGAGAGATTCCTACTTCATCTTGAGGTGCAGGATCAATACGCACGGGAGCAGTTCTCGTGCTTCATTTTACATTCAGTGGAAGCATCAGAATCACCTGCGTCATAACGTGGGAAAATGGACAGTGGCCCGATCCATTCCTCCATCAAAGAACGATAGAACCATTCCCAGGACTCCATGGCAGGGAGTGCAGTCTCATGGATTGATAATCTCAATCTTATTCCCCTTATGAACATCCTCCGTACCTGCTTCCAAGGCGGTCTTATAATAGCTGCATTTATGGTCGATAACTTCCATTGTTTGCTGGAGTTCTTTCATTTTTGCTTCCACTGTGGCTTTTCTTTCGAGGAACATATTGTATCGTTGTTGCAGGGTGGCATCGCCTTCTGAGCACCAATCTATAAAATGTTTGATTTCCTTGATTGGCATACCAGTGGATTTCAGACACTCGATGATGTGTAATGCGGTGATATCCGATTCTTTAAATCGTCGGGTGCCACTTTCTGTCCGTTCGACAAAAGGCATGAGCCCTTCCTTGTCGTAGTATCTCAAGGTATAGATCGAGAGGTTCAACTGTTTTGCCACTTCTCCAATTGAATAGGTCTTCATATTCGCGCTCCCTTTCTGATCATCTAGACGTCGAGTTAACTCTATGTTTGTGAAAAAATCGTATCACGGTTATCACCTGCTGTCAAAGCAAAACAAATCAGTAGATTGGATTATAGTTATCGCTTGACCTAGAGTTAACTATAGGGTTTACCATTGGTTTAACAAGAGTTCGTTTTCTCTTGAAAGCATCTATTACAGGAGGTTTTTTATTCATGGTTATTGCTAAAGCACGAGCTGTTGACGGTCCTGACAAATCTTTCAGAGAGGCTGAAATCGAGAGGCGCGATCTTGATGTGCATGATGTTCTGATTGAAATCAAGTATGCAGGAATCTGCCATTCTGATATCCATACGGCACACGGAGAATGGGGAGAAGTGAAGTATCCGCTTGTTCCCGGACACGAGATTGCTGGAATCGTCACGGAAGTCGGTTCTGAGGTTACGAAGTACAAAGCTGGCGACCGAGTAGGGGTAGGATGTATGGTTGATTCCTGCGGCGAATGTAAGAACTGCCGTGAAGGGGAAGAGCAGTACTGCCTCAAAGGAAACGTACCGACCTACGCCGGTGTGGACAAATACGGCGAGCTTACCCAAGGTGGCTATTCCACCCATATCGTGGTAACGGAAGATTTTGTACTCCGCATCCCTGATAACATCGAGCTTGACGCTGCAGCACCACTCTTATGTGCCGGGATTACGACGTTTTCTCCATTGAACCATTGGAATGCAGGCAAAGGAAAGAAAGTAGCCGTTGTCGGAATGGGTGGACTTGGTCATATGGCGGTCAAGATTGCACACGCCATGGGAGCCGAAGTGACAGTCCTTTCCCGTACGTTAAATAAAAAAGAGGATGGACTGGAATTCGGGGCAAAAGCCTATTATGCCACCACTGAGCCGGATACGTTCGAGAAACTTGCCGGTACTTTCGATTTGATCATTAACACGGTCAGCGCAAAAATTGACATCAGTGCGTACCTATCCCTCTTGACGCTGGATGGAGCGATGGTCAATGTCGGTGCACCTGCAGAACCACTGGAAGTCAATGTGTTCTCATTGATTGGCCACCGCCGTTCCTTTGCAGGATCCTTGATTGGAGGAATCCGCGAGACACAGGAAATGCTCGATTTCTGCGGGGAACATGGAATTGTCCCTAAGATCGAAGTGATTTCCGCTGATTACATTGATGAAGCGTACAAACGGGTATTGGGTTCTGATGTGAAGTATCGATTCGTTATTGATACAAGTACGATTTAAACCTAGTAGAGGCATAATCATGGGGGTGGTTCTCCTGATTCTTTTCTGACTGACCAGAAGAGCATGGATTGCTTATCCCTACTAATCCCAAAAATAAAAAAGCTCGCTCGAAAAGTTGCAACTGGACTTTTCGAGCGAGCTTTATTTTGGGTCAAGGGGGAAGGACCTCTTGTCTCTATTAATATTGACAGTAAGCATCAGGACCGTGCCCATGCTTCTTCTAATTCATATTTCTGACGCAGGCGATGACGAAAGTGCATTCCAACGAGATCAAACCATTCCTGTGCATTCAACCATCCAAAGCCTCCATGCTCCACTTTGTAATGGGGGTTTATATCAACTACTTTCATTTTCAATTTTTTCATTCTCTTCATGAGTTGATCAAGCTCTCGGATAATGTCCTCTTTCATTTTTGTATTAACCGGGGGAGTATTAAGCTCGGGTGGTAATTGGATTTTAATTGGCGGGAACCCACCGATATTAAATAAATATTCTCCAAACTCTGTTTTCCCCTGCTTTTGTTCGCCATCAGCCAGGGCACAAGCTTCAACACTATCCAGATACTCATGAGCTACGACAATTAAATGGTTATACATTTGACCGATAGACCAAACCCCTTGCTCAGGTATATACCTGAGTTGGTCCAAAGAATAGTTTTGTAGAAAGCTTTTGTATGTTTCAAGCAATTTAAGGTCATTCATGCTCATTTCTCCCTTTCCTTTTAAACTCACATTACATTTAATAAAAAAGCACTTCTCCTTCTTGAAGAAATGCAACATCGCTTTCATAAACAACACATTTTTAAAATCAATTGTAAAATTCTGATAATATCATTTTATCATAAGATCCTTGTGGACGGGTATCGTGCTTCATTTTTACTTCAAGAGAAAGCATGAGAAACGTCCCCAGGCTTCTTACTTTCGTTTTAACTTGGTCAGTGAGATAATTTGAGCAACGAGAAGTTGAAGGAGGAGTTAAGAATGAAGAAGGTCATGAATGAACCTGAAGATTTGGTCATGGAGATGTGCAATGGGATGGCCATGGCTCATCCTGAGCTCGAGTTTATGAAAAAGTATAAGGTGATGAAGAAGAAGGATTTAAATGAAGATAAGGTAACGTTGATCAGCGGCGGTGGAAGCGGACATGAGCCTGCGCATGCGGGGCTTGTAGGGAAAGGGATGCTCGATGCTGCTGTGTGCGGTGACGTGTTTGCATCGCCTTCACAGATCCAGGTCTATCAGGCGATTAAAGCGACTGCCGGTAAAAAGGGAGCCCTGCTCGTCATTAAGAATTACAGTGGGGATATCATGAATTTTAAAAATGCGGCTCACTTAGTTTCTGAAGATGGCATCCCGGTGGAATACGTCAAAGTGGATGATGATATTGCGGTGGAAGACTGCCTTTATACAGTGGGACGTCGTGGTGTAGCCGGAACGGTGTTGGTACATAAAGTGGCCGGAGCGGCTGCTGAAGAAGGACGAGACTTGATGGAAGTCAAAGCAGTTGCAGAGAAGGCAGCTGAAAATGTCCGAAGCATTGGCTTCGCGCTGACATCTTGTACCGTTCCGGCGAGCGGATCTCCGACGTTCAAATTGGACGACGACGAAATAGAATATGGTGTCGGGATTCACGGAGAGCCGGGAACTAGACGGGAGAAAATGGCGTCTGCCGACGAATTGGCAGAGCGTATGGTAAATGACCTAATGAAGGATCTCCAAATGGAAGATAGTGATTCTTCCGAGATCGCAGTCCTTGTAAACGGCTTTGGGGGCACGCCTTTGCAAGAACTCTATCTTTTCAACAATTCCGTCACCAGGATTTTGGCGGGTAAAGAGATTTCGATCAACCGTGCTTTTGTCGGCAATTACATGACGAGCATCGATATGGCAGGCGTTTCCCTGACCGTGATGAAGCTGGACGAAGAATTAAAAACATTGCTGTCAAGCGTAAGTACTGCGCCTGCGTTCAGAGTGGACGGACCGGTACCTGGTGTGGAGTACATCGACCTCGAGGAGGATGATGAAACGAAACCTGTATCATTTGAGGTGGAAACACCGGAAGAGGACGCTGTGATCAAGAATAATATGGCAACACTCCAGAACGTCATCTTCCTCGTGGATAAAATGAGCGACATCATCATCAAAAATGAAGTACCTTTCTGTGAGTTGGATTCACATGCCGGGGACGGGGATTTCGGGATGAGCGTTTCCAAAGGTTTCAAGCAGTTGAAACGGGAGTGGAAAGACATCCTAAGTCAAGAGAATCTGAAAATCGGCAGCTTCCTGGATGCAAGCTCTATGGTCATCATGGAGTATTGCGGAGGTGCTTCCGGTCCGATATGGGGATCCGCATTCAGGGCTGCAGGAAAAGCGGCAGAAGACCGAATGGAGCTTACCGTTAAAGAATTCGCTGACATGCTACAGGCAGCCGTGAAGGGAATCCAGGATACAGGCGAGAGATCCTTCGGCAGAGGAGCAGAAGTCGGGGACAAAACCCTCGTGGATGCACTCGTTCCTTGTGCGGACTCCTGGTCACAAAGTGCCGCAAACGGTGATGACTTCAAGACCGCCATGGAAAAAGGAGCAGCGGCCGCTGTAGAAGGAGCCGAGAAAACCAAGGAAATGGTTGCCCGGATGGGGCGTGCCGGTACCGTAGGGGAAAGAAGCCTCGGTCATCCGGATGCAGGTGCATATGCGCTAGGAGTTATCTTCACTGGCCTCTCGGAGAGTTTGAAGTAAAGTTGCCGAGGCTTCCCTAATAGAAGTCCGTCCTATATGAATATGAATAATTAGTAGTTTTTTCCTTATTTAATTAGGGTAAAAACTAGATTTTATGGTAGTACTTTAGTAGAATGTGAATAGATGTGTTATACATATTCATAGTAAAAACGCTATTATTCTACAATTAATGCAATTTATTATTCGTAGGGTATTATTTTTGAAAAGGAGTGAAGGCGAGTGTCCATTTCATTACAAAAAGGGCAACGAATTGATTTAACAAAAGGAAATGCCGGATTATCCAAACTGATGGTTGGTCTTGGTTGGGATCCTGTTAAAGTAAAGAAAGGCTTTTTCGGATTAGGCGGGGGAGCTCCGGATATTGATTGTGATGCTTCTGTCCTAATGCTGGAGAATGATCGATTCACTGAAAGTAAAAACCTCATTTATTTCGGCAACTTGAAAAGTAACTGTGGAAGTATCAAGCATACCGGCGATAACCTGACAGGTGCTGGAGATGGGGACGATGAGCAAGTCCTGGTTGATCTTCAAAAGGTTCCTCAACATATTAATAAGCTTGTGTTTGTTGTAAACATCTATGATTGCAACAAGCGTAAACAAGACTTTGGAATGATCGAAAATGCATTTATTCGCGTGGTTAATACGAATGACAATCAAGAACTGGTCAAGTTTAATTTGACAGAAAACTACTCAGGCAAGACAAGCTTGATTGTGGCAGAGATCTACAGACACGGGAACGAGTGGAAGTTTGCTGCAGTCGGAACCGGCACCAATGATGGGAAAGTCGGGGACCTTGTTCAAAAGTTTGCCTAGAAGGCAACCTGGTTACTGGTTAATGGAAGAAATCAAACTAAAAAGATAGGGGAGAACTATTTTGGCAATTACATTATCAAAAGGACAAAAAGTAGATTTAACAAAAACAAACCCTGGTCTATCCAACGTTATGGTTGGACTTGGTTGGGATACAAATAAGTACGATGGTGGAAATGACTTCGATTTGGATGCGAGTATTTTCTTGCTCGATTCAAACGGGAAATGTTCTTCTGAAAAGGACTTTGTTTTTTACAATCAGCTGATTGGTGGAAATCGATCTGTTGAGCACACTGGAGATAACCTTACTGGCGAAGGGGATGGAGACGACGAGCAAGTGAAAGTCAACCTAAGCTCTGTTCCTACAGCTGTTGAAAAAATTTCATTTGTTATCACTATCCATGATGCAGAGGCCCGCAACCAGAACTTCGGTCAAGTGTCGAATGCGTTTGTAAGAATCGTGAATGAGGATAACAAAGAGGAAATCATCCGCTACGATTTGGGAGAGGATTTCTCTATTGAAACAGCCATTATTGTAGGGGAGCTATATCGTCATAACGGAGAATGGAAGTTCTCTGCAATCGGTTCAGGGTACCAAGGCGGATTAGCAAGAATCGCTACAGACTATGGTCTTTCAATCTAATAAAGATAATAGTTAAACATCTACTCTATGAATAATGATTGGAGAGATAATGATGGCAATTCAGTTATCAAAAGGTCAACGAATTGATTTGACAAAAACGAATCCCGGATTGAAACGAGCAGTCATCGGTCTGGGATGGGACACAAATAAATACCAAGGCGGGCATGATTTCGACTTGGATGCTTCTGCTTTCCTGGTAGATGCCAATGATAAATGTGTAAACGATCAGGATTTCGTCTTCTATAACAATTTATCTCACCCTTCTGAATCTGTTATACATACAGGTGATAACCTAACCGGCGAGGGAGATGGTGACGATGAACAGTTAATCGTGGATTTCTCGAAGATTCCTTCATCTGTTCACAAGATTGGGATTACGGTAACGATCCATGATGCCGACTTGCGCCGTCAAAACTTTGGACAAGTGTCGAATGCGTTTGTTCGTTTGGTAGACGATGCTTCCGATAATGAGCTACTTCGTTTTGATTTAGGGGAAGACTTCTCGATCGAAACTGCGGTAGTCGTTTGTGAGTTGTACAGAAACCGGAATGAATGGAAATTCAGTGCTATTGGCAGCGGATTTTCAGGTGGATTAGCAGACTTGTGCCGGAATTATGGTTTGCAGGTTTAAAGCAAGCTGAAACATATGGTTCAGCTTTAGGAGGATCATTAATTGGAAATTTTACAACAAATACTTTCAACGTATGCGATGTTTTTTGATATTGAAATGTGGGGAGAAGTTTTAACCGACCCCGTAGCTTGGGGATTAATCGGTTCACTGGTCGTCATTGAGGGGTTGTTATCTGCGGATAATGCCTTGGTTCTAGCAATATTAGTGAAACACTTGCCGGAAAAACAAAGAAAAAAAGCCTTGATGTACGGATTGTTCGGAGCCTATTTCTTCCGTTTCTTATTTATAGGAGTAGGTGTTTATCTCGTTAAATTTACATTTGTCAAAGTGATAGGTGCTGCATACTTGGCCTGGATCGTCATTGACTTTTTCCGGAATAAGAATAGTGGAAATGATGAAGATGAAGCGAAGGAATTCAATAAGAGCGGCTGGTTGGTTCGTACAATAGGTGTTTTTTGGGCAACAGTATTTACCGTTGAAATGGTAGATATCACCTTTAGTGTGGACTCGATCCTCGCAGCTTTTGCCATTTCAGATCAGGTCTGGGTATTACTTATCGGTGGTATGATCGGGATTCTTATGATGCGTACCGTTGCCGGTGTTTTCTTGAAATTGATCGATAAGTTTCCAGAGTTTGAAACCACAGCGTTCATTCTGATTGGGTTGATTTCAGCTAAAATGTTTGCCAGTATTTTTGGATTCCATCTGGATCATGTGGTGTTCTTTGCCATATTGATTGTGGCATTTCTTGCGACTTTCGTCGTTCATTACATTAACAAGTCCAGAATGGTTACCAATAGCCAAACTGCCGCATCAAAAGAAGAATAATGAAAAGAAGGAGACCGTTCTCCTTCTTTTTTCTAAATACGAGGTGTAATTTATGAAGCATTTTAGTTATTTATCCGCTCTGCAAACTGCAGGGATTTTTTATGTTGAACCAATGAACATTACAAAAACATCACCTAAAGAACTCCTGGAATTCAGCTTGGGAGCTACTTTATATATGCCATCAACAAAGGAAGACATTGCAGATATTGTGATTAAAGGAAAATACCCCGAATTGTGTTCGGTTGTCCTGTGTCTTGAGGATGCCATTGGCGACAGTGAAGTTGAGCACGCAGAAAGAATGGTTGTACATCATCTCCAATCGATCTATGAGTCTTTACAAAATGGAAGACTGTCTACATCAGATCTCCCCTTGATATTTCTTCGTGTAAGATCACCTGAACAAATCTCCACTATTAGTAGTGAGTTGGGAGAGGCAATCGACTGTTTGACTGGGTTCGTGTTTCCAAAGTTTTCACTTGGTAATGCCTCTTCCTATTTGAATCACATGATTCAAGCTGGAAAGGATAGAGGAGTTACATTATACGGGATGCCGATCTTTGAAACTCCTGAGCTTCTAGAAAAAGAGACACGGTACAGCCATTTTTCAGAAATAAAGAAGCTCTTGCACCAATATAAGGAGTACATACTAAATATTCGAATCGGTGCAACAGATCTTTGCGGTCTATACGGAGTTCGCCGTAACTTCCATACGACCATTTATGATATTTCACTGGTAAAGGATTTTATTAGCGATGTACTCAACTATTTCGGCAGGGAATACACCATTTCGGGGCCGGTATGGGAGTATTTTGAGCAGTCCTCTTCAAGAATACTGAAACCTGAGCTGCGCCAGACTCCTTTTAAGGAGTCATATGGTGATGATGGTTTACGTTTTAGGTCTCAGTTATTGAGTGAATACCATGATGGTTTAATTAAGGAAACCCTGTTGGACCTGGCTAATGGACTGAATGGAAAGACGGTCATTCATCCGAGTCACATTAAAATTGTCGAAAGCCTGAACGGGGTTTCTAAAGAGGATTATTTGGATGCATTGTCCATTACTGAAAGTATAGATGGAAGTGTTGGAGTAATGAAAAGTAAGTATTCCAACAAAATGAATGAAATAAAACCCCATTATCTATGGGCTCAAAAGGTTTTGAAAAAATCAAAGATTTATGGGGTGTACAATGAAAACCACAACTACATCGACTTACTGTCAGACGCGGCACAAACTTCAACTATTACCTAATATGGCAATTGATCTAGCGTTATCGGAAAATCCCTTAAACCTTTCGATTGACGACTTGTTTATCATGGCAGCAAGGGTAAATAAGAAGA
Organism: Bacillus sp. BHET2; assembly: GCF_005938125.1. Lineage (GTDB taxonomy): Bacteria > Bacillota > Bacilli > Bacillales > Bacillaceae_B > Rossellomorea. The sequence goes on from NZ_VCQN01000001.1 coordinate 546,853, forward strand.
GAGGGTTTCTCTTTGTAAGCAAGCTTTTAGGTAAACATTTACCATTACGCCCGTTACAATCATTACTAACATCGGGTTTGCTTGCGATCGAATACTTCGAACAAATATCCGGAGAACAGGTTGAAACGAAAGACGCTATTATAAAAGGATGCTTTTCTGAAGATCCTCAGGAAATCCAGAAAGCATACAACTTGTTGTCCGGTTTAAAACTCATCTTAAAAAACGACCCATTGATTATAGGTTTTGCTGAAACCGCCACTTCGTTGGGGCATGCCTTTTTTGATTGTATGGAGAACGCAGGATATATCCATACAACAAGGGAAGAAATCAAAGGTCGCGAACCTGTCTTGAATTTCAAAGAAGAGCATTCACATGCGGTAAACCAATTTTGCTATATTGATGTGCACCATATTAATAACAAGAAGCCGATCGTGCTGATCGATGATGAAATGACCACTGGGAAGACGTCTTTAAATATTATTAGGAATATTCATTCCAAGTTTCCCCGTGAGCATTATTCTGTCGTATCTATTTTAGATTGGCGTTCTAAAGAAAATAAACAGCAGTTTCTTCAGTTGGAAAGAGAATTAGGAATCAAGATCCATACAGTTTCTTTAATGTCAGGCAACATCCATTTCTCTGGAGAGACCATCGAGAAAGCAGAGTATGATTATCAGCCTAAAAACCGTGAGTCTGAGCTTCACGTCGAAACGTTCAACCTCGCGCCTTTATTTACAAGAACTCACTATGTAAGTGGAAAAGACGACATTCCTTACATTAAGGAAACAGGGAGGTTCGGCATTTCCAGTGATGATAAAGAAGCATTGGACGCAACTTGTGCTGAAGCAGCCGATTATCTGAAACGAAATCGAAAAGGCAACAAGACTCTTTGTCTGGGTACTGGGGAATTGATGTACCTTCCGATGAAAATCGCATCTCTGATGGGGGAGGGTGTTCTGTATCACTCCACAACAAGAAGTCCGATCCTTCCAATAACGAAGACAGGCTATGCGATTCAAAACGGTTTTTCTTTCTTGAATCCTGAGGACGATGCTGTGATTCATTATGTCTACAATATTCCAAAGGATGAGTATGATGAGATGTTCATTTTCTTTGAAAAGGAAGTAGCAGAGGATCGGATTAAAGAAATAAAACAAATGGCGAAGGACAGAGGTATCGGGATTGTGAATATTGTCATGTTTTCCACACTGGAAAGGGGTGTTGATGGTGTACAAAACGATTGATGATATAGGCAGTTACCCGAAGGAAGACGTTACCTTTTTACTGAAAGATTTGTCAGGGGCGGATATCGAAAAGGATACACTGGAAAGAGAGAAGGCCATCCAGAGCGGGATCCACTATTCGGATATGCTTCCGATCGAATATAAGCCTTCCAATGACTATATAGAGCTGTTTCATGATTCATTGGAAAAATCCAAGGGGGACATCGCCTTATATGTGGCTCTTGCCGCTGAACAAATAGTGAAGTCTCGTGGGTTTAACATCGTACTTTGCAGTCTTGCGAGGGCGGGCACTCCTATCGGTGTTCTGATGAAAAGATATATTGGATTCAACTATGGAGTGACTGTTCCCCATTACAGTATCTCCATTGTCAGAGGACGGGGGATTGACGAAAATGCACTTGCATTTATCTTAGACCACCACCCCGGCCAAAAACTGGTGTTTGTCGACGGCTGGACAGGAAAGGGAGCCATCACGAAGGAGCTTACCGAATCCATCAGCCGTTTTAACCAAAAGTATCAGCAGGATCTTTCTCCTGAACTGGCCGTCTTAGCCGATCCCGGTCATTGTTCGAATCTTTATGGAACAAGAGATGATTTCTTGATTCCTAGTGCTTGTTTAAATTCAACTGTTTCCGGGCTGGTGAGTCGAACGGTATTAAATGGCTCATTGATAGGTCTAGATGATTTCCACGGCGCTAAATACTATAAAGAATTATTGTCAGAGGATCTTTCTACGTTCTATGTTGATACCATTTCCTCTGAATTTAAGAGTATAGCGCCGAGAGTGGAAAGAGAGTTGGAAGAGCTACAAAAAAACCATACAGATATGAATTGGGAAGGCTTGAGTTCAGTCAGGAAAATCCAGGAGAAATACACGATTGATGATATTAATCATATCAAGCCCGGAGTTGGGGAGACGACACGTGTGTTATTAAGACGTGTGCCATGGAAGATCTTGATCAATACTGAGAAGGTGCACTATCTTGAGCATATTCTCATGCTTGCAAGAGACAGAGGAGTTCAGGTTGAAGAGTACAATGACATGTCGTATAGCTGCTGCGGTCTGATTAAACAGATGGACAATGAGAAATGAACGCATTTGCCAGTGACTTGGACCGCACCCTGATTTTCTCCAAGAGGATGCTTGAAGCATATGGATCTGATGGCAACCATGAATTAATTGAACGCTTAGACGGGAAACCGATTTCATATATTTCATCCAAAACGAAATCGATCCTCAAGCAGATCAATGAGGACATGTTCTTTATACCCGTGACAACGAGAACGATCGAGCAATATAAGAGGATACAGCTGTTTCAAGATGAAATCGTGCCCCAGTATGCGATAACCAGCAATGGGGGGACGATTTTGAAAAGTGGTACTGTCCTGAAGGAATGGACGCTTTATGTAGAGCAACTGCTCAAGAAATGCACTCCCATTGAAGAAGTGATGAAGAAAGTAACAGACCTAGACGATTCTAAATGGATCAAGAGAATCAAACTGGGAGACGATATGTTTTTTTATATCATCCTTCATACAGAGCATTTCTCTACTAGTAGGTTACTAGAGTTAAGGGGGCTGACAGACAATCTTAGATGGCAATTGTCGCTTCAGGGAAGGAAGCTCTATTTTATACCAAAGACACTCAATAAGTGGACAGCTGTTCACTATTTACGTGACGCGTTGGGCTTGAATGAAATCTACACAGCGGGTGATTCTTTACTGGATTATGAACTGATCATCAATGGGACGTACGGGATTGCCCCTCTTCATGGGGAAGTAGTAGATGATTCCCTTACCCTTAATAAGACGGAGCAGGCTGGTATTAAAGCATCCGAGGAAATCGTCGAAGCCTTACAATGCCGCTATAAGAATATACATGTTTGAGGCACAACGTATGAACAAGCAGTACATGGAGGTCACCGGCTGGTACGAAATAGATGACCTTTTGAAAAAAAGTATGTGAGGGGTGACATCATGAGTGATTATTCCAGCATCAACATGACTCAAGCAGAGATAGACTCTGATAAATGGAAACTTGTATTATATAAAAATCTAAATGAACGAACTCCTTATGAGAAAAATGAACAACTGACATTTTGCCAGGTCTCTGGCAGGATAGTGGGGATTGGATATGATGAATCCGACTATTATCTCTCCCTCTATGAGCTTTATGCTTCCAATCAGGTTCACGTTCTAAGTGAGAGTTTAAATAAAGAAATCACATCGGAAATGTTTCAGAGCGTTCAAAAAATACACATGATCATCCAAAAAGAAAATGGACTGTCAGTCAATAGAATTGTCGCATTTATGGAGGGGGAGCGTTTAATTCCCGGTCACTCCAATCATCCCTTGCACAGACTTCTGAGAAAATCACTTATTTCGGTGTTGGACACGTTCCAAAAAAATCATAAAGACGGTCTAAATGATCCCGATTTCCGGAGAGTGTTTGTGGATCTCGTTAAATGGTCGTGGAACCACCTGGATCCATGGCTGAAAGAGATCAACCCCGAAGTTGAAATGCCCCGGGTCATTTGGTACGGGGACGCAACAAAGAGTCAGTTATACTTTCTCTATTACATGATGACCATCGGGTGTGATGTGCTCATTTTCCATCCCGAGGGAAAAGACCAGTTTGCTGCCCTGGATCCTGATCAGAACATCTCCAAGGTAGTACATCATCCAACTAAAGGAGAACTGGAACCCTTCCCGACGGAAAAACCTGACCGTCAGTCCACTGTGGCATACCGGGCCACACAGGAATTGAATGATGTGTTGTTTCATGAGGGGTCTCAACTTTATAAACCATGGCAATTCCGGGACAGCCTGCCATCTTCGGTCACGCTTAAAACAACGTATGATGAACTGTTCTTGATTAGTAAAGAGAAAGCATTCGTCCGGCCTAACTTCCATGCCACACGGGAGCAAGTTGAAATTCCATCTATTTTTGCGAAAATTATGGGGGTTTCAGAGAACAAAAAAGAATATTGGAGCCGTTTACATAGTTTGATAGAAGACAAAAATACGGTGTTGATTCAGCACTTCCCGTTTACAACAGAAGTGAAAGCCAATCATACCTTTCATTATCAACATGCCACGGGGAAAGATGGAACTCTGGACGTGGAGAAAATGATTTCTGGCAACTGGTGGCAATACAATCACCTTCCTGGCGGTGTACAGCGGGCAATCGCATATGTGATCTCAAAAATGTGCGAAAGTCCTCGGCTGCTTCCATTGAATCATGAAAGGATAGAGGATGTTCAGCTCTATCTGTTCACTCAAGCGACAGATCTTTCACCGGAAGATTTGAAAATCATCCAGAAGTTCGATTATTCACAGGACGTTCCCAAACTGGTTCTGTTTAATAATGAAATGAACGGAATGCTTTCCCGTTCAGATGCAGCCAGACTGCTCTTCTTTAACGAACTTGGAGTGGACATAACGGTGTATAACCCTCCAGGACATAATTGTATTGAACAGTATATCGAGTCCAATGTATTTGATACTCATTGGCTGGAAGACATGTCATTTGAGCTGGAGTTTAAAGAGCCTTCGTTTGTACGAAGAATGTTCAAAACATTAAAATCCCAAAAATAGGAGTGAAGAAACGATGGTAAACGAAACACAAGTCGCAACCCTTGAAAAGAATGAAGTCATTACAGAGAAAAAGGCAGAGGACATCCGTAATGAACTTCGAAAGGATCCGGAAGTGATCCGACTGTCTCAACAAGTAGATACGAAAAACCAAATGGAATTGTTGGAATTTGGGAAAGAGCCTGCCGTTCAAATCTCTCAATTCTCAGACCGTATCCTCTCCATGATGCGAACGACTGAAGTAACAGACTCTGGCGAAATGCTGAAACAACTGGGCAAGATTATGGATCGCTTTGATAAGAAAGATTTCGAAGAGAAAAAGAGTGGTCTCTTAGGTAAGCTGTTTAACCGAGGCAATGACATGATTGAAAAAATCTTCGGTAAATATCAGACACTAGGCGGCGAAATCGAGAAAGTTCACGTGGAAATTTCGAAGTATAAAGATGAAATGACCCGTTCTACCATGACCTTGGAAGAGATGTATGAAAACAATATCAATTATTATATGGCGTTAGAAAAATACGTCGTGGCAGGTCAAATTAAGTTGGATGAATTGAATAATATGCTGCCGGGTTATGAACAAAAAGCGATGAATGGCGACCAGATGGCTCAATTGCAACTCGACACATTAAAGAGTGCGATCCAAACCCTGGAAGAACGAGTGTATGATTTAGATTTGGCCCGTATGGTCGCCCTGCAGACTGCCCCACAAATCCGTCTGCTGCAGCGAGGGAATACCAAACTAATCGGGAAGATCAACTCAGCGTTTGTTATCACGATCCCGATTTTCAAAAATGGTATTATCCAAGCTGTCACAGCTAAACGTCAGAAGTTGGTTGCAGATTCAATGAATGAGCTGGATCGCCGTACAAATGAGATGTTGAAGCGTAATGCAGAAAACATTGCCAATCAAAGTACAGAGATTGCCAAACTAGCAGGGAGACCAAGCGTTCAAATTGAAACGATTGAAGAGTCTTGGAATACGATCGTCAAAGGACTGCAGGAAACAAAATCAATCGAAGATGAAAATAAACGTCTCCGTGAAGAAGGAACGAACCGGATCTTGCAACTTCAGGATAATATGAAGAAAGTTACACAACAGCAATAAATCGAGTAAGGTATAGATCAATATGAATTGAGTGTAAGAGCAGAAGCTGTGAAAGCTTCTGCTCTTTTTTTGTCCGATACAGAAAATTTTCACTAAATTGTGAGATTGTCTGAAAAATAGACGATTTTATATTACAATATATATACAAATCTGTTAATAAATTTTGCGGTTAGGTAGCTAGAGCAAATCGAGGATATTTTTAACGGGGAAAATATAATGAGGTGCTGGAATGAAAGTTATACGTATCATCATGGCTGCTGTGGCAATCATTTTTACATTGCTCCTGGCGATTGTAACGCCTGTAGCTTGGGTTGGATTATTGATTTTGGTGTTTGGTTTATACCAAACTTCTCAAAAAAGAAAAGGTAGAAGGACGTTTTCAAGAAAACCGGGCTGGGTCATTACGATCGGGATTCTCGTGGCGATCATTGGGGCGTTTGCAGCTCCAACTGAGCAAATGGATAAAGAAAATAAAGTAGCCAGTGCAAAGGCTGAGAAGGAAGCTGATCTACAGGCGAAGAAAGAGAAAGAAAAGAAAGACAAAGAAGAAGCGGAAGAGAAGAAAGCAAAGGAAGAGGAAAAAAAGAAACTGGCTGAAGAAAAGAAATTGGCTGAAGAAAAAGAAGCCAAGGAAAAGGCAAAAGCCGAGAAAATGAAAGAGCAGCAAACACTTGCGGAAAAATTCGGATTGGAAGAAGTGCTGGTTACCCGTGTGGTAGACGGTGACACAGTCGAATTGAAGGATGGAAGAAAAGTGCGATTCATCGGAGTCAACACTCCTGAGTCCACAACGAGAACAGAGGAATACGGAAAAGAAGCAAGTAACTATACGACCGAAAAATTAGAAGGCAAAAAGGTCTGGCTCCAAAAAGATGTGTCCGAAACGGACCGGTACAACCGTTCCCTGCGCCTTATCTGGCTTGAGATTCCTAAGGATGACATGAAAGAAGAAGAAATCCGGACCAAGATGTTCAATGCCGACCTCGTATTAAACGGATATGCGGAGCCGTCCACCTACAACCCGGATGTGAAATACAGCGAGTACTTCGTGAAATTCGCCCGGGAAGCAAGGGAGAACGAAACAGGTCTTTGGGCATACGGTGAAAATGGGACGACTAAAGGGGACCTGGATCCAAAAGAGGAAAAGAAAACAACGACAGCAGCTGCAACTGCTAAATCAAGCTCCAACTCAAGCTCAAGTACGAGCTCTGCTTCCAGTACAACAGCTGAAACACCTGTAGCATCTCCACAAAAAGAGTATTATCAAAACTGTACCGAACTACGAAAAGTCTATCCTGATGGAGTCGATTCGGATCATCCTGCTTATGCGTCAAAACATGACCGGGATAAAGATGGCTGGGCGTGTGAGAGATAAAAAAGTTATGGGCCATTCCTTTATTAAAGGGATGGCTTTTGTTTATAAATATGGGAGTTTGAGGCCATTACCGGTCATCCTCAGCTGAGTTACATTGAGAGAGGGGAAACAGAGCAGAAGGCTGAGAGTGAAAATTTATGGAATAATTCTGGAACTAACCCCCATCTCAATCGTAAATAATGTAAAGACTTAAAAGTGGGAGGCAATATGATGAGACAGCTTTATATAAAACAAAAGGTATTCAGTCTTAGCGAGAAATTCACCATAAAGGATCAGGATGAGAAGGATGTATATTATGTGGAAGGAAGTTTTATGCGAGTTCCTAAGACTTTCTCCATTATGAATACAAGCAGAGATGAAGTAGCACTTATCACGAAAAAGGTATTCAGCTTTTTACCAAAGTTTTTTGTTGAGGTGAATGGTCAAGAGGTATTGACGATCAAGAAGGACTTTTCCTTTCTGAAAGCACGCTATTCGATTGATGCGGCAGGTATTGAAGTGCAGGGTAATTGGTTGGATATGGATTTTCAGGTATTACACAATGGGAGAGTCGTAGGTCAAGTGGGCAAGGAGTGGTTCTCTTGGGGCGATAGCTATAGGGTGCAAATATTAGATGAAGAGATGGAAACGATTATAATTGCTGTCATGATTGCAATTGATTGTGTGAAGAGTGATGAGTCGGCTGCTTCGTCTGGAGCGTCGGTTTAAAGTATAGATTAAGGGTGCGGAAGCGCGGGGAAGGATCTCGTGCTTCTTTTCATATTGGCTCTGTAAAAGTTTAATGTTGATAGTTATAGAAAAATAGAACTTCCTAAAAGCGGAAGTTCTACTAGATTATTTATTTAATTCTTCGGTAAGAATGTTGATGGCTTCCATCACTTCTTCAACATTTCTCTTGTCATTCATTTCATTTCTAGCGTGAAGTAATACTGTTCGAACAGACTCTACTGAACGCCCGAATTCATACATCCATTCATATCTCGGAACCATCCAAGTATGAAAATGATGGGTGGTGTCTTCGTTGTAAAAATAATAGACGTATTCAATCCCTAAGTTGTCTCTTTGTGCTTTTCTTATCTTTGCTAAAATGTTTATGTAGTCTAATCTCTCAGACTCAGTTAATTCATCTAAACATTTGATGTGTCTTTTAGAAGCTAAGATTATTAGCCCTCGAATTGGATAAGCGACATCTTGATGGGCGTGAAAGTGCTCTGTTTCGATAACCACACCGCCTTCTGGTTCAACTAATCCACTTGTTAACGCACAGCTTAGACATTCAACTTCTACCGTTTCTCCATTTGATAACGTGATTTTTCTCAAGCATTTTTCCCCCGAACAAAAATTTATGTAGTTTCCTTATTCAAGATAGCAAATCCACTTGGTTAAAAAGTATAGTTTATACCGTGAACTTAGATAACCCAAGTGTATCACAGGTTCGACACTTGGGATTAAATTCCCTTTTATTATCAAATTGTACATTGTGACTAATTGTTGGAGTCTGACCCACAATATTTTAAAGCTTTAGCTTGCCTTGGGTCAGATCCCTTTTTCAAGATGAATAGATGGAAACGATTAGTATTGCTGTCGTGATTGCTATTGATTGTGTGAAGAGTGATGAGTCGGTTGCTTCGTCTAATGCTTCATTTTAAGTGAAAGAGTCAAATTTCTGGATGCACGAGGAAGGTTCTCGTGCTTTTTTTAATGGAAGCATCTCTTCTTTATATAGGGAAAAATAAACAATAATACAAAATTAGACCTATTTATACATATATTCCTAAAAGAATGAAACAAGTTCATTAATAAATGGTAAGATATTTTTGAATCGATTCAGCGCATTACTTGTTCTCACAACTACGCTCATAAACATAATGAAAAATGCCATTGCAATGGTACAAGATGTTTTTTGAAGGTCTTACCTCACATCAGGTTCTTTACAACATGATCCCCTAAAAAATATAAGTTGTTTCCAGGAGGAGAAATTGGAATGAAAAAGTTCAAAAAGATTATGATGGGTATAACGGTTGCGATATGTGCGTTTGGTTTTACAATTAGTACGGCAAGTGCTGCATCAGATTCGAATTATGTTACGACACCATATGGTAAGCTTACATCGGATGCATGGAGATCAGGTCTAACCACAAGTGGGAATACGTATCAATTTACGTATCAGACATCTGCTGTTTATTCTGGAAGCAACTCGGTTGATTGGATTAAGACCACTTGGGAGGCGTGTGCTTCGTTACGAAACAGTGCATCCATGTCGATTGGTATTTCGGCTGACGGTGTATCTGCCGGTTCAAGCAGTTCATGGCAAAACGTTTGTCAAAGTGCTTATTGGCAGAACTCGAACGGTGCAAAAGGTGCTTACTCTGAAACAAGAAATGCGGTTATTAAGCCTAAAGCAGATTATAGAAGCGGCACGGTTTCCATTCAGAACGAAGCAAAAGTGAAAATCAAAGGCGATGCACGTTCTTGGTCTGTGAACGCTTCTGTATAATAGATAAGACACGGGTTCCTGTAGACGGCTGTTGAAGGGAATCAAATAAAAAAGAATGAAAATGAAGTAAGGAGTATAGTTTGTATCGGTTGGTATGTGGGAGTGCTCATACCATGCATGCTTGCTCCTTCTTTTTATGGAGATGATGACATGAGAATGCTTTTATTTCTAGGATTTAGTTTACTGTTATTCATGAGCGGCTGCGATCAGCAGGCAGGGGTGAAATCAGAAGCCCTCGGCTGTACGGGTGGTGACTGTAAGCTTGTGTATGATGGGGTTCAGTATCTTACATATGATGAAAAATTAAAATCAAGCACCGGAAAGATCGATGCAACGGAAAACGAGTTTCAATACAGACTTCCAGGAAATGATCAATACGTGACGAGTGGCAATTCCATGACGAATGAATTTACGATATTGAAGAGGGAAAACAATCGTCTGGAAACCGTTTATGAGCATGACAATGATAAAGAAGCGATATTCCCAGTGGCTGTAGTGGATAAGAAGTACATCTTTTCAGTCATGGAGTATTCGGGCGATCAGCAGGTGTTCAAGGGGCTTTTCAAGCTGACGGATAAAAATAAGCTTGAAAAGCTGAAAACCGAGGAAAATGAAATGACCAAAAAGATCTTTGGCGTCGGCATTTCTTCCAATGATCAGATTTTCGTGCTTCTGAACGAAGAAGGAAAGCAGAATGTCTATCATACTGACCTTTCTCTGTCTTCGTTTGAGCTGGTGGCAGCAGATGTGTCCCAAAATCTGAGTGCTCATGAAGGGAACGTCTGTTATTCAAAAGAAGAGACATTCTACTGCGGCAATCAGAAGATCAAGAAATTAGAGGACGGAACGGTATTTGTCTGGGCATTGGATAACTATATTCTCGAAGTGAATGATTCAGGGAAGTTTGAAGTAAGAGACTTCAAGAATCAGAAGCTTCTTCAATCCGGTACTCAATTTATCGGTTTTGATGAGAGCTCATCCAAGCTGATCATTTACAGTGACGGCGACATGACGGAGTTGGTGAAATGACTACGATCCTAGAGCTAGAGAAGATCAATAAGAGTTATCGACACAGAATTCTTTCAGACCTGAATTACACGTTCCGTGATAAAGGAATCTACGCCATCTACGGTGCGAGCGGGAGTGGGAAATCTACACTGCTGAATATTATCGCTGGTTTTGAGACCCCTGATAGTGGATCCGTCCACAAAAGGTTTGAAAACCTTGAATATGTCATGCAGGAGCATATGCTTCTAACGAATATTTCTGTGAAGGAAAACTTATATCTGAAGCTGAATATCACAGATCACCCCGTAGATCACTACGATGACATCATTCTGAACACATGCAAGAAACTCAGCATCGACGGTCTCATTGATGAGAAGGTTTCGTTTCTTTCAGGAGGAGAGAAGCAGCGGGTATCCATCGCCAGGGCTTTGTTAAGTGCACCTGAGATCATCTTATTGGATGAACCGACTGCGAGTATTGATTATGAAGTCAAAGAAGATCTATTAACACTCCTTGTGGAACTCTCTCAGGAAAGGCTGATCATCGTCTCGACACATGATCCAGTCGTGAAAGACTATGCGGATACGACGCTGTCACTGGAAAGAGGGACATTTCAATGAACACTAAATTCGTCGTGGAAATGCTAAGGAAGAAAACCCATCATTTCCTTACCATTTCCATACTCATCATGGTCATTTCCCTGACTATGCTAAATTTCACGGTCTCGTATATTTCGAATCAGTACCAGATGATCAATAAAGACTTTATGAACAACAATAATGTGAAGGTCATTCATGTGACGGGGAAAGGGAATGGGGAAGCCACCACCCAGATTTCACTCCAAGATGTAAACGAGATCAACACGCTGTTGAAAGATAAGGAACTGGACGACAAAGCCAAAGCCTATCCTGTTTATACGCTGCCTACCGTCTATCGTGATTCAATGGCCACAGCGTATTCGATGATCGGGATCAGTGAAGAACTGGCACCCCTCGTAAGTGAAGGGTGCACCTTGAAAGATGGTCGTATCTGTGTAGGGGATGTAAAAGACGGGCAGATCACCCTTAACGTTCCAATCATTGAAGAGAAAGACGGCGGTTTCTCCTCCACAGAAACCGTTGACCTTGAAATGACAGCGGAAAAAGGGGCCACCAATGAGAATGCCATCTTCATTCATTCCATCCCGAAGAACAACCAGGCATATGTGAACGAGAAAGAGGCCAAGAAGCTGACCAAAATCATGTACGAGAAATCACAGAACAGCTCTGAATACATCCAGGAATCACAATTGAGCAACCTGGTTGTGTATGTAAAGGACATAAAAAATGTTGACACTGTCGGCAAAGTGTTAAAAGACAATCACTATTTTACCAGCTACACCTTTAACAGCTTTGAAAACTTCTCGATTAATATTAGCACCAATCAGATGATCCTTATTATTCTATGTGGATTCCTGGTCATAACATCCATCGTGACGGCCATCCTGTTGATGATCAATTTCCTCCGGATTCAGAAGAAGGAAATCGCCATCCTTAAACTGATAGGCTACAAGAGTAAGATGATCGTGACCATATATACGAGACTACTTACCATCCTGTTTCGTAACATCTTCCTGTATACACTGGTCATCTACCTATTCAACTATTTCTTGAAGCTCATTCCGGTGAGTCTACCATTTCTAGGTATCATTGTACTCCTGGATTTTATGATCCTGTTGATTACACTGGCGTACGTTTATTTCTTTGGGATTAAGAAGATTTGCCGAATGGATACGATTGAATTATTGAAGAAGGGGAAGGAATTTGAATGATGGGATATTGTAGTATGGGAGGATGTTTCGTGGTGGCTTTTTATATGGGGTGTGAAGAGGGTTCTATTCCTTATAAAGTTACTATTTACATGTATAGTAGATAAAGGGCAAAGGGGAATCATATTTTTTTAAAATGTGATTCCCCTTTGCCTATAAATAGGAGAGTAGAAATGATCAAGATTGAGCATTTGAATAAGTCATGTCAAAAAGTATTCTACTCAAAGTTTATCCAACTATCATTATGAGATAGATGAGCCGATTGCGGTCATCGTAAACGCCGACTTCGAGTAGTGTATAGTATGGACGATTCCCATTTTGACGCATTAAGTAGAGTAGGAACCGTCACCAGTTACTCCATAAAATCAACTATTACTTAACATTCTTCTGATGCTCATAGCAATAAATTTTCCTCTTAAAAGTATGATTTGATAAACAGTATGCCCTAACTTTCTCAGAAACAGGTTTTTTGCAAATCGTACAAGTCTCATCTGAGCTAGTCATTGCTTCAGTAGCATTCCTTTTTAATGTATGTTTATGATCATCTCTTACTTTTAAATCAGTAATATTGGCCTTTAAGAAAGCATAATAAATAGTAGAGATGTCTTGTTCCTTTAGAAGAGGCTCTTTATGCTCAATTTTCAACACCGATTCTTTCCGATGGATAAATTCCGACAACTCTATGTCATACACAATAAGTTCCTTAGAAGCGATTTTCCGGTAATCCGGATCTACTTTAAAGGTAGAGCGTTTTGTAAAAGAAACCATGGAAACAAACAAATGGTGGTACTTCTCATCAATCAATGAAGTGAGTGCTTTTATGTGCCCATAATTTTGTGCAAAAGGGTTCATCATCTTGAACTTTCCATTGACCAGCCATGTGCTTCGATCTTTCCCGCCATAGATGGTCCCCTGATAGTTTTTTGTCTCAATGACAAAGATTGCGTATGGAGTAATCACCACATGGTCAATTTGTGAATAACCTGACTTTGCTTTCGGGTTTGGAATGAGGAGATCGCTTAGATGGCGATAAGTCTTTGGGAGCTGATCCAGTTGGATATCAATTTTGTATTCTCCTAGTTCGCCTTTTCTTGTTGCAAGCTGTTCATTTGTCCTTTTTGGTTTTGATGAGACGGTATTCACTTGTTTTGGTGTGGTCTCACTTTTTTTCTTCTTTAAAAAGTTTAGGATTAATAACATGAGTTTCTCCTTGGAAGTTTAATATAGGTATTATCGTATCAATTGGTAAGTGATATTACATAAAAATTGTTGGTAATGCTTGCATAAGGATGTGGTGCCTGTCCCCTGGTACGTTAATTATTAACATATCAGGGGACAGGCACCGTTTGAAGGCTGGATTTCTGAGACTATAGGATAGAAGCTGGGCAGATAACATGTACTAATCAAGCCATGCGCTTGGAATTCAAATCCATTCTACTTAAGAATTCTAGGGTCTTTCCTCTTTCACATTTACGATTAGAACAACCCCTATCACCAAAACAATGAAAATCAATACATAAATGTACCATCCCATAGAATTGAATGTGCCATTGGATATATACCTTGATGCTTTTTCCATTGCTTTCACAACACAAAAGGTTAGAACAGCCAGACAGGATACTAATATGCCGATGCTTCTCAGTTCCATGAAAATTGACCCCTTTTCTCATTAAATTAGAATAGATCCCTGTTCAATTAATCTTATTCTCATGGATGCCCCATTACTCCAAACTCCGCGAAAAATGATCCTTCGCCCAATACTTCAACGTCCCATCCTGCTCGATACGGTATCGCATGTCTGCTTTCTGCAATCCTTCAATCATAAGAGGTCGTAACTCACTCATCTTTCGATTACTTTCTTCTATATAAGTCGATAGTATTTCAGAATGATAGGTATTGGTATTTGCTGATGATACCAGAAAATCGACGGCTGCCTGTTTGATGACGTACAGCTCGATGGTTTTGTCGTGAAGCTCCTTGAAAGCGCGGGGAGGACGTAAATCGATGAGCTTCTGGTAATTTTGCGTTAACGTCATATTCGTTTCATGGATATCGATTGTCAGGGATGAAAGATTACCGTTAGAAGCGGTGATCTTGGTCATTAGTTGTTTAAAGCTTTGGTCACTGGAACTTAAGTATTGCTCGCGCTCCTGCAGGTAGCTTCGTATTTTTTGTTCCTGATGGATATTGATTTCGTTGTAGATTTTCATTGGTAAGCCACTGGCAAACAACGCCAGTAGGATGAATCCGATAACCCCAAATGACCATTTGGGAGCTTTCTTGCTTTTAGGTCTATACCGGTCATCATTCCAGTAATCTCTTTCTGCTATAGACATAAGTGATTCCTCGTTTCATTCTGTACTAGTAAAATACTCCTTTTATGTTACCATAATATTACATATAAATGGGTTATAATGTATTTCAATAATCTGTAGTATAAGGAAATGCTCGTGGATGAGGATATCTGGTTGTGATCAAAGATGGATGGGGAACCATACCCAGCCGATAATCCCTTGGATCATTTTAAACGGCTGACCAAAGTTCTTGTACTTTTGATGAGCTATATATATTGAAAAGGTAAGGTGAATAAAAGTCCCCACGATTCCTTAATTTAAACTACCTGCTTAGGAATACTTCTATAAAGTTAATAGTTTATCCGGTGAATAGAAGACGTATATACAAAATCATTGTTAAAAAATGATTTTCCCCATATCAATTGCTCTTTCAATAATTAATAAGTACTATATAATTATCATATAATGGTAAATGGGGGATATGATGAGTACAACTGATAAAGTGAAATATGTTTCAACAACTGCACTTTCGAAGGAATTAAAACTAAATGTAAAAGAAATGTTTAATATATTTCTTATAAATGGGTTCATTAACAGAGTGGATGAGAATTGGGTGCTAACTGAAAAAAGAAAGCAAATAGGGGGCACAATTAAAAAACATCCAAGAGTTGGAGAGTACATTGCTTGGAAGGAAGACATAATTGATCATAGCATGTTTAAAACCGAACGTAATGATACACTTTTAAATGCTACTACCCTAAGTAAGCAATTTGGGGTATCAAAACTAAAAATGAATCCAATCCTTTCGGAACTTGGCTTTGTTCAAAAGGGTCTAAAAGGTTGGACCGTAACAAAGCTTGGTTTAAGTTTGGGTGGAAAACAACTTGAATATGATAGAACAGGTGTCCCTTATGTAAATTGGCCAAATAGTATTTTGCAGAATAGAAGGTTAGTAGAAACAATTAAAGAGCTTCAGGGGAATGGGACTGCAACACAATCAGAGTCAGCCCAACACAACCCTGTAGAGTTTAGAGAAAAGTTCGAAGCAAAACACAGGGCAACTGATGGACACTATGTTAGGTCACGCGCGGAGATGTTAATTGATAATTGGCTATACATGTCTGAAATTGCACATGCGTACGAAAGGAAATTGCCTGTAGAAGAAGACGTATACACGGATTTCTACCTGCCCGTTGGTAAAGTGTACATAGAATATTGGGGACTCGAAGATGAACCGAAATACTCAGCTAGGAAACAAGAGAAATTACGAGTTTACAATAAATATGGATTTAATTTAATTGAGTTGAATGACACTGATATTTTGAACTTGGATGATATTTTACCTAAGAAGCTTTTGGTGTTTGGGATTAAGGCTTATTAGGAGGTGGATGGACCTCTTCTAAGTATGCAACACTGAAGCTAGAGAAATGCCCAGCGTTTCCTATTAAATGGTGCTTGAGTAAACGAGTTATTTGAGGGAATATCCAAATAATGAATAGTAAAAGGACAAGGGAGGAACCTTGTCCTTTTGCTATTTAATAAACCAACTGCCTTTATAAGTTAATATAAATATTATCCAGCGGTTTTCTGATGTTCATGAAACCACCGGGACGGATCTGGTGCTTCTTTTTACATTTTCAGGAAGCATCAGAACCGTCACCCTGCTTTCTTCATTTACTGGGAACCGATTCAAACTGCCCAGCCACCGCCATAATTTCTTCTTTATATTCCAATATGTCATTCACTGAATCTATTTTAATATTCGTCCGTTTTTCATCATTCAGCTGGATGTATTTAGTGGGGCCATTGAATCCTAATCTGCAGATCCATTTTCGAATGCTGTCGTCCAATAGTACGTTGAAATAGCTTTTGTTGTCTCGATAGAAGACTCTTGCAGGATCCACTTTTTCTTTCAGTATCAGCTTAATCAGGACATACCCTTCAATTTCTTCTTCAGTTGTTTCAATCTCTTCATTTGAGATTTTCTCTGGAGATCCTTTTTCCTTTTCTGCCTCTATATCTGGATCAGTGCCTGCTACTTCTGTATTTTCAGTTGAGGAGTTCAAAGCTTTCTGCAGCTTATCACTCACTTTTTCATTCACGTACTGCTGTAGAGATTTTTTCACTAAATCCCTGAAGTTATCAATGACTTTCTTCGTTTTCATCCCTTGATAGACGTCATTGATGACTACTTTAATAAATTCTTCAGAAGGTTCTTCCCATTGAAGGTGGAGGTATTGTTTTATTTCTCCTGTGTATTTAAGCTCAGAGGCGGTGGTCAAAACATTAACAATATCAAAATCATTCTTCCTGAATTTGGCGATCTCAAAGATATCAGCATCTTTCAACCCAAGCATATCAAAGACAAAGAAAGGCTTCTGATCCATCCTGTTTTGTTCTTCTAGATCTGTGAAGAATTTATATTCGATTCCGTTCGTCAATATGGCGAACTTTGCTTTCGTCGTTCCAAAGTATCTGAATAGTTGGGAGTCATGCTTTGTCAGCATTTCGTTGACACTTTTTGCTTCAATCAGGATGACAGGTTCATTGTTCTGCATGATGGCATAATCGATCTTCTCACCCTTTTTGATGCCAACGTCAGCTATGTACTCAGGCACCAGCTCCTCCGGGTTAAAAACATCATAACCGAGGATTTGGATCAGGGGCATGATCAACGACGTTTTCGTGGCTTCTTCCGTATGGATGTTCACTCTTATCCTTTCAATGCGGCTGGATAAGTTCTTTAATTGCTGCTTGAATTCTTCCACTTAGCATCACCTCTATAACGATTGGAATTTATTACTACCAATATATGTTATGGTTTTTAAATTTATAAGCATTTAGGAGGATGAATTTAAAATAAGCTAAGTAGGAAACTGATGCACCGCAAATTATAGAAAGGGAACACTGTGAGAGTCCCTTGAATAAACCTAAAGTCTGCATTCTGGTTGCACAGAAAAATTTAAAACTAAGAGAGAAAGCAGTAGCTCACTCCCGATGTAAGCTGCTGCTTTCTCTCTTAGCTATCTTAATAACTTCCTTCACATCAGAACCTCTAAAAATAGAAGTCGTCCGATCATTCTCCGTAAAATAAACCTCGCCATAAGAGTTCCTATCATCAAACCCAACAATCACAAAATTATAAACTTGCTTATCCTTCATTAAAACGAATTCCTGCTTCTTGATCTCAACCACCTCTATCGTTTAAATTGTAGACTAAAGTTATTTATGTAGAAGAATCATTGTCTCTATTTTCCCTCACGTTCTCCCACACTTCTTCATTTAAGCGATCTACGCTGATTTCCAAGGCCATTGCAATTTTTGATAGGGTATAGGATTCAGGGGTTCGTTTACCGCGTTCAATCATACTTATCGTGGTTCGAGCCAGTCCTGCCTTTTCTTCCAATTCTGCCTGAGTATAGCCCATTTCGTCTCTTCTTAATCTTAATAAAATGGATATGTATTTCCCGTATAATTGCCGTTCTGTCAATGGTTTATCCAATGATTTGACCCCTTTTACAACCATTATCAAGTGGTGAAAAATGGCGATAAACGGACAAGTCGTCAAAATATTACATTAAATGGATAATTCTGAAGTTTTTTTGGTTTATTTACAGATTTCCGGAAGTTTGAAAGATTGGGTAAAAAATTAGCCCTCCCCTTGCTAAATCCAAAATTTAACTAAATAATAGGAATATACTGCTACACGAAAGGCTGACGAATATGATCGTATATGAGGCTACTAAACAAGAATTCCTGGAAGACGTTTTCCATGATGAACTTGTCAATAATATATGCAGCAATTACACGTCGAAGATTGGGAAGATAAATGAGCGGGAAGTGCGTTCTTGGGATAATTCGATGCAGTATATGTATCGTGTTCTGAATGATCCGGAGATTCCTAGTGACGCAGGGGTGGCAATCGAGTTCAAGATTCCGCATACGTCGCGCCGGGTGGATTTGTTAATTTCAGGTAAGGATGGTGAGAAGAATTCCATCGTGATTGTGGAGCTGAAGCAGTGGGAATCGGTTGAGGTGATCAGGGGGAAGGAAGCGATTGTGAAGACGGCGATGAATCGAGGGCTGGTGGAGACGACACATCCGTCCTACCAGGCGTGGTCGTATGCATCGCTCATCAAGGATTACAATGAGAATGCTCAAAACGCAGAGATGGAGCTGTATCCTTGTGCGTATTTACATAATTACTTGAATCAAGGGGAACAGGATCCCCTGACGGACCCTGTCTATGAATACTATTTGGAACAGGCTCCGGTCTTTGTGAAGGGGCAGGCGAAGAAGCTGCGGGACTTCATTAAGCGTTATATCCAGGTCGGGGACAATAAGGAGAATCTTTATAAAATAGAGAACGGTCGAATCAGGCCCTCGAAGTCTCTTCAGGATTCATTGAATCAGATGCTGAAGGGGAACGACGAGTTTGTGATGATTGATGATCAGAAGGTGGTGTATGAAGAGGCCATCCATTTAGCGAAGGAAGCCCTCCGCACCAATACAAAGCAGGTACTGGTCGTGCAGGGTGGTCCGGGTACCGGGAAATCGGTTCTCGCTATCAATCTATTGGTCCACCTTACCAATCTCAGCATGGTCTGTCAGTACGTCACGAAAAACGCAGCACCACGAAACATTTATTCTACCAAACTGAAAAAAGATTTTAAAAAGGGACATATTGATAATTTGTTTAAGGGATCCGGAAGCTACTTCGATGCTCCCAGGGATGAGTTCGATGCGCTAATCGTGGATGAAGCCCACCGACTGAATCTGAAGTCAGGGATGTTTCAGCACCTCGGTGAAAATCAAACAAAGGAAATCATCGAAGCATCGAAACTATCCATCTTTTTCATTGATGAAAGGCAGCGGGTCACGTTAAAGGATCATGGAAGTCTTAAAGAAATTGAACGATTTGCCAAAGAAAACAATGCACCGATCACAATCATGAACCTCGAATCTCAATTTCGCTGCAGTGGCTCCGATGGTTACTTAGCATGGCTTGATGACGTTCTTCAAATCAGAACAACAGCAAATGCTCATTATATTGGCAGACAGTATGATTTCCGGGTTTTCAACGATCCGAATGAACTGAGAAGCGAAATTGAGAGAAATAATGCCACCAACAAATCCCGTATGGTTGCAGGCTACTGTTGGAACTGGGACAAAGAGGGGAAGAGCAATACGGACTATCATGACATTGTTCTTGATGAATACGACTTTAAAATGAGTTGGAACCTCGATAATTCAGCCACCTGGGCCATTGATGTTGATTCTGTTAAAGAAGCCGGCTGTATTCATACATGCCAGGGTCTGGAGTTTGAATATGTAGGGGTGATCATAGGGGATGACATGAGATATGAAGACGGACGGGTGATCACAGATCACACTGAAAGAGCTAAGACTGATTCTTCATTGAAGGGTATTAAGAAAATGCTGAAGGAAGATCCAGAGAGATCTGAGAAGGTAGCGGATGAGATTATACGTAATACGTATCGGACGTTGATGACTCGTGGGCAGAAGGGCTGCTATGTGTATTGTACGGATCCTAAGCTTCGGGAGTTTTTTAGAGAGCGGTTTGAAGAGAGTAGTCGGGAGTATGATGGGAATGAGTTTTTTAGAGGTGTGAGTATGGTAGCTGAGGGGAAAGCGGATTATTAATTAAGTTTGATAACTACATCTATTGGAGGAATGTTTAATGCCTACATATAACAAATTAGTGCGGGATAGAATACCAGAAATCATTGAAGAAACAGGAAAAGCTTTTACAACAAGAGTTCTTTCCGAAGAGGAGTATCTAATTGAATTGAAGAAAAAGAGCTTTGAAGAATTAGAGGAATACCACGATGCAGAATCCAGGGAAGAGGCAATAGAAGAATTGGCTGATCTGATGGAGGTTGTTCACGCGTTTGCCAAGTCTCATAATACATCTTTAGATGAAATTGAATCTATACGGCGTGAAAAGGCTAATAATAGAGGTGGGTTCGATAAAAGGATTTTCTTGAACAAAGTAGCGGATTAAATTAAAAAGGATGAGACCCAATGAGTCATAAGCTAAAGGTAGGAGAGTTAAGAGGGATATACTTAACGGATGAAGAGATCTGGAGGGGTTTTACAATTATCCTTTCAAGCAAATCAGTAAAGTCATCTACCTATAAATATGCTCTAATCAAAGCACTGATTGAAAATTTATATCAAATAGATGAGGATTTCAAAGTTACTTATGACCAACTCGCATACACATTTACAAAAGTGTACTGGAATTTAATCATCCATCACAACTTAACAAATCAAAATAGCGGTAAAACGGCAAGAGTGGTATCGATTATCATAGAAGAACAGAGCAAGCATTCAATTCCATCAGAAATGATTTTTGATAAAATACCTGATTCCCTACAATTAAAGTTAGTCAGTAAAATTAAAGCAACTATGAAGATAAATGTATTCGGGGCATTATATGGTGATACAAGGGGACAATTTTATGCCTTTGATCACAAAACGGAACTGTTAAGGTTCAATCCAGCTGTCCATGCTTTCATGTTGAACTATCAAAGACTCATTACGAATCTTACAAATTATCATATGGCCGCAATGATTGAGCAACTTAATGCCGGCCCTAGCATTAACTATCTTTTAGGGAAGGTAGAAAGTATTGCTAAGAGATCTTCGCTAAGACCTTTTGAGGATATACTTTTATCACATTTTTCAGCACAGTGTTTTTATTGTAATAAGGCACTGACTGGACAAAAGAGAGAAACACACGTTGATCACTTTATTCCGTGGTCATTTGTACAATCGGATCATATATGGAACCTTGTTTTGGCATGCAATAAGTGCAATAGCTCAAAAAGTGATAAGCTCCCTGAAAGAGGTTTTCTGGAGGGGATATTAGAACGTAATGAAGAGTTATTGTACCCAGTAAATAGTGACCAGTTGAATAAGCAGATGCAGAATTATAATCCGAAGAAATTGATTATGCTTTATGATTACTCTGTTAAAAATGGATTTGATGCAATTTGGGCCCCTTGATCAAAATTACAGCAGAGTTATTTAGATAGAGTTTAGATTTTAATGCTTTAAGTTATTTGACATTATTGTAGGTGTTTAATTTCTTATGTTACTCTATTCTTATAATATCTCCTTAAGGAGGAACATATGAAAAAGAACATACATGTTGTGGGGGCAGTCATATTTAGAGATAATAAAATCCTCTGCGCACAAAGAGGCACAAAAAAATCTTTGCAATTATTGTGGGAGTTCCCAGGCGGAAAGATTGAAAAAGGTGAAAAGCCTGAAGAAGCTTTAAAACGAGAAATCCATGAGGAAATGCACTGTTCGATTGAAATTGGTGAGAAGATTGAACATACCGTTCATGAGTATGATTTTGGGATTGTTCATTTGACTACTTACCACTGCAAGTTAATCGAAGGAGAACCAGTTTTAACTGAGCACTCAGCTATTAAGTGGTTACCACCTGAAGAATTACATACTCTTGAATGGGCACCAGCAGATATTCCTGCAATTAAAAAGATAGAAAAGGTATATGCATAACTAGAAAGCTATCCATTCATTGGATAGCTTTTCTTTATGGATATGGTTTACAGTCTTGGTAATAAAGATTACAATTTTACTATCATATTGGAAATGAATGGGGATCTTAATGGCAAACTTTGTTGAAAACTTAACGGACTCAATTTATAAGGGTTTTATTGATCATGCACACGGGAAATCCACACGATACAAACCACAGTTGTTGATCAATAATGCGAAGTATAATAAAAATATTCTTTCTACCATTCTAGAAGAATTAAGTCATTGTGAGGATTTCTTTTTTTCAGTAGCTTTTATCACGGAAAGTGGTTTAGCTACGTTAAAGGCCCTCCTTTGGGATCTTAAACAAATGGGGATGAAAGGAAGAATTCTTACATCTACCTTTCTTCAATTCAATCAGCCCAATGTATTCCGAGAGCTCTTGAAAATTTCTAATGTTGAAGTGAAATTAACCAACTTAAAGGGGTTTCATGCCAAAGGGTACATATTTAAACATAGTACGCATTATTCCTTAATTGTTGGTAGCTCAAATTTAACTGCACAGGCTTTAAAAGCAAATTACGAGTGGAATGTAAAATTGAATTCACATGAAAATGGAGAGATCATTCATCACTTTATTGATCAGTTTGAAGAGGTATGGGGTGAAGCGATCGACCTGACTCTTGGATGGATTGAGGATTATGAGAGAATATATCAGACAACAAATCTGCCAAACATCCAGAATGTAATTGAGCATCCGGTACAATATCAGGTCAACTCTCTGAAAGATGCAGTAGAGATTGTTCCTAATCAAATGCAGGAAACGGCCTTACAAAGTATTCAAAGTGTGAGAGCAGAAGGCAAGGACAAGGCATTGGTTATTTCAGCCACTGGTACAGGTAAAACCTATTTATCTGCTTTTGATGTAAGACGATTTGCACCGCAGAAAATGCTATTTATCGTACATCGTGAGCAAATTTTGCAAAAGGCGAAATCGGATTTTCAAAGTGTATTAGGGGGCATCGATCGAGATTTCGGAATCCTATCAGGAAATTCTAAGCAAAATGATGCGAGGTATCTTTTTGCCACGATCCAGACATTGTCTAAAGACCATGTACTGAATCAATTTGATCCTGCTGAATTCGATTATGTATTAGTGGATGAAGTACATAAAGCCGGAGCTGATTCCTATGTGAAAGTGATGGAGTACTTCAAACCACAATTCTTAATGGGGATGACAGCTACTCCGGAGAGAACAGACGATTTCAACATCTATTCATTATTTGATTACAATATCGCTTATGAAATTCGGTTGCAGGAAGCACTTGAAGAAGATATGCTCTGCCCATTTCATTATTTTGGCGTAACTGATTATGAATTCAATGGTGAGTTATTAGATGAAACAGCTGTTTTATCCAAGCTTGTTACGGATGAGAGAGTTGAACATATCTTAGAGAAGATCAAGTACTACGGTCATTCTGGGGATAAGGTAAGAGGGTTAATGTTCTGTAGCCGAAAAGAGGAAGCCATCGAGCTTTCGAAAGTCCTGAATGAGAGAGGACTAAAGACAGTAGCATTATTAGGGAATCATTCTCAAGAGGAAAGAATAAGTAAGGTCAATGAATTAGAAAATGGACAATTAGATTATATTATAACGGTGGATATCTTTAATGAAGGTGTCGACATCCCAAGTATTAATCAAGTCGTCATGCTAAGACAAACGCAATCAAGTATTATCTTTATCCAGCAGTTAGGACGTGGACTAAGAAAGCATGACAGTAAAGAGTACGTAACGGTCATCGATTTCATTGGTAACTATAAAAATAACTACCTGATCCCAGTTGCTTTATCCGGTGATCGGTCTCAAAATAAAGATAATATTCGCCGTCATACAAAGGATACGTGCTACATCAAAGGCGTATCTACGATAAACTTTGAAGAGATTGCTAAAAAGCAAATCTTTAAGTCAATTAATGATACGAAGTTAACTTCCATGAAGATACTAAGAGATGCTTATGTAGAATTGAAAAATAAAATTGGTCGAGTGCCTTATCTTTATGATTTTGTTAGCTATAATTCGATTGATCCATGTGTAATCGTGGGTGAAATGAAATCGAATTACCATACGTTCTTGGAAAAAGTGAATGAAGAAGTACCTTCTTTGTCTAAGTATGAAAATGAAGTATTAACGATGCTCTCTCAAGAAGTATTAAATGGTAAGAGAAGACATGAGATTGTTTTATTAAGGATGCTATTGGATAAACTACAAGTCGCAAGAGATGAGTATGTTAAAGAATTGTCTTTAGCCGGATGTAGAACGGATGCAGAGACTTTGACAGGCGTAGAGCGAGTATTAGATCTAGCATTCTTTACTCAAGCAGTGGTAAAGAAGTATGGTGAAGAGCCAATCGTGGTCAAAGAGAGAGAACAGTATCGGTTTAATGATCGTATCGTTGAAAGTCTTTCTCGCAATGAATACTTTAAGTCATTAGTATATGACTCGATAAAAACGGCAGAAGAAAAGAGCATTGCATACGATTGTTCAAAAAAACTCACCTTGTACCAAAAATATTCACGTAAAGACGCATGTAAGTTATTAAATTGGCTAAATGATGAGAGCTCCACTATGTATGGGTATAAGCCTAAGCATGGAACATGTCCGATCTTTGTTACTTATCATAAGAATGAAGATGTTGAATCCAGTGTTAACTACGGCGATGAATTTATCAATCAAGAAGTGTTTAGATGGTACACACGGAGTAACCGTACTCTAGAATCTCAAGAGGTTAGAAAGATAATTAATGCTAAACAACAAGAGTTAGATTTACACCTGTTTGTGAAAAAGGATGATGATGAGGGAACTGATTTTTATTATATTGGAAAGGCTGTTCCTGAAGAGAATAGTGAGGAACAGACGACCATGTTGGATAAGAACGGTAAGGAGTTACCGGTTGTTCGGATGAATATGTTGTTGGAGCATGAGTTGGAGAGTTCTTTGTATCATTATTTGATTGAGGAGTAATATGATTGGCTGATTTGTTAGGAGGATTTTTGTGAGTAGCATTAGAATTGAACCAAATTTATTTCAGATAATAGAACCTATAGGTGAAGGGGGATTTGGAAAAGTTTTTATAGCTAAAGAAATATTAAATAGTGAGGAGTTAGTAGCATTAAAAGTTCTTAAACCTGAAGAAATGGGTGAAGATCATCTCAAAAGATTTGAAAGAGAGATAAGGATACATACTCAACTAAAGCATCAAAATATTATTCCAATAATTAATTTTGAATTGAATGACTCACTGGATCCTGAAAATGAAAGAGGTCTAGCATATTATACTATGCCTCTAGCGAGGAAGAATTTCAGGGAGTTACTAAAAGAGTATAGAGAAGATCATTTAGGAAATATGGAAGACTCTATGGCTGTATTCTTTTTTAATCAAATTTTAGATGGTATTGAATACGCTCACGAAAAGGAAATAATTCACAGGGATTTGAAGCCTGAAAATATCTTGATATATGGAGAAGAGGGCGATGAAATTCTAAAAATCTCAGATTTTGGATTAGGAAAATTTTTAAATAGTGATACTCAGCTAACTCATACTCGGGCTGCCCTTGGGTCTGATGTTTATGCCGCACCTGAACAATATCAAGACTCAAAACAAGTAGATAATAGAGCAGATATATTCTCTTTAGGTAAAATACTATACGAAATAATTACTCATGACTTACCGGTAACAATAAATAATGACAAAATAAGTGAATCAAGGTTGAAATTTATCATAAGGAAAGCCACTCAAAGTGATAAAGGAAGACGATTCCGTTCTATACAAGAAATGAGAGACAAAATAAATTTCCTTATGGGTAATAAAGATACTCTAAAGACAACTTCTAATCAATTCGCTCATTTATATGAGAAATTCACGGTGAATTTTGAACAAAGTATCTTAAAAGAAATAGCTGATTTACTTAATAATAATTCTAAAGATTATATTTTATTTACTCAAAGTTTTATAAATATGGAAGATACTGATTTAGCAGGAATGTCGGCATTTTATGAAGAGGAATTTTTTGAGGTTGTTGAAAACTATTTGTCTCTTATTAAAGGTAACCATGAGTTTTCCCTTACTGACAAAATTACAGATTTCACCTTGTTCGATATACTTCCGAACATAGATGGGAATTTAGATCTATTTGAGGATATTATAGAAACAATTTTGAACCTAGGTTTTAATCATAACAGATATTATATAGCTAGAGTTCTTGGCAGAACAATTGTTAAAGTAACAGATGATACCAAAATAATGATTATTGGAGATGTATTAACTAATAACCCTCAAGCAAGCAAATGGTCTAAATCTTATCTTCCTTCAGAAGAGGAATTTTGTGAATATTTAAGATCTATCTTAAGTGAACTTTAATGAACTTTACTGCGTGTTATTAGTTGAAGACCTAAGTTTAATTTACAGGGAAGATTATAAAGAATAAGAGTGCTTGCTTATAGAGGTGGAACTCTGAGGCTTGCTAGTAAGGAAGAATATATATGATTTAGAACCCTTTAACAAATTTGTTAGGGTTCTTTTTTATACTAAAATCCAACCAGGTTTCATTCTAAACCATCTACTGGTAAAATCAGGTTTATAAACTACTAAACTAACAAAAAACAAAGGGGTGCCTTCCATGACCAATCAAGAACTTCAACGCCAACTTTTAAAAGATTCATACATAGATATTTCCTTCAAACGTTATCTGCAATTTAAATCCAACTCTCTTTATGATGAGTCATATAAAGAAGATATCCTATCCCGTTTAAACATTTTTATGGGAGAGCAAGACATCACTGATTACACTGTGGTAGATATTACAAGAAAGCTCCAGAAGGAAAATCCGACTGCTGGAAGTTTTGTTCATTGGAGCAATACGACTGATTTGGTGAAGTATGCTGAGGAGCGGCCTAATGAGGTTGCTGATCTATTAAATGAATTGATTTATGCTTCTGCACCGTTGGAGGAAAGGATTGAAGCTTTCAGGGAGAAGGCGAAGGAATTCAATCCTACTATATCGTTGGGGGCTCCTTTATTCGGATATATTCTGGCGGCAATCGACTATACTAAATATCCATTGTATAAGCAGGAAGTCTTCATGGATTTGAAGCGGTCTTACGGAATTGATTTGAAGCTTTCGAATGTCGGCTCAAATTATCAGACATATTTACAACTGTGTGAGCTTGCGTTGACTCATTTAAAGGAGAGTTACGTGGATTTGACGATTCTTGATATCCAAGATTTCTTCTTTTGCAGTACTCAATATGATCAAATCAAGGTGGAAAGTGCAGTAGATTATTTATATAATATTGCGACTGAACTGTACAGCTACAAGTTGGAGCCTCAAAGGTTGTTGGACACTCTCTCTACGTTTGATTCGGAGAGTCTGCAAACTCTGAAAGGCCAGTACAAAAACTCTCAGAAGGTCAACCTGATCAAGTCTAGAGTCATCGATAAGATAATCGAGTTTGGTTCTGTGACAATTGAAGAGCTTGAAGACATTAAGAACGAAGTGAAGGTGAAATACGAAACGAATATCCTGAATTCATGGAATAATTTCACGATCTTATTTCAGCTTTACTATGCCGATAAGAAAGTAAAGGTACAGGAGGAGCAACGGAAGATTCATGAGGCGATTCGACATATGGAAGAGCTGAAGGAATTTGATTTTGTGGAAGATAAGGTGCTGAACGGCTTTAACTGGAATCAGAACTTCGGCTGCTCCGAGTGCTGGCTGGCGGTTTATGAGAAAGGACATATCAGCCATAAGACAGCTCCGCAGTTGTTTGTTTCGGTAGAAGATGGCGGCGTGAAATACGGCATGCTTTATGGGTCTGAGCACCCTGAAAAACTAAAGGGGGAATTTCTAGAAGAAACGGATGAATCAGCGTTCATCTATGATAATCTCCACAAGAAAATGGTGAGCGTCATTGGGTCATTTAGAGATTCGGAGACCGAGGAGGTTAAGGAAGAGACGAATTCCTACTTATCATCACCAGACAAAATCAGTACGGAGAAGTGGATTGAACTTTTACAGAATGAGGCTGTGTTTGGAGAGAACGACCTCGTCTATTTACATAAAATGTATGAGCTTGGAGGAGAGGCAACGGCTTCTCAATTGGCTGCTGCGCTTGGGAAGCATCAATCATCTTTCAATGGCCCGGTTGTTTATCTGGCGAAACGGGTGACTGAAGCCACGGGGATAGAGGTGCCAGTAAGAGATGAGGGGACTGAATGCTATTGGTGCGTTCTTTTTAACGGGGAATATGAGGAGAGCAACCACTTCATCTGGCGATTGAAACCGAATTTAAAAGAAGCAATCGGGATTATGCATGACCATCCAGAAGAAGAACTGGAGAGCTATTCAACGGAGGATTTCCTTGAGGAAGTATTCATAGATGAAGACCAATACAACAAAATCACCAGCCTTCTACGGTACAAGAAAAACATCATCCTGCAGGGTCCTCCGGGAGTAGGGAAGACCTTTGTGTCCAAGCGTTTAGCCTACTCACTAATGGGAGTGAAGGATTCTTCCCGGATCGAAATGGTTCAGTTCCACCAGAATTATGCTTATGAAGATTTTGTGATGGGGTTCAGACCGGATAAGCATGGCTTTTCCCTTCAGTATGGGGTGTTCTATGATTTCTGCCAGCGGGCATTGGAGAATCCGGGTGAGGATTATTATTTCATTATCGATGAAATCAACCGTGGGAATCTGTCCAAGGTGTTTGGAGAGCTATTTATGCTCATTGAGCGTGACAAGCGGGATGAGTATGTCACGATGGGTTATTCGAAGAAAAAGTTTACAGTGCCCTCCAATGTGTATTTGATCGGTACGATGAATACGGCCGACCGTTCCCTCGCGCAGCTGGAAGTTGCCCTTCGCCGTCGGTTTGCCTTTATTGCGCTTGAACCTGCCTTTAATGAAAAGTGGTATAAAGCCGTTCAGGAGACAGGAGTATCGGCAGCCATGATGCAGCGAATCACGAATACCGTCACAAAAATCAATGATGAGATTGTGAACGATTTTCAACTTGGTGCAGGGTATGCCATTGGTCATTCCTTCTTTGCAGGAAAGCCAGAGGAGATGGATGAAGAAGCTTGGTATCAAGGAGTTCTTATGTTCGAGATCCAACCACTTTTGGAAGAGTACTTTTTTGACCGGCCGGAGACTGTTACCTCACTTGTAGAAGGTTTGTAAGATGGACCAGATGTTCAAAGTACCCATCCGCAATCTGTTCTGCCTTCTAAGCTATGTCAATGACATGCCGGAGCTGATTGAGAGTCTGAACGATGTCGATGAAGATCTGATTACGTATGACTTCATCGTCAATCAATTCATTAAGGAAGTGGAATGGCTTCACCGGCGGGGGTTCGTCAAGGATTATGTAGAGAAGCAGGAGGTGACCAACCGGCTGGCTGGCCGGATGCTTATCAATGAATCCATTCCTTATCTCGTCGGGAGAAAGCCGGTGCTCGTTTGTGAAAAGGATGAGTATTCGCCCGATATTCTGCTCAACCAAGTGATGAAGGCTACGCTGCAGTCAATCTGTGTGAATCGATATGTAAAAAAAGAGACGAGGAAGAAGAGTTTCATGCAATTGGATTATCTTCATGAGGTTGGGGAGATCCAACTTACGAAGAAGGTTTATTCCCAGATTTATTTTGGTAGACAGAATGTGCATTACAAACGGATGATTCACCTCGCTATGATGTTATTCGAGCTTAGTTTGTTGTCTCACAAACAAGGGAAGTGGAGCTTATTTTCCGCGGAACTAGATGAAAAAGCCTTGAATGGCATCTTTGAAAAGTTTCTGTTTCATTTTTACCGAATTGAACAGAAGGATTATCGAGTGTCGTCGGAAGTATTAAGGTGGAGGCTCGAAGGAAACACGTCCTTCCTGCCTCAGATGAAAACGGATGTTTCTCTTACCCATCATAATGGTGTGGAGAAAATCATCATTGACGCTAAATTTTATAAGAATGCATTTCAAGAGAATTTCGGGAAGTCTACTTTTCACAGCCATAACATGTATCAGTTGTTTACATACTTGATGCACCAGAAGAAAGAGCTTCAACTGAGAGGGATATTGATTTATCCCACGAATGGAACGGTTATTGATGAGAAGTATCAGTGGAGTGAGAATGTCTGGATGGAAGTAATGACTTTGGATTTGTATGGATCCTGGAAAGAGATTCATGGGAGTTTGATGGCATTGGTTGATGAAGAAAATGGTATCAAGAAAAATGAGATTCAAGCTAAAATTGATGAGATTTTCGAAAGTATTTCTATTTATCCTGAGTACACGGGTGAGGTCATTCGTATCACGGATTATGAATGGAGCCAGGAAATAAAAGACTTTCGGGTAGAGTATTATGTTGGAAGAAGGAAGTATGTATTCTACTACCCAGATGAATTGGACGCAGCTCTTGAAGGTTATGAAGTGAGTGATGATAAGTTAGAGCAGCTAGAGAATGAAGTGAATTATATTAAGAGGATGATGGAGAGAGGAATTGGGGCTAAGGAGTATTATCCGCTTACTGAAATTAAAGAGAATATAGGAGGAAGTTAGTTTGGTGAAAATCAAGAAATATGCCGCTTCCATGTTAATCGGTGCAGTATTGGTCGGATGTTCAGCAGAAGAAACGTCTGAACCAAAAAAGACCGTTGAAAAGGCAGCGACTGTAGAAGAGGAATTCCAGTCCATTGAAGATAAAGCTCATAATGAGATGAAGGAAAACTTCATGGATAATAAGGAAGAAGCCGTTAATGTCGTAGAGAGTTTAAAGAGGATTTTGGAGGAGCCTATGGATGATTCTCTGGTCGAAGCTGGTTTTGACAAGGAATATGATTGGTATTTAAAGTCTCAAAAAGTATCCAATGAAGTCGATGAATTCCTAAGGTTTCAGGATAAACCTAAATCAAGCGACTTGTTGAATGTTAGATTGCTTGCCGCCACAATCGGGCATCTTCAGTATGTAAGAACGGCCCATATAGACGACACGGGTGGGGAGACAGAAGCTCAAACAGCTGTGGATGATTGGAAGCCGGCCAGTCTGGATCTGAATTATTCATATGAAGAGAATTGTCCACGATTTAGATATTGCTTTAAATCATAGTGGAGAAGGTGAAACATTTGGAGTGACTTATCTGATGGACGGTGAGAATCTGGAAGAGTTGAAATCGTTTATAAACGGTGGAGGGTACCAGGGAAGCTAGGGAGTGAGTGGGGACGGAATTCGCTCTTCTCATACAGAGGAAACCGTCTCCTGTTAATTCCAGAAGGTTATTTGGAAGTTTTAGAATGTGGACACAAAAATAGCATTTCAAGTTCTAACATATAGGAGTCAGAAAATGACGACATAAATCAATAGTAGGAGGATGCCAAAAATGAAAAAAACGATATTCATTGCCCTTTTAGTTACAGTACTTACAGTTCTATTTGCTGGGTGTAGTTCAACAAGTTCAGAAAACAGCGAAAAAACCTCAAAGCAAATACCTGAGTTAACAGGTGAGTGGAAACAAACAAATAGTAAATCCTCAGACGCTTATCAAGCTGCTACAATCAATAATGATACGATTGAAATCTACTGGGTAAGCGATAACGGCGACACAAAATCTCTTTATTGGGCTGGTTCTTTTACCGCTCCTACAACTGCAGACGAACCTTATACTTGGGATTCAGAAAGTGACCATAGTAAAACGGAAAATGCTATGCTTGCATCTTCGGATGATACTAAAACTATGACATACCAAGATGGAGTATTAAGTTATGAGGTTTCTGCTTTGGGGACGACTACAAAGGTTAAACTAGAAAAACAAAAATAATTACAATTCAAGGGAAATTTAATTGGTTTTCAAAAAATGTTATGAGTAGGTTAGTGAAGTATCAATTTGAAGTGAAAGTAAAACACAGCATTCGGTCCTGGATGCTGTGTTTTTTTTGAAGCCAAAGAAGCCAAGTAACCTGTCCCCTTGGTTCCCTGCATGTTTGAAAATTAAGGAAATATACTACTTATGTAAGCTTACTATATGGAGGGGGTACAGATAGTGGGGGAATCACCAAAAAAGAAAAAACCGTTCTATAAAAAGTGGTGGGTCTGGGTCATTGCGATTCTGATTGTTGCAGCAGCTGTTGGTGGGAATGAGACTGAGACGAGTGATACGAAGGAAAAGGAGGTCAAGTCAGAGGCTACCGAACCCGTGGCGGTTGAGCCAAAAGAGTCAGAAGAGAAAAAAGAAGAACCTAATAAAGAGGAGCCTAAAACAGAACAGCCCAAAACAGAGGAACCCAAAAAAGAAGAAGCAAAAGTGGAAGATGAAGTCCCCGCAGAACATGCATCCGCTTTGACAAAAGCGAAGACATACGCTGAGATCATGAATATGTCCAAAGCGGCGATTCATAATCAATTAGTTTCAGAGTTTGGTGAAAAGTTTTCCGAGGAAGCGGCTACGTATGCCATGGGAAAGCTTGAATATGATTGGAAGGACAACGCTATGAAAAAGGCGGAATCTTACTCTGATACGATGTACATGTCAAAACAAGGTATCTATGATCAGCTAGTTTCAGAGTACGGTGAACAGTTCACTGCGGAAGAAGCACAATATGCGATCGAGACAATGAAAGCCGATTTTAAAAAGAACGCCTTGGAAAAAGCAAAAAGTTATCAAGACTCCATGGCCATGTCACCAGAAGCGATAAGAGACCAACTCGTTTCTGAATACGGCGAACAGTTCACTCAAGAGGAAGCGGATTACGCTATTCAACATTTAACGGAATAAAATCGTACACATGAATGGGTGTCTGACCCTTAACATACTACTTTATATTAAAAGATCCACACCTCCAATGGAAGATGTGGATCTTTTTTGTAAGCACTAGTATATATCCTAATTACTCAACTGATTTTTGGTGAGGATGACGAACTAAAAAGATTTCTATTTGATTCATTTTTATTCTGTAGAAGACTTTATAGGGATCAGACTTTCCTATAGATATTAATACCATTCGTAGGTCAACAGGCATTTTCTTTATAAGAACATGTCTTCCAGGAATATGAATTGAGAAATCCTGTTGTATGAAATAGAACTCAATGGTTTCCTTTAGATATGTGGCAATCGGTTGGAGTTCAATAGTATGCCTCCATCTGTCTAGAGCTATAAGGGAAGAAATTGCCGACTTTCTCCACACTATTTTCATGGGTTTAGCTCTCTAACATCTTCTTAATTTCATCTTCTGAAAGAATGGGATTATCTCCCTCCAACGCCTTCAATAATTGCTTTTCCTCATCAGAGTCTGTCACTTGATAACCGTCATCGTGACTGACTTCTTCTACTTCCATTAATAAGTACTTACGTTTGCCGACTTGGATGTATGAATGCCCTGATTGAATTGCTTTTTTTACATCATCTTGATCAATTCTTATAGGTTCCATTTACATCACCAACTTTGATTTATTTAACTTTATTATAAATCATCTGTTTTAAAGAATAAAGTTTAGGAGGATTTGTTATTTGGACAAATGAATGATGTTCAAAATAAGGTGAAATCGAGCTTAGAATGGAGGGAACCTCTTAATTCTCTTTCCCTATAAATCAAGTTAACATTCACGACGGTCTTTTTCCTTTTTCTTCATAGTGTACTCCGGAGGTTTTCTTTAAGTAATCCGTAATATAAGTTACATTTTCCTGATGTTCTTGATTCCCATCCTTAGGAATATAAAACTTAGTCTGAGACTTCCCCTCCCCATCATAAAAAAGAAGATGTCTAGAAGTAGATACTACTTTTAGATTCTGACCAATCCTATGTTGTCGATTTCCAAGTAAGAAGGCCTTTTGATCCTGATCAAACACAATCATGTAGTCCTCATCGTTTGCTGGCTGGTATTTCTCTTTTAAACGGCGGGCTGATTGTTTTAGGAATGCATGGATTCTGAAGCGGAAATAGAAATACAACAGAAGGTGTACGACAAGGGATAAACCGAACGCCAATAGAGCTGGGAACATCACTTGCGATATAAATGCGAACATCACTGGAGACGATGTACTTGCTGATTCTTGAAATTCATGATTCCAGTACAAAAATAATACTATGGAAATCACGAATAAACCTATGTTTCCAAAGATGTAAACTTTTCTAAAGTAAGGCATGTATTTAAGGAGTTCATAGTATCCGTCATCAGACAGCTTGAATGTGAAAGTTTTCTTTTGCATAGATGGTCCTCCTTTCTAAATAGTCATTACTTTAAGTCTAGTTTATATAGATGAAAGTTCAAGTGTTTTCATGCCATTGAATTCTGATTGGATGGCGTATTCATTAAGTTCATATGTCCTCCTACAAACATTCGGACCCCACCCGAATGTTTTTTTTATAAAAAATGTATCCAAAGGGTGTCCCTTTCACTCCCATCCCCCTATATAAAGGGTGAAACCAAAATGAATGAGGAGTGATTGTAATGAATGGATGGAGAAAGTTGGAGACAGGAATGTTGGATATGGAGACGTTTCATCACCCGGAGGATCTTCGTTTGTATGTGTTGGTTCTGTTGAATGCGACACATAAAGGCGGGGTTCAGGTTGGCGGTGTGGTGCTTGGGGAGAGGCAGTATGTGCGTTCGCTCCGGAAGCTGCGGGAGGATCTGTGGTTCTATAATGGGAAGAAGATTGATGAGTATTCCCATTCGCGGATTCAGCGTTCGATTAAGCGGTTGGAGAAGTGTGGGTGGTTGAAGGCGGAGAAGTATGAGCATGGGTATGTGTTTACGCTGAGACCGACGAAGGATTTCGCCTGTGGGGAGTATTTGAGTTGGATGGGGATGTCGAAGAAGGAAGAGGAACGTGAGGAATCCGGTGGTGACCAGCCTGATGATGGGGCTGGTTCCGGGATGTCTTCGTGCGGCGAAAAGGATGTGAAACAGGTGCGGAGAGAACCTGCAAACAGACTTAAGAACTTAGAGAAAGAAGAGATCTTAGAGAACAACAACATCAACACCACTGCCACTAGAGACACTAAGGATGTAAATAGGCTGCAGGCGCTGATTGGACATTTCGTTGGCAGGAGAGGACAAGGCTTTCTGTTAACCCCGATGGATCACGTGGCGATGGAGCGGATCAGTTTGAGCGAGTTGTCGACGGATGAGTTGATTCGATTTATGGATGAGCAGTTTGACAAGCAGGAGAGCATTAATCCGAAGCTGACGATCAACAGTCCGAAGTATTTGGAGAAGGCCCTTGAGGCGTACGTTTCTCCTCGGGAATCGATGCAGGACATGGATGACTTCTTGGACGGGCTTGAGGAGATTGTGACGGAGGCATGACTTCGGGAGAGTTCAGGGAGCTGGTGAAGATAATCAAGATGAAGCAGGGGGACGGTTCTGTTGCTTCGGTTTGAGTAGGGCGGGGGGACAGGTCCGTTTGCTGTGAAGGGTTCTAATTTTGAAAACTATAAAAAAGTCAATTTGCCTCTTCTGTTATTTTTCTATCTTTATAAAACTCTTTCATTGATTTTTTTAGATTGTTTTCTTGGTATGGAGTTTTTTCTAATGCTTTATCAAATAATGAGATAATGGATGATTTGTTATCTTGATAGTTTTCGTTACTCATATTGATTCTCTCTTCTTCAAAAATCTCTTTAACAATATTAGTTTTTCTGTCTTGACCTAATTTACTCCAGTGTTTCACTATTAACTCATTATTAGAGATCTCCTCTACTGTTTCTTCATCTGCACAGCCTAGTAGCAAGAATGGGAGCGTACAACATAGTAAAATAACAATTAGTTTCTTCAAGTGATCCCTCCACGTTTTATGTATATGTTTATGGTAACTGTGTTTATTGTAATGTGCAAAGTGAAGTTAGCCAGGGGACCCTTGGCTAAGGATTAAATAATGAAGAGGGGAGGGATTGGGATGTTGGTGACGGAGTATGCGAAGGGGAATGAGTTGAATTTTCGAATTGAGAGTTTGAAGGTGTATGTAGTGTTGATGGGATTGTTGGGTGAGGAGCGGGAGCGGCGTGGGGATGGGTATGAGTTGGTGAGTTATCGGGAGTTGTGGGAAGGGTGTAAAGAGGCTGGGGTGTTGAGTGGGGTGGATCAGGGGTTTGCGGTGATGATGGATATGGTGGGTGTGGTGGAGGATGGGGGATTGATTGGGAGGGAGAGGGTTAGTGGGGGGAGTTGCGTGAGGTGTTAGAGTGGGCAAAAAGGAAGCAGGAGAACCGTCCCCGTGCTCCCCTAAGCTCCCACTTGAACCCCTTGATCATTTTACTGAATTTTCTAAATAAAACATGTAGATTAGACGATTTATGGTATAATAGAATGACAATCAAACGAAAGCGATCTGAGCTATGTTATTAAATGCAGCTACAAACAGTCCCGTTGATTATTATTTTCGAGAAGTGGGAAAAGAAGAGGTAAAGGATAATAGGTACCTTCCTGATTATGGTTGGGAATTTAATTGGCTTTATCCGATATCGCATGATTTTAAGGTTTTCGGATTAGTTACTGACCATAATCCAGATATTGTAGAGGGTCTTATTGCCTTGAAAGAAAACCCAGATGAAGACTTCCTTTGTGTAGATGTAGATATTATTGAATCTTCACCACAAAATAAGAAGTTTATAAAAGGTGTACTTAACCAAGAGCGCTCATATATAAATGTTGGAAGAGTTCTCTTAGCGTTTGCTTGTTGGTACAGTATTGAAAAAGGGTATGACGGGTATGTTGGTCTCACATCCAAAAGCAGCAAATATCCCTTTTATGAGAGTCTGGGAGCTCGACTGACATATGGGCAGCATTTCATGTTTGATGACATTGCAGCTGAAAGGCTTGTAAAAATATACTTTTCGGGAGGTGTAGTATGGTGGCAGGAACCAAGTTGAAATCAAGATATTTTAAAAAAATTCCAGGAGGGCATACTATAACCAGGAGTGATAGAATGCATAAAGATGTCGAGAAATTTGATCATGATTTTCCTGATGGGGTATTTGCATTCCCAGCACCCGTCGAATCCCCGAAAGTGAAAATAAGGGCATTGGACAAATACTGCAAAGAACACGGTGTTCAACCAAAAGATTTAACAGATGAAGAAATGCGACAGTTCCTTGTTTAATAGCTAAATAGGGACGTATCTCACTTTGCCAAAGGTGGGATACGTCCCTTTTTCCATGTTGTGTTTTACGGATTAGGTAGAGATGAGCTTCACTCCAACATCTCCTTTATTTCTTCTTCTGAAAGAATCGGATTAGTCGTCCAGTACATTTCAATAAATGTTATAATTATCTAAATAATAAAAATTTTACAACTGCATGAATAGAGGAAGGTGATTGTGTGGACTACCTCCGTCACCAATGGGAGCCATATTTGTCATACGGGCAGGTGTTCGAGTTTAGGAAGAATAAAGTGGTCTATCATCAAGGACAGGCGGGTCGGGGAATCTATTATTTGAATAAGGGTGAAATAAAGATTACGCTCTTGTCCGACAAAGGGGATGAGCGTATTATCAACATGGTTCCCCCCGGGATGTTGTTTGGAGAGCACGGGATTCATGGGGAGGCATATTTGACAAGCGGGATAACGAACTGCCCATCAACGATTTACTATTTTTCCAACGATGCGATTGATGCAATCTGCAAGGATCATCCAGGGGCAGCCGCCATCTATACCGATTCATTAATTTACAAATTCAGGACCCTGGCTGAAATCATCGCTCACCTGGATAGTCCCATTGAGCAGCAGATGGCTTTCTATTTACTGAAGCTTATTCAGGAAAACGGAAATGCCTCGATGAACCAGACGGCATTTTCAAAATACATTGGCACGTCCCGAATTACCGTGAACAAAATCATTCAGAAATGGAAACAGAAGGGGTACATCGAGCTTCAAAAACGAAAAATCGTCGTAAAAGATTTTCCTAAAATCAGGACGATTGCCCATAACCCCCATGAAGATTAACCAACCAGGTTTCTAAGGAAATCTGGTTTTTTTATGTAGTATTTTCGCTTGTCTACCTCAATGATCCCTGCTTCCTGCCATTGTTTTAGTACTTTATAGACGGTGATTCTAGTCAGGCCTGTACAGCAGGCGAGATCTTGCTGTGAGATTGGAATCTCATAATTTTTGAATTCATCACAGATATTGTGGAGTAAAGCAGCAAGCTTTTGCTCTGATGTAAGCGCATTCATATTTATGCGATCTAAGAGGATTTTCATTTTATGGATGACGCTTTTGGAAAAGAGTTTGAAGAGTTCCGGGTGGGCAAGCATAAGTTTTCGAAATTCGTCTGCTGAGAAATGATAGACGACTGAATTCTTTACGGCAATCGCAGTTGTGAAATGAGTGTTCTGGTCAAGTGACTGGACTCCTAATAGCTGGTTGGGTATGACGATGTTAAGCATATTTTCTTTGCCGGCGGCTGTTACGGTAACAATCCGGACCAGGCCTTTATGTAAATAGTAAAATCCTTCTCCGAGATTGCCCTGCTGGTAAATGCATTCTTTTTTTCTGAAAAATTGGCGTGTCCCGTATTTTAAATAATCCTCCCAATGAAAAATTTCTTCGTAAACTGTGGCCATACCATTACCTCCCAAAAAGTGAAGTTGATATCTAAGATAAGCATAGGGGAAACAGTGCCGAATTTCTATAAATATTTGGATAATTTTGATTTTTCCAAAACTATCTCAGGAAAAACGTTAAATAGGCTACAGTTAGAATGGAAAATTAGTATTAAAATCAGTATGAATTTTCAAATAATATTTTCAGGAGGGTGTATATGGGAATTAGGACTGGAGCTCAATATATCGAAGCGGTTAAAGCACGCAAACCTGAAGTTTGGCTTTCAGGTAAAAAGGTTGAGAATTTGTTTGAGGAACCGGTTTTCAAGCAGCCGATACTTGAAATCGCCAAGCTGTTTGACATGCAGCATGATCCTGAATTCCAGGATAAGATCACTCATGTATGTGAGGAAACGGGAGAGCGGGTGAATAATTCCTTCCTTGTGCCGAAAAGCTACGAGGACTTAGTGAAGCGTCGCAACGTTTTCGAAGCATATGCCAGGGCAACCTTTGGATTGATGGGAAGAACTCCGGATTTCTTGAACGTCGTGGTAACATCCATGTACTACAATTCTTGGTTCTTTGAAAAATACAACAAAAACTGGGCAGATAATGTCCGCAATTATTATAAATACCTCCGTGACAACGACATATTCCTGACTCATGCCATTATCAACCCGCAAAATGACCGCAGTAAAACGTCACATGAACAGAAGGATACGTATACCCATCTTGGTGCTGTGAAGGAAACTCCGGATGGCCTGGTTGTCAGGGGAGCAAAGATGCTTGCGACCCTTGCACCGGTGACAGATGAAGTGATCATTTACTCATTCCCTGGATTTGCCCCAGGTGATGAAAAATATGCACTGGCTTTTGCGATTCCGATTGATACCCCGGGGCTGCGTATAATCTGCCGCGAGCCGATGCAGGATGGAACACGTTCGTTCTTTGATCATCCCCTCGCTTCACGGTTCGAAGAGATGGATGCCTTGCTGGTGTTTGATGATGTGGTCGTTCCTTGGGACCGTATTTTCTTATATAACAATGTCGAAGCAGCCAACAAGCTGTATCCAATGACAGGCGCTGGTCAGCAGCCGGCACATCAATCAGGGGTCAGGGGCCTTGTGAAATTGGAATTCGCAACGCAAGTGGCCATGAAGGTGGCGGATACGATTGGCGTCGATGGATACTTGAATGTTCAGGAACAGCTTGGAGAGCTTGCCCAGTCACTTGAGTCGATCAGAGCGCTGTTAAAAGTGGCTGAATACGAGCATACGATGACCGAGCATGGAGAAGCAATGCCGGATTACGTCGCACTTGAAACCATCCGCGGCTTGCTGCCTACAATGTATCCCCGGGCAATCGAAGTCATCCAGATTATCGGTGCAGGCGGTTTGCTCATGTCCCCGACTGGAGCTGATTTTGAAAATGCAGCATTAAGAGATTCAATCGACAATTACTATGTCGGCCGTGAAGGCATTTCTTCTTTAGAGAGGGTAAGCATTTTCAAGCTTGCATGGGATCTGTGCGGTGAGGCATTCGGTCAGCGTTTGCTTCAATACGAGCGCTATTATACAGGTGATCCGATTCGTAAGAGGGGGATTTTCTATAACAACTATAAACGCCAGACACCACTCACAATGGTTGATGAAGCGTTGAAGGGCGGTCTTTTGGATAACAAGGAAGCGCTTACAAATTAATGAGCATTCCGAGGAGGTGATGGCTGGATGGAAGCACATGTTTATTCTTCGTTGGAATTGCCTCGATCGGTGGTTGCCATTGGCGCTTTTGACGGTGTCCATCGGGGTCAACAAGCCGTAATACGCCAGTCAGTACAGAGAAGCAGGAAGCTCGGGGTTCCAAGTGTCGTGTATACCTTCGACCCGCCGCCCCGTGTGTTTTTTCAAGGAGCAAGGATGCTGACCCCCGTGGAGGAAAAGTTGGATAAAATAGGAAAACTGGGTACCCGGCATGCTGTGGTTGCCCGATTTGATGAAGTGTATGCAGAGAGAAGTGCATACGAATTTATCGGATGTTTGGCGAAGCTTAACCCGGTGGAGATCATTGTTGGCGGGGATTTCCACTTTGGCAAAGATCGATTGGGAGATCTAAAACTTCTTGAAAAATATTTTAACGTACGTGTAACAAAACCGGTATTCTGTCCTCAAGGCGGCGTGATCTCTTCATCCAGGATCCGCCAGCTGATTTCAGATGGGGAGCTTAACCTCTCGAAATCATTGCTAGGTTGGGAGCCTGGAGTTCATGCGAAGAATCATATTTTACAAGAATAGGAGGCGAAAACGAATGAAATTGCTCGGTATATCAGGCACCATCGTCGGAGCCAAGACAGGGATTGTGGTCCGTAAAGTGCTTGAAGAAGTGACAAAGAAGTACCCTGATATCGAGGTGGAAATGCTCGATATGATGGATTATAACGTTGAGTTCTGTGATGGCCGTCCTGCTGAAAAATATTCGGACGATACCAGGGCTGTGATTGAAAAAGTATCGTCTGCCGATTTTTATGTGATTGGAACACCTATTTTCCAGGGCTCGATTCCAGGGGTATTGAAGAACCTATTTGATTTGATCCACCCGGCCGCCTTCAGGAATAAGGTGATGGGGTTTGTCGCAAATGGTGGAACGTATCAGCATTTTCTCGTAATCGAAAACCAGTTGAAGCCCATTGCTGGTTATTTCCGGGCCTTCGTTGCACCTTGCCATGTATACGCAACCTTCGATCATTTCAACCTGGAAAACCAAATCGTAGATGAGGATTTGTTGAATCGGATTTCAATTCTCGCAGATGAAGTGGTCCATATGCAAAGGTCATTAAAAGGAAGTCCGGTCGAGATGGCAGACTGATTGTAATAAGAGATATGAGATGAATTGTAGTAAAAGCTGGTAATGCCAAGAAGAATCTTTAACTGATATTACAAGAATCGAAGGGAGACGAGGAAATATGAAAAGTCAATTTGTACCGATTAATCTAATGCAATTTATTGAGGAAAATAGAGATCAGCTCAAACCACCGGTCAACAATAAGGTGATCTGGAAGGATGCTGAGCTGATGGTCATGCTTCTAGGAGGACCGAACAAAAGACGCGATTTCCACGTTGATCCGTCCGAAGAGGTTTTCTAT
Source organism: Bacillus sp. BHET2 (assembly GCF_005938125.1). Classification (GTDB taxonomy): domain Bacteria; phylum Bacillota; class Bacilli; order Bacillales; family Bacillaceae_B; genus Rossellomorea. Next base: position 589,043 of record NZ_VCQN01000001.1, read on the forward strand.
CAAATACAGGGCAGTTGTTATGTAGAGGTTATCAATGCAGAAGGAAAGCGTGAAGTAGTGGAGGTAAAGGAAGGTGAAATGTTTCTTCTTCCAGCGAACGTTCCGCATTCTCCGCACCGAGTGGAGAACACGATCGGACTTGTTATCGAACGCAACCGTGCACAAGGTGAACTTGAGGACTTTGTTTGGTTCTGTGATGAGTGCGACCATGAAATGCACCGTGCCACGATTCAACTGACTAACATTGAAAAGCAGGTAAAGGAAGCCATTGCAAGCTTTAATGGAAACGAGGAACTTCGCAAGTGTGAAAATTGTGGATACATGATGCCTCCGGAAGCGAGTGAATGGAAATGCGAGTAGACTTCCATACCCATATCATTCCTGAGGATTTCAGCGAGCTGACGAAGCGTTTCGGCGGCGACAAATGGCCGAAGCTGGAGCGTACTTGTGCATGCGGTGCAAACATCATGATTGCCGGGAAAGTGTTCCGTGAAGTGACAGACCAGGTGTGGAACGCTGAGAAGAGGATTAAGGATATGGAGAGGGAAGGGGTCGATATGCAAGTTCTTTCTCCCATTCCTGTAACGTTCTCATACTGGGCACCAGCTGAAGAAGCAGAAATTTTGGCTCGTGTTCAAAATGATTTTATCGCTGACCTGGTAAACCAGTACCCGACTAAGTTCATTGGACTGGGTGCTGTGCCGATGCAGAATGTAGATGTAGCAATCCGGGAAATGGACCGCTGCAAGCATGAATTAGGCATGAGCGGCATAGAGATTGGCACAAATATAAACGGTATGAACCTTGATGATCCTGGTTTAATTGAGTTTTTTGAGATGGCTGAAAAATGGGATGTTCCATTGTTTATCCACCCATGGGAAACACTTGGCAAGGAGCGGATGCCTCGTCACAACCTCATGTATACAGTAGGGATGCCGAGTGAAACGGCTCTGGCTGGAGGAAGTTTGATCCTTGGCGGAATCATGGATAAATTCCCTAAGCTGAAAATCTGCCTGGCTCATGGCGGCGGCTCGCTGCCCTATTTGCTGCCTCGTCTTGATCAAGGGTGGAAAGTCTGGCCGCACCTGCGTCTTCTGGATAAGCCACCCAGCCATTACGCAAAACAGTTTTACTATGATTCCCTTGTAAATGAACCAGTGAACCTGAACTACTTAGTGCAGAATTTCGGCCATGAACGAATCATTATGGGCTCTGATTATCCATTCCTGTTAAGAGAGGTCCCGCCGGGTAAGGTCATTGATGAAACGGTTGGATTGTCAAAGGAACAAACGGAAGCAATACTTGGTAAAAATGCGCTACGGTTCTTGAATATACCAGTCAAAGTGGGGAGTTGATTTGATGAAACAGGTACAGGTGACACCTGAAGAACGCTTGAAGGAACTTGGCCTGAACTTGCCGGCTCCACGCCCTGCAGCAGGGAACTATGCAAGCTGTGTAAGGACCGGCAATCTGATTTTCACATCCGGCCAGGGGACGAATGAATACCGGGGACGACTTGGGGAGGATGTTTCGGTTGAAATCGGCTATGATGCAGCGAAACAATGCATGCTGAACCTTTTGACAGTTCTAAAGCAGGAACTGGGTGAGTTAAGCAAAGTGAAGCGGGTTGTAAAAGTGCTTGGTTTCGTGAACAGCACCCCTGACTTTACCGATCAGCCGAAGGTCTTGAATGGTGCCTCGGATCTGCTCGTGCAGGTGTTTGGGGAGTTCGGGAAGCATGGCCGTTCTGCTGTAGGCATGGCGCAGCTGCCCCTTAACAATGCCGTCGAGGTTGAAATGATTGTTGAAGTCGAGGATGAGGAGGGTGTTTTAAGATGAAACTGACTCAACCACAAAAATTAAAAGATGCCAAACTCTTTATTTATGGTGAATACCGTGATGCGATGTCTTGTGAAACCTTTGATACGATTGATCCTTCGACCAATAGAAAGCTCGCTTCGGTTGCTAAAGCTGGTGTTGAGGATGCTAAACACGCGATTGATGTAGCACAAAAGACGTTCGATAGCGGTGTTTGGAGCAAGATGTCGGTTGCTGAAAGGTCAAAGATATTGTGCAGAATGTCTGACCTGGTCATGGAAAAGGTTGATGAATTGGCACTGGTTGAAACCCTCGATGTCGGGAAGCCGATTAAGGAGAGCCGGGGGTTTGATATTCCCCGGGCAGCTGCGAATTTGCGCTTCTTTGCTGAAATGGCTAACTACATAAACCATGAGCATTATGACCAGGCACGATACATGTCTTATTCAAAATATGCTCCCGCTGGTGTGACAAGCCTGATCATTCCATGGAATCTCCCATTCATGCAAATGACATGGAAGGCATCGGCGGCAATGGCTGCAGGCAATACAGTTGTAGTAAAGCCAGCTTCTTATACTCCATTAAGCGCAGTGATGCTCGGGGAAATTGCCAATGAGGCAGGGCTGCCACCAGGGGTGTTGAATATTATCACGGGTCCTGGAGGGACAGTCGGAACAGAATTGACTAGAAATCCATCCGTAAGACGAATTTCATTTGTCGGTGATAGCACGACTGGCCGCACGGTGATGCAGAATGCCGCATCTCAGCTGATTCCCGTTTCTCTGGAGCTAGGCGGAAAGTCCGCGAATATCGTGTTTGAAGATGCTGATTTGGAGGAAGCGGTTGCCGGGTCGATTGAAGCCATCTTCAGAAATCAGGGTGAGATTTGTCTGGCAGGATCACGTCTGCTTGTCCAGGAAAGCATTTACGATCGATTTTTGGAGAAGTTTGTGGAAGCAGCACGTGCCATCAAAGTCGGTAATCCACTTGATGAGGATACAGATATGGGTGCTCTTGTTTCAAAGGGACATCTCGAGACAGTTGATGGATATGTGCAAGTCGGTCTGCAAGAAGGTGCGAAGCTGGCAACTGGCGGAAAGACTATTACCTCCCTTGGAGAAGGCAATTTCTATGAACCTACTGTTCTGTATGATGTAGACAATAAAATGCGTGTCGCCCAGGAAGAGATCTTCGGCCCTGTACTGACTGTCATTCCTTTTAAAACGGAAGAAGATGCAGTACAAATGGCCAATGATTCCATGTACGGTCTGGCTGGCGTCGTGTGGACAAATGATCTGCGCCGTGCCCATCGTGTAGCAGCTAATGTAAATACTGGCCTGCTGTGGATCAACTGCTGGTATTACCGCGACTTACGCACACCGTTTGGCGGATCGAAAGCGAGCGGCATAGGACGTGAAGGCGGCAGGCACAGCTTCGAGTTTTATACCGAAGCAAAGACGATCACCATGAAGCTATAGAAGGAAGCGCATAGCTTGATAGAAAATATTAAATGGTAGAAAAGGAGGGTGAATCGATGAATGCGTCGATCGAAAACATTGCTCATACACTTTTAAAGGCGGAAAAAAGCAAAGAAGCGGTATCACCGTTAACTTCACAATTTACGAATCTTAATGTAACGGACGCCTACCACGTTCAGCTGGAGGTCATAAAGAGAAAGCTTAAAGGAGGCCGCACGGTCATCGGCAAAAAAGTTGGCCTGACCAGTGTCGCGATGCAAAGAATGCTTGGAGTGGATGAGCCTGATTATGGTCATTTGCTGGATGATATGAAAGTGGAAAATGGCGGAACAGTAAAGATGTCCAACTTCCTCAGTCCTAAAATTGAGGCGGAAATCGGCTTTGTATTAAGCGAAGACTTAGAAGGTCCGAATGTTACTTTTCTGGATGTGTTGATGGCAACGGATTGCGTGGTACCGACCCTTGAGATTATCGACAGCCGGATTGCTGATTGGAAAATCGGTCTTGTTGATACGGTTGCTGATAATGGATCATCGGCGATGGTTGTGGTTGGAGAGCAAATGACAGACATCACCGGAATCGACCTTCGCAGTGTAGGGATGATTTTATCCAAGAATGGTGAAATGATTGCGACAGGATCAGGTGCTGCTGCTCTTGGGCATCCGGCACATGCGATTGCCTGGCTGGCAAATAAACTTCATGAATTCGGAATTACCCTTAAGGCTGGAGAACTGATTTTGCCGGGAGCACTTTCTGCGGCGATTACAGTAGCTGAAGGAGATACAGTTACAGCTCAATTCGGTCCGGTCGGATCTGTGTCAGTCACTTTTGAATAGAGGAGTGGAAGAATTGGCAAAAATCAAAGCAGCAATCATTGGTTCTGGAAATATCGGAACAGATCTAATGTATAAACTTGAACGGAGTAAAGTCATCGATCTCCAGGCGATGATTGGGATCGACCCCGAGTCCGATGGCTTGAAGCGTGCGAAGGAACGGGGCTATCTTGCCTTCGATAATGGCATCCAGGCATTAAAAGATCATCCTGAAATCGCAGACATCGTATTTGATGCTACATCTGCAAAGACCCATGTAAGACATGCTAAGGTACTCGCTGAATTGGAGAAGCTTGCCATTGATCTGACTCCGGCAGCTAGAGGCCCATTCGTCTCACCAGCCGTCAAAAATGAACATTACCTAGATGAAAAGAACGTCAATATGATTACTTGTGGAGGTCAGGCGACGATTCCGATTGTCCATGCGATCAACTCGGTCGCCGATGTAAGTTACGCGGAGATTGTAGCAACGATTTCGTCCAAGAGTGCAGGACCGGGCACGCGTGCAAACATTGATGAATTCACGATTACAACCCGCCGGGGAATGGAAGTAGTGGGTGGTGCCGACAAGGGGAAGGCCTTGATTATTCTCAATCCCGCAGAGCCCCCGATTTTAATGCGTGACACCATTTATTGTGAAGTGAAAAATATGGATGAAGGTGCGATTACAAAATCGATTGAGCATATGGTCGAAACGGTGAAGCAATATGTTCCTGGATATCGCCTCAAACAGGATCCCTTATTTGATGGAAACAAAGTGACGGTTTTCATTGAGGTCGAAGGTGCGGGGGACTATTTCCCGGTGTATGCAGGAAACCTTGATATCATGACGGCTGCGGCGACCCGGGTTGCTGAGGATTTTGCGATCCATATACTTGAAAAACAGAGTGTCAAATCGAAAGGCTAGGTGAATTTTTTTGAATCGCAAAAGTGATAAGCCTATCAAGATTACGGAAGTTTGCCTGCGTGACGGGAGCCATGTCATGCAGCATCAATATACAAAAGAACAGGTGCGACGTGTCACCCGCGAACTTGATGATGCAGGAATGCATTACATTGAAGTGAGCCATGGCGATGGAATAGGAGGCTCGACGCTGCAGTATGGAAAGTCCCTCGTTGATGAGATGGAACTGATCGAAGCAGCTGTCGATGAATGTAAAAACTCAAAGGTCGCTGTGCTTCTTATACCTGGAATCGGTACAGTACATGAGCTAAAGCAGGCACATCAGCTAGGGGCGGGTCTGGTCAGGGTAGCCACACATGTTACAGAAGCTGACGTTTCGGCCCAGCATATCAGTATGGCGCGGGAGCTGGGAATGGAGACACTTGGATTTCTGATGATGGCCCATATGGCTCCGACTGAAAAATTGGTCGAGCAGGCGAAACTGATGGAAAGCTATGGAGCTCAGGCAGTATATGTGACTGATTCTGCAGGAGCCCTTTTGCCCCATGAAGTAAAAGAGAAAATCGCAGCACTAAGAGATACATTGTCTATTGAAGTAGGTTTCCATGCTCATAATAATCTCTCATTGGCCGTTTCGAATACACTGGCAGCTATTGAAGAAGGTGCTACGAGAATCGATGGAAGTGTCAGATGTCTGGGTGCCGGTGCGGGGAACGCTCAAACTGAAGTTTTATTGTCCGTATTGGACCGAATGGGTATGGACGTAGGGATTGATATTTATAAAATGATGGATTTGGCTGAAAATACGGTTGGGCCAATGATTCCAAGGCCTCAGGAAATTAACAGAGGCAGCCTGCTTTTGGGATATGCCGGGGTGTATTCCAGTTTCCTGCTGCATGCTGAACGGGCCGGCCAGAGATTTGGTATTGATTCAAGAGATATTTTAATAGAGTTAGGCAAAAGGAAAGTTGTAGGCGGCCAGGAGGATATGATCCTTGATGTTGCTGCCGAATTGGCAAAAGCACGAAAGCTGGAGGTGTAAAGGATGGCGATTACAAAGGGAGTCGACCTGGAAATCGTAGAATACTTATATTCCGCAGAAAAAGAATGTCGTGAAGTGGTAAAAGTAACCGACCGTTATCCGGAATTGAGTTTTGATGATGCTTATTTAATCCAAGAAAAATTGATCGAGAGACGCGAGAAGGAAGACGCTAAAAAAATCGGGTTGAAACTGGGTTTGACGAGCAAGGCAAAACAGCAAATGATGGGGGTCCATGAAGCCATTTATGGATACTTGACCGATGACATGCTCGCATTGGAGTGGGAACCCCTCGATTTTACCGATTTTATCCACCCGAAAGCAGAGCCAGAGATTGCTTTTTTTATCGAAGAGGATTTGGAAGGGACAAATGTTACGACTGAGGATGTACTGAGAGTGACTAAATTTGTAGCTCCGGCAATTGAAATTATCGACAGCCGCTATTTAAACTTTAAGTTCACTCTGGCTGATGTCATCGCAGATAACTGTTCTTCCTCAAAATTCCTCATCGGCAGCAAGTGGATGTCTCCAAAGGATCTGGACTTGGGGCAGCTCGGAATGGTTATGTCGAAAAACGGAGAGGTTTTCCAAACCGGGTCGAGTGCAGCGGTACTGGGGCACCCGGCAACTTCGGTTGCATGGGCAGTCAACAAGCTTGGTGAAGTTGGTAAGGGAATTAAAAAGGGCGACGTCATACTAAGTGGAGCCGTTTCCGAAGCGATCAGCTTCGAACCTAATGATACGATTTTGGTCCAATTCGCAGAGCTTGGCAGTGTCACTTTTTCTTGCAAATCCAGCACTTAGTTCCTGTGACTAAGTGTCTGTCTTTATATTTTAGAATATTCAAAATATATAGTTGAATTTCTCCTTCTATGTTAAGTACTTTACACATTTTGTAGGAGAAAGTGACTATAATCACAGGTAGAGACAGCTTTGGGGAATTTATTGGAATCGTTTTCAAAAAAGGAGATAAAAGGGGTGCAAGAAATGATGGGTTTAAGGAAACTAGGGCTGACATTATTAACTTTTTTGCTGGTGCTGACGGCTGCTGCCTGCGGCAATGACAACGATGCAAAGCCTGCATCTGGATCTGAATCTGGTGAGAAGTATACATTCAAGCTGGCACACATTACCCCGACAGATCATATGTGGCATAAGGCTGCAGAGAAATTCAAAGAAGAATTGGATAAGCGTTCCGATGGAAGAATGCAACTTGAAATTTATCCAGCGAGCCAGCTTGGTACAGAAGCAGATATGGTACAGCAAATTTCTTCAGGTTCTGTAGACTTCGGATTCATAACTGCTGCCTATATGAGTTCTCGTGCTCCTGCATTTACGGCATGGTTCGCTCCATATGCTTTTAAAGATTTGGAAGCTGCGAATGCTGCACGTGATTCAGAAGTCGCGAAGAAGATTCTTGCAACACTGGATGACCAGGGACTCAAAGGTTTGGATTACCTTTTTGCAGGGAACCGGGTCATGCTGTTCAAGGATAAGGAAGTCAAGAAGCCTGAAGACTTGAAGGGTCTTTCCTTCCGTGTAACACCAAGCCCGCCGCTTCAGGATTTTTACAAATCAATGGGAGCTTCACCTGAATCATTACCTTTGCCCGAAGTATACGCTGCCATCCAGACTGGTGTCATCGATGGGATGGATATGGACCTGGACGCTTCAATCACCAATAAATACTATGAAGTTGCCAACTATGGGGCGGTGACAAATCACATGGTATGGCCGGCAGTTGCCATGATGAACAAAGAAGAATATGAAAAAATGTCTGATAGTGATCAAAAGATTATTGATGAATCCATTAAGGCTGCTGCAGAGTATGCAGTAAAAACCCGTTCCGGACAAGAAGAGGAATTCAAAAAGACTCTTAGTGATGCAGGGATGAAAATCTATGAAATTGACCAAAAGTTATTCGATCCTTATATCAAGCAATTCGATGAAAAGTATGGACCAACTGATCCACTGATTCAGGAATTCATCGATACATTCCGGGAATAACCTAATGGAGGGAAATGCGTGAAATACATCAGCAATATGGTAGCCAGTTTCGAAAAGAAACTGGCTATTATCCTAATGTTTGCAATGGCTGTCATTGTCGCGGCTGCAGTGGTTTTTAGATATGTGTTCAATGAACCTCTATTCTGGGCAGGGGAAGTATCGGTTTTTATTCTAATCTACATAACGTTCATAGGAGGGAGCCTTGGTCTTAAGTATAAGACACAGGCATGCATGACGCTCATCACGGATTATCTTCCTGCGAAGGTAAATAAATGGGTGGCGATTTCAGCACATATTTTTATGCTCTTGTTCATGGCCATTCTATTATTCTATTGTTTTTCATGGATTACTTCACCTACCGTCGCAATCCAAAAATCGAGCGCAATATTGCTGCCTATGGTGATTCCATATGCGATTCTGCCGGTTGGTCTGCTATTTGCTTCGATTCATTTACTAAGCAATATGCTTGAGATTATAAAGAATCAACGTATTGAAAGTGAAATTGTCCATAATCTCCAAGCTGCCGCAAAGGAGAGTGAAGAAAAATGATGCTGCTTGTCATATTGGCTTTTGTCGTATTTTTATTGATGGGCATTCCTATCGCCTTGGTGCTGGGGATGACGACAGTTGTATATTTTTTAGTAACAGGTAATACAATGCTGCTAGAATCAACACCACAAAGGCTATATTCAGGCATGGAGAATTTCGGATTGCTTGCGATTCCTTTGTTCATGCTTACCGGGGAGTTGATGAATAGCGGAGGAATCACGAACAAGCTCGTTGTCTTTGCAAGGGTGCTTGTCGGACATGTTCGGGGGGGACTCGCCTATGTTACAGTCATTGCGAATATGTTCCTAGCTTCGATCCTGGGTTCTGCAAATGCCCAGGCAGCGATGATGAGTAAGGTCATGGTCCCCGAAATGGAGAAAGAAGGGTACACCCGTGAATTCTCTTCTGCATTGACCCTTGCATCCTCAATTGTTGCGCCAATTATTCCACCGAGCATGATTTTTATCATTTATGGAACCTTGTCGGGTACGTCCATTGGCGGGCTATTTATGGCAGGGATCATTCCAGGAACGATTTTCGGAATAGGTTTTATTGGATTGATAGCCTATTTAGGTTATAAACACAATTTTCCTCGTAGTGAAAGAGCAAGTTTTGGGCTTATTTGGAATTCCTTTGTAAAAGTATTGCCGGCTATTTTGGTTCCCTTTGTCATCATTGCCGGGATCCTGAGCGGGGCTTTTACTGCAACCGAGTCTGCTGCTGTAGCGAGTGTTATTGCTTTTGTGGTGGGGATGTTTTTTTACAGAGAATTGAAGTGGAAAAGTTTGCCGAAGATATTGATTAACACTGTAATTGGAACAGCTACGGTGACATTCTTGATCGCAATGGCGAACTTGTTTGGCTGGCTGATAGCGTTTGAACAGATTCCGCAATTGATTGCAAATTCAATGTTGTCCATCTCTGATAATCCGTTTGTATTTCTGCTGTTGGTCAATATCTTCTTGTTAATCATCGGCACATTGTTGGATGGCATTGCTGCGCTGATTATCCTGGTGCCGGTATTTATGCCGCTGGTGAGCGGGTTTCAAATCGACCCGATTCATTTCGGTGTGATCATATGTATTAACCTGACGATTGGTCTCTTGACACCACCGGTTGGAACAGGATTATTCATCGTATCCTCAATAGCCGAAGTAAGGTTTGAAAGCTTAATCAAAGCGGTAACGCCAATGCTCCTATTAGGTATTGCTATGCTATTGATCGTTACTTACTGGGAACAGACCACATTGTTCATTCCAAGATTATTAGGATTCTAACAGCTGAAGGTGGTGCCTGTGTCACCACCTGAATTTTTACCAAAGAGGTGATGGTTCGATGCCAATTATTCAAGTACAGGTGCTTGAAGGGCGGAGTGATGAGAAGATAAAGGATTTAGTGGCTGGAATCACTAAAACTGCTGTTGAAACACTTGGAGTTAAACCTGAACAGGTCCGTGTGATTGTGCAGCCAATCCCTCATAAGTATTGGGGTGTCGGGGGGATTACGAAGGAGAGCGATTGAGCCAGGGGTACAGGTACGTTGGTACGATGATTTGAATGGGTCAATGGAAGCAGGGGGACGGTTCTATTGCTTCGGTTTGAGTGGACTGGGGTTCAGTCGGCTCAAGGATAGATGGTGATAAAGGAGAGGGATTGGGCTGTTGGTGACGGAGTATGCGGTGATTGGTTTCTGGTAGATGTAAAAAGGAAGCAAAAGAACCGTCCCCAGAAAGTAGTGCCTGACCCTCGACATAATAAAGCATTATTGTACCAAGGTAGAGTGGGGACGATTCCCACTCTACTTTTCTTGTTTCCAAGCCTTGTTCATCAGAAAAGTAGGATAAGCCGTCCCCTGTTAGTCCCGTCCCTCTTTCAATTCAGTCTTAATGATTTTTTGAACTCATTATAGGCCTGAAGAGAGTAATCGTCACCGAATTCGAGGATGATTTCTTGTATTCTTTCTTGTTCCTGGTCTAAGGTTGGATGCACTTCTGTTGTATTCGCTATTTCATAGACGGTATGAAGAAAGTCTACCATTTCTCCTATTATGAAGGCGTTACGTAACTTTTTAAACTCTTGAATGACGACTGGTATGTATTGAAAAGCTTCCTCAGGAGTCATATTTGTGGTGATTTCTTCAAAGGATTGGCTGAAGTACCATTCGTCAAGATCGAGCTTCTCCTGCCAGTTTATAAATACTTCATGTAATGGTTTCATGGAATTCACCCTAATTTCTTCTTTTTTTATTGTACTTAAAATGAATGGAAATGGTGGACTTGCCTTTGACTATGAACGTCCTTTGCCTCTTTACACGGACACCGTTCGGCTGTCATTTAGAAGCGGATATGACTTCTTTTGCGCCGAATACTGCTTAGAATATCAGTGTTGTGTATGAAATTTTCTATTTTCCATTACCGTGTGTCACCTTTAGAGTTCATATTGCACCATCCACACATTAAGTGTACATAACTTACTTAAAGCCAATCTTAAATCAACCTTAAATTAACCCTAAATTTCAATCATCTCTGTCATTTTACTGGTGTATGGAGACGGGAATGATGGAAATACGGAATCTTTGTGTCTAATAGAAGAAAAAGGAAGCAGGTGAATCGTCCCCGTGGCTTTCTAACGTTAGTATGTTATAATAGTTATAACGTTATAATGAGAGGTGAGATAATTGGAACAATATGAACGGAAAGTTACAAAGATCGGAAATAGCTTTGGCATTACGCTTCCAACTGACCTGCTTAAGCAAGTCGGTTTAGCACAGGGAGATGATGTGCAGGTTGAGGTCATAGAAGGGAAAATTGTGTTGAGGAAAAAAGAACAGCTAACACTCCCCGAAGGCGTCGATGCTGAATTCATGGACATCTTGAATGATGTGATTAAGGAACATGACCAGGCATTTAAAGGGTTAGTGGATAAATAATGAAGGACATCATTTATTTGACCACGAATCAGGTAATTGCGATTAACACGATTCAAATTCGTCTGTATTCGCCAAATGAACCAGTGGGAGTTAAAGATGCACACCTTTTGGATTCAGCCATTAACCGTCCGAAACAATCAGCTTTTGGTCGTGATGCTTATCCTGAAATTTATGATAAGGCAGCGGATTTATTTGAATCCATTGCCAAAAACCATGCTTTCCATAATGCCAATAAACGAACGGCTCTTGCTTCACTCATTGTTTTCCTGAAGATCAATTATTATAAATGGACGATGGGAATCGAAGAAGAGCAAGATTTTACTGTGGATGTTGTGAATCACAAATATACGTTTGAAGAGATGACTTCTATCATTGAACAACACATTTTAAGAGTATAATGCCATTCTCATGGACTATTGAGAATGGTATTTTTTTGTTGGTGAGCAAGGGGATAGGTCCCTTGGCTCATAGATAGATTGTAATAAGAGGTGGGATTAGACGAGTGAAGGCTGTTTCGGAAAGATGAAAAGGAAGCATGAGAACCGTCTCTATGCTTACCGTTTTTTATTTCCGCACATCTTAGATAGATAAATATTTTTCCCAATAGGAAAGGGCTTTGGTTTTTTCGCCTTGGTGTAGGTAGATCTTACTCATTCGTTCATAAAGTTCTTTTTGAAATTCAACCTTTTCAGTTATTTCAAGAGTATGGTGTAGGAGGTTGATTGCTTCCTCAGTGTTCCCATCTGAAATGCACACATCCGCCATTAGTATATGCATTTTAACCATTTGTGGAGAATGATTGCATTCTTTGCTTTTCTTCATAAATAGAGTAAAGTACTCTTTTACTTTGACATATTGCTCATTATCGGAATAGGAAACAGACATTTCATAAAGTGTGTTTAAATAGCCAATGTCATCATTTAAGTGTATATAGAGATGATGGGCTTTTTGCAGGTATTCAATCGAGCGTTCAATTTGTTTATCATATCTATTTAGAATGCCAAGGTTTGTATACGTACCTGCCAGATTTAAAAGATCTTCAGATTCTTTGAAGAAAAATACTGCATGTTCATATGATTTCCGAGCCTCCTCATAGTTTAGTATCCGCCTTTGACATAGCCCCAGTACCATGTATGCTCTTCCGGTTTGGTAGAAGATTGACGTCCTCTTACTGCTGTCTATCGCTTGTTTCAGGAAGCGGATGGCAGAGTAGTATTCTCCTAATCTTGCATGTGCACTTCCTACGTTAATGAGTAATGCGATTTTTTCAGTGCCACTTAGTTTATGATAAATGGATTCGTTATAGGACTCATCAAGGTATTCAAATGCTTTGTGTATTTCATTATGCTCAATATAAAGATTCACTAAATGATTTGTGCTTCGGAGTCTTTCTTCTTTACGTGGTCCTGTGTATAGTTCACAACTTTTTTCATATAGTAAAATGGCATCCTTCGTATTCTTATACAGCTTTTCCTGAATTTTCCCCTTACAGAAGAAGAATAGTGCTTTTTCATTGTTATGCAAGTTTTCTTGAAACTTTTCGATTTCAATCATTTGTTCATTTACATTTGAAAAGTCCCCATTAATCACAGCGTATTCTAACGAAAAAAGAGCTTTTTTTACATCTAGCACTAATGCGGAAGTCTCATGATCTTCTAAAAATTCATTAATATCACATTTTAGCCGCTCACTAAATTTTTTTAGCAACTTAATAGAGGGCTGTACCTGCCCTTTCTCAATTTGACTAATATAACTGCGATTGACGATGCCATCGGCCAGGTCACTTTGGGTTAGCTTCTTTTTGGTACGTATTTCTTTAATCATTATTCCGACAGAATTCATTATAAAACGAGCCACCTTTTACAAAAAAGTATTGACAGAAAATTCTAATATGGTAAAGTTTGTATTGTTATTGAATTATAACATTAAAATTAAATTAATCAAAAAGTTAATAAAAATAACGAATTCTAGATTTTTTTAAAACCGGAAGGCGTCTAGTTAGTCTAAAAAGGGGGGAGTAACATGATTAAAAAAATAAAAAAATCATGGGGAGAAGCGCTATTGATTATAATCGGGATTATACTCGTCAGCGCTGCATCCGGAATATTCAAAGACCAAGCATTCTCCCTTATTACATACGCTGAAGAATTAGCTAGTTTATGTAAGGAATTAATGACACCTCATAAGTTAGTGTACACTAACCCCATCGCAGACGTTGAACGTCCGTTATTTCCTATCATATTTATTGCCTTTCTGAGCAGCGCGAAAATATTCTTTCTTTCCCTGGGTATGGCCCTCACAAGTTCTATTATTCTTTTAGTCATTTATTATTCTGTCGGCAAAAGGATTAGGAAGATCATGCAAGGCGTTTCTTTTTACCTTGGTGCGTTACCTGATATCTTTGTCATAGGAATCCTTCAAGTTTTTGTTGTTTGGTATTTTAAGAAATCAGGTATTCTATTAATTGATGTGGCTTCAGTCGGTGAAAATCAGGTGATTCTGTTCCCTGCCATTACACTCAGCATCCTCCCCACTTTTTTCTTTTTGGGCTCTATGGTATCTTTCCTGAAAGAAGAAGAGGGGCTTCCTTATGTGGAACTTGCCAAAGGGAAAGGTCTCAGTAAATACCGGATTATGTTCATTCATATGATGAGAAATGTATTGGTCAGTTTAACTTATCATGGTAAGCAGATTATATGGATGATGCTATCAAACCTATTAATCTTAGAATATTTATTTAATGTCTTTGGGGTCACATCTTTTTTATTTTCCTATAATACTCCATCCATTTTTGCTATCACGGCCATTATGCTTTTCATTCCATTATATCTTCTTTTGAAATTGCTCCAGCTTATGATTTCAAAGAAAATAGGGAAGGAGATGAGTCTTTGAGAACATATAACCGACATCATGTGATCATTACCGTTTGTTTGATGTTCATCGTTGTGTTAGTTGGAGGGAGCATTTACTTTAATGTTACGGATGGGAAGATCCCGAATACGTTTATTCTTTATGACGATGCTGGGAAAATCATTGGAGATGCGCCGTTTCCACCCTCCGCTGATTTTCCTTTTGGAACGGACCGAAAAGGAGATCATCTGTTTTATAAAGTATTGGAAGGGGCACAGTATACTCTTGGTGCAGCGATTGTCATTTCTATTCTCAGTTTCATCCTTTCATTTTATCTTGGTGTCGTCGGTGGGTTTATTCGATCAAAAGCGAAGAAATGGACTCAATCAATGTTCACATCGTTCTATTTTATCCCCCAATCCATTATTGCTTATAACGTTTTATATCCATTGTTGTGGGAGCCACCTAAAGGATTTGAAACAAGTTTTCAAGAAAGAGTCATTTTACAAGTGATTACCCTGGCCGTATTGACAGCACCCACCACGACGATCTTAATTTCGAATGAAACACAACAAATTCTTCAGAAAGAGTTTGTAACAAGTGCGAGAGTATTGGGAGGAAGTAAGTTTTTTCTCTTTCGGAAACATATTCTCCCCCATTTAAAACTGCGCCTCTTTATCATTTTCCCTAAAATTACGATACAAGTACTTTTAATTATTGCTCATTTAGGTTTCTTCCAACTCTACTTTGGAGGCACGGAGGTTTGTTACGGGCCGTTTTGTGATCCCCCTTTGCCAATCGTACAGGAGTGGTCGGGGATGATGTCGATGAACTTTATAGAATTGTATAATGGGTGGTGGATCTTTATGGTTCCCATGGCCTTTTTTGCATTGACGATTTTATCCTTAACAGGTATAGCTCAGGGGCTTGAGCGTCTCTTGGAAGAAGATGAAGAAGTTGCAATGTCTTCTTCTGAAAAAGGTGACGTGAAAGCACTAAACAAGAAGATGGATCAAAAATCTGATGCTGATTTTTCTAGGGTTACGAACCATTTTCGTGCATAATTCTATTCTATTTTAATTCAAGGTAAGAGAAAATGAGGAAGTGCCATCTTGGCACTTCCTCATCTTTTATAGAGAAGAATTTTAATCCTTCTATTATCTCGGCACCAGTTTATAACACCACTCCCCCATTGACCACTTTAAGAATCGTTCCCATTCTTCCTCAATGCTTCCATAAAGAAGGGTTATGCCACTTTTTATGGAATACTAGATACATAGAAAGATGAAAAATTCTTATCTATTCATATCAACATCTCTATTGCCGTTACCTGGCGAACCAGTCCGAATGAGTTGTTCTGAACGTCGAATATAGTAGAGCCCCAGAAAATCTCTTTAAAATACCCATTCCACGTTTTTTATTACATGAAGTTAGGGTATAAGATAGATGCAAAGGATACAGACTTGATGTAGTGGAAAAAGCACTGGCACAAGGTCAGGCAGATATTGTTACAGATAAACATACATACACCAAACAAGATTTCCGAACAGGAGGAACGGTAACCATTGAAAAATAAAACGGTACTGATCATTGGAGGCGGACTCGGCGGGGTGTCGGCGGCCATTACACTGGCACAGGCGGGATACGATGTCTCCTTATATGAAAAAAACGATCACATTGGAGGAAAGTTGAACCGGCTCGAGCAAGACGGCTTTGGGTTTGATCTGGGTCCGTCCATTTTGACGATGCCGCAGATCTTTGAGAAATTGTTTGCGGCCAGTGGTAAATCGATGAAGGATTATGTCCAGATAGAGAGGCTGGATCATCAATGACGTTCCTTTTTCCCCGATGGAAATGTCATAGACTTGTATGAAGATGTGAACGACATGCTAGAGAAGAATGCCTCTCTCAGTGAAAAGGACATTCGTGAATATCAACGTCTGCTGGAGCATTCGAAGACTCATTACGATATGACGGATAAAACGTTATTTAAAGGTGCGGATACGGCAAAAGGAATCGTCAAGCAGGCGGGACTGTTCAGTGTTTTGAAGAACATTGACCTGATGTCCACGGTGCATAAATCCCTCGATAAGCGGATCAGTCATGAGCAGTTTCGCGAAATGCTCTCCTATTTTATCAAGTATGTCGGTTCGTCCCCTTACGATGCGCCGGCCGTGATGAATATGATGATCTACATGCAGCATGACCAGGGAGCATGGTACGTTCCCGGCGGATTGCACAAGCTCGCGGATGCTCTTGTGAAGCTGGCGGAAGAAGTGGGGGTGACCGTCCAACTTGGACGACAGATCGTCAAGCTAGACAAGAAGGATGGCGATATTACCGGAGCCGTATTGGATGACGGAACACTGGTGACGGCCGATCATTATGTATCGAATATGGAAGTCATTCCGGTTTACGAGCGATTACTGGAGGAAGACAGCGATTATATTGAAAAATTAAAAATGAAATTCGAACCGGCGAGTTCCGGTCTCGTCATGCACCTCGGTGTGAAGAAGAGTTATCCGCAGCTGCGCCATCATAATTTCTTTTTCGCGGAAAATATGAAGGAGCAAATGGAATCGATCTTCCACCGCCATGAACTGCCGGAGGATCCGGTCATTTATCTCGTCAATGTCAATAAGACCGATCCGACACAGGCCCCTCCAGGACATGAAAATATCAAGGTGCTGCCTCATATTCCTTTTATCCGGGATGAGAATCCGTATACGCAAGAGGACTATGAACAATTCGCTGAGCGGGTCCTGATCAAATTGGAGAAGATGGGCCTCGATGGCTTGCGTGACAACATTGTCACCAGGGATATGTGGACACCGGAAGATATCAGGCGCACTTATGGTTCTGACCGCGGTGCGATTTATGGGACCGTGTCTGACAGTAAGAAGAATAAAGGCTTGAAGCATCCGAAACAGAGTGAGCGCTACGACAACCTCTACTTTGTCGGGGGGACGGTGAATCCGGGAGGCGGAATGCCGATGGTGACCTTAAGCGGCCAGCTTGTCGGTGAGAAAATTATGGAGAGGGATGCTTTATAAAAAGGGGTGATGTCATGATCGTATCACTGCCTGACCATTGGATCATAGTCATTGATGTGATTGCCTGGACGTTCTTTCATCTCTTCATTTCGGCGATTTGCTTGAAACTGCCTTTGACCTGGTTTTTGAAAGACCATTTCTGGTTTCGGATGTTCCCTTTTGAACAGTCTGGAGCATTGTGGCAGCGTTTATTCCGGGTGAAATCGTGGAAAGGTTTGATTCTGGATGGAACGATTTTTCTCAAAAAGGGATACAGCAAAAAGGGGTTGCATGGGACGAAGTCGAGGGACTTGAAGGTATTTGCCGCAGAAACGAAACGCGCGGAATTAACCCATTGGCTCTCCATTCTCCCTGCTCCGCTGTTCTTCATATGGAATCCAGTATCGGTAGGATGGGGGATGGTCCTGTATGCCATAGTCTTCAACGTACCGATTATCGTGGTTCAACGGTACAATCGGGGGCGTATATCGGCGATTACGTCAGGACTTGGCAAGAAATCAAGCAGGCAACAGTAAGTATGCAGCTACATAGAGGTTGAACGAGGATTTGCACGTTTGTGCGTTCTAGAGGAAGGAGGCAGGTTACATGACAGCTTCGGAAGTGATCAATCTCATCTTGGGTGTCCTGGGGGTTATCATTGGCATGATCATGTTTTGGTCCTTGCCGGTTCCGGGTTTCACCTCCAGAAATATGGTGGATTTGCCGTTTCTGTCCATCATTATCCCTGCCAGGAATGAAGAAAGCAGGATCTCTCCGTTATTGAAGTCATTGCAGGAGCAGCGATTCAAGGGATTTGAAGTCCTGTTGGTGGACGACGATTCATCGGATCGTACCGCGGCCATCGCAGAAAGCTACGGTGTAACGGTCCTGCAGAATAACGGGGCAGGGAAATCGTCGGCCTGCTGGCTAGGTGCCAAGGAGGCAAAAGGGAGCTGGTTGCTATTCCTGGATGCCGATACCAGATTCACCAGTGTGGATGGATTACGTAATCTCCTCCATTACTATCAGGGAAAAGGAGCCAGGGGTATCCTCGCATTGCAGCCATATCACACAGTGGAGCGTGTGTATGAGCACCTCTCCATTGTTTTTAACATCATCGTCGTTGTGGGCATGAATCTATTCACCGTCTGGGGATCCCGATTTAAAGCCGCCGGCTCGTTCGGTCCATGTATTCTATGTAATCGAGACGATTACTTCTTATCCGGTGGGCATGAGAAAATCGAGGGTGCCATCATGGATGATCTGGCATTGGGCGAGGCATTTCTTGATCAGAACCTTCCCGTTCGCTGCCTAGGCGGCAGGGGGATCATTTCATTTCGCATGTATCCGGAAGGCTTCGGAAGCCTTATCGAAGGCTGGTGCAAAAGTTTTGCCGTTGGTTCCAAGTCCACTCATCCCGTCGTCATGTTGATGGTCATTCTCTGGATTACCGGAAGTTTAACCACCGCGTCATCAATGATCTCTTCGATGATGGAGGAAAGAACCGCCGCTATGATTGCCAATGGGGTATTGTATATCCTCTATGCCGTTCAAACAGCATGGTTTGCCCGCAGGGTCGGGGATTTCAGATGGGGGTGTTTCCCTTTTTACCCGTTACTGTTTTTATTCTTCGCAGTGATTTTCCTTTATTCTTTCGTTCGGGTGAATATTTTCCATTCTGTGAAATGGAAGGGGCGTAAGATAAAGGTGTGAATTGCCTCTTTTCTAGCTGAATGATTGGCCATCGGGATTTTCTCTCAGACTCCCGTCGCGCTAAAGCTTTAGCACGACGGGGGTCTTGACCCTTTTTTCATGTATGACAAAACGGGTGTGGAGATGAAAGCCTTGGAAGGAATCATTCAATCATTATCAAATCAAGGATATACATTTGTCACAGTTAATGAGCTTCAGGAATTAAACGGTAACTAGTGTTGATGTTTTGTTCGGGTAGAGTGGGGACGGTTCTCGCTCTACTTTTCTTCTTTGGAAGGGAATAAAAACTCCCCAATAAAAAGCTCCATTGCACGCCTGAGGTTCACTGAAAAAGTAGGGTAAGAACCCTACCCTTTCTTCTTTTTGATTGTCTTACCCGACAATTCCCCTCATATCTTCAGGTGAATGAAATTCTGTCACTTCCCCTTTTTTTAGATCAACTATATAACGTCCATTGGTAGAGGAGTGTCCTGACACGAGTGAAGAATACCATATAATAACGTAATCTTTTATTGTTCCATCATAATTCACAAAGTGATTGTCATCTTCGATCAACTCGTCTTTTTCCTTCAAATACTCCTTCACTAACGATTCAGCTTTTGCTTTCTCCTTAGTTGTTGCTTTGTCTTCGACTTTAAGGTCACTATCTGGACTAGAAACTGTTTCGGTGTTTTGTTCTATGTCTTCATCAGTATTCATATTATCCTCAGAAGCATTATCCTCGTCGCTAGATATTTCAGATTCATTCACTCCACTTGTTATCGCACTGTCACCTTCGTTCTCGGAAGAATCTTCTTGCACAGAATCCTTCGAGTCTACAGATGAAGTGGTTTCATTCATATCAGAAGCCACTTGCGAGTTTTCTTCAGAAGTTCCAGCATCCGTCGTACTCTCCGGACCATTGGCACAACCACCAATTAACAAAGCCAGTGATAGGATGGCAACATTCATACACATTTTTTTCATCAAATCTTCCTTCCATTAACCTACAAGACAATCAGCAACATACTTCATTCTTGTGATTTCACCATTTGTATAAGCTATTATCATGTTAAATTATTATATTATATTTGTAAAATATAGAAAAAATGAAAGAGTTAGGAACTTATCCTGGGTTAAGTTGCCCGGGGCTCCTACCGGTTTACCCTAACTACCTTTATTTTTTTAGGAGATGCGAAAGTAGGGTGGAATCCGTCCCCTATTAACCCGCAGAAATTCCCTATTGACTTTAGTTGATTTCCACACCATACTCATCCACTTTTTGGTATACTATTTGTAATAAATTTACATAGTTATAAGGAGTGATTCTTTAATGAAAATGGAGAGATTGAAGACGTTTCATTTTCCTGAAGTTGAATCAAATGAGAAAAACAATGGATTTTGCGCTGCTTTAACATTGATCACAGAAGGAGAAGACCTTCTTGCCATTCAAGAATTGAAGAAAATTTATGCGACTACAGATGACTCTTCATTAAAGAGTAACGCTGCCAATCTATTGTTTGAATTGTATTTTGCAAGATCAGAATGGAATCAAATGGAATCCGAAGGGCTGCTGGACGAACCCACCATAGAGAAAAGCAATCGAATAATTGGAAAAGCCTGCAATATGTCTGACTCTGCAGAGATCTCTTTCTCGGATCAACCTATACGCATTCCAATGATCCCAAGTCTCACAGGTTGCCCAACGATTGAAGTTTTACTTAATGGAGTAAAGAAATGCTTCTGGTTAGATACAGGTGCTGGAATGAGCGTTGTTTCACATTCTTTAGCAAAAGAATGTCATATTGATTTGTTAGAAGAGAAGGAAATGGTAGTGGGAAATTCAACCCATCTAGATCTGACTACGAATCTAGCATTTATTGATTCGATTGAAATAATGAATCTTCAAATTCGCAGACAACCGGCTCTAGTCCTGTCTGATCATCTTCTGGAGATTCAGATTCCTAACACGAAAGAGATCATGGCGATTGACGGGATTATCGGGTGGGATGTTATTCAACATTTACATCTGGAAATTGATTATAAACAGAAACAAGTATTAATTAAGAAACCAGCTTGTAAGGAACCAAAGGAAAGAAATCTATTTTTCTGCGGAGCTCCCATTGTAAAGGTTTCAGCAAATACACAAACGCCATTGTATTTCGGCTTAGACACCGGGGCAAATAAGACTCATTTCGGGCAGCCGCTTCTAACAAAAGTTGATGATCTCCAAGTAGAGAACAGAACCACCCATGCAGGAGGCCTTGGTGACTTGAAAGAAAGAGAGATAAAGAGCCTTGAAGCCTTGAGCGTTCAGTTATCTCCCCACCAGAATCTCACCTTTCAAAATGTAAGAATGATGCTAACTGATTTTGCCACATTCTTTAAACTTGATGGTGTATTCGGGAGTGATATTGGGAAGGATGGCCGATTGGTTATTGATTACGTAAATAGGGTGTTTGAAGTTGTAGTTTCCAATGATGAAATATAAATAAATGGCTTAACCTGAAGGCAGGGGTCCCCAGTTATTCTAAATTCAGCACGTGTATAGACATTCAATCGTGACAAATTATATTTGTAGGGTGAAAAGTCGATGATAGGAATAAGTGTAGCAACGAAGTGGGAATATGAAGCGACATTGGAATATTTCGGCATAAAAGATAATGAACGTGTCGGTTATCCTTATGGCGAGTATTTCATTAGAACAATTAATGATATCGAACTTGTTTTTTATAGTACCGGTGTAAGAAAAGTAAATGGTGTTGGTGGTAATCAGTATATGATTTCTACATTTAATTTAACGAAAGTAATCGTTGTTGGAACCTGTGCAGGAATAGATGATACGTTCACTAATTTGGATATTCTGGTACCCAATAAAGCCGTTCAATATGATTGCACAGTAAAAGAAATCGAGCCTCTTATTAAACAATCCTTCGTAGTCGATATTGATCTATCAAAATATGGGAATGATTTTTATACCGGAACCATTGGCACCGCTGATAAAGCAGTGGTTATGTGGAAGGACTATTTAGAACTTAAAGAAAACGAAATAACAATAGCCGATACAGAAGCCGGTGCAATTGCTTATATCTGTAAGAAGAATGATGTTGAATGTATTATTATTAAAGGAATATCTGATTTTCCAACAGATGAAAGAAACACTGATAAATTAGAATCAAACATTGAACAAATTAATGTGTATTTAGAAAACACACCCAAAGTGATAACAAAATATTTGGCGAATATTTAAAAAGATTTATATAGGGTAGAGTGGGGACGGATCCCACTCTACTTTTCTTTTTTTACAAAGGAAAAAAACCTCGTTAAAAAAAAGCTCCACTTCACGGCTGGGTTCACCATGAAAAGTAAGATATGAACCGTCCATAGTTGTCATTATGTTAAATCTCCTACATTAAGAATGCGAGGTCGTATGAGGTGTTTATTGAGGAATGAATATATTTAAGCTTCCATTAAGGATTGTTTAAGGTTCGTTTAACTTACTTCCTTTATAATGATGAAATCCGGGACAACAATTGATTTAAATAGTATGTTAAGTGGGTGAGGACAATAAGTTTCTTATTATATTTTGTTGTGGCATGGGGATTAACAGCTTGTGATTCTGAAGCTACAGTCGGGATGAAGGGGAACATCGTGATTGTCCCTGAGCATTATTTTGGTGCCTGACCTCTAGGAGGTCAGGCACCGTTTTTTGGTTGTATTAATGGGAAGTCTAACAAAAGAAAAACCGAAGAAATGAAGTGTGGATCATGGTGGAGGGAACACAGAAGTAAGGACAAGGTAATCGTCATTACGTTTGTTGGGGAAATGACGGTTACCTTTCAGCTCGATTCTCAAGGGTGAAAACCCGTTTATCGATATCTGTTATTCTTGTGTTCAGATAATGAAAGTCCGTTTCAGAACGTTGGTTGCCTACTTTTAACAAAGCAATGACATCTTCTGTTTGAGAAGATTCGATTCTGTTAACCGTTTCCTTTATCTCTTTCAAATCACTTCCGAACTCCTTCATATTACCATCGAGTCCTTGTACATTACTTTCAAGTCCTTGCATATTACCATCGAGTCCTTGCACATTACTTTCAAGTCCTTGCATATTACTTTCAAGTCCTTGCACATTACTTTCGAGCCCTTTCATATTACGGTCAAGTTCTTTCATATTACGGTCAAGTTCTTTCAAATTTCGGTCGAACTCCTTCATGTTACGTTGAATATCGGATAACATGTTCACAATTTGCTTTTCCATTTTTTCACCTCCTTGATACTATTATAATTGAAATTAATCGATGATACTACCCTGATGGGATTCACTTGATGAACACGTTATGGAAAATAAGTACGTCAATGTGGTTTATAATACAATGTGGAAGATCTCTTTTAGATTACTCCTCGATTCAAAGGGAACGATCTCTAAGTCGTTATGACTCGACCCAAACATATTATAGGCACCTGCCCCAATACTCTAATGTTGGGGGCAGGTGCCATTTTATTAGCTTTATAGAAATGATTAAAAGTATCGTTAACCACAAGTGTTGAACCTTAAAAAAAATTAATGTAGGGGAATTTTGCGGAATTCTCTAATCCTGTATGGTAAGTTATTATTTGGAAATGTAGTATTTCTATACTATAAAGGAAATACCTAATTCTATTCCAAGGTTTCTTATCCTTCATACCTTTGTCAAAATCTATTGACCCTATAGGTAACAGTGAAATCCATTCCCCAGAAAAGGATGATGATGATAATGGAAAACCGAAAAGAGAAACTAACCTTCCTCGGATATTTCCTCGTATTCCCATTCTTATTTATTACAAGCTTCTTGCTATGGGGGGGTGTAATAAAAGGAAATGAACTATGTGTAGTGTCAACAGATGCATTGTCGATCATAGGGATCTATTATATCCTCACGAGTATGATTTTTAGTTTTGTTATAAGGAAGCAAGTAAAGATTGAAAGAGAATAATATAGAATGCAGTTTAAGAAGGGACCTCAGGATATCAGAGGTCCTTTCTTGTTTTCAATTTGAGTGAATGAGGACGGATCCCACTCTCCCTAAAGTAGGATGGGATCCGTACCCAGTTAACCTTTTTAATAAGAATGAAGGATTCATCTCCTATTTTATCGAATTCAAGTAATAGGTTAGTATAACTAAAGAATAAGGCGTTAATCAATGACATTTTTAAAAAATCTAAATGAAATAGTTGATTTTAAAGCTACTTTAGAGGATGGATATAGGGATATTATTGAATTATCGAAGAGATGTAGGTTTTCTAATTGCTCTCATACGAAAGAAACAGATTGTGCAGTGAAACATGCGATTGATGACGGGATTCTTTCGAAGGAAACATTCACTTCATTCTATAGAGAGAAGAATGAAGCATTGTATGTTTCAAATCAACTTAATAAAACGAAAGCAATTGAGTATATGAAAAAAAGGGATCTTTTTCGAGATCCGCCTTTTTAGTTGATTCCGTCAAATAGAAACTATTAATCGGAGATAACTATTATTGGAGAGAAGTGATACGCATGATGGTACAAAAAGATGAAGTAGTAAAACATCATGTAAATATGATTGCATGGTCTCAAACATTAAATAATCTTTCAAGTAATCAATGGTTTAGTCCCATAAAAGAAAACAAGTGGAGCATAGCAGAGATCATCAGTCATTTGATTCCATGGGATGAATTTGTTTTAGAATATCGTATTCCTTATTTTAGCTCTAACGATTCTCTGCCTAATTCTCCCGATAGAGATGCAGTAAATGAAAGAGCTGCTTTAGAGGGCAGAAGTGCCGAAAAATCTGTGACTATTAATAGATTCATTGCCTCTAGGACTAAATTACTTGAGTGTATTGAGAATATAAGTAGTGATTTGTGGGATAAAACATTCCGAATTGGTGAAACAGAACTAACGGTTTATCAATATTTTAAAGGGCTGACTGAGCATGATACTCATCATAAAAAGCAAATCCAAGATTCCCTTACTAAACATTGATTTATAAGCGCGATATTCCATGGGGAGTGTGGGGTCAGTCCAGCTGCTACATTTTGACTGATTCGAAAAAACTGAATGTAGGTGCCTGTCCCCGTGGTTCCTTCAAAATATCTTAAATATTCCTTGACGGGAATATTCATTTTGGGGTATATTATAAATATGAAAACCATATTAAATGCTCTCGCCGAGCCAAATCGCTTGCAAATAGTCGAACTTCTGCGTGATGGACCTCTTACAGTGGGGGATATCACTGACAAACTACGAATGAACCAGCCGCAAGTTTCAAAACATCTCAGAGTATTGAACCAGTCAGGTGTCGTCGAAGTCCAGCCAATCGCCAATCGGCGTTACTACAAGCTAAGACCCGAGCCGTTTAAAGAGTTGGATACGTGGGTGGATTCTTACAAACACCTTTGGAACGAACGATTTGATCGTTTAGAGGACTACCTGCACAAAGTAAAACGAAAGGAAGTAGACGACGAATAATCCGAAGTAGTTCATGGGTCTGCCATGTCCATGAGGTCGTGCCTAGAGAAAATTGGAAATGTAGGAAGAAAGACAGAAGGAGTTAAGGACTTTCTGAAGAATACTACAATCGGTTACTTTTTTAGCAAGATGTTGAGATCAAGACTATCACATCTTAACATCATTACTTTCCCAAGCTTGATGTTGTTACTTGTCACTTGATCAATTCATGTGAAATGGAGGAAACGAAATGATAAACAACAATCCTATGTTGTCTAGAGTGGAGGATAACCGGATGCTTGTGCTCGAGAGGATCTTCGATGCACCGCGTGACTTGGTGTTCACGATGTTTAAAGAACCTGAGCATCTCAGAAGTTGGTGGGGCCCAAGAGGCTGGGAGCTTCCTGTTTGCCATGTGGATTTCCAACCGGGCGGTATCTGGCACTACTGCATGAAATGCGTTGATCCAGACCAGGGTCAATTCTTCGGAATGGAATCTTGGGGAAAAGGGGTTTATAAAAAAATCATTGAACCGGAAAAAATCGTCTACGTCGATTCTTTCTCGGATTCTGAAGGCAATACGAACGAAGACATGCCATCAACGGAAGTTACATTGGAATTCATCGAAATGGGCAGCAAGACGAAGCTGATCAGCCGCTCTGTCTACTCTTCGGCGGAAGCCCTTAAGACCGTTACGGACATGGGGATGATACAAGGAATCACTGAAACGTGGGACCGTTTGGAAGAAGCACTTCAGTTGCACAAATAAAGAAAGATCTCGGACGCATCTGAAGTAATAGAAACAGAGTTAACTTATTCTAAAGGAGTGTAAAAATCAATGATAAATAAAGTCGGTCAAATCATGTTGTATGTCAATAACCAAGATGAGGCGGTACAATTTTGGACAGAAAAAGTAGGATTTAGCGTAAAGTCTAAGGAAGATAACGATCAAGGAATGAGATGGATTGAAGTGGCTCCAACAAAAGAGGCAGAAACAAGCATCATTCTGCACAATAAGGATTTCGTTGCAAAAATGTCACCTGGATTAAATCTCGGAACCCCTTCTTTAATGTTTTTCACTGATCAATTTGATGAATTGTATACGAATCTTTCCAATAAAAAGATCAAAGTAGGTGAGATCGTCAATATGCCTACTGGCAGGGTATTTAACTTTGCTGATCATGAAGAAAACTATTTTGCCGTAATGGAAAATAAGTAAGTCACTTTGGTTTATATAACCAGGTGGAAAATCTGTTTTAGAATACTCCTCGATTCATGGGGGGTGTAATAAAAGGAAATGACCTCTGGGCAGTGTCAACAGACGCATTGTCGATTATAGGAATCTATTATATCCTCACAAGTATGATTTTTAGTTTTGTGATAAGGAAGCAAGTAAAGATTGAAAGAGAATAATATAGAATGCAGTTTAAGAAGGGACCTCCGGATATTAGAGGTCCCTTCTTGTTTTCAATTTCATCTAAGAAGCAAGAGAACCGTCCCCGTGCTTCACCCGTTCTTCATTCTTTTCTTTCATAAAGTAAATACGCATCTACAAATCCAATGATAGCAACAACAGAGTAACCAAGTGTAGTGTCCAAATCTTTGCTTTTCAGTGCTATAAAAGCAAAGATTAGACCTATTATTATTAGAATTAAACAAATGATGTTATTCCTCATACTAATTTTCCTCTCACTCATAAGAAACTTGCCTTTGTCACGAATACATCCTTTCATCATCTCACCGAATGTACTGCTTATTCAAAAATTGTTTAGCTTGTATATGATTAGGCTCCAATGACAGCATCCTTTTCGCCGTCTCATAGGCTTCTTCCTCACTTACTACTTGATTCGGTATCATATGTAAAAATAAGAGATTGGAAAGATAGCCGACCTCTTGTCGATCGGTTAATTCAACACACCGCCTTGCATGATAGAGGGCAGCATAATAAGCACCATCCAAGTAACTTAGTGGATTCACCATCAACCTGAACGCCATTTCGTGTAACTCAACGTTTTCCTTTTCGACTAGTAAACTCATAATGTATGAGTAATTCGCAATACTCGAATCATTGAATGCGATATCCATTAGTTCTGCATCCAGTTCTGAATAGGATAGTTCTTTCGTGCTTACTTTTGCTTTTTCAAACTGTCCTTTTAAAATATATTCTTTCAGTTGATTGGTCATTTATCGTTCCCCACCTGTTATGACTATTTAATAGATTTGGCCTGTCTGACCAGTAACTCATTCATTGTACACAACTTTCTTAACCCTAACCTTAAGGCAACCTTAAATTAACCATAAATCTCAAAAATCATCCTCAGTTTCATGGTAAAATAGTATGAACATTCGATTTTACAAGACTGGGAGTAAGTGTATGGCAGAATTGATCTATATAGCAGAAGATGATATGGAAATAAACGAATTAATCACCCTTCATTTACGGAATGAGGGTTATCAAGTAGAGCAAGCCTATGATGGAGCTGAAGTGATCCGAAAATGCAGGAGTAAGCGCCCAAGCCTTCTCATCCTTGACTTAATGATGCCGAAAGTGGACGGGTTTCAGGTGATCAAGGAAGTTCGGAAGTGTTGCAAGGTTCCGATCATGCTGCTGACTGCGAGGGCGGATGATGCAGATAAAGTATTGGGGTTTGGGCTCGGGGCAGATGACTATGTCGTGAAACCCTTCAGTATGATAGAACTGGTATCGAGAGTGAATGCCCAGATCAGAAGGTATATAGATTATAGTGTGGTGGAAGAAGAGGTTGTCTTACGAAACGGATCCCTCGAGTATCACCCAATTAATCAAACGGTGACGAAAAACGGGGAAAGGCTCCTA
This sequence comes from Bacillus sp. BHET2, assembly GCF_005938125.1. Classification (GTDB taxonomy): domain Bacteria; phylum Bacillota; class Bacilli; order Bacillales; family Bacillaceae_B; genus Rossellomorea. The sequence continues at coordinate 617,481 of NZ_VCQN01000001.1, forward strand.
TTGACCCCGAAGGAGACGAAGCTATTATCTATTTTCGTAAAGAATGTGAACCGGTTGTTTACGAAGGCACAACTCTATGAGCGTGTATGGAACACAGACTACATCGGTGACAGCAATACGATCATGGTCCATATCAGTCGAATCAGAGAGCAGATCGAATCAGACCCTAAATCCCCGACGTACATCACGACGGTAAAAGGGCTCGGCTATCGGATGGAGAACCATGAAGACTAAACCGATCCTCCTTAAGAAGTCTATTTCGATTACCAAACAATTTTTTATAAACTATGCGTTATTGTTTATCATCATACTCGGAGTAGGGACGTTCACCCTGTTGGCCAACTACGTGTATGTCGAGACCGTGTATGAGGACTTGGATCAGGATTTCCTTAAAGAGGCGTATGAAGATGCGAAGAAATCAGGGATGAAAGCAGCATTCAAGAAGCATGAGCTGCCGAAAAATGCCTACCTTGAAATCGTCAGTCCCGATTATAAGGTGACCGATCAATTCAATAGTCCTCACAAAGTCGGGTATAACTATGGATTGAATGAATTTCTTAAGAACACCGATACGTATGATACGGATTTATATATACCAGATAAGGAGGAAGAATATTTATTACTCTATTTTCCCGCAGATGACTATTTCCAATTAGATGATGTGTTCTTCTTCACCATCATCTTCTTCATGGTGTGCTTGATCGTGATTCTGTATTGGTATGTGAAGAGAACATCGGTCCAGCTCATTCAGCCGATTCAAAAGCTTCTGAAGGGAATCGATTCGATTTCTTCAGGAAACTATGGGGAGAAAATCGAGTTCGAGGCGAATCAGGAGCTGAACCAGTTGAAACAGAACATTAACCAAATGGCAGGGACAATCGGTACGGAAATCGCATTGAAGGAAAGGTCCGAACAGTTGAGGAAAAGACTCATTCTGGATATTTCTCACGATTTGAAAACACCGCTAACCAATATACAGGGGTATGCTGAAACGTTGAATAGCTTTACTCATCTGAGTCGATCAGATCAGCTGAAATATACCGATATCATTGTGTCTAACAGCAAGAGAGCAAACCGCCTTATCCATGACCTGTTCGAACTGTCCCATATGGATATTGACAGCGATCTCATTTCCCTTAGTGAACATGATATGGCCGAGTGGCTCCGTACCATGTTGTCTTCGTTTGTAGAAGAGTTCGAAGAAAAAGGGATGGAGTATCACTTAGATATCACAGAACAGCCTCTGATGGTGAAGTTTGATCCCTCCAAGATGGAGAGGGCGATTTCGAACATTCTCCATAATGGCATGGCGTATAGTGATGGATATCTATCCATATCACTACAGCAGAAACAGAACCATGCAGTGATGATCATTGAAGACAGAGGAATCGGGATCCCTGCTGACTACCACGAAAAGATATTTGAACCGTTCGTACGGATCGATGAATCCCGGAATGGTGAGACCGGGGGAACGGGACTGGGACTTTCCATTGCGAAGAAAATCGTGGAACTACATGGCGGATCCATTGAGTTGGATCGGAAGTATGACGAGGGATGCAGGTTTTTGGTTGTTTTTGGTGTTTGATAATCTGGCGTTCTTTTTTATGAGACTGATAGCTGAGCATTTCGGTGCCGGACCTCTGTTTCGCCAGCGTAGCGGGAGTATGGCACCGTTATTCAATCCAACAGTGGGAAGCACAAGAACCGTCCTTGTGCTTCCACTTGACAATCAACAAAAAATTTATTATCGTAGTAAAAAACTTAATACGATTCTCACATTCGTATAACTCCAATAATATGGTTTGGAGGTCTCTACCAGGAACCAAAAAATCCTGATTACGAAGAAGATACCTTTATGTGTATTTTCTTCGTAATCAGGATTTTTTTTATTGAAAATTAGGAGGTACAACAATGAATTATTCTAAAATGCCTAAGATTGAACTTCACTGCCATTTGGATGGGAGTGTCAGACCTGAGACGATTATTGATATTGCCAAGAGAGATGGCATTGATATCCCTTCCTTTAATAAGGATGAGATGAAAGCAGAGCTTATTGCCCCACTCGACTGCGAATCACTGGATGAATACTTGGAGAAATTCTCGATCCCTAATGCCGTTATGCAGTCAAAAGAAAATTTAAAAAGAATCACCTATGAGCTTTATGAAGATGCAGCCAAGGAACAAGTGAAATATATGGAAGTTCGGTTTGCCCCATTGCTTCATACCCAGCAGGGATTATCTGTAGAAGAAATCATTGGAAGTGTAGTCGAAGGGATGAAAGAGGCAGAGGAACACTTTGATGTTAAAGGGAACATCATTTTGTCTTGTATGAGAACGATGTCGCCGGAAAGCGCCTTTGAAGTCGTCGAAAAGGGGAAGAGCTTTCTTGGAAATGGAGTCGTAGCGGTTGATTTATGTGCGTCCGAAGAGGAAGGATTCTGCGGGACATTCATTGAGCCCATCGCACTGGCGAGAGAATATGGCTACAAAGTCACCATCCATGCAGGTGAAACGGGAATTGGAAGAAATGTGCTCGAGGCTGTTGAATGGTTGGGAGCAGAGAGAATCGGACACGGTGTATATATTACAAATTGTCCAGAAGCTTATCAGATTGTTAAAGAAAAAAAGATCGTACTTGAAATCTGTCCAACGAGTAATGTTCAAACGAAAGCCGTCAAACAGTTTCGAGATCACCCGCTCTACGATTTTCACAGGGACGGTATAAAAATTACCATCAATACCGACAACAGAACGGTATCGGATACCACGATGACAAAGGAATGTGATCTAGTCTGGAGCGAGTTTGAGATGAGTGATGAAGATTATAGAGAAATCTATATGAACAGTGTGGAAGCTTCATTTGCGAGTGATGAGGTAAAGGAAGGGTTGAAAAGGTATTTGTTGGATAGGTAGAAAGCATGAGGACGGTTAGGCTGCTTCGTTTTGATTTGAAAGCTAGCACGAGAACCGTCTATGCGCTTCTTGATTCTGCTCACTGCATCATGAACCTTTTCGTGATGAGGCTATCAATTTACGGTTTTACATATGGGAATTCTAGCAAACGAAAAATTGAAGAAGTAGAGTGTGGTTCATGGTGAGGGGGGGGAACGAGTAGGAGGTATAAGTGTATCGTCAACGTTTGTACCGAGATCCGAACTTCTTCATATTACCTTCGAGCCCAGGCACATTACTTTCAAGTCCTTGCATTTTTCGGTCCAACCCTATTTCATAAATAATGATATATGTACACAATAAAAAAATTATTTATTGACAAGTGAATTGGTAAAATATAGAATATTCAAAAAGATATACGAAACGCTTTGATTAGGAGTAGTAAGGACACGTTATTGTATAGAGAGCTGTCGTATGGTGAAAGACAGTCAATAACCTCCCCAACTCGCCTAGGAGTGGATAGATTGATATGTAAATCTATACGGTTAACTTCCGTAAACGAGTCTTGAGAAGTTTCTATTCAAAAGAATTGAAACAAGAAGAGTGGTACCACGATATAAATCCTATCGTCTCTTTATGAGACTGTAGGGTTTTTTTGTTTTTAAAATACTATTTATGGTGGGGGATTAAATATGGAAGAACGTTGTTTTATTTGCGATAAGCACGCTGGTGATATTGAAACATCCGGTGTATCGATATACGAAGACGAATATGTTTATGTAGGGCACATTGATCGAAACGGTAAACCAAACTATTTAGGTCACTTAATGATTGATTTAAAAAGGCATACTCCGTCACTTGCCGATATGACGGAAGAAGAAGCAAAAGCATTTGGCGTCATAATGACAAGAGTCAGTAAGGCTCTAATGGAGTCAGAAAAGGCTGAGCATATCTATTCACTTGTTTCAGGAAATTCAGTTTCGCACCTTCATATGCACATAGTAGCTCGTTATCCGCATACACCGAAAGAATACTGGGGTCCAGTGGAGGTGTACGATTGGGGAGAAGCTCCTATGGGAGACAACGTTGAAGTGGTGAAACTATGCAAACGTATTAAATCATATATGGAGAAAAACTGAGCATGACAAATCCAATTCGTGAATTCAGTCGGATAGGGAGTCAAACACATCATGTAGACAACATCAGCATCCATAACATTCATCACATCACATTAGGACGTTTTGGAGGGAATTCTGCTGCCGGCCAGTATAAGAATGAAGATGGATGTTTAATATGGACTGATGTTAAAAGAGATTGGGAATTTGTTGTGATCCTGGATGCTCATCATTCTGCGGAAAGTGCTGAATTGGTCATAAATCACCTTTTAGCATGGAAGACAGAAATACAAAGCCTATTGTCCATGACGTATGATCAAACCTTTAAAAGAATAGAAGAAACCATACTAAGAATGTTTCAGGAAGAGACGTTTCTTTCCGATTGTCGAAGAGTTCAAGGGGAAACAGCTTGTTTAATCGTTTTAAGAAAAAACAAGTATCTGTGGTGGTTCTCAATAGGGGATTGCCTTTCATATCTATTTCATTCGGACCTCGCTCAATACGGTCAATTCCAGATTAATCAGAGACAATTTTATGAATGGGTTGGCCAAGTTAACACATTTAATCAAGTCGTTCCTTGCTATAGTAGTGGAATTAGAGAACTGCGAAAAGGGATGAATCGGCTTCTCTTAACCACTGATGGATTAGTTGAAAGTCCTAATGAATCATATTCTAACCCTAAAGATATCTATAACGAAATGGAGTGTCAGCAACTAAACGATGGAATCAGGGCTATGCTGAAAACCATTCAAGAAAATAATGTAAGAGATAGTACAACCATCATCGCTTGGGACGTGAATGTAACGATAGATGTCACTGTGCCAAGTGATGAATGAATAATGACAGTGCTTGCTTTATAAGTGGAGTTGGGTGAAGGTTGGGAACAGATCACATATACCAAAAACTATAAAGGTGCCTGTATCAGAAGAATCCCACTTGTCTAGAATTGGAAAGGGATATATAATATAAATGATCTTAAATATAAAGGAGGGAAAATCATGCGTACGTTCACTGTAGACATCAAAGCTAAGAAAAAATACCTTATCTTCATGATGTCTATTATTGGAATTTCAGCCGTTCTCGGGACAAGTCTGTCCTATTTTAGCTGACATACCATCAATGTGAACGAACGTATGATTTCCTGATAATAGCGAAAGCTGCGGGGAATGATTCCCTGTGGCTTTTTTTACTTTTATGTTTAAGAGAGGACGAAATTCAATGATTAAAACTAAAAACAATATATATCTGCTATATTTCTATCTATTTTTTGCTCAGTTATTTTTTGACCGGGCTTTGTGGGTCATCTACCTTGGCGATAAGGGAATGACATTCGGTGAAATCGGCATACTAGAAGCTTTACTCCATTTGGCCATCGTACTGTTTGAGGTTCCGACAGGGATGATTGCTGATTTGTATGGGAGGAAGATCAGTCTGGTGGTCGGGAATGTGTTCAGCCTTCTATATGGGCTGTTCATGCTGCTGAGTGGGTCGTTTTCCATGTTTACGCTAGCCTTTTTATCCATGGGACTCATGGTCACCCTCCACTCGGGAGCCGAGCAGGCATTTGCTTATGACACATTGAAAAATGAAAAACGTGAAAAGGATTATACCAGGGTAATCGGAAGCATGACGGCCATTTCCCTCTTATCGTTGAGCCTTGCCAAATTCCTTGGAGGCTTCTTGGCAGAGGTTAGCTGGGAATGGGTATATGGTTCCACCATCTTCACCCATATCCTTGCGGTGATTCCGCTGTTGTTCATGAAGGAACCGGAACGTGAGAAGACGGAGGATGTCGGCGGGCGATGGTATAACCAGTGGGTTCATCAATTCAGATTAGGCATCAAGGTGTGGAGGAATAATCAGGTGATCCACGCGCCAGTTGTTCTCTTTATCTTAGCAAGTTCGGTCATGGTGATCATGGTGTTCTACGGGCAGGAATACTTCGTGGCATTGGGCTACTCTTCAGTGGTCGTGGGAGCTGTGTTTACGATTGAAGGACTACTGGGGGTCGTAATGGCTAAGATTGCATACAAGGTGGAGGAACGATTCCAATTCTTTAATATCCTTTATTACGGCTTAGGGCTGTTCCTTGTGTTTTTCATCCTGTTCATCTTTGCAACGGACTGGGCGATTCTGTTATCGTTTCTGATCCTTGCTCAGCTTTTGAGCCTGTTCGAACCGATTTTCAGCTCATTTGTGCAACAATTTCTGAACAGTAACATCAGGTCTACCTTCCTTTCTCTGATCGGGTTAATGGAAAGCTTCGTCATCATGATCAGCTTCCCGTTATTCGGGTTCGCGATTGAACACATGGGATTTACCGATGGATTTGCGTGGCTGCTTTTGATTTTCTTTGTGTTGGCAAGTGGGTATTTGGTTGTTCAGAGGTTTAACATGCAACGAAGAAGGTAAGGATGGAGCTTCTCACTTTTAGGTGAGGGGCTTTTTTTGTGTGAGAAAAAGATTGTGAAGTAGTAAATGATTTGAAATAATTGGAATATAGGGTAAGGAGGGATCCAATGAACGGGCTACTTTTGCAAATCGTATTTGCTTGTGGAATAATATACGGTTTCATCACGCTTTTTATAGCTATTAAAAAGAACGGGAAAAGAGAATGGAACCAGTTGATTCTGGCGCTTTCGTTGATCGTTGTTTGTGCAGCATCATTCCTGATAGCACTGGAGTAATGGTTTAAGAAGTAATGACCAGAGGGAGGAAAACATGAAAACAGGTATGCTGTTCTTCATAATCGGTTTGGTGATGATTATGCTCGGGATCTATTTATCAGCTTACTGGGGAAGTATAGGAACTCTGATAAGTATTGTCGGCGGGTTTATGCTGGGGACTAGTAGTTACTTTTTTGGAAAAGAACAAGTTTCGAAGACTAAATAAGCGTAGAATAGCATAGTGCTCAAATGGGTGCCTATTCTCGAGATAAGCTTCTTTTTTTTGAGAAGGTGAGAATCTCATGGAAAAGAATAACTTTAACGAAGAATCGTATAATGAAAGATTTAGAGAAGTTGGGTCTAAAGCAGGGAATGACCGTCATCGTACATTCTTCATCAAACTAACTGTGAGAATAATGGGTGATCCGATTTCCCTGATCCTGGCATTGAAAGCAACAGCCAGGATGGAGGGGAGCATCGTGATTTCCCGACTGTGTGCCACTGTTTCATATCTAATATAAATTTCTAGAGATCGCGTACGTTCCAAACGATTTCACCTTGCTTTTCCCATGTGCTGTGGTGCCGCTCAAATCCTATCTTATCTAGCACGCGGAGGGAAGCATTATTCCATGCGCCTACAGTCGACCAAAGCCTGTGACGACCGGTAGCAATCGCAGCCTCCATGACCGCAGATGCTGCTTCAGTTGCATAGCCTTTACCGTGAGCGCTGCGGAACAGCTCATAGGCGATCTCCGGCTCTTCAAGTGTGGAACGACCGTTAATCAAGCCGCAGTATCCGATGAAATCACCTTCTTCTCGGCGGCGAATAGTGAGAAGAGAAATGCCATATTCGACTGCTTTCTTGCGCATTTCGATAATATCACTACGAGCGGATTCAAGAGTCGGCATGTCCCCACCACGTTCGCCAACTAGTTTACTTATCCAGGCTGCATCGGATTCTTCCCACATACTTAGGTCAAGTCGTTCGGTTTTCAGCTGGAACGCCATAGCTTTAAAGAAAGTTTGCATAGTAGAAACCTCCTAGTGATGTCACCGCACTTTTAATTACTTCACTTCTTTTCACAACATCAATTTGGAACCCTTTTTGATCAGAGGATCTATTTTCCAAATCTCGCTAAAGGAACAATGAACGCTTATTTATTTTGAAAATTCTGTAATCTTAGTTTATCATAAGTTGTGTTAACTGAGAAAGGAAAGTATGGGGACGGTTTTGCTGCTGCGTCTTGAATGAAAAGGTAGTACGAGAACCGTCCAAACGCTTTCTCATTTGCATATCCAAAACAAAGTAAGCCCCTTTCTTATAGAAAGTTTTTATTGAGTAAGTTCCTTGGTTTTGAAATAATTGGGATTAAGTTAAAGCTGAGGTTAGTTGAACAATGGATAGACCCTACATAATTGTGCACACATTGTCGGGAGATTAGGTTCACCTACTGCTATTCTATTGATATGGAGGTCATTGAATTGGATTTGCTCAAGAATATGAATAGTGCCATTAAATTTATTGAAGAAAATCTTACGAGCGATATTGATTTTAAAGAAGTTGCAAGGCAATCTTATTGCTCGGAATATCATTTTAAGAGGATGTTTTCCTTCTTAGCAGGTATTTCACTATCCGAGTATATCCGTCGAAGACGACTTACGCTTGCAGCGTTTGATCTTAAAGATACCAAAATTAAGGTTATTGATATAGCGGTAAAGTACGGGTACAGCTCACCTGACTCTTTTACAAGAGCTTTTCAAAATGTGCATGGTATTACACCATCAGAAGCGAGAAATAATGGGCATTCACTTAAAGCCTATCCACCGATGTCCTTCCAATTATCTATTAAAGGAGGCAGTGAAATGAACTATAGAATTGAAAAAAAAGAGGCATTTCGTATTATTGGAATTAAAAAAAGAGTTCCGATCATTTTTAACGGTGTTAATCCAGAGATTGCTTCTATGTGGGAAAGTTTAGACGAGAAAACGATAAATGATCTTAAAAAAAGATCGAATGTCAAGCCATTAGGATTGCTTAGTGCATCTGTTAACTTTTCTGAAGGCAGATTGGAGGAAAAAGGGGAGCTTGACCATTATATAGGTGTTGCAACAACGAGGGAGTGTCCAGATAACTTAACACTGCTTGAAGTTGATGCATCTACATGGGCGGTATTCGAAGCAGTCGGACCTTTTCCTGAAACACTGCAAAATGTATGGGGACGTATTTATTCCGAATGGTTTCCATCCTCTAACTATGAACAAATGGAAGGGCCAGAAATCCTTTGAAACGAGAAAAAAGATGTAACCCTCCCAACATTTAGAAGTGAAATATGGATCCCCGTTTTGAAAAAGTAAGTATTGCCTTAAGATTTATTCATAGAGCTGTTTTTACAGCTCTTATTTATTTTCACTGACTTACGTTGGCGAAGACGGAATATAAGCTACTGAATACAAGCAATGGGGACGGTTTTGCTGCTTCGTTTTGATATGAAGGGATCCATGAGAGCCGTTCCTACGCTTCCCCGTGCTTCCTTAAATATTATCTGTATTAATCCTTGGCGCTTCCGGGTTAAGAGCTGCTGTTGCTCTAGCATTATCGTTGTGTCGATCGTTTTTATTTCCATTATCGATTGTTCTGTATTCTTCTATGTCTTTGGAAGTTTTCTTTTTGTCGGCCACCATAACACCTCCTACGATTAATATGCTCTATTCACTATTTCTAATGCTATTCAACACTAAAGTTTGCCTAAACAGCGCAGGTTTTTGTAATCGTGAGTCGATTTGAACTATTGGTATTAAGTTAAGGGTAGAATTGTTGAGGACAATCTCGAAAGAATTAGGAAGCTGTTTCACGAAGCAAGCTTCAACAATGTGGAAGGTCAATTGGGGTCACTCCAGGATACAAAGGAAACGGTATAAGAGTGATTGTAGCTTAATTTAGATTGCGATACTTGGCTGAACTCTTGGGGGTTTATGGTAAAAACGGTACCTGTCCCCGTGGTCGGTCAGGTACCGTTTTGGGGCTAAGGACGCTCTAGCACTTTAGCCAGCATCCCATGCACGACCTCATGATCACGCACATCATGTAATCGATACTCCTCACCTGGAAGCGAATACCATTCCTCAGCCCCTACATAGGTGATGGAAAGTGTGAGAACACCATCTTCATCACAAGTCGTTACCAGTTCAAGCTCACCACTGATTACGCCGACTTCAGATGTCATGACACCGTGGGTTGCGGTAAAGATTGTTGATTTCTTTTCCATATTTATTTCCTCCCATTATGTATGAACAATGCCCGTACGAGCTGATTGTACGGGCATTTCCATTATTCGAATTAGTAAATGCAGCTGTTCAGCATACCTTGAAGTGCGGATTTCTCTGAAGATTGGAGGCTTAAGCCCCACTTGTACTTCGTGCTGATCCACCATTTCGAGTAACCGCAGGCAGCGCCGGAGCGTGTCGGTTGCCATGTGGATGGATCCTGGTCACCTTTGGAACGGTTGGAGCTTGCGCTGACGGCGATCAATTGCGGGCCGTCAAGATCGTTAGCGAAGTCTTCACGCTTTTGTGTGGTCCAGCTACTGGCACCGGAGCGCCACGCTTCAGCAAGCGGAACAACGTGGTCGATATCAAGGTCGGAGGGATCGGTGAAAGTGACTCCATCATAGTAACTGTACCAATCGCCGGAGGCCACTGGGCAGCTGCCGGTATAGCTATCGGCGTCACGCTGTAAGACGAGCTGGCGGGTGTCACATCCGTTACCCTGACCGATCCAGTGGGGAAATTTGTCCCTGGAGTAGCCGGACATGGAGCCTTCTGTTTTCACAGTCAGCGCGTTCAACTGAGATTGGGCCGTGGACTTGGACGGTGTGCCGGGCGGGAACGCTAAGGCAGACGGCAGGAATAAAGCGAACGAGAGAAGTAGGGCAACAACAAACAACATTGATTTCTTTAGCATGAAATGGCCTCCTGTATGTACTTTTTTTATATCAACATTTCATTCCTGAGAGAATGGCATGTTAATAGTAAAACAATGTAGTAAGGGATTGAATATGAGGACTGGGCATTAGCTAACTTCGCTTCTACTTGTCATGATAGTGGATGGAATAACATTCTAACAAGTTAAAATTTTGTAAATGGTCACACTTTACAAACGTTGAAACTTTGTTCCTGTTTCTTTGTAATCATCTAGTCGCCAAGGTTAAGCAAAATAGTGAGTCGTTGCACCTAGATGGGAGGGGCTATCACAACAGCACCAATTATTGGTAATATAATCGTTAGATAGACAAATAAGAGAATTGGAGGACAAATCATGATCCATATCCATAAAGGAAACCCAAGTCACGTGCAAGGGATAAAGAAAGTCTGTTCCGACGGGTACTGGGCAACGTATGGGGATATCTATACGAAAGAATATATTGAGAGAGTGATAAAAGAGTTTTATAACCATGAACGCATACTGGAGGAAGTGACAACATCGGACTGGCATTGGGGAGGGTATGTTGTTGCAATGGAAAACGATGAAGTCATTGGCGCTGGTGGAGGAGGGATGATCGGCGACTCAGATGGAGAAATCTTTGTCTTATATCTGGATCCAACTAGACGCAATGAAGGAATAGGCACTTTATTGTTAGACGTGATCACTCAACAACAGAAAGAAGAATTCAAAGCCAGTAAGCAGTGGGTGTCTGTGCAACAAGAGAACCAGAAAGGGATTCCTTTTTACGAAGCGAGAGGATTTGTGTATGAACACGAGCAGCCTGTTTATGGGAATGAAGGTGGGGATTATCGATCGTTGAGGTATTCCCGTATCATTTGATGCTGCTTCTTCTTTAACCAAAAAGGAAGCACGGGGGCCGTCCCTGTGCTTCCTGATTCATGGGCAATGGAGCTTAAATCCAGTGAGCAGTGGCAGCTACCTGATTGCAGTTACCAACTCTTTTTAAAAGATTCCTTCACATCGCCAACCTTTTCTTGAATCTTCCCCTTATCCTTGTCGCGTTCGCCTTCCGCAATTTTAGAATCGTCGTTTGTAAGTTTGCCTAATCCTTTCTTCAAATCTCCCTTTGTCTGATTTCGCTTTCCTTTTACTTGATCATGATTTTCTTGCATTTTTCACTACCTCATTTCTATAATTTGATGACTTATTATTCTTTATCCAAATGGAATAAAAAATAAACAAAAAGGTAGTCGAAAGGAAATGGGAATTTATGCTAATCGAGTAACAAGAAAGAAATATCAGGTGGGATTTTTATACCAACGCTGGCTAGGAATGCGTGGGGATGGTTCTGCTGCTTCCTAAAAAAAAAAAGGAATGCTATTCACGCCAAGCATTCCTTTTTTTCTTTTCCGGTTTCTGTATCATGGCATACGCAACATATCCGATCAATCCAATAAATACCCCGTTACCACTGAAAATGTAAATGATGGTGAATACCTTTCCAAATGTGGTTTGAGGTTCGAAACTTGGATGTCCAATGGTACTGAGTGTTACCACACAAAAATAAAGAGCGTCTATTACTGACAAGCCCTCCTGCATCACATAGAATGTGGTGCCTGATACTAACAAGATTAATACCATTGCAAAAAGTACTTGGAAATTCTTTAGTTTAAACGCTTGCCATAACGCTTTCACCAAGCGTTTCAACGCGAGAAAAAATGAAATCATTTCTGTATGCTGCTCCTTTGTTGATCATAGATTATGATTTTCTATACCTGATAGCATAACAGATTGAGCAACATGATGAGAAGAACGAAAGGGAAACCCCTTGATCTGGTCTTGAAAAGAACCACGGTGCCTGTCCCCACGGTTCTATCCCCATGGTTCTAAATTCACACACCTCTAGAATGAGGTTTTTATATATTAGCTGTTGAATATTTCATGAATGTAAGTTTAACTTATATTATACATAATATGGAATTGAGAGAGTAATAGGGGGAAAGGATTTATGGATAAAATTAAAAATGAAGGTATTGGTATGAAAAATATACTCATATTCATGACGATCTTATTTGCAACGGTGTTCTTGCTTATGGCTTGCAGTGGAGCAGCAAAACAGAACGGAAGTCATGATGACCCTGAAGTGGAAAGTGTAGAAAACGATGAGTCCGCGCCAGACGGAGCTGAAACGGATGGTTCCTTTGATTCAGTAAGTATGGAAGACACGTCCTCAAATGATGAGGGGATTAGTACAGAAGACAGCCTTTCTGGATACACTTCAGAGAAAATTGAATACGCTCGCGTCTGGTTACAGGTGAACGGAAATAAAGACGTGGAAAAACTGAGCGTTCTCCACATTTCAGCCGGTGAGCAGCTGAATCCTTATGATGACGACAGTGTCGGTTATCCAGAAGATGTTATTGTGTTAACCGGCAACGCCATGGCTGATGGGGTTATCACATATAGCAGCAATGGGGACGGCACGATTAATGTGTATGATGTTCCATCCCATTGGCCAAGTAGTCAACAGTTAGAGAAGTCTATGGAGGATTATACGAAAGCGATTGTTGAAGGTACGGAGCAGGTTTCGGTTGGTAATGGGGAAGATGATGAGGTGATTCGTTTAATCGGAAAGATCAACAGTCCGAGTTAAGACTCCCGCCTGAATCATTCCGAAAGAAGAGATGTTATGAGATAATGAAGCGTAGTGTATGAAATTAAACAAATCCTTAGTAAAGCAGATTTGTCCCTAAACACGTTTATCCAGGGGCAAATCCGCTTTTTTGTTTGGGAGAATATAGTCCCTATGATGCTCCTTTATACTCGAATGACCAAATAATCACCGTTTGTCATCTGTACCACATCCGCCTTCATTCCTTTTGCTATATCGACGGTCATTTGTTTTAACTCCTCTATATTGTCACTGTATAAAAGTAGTGGTCCCCCGTTAATAACCCTGCTCCGGTCTGAAGTTAGATAGGCCAATATCTGATAAGACGGTTTCATTGAATCTTCCCTGCTCACAGCGTCTCACCCTTTCAAGTTGGTTTTCATCACAGCATGAGATTTTTTCGTACTTTCTAGTAATGGACACTTTTTGACGGCTTCAATGAAGGCATCTATGTCTCGCTTTACAGGTACAATGGTAATCATGACTTTGCCATCCACATAGTCCTTTCTTGTGAACTGATACCGTTTGACACCCAATGCTCGGCATGCTTCGAACAAGGCGGCCTGCCGCTGACCGAAGTTATCCAGGTTGATTCTGAAATGATTTTCTTTCGGATAAATGACGACAGCCATTCCTTCTTCTGTAAACAGCTTTTCGGCGTTGTCCGTTCCGAGGAGGTTGCTGACATACATGTCATCAACATATAGGGATGACTGTTTGACTTCTACCTTTCCTTCCTTTACCTCTGCGATATCTCCGATCGTCTTGCCTTTTGTGAATCGTTGTAAATAATAAAGCAGCAAGAAACCGGCCAACGCTCCCCCTGCTATACATACCAACAGGTTATTAAGACCAAACGCATTATGGAGAAGGGAGATGGTGAGAGAGGTGACAAGTGCGACGATAAATGCAAGATAGTTTCTTGCTTCGAACGTTTTGGCAATCCCGTCAATGTAGGCCTTTCCCCGATAGGTGAATTCCGTTTCCTCCAGGTCACTCAGACTTTCCTTTTCCATCTTTCGGACGTCTCTAAATTGCTGGAGGGCCAATGTCAGGAACGTCACGGCCACGAAGTTCTTGCTCAGTAAAGCAGGAATCGCCACTGCGCCAAGTGACGCTGCTACAAATCCTGTGATGATTTGAATAAAATAGCCATTCGGGTAGCTTGGATACTGCCTATAATCTTCTTTGATAGTCATGATTCTCGCCAATGTTCCAATGATGATAGCACTTGTGATCGTCAATAGTTCGTTTGATGTTAAATCAGTTGGTTCCATGGAGTCGCCCCACCTCTTTTAATGAAGGAATAATTTGGATTAGTATAAGGGTAAAGCTCAGGAATTATGCAGTGTTATCTTTATTAGATGAATGAGATGATCATACAACCTGTGTTTCTTTGGGAAGAACCATTCAAGCGCTTCTGGTTTTTTGTCGAACGATGTGGGATAAGGAAAGGATTTCCTAAAAGAATGTCGAAGAATTAGAGTAGACGTTTTTCTTAAAGGAGATCTTGTATGTTAGAGACTGTCCATCATTTAATTCTGCATGTGGTATTTATTCTATTTACGATTCTTCTTTTTCAAATGGTTACGAGTGATTCGGACAGCGGAACAAGAGGGTTTACCTTTACGTTTTTCATCATGAACCTTGCTGTTATCGTATTCACCATGATCTTCCCCGTTGTTTACTCAAGCGGATATGTGTACGATTTCAAGGTGATTCCCATCATCCTTGCCTTTCTCTATGGTGGGAAGAGAGTGGGATTTAGTACGTTCTTCGCTATGCTCGTCATCGGTTTGTTTACGGACCATGTATGGATTTTGTTGCTTATGAATTATGCGATATATGGTGTAGTGCTGATCCCTTTATCTAAATGGTACGGGAGGTTAACCTGGAAGAACAAAATGCTCTTGATTTCGGTTTTTTATTTGTTTATCCCGGTTACAAGATCCCTTTATTTACTCCAGCACAATGAAACAGAGCAGCTCCCGTTTGTGGCAAGCTCCACCTTGATCATATGGATCACACTGATTCTGGCCATTTATTTGATTGAAAATAGACTGGAACAAGTCAGGATGAAAAAAGAGCTTATGAAGGCTGAAAAGTTTAATGTCGTAAGCGAGTTAGCAGCCTCCGTCGCACACGAAATCCGAAATCCTATGACGACCGTCAGAGGGTTCATGCAGCTTCTGCAGAGAGAAACGTTAACAGATGAACAAAAGAGCTTTATCGACATATCCATAAAAGAATTGGACCACGCACAAGACGTCATCAATCAATACCTTTCCCTTGCCAAGCCCCAGACGGAGGAGTACGAGGTGTTCAGTTTGACCGAGACCATGAATGAATCTGTTGGTGTCATGTCTACTTATGCCGTTATGAACAGCATTGATATGAAGAAAAACATTGAAAAAGATTTGATGATCAAAGGGATGAAGATTGAGGTGAAGCAAGTATTGCTCAATCTACTGAAGAATGCCATCGAAGCGGTACAAGAAAATGGAGAAATCACGGTTGGTGCCAGTCGTCATAAAGATCGACAGGTGATGATCACCATTCAAGATAATGGAGCCGGGATGCCTCCGGAACAACTTAAAGTATTGGGCAGGCCCTATTATTCGACCAAGGAAAAAGGGACGGGACTTGGATTGACAGTAAGTTATCAAATTGTCAAACGGATGAAGGGTGAAATTCAGGTGGAAAGTGAGGTGGGAGAGGGGACTACGTTTAGGATTTTTTTGCCCTTAGGTATTTAAAAACAGCTTAATCAATAATCAGGGGGGATCTATTCATGGTAGAGACTACTAAGCAGAAAGATGGAAAGACAATACTGTTAATCATTAGTTGGCTAGCGGCATTTTTTCCTTATCTATTTAGTCCAATTGTATTTGGACCCATTGCGTTTTTTCTAGGGTTGGTGCTAAAAAGAGATTATGAAGTGGGGAATCAAGGAAAGATCATTATGATCTTCGGAGTCGTGAATACAATAGGTGGAATTCTATTAGCTAATTGGGTAGTAAGCAATATATTGTAGAATAAGAATAATAGTGGGTTGTTCCAGGTAATGGGTACCAACAGAGGGAAACTTACTTCGATACTATTTACTCAATTGTTCGTAAGTAATTTATGAGGGGGCACATTATGAAAAAGATTTTCTTTTTGCTAATCGCAGCATCTTTTCTTCTAATAGGGTATAGCGACATTAGCAAGGGAGACAGTTTAGTGACATATGATCACAACCAACTCGCAAGTGATTTAGAAAAAGAAGGGATTGAACCGAAATTACCGACAGAGTTTCCGGTAGCTATTACAAACTATGAGATAGTGAAACCTCCGCACGAATCAGCTAGACACGAGATAGGACTAACAGGTGAAAGCGGGGAAGTATTTACTTTGGTTATCCATTCAGCACCAGTTACTTACGATGGGAAATTGGATAATCAAGAAAAAATAGAGATAAACGGAAATGAAGGTTTCTATGCTGTAAATGATGTGACTGGTCCATCTGTACATTGGACAGATGACGATTATCATTATATTTTAGAATATCAAACGATTGGTTTAGAAACAGAAGTTAACAAAGAAACAATGATGGCAATAGCGAAATCGTATGAATAGAGTGTTGGAAGGAGAAGTGCAGGATTGTAGTTGTTGAAGATTGGTAGAAAAAGGACCCTGGAGACAAGTTCCATGTAAAAAAACGGAAATGAGGTCTACTAGTAAATAACAGGGAGAGTGCCCAGATGTTCAACCATTTTAAATTTGAAACGATTTATCGTGAGAGGGATGTTTCCACACCTCTAGTCGTCATGATGTGTGGTGTGGCTGGTGCCGGTAAAACGACATTCTCTCAGAAGTTAGAGAAGAACGGATTTGTCCGTCTTTCCATTGATGAAGAAATCTGGGCGACTCATGGTCGGTATGGCATTGATTTCCCTTTGGAGAAGATGGAGGAATATAAGAAAGAGGCAGAAAGCAAATTGCGCAATGATTTATTAAGGCTCATCCAAGATAAACAACAGGTGGTCATCGACTTCAGTTTCTGGGACCGAGCAAGAAGAGACGACTATAAACAACTTATCGAAACGTACGGAGGTAAATGGAAACTGATTTATTTAAAGGTTAAGCCCGATGATTTACGTGAACGTCTTCAAATTAGGAACCAACGTTTTGATGCTAATGCGTTCCCGATTACAGAAGAAGTGTTAACTTCCTATCTGAAAGGTTTTCAAATTCCTGAGGGGGAAGGGGAAATGGTGATTGAGAACTAGACTTTTCACGTTTAGGGGAGGGGTTCCTTGTTCCTAAATGAAGCTTGAGATTGTGTAGACAAATGAGAGGAAGCCAGCATGTCTTCCCCTCATTTGCCGATACCTTAATCCGTCATATACTCATTCACCAGCTCATAACATCGATCTTTCGTCGACTCATATAAAGAAATGTACCACGCCACATTTTCGAATGTACCGCCTTCATACTTGAGCCTTTCTTTCTCTGCTTTTCCCTCTTTCTGTTCGATCCATTTCACTTGTTGCGTCTTTAACTCTTCCATGACATCTGGAGACAGTTCTTGTTTCAGCAGTGCGTAAATCTCATTTAAGGCATCGTCATACTTTTCATATGACACACCATAATAATCTTTCATTGCGTTGGTGACACCTTTATCTGAATCCTTTTTATAAGGCATAGCATCCATTTCTTTTTGGACGTTGTCCAGTTTTTCGAGGAACTCTGTTTTTCTTCCTTCTATTTTTGTGACTGAATGAACCTGCTCCGGACTTTCCTGGCTACTATTTTCAATAGATGCTTCATTGGATTGATTATTCTCCTTGTCTTCTGATGCCGAAGTACTTTCCGCAGCTGTGTCATCTGTACTTGCTGCAATCGTATCGGATTCAGAGTGATTAGCGGCATCCTCTTCAGGTGATTGACTACAGGCTGACATTCCGACGAATAACATCGCGGATAAGGTTGTGACGATGAACATGTTCCTTTTCTTCATTCTTACAGCTCCAATCTCTTGTTAAAAATACAGTACTTGGATTATTTTAACATAACCAAATATATCCTTCTAACTTGTTTAGATCCGGGTTAACTTCGAGGTAGAAACAGCTTTCGATGATGGGGCACTTGCCCTGGTGTTTTTTTGCTATCTTAGTGAATCACAAACTGGTAAAATTAGGTGTATTAAACGAGAGAAAGATTCAGAGAATCAAATAATATCAGGGCTTGCCCAACGGCTCACTGGAGGTACTGGATGATAGATATAAAAACCGATTACAATTTTAAAACGATCAAACCGATCAATAAGGGCTGGTCGAGTGATAAGAAGTACTTTATTGAAACAGAGACGGGTGAAAGGATGCTACTTCGTACAGCGGACCGCTCTGAATATGAGAGTAAGAAGAGCGAGTTTGAGGTGATGAAGCGTTTGGCAGAAACGGGAATTCCTATGTCTGCGCCGTTGGAGATTGGGTTGTGTGACGGCGGAGATCGTGTTTATTCGCTTTTTACGTGGTGTGAGGGGGAAGACGCTGCGGAGATGCTACCGAAGTTAACCGAAACGGAGCAATACGTGCTCGGGCTGAAGGCGGGTCGTTATCTCAGGGAAATCCATTCGATTTCTGCACCTCTTGATCAAGAGAAATGGGAAACGAAATTCAATCGTAAGGTGGACAGAAAAATCAATCAGTACCAAGACTGTCCCATAAAAATTGAAGCTGGCGATCGAATCCTTGAGTACATAGAGTCCAACAGGCATTTCCTTCGGGGGCGACCGCAGTCATTTCATCATGGGGATTATCACGTGGGAAATATGGTTATATCGAGAGAAGGAGACCTCTCCATTATCGATTTCAACCGGTATGACTTCGGTGATCCTTGGGAAGAGTTCAACCGCATCGCCTTCAGTGCTTCAGCGAGTCCCCACTTTGCCACGGGACAGCTAAACGGCTATTTCAACGGCAGACCTCCGGAAGAGTTCTTTAAGCTCATGCTCTTTTATATTAGCAGCAATATGCTGTCGTCGATTCCCTGGGCGATGCAAATCGGGGAAGAGGAAATAACATTCATGAAGAAGCAGGCGAAGGAAGTGCTGGGCTGGTTTGATGGGATGAACAATCCGGTGCCGACATGGTATGTGGAAGACTTTTATATTCAGTATATCGCAGAGATTCCGTACAAATTAAAGTCTCCATTCGACTTTTCATTCATCGAGGAATATGGTGAGGTCTTCAAGGTCTATGACGATCAGGATTCCGGCAATATCTGTTTCGGAGTAAAGAATGACGAGCAGAAAATTTTCATCAAATTCGCCGGTGCTCCCACAGCGAGATATGCAGGGAAACCTGAAGAGGCGGTCGCAGAGTTGAAGGCAAGTGTTGAGGTTTATGAAGATTTGGCTCATCCCCATTTGGTCAAATTCATTCGGGCGGAGGATAAAGGCGGTGGATTTGCCGCCATTTTTGAATGGACAGACGGGGTATGCATGGGGAAAATGTATCCCTTATCCAGGGAGAAATTCATGCAGATGCCGGACAACACTAAGATGGATGTCTTCCACGACATTCTCGACTTTCACATCCATGTGATAGAAAAGGGGTATGTGGCCATCGATTTCTATGACGGCAGTATTCTGTTTGATTTTTCAAAAGAAGAGACTGTGATCTGTGATATCGACCTCTATTCCAAACGCCCCTATATCAATACAACGGGCAGGATGTGGGGCTCATCACGTTTCATGTCGCCGGAGGAATTCGAGAAAGGTGCAGAGATCGATGAAATCACAAATGTGTATCTGATCGGAGCCACCGCCTTTGCGTTATTTGGCGGGGGAAAAGACCGGTCTTTCAGTAAATGGCGGTTCGGCGAGGCGTTATATGAAGTGGCGCTGAGAGCGGTAAGTGATGAGAGGGAGAAACGTCAGCAGTCGCTTGTGGAGTTTAAGAGGGAGTGGTCCGGTTATAGGAATAATCCATGACACTTTGTGGCCGGGTTTCGACGTTTGATTAAAAGGATGTGTGCATTCTACGTTTCTATTTCAATGCACACATCTTTTTCGATAATTTAGAGTGCAAATCCTCGTTTTTCACTCGATTTTTTATTGATAGTTGCCAAAGAGACGTGAAGTCGGTCCTAATGAGGTATTTTGCTAGCTTCATAGGTACTCATATTACAAACTTCACTCTTATATGAGCCGGTTTCGGGAACTTATGAGCCGTTTTTCAAATATATAAGCCGGAATTTTGAGATATGAGCCACTTTCCAATTGTTATGAGCCGTTTGTCGAAAAATCTTCGAGAAGAAGCGTGATATTCATACTTTTCAGTAGATCGATAGAACCCCTTCCGACAATCTCTCCATCCTGGAAGGATTGAATCATTCTCACAGTCCCAACCCGCTTTTGAAAATGGACTAAAACGGTTCTGGATAGGAAGTGTAAATTACTTTTCTCCCATCACTGCCACCGTTTGAAAATGTCTTGAGTCCGGTCCTTTTACTAATCTTACATTTTTAAACCCGACCTCATTCATTAAGGGAAGTAATTCGGTTTCCAACATGCTGTTTACTCCACTCCAGGTCTCACCATTCTTCCCGTTGCAAAGGGTGATCGTTACGGAACCATTGGTCTTTAGGACTCTATAAATCTCAGTAATGGTTTCAAATGTAATATCCCAAAAATAGACGGAATGGATACTATATATCTTTGTAAACATGTCATCGTTTAAAGGGATCTTTCCCACATCGCCTTGTATGAATGTAGCCCGGCCTTCTTTCATTCCCCGCTTATTTCTGATCTTTGCTGAGTGGAGGATAGACCCCGATAGGTCTAACCCTGTAACATGCTCGACATTGGGTAGCATAAGCAGTTGTTTAATGGCATAGCCTGCTCCACAACCGAGTTCTAATACTCGGTCTTCTGCCGTAACATTCAGTAAATCCAGTGTCCAGAGTGTTTCTGGTCGATGCTGTAAGACCATCTTTTCTCCAAAGTATCGGCCGATTATCCCTTTTGGTAATTGATATTGTCGGTCAGCATATTCCTTTAATTTCCTTCGTATCATCTAGTTTATGTCCTCCCCATACGAAATCTTAATAAAAGTATAGTATAATCATTGTATTAAACAAGGTAATAACGATAATAGTTAGTATTAATTTTTTTAATAATAAGGAGCATGTACGTGGATATCAATCAATTAGAGGCTTTCGATCATGTCGTTCGGCTTGGCAGCTTTAGTAAAGCGGCAAGGCACCTGGATCTTTCTCAACCTACTATTAGCATCAGGATACAAGGATTAGAGAAAGAGATAGGAAGCGGTCTGTTTCATAGAGTTGGAAAAAGGGTGGAATTAACAGAGGCAGGGAAGGGGTTCTTACCATATGCGAGACAAGCTATTGAGGTCGTCGCGAACGGAATTGAAAAAGCGAAACTCATGCAAGTTGGCAAAGTAGGTCATGTTACAATCGGAACGCTTCCCACATTTACTTCTGGCGTATTTAGTTCTGTGGTGGCTCATCTAAATAAGAGGTTCCCTGAGATTCACGTTGAAATTCACACGGGGCATAATCAGGAAATTATTGAAATGCTGTATGACGGATTTATTAAAATGGGCTTAGTGACAACCCCGTATTATAATACAGATTTGAAAAGGATTCTGACGATAAAGGAACCCCTTATGTTAGTTGCACACCATTCTCATCCTCTTGTGTCAGCATGTGATGGAAATTGTACATCGGAAGAAATCATTGAGAACGCTGATCCATATATCATCGTGGACTGGAGTACTGAAAGTAAGCATTGGCAAAAATCGATGATGAGCCCAGGAATCAACTGCATAGAATTGCCTCCATCTACCGCGTTGGATTTCGTTCTTTCAACAAATGGTGTGGCCCTTGTCACCGAATCAATGGTCAAGAACGTATTGGAACCAGACAAGCTAGTGACCTTACAACCAGCAGATTTTCCGCCATTATATCGGGAAATCGCTTTGGTGAGTCTGGATTCTGAAAAGAGTTTATCACCTGTTGCGAAAACAGTTGTTGAGGTGTTTCAGGCAGGTGCCACGGCAACAGATTCACCTCAATCTCTTGATATACGTTCAAAACAAGAGAATAATTGTATGTAAGAATTCAGCATTTGGGAGGTGGCATTGATGATACTAGAGGGAAACCCAAGCCCAAAATGCCGTTGAAGATTGGAAGCCCGCCGAATGGTGAGGATGTTGACGAGCTAACATCCTTTATGAGTGACGGTGAATACATAGGAGACGAAGAATAGCCCGAGTGCCTGCCTCCCGAACACGTTATAGATGAAACGGGTTCGGAAGGCACTTTTTTAAGAGTAGATTCCAAGTTGTTTTTCAATGCGCTCGACTCTTTGTAATAACCGTTGCATTTTCCTATCTAACATGGAATACTGCTTTTCTAGCATTTCTAATTGGTTTTCATACCCACCTTCATATTGTCTTGCATGAATGTAATAACGGGGGGCAGGTGCACATACCATTCGGTGACCTGAAACTCTATGATAAAACATATGTTCACACTCCTATACTGAGAAATTTTCATCAGGCTTTTGAAAATCACTTTTTACTAGGGAAATATGGAATAGTATCAATCCCATTACTTTCAAAATAAGAAAAGCTTAAGTCTCATCATGGATCCTTTTTATCTGTGAGACACTATATGCTTACTTTCACCCAATCGTTCTACTCTTTGTAAATGTATTAAATTTACTCCATATCCGTTGGTGAAAGAATATGGTCTTCAAATTGGTCAATAAAGAGTGAACCATTACTATTGATGACAGCATAATAAATGTCGTTCAACTCGATTCCCCTCTTTTTCGCCTCAGATTCCAACCATGCTAGCGTATAGGTGGAGGTTAAATTCTTTTGTATAATCTTACCTTCCATCATCAATTCAATTGGTATTAAAGTGGATGGAGAAGTATTCACATTCATATCACCCTTGGTTAGGGAAAGGAAACGATCTTTCTTTTTAATGGATAAAACACCACTCACTTCTAGAAGCGCATACTCAATCTCATTTATGTCAAATACCCGCAGTTCCCGGAGATGCTGGTTCAAGTCATCCATCGTGAACTTTAACTTCTTCATATTCTGTTCCAGAATTTTCCCGTTTTCAATTAGAACCGTGGGACGACCGGATAGCCACTTTCGAAGGAATCGACTTTTAGATGACAGCACTAATAATAGGTAAAATAAAAGGACCAATACAATAAAGGAAATAAGTGTTTCTGAAAAATCCAACTTAGAATCAAAGCCCATATTGGCAATAAATGATCCTATAGTGATGGACAGGGCGAAGCTATAATGATTTTTATGCGAGTTTATATGTTTGCCTATGGCTAATGTCACGACAATTAACAAGATGAAACTAATGATCGTTCTTACAATCGGTATTAAAACTCCGTCCATACTCATTCTCCTTATTTACAGCATTCCTTTTCATTATGGACAAATGATGAAAGATGGAGACAGACGAAAATTCAATATTCCATAATGGTTTCTGCTTCGTTGTGATTCCGTATCAGATTCTCACACTACCGGCTGACTATGAACAAAAGCTACTAAAGAAATGGCATGAAAAATCCCAAATTGCACATATTTACATTTCTCTTCAGGTCATACTAACGCCTCCCATAAAGATTGATTTAAGGAATTAAGGAGCGCAGCGTAATCTGGTGGAGTTTTATATGATAAGACAAAAAACAATCCATTTCCGTTATAATGAAGAGGAAGAGACTTTTTCTACTAATTAAAAATTATGTGAAGTGGGGAGGCAAGGGCATGGCAATGGATTATGCTGAGTTACTTACTGGTCTACTGATGAACCTCCTTGTCATATTAATCATTATTTTACTATTAAACTTTTATCACCTTTCCAAAAATAGAGTACATAAGCTTCACTTTAAACCCCTGGTGATCTATTTGTTCAGTTCGCTCCTTATGTTACTGAGTATGGCTTTAGCCGTTCAATTAGAGAATGGATTTCTTTATGATTTACGATTCATTCCTTTTCTATTAGGGGGAATTTACGGTGGGAAAAGGGTCTTACCTTGGCTTGCGGTCACGATGATCGCAATTCGTTTACCTCTCTTAGGCCCGGGATTGGTCATTACGGTGATCATGGCGATTCTCGCCACCCTTGTGATGATCTATATGCGACCGAGGATGGCGATGAAAGCATGGAAGACGAGGGTTTACTGGTATTCGCTTGTTGCCTTTGGTTACTCGGTTCTTTCCTTATGGATTCCATCTTTGATCTTTGATTTCGGTCATACGAGCACTCTCTTGATCTATTCATTTGTCTTAACAGGTTCGACGTTCTTTGTTTTTTATTTATGTGAAATCATCCGGACCATCTATATTCTTCAGTTGGAAGCAATTAAGTATGAGAAAATGCAGGTGGTCAGTCACTTGGCTGCGAGTATGAGTCATGAAGTCCGGAACCCATTGACCACGGTGAAGGGATTTCTGCAGCTGATCAATGAAGATCCGACTAATGTCGATGCGAATAGCGAACTCTCCAACATTGCTGTTAGTGAAATCGACCGTGCGACTGAAGTGATCAACCAATACTTGAATTTTGCTCGGCCCCACCCGGAGCTTGAAATGGAAGTGGACATCCGGGATGAGATCAGCCGCTCTAAGGAAATCATCATGCCCCTTGCCTTTAAAAAAGGTGTCGATCTAAAGGCGAACATTCTCCATCATCATTCGATTAAAGGCGATCCGAACAAGCTCCAGCAGGTTCTCATCAACGTCATGAAAAACGGACTGGAGGCCATGGATACAGGAGGTACGCTGCGAATCTTCAGTTACCTTGAAGAGGAAAAGGTGTTCATCGTCATCAACGACACGGGAATCGGAATGACAAAGGAACAGCTCATGCGACTCGGGGAACCGTACTTCTCCATGAAAGGGAAGAACGGGACGGGCCTCGGAATGATGACCGTCTTTCAACTCGTAGAAGGAATGAAAGGCACCATCAAAGTCCTGAGCAAACCGGGCAAAGGAACCACTGTTATTCTATCCTTCCCTTCATATGAGTAAAAAGAAAAAAACAAAATCAATCAAGGTCCGTCCCTCACTGCGTTAATGCTTTAGCAGTGCTAGGGACGGACCTTGTTTGTCGAACGCATCCTTTTGACTATCTCCCAAAAAAGGAATACACTGTAATAGTTCCATTATGAACAGTTCAATTTATAAACAATTAGAAATGAGGGCAAATCGATGGGAAATCATCTTACTCCTGCAATACAATTATTGCGTTCATTTTCAAGAGTGAATAAGACCATGATGCGGTTCGTTCAGAAAACAGCTGCAGATAATGGGTTATCCGTCCCACAATATACGGTTTTAGTGACGATTGCCCCTGAGAAAGAGATGAGCCAAAAGATAATCGGGGAGGAGACATTCCTGCCGAAAAGCACATTGAGTCAAGCCGTTGATGGGCTGGTTCAGGCAGGGTTCATCCACCGGCAGCAAGTGGAGGAAAATCGCCGGGAAATGCTTCTTTCTCTCAGTGGCAAAGGGGAAACCCTGCTAAAAGAGATACACAGGCAGGAAGGCAGCATTCATCAGCTTACGGCCGGCGCAGTCGAGACTCTGTCTGAAGAGCAATTTGCCGGCCTTTTACAGGCACATGGGCAGATTGCCGACTTCTTTGATGAGAAAGCAGCAGAACAGGGGGAGGATTCCAAATGATTAAGCTCTTGAAACACTTATCCGCGTATAAATGGATGGTCGTGGGGATCTTTGCTCTCATATTTATCCAGTCCATGTCGACCCTCTATTTACCCACCCTGATGTCTGACATCATAGACAAGGGAGTGGTCGTTGGGAACATCCCATATATATGGAAGATTGGTGGATTTATGCTGGTGGTTTCCGCTCTCGGCGCGGTGGCTTCCATCATTGCCAGTTACTATTCTTCGAAAGCAGCCGTCGGTTTAGGACGGGATATTCGCCGGAAGCTGTTCTACCATATCGAGAAATTCTCGTTGCAGGAATTCGATGAAGTGGGGACGGCCTCTCTGATTACGAGAACGACGAACGACATTACACAAGTGCAACAAGTCGTCATCATGATGCTGCGGATGATTATCAGTGCTCCTATCATGTTGGTTGGCGGGATTATCATGTCTGTGTTGATGGATGCCAAACTATCCTTGGTCATCGTCCTTACCATGCCGGTACTGGTTGGTTCCATCCTTCTGATTCTCTATAAAGGCATTCCGTTATTTCAATCCGTCCAGGAGAAGCTGGATCAATTGAATCTCGTGCTCCGGGAAAATTTAACCGGGATCCGGGTCATCCGTGCTTTCAACCGTGAACCGGAAGAGAAGGAGCGCATGAAGAATACAAACTGGGAATTAACCGATGTATCGATTAAAGTGAATAAAATTATGGCCTTTATGATGCCTGTTATGATGCTCGTTATGAACATGACCGTCGTCGCAGTCATTTGGTTCGGTGGCATCCGAATCGACAATGGCGGTATGCAAATCGGGGACCTAATGGCCTTCATTCAATATGTCATGCAAATCATGTTTGCCTTGGTGATGGCTTCAATGATGTTCGTCATGGTCCCACGTGCGGATGTATCGGCAAAACGTATTAACAAAGTACTCGAGATGAAACCATCTTTTGAAGATAAAGGGACAGAAAACGCGGATATTCATCGAGGCACACTGGTATTTGATCATGTCACCTTTCATTACCCTGGTGCAGAAGAACCTGCCTTATCTGATATCAGTTTTGAAGCGAACCCTGGTGAAATCACGGCCATCATAGGTGGAACCGGATCTGGAAAAACGACGCTCATTAACTTGATTCCGCGATTTTATGAGGTGGCGAGTGGTACGATTCGGGTCAATGGCGTGGATATAAAGAATGCTTCTCAGGAGGAAATCAGGTCAAAGCTTGGTCTTGTCCCACAGAAAGCAACTCTCTTTACGGGAACAATTGCAGAGAATATCCGATTCGGTAAAGAAGACGCAAGTGATGAAGAAGTGGAACAGGCTGCTCGGATTGCTCAGGCAGAGGAATTCGTCAGCAAGATGGATGAGGGATTTCAAGCAGAAATTGAACAAGGCGGATCCAATCTTTCAGGAGGTCAGAAACAGCGTTTGTCCATTGCAAGAGCGTTGGTTCGTAAACCGGATATCTATCTATTTGACGATAGTTTCTCTGCTCTCGACTACAAGACGGATGGAAAGCTTCGTGCCGCATTAAAAGCTGAAACGGAAAAGGCTACGGTACTCATTGTTGCCCAGCGAGTCAGCACGGTTGTCGATGCTGACAGAATTATTGTGCTAGAAAAGGGATCAGTGGCCGGAATCGGCACGCATAGTCAGCTGCTGGAAACCAATGATGTCTATAAGGAAATTGTCTCATCACAGCTCTCAGAGGAGGAAACGGCATGAGTAATCAACGAAAACCTCAAAGAGGCGGTGGCCAAATGGGATTTGGTCCGGGTGGCGGCAACATGATGATGATGGGACAAAAGCCCAAGAATTTCAAGGCCACCCTGAAGAGGTTGCTGGGCTATTTAAAGCCTCGAAGAACTCAACTTATGGCTGTCTTCATCGCCGCAATCTTAAGTACCATCTTTGCGATTGTCGGTCCTAAAATCATGGGTACTGCGATCACGGAATTATTTGAAGGCGCATATAGCAAGTTCAAAGGGATACCCGGTGCCGGGATTGATTTTGAAAAAATCGGTGGAATTCTCTTGATTCTGGCTGGGTTATATGTGTTCAGCAGTGTGTTCAACTTTATCCAGCAATATATCATGTCAAGCGTTGCCCAGCTGACAGCGTATGACTTAAGGGAAGATGTGAATCAAAAGATTGAGAAGCTTCCATTGAAATATTACGACGGACGTCCGAATGGGGAAACCCTGAGCCGGATGACCAATGACATCGACACGATCAGCAGTACGCTTCAGCAAAGTCTGACACAGTTCATCACGTCGATTGTCACCATTGTGGGAATCATTATTATGATGCTGTCCATCAGTCCTTTATTGACGCTGATTTCGGTTGTCAGCTTACCGGTTTCCGTGTTTGCCATCCGACCGATCTTGAAACGGTCTCAAAAGCACTTCTCTGATCAACAACGGACGCTCGGTCAATTGAATGGCCATATTGAAGAAATGTTCACCGGACATCAAGTCGTGAAAGCCTTCGGACATGAAAAGAAGGCCGGCGTACAATTCGATAAGGTGAATGATGAACTGTATGAAGCAGGTAGCAAAGCGCAGTTCATTTCAGGGATCATCATGCCGATTATGATGTTCATCGGGAACATAAGCTATGTGCTGATCAGTGTGGTCGGGGGGATTCTCGTCACGAATCGTGCGATTTCCATCGGGGATATTCAAGCCTTTATTACGTATACACGTCAGTTCACCCAGCCGATAACCCAAACGGCGAATATTGCAAATGTAATTCAATCGACGGTGGCAGCGGCTGAACGGGTATTTGAGCTACTAGACGAAGAAGAAGAAACGAAAGAGCAGACTTCAGAACACTTAACTCGGCCAAAAGGTGCTGTTACCTTCGAACATGTGGACTTTGGTTATGGAGAAAACCTGTTGATCCACGACATGAACATTGACGTTCAATCCGGGCAGACCGTCGCTATCGTCGGACCGACGGGAGCGGGGAAAACGACTCTGATTAATCTACTGATGAGATTCTATGAACTGAATGATGGGGAAATCAAGATAGATGGAATAGATACAAGGTCCGTCCCTCGAAGCGAATTGAGAAAAAGCTTTGGAATGGTGTTACAGGACACGTGGCTCTTTAAGGGTACTATCAGAGAAAATATCGCTTACGGGAAGACGGGTGCAACGGAAGAAGAAATCATGCAAGCTTCCCAAATGGCCCATGCCGATCATTTCATCCGCACGCTACCTGACGGTTATGATACCGTATTAAATGAAGAAGCATCCAATATCTCACAAGGGCAGAAACAGCTCATGACCATCGCACGAGCGATCCTGGCTGATCAACCAATCATGATACTGGACGAGGCCACTTCAAGTGTCGATACCCGGACTGAGCTCCTGATACAACAGGCAATGAACCGATTAATGGAAGGGCGAACTAGCTTTGTCATCGCTCACCGTCTTTCGACCATTAAAGATGCAGACTTGATACTGGTCATGGATCAAGGATCTGTAATTGAACAAGGAACTCACTCAGAACTACTCAGACAGAACGGATTTTATGCGGATCTGTATAACAGCCAATTTTCTACCGATGTTGCTGGGTAGAGTGTTTTTACACTCATTACGATTAGAAGGCTAGGCGAGTCAGGAAAGTGATTCGTGCCATTACATAGAAAATGGTCAGCGGCTTAAAGCCCTGACCATTTTCTATGTATTCTTTTAAACTAGCTCTACGACCGAATGGGGCTTCTTATAACATTCGTTGTCTGATGGAACTTTGATTTATTTTTACATCTACCTCCATCATGAAAGAGGGCAAGGAAGAAAAAACAGCTTTGACCATCCATTGATGATCGAAACCGTCTTTACTTTCTTTTCTTCCCATTTATCAACCACACTAGTAATGAATAAAAGAGGATGAAAAACAAAGCTTGTATGGTATTTTCCTTCCACATTATTAATTCATCATGCTTTACATAATCAAATAGCATAAATATGATCAATACGGTTATGAATAGAATGATATTCTTATAAAGTGTCTTCATAATTCCTCCATTGTTGACAACATTCTCATTGATATTTCTCCAGGTAATGCCCTTTCTCAAAGATTTCCTGAGCGCTGATCCCAGTCCATTCCGCAGGGCCAACACCGGGATTTTCTTCGACATAAGACCTGACCATCTTATATCCTTCACTATATCCGTAGATCCAAGGCAAATCATTCCCACCCATCAAGATTTCAAGTGATCGGTTGAAATCAACTTTACTTAGATCAGGTTCGATTTTCGCCCAATTTTCTTTATTATACGATTGATCAATTTTTGTAAATTCAATGTCCGGGTACACCGTTTTCTCAAACATGACGGCTTTTCCTTCAAAGATGATGTTATCTAATACTGTTGGATTTGTTTTCTTTCTGACATGCTTTTCAGCCGAGATACTATGATGGTATTCATGTGCCACTCCAGCCCTTAACGTGTCCTCTGTATAAAGGGGATTATAGAGGACATTAATTTTCCCCGCGCCCACTGTGATCATGTCAGTGTGTTTATTTTTTGATGGGAGAACACAAACGGTTGTTTCAATCCCTGAAGGCAGCAGGTCAGAGGATTTAATGAGAGATTCTTTGATGAGCTCATCGGTTTTCTGCCTGTCGATTTGATCGATTACATGCTGAATTTCTATGAGATGGGAAGGACCGACGTTCAGCTGTTTGGGAGAAGCGTTTAGAATCGGTTCAGCCATATGGAGAAACTCACCGTCTTTGAAGCAATCACTATATATGGGATCAATCACTTCTTCTTGATAAATCTTCAAATAGGAATCGTCGGGATTCTTCGATTTAGCTACTCTACTTATGTAGTTTTGGAAAAGCTCATAGGCATGAACAATTTTAAATGATTGGCTTGTTTTTTGATGTTCAAAAGAAGTTACAAGGTTTTCAAGTTTGATTTTATCTTGATTTTCCTTCTGTTCTTTTCGGGTTTGGACGGTGTTTTCACATGCTATCAATGTGAGTAACAGAATGCATGCCACAACGAGAATTCTTGCTTTCTTTTTCAAATTAGGGCTCCTTCCAACAAAACTTGTTTTTATAAGTTTACCATAATTTTGAATTTCTGGGCGATAAATCAGGGGGGGATTGTCAACATGTGGTATTATGTTTCCTTCATTGGTACTCATATTAATTCTTCACTCATATATGAGCTGATTTCGGGCACTTATGAGCTGGAATTCTGATATATGTGCCACTTTTCAATTTTATGAGCCGTTTGTCGAAAAATCTTCGTTAATGAGTGTATCTAATACATTCTAAATAACAATCCCCTTCATTCTTAAAAACTTCCAATCTTGTACACACATTGTTAATAGTTTCGTCATATTTACCTTCTATGATGAAATTAACAGAGAAATAGAGGAGGAAATATCATGATAGAACACAACAATCAAAATGAAGAAATGAATTATACGGAAACAAACGATACAGAAGTTAGTCATAAAGAAGAGATGGAGCGGACTCCTAAGACTAAGAAGCCTTTTAAAGGACGGGGATTCCTTAATACGGTTGGGGCGGGGATCATCGGATCGGTCCTGACGCTGACGGTATTACCTCAAACCGACTACTATCAGAACTTGGCGCAACCGAGCATCGAGCAGTCAGGAGATAATGCCCAGGCGGACACATCGGCTAATTCAGGAATCACGCCCACAACGGTTTCAACAGGGACAGGCGGCGATGTAGCGAATATTGTGGAGGATGCATCTGAATCGATCGTTGGAATCGTCAATTATCAGAAGCAGAATGGTATGGGTGCCTCACAAGATGCTCCTGCAGGGACAGGTTCAGGTGTTCTCTTCAAGAAAGAAGGAGACAGTGCTTTTATTATCACCAACAATCATGTCATAGAAGGTGCTTCGAAGATTGAAGTATCTCTCTACGATGGGGAAAAGACCGATGGAGAGCTGATCGGATCGGATCCACTAACCGATCTTGCCGTCGTGAAGATCGATGGAAAATATGCGGACAACCTATTGGAAGTCGGTGACTCCAGTGCACTGCGCGCCGGTGAACAAGTGATCGCGATTGGGAACCCACTCGGGCTCGACTTATCAAGAACGGTGACACAAGGAATTGTCAGTGCGGTGGACCGTACCATTCCCGTGCAGACATCTGAAGGTGAATCTGAATTGAATGTCATCCAAACGGACGCCGCGATCAACCCGGGTAACAGTGGAGGGGCTCTCTTGAATTCCAAGGGTGAATTGATTGGGATCAACAGCGCTAAGATTTCGAACTCCGGTGTAGAAGGACTCGGATTTGCCATTCCAAGCAAGGATTTCATGCCAATCGTCAGCGAAATCATCAAAACGGGAAAAGTGGAGCGCCCGTATATTGGGATCGGAATGACCAATCTCGCGGATGTACCACGACATTACCTGCCCAATCTGCCTGAATCAGTAGAGGCCGGTGTGATTGTTGCCAACATTGATGGAACATCTGCAGCAGCTGACGCCGGGATCAAAGAAGGCGATGTCATTACCGAGATGAATGGCAAGTCAGTAGCGAATGTGGCCGATTTGAGAAGGCAGCTGTACGGTGACTTGAATGTAGGAGATAAGATTGCACTTACCATTTTCCGAGACGGTAAAGAAATGACGGTTAGTCTGACGCTCACTAGTAATAGCATGGTGAATGGGTAAGGCTGAGGTTTGGATTGGTGCATGGTAAAAAATGGATGGAAAGTGCCAGGCACCAATCGAGTGGATTGTGCCAGGAACCAACCAAGGAAATTGTACCTGGCACCAAAAACTACAACTAAAGAGAATACAAATAAATGAACATAAAAAGGAGTACGGGTAAGTGGATAAAAAGAAGCGTTCGATCACATTATGGAGTGTTATAGGAGGGGTTGTCCTCATCGGTTCGCTACTTGCGGTGTTTGGTTTTTCGAAAGATGAAGTAGTGGCGAAAGTAGGCAGTGAGTCTATCAGTAAAGATGACTTGTATACGACGCTTGTGGATCAGTACGGGGATGGCGCCCTGGATACCTTGATCGCCGAGAAGATTGTGAAGCTTGAAAGTGAGAAGAAAGAACTCACGGTCAAGGACAGTGAAATCGAAAAAGAACTGGAATCAATCAAAGACTCTTATGACAGTGATGAGGCATTTAATGAGGCACTGGCTTCGAGCGGTTCAAATCTTGAAAGTGTCAAAGGGAATATCAGATCCTTCTTGTTGACGGAGAAATTGCTCAAGGACAGGATTTCGATTACAGAAGATCAGATAAAGGAATATTTTGAAACCAATAAGGACACGTTTGCTCAACAAGAACAGATAGAGGCAAGTCATATTCTTGTTGATGATGAAAAAACGGCACAGGAAGTGAAGAAAAAGATTGATGATGGAGGAGATTTTGCCGAGCTTGCGAAAGAGTACTCCTCTGATACGTCGAATGCCGAGTCAGGCGGGGAGCTTGGTTATTTTGGTAAAGGAGAAATGGTGACGGAGTTTGATGATAAGGCATTTGCGATGAAAAAGGGCGAAATTAGTGATCCGGTTAAAACGGAATTTGGCTACCATATTATCAAGGTGACGGACAAGAAAGAAGCGAAAGAGGCCGTTCTTTCCGATCATAAAGATGAAATCAAAGACATCTTGTTTGATCAGGTCCTTCAAACGGAGTATGGAACGTGGCTCCAGGAAAAGAAAGAGGACTATAAAATCGAAAAATTATTGAAAGATTCATAAATCGGCCTTGATTTGTTCATAAAATGGTCATGTTTTCTGGAAATAATGACAGTGCAGCCGCCGGATTGGGTGGCTGCCACATAAAAAAGGAGGAAATAAAAATGAATAAGAAAAGAACGCTAACCTATGTACTGACAGGTGTACTAACAGTAGGAATCCTCGGGGCTCTTCCAGCGTTTGCTGCTGAAGAGGATGCAGGAAAAACAAATGATTCGGCGGTTGTAAGCGGAAAGTCGGAGCCGGTATTTGGGGATCATCGAGGCGGGCATAGAAACTTCCATCTGAGTGAGGAACAGGTGAAGGAGAAAGCCAAAGAACTTGGAATCGACACTACCGATAAGGATTCAAGAGAACTCGCCAAAGAAATCATGGATGCTGAACTTGAAAAAAGAGCGAAGACATTAGGGATTAATACAGAAGGAAAAGATCATCGTGCCATCATGGAAGAAATCCGCCAGGTGGAACTGAACAATAAAGCGAAGGAACTGGGGATTGCTACTGAAGGAAAAGAGCGGGAGGAATTGGCACAAGAAGTCAGGGAAACCCTGGTAAAACAACAAGCGAAAGAATTTGGAATCAAAACTGATGGAAAGAAACTGGATGCACTTACGGATGAAGTCAGAGAAGCTGCCCTTCTGAAACAGGCAAAGGATCTTGGAATTGAGACAGAAGGAAAAGATCATCATAAATTGCAGCAGGAGGTATTCCAAGCATCCATCCTGAAGGCCGCCAAAGAGCTGGGAGTTAAAACAGAAGGCAAAACGCCTGAAGAACTGATGGAAGAAATTATGATTGATCATGCTGATGAAGCGAAAAAACTGGATTTCTTCCCTTTCAATAAGGAAAAGGGCTTATTTTTCCATAAGGGTGGGAAGGGGCTGCATGGTACACACGGAAAAGGACCTCACCATTCTGAGCAAAGTGATCAACGTTTGAACGATTCTCAAAGTGAATCATTATAGGAACGGAAATCCCCGCCATGGTGTGGGGGTTTTTCAGTTGAAGGAAATTAATAGAAGGAATTGGTCAAAACGATTATAATTTAGATAGAAAGTAATTGGGAAGGGGAGTCAAGGTTCAGTACCTTGCATAAATTCCAAGGCGGTGCCAGGGTACCTGTCTCCGCGGCTGTTTTAGAGAAATCGGAAAGGAGTAATGTTTATGGACGTTTTGGTCGTTGAAGATAACAAGAGTGTTACATCCATGCTTGAGATGTTTTTTATAAAAGAGGGGATTGACGGCGAATTTGTCCACGACGGGTCTGAAGGATACCGGCGTTATAGGGAAAAGGATTGGGATCTTGTCATCCTGGACTGGATGCTGCCGGGGATGGACGGTGTCACCATTTGTAAGAAAATCAGGGAGAGTGGATCCAAGGTCCCAGTCATCATGCTGACGGCGAAAGACAGTGAATCCGATCAGGTGCTCGGTCTTGAACTCGGAGCCGATGATTATGTGACCAAGCCCTTCTCTCCCCTTGCCCTGATGGCGAGGATCCGTGCGGTATCGCGGAGGTATCAAGGGGAGAAAGCCAGTGCGCCTGGAACTCGAGATGTCTCAACGTCTGATTTCCAAATCAGTAAGGAAACACGTGAAGTCTTTCTGAAAGGGGCTCCACTTACGAATCTGACACCAAAGGAATTCGAATTGCTCTATTATCTTTCACAGCACCCTCGCCATGTGTTTTCGAGGGAACAGCTTCTTGAACGCGTATGGGGGTATGATTTCTACGGGGATGAGCGGACGGTTGATGTTCATATCAAACGGCTGCGCAACAAAATTGGCAGTAAGGACAAGCCGTACCTGCATACAGTGTGGGGAGTAGGGTACAAATTCGATGAGGCGGCAGGAGATGAAATTTAGATATCTTTATCAGCTTCTTCTCAGCCATACAAGCGTCCTCATCATTGCTTTCTTGATCCTCGGCCTCCTATTTTCCCAGTATGTCGAAAATCTTGTTTACGAAAATAAGGTCACGGAACTAAGAACATATGGGGAGAAAATATTATCGGACCTTGAAAGACCAAGCCCTAGAAAGCCCCTCTATCTGGAGGAATACAGCAACTTGCTTCATGCACGGAACATCGATGTGATCACCTTCAACCGCCAAGGGGAAGTATCTTTCTCAAGAGGAGGGGGGTACCCGCGGATAGAGCTCTCTAAAGAAGAGTGGCAAAAAATCGAAAGCGGAGAAACCGTTCCTCTCAAAAAAGATTTCGGACGATTTAACCAGGCTGTATCTCTTGTCATTATGCCCCGGGTCATCAATGATCAGCTGACCGGTGGACTGATCTTGATTTCTCCGATCAGCGGCTCGAGGGAAATGCTGAGTGAGATCAATCATTATCTTCTTTACATCGCACTCCTTGCAATGGCGATCTCACTGTTGGTCAGCTGGTTCCTATCAAAGCATCATGTCAAACGGATTCAGCGGATCAGGGACGCTACTTCTCGGGTGTCATCGGGTGATTATGACGTCCACGTCCCGAGCTCTAATTTCGATGAAATTGGGGATCTTGCCGAAGACTTTAATGAAATGGTCACTAAACTCCAGGCTTCCAAAGAGGAAATTGACACACTGGAAAATCGGAGACGGCAATTCATGGCGGATGTGTCCCACGAACTGAGAACGCCGCTGACTACGATTCGGGGAGTCATCGAGGGTATCCGGAACGACATGATTCCAGAAGAACAGAAAGAGAAAAGCTTCGGTCTCGTAAGCCAAGAAACAAAGCGGCTCATCCGGCTTGTGAACGAAAATCTAGATTATGAAAAAATCCGTTCCAACCAGGTCGTCCTCTCGAAAGTGACCCTGCCACTTCTGGATATGTTCGAAGTTATCAAGGAACAGCTTGATTTCCAGGCTGAAGAAAAAGGAAATGAAATCAAGATAATTGCAGATTCGAATGTTTTGATACACGCCGACTATGATCGCCTCATCCAAATATTGATTAACATCACGAAAAACAGTATACAATTCACTACCGGGGGAACGATCACGTTATTCGGCACTTCTTCAGGGAACGAGACCGTCATCGAAATTGAAGACACAGGAATTGGCATGGATCCCCAGGAGATTAAGTCGATTTGGCGCCGTTTTTACAAAGCGGACCTGTCCCGTACCAATAACCCATACGGTGAATTCGGCATCGGACTCTCCATCGTGAAGCAATTAGTACTTATGCATGAAGGGACGATTGATGTTTTCAGTGAAAAAAGGAAGGGCACGAGGTTTGTTATCCGGCTGCCGCTTTGAGGGATTTCCAACGAGGAGCTTCAATCATCATACTATAAGCGAAATGCCGCGTGGACACTAACCCATGCGGCGTTCTTATCTGTAATATATCTAGAAGAAATACTCGTCGTAGTGACTATACACAAGGACCTTTCACAATCCGACGCCTACCACTTGTTCACTGTATTCATGTAAACTCGAAAGCCGGGGCTCAGTCCCCGGCTTTTTATCCTACGCCGACCCTTTTACTTCTCCTCTCCAACAAAACCGTATCTCGCCACACGCCATCCATTTTCCCGATTTTCTCACGGTGACCAATGGTTCGAAATCCATGTTTCTCATGCAGTTTGATGCTTACACGGTTTTCCGGGAATATCCCCGATTGAAGAGTCCAATATCCATGTCGTTCACTTGCTTCAATTAAGGCATCGAGGAGGAGGCTTCCGATTCCTCTGCCCGTATGCCGGGATGAAACGTACACACTCACTTCTGCTACCCCAGTGTATACACATCTGCTGGAGACAGGACTCATGGCAGCCCATCCCAATATTGAATCTTCTGAACGCATAACAATCCGCCCTGCTTGAATATGATTGGCGTCCCACACTTCCCAGGAAGGGACGTCTTTTTGAAAGGTTGCATTCCCCGTTGCGATTCCCTCCCGATAGATTTCGGCTACTTGATTCCAGTCAGCCGGTTTTATCTCATCTATGTATTCCTTTTTCATATCAACACTCCTTTCTCCTTAGAATAATACAGAAACGTCTTGCAATCTATATATAAGTGAACTATTATATAAGCATACATTAATATATGGAGGTGACGAAGTGACGATAGAAATAGACAAATCTGCAACCATTCTAAAGTTATTAGGGGATAAAACCCGCTTAACCATGGTAAAGATACTAGATACGAATGATTGTTGTGTGTGTGAATTCGTGGAAATCTTTCAAACAAGTCAGCCTGCCATTAGTCAACACGTTCGTAAATTAAAGGATGTGGGGATCGTGAGGGAGAAGCGCCGTGGTCAATGGATCATTTATTCTCTTAACCGGGATAGTGAAGCTTATCCAATGATTCAAAGCCTTCTTAACCACCTTCCAAACCAGGACTCCAAATTGACGGAGTTGGAGGAACAGGGCTTACGCATTTCTTGTGATTAATAGGAGGTAAAAAGGAATTATGACTATATTAGCATCTGTGATTTTTCTCATCACCCTTGTGTTCGTTATTTGGCAGCCAAAAGGGCTTTCCATCGGCTGGTCAGCGATCGGCGGGGCTGTTCTTGCCCTTGTGGCAGGGGTTGTCGATTTCCACGATGTGGTGGATGTAACAGGCATCGTGTGGAACGCGACTTTAGCATTTATTGCGATTATTATTATTTCTCTCATCCTTGATGAGATTGGATTTTTTGAATGGGCTGCCCTGCATATGGCCAAGGCGGCAAAAGGAAGTGGCGTGCGGATGTTCGTCTACGTTTCACTGCTTGGAGCGGTTGTCGCTGCTCTATTTGCCAACGACGGGGCAGCGCTTATTCTGACGCCAATCGTTCTTGCGATGGTACGGAACCTGAACTTCAGTGAGAAGCTCGTCTTTCCGTTTATAATTGCGAGTGGGTTTATCGCGGATACCACGTCCCTTCCGTTAGTAGTCAGTAACTTGGTGAACATCGTATCTGCAGACTTCTTCAGAATCGGTTTTGTTGAGTTTGCCTCCCGGATGATTGTGCCGAATCTCTTTTCCCTAGGGGCAAGTATTTTGGTGCTGTATCTGTTCTTCCGGAAGAGTATTCCCAAGAAATATGACGTTTCACAATTGAAGAAGCCTGTTGAAGCAATCCGAGATCAGAAGATGTTCCGCCTCTCATGGGTGGTTCTTTCGATCTTGCTGGTAGGTTATTTTGCCAGTGAATTCATTGGTCTTCCGGTTTCTATTATTGCAGGGATTGTGTCCATCTTCTTTTTGGCTATGGCTAGAAGAAGTGGAGCTGTTAATACGAAAGCCGTCATTAAAGGGGCTCCTTGGGCCATCGTGTTCTTCTCCATTGGAATGTATGTTGTTGTATATGGTTTACGGAATGTAGGGCTTACGAATGTGTTAGCCGATGTCATTCAAGTGACGGCTGATCAAGGGTTGTTTGCTGCTACTGTCGGTATGGGATTTATCGCGGCGATTCTATCATCCATTATGAACAATATGCCGACGGTCATGATCGATGCCTTGGCAATTGCCAGTACCGATACGACGGGTGTCACGCGCGAAGCCCTCATCTATGCTAACGTCATAGGATCGGATCTAGGACCAAAGATCACCCCGATCGGATCACTGGCGACATTATTATGGCTCCACGTCCTTTCATTAAAAGGTGTGAAAATCTCCTGGGGTACGTATTTTAAAACTGGCATCATTTTGACCATCCCAACCCTTTTCATTACACTGGTGGGGCTATATATATGGTTATTAATCATCTAACAAACATTAAAGGAGAGATTCAACATGTCAAAGAAAACCATCTACTTCCTATGTACAGGAAATTCATGCCGAAGCCAAATGGCGGAAGGTTGGGCGAAACAACACTTAGGTGAAGAGTGGAATGTATACAGTGCAGGAATCGAAGCACACGGCTTAAATCCAAACGCAGTCAAAGCGATGAACGAAGTCGATATTGATATCACGAACCAAACATCGGATATCATCGATCCAGAGATTTTAAATAGCGCAGACCTAGTTGTGACACTATGCGGGGATGCAGCAGATAAATGTCCGATGACACCCCCTCATGTGAAACGTGTACATTGGGGATTTGATGATCCTGCGAAGGCAGAAGGAACCGATGAAGAAAAATGGGCATTTTTCCAACGTGTACGTGACGAAGTGGGGGAAAGAATCCACCGTTTTGCTGAGACCGGTGAATAAAAAAGCATTACCGAGAGAGAGGTCTCTTGGGAAGGATGTATAGAATTTCTCGATATACAGTAAATGCAGCTGCCTTTATGCAGCTGCATTTTTTGAATCGATTAAACGTTGTGGGTTTAACCCGGATATGGGTGAGATGGTCTTAATCGTTAGAACAAAGTAAAGACCCGTTGTTTTTTAAAAATTAGGATTTATTAGAATCTATTTTATAAGTCATGGCCATTTTTACTTTATCCTTCTACATTAGCTTGTGGTTTTGTTTCTTCAATAGCATGGGGCTTTAATGAAGTAGCCAGTATCACCACCATACTCCCCAATCCAATCCAAACAAGCGTCGACACAGGAGAACTCCAAGTTAAACCTTTTCCGAAGAAGAATAATTCACGTAATCCTTGTACCATGAATTTCATTGGCAGCCATGAATAAAACCAATCACGATAAAACGATGACATCATCTCAGGTGCCATCGCAAGGAGTGGTGCTCCAAAGAATAGCATTAAGACGAAAAGTGGCATTCCCTTAATTCCGATAAGAGAAAGGATGCTTGAAATCATAAGATAAAAACTGAAGGATGTAATACTCAGGAATAACGCGGTATCCGTTACATCGGGAATTTTGAATCCAATCAGTCCATCTGCTATCCATGTTAAGCCAAATCCGATTACTAGAGCTACTACCGCCCCAATCAGGATTTGAAAAAACTTTGCAGTAAGCTTTTCTTTACGGCTCGCAACAGATAATTTGCTGACAGCGAGATAGATGATCGCTGCACTAGCCATGCTTCCCATCCACAGTGGCTGGAACAGGGAAACAGGGGCATTTCCGTTTGCACTATGTGTTCCGATTTCATTAACGTTCTTCACGTTTTTCGTAATCGGTGTCACTAGGCTTGAGACCTGTTTCGGCGCCAATGTGGTACCTTGCTTCTCAAGTCCTTCAAGGAGCTGCTCGCGAACACTGTTGTTCATATTATCGACGACACCATTCAAGATTTGCCCAGAAGCAGTTGCGGCCATCGTATTCATCCCTTGATTAATGAAGATTTCCACTTCAGCAGAAGATGGGTCCGGCGTCCATAAAGAAGCTTGCTTCGCACTGAAATCTTTCGGAAAGACGAGAGCTGCATAGTACTCTTGATTGTCTAATCCTTTTTGTACGGCTTCTGTACTATTCACTTCAATCCATTTTACGGCAGCCTCTTCATCCGATGTTGGTTTGGACATTGATTGGATCTTTTCAACAAGTGTCTGACCCATATTCATCTTTGGTTGATCAGGAATCTGTACTCCCTCGTCTTCGTTTACAATCGCAATCGGCAAATTTTTCGGTTGAGGCTGAACCGATGGGAACAAGGTTAGGGAAAAAATGAAGATAATTGCCAATGCAATGAGAGGGGATGCAAGTACCAGTTTGTTTTTGAATATATTCATGTCTTTGAACCTCCATTTAAGAAAAATATATGAAAGTGAGTAATCACTCACAAATAATATTACTTGTTTTTTCCAGAAAGTCAACAATAAAGTGAGTGATCACTTACCTCTTAATTGTATGTGAATAGGTTAGGTGTCTAGTCCCGTAAATGACCGGTGAAGGGGTATTTGTATGATAAAAACTATTTACAGGTTGGCATGATTATTAATATTCTCGCACGTTAAAATGAAATCCCCCACGAATAATCTGAAACCCGCAAGATAATTCGAAATCTGGCATTATAAAGCTGCAATCGGCTTGATTATATGTTGAGACGACAGAAGTGAAGGTCATAAAGAGGCATCGAATGATGTGTTGACTGAACATAAAGTATGGAATGACACTATTGAATAGATTTCTCAAATGGAGCGTGTTGTGTCCATCATCTACACTGAAAAAATGATTACTTGTGCTTAATTGACAGAATTTTCAAATCTGGTATATTGGTAATTGTTAGGAATACGTCTTTACATCCAAAGGGGACAAGATAAGGAGAGATGGGTAACCAGACAGAGGATGGTTCTATGGTTGAGAGTGATTTTTTATTAATAGACCAGAAGTTTGATAGAGAAAGCTGATGAAATGACTGGAAAAATCGTGATTTTTTTAAAAAAAGGGAAATTTTTTCTCTTTTCGTTTATTTCGCACGATCCAGGAGGGACCTATAATGAGAGGATTCACAAATATGTACCGGTTTCATTCCTTTATGAGCTGCCATTCAAATATATGAGCCAGTTTCAGACTTTATAAGCCGGATTCCAAATATATGAGCCACTTTGGTGTGTTTATGAGCCGTTTGTCGAAATAATGCAGGACCTTGACACGAGGAATGGATGTGTACATAAGACTTATCTACTTTCAATCATAATAGGAAAGAAACCGTTTAGCTAGTCGATGGTTACTAGTCAAAAAAATCCAGTTTGTATATCATTTGAAAAAGCCGATTAATAGGAGAGTGATGAAGTGTGAAATTTGTAATCCGAGTGTTAGCCATCATTTTATGCATCCTTTCTTTAGGAGCCTTCATCAGCCTCTTCCAAAAAGGAATCCATCTCAGCTTCTCATCTTTCTGGCAAAACTTCATCCACCTAGTATTTACTCTTACACACCCTGCCTCGATGACCTTCCAGACCGAGTCGTTCATGCATGATGCTAAGTATGATGTATTTCCCGATTTCTTCGGTTATTACTTTTATACGTTGACGATTTTGTTTCTAGGCT
The DNA here is from genome assembly GCF_005938125.1 of Bacillus sp. BHET2. GTDB lineage: Bacteria > Bacillota > Bacilli > Bacillales > Bacillaceae_B > Rossellomorea. Next base: position 660,065 of record NZ_VCQN01000001.1, read on the forward strand.
TTCTCTTATCATTAGGGTTCGCGATCCTTTGGATTCTGATTACGTTTCAGCTTTCTTTGAAGAAGAGGCTGCTATTGATCCGTTGCTCTACAATTCTGGAGTCGGTCCCCGATGTCTTTGTCATTGTCCTAGCGCAGCTTTTCTTCGTTTTTTTGTTTAAAAAAACCGGGATTTTAGTCTTCGAAGTGGTAGGTGGGTCGGAACGGCCCTTTGCCCTTCCACTTCTCACGTATAGTATCCTGCCAACGATCTTTCTCTACCGGACGTTGATGTTGATCTTTGAGGATGAATTGATGAAGCCGTATGTGGAGTTAGCAACGGGGAAGGGATTGACGGGCTTTCAGATATTAATGAGACATGTGTTCCGCAATAGCTTGGTTAGTTTGATCAACCATTCCAAGATGATCATTTCGTTCATGCTCTCCAATCTGATTATGCTTGAAATCCTATTTAATACATACGGACTTACCTGGTTTGTTATTAATCATCCTACGTACGAAATTGCAACCATGAGTGTCCTTTTGATTTTTATCCCGTTTTATCTGCTGGAGGAAGTGGTCAAGAAGCTGAAAACGAAGTATGTAGGAGGGGAATAGAATGATCCGTGTTTTGAGAAATAAGTCCTTTATGGCCGGCTTTTTATTCATCTTTCTAACACTCATGGGAAGCTTGATGTATGGATGGTACTTCGACAATCATGTCCCGGTAGCCGACCTTCGCTTTACAGGGGATGGGGTGAAGAGCCCGCCCTATTCCCCGTGGGAGTATCCTCCTTTCGGGACCAACAACCTGGCAGAAAGCCTGTTTCATATCCTCCTCATCGGAGCAAAGTATACCCTTGGCGTCGCCTTTCTGGTTGCGACTTTACGCTTTGTGGTCTCTTCTGTATGGGGAACGTTGTCCGAGCTCTATGTTCCTAAGCTGAATCAATGGAGCCGACCGTTTCTTGAGGCATTCTACTACTATCCGGTCACCCTCATTGCCTATTTAATGCTGTATTGGGTGTTGTTTGCCGACGGTCAGTTTAACGGGGGTGACAGTGAGTTCACATATGGTTTTGGAGCAAGGGTTATCATCGAAGTCATGGTTCTAACATTAGCTGCCGTTCCGATCACCTCACTGACGATTTCCAAAGAGGTGAATCAAATCCTTCGAAAAGAGTTCATGGAAAGTGTTCATATCCTAGGAGGGAACCGCAGGCATATTCTTTTGAAACACATCCTGCCTTTTTTGAAACCCCAGCTCGTAATCATCTTTCTGCGGGAGATGATCCAGGTGCTGATTCTTCTTGCTCACCTGGGTATCCTCGGCATCTTCTTTGGAGGAGGGGCCATGAAAGAAGATCTCTTTAAAAATGTTGTCTTCGTCTCCCTTTCCAATGAGTGGTCGGGGATTATCGGTAATAACTTCCGGTTTTTATTTACAACTTATTGGTGGATTGCGATCTGTCCGATCTTTTTACTAACATTGACTGTCTTGGCTTTCAAGTTGATGTTGGAGGGGTATCAGGACTTGCAAGGGGTGTCTGCTAAAAGGGGTCAGGTAGAAGGACCGGAAGAAGAACCGCTTGGGGAAGAGGAACGCTTTGAGCGGGTGAGGAGATCAATAAGGTGAGTCCAGAAGAAAAATCGTCTCGGTGTGGCATATACGAATGATAAGACTGATAAGACGTTTTATTTATCGTACAATGAGAGGTAGTATTACGGAGAGCAAGTGATCTTTCAGATTGCTGGCTTTATGAAAGAAGACTATAGGAGTTACTGATTACAATGATGAAAAGATACAAATTAAAAATAGATTTCCGAGGAATCCAAAAGGGGTCCCACTTCTATTTGATTGCAGAATCTGAGTATATTGGCATCAAGGAGTATATTCTACGAACGACAGATTTATCCACAAGGCTGGTCATCTCAGAAAGGGAAATGGAGAATTATTTTTTCCTTTTGAAATGAAAAAAAGGCTCCTTTCGCAATTGATGTTTTCTCGCCGTGTATGGTAGTGGATTAATCCTCCATACTTAGAAAGTTGATTGTAGCGGAAGGTGAGCACCTGCAGCAGAAATCAACTAGCACTCGCTACCTTCAATAGCAACAAAGTTTACAAAAAGAGCCTAAAAAAAAAGACCGGTAATCAGTTGGAAAGAAAAACCTCGTATTACCTCCTGATGTAAGTATAAGCATCGGGAAATAGTTCATCATCCCTTACAATACATGTCTAAATTTCCAATATTCTGGCGATCCTATATCTCATGAAGCCCTTCTCGTAATGTAGCTCTGATCTGGCACGTCCAGGTTAACCTACGAATGTACGAGGAAGGGCTTCTTTTGTGATTTTTTTCGTAAATTCCCGCTGTCCAATCTCCTCACTCGACAATCAGGGAAGCCAACTGTTAGAATATAATAGTTACTCAAGCTAACTATTATCAAAGATAACTATATATAAAGGAGGAAAATAATGAAGCCGGCACAGGAATTTTTTCAGGAGCTGATCAGGCTCTACAGGCCATTTGAGAATCAATTGAACGTCCAACTGAGCGGGCACGGGCTGCACCGTGCTCAGTGGACGATCCTCTATAATCTTTACCACAACGGTCCTGCATCCAGTGTGGAAATCTCACATTATCAAAGCGTCGAGAAGCCGACCATTACGAGAACGGTTCATCAGCTGGAGGAAGCAGGTTATATCGAGCGGATTCCGGGAAAGGATCGTCGGGAAAAGCGGATACAGTTGACGAAATTGGGGGTCGAGGTCTACGAAGATGTACGGAAAACCATCGACCGTTTTGAGCAGGGCATCATGGAAGGAATCAGTGAAGAGAAGCAGATCGAAATGATTGAACTGATGAAACAGATCAAAGGAAATATGAAAGGATAAGGAGTTTTACAGATGAGTCAGACAGAATCAAAGCTTTGGACAAAGGACTTTACCCTCATGTCCATCGCCAACTTTTTCATTTATTTAATCTTTTATTTATTGCTCGTCACCATGGCGGTGTATGCCGTGGATGAATTCGGGGCATCGGAGAGTCAGGCGGGACTTGTGACCGGCATCTTCATCATCGGGACCTTAATTGGTCGGTTGTTCCTTGGCCGTATGATCACGACCATTGGAAATAAGAAAATGCTGTTTGTCGGTATGCTTGCGTTCATTGCTACTTCTTGCCTCTATTTCGTGGAGAGTGGTATCAGTTTCTTGCTGCTCACCCGTTTCCTTCACGGGGTGGCACTCGGTATGGTCAGTACGGCTACAGGTACAATCGTAGCGGAAATCATCCCAGGGAGCCGGAAAGGGGAAGGAATCGGTTACTACAGTATGAGCATCACGCTCGCAACAGCTGTAGGTCCATTCTTTGGAATCTTCCTAAGTCAGCATGCAAGTTTCAAGACAATCTTTGCCTTCTGTCTTGCCCTTGGTGTCATGAGCTATGTGATCACTTTGTTTGTCAAGATTCCGGTTGTCAAGAAAGCGGCTAAGGAATCGGAAAAACAACGTCTAAGGCTATCAAGCTTCATCGAGCCCAAGGCGCTTCCGATTGCGCTTGTCGTGCTACTCGTTTCTCTTGCTTACTCAAGTGTTTTATCGTTCATAAATTTTTATGCAATCGATATCGACCTTGTTGAAGCTGCTAGTCTGTTCTTTGTCGTCTATGCCGTGGCAATTCTAGTATCACGCCCATTTACGGGACGGCTCATGGATGCGAAAGGTGCCAAGGCCGTCATGCTTCCCGCATTTGTGCTGTTTGCAGTCGGCTTGTTTCTATTAAGTGCAGCAGGGAATACGATGGTGCTATTGCTATCGGGTGTTTTGATCGGTCTCGGTTTCGGAAACATGCAATCTGTCACACAGGCGATTGCCGTGAAGAGCGTTCCACCGGAGCGTGTCGGGCTCGCAACCTCAACCTATTATATTTCACTGGATGCCGGTCTCGGGTTTGGACCTTATGCCCTCGGCTTCCTGATCCCGCTCTCGGGCTACCGTTCACTGTATATGATGATGGGAATCCTGGTTGCTGCGACACTTGTCATTTATTATGTTCAGGAAAGAAAACAATCCTGCGCAGTCTTTGCGCATGAATAGCCTTCAAAGAGGAGCCTGGCCGTATGGTCCGGCTCCTTTTTTTGGAGGGACGGACCTCCAATATGTGTGCTTACTCCGATATTCCACCACTCAGCAAGTATGACACTTCATAATTTCACGAAATTGATCTGAAATTGGCTAGTTAGCGGTGAAGACAGGCAAGCTGGTTCCTGCTAGTGTCTGTGGCCATAGGGCTGTCACCAGGTTTAATCCATTCACAAAGCTTGCTATAATACATGTATCAGTATATGGAAAATCAGAAAAACAATGTAAACGATACATACTAATAAAGGACTCTTACAAGAGAGCCCGCAGATAAGAGGTAGATGACATGTCACTCATAACCATCCTAATCGTCGATGACGATCCCCATATCAGAGAATTGATTAATCTTTATTTAACCATGGAAGGATACAACGTTCTGCAAGCGAATGATGGGGTAGAGGCGATGGAACTGGTCCAGGAGAAAGATATTCACTTAGTCATCGTCGATATCATGATGCCGAAGAAAGATGGCTGGGACCTATGCCGGGAAATTCGAGAAGACTATGACCTGCCCATCATTATGGTGACGGCTAAGGGTGAAAGTGAAGACAAGGTGAAGGGGTTCGAGCTTGGCACGGACGATTATATTGTGAAGCCGTTTGAGGCAAAAGAGTTTATCATGCGGGTTAAGGCACTGCTTCGTCGTAATAAAGTCCACACAGTGAAACGACTTTCGATCGGAAACCTTAAGATTGACAGTAAAAGCCTCGAGGTTCTTGCAGGAGATGAGCGTATTGACTTTCCATTAAAAGAATTTCAGATTCTGTTTAAGCTCGCATCCAATCCTGGTCTCGTCTTCTCCAGAGATCAGTTGATTGATGAAATATGGGGTATGGACTTTGAAGGAAATGAACGGACCGTTGATTCTCATATAAAAAAGATCAGAAAAAAGTTAGAAGGGAAACAATCAAATGTTTCTATTACGACTATTCGTGGACTCGGTTATCGGTTAGGGGTTGAACAAGATGTTTAATACTCTCTATTCCAAAATGGTGTTTACGTTTCTCGGGGTCGTGTTCATTAGTGTGACTGTGTCCTTCTTTATCACCTATAATATTTATGAAGAACGGGTCACTGCTGAAATTGAGGAAGAATTGATGGTTGCTGGTAAAGGAATCATCGAATTATCTAAAGTAATGGAACCGGAAAGCGTCGAGGACTATTTAGAGAGAGTTTCCTCTATTCGCTATAATATTGCACTTTATTCAGAAGGTGGAGAGGCAAGGTTCTATGGGAAAGCAGACCATGAGAAGTATGCCAGCCGGGATGAGATTGAAAAGGTGCTTGCCGGAGGGATTCACCACATCACAAATGAGGATCAAAGATTCTTTAATTATGCGTCAGTAGGGATTCCTTTTGAAGCAAATGGAAAGAAGTATGCTCTCTTTTTAAAGCCTGGACTCGTCGGGAAGCTCGATTTTGTTAAGAAAATCTTGAGGACGGTTTTAATCAGCGTATTGATCATCGGAAGTGTCCTGTATCTATTCGTAGCCCTTTATTTCGCTCGTCCCATCAAGAAATTAACGGCTTTCACCTCGAACGTAGCGAAAGGGAACTTTAGTGAACAGGTTTCAGTGAGAAGAAAAGATGAAATTGGCGAGCTTGCGGAGGGCTTTAACATCATGAACAAGGAATTGCAAAGCTTAGAGAACATGAGAAGAGAGTTCATTTCTAATGTATCCCACGATCTGCAGTCCCCTTTGATGTCCATAAAGGGATTTGCCAAAGCCTTAAAGGATCATCCCTTTCCTAAGGAACAGCAGGATCATTACTTAAGCATCATACAAACCGAGAGTGAGCGACTTGGGAGACTAAGTGAAAACCTGTTACAGCTATCGGTTCTTGAGAGCAAAGAAAATCCGGTGAATAAAGATTGCTATCGCCTGGACCAGCAGATCCGTCAAGTGTTCCTCAGTCATCAACCCCAGTGGCTGGAAAAAGAGATTGACATCGATTTGGAAGATGTAACACCAGTAGAATTGTCAGCAGACAAAGGCCAATTGGAACAAGTATGGCATAACCTTCTGACAAACAGTATTAAATTCACGGGTCAAAATGGAGAAATAAAGGTTTCACTTAAAGAGCGGAAAACGCAGGTTGTCGTCGCTTTCTCTGATACAGGAATGGGGATACCAGGAGATGATATCCCACACATCTTTGATCGCTTCTTCATGGTGGATCGGGCAAGAGAAAGCTCGAAACAGGGGAGCGGACTGGGTTTATCCATTGTCAAAAAAATCATCGATGGTCACCATGGTGACGTAACTGTTACCAGTTCTGTCAAGGGTACCACCTTTACGATTACTCTTCCAAAATGCATGGATTCACTAAGCGAGTAGACGGTTGTTTTGGAGAAAACCTAAATAGCACACTAAAAAGCTCAGAGTTCATTAATGTCTCTGAGCTTTACCTATTGTCTCAATTAAATCAATCATTAGTATATAGTGATGAAACACGAAAGGTCAGGACTCTTTAACGATATGACGAAACATGAATGGAGCGAATAGAGAGAAAAGGAAGATACTCAACGCGGTCCACCACCCGATTGAATGGAAAACATCTTCAGGTACCATAAATGTGTACCCCAAGTAGGTTAAGAACAATAATCCTTGAAGCATCTTCAATGTTTTCGCATCGGCTTCATTCTTCTGGGATACCAGCCTTTCATCCATCTCGGATATCATTATGTTTGGGTCCTTCTTGATTTTCATAAGTTTAAGGAAAGAAGCTATTGCTGCACTAAACGGGATGAGTGACAGGGCTAATAAGGCTTTGTTATTAATTAAAGAAATATCCATTGTTTCGAAAATGGCCCAGGTTATAAAAAGGGCTACGCTAGCAAGTAAGCATATTAGAATGGTTAATTTGGCTTCCTTCATGATTTTAGTTATACTCATTTTTCATTCCTCCCAGAATAAATCGTCTAACGTTTTATTTAATGCTTTACATATTGTCGTGCATAATTTAAGACTCGGATTATAGTTTCCAGCTTCGATTAGATTAATGGTTTGCCTGGTGACTCCGACAATACCTGCTAATTGTTCTTGAGATACGTCGGCTTCAACCCGGGCGATCTTCATCTTTTTATTTTTCAAAAAAATTCATCTCCTCCCTTTAGTATAGTATGTTGAACAGTAGAATATGTCATTTATATATTACATTTTGTAATGTATTATGGAGCCCTTTTTTCGATCGTACCTATTTTTAATAATGTTTATTCCTTACACTTCAACTGACATTTGTATTTATATCGCTTTTAATCAATAGCCTTATTGACTCGTTCCTTTAAATGCGAGATGGATGGTTTCCCCTTGTGGGCTGAACTACTTCTGAATTAATTCCACGCATTATAAAGTGGAGGCAGATTTAATACTTTGGTCATATTGAGGTCACATTACTCCTATACGATGGCTCATATCGAAGAGGAGAGATTAGCATGAAAAAAATAGTGGATTTTAGCTTAAAGAAAAACGTAGCCATTATCGTTTTGGCTTTATTGGTGGTGGCAGCTGGGCTTGTGTCAACCCAATCCATCAAGGTAGAAACCTACCCAGATGTCGATTCTCCGACCCTCATGATTCAAGGGGTCTATCCGAATCACTCATCGGAAGAAATTGAAAAGACCGTGACCACACCGGTAGAAGAAGCGATTGAAGGGATCAAACCGTATGACTCCTTAACAAGTACTTCAAGAGAAAATGGTTTCATGATCCAGGTGACATATGAATTCGGCGAAGATATGGATGAAATCGAAACCAGCATCCAGTCTTCGATCGAGAAGGTCAATCCGCCGGATGATGTCGACTTTACGTATAAACGAATCTCTGCCAGTGCCAAGCCGATCTATAAAATAGCCCTGTCAGGTGAGAATTTAAGTGAGTTACAGAAAGATATAAATAAAGAATTACTTCCATCCTTAAGTAATGTAACCGGCGTAAGTGAGGTCAATCTTTCAGGGACAACTGATACAAAGTTGTTCGTTGAAGTGAATAAAGAAAAAAGCCAGCAATATGGGTTGACCGCATCAGATATTGCGAATTCCTTGGAGAAAGAGAATGTTGTTCTCCCTGCAGGCACGCTAAAGAACGGTGGAGATGAAATCCCTGTCAGTCTCGAAGGACATGTAGAGTCGATTGATGAATTGAAGAAGGTTCAAATCCCTATCCCTGCAACCGCTAAATCACCATCATCTCAATCGGTACAGCCCATGGATTCAATTGCATTAGCGGAAATCGCAGAAGTGAAAAAGGTGGATGAAGCGAATGGCATTACCCGCTTTAATGGTGAGCCCGCCATTATCGTGGATGTGCTGAAAACTCAAGAAGCGAATACAGCCGAAGTGGTGGAATCGCTAAGAACAGAGTTGAACCACTTTAACAAGACGTTCAACTATGATTCCTATACGATCATCGACCAGGGAAACGAAGTTGAGAAGTCGGTGGACTCCCTGCTTAAAGAAGGAGGGTTCGGAGCTCTCTTCACAGTCGCGATCATTCTGTTATTCTTACGGAATGCTCGAGCCACTCTTATTGCCATTCTATCCCTGCCTCTGTCCATATTAGGTACGATTTCGGTATTGGATTATCTGGGATATTCGCTCAACATCATGACCCTTGGCGGTATGGCAGTGGCCATAGGTCGAATCGTAGATGACAGCATCGTCGTCATTGAAAACATCTATAAATGGCTTCAAAAAAATGAAACATATACGAAACGTGAAATCATTTTAAATGCTACGAAAGAAGTGATCGGTGCCGTTACCTCTTCAACCATTGCAACGGTTGTGGTGTTTTTGCCCCTTGCCTTTGTTGGCGGGATTGTGGGAGAGTTCTTTAGACCGTTCTCGATTGCAGTCGTCACGTCAATCATTCTTTCATTACTCGTCGCTTTCTTGGTTATCCCTGTGTTGAGTTTCGCCTTCTTAAAGAAAGGAAAGCATGAGGAGAAAACAGGGTGGCTGGCAATAGGGTACAACCGGATATTAAGGAAGTCACTCTCCCATAAATGGGTGGTGATCGCTGTTTCCATCCTCATGCTCGCAGGGGCCATAGCCATGGTGCCAGGGATCAACAAGTCATTCCTGCCAAGCGGCCCGGCCAATGCGCTCGAAATGGAAGTAGAAATTCCCGTCACGACTCCATTGTCTGAAACAGACAAACTTTCGAAGGAGATCGAGACAGCGCTCATGAAGAACGAACAAGTCGAGTACGTTCAGGGAGCAGTTGGGATGGAAAATAACACCAGCCCGTTAAAGATGAAGAGTCCTGGTGATAACAAAGCTTCTTTCTACGTCAAATTGTCAGAAGGTGAGACTGTTCTCGAACAGGGAGATCAACTTGAGGAGGCAGTTTCAAAGCTTGTCAATGAGAAATATGGAGGAGGTACAATTCGATTACAAGAGATCCAGCAGGAAGGGCCTCCATCTGGTAAAACCATCGATATCACCCTTTATGGAGAGAATTCGGATCACCTAAAAGAAGCGGCGGATAAAGTAGAGAGCGTGATGAAGCAAAACGAACAATTGAGCAACATCTCAAATACTGCCTCTCAAGAGCAAAAAAAGATTATCTTGGAATTAAAAGATGAAGCCAAGGAGCAGGGCATGACGCAACAGGCTGTCTACAAACAGGTTCAAGAGCAGATGAATACACATCCTGTAGAGGGTCTGGATGTAGATGCCGAAGTATGGGTCTCCTATGATCACCTAGTAGCGACGAAGGAAGAATTGGAAACAGTCGAGATTGTAACTCCTCGGGGCATTCAACCCTTAGGTGACATCGCTGTAATCAACGAACAGGAAATACCGGCAACCATTGAGCATAAAGATACAAAGGCGGCCTACACATTGTCTGCAGAAAGCGAAGGAGAAGATGTTGGCAGTGTAACAGACGGAGTCGAGAAAGACATGGCTGCCCTGAGTTTACCGAGTGATATTAAATGGAAAGTAGGCGGTGGTCAAGAAATGATGACAGAGGGCTTCCGGGACTTGGGACAGGCGATGATGATTGCCGTAGGACTCGTGTTCTTAACCTTAACGATCACATACGGTGGAATTATCACACCAATGGTGATTCTATCCTCTATCATCTTTGTCCCGATTGGTTCACTAGGAGCGCTTATGCTGACGGGTGAAACACTATCCATGAGCAGCATGATCGGAATGCTGATGCTGATCGGGATTGTGGTGACAAATGCTGTCGTAATGCTTGACCGAGTCGAAAGCAACAGAAGAGAAGGGGTGCAACTGGAAGCGGCTTTGGTAGAAGCCTGTAACGCCCGTTTCCGCCCGATTTTAATGACGGCGCTTGCCACCATTCTGGCCCTGTTGCCATTAGCTTTATCTCAGTCATCATCAGGGGTCATTTCCAAAGGGTTGGCCATCACGGTGATCGGAGGTTTAACAACCAGTACCTTGTTGACATTGGTATTTATTCCGGTGCTTTATCGTTTACTGGGTAGATGGAGAAAGCTCTAAGATAGGAGAAGGTGGTGCGAAGACCTGACATTCGCATCGCCTTTTCTGTTCCAAACAATAATCAGTTGATTTTTCGAAAGTAGCCTGAAATTATGAGGAGTGGAGAAAGTGAAAAAGTGGATGGTCCTATCTATTGTCAGTATCGTCGCGTTATCTGGAATCATGTTTGTGACAAAACCTTCTCAAGACCAATATACTGCATGGTTAAAGGAACACATAACCGAACGGATGGAGGGTCAGTCTTCTATGATAACAGTGGGGATCTCATTATTCGGTGAGCAAATGATTGAAAACCATACAGAAGTAAAGGATTACCTTGTTTTTAATACATTTGAAACTGATTTTAGAGGAAAAGAACTAAAGTTTGTAGGCGTCTTTCATACATTTATTCCTTTGTCATTAGGAGGATTGTAAGGGACTGAGATGGTAAAGGTTGTGGGAATTGTCATGTAAACCTCTATTCTTTCATATCCTTAGAATAGGAAAGGGGTTGTACCCATATGAGTAAATGGATCATCGTGGCAATAATCGTCCTTATCGTGTTGGTTTCTCATTACCTCATGAATAAATACAAGCAACAGGCGGTTCAGGTCATAACATTAGAAAGTTTTTTACAAGAGTCGACAATTGATGAAAACGCGTGGCAGAAGAAAGGAGTCATTGATGTGAACAAGAATCATGTTGACGGAGAAGATCACGGAGATGGTGATGATGACGGGGACGATGGTGGTGACTAAAAAATCTGATTATGCCATTTCAAAGGGAAGATTCACTCACTTGACATTAATCTCCTAAACAACCTGGAAGACCTATCTGCTATATTTGTAGTACAATTAAGGAAAGAAATATGGCGATGGTAGGGGAAGTCAATCATGACATTAAAAAAGTTGAAAAGTATCCTGTTTATGCTGCTTGGTTTCATATTCATGGTCTTCGGGATTGCAGGTATCGTACTTCCGGTTCTGCCGGGGGGACCGTTTTTCCTATTATCCCTTTACTTCTTTGCCAAGAGTTCCAAGCGGATGGAAGCCTGGTTTAAAAGCACAAAGATCTATGAGAAATATGTAGTAGCCTTTCTTGAAAAGAAAGGGATGACAAGGAAAGAGAAAATCAGAATCAACGTGACAGCTGATTTCTTTATTCTGCTTTCGATCCTATATGTGGATATTCTTTTCGTTCGGATCATCTTAATCGGACTTGCTCTGTATAAACATTATTATTTCATCAAGAAAATCAAGACGATTCAGCCGGAGTCGTATGCAGTGGAGAAAAGCCAGTAATCATATGTATTACTGGCTTGATTAATGTTGAAAGATGTTACTGGTTTCAAGCTAACACACAAAATGGAATGTAGGGCGTGCTTACTCTATGGGGGGATGAAAACATGAGGAAGTTGTTGATTATTGGTGCGAGTGGATTAGTAGGCAAAGCGTTATGGGAAGAGTGCAAAGATCAGTTTGATGTATATGGGACATATTCATCCAGACCAATGGATCTCCCTAAAGACAAACAGTATCAATTAGAGATGAGCGAAATTGGGGAGGTTACAGACATCATCCAATCGATCGGACCCGATGCCATCGTTTCATGTGTAAGGGGAGACTTCGATCAACAGCTCGAATTTCATAAAAAGCTTGCTTTGGAAGTAGCAAACACCAACTGCTCGGTCTATTATGTTTCGACTGCTAACGTTTTTGATGGTGACTTCACTAAGCATCATACAGAAATAGATACACCGAACGCCTCATCACCTTATGGACAGTTTAAAATTGCCTGTGAAACACTCCTTCAACAAGCATTATTAGATCGTGCCGTTATCATTAGGATTCCGCAAATTTGGGGAAGACAATCTCCAAGATTAGATTCTATTAAACTAGGAATCGAAAAGAACCAAATCGAGGTATACAGAAATTTAGAATGTAACCATCTATCTGATATACTCCTAGCAAGGCAGCTGAAATACATTATCACCAATCAACTCAAGGGGATTTTTCATCTTGGTGGGGTGGATATGATGCCTCATGATCGCTTTATTCAAGAACTAGTGATGAATTTTTCTGACAAAGAAATTACCTTTACATATCAATTACTTCAACAACATCCGGAAACGTATTATTTTGGATTAAAGAGCGTTAGAAACGAACTACCAAAGAGTCTATTGAAGACGAATACAAGCATGATAGAAGATCTCGTGAATTAAATATATTGCGCTAATGAGAATTCCTTACTCTCAGATTTAATAGAAGAATGGCTGTCGGGGAGTGAAGTCAGAATGGATAGACTTATATGGCTTCTTAAAAGGAAGTAAATACTATCTGAAGAAAGTTTACTAAATTGTTATACCCATGCAACGTTTTGTTATTAATTTTCCTCTAGTATAGTGGTGCATGAAAAAAATGTTTGGAGGTTTTAGACCATGTACCGCTCTTTACTAAAGACTGTCATTGTATCGGCATTATCACTTTCTACTGTTCTTACAATTGGAGTACAGCATCAAGATGCAAAGGCAGCAAATCCTCAAGAGACACTTTCAATTGGTAAGCTACATTTACCTGAATCACGAAGTACACAACAATTAACCAGGGGAGTTACACACACAGAGATTACTAGAGGGTATGCTTCAGATCAATCATTTTATACGGTGGATGTAGCTTTTGGGACACAGAGGAACAAGCCAAAACACTTATTCATGAACTGAAGAAAAAAGGATACAAAGCAAAACTTCATAAAGTTAAGAATAGACACTCGCAATTTACAGATGTAAAGAAGAAAAAAATCGGATATGTGGTCCGTACAGGGGAATTCAAAGAAGAGAAATCAGCAAATGATTTTGCTGATCATCTGAAAACTCAAGGATTTGAGAAAGCGAGATCCACTTTTTCGGAATATGATGGAACAATAAAATCAACGGGACCATGGCAAATTGATGTTCTTGAGATTGATCCTGAAGAATTTCAAGGTGAGCTGACGAATTCACTGGCAAAAGATAAAATTACAGGTCGCGAAACCGTATCTTCTATGGCTAATCGGAATCAAGCATTGGTCGGGATAAATGGAGGCTACTTTGTCGTAGGGTCAGGTGATGGGGTTCCTGGTGATCCGGCGGGGATTTCTGTAGTAAATGGACAATTAATAAGCGAAGCGATTGGAGATCGTACAAGCCTTATTCTCTCCAGTAACAATGCAGAGATCACAAATACCTCCACTTCATTAAAAGTCGAAACTAAAAGTGGCGAAAGCTCGGTGATTGATGGTATCAACCGGAAACCTGGATTGATCCGTAGCTGCGGTGGGGTAGAGGACAAGGAAACCAATCTACCAAAGCATGATGTGACATGTACTGATCCTGACGAAATCATCGAATATAACGCCTATTTCGGTGATACTACTCCTAAAGGAAACGGGTTCGAGGTCTTACTTGATGAAAAAGGGGAAATTATTGAAACATACTCCGAGCGAGGGCACAGAATCCCTGCGAACGGCAGTGTGCTTTCAGCGACAGGAGACCAGGCAGATTGGCTGAAAAATAACATTTCAGCAGCTGGGACGTTGTCGATTACCAGAACAGTAACAGCTGATGGAAAGCAGGTTAAGAATTTAGCTAATTTAGATATCATTGGCGGAGCACCTCAACTCCTTGACGAAGGAAAGGTAGAAATTCAGGCAAAAGAAGAGGGATTTGCATGGAGCAATGACTTCTATTATCATTTTGCACAATATCGTCATCCCAGATCATTTGCAGGCATAAAAGAAAACGGACATATTTTATTCATCACTGTAGAGGGGCGTAACCCTGAACAGAGCATTGGTGTCAGCTTCTTTGAAAGTGCCCAAATCCTTCAGTCTCTTGGAGCGGTAAAAGGAATGAACCTTGACGGTGGAGGCTCATCGGCGATGGTCGTTAATGACAAACTTGTAAACCAACCGTCAGACGATACTGGTGAACGACCCGTATCAGATGGCATTCTTATCTTGAAATAATTATATAGGGATAAATAATGATCAACAAAAAGAGGCTGTGACAAAAGTCTTCAAGGCAAGGGGAAATCCACAGCGGTGTTTCAAGACTAAATACTTTTTACTGTATCGTTTGGCCATCTGGTCCATGCGTTTCATTTACAGTTTGGACAGTAGTTAACGAATTCCCAAGTGAATCCAGGCGTTTTGCAGAAGAATCTGAACTTAAAAGCACCTATGAATAGTTTGCATTTTCGTCTTAAACTATGAAGTCGATTAATGGAAGGTCGATTTCTGATAGTCAAAACAATGTTATCTTGAATAATAATAACTTTGTATAAAGGATTTTTCATCTTGTCATAAGAGGATCAACGTTTATTCGGTTGCCAGCCCGCCTTTTTTGCCACTAGACATCCCATTGTAGCTGATAGGCTGCTAGAAATTTTTTTACTATCAGACGTCTGTCCCTTTCAAATCTACTAAACTTGCATAAAGATAGTAGTAGAAGGGAGGGATAGTTATGTTAAAAAACAACATGATGTACTTTGATTCAGCAGGCAAAATGGTAGATAAACTTGATATCCAACGGGAAAGCTGCAACCGTACCCTAGAGTACTGCGCAACTGCAATTGTTCCGGATGGATATACTTTCAAGTTTACGTCATTCGATTCCTTCGCGGCTTGCTCTGATTTGAGTGAGCTTGTTTGTATGCTTGAAGAGCAGGAGGCAGAAGGGACAGTTGAGAACCCATGCGGCGGCACGTTGAAGTGTCCTGTTGCGATCGATGCCGTTCGTCTGATTGGGACTGCTAGATTTCATATAAATATAGGAGACTTAACACCGATTGAAGGGGGACTTCAAATTGGTCAACTGCCATGTACCCTTGCAAGTGATGTCTCCGTGCCGGTCAACCAAGTGATCCAAACGATTTGCAAATCAGAATATTGTCAAGGAACTTGTTTTGATTCAGTTGGTGCATTCGCATTTGCTCCACAAGTCATCATAGATGCTTGCGGACGACAGATTGTGACCATACGAGGCGGATTGTTCCTGCGCTTTATCGGGTGTTGATTAGGAGAAAATGAAAACGGGAGCCATTTCGGTCCCTTTTATTGTAGACAGCCATCTCATTGGATGGAATTAGAATTCTGTACAAGCTAAAAGGTTACATAAAGAAAGACAGCAGAATCCTGCTGTCTTTCTTTATGAACAAACCGACACTACCTGATTCCGTCCATTCTTTTTAGCTTTATAAAGCTGTTCATCCGCCATCTGAATCATATCATCAATCGTGATAAAGCTTAAAGGCTTACTGCTGCTAAAACCGATACTGATTGTTAAGTAAATGGCTGTACCATTTTCTAGCTGCATAGCTTCCTGACGAAATACATCCAGTATGAGGTTAGACCACCCCAACGCCTGTTGTTGATTGGTATTTTCCATGAAGACGATAAATTCTTCTCCCCCGAAACGTCCAACAATGCCAACATCATCGAATACTTTCTTGATGAGTGCCGCTGCAAACGTAATGGCTTGATCGCCGATTATATGTCCATATGTATCATTGATATTCTTGAAGTGGTCTATATCGATCAACAGGAGAGAAACGGGCTCAGACTCTACATAGACTTCATTGGCTTTCTCCAGAAAATATTTTCGATTGAACATATTCGTTAAATGATCCTGCATGGCGGACATCTGTAGCTTCTCGAGTTCCCCTTTTTGAACGGCGAAAGCAGTGAACTGTTCGATGAATGCGGGGAGAAAGCTGTCCATAAATGAAAGGTCGATTTCTTCTTGTTTACTCCAGATGACAAATCGCCCATTATGGGATCCGCATGAAATCGGAACAGTAAACGTCGAGCCTTCTAGGGTGTCGACTCCAAATGCGTCACCATTTTGAAAAGAAATAAATTGCTCTATATAGTATTTCTCTAAAACTGCCGGTACATTGACCTTCGAGATCACTCTCCATATGGTGCCGTTCTTTGAAAGATAGAAGCCCTTTTCAAAATGGGTGACATCCATTAAACAGCGTAACCCTTCTTTGGATAATGAATCAAGCGAGCAAGTGGCAGACATTTCTTTAAGAGCATTTTGGAGGAAGGTATGGGCATAATATTTCTTTGTTTCATCCTCTTTTTCTTTTCTCATCCGATTAATTTTGTCCGCCAGACCGAGTGAGAGCACCAGAACCTCTACGACTACCCCGAATTTCGGGGCAAATAGCGTCAGGTGTGTTAAGGGTAGTAGTTTGTACGCCGCAAATAAGTTGAGTAGAACTCCTATGAAGAGGAGTGACCAAGCAATAATATAGAATGTGGCTTCTCTTGTTTTCAACCTCACTCTAAAGGCAATGGCCATCAGAAATACCACGAAAATGGTAGCCATGACAGTACTGATCATCGTCATCGTCCCAATCTTCACGAAGAAAGGGAGGACTAAGCATAACCCACAAACCGTATTGAAAATCGTGACAACCTTATCAACAATTGGTGCATTCTCTTTCAACTGAAGGAAATGCCTGGCGAATAGAAGGGCAAATAAGCAAGACCATAAGATAAAGAAGGAATTGGATCTAAGCGCCCACCAAGGAAAATCCCCCCATACAAACTGAAAGGCAAACCCATCCCAAATCGCCTGCAACATTGTAAATCCTGAAACAAACAATATGTAATAGAGATAACTTTTTTCCTTTAGAGAGAAAAACAAGAATGAATTATATATGATCAGAGCGATCATGATACCGTAGAAAACGCCCAGGATCAATTGGTTCTGATTGTTGGCTTCTGAGAACGCAATCGGATCCCAAAGAGAAACCGGTGCTTGAAAGAAACTATCGGTTTCGATTTTTAAAAAATAGGTTGTTGACGCTTCCGGCAGAAGGTGAAGTGTAAATACAAGATTACGATGTTTATAGTCTCGTATGCCGAAAGGATAGCGGTATCCGATTGTATCACCCTTTTTCAGTCGGTCCGTCTCTAACGTATATAACGTGACCGAACTAAGGTGGGGCTTCTTGATTTCAAGCAGAAGGTCCTTCTGCTCGACAGAGGCATTAGCAAGGTTCACTTTCAGCCAATAAACTGTATCTGAAATATCCCCGGATGGATTGGTTTTAGCCAAGGGAACAAACTCCCTGCTATGTTCGATGATTTCGTTCTCGGTTAAGTGATCTTGATCTATTAATACCTCTAGCCGGTTTGAAAGATCCATTTCTTGAAGGCTTTCTGGAATGACGATTGATTCATTGGACTCAGTCGCATATGTATGTAGAATGGGTGCGCACATCCCGAAAAAGGCAAAGGTTATACAAAAAAGCAATATGTATTTTTTCATAAAATGACTCCTAGTTTTACTCAATATTGTATGATTATACCATAGAATTTTTATAATAAAATTGAAAAAAAAGATGAATTTTAAATCCTACGAGTCCTTATTCAGGTAGAGGGTGCAGGGACCTACTGCCTGCAAGGTTAGGGTATTGTCTTTTATAAATGAAGTAATCATTGAGACATACTATCTTATCTGGAAAAAGGAATATATATATTGCATTATGACACATATATGTTACCATATGCAGGAGAGGTGTTGGGGTTATATGGAAAACAAGGTGAAGGTTTCTCGTGTTGGCATGAAGTTAACCCAGCAGGAACTTGCAGCGAAGGTGGGGGTCACCAGACAAACAATCAGTTTAATTGAAAAAGGGACTTACAACCCCTCATTGAATCTTTGCTTGGAGATTTGCTATGCCGTTCACAAAACGCTTGATGACGTGTTTTGGATTGAAAAGGGGGAGGATTAGGATGAAAAAAATAACGGACGAACGACTGGTACTGCAAAATTTAAAGAATATGAGAGTCCTGTTTTTATTTCAAAACTTTGGCATGATGGGAATTCTCGCATACGATTTCCTTACAAGGGGTCTAGACGGGATGACGGATAATCCCCTTTGGTACCTGTTCATTATGACAAGCGTTGTATCAGCTTATCTGTCAATGAGCATTAGTGTCGATCATGAAGAGAGTAGCAAGTCACCAAAGAAGAGACTGGGTATATCCATTGTTGTGGTCGTCACCATAGCGTCCATCTTCGCTGTGCTCACATCTCTATCAGAAGGCTATGATCCGGTTGATGGTGGGTTGGTAGGTCTAGTCCTGTTCGTTTGTGGCTTGATACCTGTACTTTATGTTTATTCCATAAGAAAAAAGAGGATGAAAGAGTGAATCAATTACATAATGATGTAGGAAAGGTCCGTCCTTGAACGAGTTAAAGGACGGACCTTTCATTTCTTGTTGCATTCAATTCCAGCATTTGCTAATATCTAACTATAATGTATTGCAATATAGTTTGGAGGCGGATTTCTTTTTTTGATTAAGTATATTGTATTACAACATAGTTATTCACCAAGATGGAAGGGGGAACTGTGGTGTCATCTAGTCAATTATTAAAGGGAATCCTTGAAGGTTGCTTGTTGTCCATCATTGCTAAAGGCGAAGTGTATGGCTACGAAATGATGGAGAAACTTGCGGAAAATGGATTTAAGATGGTCAAAGAAGGAAGCATTTATCCTTTGTTGCTTCGCATGAAGAAAGAGGGGCTTGTGACAGCCGAGCAGAAAGAAATGCCTTCAGGCGGCCCGAAGCGGAAATATTATTACATCACTCCAAAAGGGGAAGAGGAATTGGAGAATTTCAACATAAGGTGGAAAGAAATCTCTGGAAGCGTGAATCAACTACTGGAGGAGGAGTAAGCATGAATCTGTCGAAAAAGAGCGAAGACTTTTTAGGGAATTTAAGAATGTATCTAATTTCAAACGGGAAGTACGAAAATGAAGTGGAAGACATTGTCGGTGAGTTAGAGGACCATTTATGCGAGGCAGAAAAGCGCGGAAAGAGTGTAGAAGAGGTAACCGGGTTGACACCAACAGAATACATGAATCAAATTTCTAAAGAGATGCCCTTCGATTACAAGAGTATATTCAAAAACATTGCCATGATATTGATAGGTGCATTGTCCTTTATCGTCTTGGGTGATGCCATAAGTGGTGACATGGACTATTCCCTAATCGAATTGATCGGTTATCCTCTTGTTATGGTTGGCTTCCTATTCCTCACTTCAGCTGTGTTTAAGTACATTTCTAGTCGTCCTATGTCCAAGAGAAGAGAGTGGGCCCTCCTATATATCCTTGGAGGTCTACCGATATGTGTATTGACAGGATTATTATTTCTCAGTCAAATCATCGAAACACCTGTCTTATCTCTCGGGGGAACAGCGAGGATGTTGGCTCTGATCCTCACAATTGCTTCCATTATTGGAGTGTCGCTTTGGTCAAAAAGCTGGATCATGATTGTATTGGCCATTCTCGTCTACGTGCCGGAAATACTTCTTCAACATAGTTCGTTAGGGGAGAAAGCCAAACTCATAGTTACAGCCTTCCTTCTTCCTGTGTGTATGGGTGGATATTTTCTTTTCATCTTTATTATAGGAAAGAAGAAGGAAAAGCAATCGAAACCAGTGATGTAAAGGTGGGATTGATCAGGGTGTTACCTTTAAGGTAGCGCCTTATTAGCTGTAGGTTGATTCGGTATAGGTTTAAGTAGCGCCTTTTTAAAGGGAAGAGTTTGTATTAATTAAGACGAGAAATTAGACGCGAAGGAGGAAGGCGATTCTTACCGTAGCCTGTGATCGTTCTTGTTCATAAACTGTTGCTGCGGGGTGTGTAACGGTCAGTAATTAATTTTGAAATATTCTCTATTTTCATATCTTCTTTGCTAAAATAGACTAAGAGGAAAACGACATCGTAAATGGATGGGAATGGTACGAAAATGAGTATACTAAAAGATTTCTTGCTACAATTCACACTTATGGTCATACCGATTTTCAGTTACTTTACCTTTATTCTGGAGAGAATCAAGAAAGATCGCTTGATCAAGCTGGTCATGACCCTTTTGTGGGGAGCGTCCATCCTCTTGTGCATGTCTTTTCCCGTGGAGTACGGGGCAGGTGCCCGCTTAGATATCCGATTTGTTCCTCTATTACTTGGAACCTTATACCTCGGTGTTTGGCCAGGGGTGTTTCTATCCATCTTGATTATTCTTTATCGCCTTTCTTTTGGAATGAGCATGGGGGTATATACTACTGTCCTCGTCTTGGTCGTCACAATGCCGATTATCTTATTCTTTCAAAATTCCTTTCTACGTATGAAGATGGATAAAAGGGTGATGTTGGCCATCAGTTTATCCATTGGATATTGTTTTGGAGGCATGTTGTTCTTTGGGACATTATTCGGTTTTTCATTCGTATATTTGAAGGTGCAGTTGATTCACATCGCCTTCACAGTGACCGTCACGTGGTTCTGTACAGTGTTGATCGAAAAGATACGGGAGATTCACAAACTCCGACTAGAGGTTCAGAATTCAGAGAAATTCAGGGTGATCAGTGAGTTGACAGGTGTGTTTGCTCATGAAATCCGCAATCCCATGCAAGTGACCCGGGGCTTTCTGCAGTTATTAGATGAGCCGGATTTATCCTACAAGAAAAAGGAATACATCAAAGTGTCGATTGAAGAATTAGATCGTGCCAATGAAATTATCAGCGACTTTCTGGCATTCGGTAAGCCTTCCTTAAATACATATGGAAGTGTCAATGTAGGTGATCAATTGGAGCGGGTAACCACTCTCATTCAAAGTTTTAGCTTGAACCAAAATATAGATTTCACAACGGATATTCTTGAAAACTGTTGGATCGTAGCGAATCCTCAGAAATTGAGCCAGTCGTTGATCAACATTCTGAAAAATGCGGTGGAGTCGATGCCGAGCGGAGGAAGAGTGTGGATCGGCTGTCATACAACCAGAGATGGACATATTAAAATTACCATCAAAGATGAAGGAATCGGGATGAATCAAAAGCAGCTGGACCGTCTTGGAACCCCCTATTATTCCTTGAAAGAAAAGGGGACAGGACTCGGGATGATGGTCAGTTATCAAATCATTCGCTCAAATAAAGGGAAAATCAAAGTGAACAGCGAAGAAGGAGTCGGGACGGAGTTTGTGATTCTTTTTCCACCTGCTCCAATAATGGAAGAGGCGAAACCCCAGCACACCCCGTTGAATGAGGAAAGAAACGATTTTTTTACATGAAGGATATGGTTGTTAACCAACAATTGCTTGAGAAATGAGGGAATGTTTGATGTTTAAAAGAGGATTACTCCCCATGTTAATCGGTTTGATGTCGGTTCTATATATTTTTTTCATTCCACCAGACCCAGTCGCACTTAAAGTCGCCTTTAAACTGATTCCGATGCTACTGATTATTCTTTATGCCGTCCGAAAGCTGCCCGCCAAGCCTTCTCTTTCCATGCAACTGATCATCGTCGGTCTGTTTATCTGCATGGTAGGCGACGGATTGATTGCCTTTTCTTTTGTTGCAGGGCTAGGAGCCTTCCTGCTCGGACACCTAATATATGTGACGGGATTTTTGCGGATGTTCAGTTCGAATAAGGTGCGACTCATGGCCATATTGCCGATTGCACTCTATTCCTTCTTCATTGGTCGGCAGTTGATTGCCTCGTTATTGGTGGAGGGAAACGATGGGCTCGTGATCCCGGTTATTGCGTATATGTTGGTCATATCCGTGATGGCGTTTTCCGCTATCCAGACAGGCAACAAGTTGGCCACGGCTGGAAGTATCCTGTTTGTCATCTCGGATTCCATCTTGTCATGGAATATGTTTGTATCAGCCATTCCATATGGTGACATCTTCATCATGGCCACCTATTATTCTGCACAATTCCTGATTGCGAACAGTGTAACGGAATTTCGTAGCAAAGAAGAAGCTAAGAGCATCTCCAATTCGATATAAATCTTGGTTCAGCCTGTCGAGAATCCTCTACAGGTGTATTTATTTTTGAGAAGTTGTAAAAAAATCCAAACTTTTTCTTGCAGCGAAACGTCATATTAACAGAGATACATATAAAGCAGGTGACTTTGAAAAATGGAACAACAGGGGAATTACACTAAATCCGAGAAAGATCGATTACTTGAGGAGGCCATGACCAAATACGGAAATGATGTCTATTATATTGTCTATTCTTATGTGAAGGACCACAGCCTCGCCGAGGATCTCACACAGGAAATCTTCATCAAATTTTATCAAAAGATGGATACCTTCCGCGAGGACTCCTCCCTCAAAACATGGATTATCAGCGTAGCGGTCAATCACTGCAAGGATTATCTAAGGCGTTGGGACACGAGGATGGTCAGTATATCGAATAAAATCAATGATATGGTGAAAGGGAAGATGGGTGCACCTGAACAAACCGTGATCGAGAAAGAACAGAATTCTGAGCTGATCCAAAACGTCTTGTCACTGCCTATCAAATATCGGGAAGTCATCTTTTTGTACTATTTTGAAGAGATGAAGCTATCAGAGATCGGAGCCTGTATGGATATAAACACCAATACCGTAAAGACCCGGTTGACGCGTGGGAAGGCATTACTCGGTTCAACGATTAAACGCAATGAGGTGTATAACAATGGATGAGCTGAAACAGCTACGTGGTTTAATGAAAGAAGAGACCTTTAAAGGTCATGGTTTCACAAGCAAAATGAGAGAAAATATCTTGAATGAGATTCATTCGCAACGAACGTCCAAGTCCTTCTCATTCAACAAACAAATCTTTGCACCTGTGATGTCTGTTCTATTCCTTGCAGCATGCCTATCTGTGTTTGTCTATTTTGGTGGAACCCAATTAGGATTGATTGATGAAAACAATGCCAGCGCTCCTTTCTACGACTATGATGACTCTGATCGGCCAGCCTCACTCCGGGATGAGTTCAAGTTTCTCACCAAGTCTCCATTTGAGGTGGAAAGGGTCACGATGAAAACTAGTGATGATCCATTAGGAAAGCTTGATACCGTCACGTTGGAAGGAAAAGAAAACCAAATTCTTAAATTGACTTTTCAATCCCTTACACCGGATACGGACCTCCAATTCTCACAGAAAAAAGTGAAAGTCGGTCAGTATTCAGGAAGTTATTCTGAGTCCGATGGTCCGGCTAAGGTCAGTCACATCGCATGGATTGAAGACAACGTAATCAAATACGAAATGGAATACATACCAGGACAAACAGATGTCACCCTTACAAAACGTGACATGATTAAAATGGCTGAATCCTTTCGACATTAAAAGAAAAGGATGATGGATCCCATTTCCATCATCTTTTCTCTTAAGAAGTTCCGTATTCAACCTTTACGATCGCTCCGCTATTGTTATAGGTGACTTCTTTCCACTGACTTCCACCATTTGCACTTCGGTATACAATGATCTTATAGCTGCCTGATACAAAGCGATACGATTCTTGCCAGGTGACGCCACCACCGCCACCGCCGTCTTCGATGACCTTTGAACCGTCATCTTCTGAAGCGCTTATATGGGCAATTCCCACTGCTGCACCTGTAGAAAAAATCAATGAAGACGCGATAATACACTTTGCCGAATACTGAAAGAAACGATTGATCATAACTATCCCCTTTTGTTATAAAATGGTATTATTGTAAGTCAATCATACTATAGTAGTTTTCCGTTCAATTCAGTGGTCTGCACTCTTCTGATAGGAATATCATCTCTAATAGGATAGAAATCTCCATGTTTCTTGTAAGATATTAAGATTTTAATATTTTGCATGAGTGTGTTTGGAATGGATGTCGTCTTAGTGGCATCAGGACTTATCAGCAAAGATAGGCTAGTCAAAACAAGCCGGTGAAACGTATATAATGAGATAAATGGAGATGAAGTAAAGTGATCAAAAATAAAGTTTCACTCATATGCTCAGCGGTAATTTTCTGTATCTGTATGTCTTTATATTTTCCGTTTCCTGATAATGAAATGATCGATGCACGAACGACTTTCATGTCCTTTCCCATAAACGACCATAATGGGTATAACCTGCTTGCCATCTTGGGCTCGGTTTCATTTATAATCGCTATCATTTTACTTGTCAGGGGCATCACTAAATACCATATACGAACAGTCATACTCGCTTTATTCGTTTATACACTGTTACCCCTGTTACTCATTACAATCTATCAGGAAACATCAGCTAAATGAATTACTTAACGTATCCGGAGTTCACGATCATATTACTAGTGGATCATCCATGGATATTCATTTTCAATTAATCGACGGGGAGACTACCCGGCAAATGTAATAATTTTTCAGAAACAAGGGAGATTTGTTTCAATGACAAAAGACATAAGAAATCTGTTATTATCTATTTCTTTTCTACTTGCCGTAGTATCATTAGGTATAGTACTAAACTATTTCGACGTTCCTCAGGCAGGGGAACTAGGAAAGCTATTCAAACGAATAAAAGGTAGTTGATCTACTAATGATAAGAAAGGGTGTAGCGTACCTATGAATCTAGTATATGGAGTCATCTCAGAAGAAAGAGCGGAAGCCTGTCGGAACTTGTGTAATGAACTGATGGAGTTTCAGAAATCCAAGGCCGTCATAAATCCGGAATGGTTTGACAGCATGAATTTTGAAACTAGGATGGTACCTTCGATTAAGCAGGCCATACACAATTTTATTGTAGTGGTGAAAGATACTCATAACAATGATGAGATCGTCGCCTATGTGTATACAAACGTCTCACCTAAAGAATCGTATTCGAATGATTTTGCGACTTTTTTCGATCTATCATCGGTGAAGGAAGACAATGTAGGATGTCTATCCCAATTTTATATTAAAGAAGGCTATCGGCAATACGGCGTTGGGTCGAAATTATTTACAATGTCAATGGATTGGTTAAAGACATTTGACGATGTTGAAGAATACTTTGTCTTTACATCGAATGGAAACCGTGATGCCTTGGAATTCTATCAGCGTAAGGGATTCTCGATCTCCCATGACATATTGAATGGCTTTATCACAGTATTACGAAGCAAGAGGCATCTTGATAAAAGGAAAAGGGGTGTTCATTCGTGACAACGAATAGAGCGAATCGTAAGGTAGATGGCTTTCTTAAAAAAGCGAAGAAGTGGAAGGAAGAATTTGAAGAATTTAGAAGGATCATTCTGGACTTTGAAGAACTGGACGAGGAGATAAAGTGGATGCATCCTTGTTACACATTAGAGGGTAAAAACATCGTGTTAATGCATGGTTTTAAGGACTATTGTGCACTTCTGTTCCACAAAGGTGTCCTGTTAAAGGATACCCATGGAATTCTCATCCAACAAACGGAGAATGTCCAGGCAGCGCGGCAGATCCGGTTCAGGAATGTCGAAGAGATCATAGAAATGGAACCAATCTTGAAATTCTATATCAAAGAAGCCATTGAAGTGGAAAAAGCGGGCATCGAAGTGGAGCTGAAAAAGACGGAAGAATACACGATTCCTGAAGAACTTCAACAGAAATTCGAAGAAGTTCCTAGCTTAAAAACATCATTTGAAGCATTGACCCCTGGTCGACAAAGAGCCTACATTCTCTATTTTTCTCAAGCCAAACAATCCAAGACGCGAGTGAACAGGATTGAAAAATATATGGAGCATATTCTCGATGGTAAAGGATTAAATGATTGAACACGTTTCATAGTCATTTTTGCGGGGAGGAATATTGAGGAATTTCACTCTAAAAGAAGCACTTCAGATTCTAGAACGGACACCCAAGACTTTAGATAGCTTCTTAACTGGATTAGAGGAAGGTTGGCTAGAATGCAATGAAGGCAGAGAAACATGGACTGTTTCCCAGGTTGTCGATCACCTAATCGAGTGCGAGAAAAGCAACTGGATCCCAAGAATAATGACAATCGTGGAGGAGGGAGAGAATAATACTTTCCCTCCATTTGATCGTGATGCTCACATAACCTTTCCATCTCACACCTCACTCAATCAAAAGCTAACTGACTTTAAAAGATTGCGCACTCAGAATATAGAAACCGTAAAAGGATTTATACAATCTGATAGACAGTTTGAATTGACAGGGAAACACCCTGCGTTTGGTGAAGTGAAGCTAAGAGAACTAATCTCCACATGGGTTGTCCACGATCTCACCCATATTTCTCAGATTGTAAGAGTGATGGCTGAGCGGTACAGGGAGGATGTTGGACCTTGGGAAGAGTATTTGGGGGTGTTGAAGAAGGGGTGATAGCTGAATACGTATAGATTTTTCTTTAGCTATTCCCTTACTGATGGATTGAGCAGTCAATTGGAAGAAAGAAGGCGTTTCATTGTACAGGACTAAATTCACTAAATCAGGATTTTATATTCATCTTATTCTCTTTATCCTATCTATTGCAGTGCTCATTTTGTTAACGTTATCTGGACCAAACGGAGAAATGACTGACTATACGAACCTTATCATGGGGGTCATCGTGACTTGCATGATAGTAAATATAGGCGTGATGAGTTACAAACAAGGAAAACCAAGAGCTGGAAGGGTATATCTAGCTTTAACCATTCTTCCTATAGTCTATATTACTTTTTGGTTCTTCATTTTTTGAAGTGAATAGAGGAAAGAGTTGAATTAACGGAATATTCGTTTTTTATTGGCAAGAGTAGAAAAGTGCTGACAATCTCTTTTGTTATTGCAAATTTAAGAAAGTTGAGATGGGAACAAGTAAGAAAGAGAATTTTAACGTTTGCCATGCTTTTTATTCCTTTAAGTATTTCTCATTTTCTCTTAAATGAATATGTTACAGGGTCTGAAACAGAGTTATGGGATTTAGGTATTCCTTTTGGAGTATCAGTAGGATTGGCATTTTCAGATTTAATGTCCTGGAAAAAGAAGGAAAGAGATGTAGTGGGCTAATTTTCGTATCATGCCCCTGGGTACCCATAGTTCAATTAGTTATAGAGGAGAGATTTTTTGTTAAAGATTCTGCGTATTATTTTTTCAATAGGATCGCTTTCATTTGCAATATATGGACTTATCACGGGTGATTTTAAATTTAATTACATAATGATTCTATTCTTAGGAATAACGATGTTGTTGATGGGATTGGAAGAATTTCATAAAGAGCGAAAAGGCTATGGTTGGTTATTTGTTGCTGTGTTTTTATTGACAATCTATACATCTGTTCAAGGTTATTTGTGGCAGTAAGCAAAGATAGGATTCGTTTCATAAAGCGTTTTGACTAAATCGGTTCTATTTCAAAAAGAACTTGGGGGCGTATGATGACAAGGACAACTGATTCCTTAACCATAATACTGTGTTCAATGCTTTTCCTCGCTGGATGTACAAAAGGAGATGACCGAGTCTCAAATGTTCTTGAAACGTGGGAAGAGAGTCCAGCGCTCGTGAAAGAAATAACCGTTACCGACGATGGGCAAACGGATGAATTTGTGTTCCGTATAGGCAATAATGGCAAATTGGGTTTTGGTGAATACGGGCCTTTTAAAGCTGGTGAATCCCAGAAGTACATGTGGCATTTTTGGGGAGATAAAGCTACATTATTACAACCATTTAAAGTAATAGGTGTAAAGGAAGAAAAACACGAAGAAGTAACGGTGTTTCAATTACCCAAAAGTAACAGTCTTGCTCCAAATGCAGGCGCAGATCATCACTTACCCTCTACAATGTCCCTTCCTTCTAAGGGGATGTGGAAGTTAATGGTCTATTTTGGAGATGAATTGTTTGGAGAAGTTTATGTGGAAGTGGAATAGAAGTACGGCATGATAACCGCACCCATATGCTAATAATTCTAATACACAATATTTATTAATCAATTTTCAGAAATCACCGGATTATGAGTAAGACCAGGAAGGTTTCTACATAAAAATCAATCTAAAAAAGTAGGTGTAGTAATGTTACCACCTAAAAGTATCCTATCCACATGGCGGAAATTTGATGGATTTCCAATGGAGACGTTAACGAAAACGTGGGTTTACAGCAAGGATGGGAGTAAGAAGCAACGGGAAGTATCATTAATGAGAGAACACAGAAAACAATATGGCATCACAGGGAATTGTTTTGACCTCTCCATTTGGTTATTAGATGAATTCAAGAAGGATGGAATTGAAGCCTATCCCATCGGCCGTCATTTGAATACGGAAGATGCTCACGTTGCCGTCATTGCTTTAGATGAAGAGGGCCATCGCTTTTTGTGCGATTTAGGAGACCAATGGTTAAAACCTATTTTAGTAGATTCCAAATGTGAAGAGTACACTGATGAGAGACTTACTGGTTTTTTTCCAGCTGCGCATGTCCAAATCTTGCCAGATGAAACGAATATAGCGATTCATTATCATAGACCAAACGGGAAAATTTCAAAACAAACGTTTGATCTGCAACCGATTGAAATGGAATTCTTCATGAAGGCAGCAGAGTTCTCTCAAAATATGATAAAACCACAGCCTTTACTGGAATGTAGAGTCCCTTATAAATCCGAAATTGCTCATTGGGAATTTTACAACTGGGAAAGCTTCTTGAGTACGAGTGAGGGGCTAATAAAAGAACCGCCGTGTCATATAATGGAAGAGTGGATTGTTAGAATACATCATAGAACAGGTTATGATAAAACTTTCTTGTCAGAAGTCTTAAGGCAGTATGAGTCATTGGCGAAGATGAATTTATTATTATAATTAATCAAAATACTGTCCTCAAAGGTTGCTAGGAGGAATAATAGATGAATTCTTTTTATCACTTTATTATCTATATCGTCGTCTCATTCTTTGCATTCTTCTTAGTCGAAAGACTTGTGAGAAGAAAGTGGGGGATACGCTCTACCCGGAAAATGGGATATCAAGGTATCAATTCCATTCATACCTGGGGGCAACGTATCATATGGGCTGTTTTTTTTGTGAATGTAGTGTTCGACAGCTCGGGACTGATCAATGCGATGATCATCATGGTTCTTTGTGTGTTCGACACCTTTATGCAATGGAAGTTCAATCATGCAGAGAGAGAATACATCATTTCCTTCATGGGGTTAGTGTTCTTTATCCTCTTTATTTCAGTAGGATATACATTTGAATTGCTCCTATAACAAAGGAAAATAAAGGAGGTAATCCTATTGGGTTTTGCTCAGTATTTCTTCATAAAACTTTTATTCGTTATGGTGATGTACTTCTTATTCATTTACCTGTTTCATCATTTGATCAGCAGGTGGTTGGACGTAGAGAAGAGAAAAATCTTTTCCCATGAGCTCATTAACGCTCAGCATGAAAAGGGAGATAAGGTCATTCGATCATTGGCTGCAGTGACTTATATAGTTGGATTCATTATCATTATTGTCACTGACTTTGAACCAGACAGCTGGTATTTCCAACTTTATGGGATCATGGCATTCTTTTTTGTGGTTGGACAATTGTGGAAAGCTTTTATGGAGAAAAAAAATATAGACGATATACGTGAATTTACATATACAATGATGGAAACCGGATTTCACATCTTCTTGTTTATTGCTATTTTCTCAACAGTAAACTGGCTTTATTAAGGCAAATGATTGCAATTATTGATAAGGAGGATACGCTATGAAAGAAAATCTCACACTAGCTTGGATCGCTTCGTGGTTTGCACTTGTTGGACAGTTAGCGTTTTTTATCGTCGTGGCGAGCCTCACGGGAGAATGGCGTTACATAATGTGGAGTTTTATCGTAAGTATGTCAGCAGGTGTTCCTTGTATGATTCTTACCAGGCAAGCACAGAAAAGGGGAAATCAGAAAGCTGATTTATTAGAAGATTAACCTTCTTTGCATTACTGCGTCAGGGTTGAGGAATAATTTTTCCTGTTTTTAGAAGTTGGAAGATAATAATGAAAAAGGATATATTTTTATTGTTTTACAATAAAAATATATTATAATAAGAAGTGATATGCAGTGGGGAATCGATTCCCCAGCAGGAAATGTTGTATGCGAAAGGAGTCAAAGATTATGAGAGCATTAACACAACTCATACGATTCGGTTGGGAGCAGGCACTATCCTGTCTGTTCCCTGTCGTCATTTTTGCCTCTTTGGCTCTTACTCAAATCATACCGCTTCCCTTTCTGCCACGTTACGACTGGATACTCTTGATCTGTATTCTGATGCAGTGGGGGATGCTGCGTTCCGGACTTGAAACACGTGATGAATTGAAGGTGATCACGGTGTTTCATTTGATCGGCCTTGCCCTTGAGCTCTTCAAGGTCCATATGGGCTCTTGGTCTTACCCGGAGGAAGGGTACTCTAAAGTATTTGGGGTGCCATTGTACAGTGGATTCATGTACGCAAGTGTTGCGAGTTATCTGTGCCAAGCATGGAGACGGTTGAATGTTGACCTGATAAAGTGGCCACCGCTTTGGGCAGTTATTCCTCTTGCATCTGCGATTTATTTGAACTTTTTCATCCACCATTATTGGATGGATATTCGCTGGTGGTTATCCATACTTGTCATCATCGTCTTTTGGCAAACCTGGGTCACATATGAGGTGGGGGGTACCAAGTACCATATGCCACTTGCCCTTTCGTTTGTACTAATTGGATTCTTCATTTGGATCGCTGAAAATATCGCCACGTTCTTTGGTGCGTGGCAATATCCAAACCAGACCGAGGCATGGAGTCTCGTCCATCTTGGAAAAGTGAGTTCATGGCTGTTATTGGTGATTGTCAGCTTTCTCATCGTAGCGACATTGAAGCAGGTGAAAGGGAAAGGTACCGTGAGAAAAGGGATAAGTCAGGTAATCTAGTGATTAAAGCTCTATTTGAATAAATCATCCCAATCTTACTTACATTATGTGCTGTCACCACTCTACACTTGTAAGCTAGGTCTCATCATTCAATAAACCATCTCCAAAAGGAAATGGTTTATTATTTTTTATCTGAATATTGAAACTAAGTAGTCTTTCTGTTCGTAAGTATTAAGAGAGTCTAGTCTCTCCAAGGGAGGTGTTTCGTATGGCTGAAGGGATGTTTTTGCTCATCATCGTATTCACAACAGTTATCATCATTGGAAGAAATAGAAAGAAAAAATAATTTGATCACAAAGAACAAGGTGTTTATTATGCAGTCGATGAATAAATTCAAGAAGGTATTTTAAGACAAGACCGGTTACGAAACGGTGAGTTTGTAGACCGTGTAAGGATGAGTATTCTAGTTGATGAGTTCTTTAGCTAACTTACGAACGATTGGAAGTCAATCTTTATGTCGCCTTACTGTATATAAGTGTACTCTATTGGTTTAATGCGTCACTTTCGGGGTTTATGCGTCAGAATATTTTTTTATGCGTCACTTTCAGGATTTATGCGTCGGAATCTCCATTTATGCGTCACTCTCAGATTATTGGCGTCACACTCGTAGAAAGACATAATCCCATGTCACAAAGTTACATATAAAGAATCCGATTAATCAGAATAGAAGGAGAATCAGGTAACCATTCTTACAACTAGCTCAACAATACCTCCGCCCGATCCGCATCAATCGATAATCGTAAGCCTTTAATGATTAATCACTCTTTTTTTTATGAACTGATCACGGCATTCGTCGTTTCTCTCGTTGCCCCAATCATATTGGCAATGTCAGCGTTAGCGAGTTTCATATAGATGGACTGTCCCCGTTTTTAGTGAGATCTGAGCGTTTGTTCTCTGTTGTTGATCGCAATCGTCCAAACTAGTGAACCCCAAAATCGTTGTTGCCCATTGCCCTATTTACACGTCAATGCATGAAGCTAATGTTGAATGGTTCCTAACTGGACCAGTGCATTAAAATATATAATAAGAAGAAAACAGAACCCCCAGAATGTTGATTTCACAGCATTCTGGGGGTTTCTGTTTTCTCAGACCTTGGTGGAAAAGTGAAATATGGTTTGAGAAGGCCACCATAACTGTGGACTGATCTTACGTCCGATAAAAAACCTTGGTTCAGCGAAAGATGTTGAACAATCTTTAAGTCTTGAATGATTTCTCTTCTAGTGGGATCTTTTTCCTTCACTTAGATAACTCGTAGGATGGTGCAAACCGAAAATGTTTCCAAAATTCAAGTACCTAGCATTCACTACAAATGAATATTCTAAACTATTCTAGGAAAGCTACTAGAAACGATTCATTAGGAGCGGTCATGATGCGCTATAGAGGAAAGAATCGGGAGTCATTCCAGAGGTCGAATGAGAATGTAAGGGAATCTACTCAACCTGTTAAGCCTCTATCGGAAAACGTAATGGTCAATATAGAATACATACAAACAGTTTTCGGCCACACTTCTGATTTACATATCAGTGATTTAGTCTTGAAGGAACGGGATAGTAGATTGGTGTATTTAAATGGAATGGTTGATCATTCGATTATTGAGAATTTCGAACTGGCTCTGGTTGACCTTCACTTGGAGCGGGACATATCCAGCTCTTCTTTACCTGGTGATATAGAGGAGATCGACTGCTTTGACCAACTCATTCAATCGATACTGTCGGGAGAAACTGCCATTCTGATTGAAGGCGTCATGAAGGGGTTTATTCTAAAAACATCTAGTCAGAAGGTGAGAGATGTTTCAGAGTCAACATCTGAACAAGTTGTAAGAGGTCCTAAGGAAGCGTTCACTGAAACGCTTCAAACGAATACCGCTCTCATTCGACGAAAAATAAAGGATGCGAACCTTTGGAGCATCACGAGGCAGGTTGGACAATCAACTCAAACCGATGTGTCTGTTCTATACATCAATGG
Source organism: Bacillus sp. BHET2 (assembly GCF_005938125.1). Taxonomy (GTDB): domain Bacteria; phylum Bacillota; class Bacilli; order Bacillales; family Bacillaceae_B; genus Rossellomorea. The sequence goes on from NZ_VCQN01000001.1 coordinate 693,250, forward strand.
AGTGGCAGACGAAAAGATTGTGAAAGAGGTCCTTCAAAGGATTGACCGGATTGATATTGATGGGATTCTCGAGGGGAATTACATTGAAGAATTAATTGAGGATCCAACCTATTCTCCTTTCCCCACCGTTTATAATACGGAGAGACCTGATGGAATCGCTGCCGGCCTTTTGGAAGGGCGAATCGCCATATTGGTTGATGGAACTCCTTTTGCATTATTGGTACCAGCGCTTTTCGTTCAATTCTTCCAATCAGCAGAGGATTACTATCAGAGATGGGATATTGCTAGTCTTATACGAATCTTGAGGGTGTTCAGTCTATTTATGTCTCTCCTTGGCCCGTCACTCTATATCGCTCTAAGTACCTTCCATCAAGAAATGATGCCTACGAACCTTCTGATTAGTCTTGCTGCTCAGCGACAGGGCGTTCCCTTTCCAGCACTATTTGAAGCGGTTCTGATGGAAATCACCTTAGAAATCTTAAGAGAGGCAGGAATCCGGTTGCCGAAAACCATCGGTCAAACCGTGTCAATTGTAGGAGCATTGGTAATTGGGCAAGCTGCTGTTGAAGCAGGCTTTGTCTCTCCCGCCATGGTGATCGTCGTTTCATTTACTGCGATTTCTAACTTTGTCCTTCCGTCTTATAATATCGCCATTTCAATAAGAATATTGAGGTTCCTATTTATGATTTTGGCGGCTACTCTGGGGTTATATGGAATGGCTTTGGGATTGTTTGCACTATCCATCCATTTATGCGGGTTACGCTCCTTTGGGGTTCCTTACATGTCACCAATCGCACCGTATGTCAAGCAAGATCAAAAAGACACCTTGTTAAGGCTACCCCGAAAACATTTAGTGACACGACCACGATTGATTAGTCAGAAGAATATTGTGCGTCAGGGCAATAAATCGGAATGAACGTCATCTAAGAAAGGTGAAAAATATGAAATGGAAACTCCTTATTGTATCAGTAATCTCTTCTTTATTGCTAAGTGGTTGCTGGAATAGCAGAGAACTTGATGAAATTGGAATTGCTGTAGCATTAGGGATTGATAAATCAGGTGATAAGATTCTTATTTCAGTTCAATTGGTGAACCCAGGTGAAATTTCAAGTAAGCATTCAGGAGGTGCCAAAGCGCCTATCGTCATCTATCAGGAAACGGGAGATACTGTTTTTGAGGCCCTCAGAAAAATGACCAAGACCGTTCCTCTTAAAACGTTTTTCCCACATCTGAGAATGCTTGTCATAGGAGAAAATCTAGCGAAAGAAGGGATTGCCACATCCATGGATCTACTTGCACGAGATCAAGAATTTCGCCCTGATTTTTACGTTGTAATAGCAAAGGACCATGAAGCTCACCAAGTTCTGAAAATGCTGGTTCCAGTAGAAAAGATTACAGCCCAAAACCTGTTCAAAAAATTAGAAACTTCCTCAAGTGTTTGGGCCCCAACGGTTGCTCTAACATTCGGGGAATTGTTAGATGAGTTCATCAGTCCAGGAAAACAAGCGGTGGTCACAGGAGTGCAAATAGTGGGTGACCCTGAGGTCGGGAAGTACACATCAAATCTTCAATCTGCCGATCCCCCCGTTCGTCTGCAGTATACAGACACAGCTATATTTAAGGACGACAAACTTCATGGATGGCTTAATGAACCAGAAAGCAAAGGGTACAACTATATCGTTGGGAATGTAAAGAGCACCGTAGTTAACGTCCCTTGTAGTGAGGGGGGAAAAGTATCCATTGAAATCTTGAAAACGAAGGCAAAAGTACTTGCAACCTTTTCAAAAGGGAACCCTTCAATTGATGTCAATCTTGAAGCAACGGGAAATGTGGGAGAGGTTCAGTGTGATATGGATTTTAAGAAAACAAAAACGATCGAGGATTTAGAAAAAAAAGTAGAAAGAGATATAAAGGATAAAATGATGCAGTCTATCAAAACAGCTCAAGAATCCTACAGGGTTGATATATTTGGATTTGGTGATGTGATTCATCGGGAAAACTATCGTTATTGGAACAAGAATAAAAAAGAATGGGACGAACATTTTGCAGAATTGCCGGTACATGTCAACGTGAAAACAAATATCCGGCAAACGGGGAAACGAAACCACTCAATTGTGAACCAAATAAGGGAGTAAGTGAGTATGTGGAAAATACTAGGGGTCACTATCGTTATACTTATTTTCGTCTACATGGATGGGATTTCTCTCTGGAAGCATCATCACTACAGAGCGTTATGGACATTTTTGATTCTCATGGGTATTGGTACAGGATTGCTGATTTATCAACTTTTCATAGGGCCTATCCCAACCTTATTAAAAGGGGTAGACTTTATTCTTAACCCGGTTACGGACTCTTTTTATAAACTATTCGAATAAGGAAGGAGGGAATGAATTATGTTGGAAAAAGGAAAAATAAGTCTCAGGCAGTTTACAGTATTAGTCCTACTCTATACGGTTGGAAGCACCATCTTAATCATTCCCTCCATCCTCACATCAGTCGCAAAGCAAGATGCCTGGATTGCAGGGTTTATCGGATTAGGAGGTGGTGTTGTAGCCGTTTTTTTATATTCAAGTCTTGCTTCCAAATTTCCAGGGAAGAATTTCTCACAGATTCTTGAACAACTTCTTGGCAAATGGGTAGGAAAGACCGTTTCGTTAGTGTATTTACTAACCTTTGTTTTCTTATTGTGCTTATTTGTTCTTCGGGATATCGGGGACTTCATGGTATCGGTGATGATGGTTGAAACGCCAATAGAAGTTATTCATTTCACCTTTTTAGTTGTGGTCATATTTGCTGTAAGGCAAGGGCTTGAGACTCTGTCCCGTACAGCTGAATTATTTTTACCTTGGACCTTTTTCCTCTTCTTGATATTAGTATTTGCGGTTTCTCCACATATCGATTTTAACGCTGCTCGACCAGTTATGGAATTTGGCCTGAAGCCTGTATTGAATGCAAGTATATCGTTTCTAACATTTCCTTTCTTGGAATTGATTGTTTTCTTAATGATCATACCTTATGTCAATACACAACATATCAGAAAAGGGTTCTTAACTGGAACACTCATTGGCGGTGGCAGTCTAATACTTATTTCAATCCTTTCTATTCTTGTTTTAGGTGTTGTTGATACATCTGAAAGTGTATATTCGAGCTATGATTTAGCCAAACAAATCAATCTAGGTGGATTTATACAACGAGTGGAAGCGATGATGGCTTTCCTTTGGTTTACAACTGTATTCATGAAATTGACGATCTTAACTTATGTCGTGTCCCTTGGTCTCGCTCAAACATTAGAATTACATGATCACAAGGTTCTCACCCTCCCGTTAGCATTAATTATGTATGTGTTTTCCATTGACTTATTCCCAAATATTTCATTTTTGATAGAATTTACCCAAACGATGCAAATATACGTATTAATCTATGGAGCAGTTTTTCCAATAATATTAATCATCTTGTCCAATATTAGGCAGGTTCGTTCCCTAAAACCTAAGGAGAATGAGGCTGGGACATAACCAAATCAATATAATCGAAAGACGAACAATCAGGATAAAAGACCATGTTAGGCTTTCTTGTGACACCGCTGTTGATTTCCGTGCAAGACTTCGCTTTCCTCGGGGCGGAAGGCGAGCCTCCTCGTCGCTGACGCTCCTGCGGGGTCTCACCTATTCCGCTTTTCCCGCAGGAGTCTTCGTCTTGCACTCCAATCAAAAGCTAGAACCGGTTAAATACACTATATTTGCTTTTGCAATAACCATAAAAAATCCGAACGTTTTCGATTTTCAGTAAAGAATGTCGAATGTTCGTTCGGATTTTTCTTTGACTAAAACCCTTTTGTCCCAGCCTCATAGAAGCTTATACATGATAAGGAAACGAGTATGTAGAAAAGACCACTATTAAATTCCTCCCAAATCCATTTGTAAAAAACTCTATGAAAAAAGGTCGAATTTAGTTCACATAAACTTCATAAAAGGCAACAACGAATAATACTCTCATTTAACATCCCTTTCCTAAAATATAGTAGAAATACATATTAGGATAGGAGATGAAGAGCATGAACAGAAAATTCGTAATCGGTACAGGAGTTGCTATTTCATTGTTGTTAAGCACATTCAATCAGGCGTTTGCAGAGGAGTCAAAAGGCGAAAGAAAACGAGTGGAAACCGTAGCACATCGCGGGGCATCGGCTTATGCACCTGAAAACACGATCGCAAGTTTCGATCTGGCAGTCGATATGAAGGCCGATTATATTGAAATCGATGTACAAAGAAGTAAAGATGGAGAATTGGTCGTCATTCATGATACGACAGTGGATCGAACAACTGATGGTACAGGAAAAGTACGAGATTTAACACTTGAACAACTTAAGAGTCTTGATGCCGGTAGCTGGAAGGGTGAACAATTCGCAGGAGAACCCCTCCCAACATTTGAAGAAGTTCTTAATCGTTATCATGGTAAAGCAGGGATCTTAATAGAATTAAAGTCTCCAGAACTTTATCTAGGAATCGAAGAACAAGTGGCAGCAACATTAAAAGATCACCATCTCGATAAACCACACAATGAAAAAATCATTCTTCAATCGTTTAACTTTGACTCAATGAAGAAAATGGATAAGCTACTTCCTCATGTACCAGTCGGTGTCTTAGCTGCTAACCGTTCCCTTACCTCAAAGAAGACTCTGCAAGAAATCTCAACCTATGCGGAATGGTTCAATCCAAGCTACGGAATCGTGACAGAAGAGGTGGTGAAAAACGTTCATTCACTTGATTTGCAAATTGGATCATGGACAGTGCGCAGTCATGAATCGGCAGACTTTTTATTTGATATGAACGTTGATGCAATTATCACGGATTATGTAGTTCCAAGGAATTAATATGAATCTAGAATGATATAGTTAATGAAAGAAAACCAGGGATGTTGATTTTTCAGCATTTCTGGTTTTTTTAGTAGATAAGATTACATTGGCTTAATAGTTGAAATGAGAAAGTCAACTGATCTTTACAAAGAATTAAACTTAACCCCCTTGTATTCATACTGGCTTAACCATTCAATGTTTTACTAGTGTAGTAGCAATTATATTAGGAGGGATTAAAGATGAAAAAAAGTCTATCAATCGGATTATCAATGGCATTACTAGCATCTTCATCCTTAACAGCCATGGCTCACGGCCACGAGGATCACGGCAAAAAGAAGAATTCTCACAAGAAGATTGAGAGTGTTGAATTCTCGTCCATGAAAGCTCCAGATACGATTAAAAACATGGTAAAAACCTATACAACAGCCTCTGTAAAAGTAACCTATAAAGATGGTACCGTTAAAGAGCTACCCCTAAACTATGATCAGCTATACTTATCAAAAGATAAAATCGTAGACAATAAAGGAGAAATGATCCCGGCTGGTACGCCGATCGATGTGAACGGTGATCCAATTATGGATAATAGCGTACCTGAGAATCCATCTTATTTCATTTCGGATGCTCCTGATTCAAATAGCCTTCTGACGAAAGGGAATCAAACATTCATGATTTCCCATTTCGAATACGATTCACAAAATAATGCCGGTGACCGTATTTCAGGTCTGCCTGCATCTATGACATTATCTGAACTTGACCATGATAAGAAAACGGGTAAGCTTTCAGTGAAAGAAGCTCATAAAATTGATTTTTCAGGTGTAGACGGCTTATGGAACCCATGTAACGGATCAACAACGGATTGGGGTACTCACCTAGGTTCAGAAGAATATGAGCCTGATGCCCGAGCATTTGAAAATAAAGATTCGAAAGCCTATAAAGAAGTAAGTAATTTTGCAAAATATTATTTTAATGACGAGTCAAAAGCAAATCCTTATAACTATGGTTGGATTCCTGAAATCTCGGTTTCAGATGATGGAAAGCCATCTGTCGTCAAGCATTACAGCACTGGGCGTTTCTCACATGAAATGATGAAAGTACTTCCTGATAACAAGACCGCATTGTTCGGTGATGATGGCGGTAATACGATGATGTTTATGTATGTAGCAGATAAAGAGGAAGACTTTTCAGCAGGGACGCTATATGCAGCGAAATTCGACCAAACAGGTACAGAAAAAGGCGGATCTGGAGACTTAAACTGGATCAAGCTTGGACATGGTACGGATAAAGAAATTTCAGATATAATCGATAGCGGAGTGACATTCAGCGATATTTTCGAAACAACCGAAGAGCCAACCGAAGGATTTACAGCTGTGAAGACGAACTCACATGATTCTGTCGAATATCTAAAAGTGAAGCCAGGTAAAGAAAAAGAAGCTGCCTTCTTAGAACCACGCCGTTACGGTGCCATCAAGGGAGCTACTGCTGAGTTCAACAAAATGGAAGGTCTTGCAGTGAATGCAGAAGATCATAAAGCCTATATGGCGATTTCCTACCAAAATGGCAGCATGGAAAAGCAGGAAGGTGCCGTACAAGACGATATTCAACTGCCAAACATTGAATCAGGCGTGACCTACGAATTGAATCTTGAAAATCGTCAAAAAGATAGTGGGGAAGAGTATATTGATAGCCGCTATGTTCCTGCAGGCATGCAAGGGTTTGTATTAGGTGAAGACCTTGCTTCTCCGGACGCACTTGGAAACACAGCTGATCCTGACAAAGTGGCTAATCCAGATAACTTAAGCTTCTCAGAAGATTTGAATACGCTCTTCATCGGAGAAGATAGCGATATGCATACCAATAACTTCGTATGGGCGTATGATGTGGAAACCCAAAAGCTATCCAGAATCCTGTCCGTTCCAGTTGGAGCAGAAGCAACGGGACTAAGCGCAGTCGATCAAATGAAAGATTCTCATTATGTGCTAAGCAATTATCAACATCCAGGTGCAGATCTTGATGAGAAAAACATTACAGCAGTGGATAAAACAGAATTAGAAAAAGCAATGAAAGATACGCTTGGTATCATGGAAACAGGTGGAGTTGGGTACATTTCCGGCATACCTGGTGGGGAAGTGAAGGAAGAAAACCATGAAGGTCATCGGGGCCATCATGGAGATAAAGATGAAATTGAAAAACGGGATCACCACCATGACCATGATGATCATGATGCAAAAAAATAAGTGATTAATAAGTAAAGATGGGTCTGCCCTGCGACACGTAAGTATAAGCGTGAAGGGGGCAGACCCTTTTTTATATTCCATTAGTGAACGTCTTTGATGACCATCCATGTCACAATAAAGCATCATTCAGTAGCGATTTGTTGCCTTTGTCTCACCTTCTGGAAAAATAAAGGGGATATTCTAGACACTATTCCTAGTTGAAACGACTCATAGTTTGTGAGTCGTTTTTTTGGTATTGTTAGGAATTTATGTTGATATAAAAATTATTTGTATTCAGTTAAAGGCCATTTAATTGTGCAAAGCACTTCTTAATTAAATGGGTATTTATGTTAAAATGAAATGGATCTGCTGAAGTGAATTACCGAAAAACCTAGTTGAAGTAAAGGGAGAGATATTAGTGGAATTAGGTGAGCCTATAGCAATCGGAAATACTGCAAAAATATATGTTTATCAAGACAGAATTGTCAAAATATTTAATGACTATTTACCGCATACTGAATCTTTATATGAGGCAAAAAAGCAAAAATTAGCTTATTCATGTGGATTACCTGTCCCTAAAATAATCGATGTAACAAAAATAAACGGGAAACAAGCTATTCTAATGGAATATATTAAGGGGAGAACTATAGGTGATCTCCTATCTGAAAACATGGAACATGCAGAATACTACCTGAATATTTCCATTGATATACAACAAAATATACATAGGGTTGTTGCTGATTCACTGGAGCTAATGCCCGAAAAATTAGCACGTCAAATTGAAGCAGCACCAATTTTAAGTAAACGAAATAAGTCTGTATTAATTCAAAAATTGAAATCAATCACTTTCGAAAAAAGACTTTGCCATGGAGATTTTCATCTATTTAATTTGATAATGTCAGAGAATAAAGTGACAATTTTAGACTGGGTTGATTCAAGTGTAGGGGATTATCGAGCAGATATATACCGTTCTTATCTTCTCTATTCACATTATTCAATAGAATTAGCTGAAATGTACTTACAACTTTATTGTGAGAGAAGTGAATTATCTAAAGAAGATATTTTTCAGTGGGCTCCAATTATTGCAGCAGCAAGATTATCTGAGAACGTATCCTCTGATGATTCTGAACGCCTTATGAATATAATTAATCAATATTTTTTAATTTAAATCGAATCATTAACGTATGTAGCAATTAGGAGGTTACTTGAATAATTTGAAACTTCAAGTAATTGGTTTCCGTCTAATTAATAATCTTAAGATAAGGGGAATTGAAGCAATGGAAAAGAAAAAAGGAGTAATACCTTCTATAATCTTTGGTTTTATTATTTTGTTGTCTATTTTGGTTTTAACCTTCTTTATCTTTAATGGAGAATTCATCCATGAGGTTATTAAAGACGGATTAACAGACGAATAAAATTAATCGGCAAATGGCCAAAGAGGAGTGGTTAGTAAAACAGAAATATATTTTACTAACCTTGTATAAATCATCTTACCTGAGCATGCATGAATCAAAGATTTCTTATTCGGCAGCCTCTGGAGAAATAACAACTAGATTTTTAAAAATGACATAAACCAAAGTGAAGTTCCACCTCACGTAATTAAGTCAGAACCCTGCTTAACTAAGGAGGTGGGGATTTTTCGATATTTCCTTCAACCTATAGTGATTGATTATAGGGCTTACATATCTACACTACTTCAATATACCTTCTTCAGAAGTGCAATAACCTCTTCTAATGTAAGACCAAAGGATTTGTAATATGAAGTGTCAACAACCATTTGCTTTACGATCATTTCGTTTCGCTTTTGAAGTATTTCTTCAGATGAAAGGTCGACTACAAAACATCCTTTTCCAGTTACAGTATAGATCAAACCACATCGTTCAAGCTCTTCCCAAGCTTTTTTTATGGTAATGATGCTTACACGTAGTTCCTTGGCCGCTTGTCGAATTGGTGGTAAACTATAGCCTTTCTCAATCTCACCCTTGAGAATTTGAGCGCTGATTTGTTCAAAGAGCTGCTGATAAATTGGTTTTTCAGACGTGTTTGAAATAGCTATATTCATTAAATATCCAATTTCTTAAATTGTTTAATGGCAATAAAATAAGCAATAATGGTACATCCTGCAAATATCCCAATTCCTGCGAACAAGATGGATAAGTGAATTCCAATATGATCAGCACCGCTACCTTTGAATAGGTCAAACAACATAGAATTTTTTATTCCCAACCATTCTGCACCTCCAGCAAAAAGCATAGCTCCTGTAATGGCTGCTATCGTAGGGGCACCATATTTATATGCTGTCTTAAAATACATAGATATGAAAATAAAGTTGAAGATTGCTAGCATAATGAAACAAAGTCCCCAAAAACCTAAAGTTGGTCCAAAGAATAAGTAGGTTAAATCAGGATATAAGTGAGTACTAATCATACCAAAGATGACTGCAATGACGATATGCAGTAATTCCAGAATGACAATGACGGCTACTTTCGCTTTAACATAGTCTTTTTTAGTGATAGGCAGCATAAACGAAAATAGTAAATCATTCTGAGCTTTATAGGTCGAAAACAAATTAGGTACCGTTATCCAGCAAAAATATAGTAGTACAATAAAGTATAACCATCCAGGAATGAGCATTAAAGCTCCTGTCAAAAAGGGTAATACATAAAATATAGGATTAACACCTAGTTTTAAATCCTTCATCAGTAAGTTATACATACATATCCTCCCTTTTTGAAAAATAAATCATAATTTCTTCAAGATTAGGGCGGGCTGACTTAATATCTGTTGTTGAATCAAAGTCTTCAGCATGGATCAATCCTGTAAAACCAAATGAATTTGTTTTGTAGGAAATTAAATGTTCCTTCACTATTTCGAGTTGATTATCATTTCCATTCAACAATCGATATGAGTTAATAAATTCGTCTTTCTCTGAACTATTGATCATTTGTCCATTGTTAATATAGGTAATATAATCAGCACACTTTTCTAAATCAGAAGTAATGTGAGTTGAGAAAAGAATACTTATTTCGCCGTCTCTTACCAACTCTTGAAATAAATCCAACAGATTGTCTCTCGCAACTGGATCAAGTCCACTGGTTGGTTCATCAAGCAAGAGAAGCTTAGAACCGTGGGATAGAGCAAGAGCTAAATTATATTTTACTTTCATACCTGCTGATAATTCATTTATTTTTTTATTTTCATCCAATTTAAATCGGTTAAGATAATTGTGATACGTTTCTTCCTCCCAATGATCATAAAACGTCTTAACAACATTCGTTACGTTTTTGATTTTGTTTCTCGTATAATAATCGACTCCTCCAAATGCATATCCAATTACTTGTTTCAATTCGAGTTCGTTTTCGATAAAACCCTTACCGAAAACACTAATTTCCCCACTATCAATATGAACCATGTTCAAAATGGACTTTATAGTGGTCGTTTTTCCAGCACCATTAGCACCAATAAATCCCATGATATATCCTTTTTTAAGTTGAAAGGATACATCTTTTAACTGGAAATGGTCATATTTCTTATTTAGATTTTTGACATCCAAAGCTAACATATAAAAACTCCTCTCTAGAAATTGTGTATAATGTATATACACACTATACTCTTGGAATGAGCAATATGTCAATCAACATCTGAAATTCATTTCAAATTATTCTGAAAATTCAAAGGTAGTTGTACTACAGCTTATAATCTTTAGACCTTTTGTTATATATGTGGCAAATATTATGAAGGAAACTTCTAAGGGGTGCTCATGTTTACTAAGAAAATCAATCTGCTACCGTTGCGAATGATATTCTTAGAGGTCTCCCTAGAGAGGAATGGTTTAAGAATAAATTACGTAGATTCGTCTTTGACCATGGAGCATTTAATATTTGGTATCTCGAATTCAATTCTTCTTCAAAACAGTACCTTCAGGAATAGGATGCGTACCTTTCTTTGTTTTTGGGATTGTCTAAGTGGTTATGTTTTGAAATAATTGGTATTAAGTTAAAGGTTAGTTGAAGAAGAGTTAATTTGAAAATCGATAAACTGGGGAGAAATTCAATAATTATTGGAGGAGTATCACAATATATGAACAAAAATAAGTAAATAATTTCTTTATATAAAAATTGAGATAGTTAAGGGAGTTATAAAAAATGAAACGATTACAAGGGAAGATTGCTGTTGTTACAGGTGCATCCCGTGGAGCGGGTAGAGGGATTGCATTCGAACTAGGCAGTGCAGGAGCGACGGTGTATGTGACAGGTCGGAGTGTAAAGGGAGCTACAACCGATAATCGATCAGAAACCATTGAGGAAACTGCAGATGGTGTCACTTCACGAGGAGGTAAAGGCATCGCCATACGATGTGACCATACAAGCGATAATGACGTGAGAAACCTGTTTGAGCAAATTGAAAGGGAACATGGTCGGATTGATATTTTAGTCAATAGTGTATTTGGTGGCTCCGAAAGTTCTCTACCATCAGGAGATGGACGACATTTTTGGGAACGCCCACTGGAGCATTGGGATGCTATGATGGTTGCTGGACCGCAAGCTTATTTACTGGCTACTCGATACGCTGTACCTCTGATGAAGCAACACCATAAAGGGTTAATTGTAAATATCACATTTTTTATTAAGAACAAGATTTCAGGTAATTTATATTATGATTTAGCTATGAATGCGATCAATCGAATGACACTAGGAATGGCAAAGGAATTAAAGGACTTCAACGTTTCAACCGTATCTGTTTGTCCAGGTTGGATGAGAACAGAAAGAGTGATAGATTCAGGTTTTGGACCAGAGGATGGAACTACGGAAACAACAGCGTATGTAGGTCGTGCAGTTGTGGCATTGGCAACAGACTCTACTGTATCAACGTTTTCTGGCGACGCAATAATGGTGGCTGATCTAGCGAGAAAATATGGCTTTACCGATGTAGATGGCACTCAACCTTTGCCATTTGAAGGATAATCAGCTTCCTGTACATTATGTGTATGAGTTGAAAATAAGTTAATTTCTAATACAAAGAGAAGGTTTGTGAAACAATGTAAGCTAACTGGTGTGAAAATCGGAGATCAGATGATAATCTCTAGCTATTGTCCATACTCAATTTTAAGGTAGTTTAATTGAATAATAATATAGAAAAAGGACTGATTTTTTGGATAGGATTGGAACAAACAATGAAGGATTTTTAGTTAATGTACTAGATTTTAAACTCTATGTAAATCGAGTGGGGAAAAAGAATTATAAACCAACGATTGTAATGGATGCAGGTTACGGAGATTACTCGAAAGCATGGAATGAAGTCGCTCCTGAAATAGCTAAGTTTGCCGAAGTTGTTTTATATGATAGAGCTGGTTTAGGTAGGAGTGATAAGAGCTCCAATCCTCGAACAAGCGAACAAATGGTTATCGAGTTAAAAGAACTACTTACTAATTTGAACATAGCGCCACCGTATATATTGGTAGGGCATTCATTTGGTGGTGTAAATATGAGATTATTTGCTACTGAATACTCAAATGAAGTAAGTGGATTAGTCTTAGTCGACTCAACACATGAAAACTATAGGGAGAGATTTCTTCCTACAATGTCATTAGAATTTCAAGCTGCTTATAGGAAGCAGTTTGTTTATGAAGGCAATTATTATGAGTTTATGGAAAGTTTAAAACAAGTAAAGAAGAATAGTAAAAAACTAAATGTTCCTTTGATTGTTATTTCAGCGGGTAAAAAAGCTCATTATTCAGCTCAATCACAAAAACTTTGGAATGAAATGCAGAAAGAGCTTCTAAACATATCGATAAATAGTAAGTTTATACTTGATAACAAGAGTACCCATTATATTCAAAAGGATGAACCTTCAATAGTAATTGATGCTGTAAAGCAATTGGTAATTAGTCATCGATAAGCAAACAATTTTCATTAAGTTAAAAAGGTCGATTCCCTTTGAGGGAGCGTCTTTTGAAAGAATGGTCACTTTATCGAATAGTTATAGTCTTGACAACTGACACTATTCTGCATTACTATATACCAGTAATAAGTATTACTAAATATCAGTATCACAAACTACCTGTGATACATAGTACTAAAACTATAGGGAAATACAAAGTGGGGGGTGAACATTTGGAAAACTTCACAGAAATGCTGAAAGGGGTACTTGAAGGTTGTGTGCTTGAGATCATTAGCCGTGGGGAAACGTATGGCTATGAAATTACGCAACAGCTAAGAGAACTTGGCTTTACGGATGTAGTTGAAGGCACTGTTTATACAATCACCATGCGCCTTGAGAAAAACAATTTAGTCGACATTGAAAAAAAGCGATCTACTGTAGGGCCACCGAGAAAATTTTACACACTCAACACAGCTGGTAAAGAGAAACTCAAGATTTTTTGGGGGAAATGGGATTTCGTCTCAAGCAAAATGAATGAACTCAAAACAAAAGAAATTAAAAGGAGAGGTTAAGATGAAATTTATTGAAAAAATTACTGGAAGTTTGGCTGACAAGCGGGAATGGAAGGCAATGGAGGTGCGTGCGAAGACACTTCCCACTGAGTACTTCAATGCTTACAAAGCCATTCAAAAGTATATGTGGACCGCTGGGGGTCTCACCGACTGGAAGGACACAAGCCGTATTTTTAATGGCATTATCGACCTTTTCGAGCAAGGTGCAGCTGAAGGCAAGAAAGTCACTGACCTCACGGGTGAGGATGTCGCTGCTTTCTGCGATGAACTAGTGAAGGACTCGGAAACTTGGAATGACAAGCATCGGGCTAAGTTGAATGATACGATTGGTCGTGGTTAACAGTAAAGTCGTTGTGATATTAAGGCTAAAACCTATCCCGTGAAGTAGTAAAAAACTTAATCGGATTAACCCTGAAGAGAATGAATAAGGAAATTCAATAAATATACCGACTGAATAGCTGGTTACAAATGTTTTACTTACACCTTCACTATTCAGATATTTTTTTATCCTAGTACTAAGTAATACAGAATATCAGTATGACATAGTAGTGAAGTATAGGCAGTCCAGTGCTTTTCAAACTCCACGCAACATGGCAATCATCATCAGATTTTCCCGCCCGGTTTGCATGCCATCTAAAGCTGAAAACTGTCCTGTCATGCTTATGCTCTTGCGAACTTGATCCGGTTGACGCTGAATCGTCGTGCGGATAATTATTCTGGAGGGATGAAACGTCGGCTTGACATCGCTATGAGCATGGTAGGGAAGCCAGCCGTTATTTTGAGTAAAGTATTTAATCGTCAGTTTGGGTAAGTACAACATGATTGATCATCTATTGTACTAACTTTGTAAAAGAATGTACCTAACGTTAGGTTGGCGTTGATCTAAGACGGATTAACGCTTTTTTTGTTGAAGTAATTGGACTACCTGACAGATTTAAGGAATAAGAGTGGAGAAAGTCAGGATTATTTTGAAAAGGAATAATACTTTTAATTGTGAAAATTTATCTTGAGTACGATGGTTTAATTTGGAATAATTGGTATTAAGTTAGTGGTTAGGTTATGAACTATAAGGACTTTTTTGTGTAATGGATAAAGACTTTTTTAGGAGGGAGAAGTTATGAGGTGTATTTCAGTTATTTTCACTATTTTAATCCTTTTATCAGGGTGTTCGGGTAAACAACCTTTAGAACTGGTTCGTTCATCTGTTGAAATTAGTGATGATAGGTCAGGCGGAATTGGTATTACTTCTGGGGAAAAGGAAGGAGAATATATTCAGCCGATTACACTAAGCTATCAATTTGTTTTAAAGAACATAGGTGAAGAAATACTTGGTGGTAATGAAAAACTAAATAATGAAACATTTGAGTACGAGGATGGAATAAAGGTGTACATTGAACCAAATGAGAAACTAAGAGAAATTTCAAAAGATGTTATGGGTTTTAATATTTATAGTGAAAGTGAAAGAAAGGAAGCTAAAATGGGGAGTGGAAAGCAAAGTATTCCAATTCTTCAACCAAATCAAGAAGGAGAATATTATCTTGATTTTGATTTAGGTGCATCAGAGGAAAATCCCGAAATAAGACTGGCACCACCTCAAGAGCAATTAGATAGATTAATGACATATGCACAAGAAGCTTCATTAGTAATTTATATTGAAAATGAAGAAATAGCACGTTTTGACCTTAGTCAAAATAAAGAATGAAAGAATACACCTTTTGATTGGAAAGAGATAAAAAAATGTCTTGTCATATCCGGGTAAGAGCAGGTGCAATCATTATTGAGGATAATAAGATTTTATTAACTGAATTTCATGATCCTTATAGAGGAGCTTTGTATGATTTTCCTGCTGGAGGAACTGAACCAAATGAATCAATCATTGAGGCAGTAAAGAGGGAGGCAAAAGAAGAAGCCAATATTGATGTTGAAGTTGGTCCACTTGCCTTTGTTTATGAGTACGCACCACATCTAAACGGTGAAAAGTATGGAAAGACACACACTTTAGTTATGATGTTTGAATGTACGATAACAAATGGATCTATACCAAGACTTCCTGACAAACCTGACCTTAATCAAACAGGTGTGAAGTGGATACCACTATCAGATTTAGAGAATGTAGAGCTTTACGCTAAGATCGGAAAACAAATCAATGATTACTCAAGACATAAAAGAAATATAGATATGCTAGAAGAACATAAACTTTTACAGGAAACTACATAAAGAATAATACAATAATTTCAATAACCAAGACTGATAGAGAAGGCTGAAATGAGTGAGTTTTTTAGGAGAGGATTGTAAAGGAATCTTGTGACTAACAATAGAATTTATTGAATAGAAGAATATATAGGAGAGAGGAGGTAGTGAGTTGGTTAATGTAGAAGTACCTCTAAGATGTACAGGAATTGCCGTGGTTCTATTTGGGTGAAGAAGGTATTTATTGAGATCTCTAATCTGAATTGATATGAGGTGAAATTTGATGAGGAATTACGAAGTTTTGCTTCATACATTCCCAACGATAGATGAATACATAGATTTGTGTACAAGTGTTGGATGGAAGGATTTTATGAATTTTGATGTTGCAGAGATATCAATACGAAATTCTGTATTTTCTGTTATTGTTAAAGAGAATCATAACATCATAGGAATGGGAAGGATCGTAGGGGATGGTGCTATTTATTTCTACATTCAAGACATAGTAGTTCACCCCGAGTATCAAGGAAGAGGTATTGGTAAAGACATTATGAGTGCTCTAATGGAATACCTGGAAGAGAATGCTCCAGAAAAGGCATTTATAGGTTTATTTGCTTCCAAAGGAAAAGAAGAATTTTATGAAAAATATGATTTTAATGATTACTCACCTAATATGACAGGGATGTTTAAAGTTAAATCTGAATGATATTTTGTATTTGAGCTAACGTGTGCAAGAATTGAAGGTTTGGAAATTTTCAGTGGCTCTTTTTCTAGTAGACTTTTTTTTAACCTTACAAGGACTCTAAACCAGAGAAGCAGATGAATGAAAATCAGATTGTTTCAGGAGGATCAATGATGGAAAGCGAAATATTACGCCATTTTCTAGCCACACTTTCATATAGGACTACAATCGCAATTCAGCATGTACCATCTAATTTTCCAACTTTAGATATTGGTAATAATGCTCGGAAACCTATTGAAATACTTAATCATATGACATTTTTAATGGGGTATGTTATTCATTGCTATGAGAGGATCAATCTTGATGATTTTAGACATATAAAAGATTGGGAAATAGAAAAAAATCGCTTTTATGAAACTTTAGAAAAGGTAGACCTTATTTTATCTGAAGGGGTTAAACCATCCGAAAGATCTGTTGAACAGCTTCTACAAGGACCTTTTTCTGATGCCATGACGCATGTTGGACAGCTTACCTTAATGCGGAGATTAGCAGATGCCCCTACAACTTATGAAAATTTTATGAATTCTACAATAAATAAGGGATTAATATATCCCCATAATTAATTCCATTATCATTTATTAAAAGGAAAAAAGTATATAAGATTAATGTAGAAAGGAAAATATAGGGGTGAAAAATAAAGATTTTGTTAATAGTCTAATACCACTGGGAATGATTATTGGTGGAGCAATAGGTGTAATTCTTAGTATCTTTATCGAATCAATCTCTCAAGAATTTTCAATTGCTTTAGGAGCTGGATTTGGCCTACTACTGGGAACGATTGCCTATGGATTATATAGTTAAAAAGGTGAACATGCAACAAACGAATACGATTGCTTAAGATTGGAAATCGGATATCCATTTTTAAAATATTCCGTTATCGGAGGTTAATAAACGCAAAGGGGTTAAAGGAGTATGGAACTTACTATTAGAAGAAGAACGAAAGAAGATATCGATGAGTTCATTACTTGGACGTATGAAGGAATATATTCTTTTTATGATAACAATCTTCAAGAAGAGAAAATGGACGGATTTAAGAAAAGTGTTCATTTAGAACTGGCATTTTCCGTGATTGACGATAATGAAAAACTGGTAGGAAATTGTGAGTTTTACGATGTAGAGGAAGATGGAGAAGAAATATTAGTAGTCGGAGTTCAAATGAAGCCCTCAATGACAGGAAAGGGTTACGGTTCGACATTTATTAAAGCTATTATCGATCAAGGAAAAGAACGACTAAAGTTTAATCATTTAGAATTGGCAGTTGTAGATTTTAATGAACGAGCAATAAGAACCTATGAAAAAGAAGGATTTAGAAAAAGAGGAGAATTCCAAAATGAAATAAGAGGCACTCTCTATACCTTTATCATTATGGAAAAAGATTGGGAATAGGATTTTCATTTAACAATCGTAGGAGAAAACAGAAATCACTCGGGCTATTTTCCATTAAAGGAGACAAGCATGAAGCAACCAACTAACAAACTAGACCACATAACAGATTATATTAATCAAATCATGAATAATCAGCAAGGCGTTGGGGTGAGCGTTGCAATTGTAAAAGGCGCTGACATCATCTATTCTAAAGGGTTTGGATATTCACAGATACAACCTGAAAAGAAACTTATTGATGGAGATACATTGATGAGTATTCAAAGTATTTCAAAGAATTTTATGGCCTTTTCGATCATGCAGCTTGTAGAGAAGAGCCTATTATCATTGGATGATCCTGTTGTTCAATATCTGCCTTACTTTAGAACAAAATACAAACAACAAAGTGATACGATCACAATACGCCATCTTTTATCTCATACGGCAGGATTCCCTTCAGACCTAGGGATAGCCAATATGACTGCTCCGAATGTAAGAGAAATATTTTCAGATACACCTACTGAATTTCAAGAAGCATTAGATCACTACAACCTTACAGAAGAAGAAATTAGAAGTGTAAGAACGAGAGAGGATATAACGAAATGGTTTCAAAAAGTAGAGTTGGAGTATCCAGTTGGGAAGGGATGGAATTATTGCACAGATGCGTATGTGATTCTTGCAGATTTGTTCGAAAAGGTGGAAGGAGTAAGGTGGGAAACACATCTTAGTGACGAAATCCTTTCTCCCCTGACCATGAATCGAACAACGCCTAATTCTAAGAATGTTGAAGAAGATCAAAACAGCGCCAGGTATTATATGGGTAAGGATAAAATAGAAACGCCTTTTCCGAAAAATGCAATATCAGCTCCGATTGGTTACCTATATTCGACGGCAAATGATTTAGGAAAATATATAGCATTGCATCTAAATAAAGAAAAAACTGTTTTACGTTCAGATTTAATTGAAGAAATGCAAAAACCTTTTCATCTTGTTAATGAAAAGTGGCAGTTCGGAAGTGAAGTCAGAAGTTACGGTCTTGCATGGTTTACAGATATATATAAAGGGTTCAGGGTTGTTGAACATGGGGGCGGTCAAATGGCTGTAAGATCTTTGATGTCAATGGTACCTGAACTCAACCTGGGAGTGGTTGTCCTACTCAATTTTGACGGGACCGCTCATCATGATATTTGTGACAAGATTATAGACGTGTTCATGGGTGACTAACCTAGTAATCATGCATGGCGGATACTATAACCTTACCTCCAGATAAAATATCGCTCATATCAAGGGGGTCACTATGTACATTGGAGTGAAGAATTTTCATTAAGTGAATTGAAGGGATTTCTTGCAGGTGCTCCTTAAATCTTCGCAAAATAATAAAATTGTCTGAAGACTGGTAGAAGGGAGAATAGGTATATGAATGTTCCTAATATTTCCAACAAATTATTAGATTACACTATTGTATATGATGATAGAAGAGAAGTGAATTCCGGTAAATACGACCATAAGCAATTGATTATTGAAGAAGTGAAAAGTAAGTTTAAAGCTTCTGTAGAAAATAGAACGGGCAAGGAAGTAATCATTGTTTACGATTGGCGTAAGACTCACAGCGGAATGGAAGTTATATTATACGCGTTTGAATATTGAAATGTCACATTTTGAAAAGAAGCAAGTATAAATGGGGGATTAAGAGATGATGAAACTATTTTTTATTTTATCCGCTTTATCTATCCCTGTTTCTATTCTATTTGAACAAGAAGCGACGGGGATACTAATAGCTTTATTTTTAATGTTTATAGGGGCTTATTTTAGTAAACCAAGGTTCAATAAAAGTAAGAGTTAAATAACTGGATATAACATAAGTCATATCTCAACAGCAATTATTCTGTTAAAGGGCGAGTTTACTTAAGGTCAACCTGACGAATTTTTAAGCTTTTCTTATTCTGTTTATGGGAAGTTAGATATGGAGGGATATGTTGAAGAGGATAAAAAAAAGATATATTCTCACCATTATTCTATTTGGAATAGCAATCTTAACAAACCCAAAAAAAGATGAATATATCCAATTCACTGAGGAAACCATAGGTGAGCCTGCAATTGATGTAGAAGTTGAACAGATAAACTTTGTTATTTTCTCTTCATATACGCCAATTATTTTTGGTGAACACGGAATAACTCACCTTGGTATATTCGGACAATTTATTCAAATCTCTGAAGGTCAGTTCGATTATCCAGCCTGGTTGGAGTTATTCAATTAATGGATGTTTTTGCGTGATCGAGCAGAAAATCGTTTGTACAATGAGGGGGCAAAGTTGGCTGAAGAAGAAATTCTTTTGATTTCTTGAATTCCTAATGCAATCGAAAAATAATGATTAAGGTTTCAGTCACTCACATTATTTTGAAATAATTGGTATGACGCAACTAATACGACAATGGGGTAGAGTTTATGTTTATTTTATTACTTATTCTTGTTATAGGAATGGCTACAATTATTGGACTACTCAAAGAACATTCAAGCCAAAATAAGAGAATTATAGACCTTCTAGAAGAAAAAAATAAATCAACTAGAAGATAAAGAGCAACATAAATCAGAAACAAACCCAAAGAATTGTCCTTATAAAAATTTCATTGAATAAACCCAGTATAGTATCAAATACTAATTGGGGGTGAGTCTAATATGGGAAAAATGGCTTTATCATGTATGCTAGTAATGTTTTTATTAAGTAATCAAACAGCAGCATATGCCAACACGATAAATAAAGCTGATACGAACTTATGTGATACATTCAAATATGCATTGATCAATAGCCTTAGAGAGCCTGTTGATCAAGCCATAGATAAGATTTATAAGGATGATGAAAATGCACCGGAAGGTCTTACATGGGCATCGTATGAAACAGAAATCTTATTGATAAAGCAGATAAATGGGGTGGGTGGTGCTTACGAAATTACATTAAAGGTTAAACCGTATTATCGCGCTCATCTATCTTACGGAGAAGATATCATTGTAGTAGGAGCAGATGGTCAATTAATTAAGTATAGACATTTGAAAACTTTTCCAAAACTTCATTTCAACTAATAGCAGAAGATCCACTAATCTCCTGCTATTTTTTTCGGGAACGGGGGAAATCAGCAAGAGCATGAAACCCATATGCTTGCTGCTCCGTCTAACTAATGAGGAGGTAATGTTGATGAAGTATTTTGTTCAGTATGTAGTAGCAATCCTTCTTTTGGTAACCTCAACTTTTTTTACATGGTATGAAGGAAGTGCCGTAAGAGAGGATCCTTGGGAATGGAAGTACACTGCATATTTCTCAAAGATGCTAAATGGAGAGGTTACAAGTAGTGCTGACATTTCACAATTAGACCATTTTCTATATGCAGCTAAATTCACCCCCTTGTATCCTACTCTACTAGTAATCTGTATCTCTTATATTCTAATTCTAACTGGTTGGTTATTATTTCGACGAAATCCAAACGTACAAATCATGTTTCACATGGTTACAGGTATCTTATACTTTGTATGTTCAGAAATGGTATCTGATTCCCCTACATTAGGAGGGAAATCGTTTACGATTACATTTTTGGCAATTGGTCTCATTCATTTTGTTCTTGCTACTCTTTTCTATATTATTTCGAGGAAGGAAAAAGGACACCGGCAACATTTAAATGGAGTGTAAAAGAAAAAGCATCGCTCTCTATTAAGATTCAGAATATGAAGTAAAGAAATAAGGAGGAATCTTAATGAACCATCGTCCGATTAATATAAAAGAAAAGTTATCTACCTTTAGTGAGCATTGGTCACCAAAGGTAATGTGTGAAATGAATGATTATCAGTTTAAGCTGGTCAAGGTTCAAGGAGATTTTGTATGGCACGATCATAAAGAAACCGATGAAGTATTCATTGTGATTGAAGGTGAGATGTTCATTGCTTTTCGAGATGGAGAGGTGAAGCTCTCTAAAGGGGAAATGTATGTGATCCCAAAGGGTGTAGAGCATAAGCCATATGCTGAAAAGGAATGCCATATCATGCTGGTTGAGCCAAAAGGGGTGGTTAACACTGGTGAAACCAAAGGGGAAATGACTGCTCAAAACGATGTATGGATTTAGAATTAAATAATTCGGCTAATGCTACATATGGGAACATCAAGGCACTTTAAAAAGGTCGCTATGATTGAGCATAGCGATTTTTCTTAATAAAAGACCCTTCACACACTAAGGCGCTTATGTGTGAAGGGTCTAAACTATTTTCAGCTTACAAGGGAGGAAGGTCAAACTTTCCTTCTTCAAATAACTCCTTTAACATATGTTTCGTGTAACCGGCAGCTTGAGAGAATTGAATTTTAGCCGGCATTGGTGCTTCTTCGGCATCCACGATTACATCGATAATACACGGTTTCTTTTGTTGTACAGCCTTCTGTAGGGAAGGTAGAAGTTCCTCAGGTCTCTCTACGCGGTATCCAACCCCACCGCATGCTTCCGCATATTGGGCAAAGTTAGGGTTCTGAAGATTCGTACCGTATTCAATATTTCCCATCACTTCTTGTTCAAACTTAATCATGGCGATTTTATGATTATTCAGTATCACGACGACAATAGGCAATTCATACTTGACCGCAGTCACAAAGTCGGCCATCGTCATGGCGAATCCTCCATCGCCGCAAATCGCAAAGACTTGCCTTTCTGGATAGGCGATTTTCCCCGCAATGGCACCTGGAAGACCACAACCTAGCGTAGCAAGCCAGCTAGAAATGATAAAAGACTGATTGGTAATCGGGAAATGTCTGGCCATCCACACCGTTACATTCCCAACATCAACAGACAAGATTGCATCATCTGAAGCGACTTCCTTGAGGGCATGAATCAGTCTCTGTGGCTTTAGCGGAACAGATCCATCCTCTTCTTGACCCTCTAACTTTTCCCACCATTTTTGCATTCTTTCCTGATTTGTTTCTAAGAATGAAAGATTTTCTTTCATTGAGCAATGGTCTGTCAACCATTTCAAGGATGTTGCGGCATCCCCAGCCAAACCTACATCAACCGGATAGCGTTTCCCAATCTGGGTAGGGTCTAAGTCAATTTGAATGGTTTTTGCTTTGTCTGGAAGAAAACCTGTGAATGGGAACGATGTCCCAATCATCATGAGCATGTCGGCTTCCTGCATCCCTTCATAAGAAGGTTTTGTCCCAATCAAACCAAGACCACCTAAACAATAGGGATGCTTATCAGGAATGACTCCTTTTCCTGGCAGGGTTAAAACGATAGGGGCCCCAATTTTTTCTGCAAACGACAATAATGCCTCGCTCTGCCCGTGAACACCTCTCCCTGCGAGAATGATCGGTTTCTCAGCACTCTCGATGATTTCCATAGCTTTATGCAGATCCTCTTTAAGTGGAGAAATGTCCTGCTTCACTGAGAAATTTGCCGTGATACGGGCTTCTTTTCCGACTTCAAAACGGGGTATGTCATCTGGAATGGTTAATACCGATACCCCTTTTTTTGCGTAGGCGGTCCGGATCGCCTGATTGACCACTGCTGGAAGCTGTTCAGCTGACATGATTCGTTGATTATATACGGCTACATCATCAAACAACCTGTCTAAGTTCACCTCTTGAAAGGAATCAGTCCCTAGAAGGTCTGATTCCACTTGACCTGTAATGGCTAAAACGGGAGCTTTATCAAGCTTTGCATCATACAATCCGTTCAGAAGATGGATGGCGCCAGGACCTGCAATTGCGGTGCAAACCCCCAGTTTTCCCGTTAACTTTGCATATGCTGCAGCAGCTAATGCTCCTGCTTCCTCATGCCTGACCTGAATGAACTTAATTTTATCCTCTGCTTTTCGAAGTGGTTCAATAATGGAATTAATCGAGTCCCCCGGCATTCCGTAAATATGGTCGACGCCCCATTCAATCAATAAATCAATTAATTTTTCACCGGCTGTTTGTTTAAACATCATACAGTCTCCTCTCAATAATTGGATATTCTTATTTTGATACTTAACGGCATAAATTACTCAATATTTCTATTAAAAGATGCGCATACTGAAAAAAAACGACCTAGGGTGATAAAGGTGAAGAAGCTTGTTTTTATTCGACATGGTGAAAGTCTCTATAATCTTGAAAATCGATTTACTGGCTGGAGGGATGTTGATTTAACCGATGATGGATATAAAGAGGCAAGAAGAGCGGGTGCCATCTTGAAGAAACATGGATTTATATTCGATGTTGCTCACACGTCCGTTTTAAAAAGGGCGATCAGGACGTTATGGATCATTCTCCATGAAATGGATTTGGTGTGGATTCCGGTACATAAATCATGGAGATTAAACGAAAGGCATTATGGTGCATTGCAGGGGTTGAACAAGGATGAAGTCACTGGGAAATTTGGTGAAGAGCAAGTCTATGAATGGAGGAGGTCAGCGGACATAAGACCACCTTCAATGATAAAAGAAGATCATCTTCTAGACCTGTCCGATCCGAAGTATGCATCGGTAGGGGTAGGGGATGTGCCTTTGTCTGAAAGTCTTCTCGACACGGAACAACGGGCTCTTCGTTATTGGAAAGAAGAAATTGTGCCCAGTCTTAAAGAAAACAAGCGTGTCATCATCTCGGCTCACGGAAATACATTACGGGCTCTAGTTAAATATCTAGACCATATCCCGAACGACGGGGTTGTGAGCCTCAATATCCCAAATAGCATTCCCCTTGTGTATGAATTGGATGATGACATAAAGCCAATCAGCCATTATTACTTAAACGAAGAAGGGGAAATTCCCCATGAGTCGATTCCTCGACACATGGATATGGATGATGTGGAAAATTGGGATTGGATGGGGTAGCAATCAAATAGTAAAAGAGAGAATCTGAAACAGTCATTACATTAATAAAGGGAAAGTACCACTAAAAAAATATTTATTCTCAAGTAGTTGTTTAATGAAAACGGGGCTAATCCAAGGTTAGCTCTTTTTTTGTGAAGATTGGTCTTGAGAATGATCTTGAAATTTGAAATAATTGGTAGTGAGTGAAAGAGGAGGTTCAACTATGTGGTGGTTACAAAGTATGCTTAAGTATTCATGGAAAGTAAATGTGTTATCACTTATTTGCTGTTTCTTCCTAGCTAATGCACCATACTTTGGGCTTGACCCTTGGTCCAATGGTCACCTACAAATAAATGATGCCGTTACCCCTGTGTGCACTCTAATTTCTATTCTCTTTTTTATGTTTACAAGAAAAGAAGCAATAAGAGAATTTAATGAACAACATCATGGCTTCAAGTAAGTGCTCCTTTAAGCTTTAGTTATATGACGTTTTCGGCAGTTTAAAGGGAAGGTATGGTGTTATGGAGATACATGAAGGAGTAAATAGTGGATTTGAAATGGAAGGCTGGTTTATGTGAAAACAGAACAAATGATACGAATAGTGAATGATTCATTTCCGGATATTGATATTAAGGAAATACAGACAAAGTCGAATGGTTGGGATAATAACATTCTTATTCTGAATAAAGAAATGGTCTTTAGGTTTCCAAAGTCACATGAGATCGCAACAAAAGTATTAGCTGAGGCTGATTTAATAGAACAATTACGACAAAAACAACCGTTGCTTCAAATTCCCCAATATGAATTCCTTTATGTGAATGAAACGTTTATGGGTGTGAAATATGATTATATGCATGGAGAATCTTTAAGTGAACCTGAACGTAACTTCACAATGGATTCAAACAATG
Source organism: Bacillus sp. BHET2 (assembly GCF_005938125.1). GTDB lineage: Bacteria > Bacillota > Bacilli > Bacillales > Bacillaceae_B > Rossellomorea. The sequence continues at coordinate 718,786 of NZ_VCQN01000001.1, forward strand.
CAGCCCTACTAGGTGATTTCCTGACTAAACTTCATAGTATTGATTTATCGACCTTAAAAGAAAAAAACATTATAACTGTCCATACTCGAGAATATTGGCAGGATTTATTTAAATCAGTAAAGACATCTATATTTCCTCATTTAAACTCAATTCAAATAAATGAAGTACTAGTGTGCTTTGAATATTTCTTCAATCCTTCAATGTTTTCAGCCAATTACGAAACAATGATCCATGGCGATTTAACTACTGCGAATATTATATTTCAACAAGAAAGGGGACTTATAAGCGGCATCATTGATTTTACTGATACCCAATTAGGAGATCCTGCTTTTGATTTTGCAGGCGTATACTGGTCTTTCGGTCCGGAGTTTACAAAAGAGGTTTTGTCACATTATGAGTTGGGAGATCGGGAATCCATTTTTAACAGAGTACAATTGTTCTATGGTTTACAACCAATTTTTCATGAATTGCTGCATGAAATGAAAGAAAATCGCGATGTGAATTGGGACACAGCCCTTGAAAGATTTTCATACTTATTGTCTCTAAGAGATTGAAAGTTAATCCTACTGTCGATTGATTTGTAGAAGTTAGTGTCTATTTGAAAATCATTTCAATAAAAGGTCAATGACATTAGCGTTGAACTTGTTTATTTCAGTGCTTAAGCATCTTAATATTAAAAAGAAGACGACTATTTCCCGAAATAGTCGTCTTCTTTTTAATATAAGCAATTTATTTATGTTAAAGTAAATGGATATAAGTTCATTTTAAGTAATTATATTCCACTTTTAATGGCAGATGATTTAACAGAGTAGGTGGGTGTTGATGTTGGTGAAAGTAAAATCTCGAAGTATGAATATGGCAGGTATAATTTTTTTCTTTTTATTTGCTCTTTGTTTTTTACTGATATTTTCTCGTTTTCTTTTTATCCAAGTTACCGGTGAAGTAGAAGGGGAAGATTTGGTTGCAGAGGCAACGTCAAAATATATAAAGAGTAGTATCTTAGAATCGAAGAGAGGCACGATTTTTGATCGGAACTCGAACGTCGTGGCAGAAGATACGTCCAGTTTCAAATTGGTGGGGATTCTTTCCGATACTGTGACGTCTAATCCCAAAGCGCCTCAACATATTGTGGATAAGAAGAAAACGGCTGCAATTTTAGAGAAATACATAGATATGAGTGAAAGCAAGATCTATCGATTGCTGAATCAAGATGATTTGTTTCAAGTGGAGTTTGGTACGGCAGGAAACGATTTATCCTTTCAGTTGAAACAAAAGATAGAAAAGGAGAAGCTACCCGGTATTAGGTTTGTGAGTAAAACCAAAAGATTGTATCCAAATGGGAAGTTTGCTTCTCAAGTGCTTGGTGTCGTGCGGGATGATGCTACGGACGGTAATAGAAAAGGAATATTAGGATTAGAAAAAAGCCTGAATAATTATTTGGCAGGAAAAGATGGAAATACAAGCTTTAAAAGTGATGTATGGGGATATTTATTACCGGATTCCAATGAACATCGCATCGCGCCTGAAAATGGGGATAAGGTATATCTTACCCTAGATGAAAAGATTCAGACGTTCGCAGAAGAAGCAATGAATAAAGTAGAGAAAGAGTACAGTCCAAAGAAAATGTTTGTGATCGTCTCTAATCCCAAAACAGGGGAAATATTGGCGATGTCCCAAAGGCCGTCCTTTAACAATAATTCCCGGGAAGGACTCGCGAAGGGCTGGACAAACGTAAATGTCGAAACGTCCTATGAACCTGGTTCTACCCTGAAATCATTTTCGCTAGCAACAGCGGTTGATCGCAATGTATTTGATCCTGATGCGTATTATGAATCAGGTAAATTCTATGTCGAAGGAAATCCTGCACCGATAAAAGACTGGAATGGGGGCGTTGGATGGGGAGGCATAACCTATCTCGAAGGGGTACAAAGATCCTCGAATGTTGCTTTCACTCATTTATTAGGTAAGATCGGGGAAGATGAATATCTGTCCTATCTTAAGGCATTTGGTTTCGGTCAAAAAACAGACATTGGACTGGAAAACGAAACACCAGGAAAAATTCTTTATACCTATCCTATTGAAAAAGCAACGACCATATTCGGACAAGGTACCACAGTCACTGCACTTCAAATGATTCAAGCGGAGTCGGCGATTGCAAACGACGGAAAGATGATGAAGCCCTATTTGATTTCGAAAATCATGGACGGAGACACAAATAAAGTACTAAAAGAAGCGAAACCCCAAGTAGTGGGGACCCCGATTAGTAAGAAGTCAGCTGAACAGACACGTGAATACTTAACAACCACGGTTACATCTGACGTAGGAACGGGGAAACTATTCAACATTGAAGGATATCAGGTGTCAGGTAAATCCGGAACGGCTCAAATTCCTGATCCCAACGGTGGAGGATATTTAACGGGACATGATAATTACCTATCCTCATTTATTGGAATGGCACCTGCTGAAGACCCTGAGTTAATCGTTTACGTAGGCATTCAGCAACCGAATCTAAACGGGGCATTGGGATCAATCCCAGTTGCGAAAGTATTTAACCCTGTAATGGAAAATAGCTTAAAATATTTAAATATCAAACCAGCAGAAAGTAATCGTTTGAAAACCATCCACGTGCCCGATATGAAGGGAGAGAACATCAGTAAGGTGAAAGAAAAGGTGGCCGGACTGGGACTGACGCCAGTCATAATAGGAAATGGAAAGAAAGTATCACAGCAATCTGATCATGGAACCCTGATAGAAAATGAAAAAATATTCATTGTATCCAATGATAAAACAACGATTCCAGATATAAACGGTTGGTCCCTAAGGGATGTATTAAAGCTCGAGAACTTACTGGACATAGAAGTAAAGGTGAAAGGAACGGGTTATGTAACGAATCAAAGCATCAAAGCGGATACGGTCATTTCCGGTGAAGAGAAATTGGTGGTTCATTTCAAACCGAGGGACTGACTTCTATACATAGTAAGTTATAGAATCATAGGATTCTTCTCAAAAATGAAATGTGAAAGGAGGGACAATGATGAATCTATTCACACCAATCGTTGTAACAGCTGCAGTATTATTTTTAGCGTGGAAAGTAGGGAATAATGAAAAAAGAGCTGAATAAGCTATTTTAATGCATCTCTTATTCTTTAACTAGACCGTTTTACAATTACATTTTTCAAAAAAGGTAAGGGGAGAAGACAAATGAGAAAAAAATTAAGTGTTATTTCCTTTCTATTATTTTTGATCGGTGCAGCGGCTTTTATTGCCATGCTTCTTGGATATGATCGTTTTCTTTTCGCTGGCGTAATCATTTCGGTGGCAGGGTTCGTTACAGCTCTTTTTTCCGAGAAAGGGCTGTATAAACGAGTTGGCTTATTCGGTAATGGAGGAATTGTTTTCGTTGCGATAATCGTTCCCTTAGTGGTTACTACGTTTTTTTGGAATACGCCTTAATTGAATCAGGTTTGAACCTCAATCTCCATGTGGAATTGGGGTTCTTTATTTCTGAAGTATGTGAATTTCTATGAATATTATAATCATAAATTCAATATATAATAGAGAAAGAAGATGATTGATTTTCATACTATGTATCTCTAAGGTGCTGATATTTTGTACAGGAATAAAAGCGTGAACTTCGTTATTGTTTCACTCATTTGCATACTTGTCATTCTCATTCTGCATGTTATTTTCCATCTTAAAATTTATATTGTATACAGTGCAAATGTCGGTTCCATTTTTATGATCGGCTTAATCATTTTTCTTATTACATTACTCTTTTTTAAAGGGTAAAGAAACATATTAGTTATTCAGAAGTAAGACACCTTAGACGATAATCGAACAAGGGAACTCCGTAACAATGCGGGGTTCCCTTTCTTTACATCTAGGAAACAGGGATCCCGGTATCAAAGAGATTGAAGAGTCATTGAAGAAAGTATACAAAGATGGCAACTTGTGCAATCTGTTAAAATTGTTGTTGACAATGGATACTGTAAATATTATTATTACAGTACAGCCAGCAACAAAGATTTTGGTTGTATTCTAACTGTAACTTATTTTATTCTATTTTCAAAAGAATATGTTTAAAAATACACCAATAACAAGGAGTGTGTAAATAATATGGTCAATCTATATCTAACACCAAGCTGTACTTCCTGCCGAAAAGCAAAGGCGTGGCTTGAGGAGCATTCTATCGAATATACCGAAAGAAACATGCTAACGGACCCTTTAAGTGCTGATGAGATTAAATCGATTCTGCGTCTGACGGAAAATGGAACAGAGGAGATTATCTCGACGAAATCAAAAGCTTATCAGGAGTTGAACGTAGACATTGATTCTTTACCACTTCAGGAATTATATACATTAATCCAGGAGAATCCACAGATGCTGCGCAGACCAATCATCCAAGATGAGAAACGATTGCAAGTGGGGTATAACGATGAAGAAATCCGAAGTTTTCTGCCCCGGAAGGTACGCAACTTCTCATACAATGAACTGCAAAGAATGGCTAATTAAGGCGGCATACGCTTCGAGGTTTGTATTGTTGACAAGGTAAACTGTAATCGTTATCCTGACAGTAAGAACGAAGAAATGATCGATGAGGAGGCATACTATGAATAGTGATTTTACTCTAGCCATTCACAGTTTAACGTACCTGGCACTTCAGATGGATCGTATGTCTACAAGCGATGCCATTTCAGACAGTGCAGGGGTCCATCCAGTTCGCATTCGTAAAGTGCTTAGTTTGTTAAAGAAACAAGGGTTTATCAGGTCCAAAGAAGGAACGGGTGGAGGATTTATCTTTGTCCGTGAGCTAAGCGAGATCAATCTTTGGGACATTTATCGAATCACTTCAGAAGGTTCGCTGCAACCGAAGTGCACCGCTTCTAACGAAGAGTGTCTAGTAGGGGCGAATATGAAAAGCGTTCTTTTTCACATTTTTCTAGGTGCAGAAGAACAATTGGGGAATTATTTAAAAGACTACACAATCAAAGATATTGTCGATATGATCAATAAAGAAAAATAATCGAAGGCTATTAGGATTACCGCCTTCTACTACTATAAATGTAATAAAAAATAGTACAGTTAAACGAAGAATATTTTAAGAGAAGGTGAAAAATATCATGACAAACAATCATTCTATTTTAAAAACAGGAGATTGGATTAAAGGAACAGGTCGCTCAGGTGAATTAATTATCGGTTATATTGAGAACTTTGATATGCAAGGTGAAACCGTCAAAGCGACAGTCGTTTCAAGTGATAATAAAACCATAGAAGGCAAAACCATTCCAATTTTGAGTACTCAGATCAAAAAAATCCCTGAAGTAAATATAAAAAACAAAGAGCAACTTCAAATTCTGATTGATCTCGCACTCAGAACAGGGGACGAGGAGTGGTTTTTGGAACTGACTTCGAAGTTGAATGCTATGAGAGAGCTTGTACAAGGTGCTAAGTAAAGTTTTTATAGAATAGAAGCTGAAGAGGAGGTTCTTCAGCTTCTGTCCTTTTTAAAAAACTGGGGGATTTTATTCTTAACGGTTGCATCTAAACCATTTAATCAACTATCTAAAGCCCCCTTTTTTTCTATAATCTTTTTAAAGACAAAACCAGAAAGAAACGCTAAAAAGGTATAGACAAAAACCCAAATCAAGAATGTGTCATTAAATATAGTAAATGTGGCAACCAACGTTGATATGAAGACAATCACGGGGGATACCATGAGGGTTTGGAAAAGGAAATATCCAGCAACACCGATAATGATCGAAAGAGCCGGAAATCCAACTAATATCATAAATACAATGTCCATCAGCAACTCTCCTCCCTTTTAGTGTAATTTTACACCTAAAGGATACTTTCCGCAATTGGTTTATTATCTAGTTCTCTTGCAACCTAAACCCTATGCATCTACCATGAAAATTCCCCCTACTGACCGCTTCCACTATAATCAGTCCCAATCAAGCACAAATTGACAGGTAATAAGTATTCCCCCCAATTATAATGAAACCAAGGTTCGATCAAATAGGGGGTAATAATATGCCAAACTTCGAAGTGGACATCTTGCAAATCAGAGGGAACTCTTTTCATATTGGGTTGAAAACGGGTGAAATGATCAGGAATACGTCTATTCTTCAAATTATGGAATCCATCACCAAGCCAGAAATTGATATACAAAACATGAAATCGATCTATTCAATGTATTCTCCACATTTACTTGAAGAGTTAGAAGGGCTTGCCCAAGGGTTGGGAATTTCGAGTGAACGAGCAGCCGCATTGTTTAGTGGCTATGATGTACCTAAGACAGAGGCAATGGGATGCTCGTCCCTTCTAACAAATGAATATTATGTGAGGAATTACGATTTTACTCCTGATTTGTATGATGGAATATTTAGTTTGGTTCAACCTGCTGGAGCTTTTGCATCCGCAGGATATAACCTTCAAATTCTGGGAAGACACGATGGTGTCAATGAACATGGGCTAGTTGCAGGCTTACACTTTGTCAGTAATGAAGGTTACGCAAAAGGAATTTCTCCATGGGCTGCCTTACGGATGGTATTGGATACATGCTCTTCCCTTGAAGAGGCTAGCGGCTTGTTGAAGGAACTCCCTCACTCTGCCTGTTATAATTTTTCTCTTGGAGATCAAAAAGGGAGGATGGCAGAAGTCGAAGTGAGCCTGGATAAAGTGATAGTACGCTATGGTGAGTCCTTCTTATCATGTGTGAATCATTTTCAGACGGATCAACTAAAAAGTAAAAATCGGCCAGCCATCCAAGGGTCACTCCAACGGAATAAAAATATCTTGGAATTAAAAGGAAAGGGCCATTCCCACCATGAAATGTTCAATTATTTTAAAAACACTCATTCACCGCTTTTCTTCACTGATTATACGAATTTATTCGGTACGCTACACACCTTTGCTTATTCTTATCAACATTCAAAGATACTCACTACCATTGCACGGAGCAATGATGTATTAAATATAAACTTCAAAGATTGGGTGAAGGGGGAAGACATTCCTCAGAAGTCCTTGATCGGTTTAATTCAAGAAGTATAAGTGAGAGATGAGAAACATAATAAGGTCAACTCTCCTGTTAGCATCTTGCAAGAGAGTTGACCTTATTTATGGGTAACCTTTTTATTATTTATCCAATAGTCTAGAGATATTTTAATTCCTCCGTCAATCGCAGAAACTCTTCTTTGTTCCGGTGGCATAATGAATGGTCAATCCCCTCTAGTATTTGTTCTTTGCGAAATGTCAGTAGTGCCTTGTCCAAAATCATTTCAGCAAATAATGAATAGAGGTTTCTGACCTCAGACTTTGGTGAGTTTAGTAAATGCTTCTTCATGAAAATCAGCTCCTTGACTTCTTTTCTATTATATTAACCATTTGCGGAATATTCAAACATATAGACAGGTGATTTGTTCAAGGATATTCAAATATTATTTGTAAACATCTTGACCTAAACGTTGGTTCAGGTTGTATTCTACAATTGAACAATCAAACATAGAAATAGATGGAGGAATGAATGATGACAAAATATGCATTGGTTACGGGTGCAAATAAAGGCATTGGATATGAAGTAGTTCGTCAGTTGGCTGAACAAGGATATGAGGTTTTTTTAGGTGCCCGGAATAAGGAGTTAGGGGCAAAGGCAGTTGAATCACTGAGGCTTTCAAATGTAAGGTTCATTCAACTTGATATTTCCGAAAGGGCATCCATTCAAGGAGCATACAATGCCATTCTGGAAATGACTGATCACATCGATTTATTAATAAATAATGCGGAGATCGCGTTGGATTTTAACATCCTACCAAGCGAAGTGAAAGTAGAGATGCTACGAGAAATATTTGATGTGAATTTCTTTGGTACCTTCCAAATGATTCAAACGTTTCTACCCCTCGTGAAAAGAGCTGAGGGTGGAAAAATTGTGAACGTCACGACTGACATGGCCTCACAAACTATGTTTGATAATGGGGATGTTCATCCACTAAATGTTATTGGGTATAATTCTTCTAAGACCGCTGTGAATTCCTTGACGCTATCCTTTAGCAAAGAATTTACTAAAGGGAATCCTGCCATAATAGGTGTGACTCCAGGGTTCACCTCGACTGATTTAAATGGTAATGCACCAGGTGGAAAAACGACTGCAGAAGGGGCAGCAGTCATCGTAGAGGTTGCTTTGAGTGAGACGGATTACCATGGTAAGATAGTTAACGATAACGGGGTTATTCCTTGGTTAAAAAAGGGTGATACGATGAACTATTCGATTGGACAAGTTGCAAAAATACAAGGGAAAATCCTTAAATATGAAAGTGAAATGAAGTAATGGAAACTCCATCTTCTTAAAAGGTCCGTCCCTCTATTTTTTAGGGACGGACCTTTTACTATTCTGATGCCTCTTCATCATGAAGACTGGACCTCTCCTTATGTCCCGCTTTCAGCAAGAAGTAGGCGGTAATTGCTGAGGTGACGGGGATTGCAAGTGCGACGCCGATTCCGGCAGAGCCGATGAAAATCATTTCTGATGTGAATACTTTGGAATTCATGATTTCCCCGATGGAATAAGATAGATCTTTGAACCAGATGAGAAGACCAAGATATCCTCCGAAGAACGCAAAAAACAGGGTATTGGCGCTGGTACCGAGAATATCCCTACCAATGCTCATACCAGATGAGAATAACGCCTTTCTGGTAATCGACGGATTGTGATACGCCATTTCCCGCATCGGGGAGGAGATGGATATTGACACATCAATGATTGCCCCGATGGTACTCATGATGATCATCGATGCGCCGATTTTTACAAAATCGACCCCGACATAAAGGGAAAATGCACCGATTTCCTCGGTTTCTTCCTCGCTGAATCCTTGAATCATGGCCGAGTCTGTCAACGCCAGGATGAAGAAAATCAAAGCCCCGGTCGTGATAATTGTTGAGATGAATGCTGTCACTGTCTTGATGTTGATCTCACTTATGTAAAAGAGGGAGATACAGCTAATCAACACGCATGCGAATAAGGTCAGGATGACCGGGTTCATATGGGGATCGTTCATCATGATAATCGTAAGTAGAAGTACCCCTGTGTTTAAGAACAATGCAACGAATGATCTCGCCCCTTTTTTACCACCGATCCCGACCATTAGGATGAATAAGATAGCTGCTAAAAATAACTGAACAGTCATGAGTGCACCCTCTTTCGATTCACGAAATAGATTGATGTGAAAATGCCGATGGGGATGGCGAGAACTATTCCGATTCCACCACTCAATGCCCTCGTCATCTCCAGTGAAAGGTTCATGGAAAGAGTGAACCCTAAGGGCGATGCATTTTTGAAATATAGGATAAGCATGGGGATGCCCCCGCTAATATAGACAAAGAACAAGATGTTGGTCATTGTCCCCATGATATCCTTGCCGATGTCAAACCCTGACTTTCTCAGTGCTTTGATGGAAATGTCAGGGTTCTTCTCATACAAACCGAATATGGACGAAGATAATGTAATCGCCACATCCATTACCGCTCCTAAGCAGCCCACAAGGATCCCGGCCATGAAGACCAGTTGATATGGACGTGTCAAAAACTGCATCTCTTCGTATCTCAAACCCTTGCCGTTTGTGAATGTGACAGCAATATAGCTGATCAAAAGAGTCGTGAATGTGCAAATCAGGGTTGCCACCACCGCTGCATAGGTCTTCTCATTGAAGCCATTTACGAGTAAAAGGGAGACGAGTGTGAATACGATGACTCCGACGCTGCAGGCAATCAGTAGACTCACATTCTGAGAATTCAAGTATACATCCAATGCATAAGAGAGAATTAGCGCATTGATCCCTAATGTGATCAGGGAGAAGAGCCCCTGCTTTTTACCCACTACCAATAAGAAGAAGATAAAGGCCAAGGTGATGATCATGAGGGATTGATCCCGTTTGACATCGTTTATATTTCCTGTTAATTCAGTCTTACCGCCAGGGGCTGAATCGATGGAAACAAATAATTCATTCCCCTGATGGTAAGGCTGATCATTGGCCCTTGAGTCTGAATACTTGTTTGTTAAACGAATGAATTCACCTTTATGTTCCCCGTTTTTCAGCACGGCTTTAATCTCCTGAACATACATCCTATCTTTATTTCCTGTCATATCTTCAATGTTTGTCATTTCAAGGTTCTTTGTGGTGATCACTTCTGCAATCGGGCGGTCATACAAATCCTGATTGTGTTGAACGAAGTAAAGGGAAGCGACAGCGCCAATTGCCAGGATGAGGTATAAACCAAGTTTCTTGTACGTTTTATTTTTTATCTTTATCTCAAACACTAAAAAATCCTCCAGCTTTAGAATCGTTACCAAGGGATGGGGATTAAATCATCGTCCCATTCATCATTGGTCATGAATTATTATTCCACAGGAGAGTGGATTAAGCAAAGGCAGGGAGGTTCTTCGGGAGTTTTTCATACCCTTCTTTTAGTGCTTAAATATCTTTGAATTGATGGAAAGAACCATATTCTAAAAAAATCCGAACGAATTCGATTCTAATGTAAGAATTTCGAATGGTCATTCGGATTCCCCTTTGACTAAGACGGTTTAGTCTTTAGCCTCTTCCCATAAGCTTAGAGAATTGTCACGCCGCCTGAGATACGTAACGCCAATCCATTTGAATACGATTGCTCGCATTCTTTCTAAAGCTTACTGTATGAAACGGGTTTCATAGCAAGTAGAATATAAAAAAACTTGAAGAACACCCTGTAAGGGTTACTTACAAACAAATTGGTACCTTTTAAACGGATACACCTTAAATGATAAATATAGACATCAATCCAGGCTTTTTTCATACACTATTTTTGAGGTGAATAAAATGCCCAGAGTCAAATACACAGATGCAGATGTTGCCCTGATGGCAAGAATGATGAGAGCGGAAGCGGAAGGTGAAGGTAAACAAGGGATGTTATATGTTGGAAATATTATCGTCAATCGGGCCAAGGCAGATTGTTTGGACTTCAAAAAAGTAAGAACCATCCGACAAGTCATCTTTCATGTACAAGGAGGAAACTATTCCTTTGAAGCGGTTCAAAAAGGAAATCTCTTCTATAACAGAGCAAGATCGGTTGAAAAGAAGTTAGCCAAAAAAAATCTGGACTACTGGAGCCAGCATCCAGCGAAATATTCTCTTTGGTACTTTAATCCTTATGCACCATGTCCCCCAACATGGTACGGCCAACCATTTGCGGGTCAATTTAAAAACCATTGCTATTATGAGCCGGCAGCGGGGACATGTGAGAGTGTGTACACCGGAGGATAAGTTTATTGTTACTTGAGGGTCTTAGTACCAATATTTATAAGGGAGTTCCTACAATTTATATGGAGTTCCCTTATTATTTTCTAATAACCATTGTGATTCAGACAGTTAGAGCAATGTAGAATTATAAATTATCAGAGACATCATTTCGAGCATTCATTTTGTTAAATGATGGGAGGAGAAGTGGAACATAGTAGAAAACTATTCATTTGAATTTCCAGAGAATTGTCCTCGACCTTAGATGATATAAGGTAGACTAGTTTTAGTTGAATTTAATAATCGATTCGTTTCTAAGAAGACATACGAATGGGGTCTGATTCCAGGATCGCTTGTGGTTAAGCGTACCGAGGATCAGGCCCCATTTTTCCCTTATATCAATGTGATAGGCTACGTCTTCTTGCGTCTATGGATCATGATGAATCTATTAATCCTTAATTTGCTTTAATTCCTCTGTTAATCGTAGGAATTCACTTTTGTTTCTGTTACGTAATGATTGGTCGATTTTTTGATCGAGTTGCTCTTTTCGGAATTTTAGTAGAGCCTCGTCTAATATCATTTCTGCAAATAAGGAATCCATGTTACCAATTTCATGCTGCGGTGAATGAAGCACATACTTTTTCATGAAAAATCAACTCCTTGACCTTTTTTTCATTATACTAAATATTGTCTAAATATTCAAACGTTTTGAAAGGAAATGATAGAAAAGGTCTATGGTCACATCCTTCCATATTATAATCATCCTATTTCCCCTTCCCGATCCAACTATGTTTTCTGCCTGTCTACTAATAAAATGGTATCGTTTTCCATTCTCCATCAAAAGTTGTAGAAAACATGTGGCTAATGGATGGTTAAGGTCGATTGAAAGCTGAATAGAATAAAAGTAGATCGTAAGAAGAGTTTCAACAGGTATAAACCCAGTAAGTAGATAAAATGGAATGAAGGTAATGTGCATTGAATTGCCTCAATTCAATTTATAGTGAATATTTTTATAATTTGGTATAAAATAGAATTTTGTGAGGGGGGAAATTATGAACTTATTAAAAACAACGTTATCTCATTTTAAGCCTTACTGGAGGAAGCTCTTAGTGGCTCTAAGCTTCTCGATTATAGGAGGACTATTTACAATTGTGCCATCGATTCTCGTCAAACGACTGGTGGACGATGTAATCGTTGGTGGCGAATTAGAATTCTTAGTCTGGGTAGTTGTGGGGATCCTTGGAGCATATTTAGGTAAATCCCTGTTTGAGACCATGCAGGAATATGTGCAGGTAAAAATCGGACTGGATGTGATTACGGATATGCAGATTCGGGCGTTCAGAAGGCTCCACCGGACCCCGATGTCGTTCTTCTCTAAAACACCCAGGGGAGATATGCTGTACCGCTTGACTCATGATGTGGAGTCGATTCAGAACCTGAATAATACGGTCGTACCTCGTATCTTGCAACAAGTGGTAGGTGCTGTAGCGGCCTTTTCCACTGTGTTCATTCTATTCTGGCCGGCGGCGATTGTTATGTTTGCCGTATTCGCAATTTATATTATTCCATCGTTTACGTTAGGGAAGAAGATGAGAAAGATGAGTGCGATTCAGCGGGAGATGAGTGCGGATATGTATCAGCACCTGCAGGAAAGCATTGAGAGTGTCAGATTGGTACGGACATACCAGACGCAGGATATGGAAGTAGGTACGCAGGAGAAGAAGTTAACCGCTTGGAAGCAATTCTCGATTCGTGCAGCTCTTATAGGGAAGGTGAACTGGCGTCTCGGGAATCTGTTCAATATTGCAGCACCTGGTGTCGTGATGCTGATCGGAGGTTGGGCAATTTGGGACGGGGCGATTACGATTGGTACGTTGGTTGCCTGCCTAAGCTTCATTCCTATTATGTTTCTGCCCGTCCGGTCCATGGCAGAGCATGCTTTGACCATTCAACAGGCAATTCCTGCACTTCAGCGAATCTATGAATATTTTGATTTACCAGAAGAACATATTGAGAATCTTCCTTCCTTTGGCGATGTGATAGGAAAGATAGACCTTGAGAACCTTTGGTTTGCTTATCCCGGAACGGATAAGCACGTTCTAAAAGGTGTGTCACTATCCCTTGAGCAAGGAAATCACATCGGAATTGTAGGGACCAGTGGCGGAGGGAAAAGCACTCTGGTCCAACTCTTACTGGGACTATATGAACCTCAGCAAGGCTCTGTTTTGATTGATAATAAGGACTTATTTTCCTATAACCGGAACAGCTTCCGACAACAAGTGGGTGTGGTCTCCCAAGAGACATTTTTACTCAATAACACCCTCCGCCAAAACCTATTGTACGGGAAGCCGGATGCCACGATGGAAGAATTAGAGAGGGCTGTTGAAGCGTCTGGTTTAAAGGAATTAATCATTTCACTGGATGAGGGGTATGAAACGATTGTTGGAGAGAGGGGATTGAAACTCTCCGGCGGCCAACGACAACGGGTTGCACTTGCACGGGCGATTTTGAGACAGCCGCCTCTGTTGATCTTTGATGAGGCGACTTCTTCCTTGGATGGGGAAACAGAAGAACGGGTACAGGCATCACTTGAGAAACTGATTCCAGGTCGTACAACGATCACGATTGCCCATCGATTGGTCACGGTGAGGAATGCTGATGTGATCATCCTTCTGGATCAGGGTGTAGTCGCTGAAACAGGGACACATGAGAAGTTACTCACGCAAAGAGGCAAGTATTATGAACTATACAAAGCACAATACAGGGAACTCGAAAAGGAGATGATCGGATGAGCGTGATTCCTGCCTCCCAGAAGAAAAATGGTGACGGTAGAAGGGTACTAGCTTTCTTGCGTCCATATAAAAAATGGGTGATAGCAGATTCCATCGTCATTGCCATCAGTCAGGTGTTTTCTGCGCTGATTCCGACACTCGCTCTCAGTTGGTTAGTCGATACCATTCTCCCGAATGAGCACTACAACTGGCTCTGGGGATTGATGTGGCTGTTGATCTTATCATCAGTGTTAGACTTGGTGATGATGGTGATAGACGAATATTTCTGTCATCAAACCGCAAAGACCGTGACCAATTGGCAGAAGCTTAGACTTTTTCGTCATTTACAAATCGTACCTTATTCGTTTTATCACCATAATTCAACGGGTGAAATGCTTGCAAGAGTATCTGATGATCCGGATACGCTCCATAACTTCCTTGCCTGGGAAGGATCAACCTTTATGGCGAGCGTGCAGGGAGTATTCCTTTACAGCTTAGTTCTGCTATGGATTCATCCCTACTTAATGATCACAAGTGTTGTACTCGGCGTGATTTTCTACTGGACTTCAAATTATGTTGGAGCACGAACAAGGTCTGCATCTGCTGAAGCAAGAAAGGAAGCCTCCAGATATCTTGAGCGATTGAGAGAGTCGGTAACGGGCATTCATCTTTCACGGGTTATGGGTGTTTCAGAAAGTGAAGTGGACAGTGTCCTGACCATCAGGGACAGTTTCGTTCAGCATTCGGTTAAGGAGCTGAAGGCAAGAATGCAATCGGTGGTAGTGATTGCAAGCTATAATGGGTTTGCCCTAGGACTCGTGTATCTGATCAGTACATTGCTGATCTGGAATCAAGGGTTAACTAGCGGACAAATGCTGACAGCAGGAGGACTTGTGACCATCGCCGCGAATGAAATGCAGAGGTTGCTCAGGAACTGGCTTTCTGTCAGAAGAACAGGTCCGGCTCTGGATCGTTCTGAAATCCTTCTTGCAGAAGAAGTTTCAAAAGCCGAAATTTCTAAAGGCATTCAAGGTGAACGGGCAAATGGTCATATCCGACTTCAAGACGTAGCATTTGCCTATCCAGGCAAAGAAGAAGCTGTTCTTAAAGGGGTTTCACTTTCCATCGAAGCCGGTGAGAAATGGGCATTGGTCGGTCCGAGCGGATCAGGGAAATCCACGATTGTGGATCTATTGTTCAAGCTCTATGATGCAGGTGGCGGACGGATTGAAATTGATGGCAGGGACATTCGGGACTGGGATACGACGTGGCTCCGTTCGCAAATGGCGATTGTAACCCAGGATGTACTGTTACGAAGCGGGACGCTTGCAGATAATTTGAGAATCGGCAAGCGGGACGCGACCGATACAGAACTCCTTCAAGCAATGGTGGACAGTGGACTAGGTGACTTAATAGACACGCTTCCGGAAGGACTTGAAACCCCGGTCGGAGAAAGGGGTAGCTTGCTTTCTGGAGGACAGAAACAACGTCTTTCCCTGGCTAGGGCCCTGCTAAAGGACGCCCCGATTCTCATCCTGGATGAAGCGAGCTCTGCTTTAGACCCAATCACAGAAACCAAGATCAACGAAGCGGTACTAAAAGTAGGTAAAAATCAAACCATCATCATCGTGTCCCATCGGTTATCCACCGTTCTCTCGGCCGATAAGATCGTCGTCCTCGAGGATGGAAGAATTGTTGAAGAAGGCAAGCATATTGATTTACTTCAAAATAAAAACGGTGTGTACTCCAGATTGTTTGGAAGAGAAGTCGAAATAGGCGGGACGACGATAAATCATGTGTCGTGAAAACTATTGAATAAGGGGAAGAGGGCGGTCCAAATACTTGGAACCGTCCTTTTTCAGGTGAGTTGAAGTGAGTGAACGGTTCCCTTTTTATCCGATTTGTTCGTCAGAGGCAATTAGTTGCCTATACTGTCAGGTTTATACATAATGTTCATCCTTGTTGGTCACATTAATAAAAACGATTGGGGTAGGGGGTTTGAGAATGAATAGTATGAATAAAATACCAATTACTTCTTCTGAATTAGGAAACTTATGGATGACATATCAAGAGAAAACGATGATGATGAGATTTTTGGAGTATTTTCTTGAACACGTTGATGAGGACAATTCCAAACAAATTCTACAGTCGTATTATGAACGTGTGACAGAAACGGTAAAAGTGGTTTCAGATATATTCCAGCAAGAAGGAGCAGTGATTCCGACAGGATTTACTGAAAATGACGTGAACAAAGGGGTTCCAAAGTTATTCGACCCCCAATATGATCTTATGTATTTGCACCTGATGTCCAAGATTGGCACGAATCTTTACGCGCTATATTCAACGATGTCTTATCGTGAAGATATTAGACAATTTTTCAGAGATCTAACAGGTGAAGCACAAGAAGCTTATGATCAAATAACTCATGCGCTTTTAGAGACAGGGGTTCTTTCCCGCCCCCCATATGTATCAATGCCGAAAGAAGTGGCATTTGTACAAAAGAATAAGTATATAACCGGTCTAAATCTGTTCAATAAGGATAGGTCGTTGAATACAATCGAACTGTCACTGATTCACCATGCGATCGAAACCAATCTGACTGGAATGCAACTTATGATCGGCTTTGCTCAAGTGGCGTCTGACAAAGATGCACGCCATCATTTTGTTCAGGGAATGGAATTGGCCAGGAATGTAGAAACATCCCTCGGTGAATTCTTAAGGGAAGATTTCATAGAACCCCCGGCCACTCATGCAGGGAAAGCGACAGATTCAACTGTTGCTCCTTTCTCAGATAAATTGATGATGTATACGACCAGTTTGTTATCTACATTCGGACTTGGAAGTAACGCCTTGGGAAGCGCATTTAGTCTGCGCAGTGATTTACCAATCAAAATGGCCCTCCTTGCGAAAGATATTTATGATTTCGCGAAAAAAGGAGGAGAAATCATGATCAAACATGGCTGGTTGGAAGAACCACCACAGGTAGAAGACCGTAGAAAATTGACTAAATAAATAGGAGCCGCAATGAGGCTCCTTTCTTTAGTTATAGTTTCCGTGTTTGTATGAGATGCCCCTTGCCATCCTATTACAACAATTGCAGGGAGTCTTATTGTAAATGGCTGGGCGGTTCAATTTTGTGCTGATTCTTAGCCACTTCAGTGAAAATGTCCTGCTTTTGTTGGTCGTGACTTGGGGCCATTGTAGTAATAGAAGGATTTAATAGTTTAAGTACGTGTTGAATGTCTTGTTGAAGTAGGTAAATATCTTGTTTTGTAGCCGGTTGGGAATCTCGTTTTAATTCATAACCGACTTGTCCATTTGGTTCCAACGTCGCCCATTTTATACTATCAAAAGAGGTAACACCTTGTTGCCTTAATTTCATTTCCAGTTGATCTACCGTGAATCTTAGTTTTTTTAGATTCTCCTCATGTATGTTTCCATCTTCTATGAGTATTTTTGAATTTCCTGTAATGAATTTTTCAAACCGATCAGACTTCACTTGTGCATATTCAATAATGACCAACGTTATAACTAGCATCATTCCTACAGCAAGTGTTGTCCAAATGCTCTCGCCGGCAAGAGGTTGAATTAACAACGAGCCAATTCCAATCATAATAACAGTTTGTGCCAACGTCATCTGTGAGATTGACTTTCTTCCAGCAATTCGTAATAACAATGTTCCCCCAATCACAATGAATATTGATTTCCAGATTAAATCTATATTCATCAGGTCGAACACCTCCTTATCTAGTGGTATTAGTATCTAACATAGCTGGTTTACTATACATTGGTACCACTAGTGAAGGTGAATTCGAGGGACGGACCTCTTGCGTGAAAGCAAGAGGTCCGTCCCTCGAATTAGTTTTCTTCTGATAAGTATTCCTCATTCTTCCAATCGGTTACAAACATGCTCCCGGGAGAGTGTGTCACCATGAAGGGGACTTTTGCATGCAGTGCTACGGCTTGTGGTGTTACCCCGCACGCCCAAAACACGGGAGTCTCACCTTCTTGGATCCCGACAAAGTCACCATAATCGGGTTGAGTGATATCCATGATTCCTATTTCACTCGGGTCTCCAATATGAACAGGTGACCCGTGCATTTTGGGGAACAGGGTGGTAATGTCTGCTGCTTTCTGTACGAGCTGATTCGGGATTGGACGCATGGAAACCACCATCGGTCCATCGAAAACACCCGCCTTATTTGTCTCGAGATTGGTTGTGTACATCGCCACATTTTTATTCTCCTGAATATGACGCAACGGAATGTCTCCTTTTAGCAGTTGACTTTCAAATGTAAAGCTGCACCCGATTAAAAAGCTGACAAAATCATCACGCCATATATCATCAACCCTCGTTTTCTTTTCGGTCAATTGACCAAATTCATACACATGATACTTAGGGACGTCGGTACGTATATCAGAATCTTTCGCATAAGCAGATTCAAATTGTCCTGCCTCAAGAACTTCGACAATCGGGCAGGACTTCGGATTTCTCGACGTGAACAATAAAAAGTCAAAGGCGTATTCCTTTGGAAGGACGACTAGATTCGTTTGCACATAATGTTGGCATAAGCCAGACGTATGGGTTGTGTGTTGTCCACTTCTGATGATGTTTCGTAGTTCTAAAGGTAACATTAGTGTCAGAATTCCTTTCTCATACGATGATTGAATTTTCTCTATTTTAACATAAGTTGAAACTGATTATTCCCCTTCAACTGATTAGTTTATTTAATGAATGAAGGAAGATCCTCCACATTATAGGCAAATGCACATCTCTCTAATGCATGCATAAGATATCGTGGAATAATTTGAAGGGAATGAACTTTATGCATCATGTTTCAATGAATGAGCCACATCCATCCTCTTTCAATCAACATACAGAATGGGAAGCCGGGAAACAACTTGAGGAGCTTCTGCTCGATGGTATCAAGGGTAAGGCATCTTCTGTGGATTTTTACCATCGATTAGCTGGGGCAGCACCCAGCCAAAAGCACCAGTTAAAACTTCTTCGTATGATGGAAGATGAACAACGCCATTGGTGGCAGTTGACCAATCTGTACATGACCCTTACAGGGGGGCAGCCGGTTTACCAAGTTGATAGTGTTCCATTTCACTCCTATCGTGATGGCCTAAAGAAAGGATATGAAACAGAATTAGCCGGTTACGAGCAATTTCGGATTGCCTGCCTGCAAGCTCAGCATCAATCTGTTTATGAAGTGCTTGTAAATACGTGCATGGATGAATGGGAGCATGCAAAGCGATTAAGTACTTTAGAGGCGGATGAAGAGAGTAGGGTGACTTCACAGGACTATGGTCCGGCTCCCTACGTTGTGAATATCGATGAAGCTACTGTTGAGAATAATACGTACCGAACTGCCATTTGGACAGGAAAACATTTGCAAGTGACCTTGATGAGCATACCGCCAGGAGAAGACATAGGATTGGAAATCCATCCTTATCTCGATCAATTCCTGCGCCTTGAGCAAGGACAGGGAACCGTGCAAATGGGCCATCAACAAGATCAGCTAACCTTTCAGAGAGAAGTGTCTCAAGATGATGCCATCATGATTCCAGCAGGAACATGGCATAATGTGATCAATACCGGAAATACGCCAATCAAGCTGTATTCTATCTACGCCCCGCCACAACACCCAGCGGGGACTGTCCATAAGACAAAGGCGGATGCAGAGGCTGCTGAAAAAGGGAATACAAACACAGGATATTACTTCATGAATTCGTAAATGGAGATGGAACCGGGAATGGAATCTGCACAGGTTTTGTACCCGGTTTTTTTGATGTGTATGCGTACTTGATTACGGATTCTATTTATTCATGTAGAAAGTGCTGAGGATTGAATTTTCGGAAAACAAACAGGGGGTTTATGTTAAAATGAAAATGGAAAGTACTCTTTTAATTATTGAATGAGGATTACGCTACTACACAAATGTCGAGGGAGATATGGTGTTCTCGTTCCTAGATCAAATTGACACCAGTATGGTAAGGAGCTACATAGAAGCAGTGGTATCAATTGAAAAGGTTTAGGTCTGAAAACAGAATTCCACTTTACTTATGATCGGAGGAAAAGTATGAGTGCCATCCTTTCACTAATCGGAGAAATAGTTGCAGCCATTGCGGGCTCATTACTATTAAATAAAAAGAAATAAAATAGAATAAGATGGGGATATTTTGTTACGCTGGAAATGATTATTCGACTGGATTCTGTAAGTATCAAGGAGCATAAAGACAACTGTGGGATACGTACTTGCTTTAATGTCATATTGGCAAAGGGCAGTTCGTCGAGCGGGCAGGGTCGTACATAATATGAAAATTACAATTCAAGCAAACAGGAGGTCATAATGAAAAGTGTAATCGCATTTAGCGGGGGGAAGGATTCTTCCTTGGCATTATATAAAATACAAATGAATCCTGATTGCGAGGTCGAATCCTTGCTAGTGACACTTACAGAAGGGTTCGAACGTGTATCGATTCATGGTGTCCGGCATGAATTACTCAAGAGGCAGTCTGAGTCTCTCGGGATTCAGTTGAGGGAAGTTTGGATTCCGCAGGATTGTTCGGATGAAGTGTATAAATCACGTATGGACAAGGCTGTTTCAGACATGTTGGCTGATGGAATCACTCATATGATTTTCGGCGATATCCATCTTCAGGATGTGCGGGAATATCGGGAGAAGATGCTCTCCGGGACTGGGATAACGCCTTTATTTCCATTATGGGGAATGAATGTGAAGGAATTAAGCCGGGAGTTTATTCAGCTATCCTTTAAGACCGTACTGACATGCATTGATTTGGATCAATTAGATCCATCCTTCTCAGGAAGAGTGTATGATTGGGAGTTCATCAGAGATTACCCTGAAGATAAGGATATTTGCGGGGAGAATGGAGAGTTCCATTCCTTTGTCTTTGATGGCCCAAACTTTGCATTTCCAATCCACTATACATTAGGAAAACAAAAAGTGACACCTGACCACCTCACCCAAAAGGACCGGTTTTTGTATATCGATATCCTTCCTTTTGAGGATAAAGGCTAAATCTGTTATTCAGGAAAAGTTAATCCATATTTATTAACATTTTAGCGTAGCAATTGGTTACATTATTAAAAAGGAAGCGATTTCTGAATGATTAGGGAAATAGAGAAATGCCTGAATTTATTAATGGGATTGTAGATTGGACTTTGGAGATGCCGACTTTTAAATTCACATTTACCTTCATTTCAATCAATCTGAAATTGTTCAGTTCAGACTGGAGTACAAAAAAGAGTAATCGACCATTACTAGTTTCACTCTAACTTGTAAGTAAATTCAAAAGAGACTACACATACTAACCCAATAGATTTCTCAAGGAGGAATGGAAGATGAAAGCAGCATGGTTTTCTGAATTCGGACATGCACCTGATGTTCTTCAGGTTGGGGTGTTTGAGACGCCTGAGCCTTCTCATGGAGAGGTTCTTATCCGGATGCGCACCTCAGGGGTGAATCCTTCCGATACGAAGAAACGACTTGGATCCTTTCCCGATCTGCTTACTGAAGGCCCGGTAATTCCGAATAGCGACGGAGCCGGGATCATTGAAGCAGTTGGGACTGGTGTTCCTCACTCCCGGATTGGGGAACGTGTGTGGGTGTATCAGGCTCAATACGCTCGCCTTCACGGAACAGCTGCTCAATATGTTTCTATTGACAGTCATCGGGCTATTCAGCTACCGGGAAATACGACTTTCGCCGAAGGAGCGTGTCTTGGCATACCGGCAATGACGGCTCACCGCAGTGTATTCTCAGATGGTCCTGTAAAAGGGAAAATAGTACTCATCACAGGTGGAGCGGGCCGTGTAGGTCATTATGCGATTCAATGGGCAAAGGAAGGCGGTGCAACCGTGATTGCTACCGCTAGTAATGATGTTGCCTATAGACATTGTATGGAAGCGGGAGCTGATTTGGTTGTTGACCATTCCAAGGATGGAATGGTTGAAAGTGTATTGACATATACGGATGGAGTCAAGGTGGACAGGGTGATTGATGTAGAATTTGGAGCAAATTTACCCATGATTTTGCAGCTGATTCGAACCGGGGGAGTGATCGCCAGCTACTCCTCAACCGTCATAACTGAACCCAAATTGCCGTTCAGAGATATGATGTTCATGGATTTAACCATTCGCCTGATCATAGTCTATGCTATGCCAGAAGAAGCAAAAAGCCAAGCCATAACAGACATCACTAGGGCTTTAAAAGAAAACATACTTCAACACCGTATTGCCGATACCTATCAGCTTGATAACATTGCCGAGGCCAATCAGCAAGTTGAAGATGGAGGATTTTACGGTTGCGTCGTCATTGATGTGGATTGAAAAAGAAAAACGATCCCGATTCAACTTTAATCGGGGTCGTTTTTTTAGTTAGCGAGATCTAGATTTTTTCACCATCGGGATAGTCACAGTACTCAATAATCGTCCCTTCCGTATCTGCGGGGTTTAAATAAATCAGTCTTCTACCATGTTTGTTGATACGGAGGCTGTCCTCTAATATCCGAATCCCCTTATGACTCAGTTCATCTAATGCAGCATCAAGGTCATCTACACGATAGGCGATATGGTGAACGCCCTTTCCTTTTTGCTTAATAAAGCGGGCGATGGGGGAAGTCACATTATTCGTCGGTGCAAGTAATTCAGTTCGGGCACCGTCCACCTCCATAATGGCAATCTTGCTTTCAACACCCAACGCATGACTACTGTATTGATCAATCAGCGTTGCCCCCAAGACATTTTCATAAAATCGAATGGAATCTTCTATATTTCTGACAGCGACTCCGATATGGTCGATCGTCTTTTTCATTATCATTCTCCTAAAACTTTGTATCTTGGTATCTTACCATATTCTTAATCCGTTCGTTAAAGAAACCGTCCTAGTCCTTTGAGAAAAGTGAATATCGTGGAGTTATGGAGTGAATTTGAATGAATGGGAATTACAATTTGGTGCTTGAAAAGTGTGAAAAAGGCACAATATCATTTTTATCATAGATCGATATGTATAGAAGGAAATCACGATGCTGGTATCGAATGTTATAGGGTGACAGTTTTCAAATAGAAAGGGTGACAAGAGTGGGCAACAACAGAAGTGAGATGTGGGAATGGGCGAAATCGTTATGCGTCGGTATTATGCTAATGGTCATCATCCGTACTTTTTTTCTGACACCAATTGTCGTTGACGGTGCGTCGATGAATACTACCCTGTTGGACCATGATCGGATGATTGTGAATAAGTTGGATAAACCGGAGCGATTTGACATCGTTGTATTCCATGCTACTGAAGATGAAGATTACATAAAACGGGTGATCGGGCTGCCCGGAGACCGGATTGAATATAAGAATGATACGCTATACGTAAATGGACAGGCCTATGATGAACCTTACTTACAGGAGCAAAAAGACAATGGAGAAGGGGCATTAACCCTGGATTTTAAATTGGAAGATACCGCGGTTAATCAAACCACCGTTCCTGAAGGTCAATTATTTGTGATGGGTGACAACAGGAGATATAGCAAGGATAGCCGCTTGATTGGATCCATTCCCCTTGAGAATGTAGTAGGCACGACGAATATTGTCTATTGGCCTGTAAATGAAATCAAGATTATCAAGAAGTAAGAAGGCAATGGTGTCGGTGGTTAGAGAATCATAGATACATAGGTATCTATAATAATTAATAAAGTGGAGGTAACGATTAGGTTACCTCCACTTTATTTTCCCTCCGTCATTCATCATTTTTAGGGTGGATCTTTTCACTTTGCGTTTTTATTTCCTTGACTATATTATCTTTTAGATTTGGACATTTGCATGTATGGAATTCTTTTAACAAGGATCCTAGTTTTTTGATGGATAGTAACATTTCACATTCTCTCAAATTCTTCACCTTTGACAACTGAATTTTTAAAATAAAAGCTTGGATTTTCTTCTCATCAGAAAACATTATTATACCATAATAATGTTAAAATGAGCGACTAGAAACCGACAGGGCTTGATAGAGAGGGACGGACCTTCGTGTGTTTAATAAAGGCTCTTTTCGTAAACTTTGTTGCTATTTAAGGTAGCGAGTGGTAGTTGATTTCCCCTCACCAACTATCGCACTCACTCAAAGACAGAGCCTTGGCAGCTCTTATGTTAGAAAACTACAACCTTTGCGAAAAGAGCCTATATAAAAGCAATCACTATTCATTTATGGAAGAGGCCGCTTTGTATAGAAGAATGATGGAGGAATTCAAAGACAGTGTATTGAGAGGATGGATGATATGAATTCAGAGCATAGATTCGAAATGAACCCTGAATTACTGGAAGACCTAAAAGGAGGGAAAGAAACCTTTTGGCACAACTCATTATTGAAGAGGGTCCATTCCTTAAAAGGGCTCATAGGTGTGGAGATAAAAGAGGCTGAAGACAGGCTCATCCGATTTGCACCCTTTATAAGAACGGTATTTCCTGAAACGGAAAAGACTAATGGGATTATTGAATCCCCCATCCGTCATCTATCCGGGATGCAGCACGAATTAGAAACTATGTATCAGTGCACTATTCCAGGGCGGTTCATGCTGAAATGTGATAATGAGCTCCCCGTTGCAGGCTCAATTAAAGCTAGGGGTGGTGTATACGAGGTATTGAAGATAGCCGAATCCTTATTGCTTGCTCATAACAAGGTGCGAATCACAGATGATTATTCAGAACTTGCGCGTAAATCTTTTAGAAACTTTTTCTCCCAGTATTCCATTGTAGTAGGATCAACAGGAAACCTGGCTTTGAGTATTGGAACAATCGGTGCTGCTCTAGGATTCCGTGTGTCTGTACACATGTCACTGGATGCAAAGGAATGGAAAAAAGATCTCCTTCGGGAAAAAGGCGTGAAGGTGATCGAACATCAAAACGACTTTTCACATGCGGTAAAAGAAGGCCGGAAGCAATGCATGAATGAAACGAATGGTTATTTTATCGACGACGAGCACTCGAAGGATCTATTCATGGGTTATGCAGTTGCTGCTCTCAGGTTGAAGAGACAGTTTGACCAAGCGGGGATCAAGGTTAATAGTGATCATCCGCTCATCGTGTATTTGCCCTGTGGGGTTGGTGGTGGTCCTGGAGGAGTAACTTATGGGCTGAAATATGTATTCGGTGATCATGTCCATTGCTACTTTGCCGAACCAGTGAGTTCCCCTTGTATGCTTCTCGGGCTCGCAACTGGGAAACATGAGAACATCTCGGTTCAGGATATCGGTCTAAGTAATCGGACCGAAGCGGATGGATTAGCGGTCGGCCGCCCATCCGGACTTGCAGGGAAGATGATAGAAAACCTGGTGAATGGTGTATATACCGTGAATGATCAAAATCTATTTAAAATGCTAGCTCTCTTACACCGTTCTGAATCAATTTCACTTGAGCCTTCTGCACTGGCAGGAATGATTGGTCCTACATTATCAGCCATTCAAACCCATCTGAACTCTCTTTCACTCACAGCTCATCAATTAAGCAATGGGACCCAATTGGTGTGGGCAACAGGTGGTGAATTGGTGCCGGACTTAATAATGGGAGGATATATTGAAAAAGGGGAGAGGTACATTTCTGAATGAAGCAAGTAGTGGTGAGTGAAAACAAAATCATAGGGATCGATGAAGGAGATAAAATAGATTTTTTTCAAAATGGTCTAAATTTAACTCTCTTACCTGCATTCCAAATGGGTTTTGTTATACTAAACTAAGACTAAAGTGCAATTTATACCCACAAATAGATTTACTTAAGATTTGGGAGGAATGACAATGGATAGTATCATATTTGACCTTGACGGAACCCTTTGGGATCCCGTCGAGTCTGTGCTTGAAGCATGGAACAAAGCTACCTCGGAAAATAGTAAGCTGAAGGTAGGCTTGACACGAGAACATCTAGAAGGAACAATGGGGCTCCAAATGAAAGAAATCGGGAAGAAACTATTCCCGGAGTTGAGTGAAGAAGAGAGAGAAAAATTATTAATAGAACTTTCCAAACATGAAATTCCTCACTTAACCAACCATGGCGGCCAATTATACAGCAATGTTGAGGAGGTTCTTCTACAGTTGGCGAAGAAGTATAAACTGTTTATTGTCAGCAACTGTCAAGAGGGATACATCGAAGCGTTTTATGAATATCACGGACTTGATCATTATTTCATTGACTATGAGAATCCTGGTAGGACGGGTTTGTCAAAGGGTGAGAATATTAAACTCATCATCGAGCGTAACCACCTAAAGGAACCTGTATATATAGGCGATACAGAAGGAGATAGACTGGCTGCTAAAGAGGCGGGGATTCCTTTTGTCTATGCCCGATATGGATTTGGAGAAGTGGATGAATACGGGCAAGTGATAAAATCATTTGATGAGTTGTTGACGCTATTTTGAGATTAGTAGATTAAATGCAAAGTGTCTATATATCGATTCTTTGCATTTTTTTAGCTTGTTTTTTTCACAAAGAATAGAAATGTAGTTTTATCACCTCCTTCCATTCAATTTAAAGCATGGGATAAACGATTCTTCCCTCCTATATTAAATGAAGAATTCTTTTTTAAATCCATTCCAATTGATAACCACTATAAAAAAGGTCCATTAAGTGGTAAGCTATTCTCTTAGTGTTGATTCGGTTCTTACGAGTAGAATAGACTTATAAGAAAAATTTATGGAGGTATCCCAATGAACATAGATAACAATGACATACTGATCCGCTTACGATACGCCCTGGATATTAAAAATACTGAAATGGTAGAGATTTTTAAACTGGGTGGCATTGATCTTACAAAAGAACAAGTGTTGAAGGTGCTTACCAAATCCCAAGATGAATTTGAAGAGGAAATCCTGGAAGATGACAATCATATCCCTTGTGATGATGAAATGTACGAGTCCTTTCTAAATGGATTTATCACATTTAAGAGAGGGAAGCAGGAAGCACGGCCAGGCCAACCTGAAAGACCAGAATTAACGTACGAACATGTGAATAATCTTCTACTAAAGAAAGTGAAAATCGCGCTTTCCTTAACGAGTGAAGAAATGATTGAGATACTTGATGAAACCGGCGTAGTCATCACTAAAGGTGAATTAGGGGCGATTTTGCGAAGAGAAGGACATAAGAATTATAGAATCTGTGGAGATCGATATGCACGTAATTTCTTAAAAGGATTAACGCTTAAATATAGGGGATAAGGTATGAACCACACGTATTCAGGTGAGACGTTACATTTTACAATAAAATACAAGAACCGGACCTCTATTGCCGTTTACCTTGACAGCTATGGAAATGTTGAAGTTCAGGCACCGAAGGGCTCATCTCATGAATCTGTAGTCCTGTTGCTTGAAGATAAATGGGAAGTGATCCTTGAGAAATCGAAGGAAAAGAAGGACCAATTGAAGGGCCCTCAAGAGAAAACCTATAATCATGGCGATTCTTTTCTATATAAGGGACATTCTTTCCCGATTGATGTTCATCACGACCCACTCATCCCACAAGACCATGTCGCTTTCAACAGTAACACTCTGTACATTCATGTAAAAGAGCTAGAGGATGAACATATTCAACAAGCGCTAAAGCGTTTTTATTACAAGGAGTGCAAAGCTTTGGTTGAAAAGAGTATATCGAGCCAACAACGTCACTTCAAAACGAAACCTCGATCCGTTCGAATCTCTGAAAGCAAAGCGACTTGGGGAACATGCAACGGAAAGAGACAATTGACCTTTAACTGGAAGCTTGCCATGGCCCCTCAAGATGTTATTGACTATGTAGTCGTTCATGAAATGTGCCATATGGTACATCTGAATCATGACCGATCTTTCTGGCGGCTTGTCGGGAAAATCGTACCGGATTATAAGGAAAAGGAACGGTGGTTGGCACAGTCGAGTTGGAAAATGACCGTCTAATACGATGCGGAGCAAGGAGGGAGAATCTCTATGACCATCGTTACTTTTTTGATCATTGCTTGGATTTTAAGTTGGTTTAAATTTGAACAAATTTTTATTCAGGCTTGTAAAGAGCTTTTCAACAAAGAAGTCTCAAAGGCGAGTTATTATTTTATCTTCTTTTGTATTGGTACCTTAGGTGATATCACCTTATTTTTCAATGGAACATTTTATGATAAACTATGAAACCATTTTTATTGAGGGGAGAACAGTGTGAAAGCTGGTGGTTGAACTTTTCACTGCTCTCCTTTATTTTGACTGAAAATAAACTATACAAAAACGTACTTTGCGATGGAAATTCCTATAAAATGAAAGTATGACTTTTATAGTGAAAGGATGTTTGACATGAGTGATTTAATCTCGAATAAAGAAAGAGCAGTTTCGTTTTTATATCTGGTTGCGAGGGGGGACGTAAGAGAAGCATACGATCTTTATACAAGTTCCGACTTTTGTCACCATAATCCTTATTTCCGAGGGGATGCAAAGTCTCTTATGACAGCTATGGAAGAAAATGCAGAAGAGAATCCTGACAAGATATTTGAAGTGAAGCGAACGATAGAAGAAGGAGAGAATGTGGCGGTTCATTCACATGTGAGGCAGCATCCTGATGATATCGGGGCGATTGTCATCCACATTTTCCGATTTCAGGATAGAAAGATCATAGAATTATGGGATGTGGGGCAACCGATACCAGAGGATTCCCCTAATGAAAATGGAATGTTCTAACTTAATCTGAATACATACAGAATAAGACTGCTAAACGAAAAGCTATCGTCCGGCAGTCTTATTTATATTGATTAAGGGTCATATTTATGGTAAATTAGAACAGAAACACATAACAAAAGTGAATTATAACACATTTCCTCAATAATAATTATATAACATAATTCACTATCGAGTCAACCCCTATTTTTAATGAAAAGGAGTGCTTGAATGAACCCTGAAATTCGCAAGGAGCAGGAACGAGTAGACCGCGTCATTAAAATAATCTTGGAGCAAATCGGAAATTTGGAGAGTGAAACTGGACGACGTCACGATGAAGTAGTGGAAATTCGCAAACACTTCTGGGATGAAGTCAAAGTAAACACCGATTCATTTGATGATTTTCTGGAAACTGTCCTTAGTTTAAGACAACAGGCGCAAATATTGACCGTCAGCCAAGGTACCCACAAGCAGGCTATAAAAAAGCTATCCTCATTAAAGAGAATGAAAGATAAACCATATTTCGGACGCATCGATCTTACTGAAGAAGGAGATACAAAAACAGAGAAAATCTATATTGGTATTTCTACGCTAACGAATCAAAGCGGGGATGATTTTCTAATCTATGATTGGCGCGCCCCCATTTCGAGCGTCTATTATGATTATCCTCCCGGTCCATCCGAATACACTACACCTGGAGGCATCATCAAGGGGAACCTAGAGAAAAAGTGGCAGTATCTTATCCAGGATGGCGTCATCAATTCTATGTTTGATACGAGCTTGACCATCGGGGATGAGGTATTACAGCAAATACTTGGTAAGAGAACCGAAGCCTATATGCACAGTATCGTTGCAACAATTCAGCAGAAGCAAAATCAGATCATCCGGCATGATCGTGGGAAGTTGCTCATTGTTCAAGGTGCTGCAGGAAGTGGGAAAACCTCTGCCGCGTTGCAGCGGATTGCATATTTACTCTACAAGTACCGGGGCAATTTGAAGGCGAACCAGATTATTCTATTTTCACCTAATGCCATGTTTAATAGCTATGTATCAAATGTATTACCTGAACTTGGTGAGGAAAATATGGAGCAGGTGACCTTCCAAGAATATTTAGACCATAGGCTTAGTAAAGATTTCGATTTAGAGGGACCTTACGAACAATTGGAGTACGTTCTGACAGAAATGAAAGCACCTACGTACGACACCAGGAAAGAAAGTATAAAGTTCAAAGCTACTACTGATTTCTTTGACATCATCAAATTTTACAGAGGATTTTTGGAAATGGAAGGCATGTTATTTAAAGGAATCAAGTTTAGAGGAAAAGCGATTATTACGGGGAGCCAAATCAAGGAAAGATTCTATTCGATTGATCCTTCACTGCGGTTCCATAACAAGCTTGAGAAATTGAAGGATTGGATTCAATTTCAAATCGATGACGCAGAGAAAAGGGAACGCTCCAATGTTTGGGTAGAAGAAGAAATCGAGCTGATGAGCAATGAGGATTATCATAAAGCACATAAGCATCTGCAGAAGAATAATCATTCCAATGATTATGAAAGTGAGTATGATATATTATCCCGATGGGTCGTACGCAAACGGTTTAAGAGGGTCCGTAAATGGCTAAAGACACTTCAATTTGTAGATGTTAAGGGAATCTATTATCAGCTGTTTGCTGATCCAGTGATAATTCGTTCCTTACCTGAGGGACTAACCCTAAGAAGCTGGGAGGATATCTGTAAATCTACTGTGAACAATCTTGAAGAAGGAAAACTCCATTACGAAGATGCTACTCCTTTTTTACTGTTAAAAGAGCTGATACTCGGCTTTCAGTCAAATACATCGATTAAACATGTATTAATCGATGAAGCTCAAGATTACTCACCGTTTCAATTCGAGTTTATCAAAAGGCTGTTTCCTTCTGCAAGATTGACAGTATTAGGCGATTTTAACCAGGCCATCTTTGCTCATGCACATCAACATGTGGATTTCAGTACACTGACGAGATTATATGGACCGGGTGAAACCGAGGCAATAAATCTGACGCAGAGCTATCGGTCTACAAAGTCGATTATCGAGTTTACACGTGGACTTGTCCCTGATGGGGAACATATAAATCCATTTGATCGACCTGGGGAAAAACCGGTGCTAACCCAAGTGAAATCATACGATGAACTCCACCAACGTATTTGTACTCAAGTGGCAAAGTGGAGAAGTAGGTCGTACCACTCCATAGCGATTATATGTAAATCAGCAACGGAGAGCGAAGCGGTATATGCCTATTTAGACGTTATTGAGGACATTAAGCTTATGAAAAGCGACTCACTCCAATACGAGCAAGGGGTTATCGTCATCCCGGCTTATTTAGCAAAGGGAATAGAATTTGACGCTGTCATCATTTACAACGCATCTATTGAATCATATCGTGATGAAAGCCTCCGCCGGTTATTTTACACAGCATGTACCAGAGCCATGCATGTGTTACAACTATATTGTTTAGGAGAACAGACTCCTTTCCTTGAAGATATAGACTCCGACCTCTACAGTCAAGAATCCAACTAGCATATTCATGGTAGAAAAACAGATATTAGATGTCAGTTATGGCTTATCCGAATCAGGATAAGCCATTTCATGAGTAATGTAGGATTGAGTTCCGCACTTTTATTTGAAATAATTGGTAGGATGATAAGAAGTTTAATAGATATAGGAAATGTTTGGTTTTTTCAGTATACTATTTAGAGAGACGAAATAAATGAAAGGAGTGAAAACAATGTCACAAACAGCTATGAAACCAGCAGTGAACCCAACAATTTACGGGATTCTATTAGCTATCAGCTCAGGTCATTTCATCAATGATACCCTTCAAGCCGTAGTACCTGCTATGTTTCCAATTATCGAGAAATCCCTACAGTTGAGCTATACGCAGATTGGTTGGATCGCCTTTGCCCTAAATATGACTTCTTCATTGTTACAGCCGGTTTTCGGGTTTTATGCCGATATTCGTTCAAGACCGTATTTGCTTCCGCTAGGGATGGTGTCGAGCTTAGCTGGACTGATCGGATTTGCCTTATCAGGACATTTTCTTTGGATTGTATTATCAGTATTATTGATTGGCTTCGGTTCTGCCATTTTTCATCCCGAGGGCTCAAGGGTAGCTTATATGGCAGCAGGTAACCGCAGAGGACTTGCTCAATCGATTTATCAGGTCGGAGGGAACACTGGCCAATCGCTTGCTCCTTTAATTACCGCCTTCATATTCGTTCCTTTTGGACAAAAAGGGGCATTATGGTTTACGATTGTGGCACTCATCGGCATAGTAGTTTTATTTCGCGTATCTAACTGGTACTCAGAACAAATACGTACGAATGAGGAACGAAACCAAAAATCAAAATCTGTTCTGAAGAAAGTACCAATCAACCCGAAAATCAAATGGGCAATGGTATTCGTTGTGTTCCTTGTCTTTGCACGTTCTTGGTACGGAGCCGGTTTATCGAATTACTACCAGTTTTATTTGATTGAGGATTACGGCCTTTCCATTAAAGAAGCACAGGCGTACATATTTGTATTTATGTTTGCTGGGGTACTTGGGACATTTATAGGAGGACCGCTTTCAGATCGCTTTGGTAAGAGAAATATCATTTTCTTCTCGATGATTGGTGCAGCTCCATTAACCCTTGTTTTGCCTTACTTATCGCTAAATATGGTATATCCAGTCATTTTCTGCATCGGTCTTATTCTGTCATCCAGCTTTAGCGTCATTGTCGTTTATGCACAAGAGCTCTTGCCACGGAAAATTGGAATGGTATCCGGACTCACTGTCGGACTCGCATTTGGAATGGGCGCGGTCGGTGCAGTTATCTTTGGAAGCTTGGCAGACCTATACACCATTCGATTTGTCATGATCCTCTGCAGTTTTCTTCCGCTATTAGGAATGATGACTTTTTTCCTTCCAACCGATGAGAAGGTGCGAAGCTATCACAAGCAAATTTAAATGACTAAAAGTGTTTTGAAAAAGATTTAAATGAATATAAATATAACAAAAAGAAGCGAACATCAGTTAAATAGAGTGTTCGCTTCTTTTGTTTTTTAAAATGGCTCTTTTCGTAAACTTTGTTACTATTGAAGGTAGCGAGTGCTAGTTGATTTCCGCTGCAGGTGCTCGCTTTCCGCGGGGCGTGAGTTGAGCCTCCTCGGCCTTTGCCCTGCGGGGTCTCAACTTTCCCGCAATTCCCGCAGGAGTCGAGCACCTTCCGCTACAATCAACTTACTAAGTTTGATGACTTATCTACTACCATACACGGCTAGAAAACATCATTTTTTATCCGGTGCAGTGGTCGATTTTAGCTTGAATAGTAAAATGCCATTTCATGCGGTTTTTTCACTAGTAAGCTCTGTCACGAAATCTCTTAAAGATGGTGAGGGGAACGGCGTAGACTCCTGCGGGTATCGGGCGTGCCGAGACCCCGGAAGCGCAGCTGAGGAGGCTTGGCCGTTCGTCCGCCGGAAAGCGAAGCCGTTCCCCTCACCATCTATCGCACACACTCATTGACAGAGCCTCGGCAGCTCCTATGTTAGAAAACAACAATCTTTGCGAAAAGAGCCTTTAAAATAAAAATGTTAGTTAGAACGATTGGTTACAAACGGAAAATCTTATTAAGAAAAAGCAAAATAAACAATGAATAATCCACAAAGAATATACATAATCGGATGAACGTCTTTCCATTTTTTCAGCGAAATCATCGCAAATGGATAAAGGATGAATCCGAGGGCAATTCCGGTTGCAACGCTAAAAGTCAAAGGCATCATGATGATGGTCACAAAGGAAGGAATGACTATTTCAAGACGATTCCAATTGATATGCCTTACTTCAGTAGCCATTAACGCACCTACGATAATAAGTGCAGGCGCCGTCACCTCAGGTGTGATAACCGATAAAATAGGTGAAAAGAACAACGCAATCGAAAAGCATAATGCAATGATTACCGAAGTGAATCCTGTTCTACCTCCAACGGCAACCCCTGCTGAAGACTCTACGAATGATGCTGTAGTGGAAGTCCCGAATATCGCTCCTGCGACACCTGAAGCAGAATCGGCCAGCAGTGCCCTACCTGCATTCGGAATCTTATTATCCTTCATAATGCCTGCTTGGCTTGCAACTGCAATCAATGCGCCTGCAGTATCAAAGAACGCGACAAACAAAAAGGTAAAGATAACAGCCAATATTTCAAGAGTGAAAATATCCCCTAAATGAGTGAAAACCACTCCAAAAGTAGGCTCAAGACTAGGAACTTTTCCTATCATAGAATGCGGCACATTTATTTTGCCAATAATCATACCTAAGACAGTGGTTGCCACCATTCCGTAGAAAATCCCACCTTTTATCCCTTTTACCAACATCATCAATGTAATGATGAATCCAAATACTGCAAGGAGGGTAGTAGGAGAAGATAGATTTCCGATTGAGACGAAAGTTTCAGGATTCGCAACGACAAGCCCGGCGTTTTTAAAACCGATAAATGCGACGAAAAATCCAATACCGCCGGCAATGGCATACTTCAAGTCCTGTGGAATGACATTGATGATTTTTTCACGGATCTTCATAACACTTAATATCATAAAGATGATGCCTGCTACAAAAACTCCCGTTAGTGCAATTTCCCAAGGAACCCCCATACCGATACATACTGAAAAAGTAAAGAATGAGTTAAGTCCCATACTTGGAGCGATCCCAATTGGAAAATTTGCCATAATCCCGATTAAAAGGGATCCAACAATCGCAGACAATGCTGTGGCCGTAAATAGTGCGCCCTTATCCATACCTGCCTGACTGAGAATAATGGGATTCACCACAAGAATATAAGCCATGGAAAGGAATGTCGTGATACCTGCTAATGTTTCTTTTCTATAAGTTGTCTTTCTTTCAGCAAATTGAAAGAATGTTTTCATACATAACCCTCCGAGTAGATAGAATAAAAAAAGCTCCGGTGCAACATTCACCAGAGCCGTATCCACAGGATAAAATAATTGAAACGATCATTACTTTATCTTGTAGACGAGCCATTTAAGGTAGCTGGTAGAAACGTTCAAGCCATATTCTTGAACTTATACAAGGTATGTGTATTTTTGTTATAATTGAATTAGAAGCATCATAACAAGTCACTTTCTTGCGGTCAATGAAACGAAAAAATGTTCATGAATTCTTTATTTTCTAAATTGATGGTTTATTATAAAAATCGCCAAACACTCTATACATCATCCAGGAAAAAAGCTATATTTAGTGAATACATTCATTGAGTAGAGAAAACTTAAGTTAATACGTTAATTGATATAGGAGGAAATAGAATAATGTCTTCTTTAAAACCAGGTACAGTAGTGGATTTATTCGTTGACCTTGAAGTGCCATACGGTTTCTTTCTGACGAATGATATCGATCGTGTACTATTGCACCACTCTGAAATAACAGAAGAAATTCAAGAAGGAGATACTGTGAAGGTATTCCTTTATCATGACAAGGAAGTTCGCCTGACAGCCACCATGCGTATCCCTAAGGTACAAGTTGGAGCATATGGATGGGCAGAAGTAGTGGATAAGCGTGAAGATTTAGGGGTGTTCGTGAACATTGGATTGCCTAAGGATATTTTGGTCTCCTCAGATGATCTGCCAAAGTTTCTGGAGCTTTGGCCAAACCCGGGCGATCAGTTATTTCTAACCTTAAATCGGGATAAGCAGGATCGTTTATATGGACGTTTAGCCACTGAAAATATTATCGAACAAGTGTCTAGAAGAGCATCAACAGAAATGATGAATGCCAAAGTTCAAGGGCGAGTGTATCGACTGTTAAGAGTCGGAACTTTCTTCTTATCTGAACAAGGATATCGCTGTTTCGTTCACATGAATGAGCGTAAAGAGGAGCCTAGACTCGGGGAGCTTGTTGAAGGAAGAGTCATCGATGTTAAGGATGACGGGAATTTAAATGTATCGTTTCTACCCTTGAAGCAGGAAAAAATGCAAGATGATGCAGGAGTCATTCTCGAGTACCTTGCTGAACGGAATGGTGCGATTCCTTTCTGGGATAAAAGTCAGCCTGACGAAATTAAAGACCGTTTCAATATGAGTAAAGCGTCCTTCAAACGTGCACTTGGAAAACTGATGAAAGAAGATCAGGTGTATCAAGAAGAAGGCTGGACGTACTTAAAGAAATAAATCTCTTCAAATGATAAAGAGTGCTGACAATCCGTCAGCACTCTTTTATTTCTACCTTTCAGTACGATCTGCTTTGTTCAACCTTCTGCTTTGCATTCATTTTCCTGCCCCGTCTAATTGGTAATAGTGTACCGATTAATGCGATAAGGGCACATCCAATGAGTATGGAAGAATATCCTTTCAATGCGATCGTAGATAGAACACCGAACACGACTAGGTCCAGGACTGAATCCACAATTGACAGCAAAGAAATTGTTGTTGCCCTGATCCCCGACGGTATCAAATCATTGCTTAATTGAGAATAGATGGGGTATCGTATTGCCCTAACAAGTCTTAACATGAAAAATGCACCCAATATGATCCATAAAGACGAACCGAACAAAGCGGATAACAGTAAACCCACTACAGCAAGCAAACCGGATATGTTCATCAACATCAGCCTGGAAAAACGTGCTGTCATCCATCCGATGGAATTTGAAGCAATAAGCCCAACGACGGCAGAAGCCGCATAAAAGACACCAATCAAGGAGATAGGCACGCCTGCCTCCTTCATCAGTGGTTGATCAAAGTATTCATATACCACACCAGCCGGAATGAAGACTAATGTGACATTCAGAAACATCAGCAATAGTTGTGGTGCTTGGCGTATCACACGGACCCCACTCTTTAGTTGAGAAAAAGGATTTTCTTTCTGAAATGAATCAGTATCCGGCTGCTTGACTCTCAGAATTAAGATTAGTTCTATAAGGTGAAAGGCCAATCCCAGGAGGATAAGCAGATTAAACTGGCTGTCCGCTAAATCCTTGGCAAAATACGAACCGAATAGTACCGCGATCAACATACTGATAAAGGTGGCCGATTGAATTTTCCCCATGGCATAGTCCATTCGATTTTCTTCATTTGACTCTTTAAGAGAATCATAGAGTAACGCCTCATCGGCTCCTGAAAAAAATGTCACACTAAACCCATTGAGGAAACTGTATAAGAAAAACACCCAAGGTTCATAGGCGAATAATAGAAGAACGATACTAACGAACTTTAGCAAGGAACCGAATAAAAAAGAATTCTTTGCACCAAACCGGTCAGCAAATATTCCTGTTGGGACCTCACCTAGTAAAACGGCACCGCTCCAGAACATGAGTACGATTAATATGTCAGAAGAGGTCAATCCTCTTTCAAAGTAAAACAATGTTAATACGGGTTGAAGAAAACTGATTGTACCAAAAAAAGAAATCCAAAATAGCATCCGAATGTTATGAGATGCGAGCGTTTGTTTCATCATCTAAATCTCCTGCTTCCTTTGAAGTTATTACAATACGGAAGAAGGAGCGTCGTTTCATCTAATAGGGAATTCTAAACGGTCACTCCTTCTTGAATGAATGAAAGTGTTTTGAATATTTTTTGCATAATATTTCCTCCTACTGTTTGATTCATTAAGTGTAGCATAAGAGAGCTGTTAGAAAGAGTAATTATAATTCGACATATTTCTACAGGAGTGATTTCTGAGTGAAGGGATGAGGGATATGAGGTTAGAGAAGGATGGGAACCGAGCAAATCAAGGGATTAACGGCCTAAAGATGTGGAGGACTTCCTCGGTTCTTCTTCTTAAAATGTACCAATTCAATCTTTATATGCATGAATGGTTTCTTTTTCAAAAATGGGTGTTTTTGAATTTGGCAGAGAATCCTTATTCGAAGGGGTGATGAATTGCCTCATCACCTTTAATAGTCTCACCCGATTAAAACGCTGGACGAGTATTAGTGGTAGATTGAAAAGGATCCCGTATAGAAACATTCCCCAAGACATCACTCCGCTATTTATGATGAAAAATAGGGGGGCAGGCATCATTTGCATCCAGTGAGATAACTCTGCCCGATTGATCTCCATGAGGAACGTCCTTCTGCCAAGATCAGAAGTGAGACCGATTTCATTCTTTATCACTCCTGATCGAAACCATCCCGCTGCATCCGGTATGTACGCTTTCCATTTCTTGATTCTCAAAATCCCGTACACCCCTCCTTTCACCTCTACTTTTAACGGATGAAAGAGAGGGGAGAACCGTAGAAGCTGGTGCTCGGACATCCGGGAGGTCTGAAAGGAAACAGTCAAGTGAATCATGACCCATGCGATAATGTTTAAAAAAAGGATCATTTCATCTTTTCATCCTTTCCTTTATCGATAAAAACATATCGATCTTTCCATTTCGTATTTTTTGTGAAAAAAGTGCTTACGAGTGAGTGTGAAAAGGTGATAATAAAGAATAGGATGTGGACCGGGAATAGTAGTGAATCGAAAATGGTGAAATTGCCGATCTTTCTTGCATGTACAGACAGATACCCTGCAATAAGGACGTACTCTAGCATAAATAGATAGGGATGAGTCCAAACCACCCCTGGAGAATGGACGATAAACGAAATGAGAGAGGCGATCCATAAAGAAGTGAGTCCCAAAAGGATGATATTCGTGGATTTTGCCCCTGATGCGAAGCTTTTTGACCACCCGCGGAATAAATCATCCAAACCGGTTCCGTACATTCTCATGGAAATTGCGTTTCTTCCACTGACTGCTTCCACTGATTCCCCGCACATTTTCGCATGTTGGCTTAAAGCGAAATGTTCAACCATTTCTGCTTTAATCGCTTCGTGTCCACCAATACGTTCATAGACATTCTTTGAACAAAGGAAGCATTGCCCAAAGCCTCCGGTAGGTTTCACCATTCCGGAGAAAAAATGGGTAACATTGGTTGAAGCAAACACAACGAAATGAAACATCATGGATAAGGTTTCGTATCCCGTTTCCATCACATGATAAGGATGGAGACTCAGCACACCCTGACATTGCTGACGCTTATAGGTTTCACATATTCTAAGCAAACCCGCCTGCTCAAACCATGTATCACTGTCTACAAACATCAACCACTCACCATTGGACGCTTTCGCACCGTTCCAACAAGCCCATGACTTTCCGTTCCATCCTATTGGCAGAGGTGGACTATCAACGACTGTTACCCCGAATCCTTCTGCAATTTCCTTCGTTCGATCGGTTGAAGCATCATTTACCACAATCACTTCTTCGGGCTGAATGAATTGATTCTGAATGCTGGAGAGTAACGTGCCAATTGTTTCTTCTTCATTTCTAGCAGGGATAATGATCGAGCATTTTTTGCCCAGGTAGCTATTTCGAACATGAATGGATTTCTTTGCAATCGGAATTCTCGTGAAAAGAAAAATAGTAAGGATCAAGGTCCCTAACCAAACAACCATTTATTTCCACCTTCTTATAAATCGTTTTGTATCGACATTTTAACCATTTTTCGAACCGATAATACGTTTATTCAATGGTGGATTTTTATTGCTTCCCCAATGAATAAACGAATTACTGGTTATGATTGTTAGATAAATGGGCACAATGGAAAGCTGAATAGTCGAAAATGAGCTTTCTCGTAAGGAGGAAATGAAAATGAAAAAGAAAGTAATCATCGTTGGCGGTGGTTTAGGGGGTATGTCAACAGCTATCCGCCTTGCCTCAGTTGGGTATGACGTAACGATCGTAGAAAAAGGTGAGAGACTTGGAGGGAAATTAAATAAACGGGGAGGGAAAGGTTTTTCCTTTGATACTGGTCCATCTATCCTTACCATGCCATGGGTACTGGAAAAAGTATTTGCTCACGCGAACCGTGACCTTTATGACTATATAGACATCTCTAGAGTGGAGCCCGGGTGGAGGACCTTTTTTGAAGACGGAAAGGTTATGGATGTTTCATCGGACCTCCCGACCATGCTGGAAGAATTGAAGAAAACATCTACTGAGGATGCAGATAACTTCTTTAACTATTTAAGCTACTGTTCAAAAATGTATGAGCTTACGATGAAAAGCTTCTATAAAAAGAGCATCAATGGCTTGCAGGACCTTCGTAACATGCACCCTGTCAAAGAATTACTACAAATGGATCCGATGAAATCACTAGATACGGCTAATCGGAAATTCATCAAAGATAAGCATTTTCAGCAGCTCTTTAATTTCCTTATCATGTATGTGGGTTCTTCACCATATCACGCACCGGCGATCATGTCACAGCTTACCCATGTTCAGCTAGGTCTCGGTGTGCATTATGTCAAAGGCGGCATGTACAAAATTGCCGAAGCGATGGCCAAGGTGTTGGAAGAGCTGAATGTAGAGGTGCGCTTAAATTGTGAAGTGGAAGATATTCTTACTTCCGGAAGCCGTGCAGAAGGGATTCGCACCAATATTGGGGAAGAAATAAAGGCTGATATCATCGTATCGAATCTGGAAGCAATCCCTTGCTATAAATCACTTCTGAATGATTATCATGAATCCGCTAAAGAAGTTAAGGAGTTAAGCAAATACGCTCCAACCGTTTCAGGACTTGTTCTTCTCCTTGGTGTGGATCGGAAATATGATCACCTAGCCCATCATAATTTCTTTTTCAGTAAAGATCCGAAAAAGGAATTCAGACAAAT
Source organism: Bacillus sp. BHET2 (assembly GCF_005938125.1). Classification (GTDB taxonomy): domain Bacteria; phylum Bacillota; class Bacilli; order Bacillales; family Bacillaceae_B; genus Rossellomorea. Next base: position 759,172 of record NZ_VCQN01000001.1, read on the forward strand.
CTTTGATGAAAATTTGTTAGCTGATGATCCTACAATCTATATCGGCATCTCGTCGAAAACTGATCCCTCTCAGGCGCCAGAAGGAAAAGAAAACCTGTTTGTGCTAACCCATGTTCCTCCGTTACAAGAAGGGGAGGACTGGACACAGTACAAAGAGTCATATCGACGTAAAGTGCTGGATAAGCTCGAGAAAATGGGTGTGACCGATTTAAGGAATCATATCGAGTATGAATACTCCTTTACACCAAATGACCTGCAAAACCTCTACGGAGCAAATGGAGGATCAATCTACGGCACCGTTACCGACCGAAAGCTTAATGGAGGCTTCAAAATACCGAATAAGAGCAGAGTACTATCCAATATGTATTTTGTAGGCGGCTCTACACACCCTGGCGGAGGCGTACCAATGGTCGCGCTTTCCGGCCAGCTGACGGCAGAACTGATCATAGATGAACAAGTAAAAGTAAACCGATTTATTGGGTAAAGGAGAAAAGGTGAAGGTGCAATCGATGCACTTTCACCTTTTTTTCATTTCGAATGACTATCCACTGTATCCGAATTATTAACCTTAGTTTCATTTTCATCAGGAAAAGGGTCAAAGAAATTGACGACATTCCCTAGACCTTCAAATCCAACTACCTGCTCTTTATCTTCCTTTTCATGATATCTTTTCTTCATGCAAAAAAACCCCCTTTCCTGCCTATTAGTTTGGCGAAAAGGGGGTTACTTCATTCTTACACATTCGCGAAAAATCGGTAAGTGGACCAGAGTCTTTGTATCATTCACAAAGAAGGTGGTTAGTCCTTTTTCAGACTGATCTTATACTTGATACTAAGCAATGAATTCTACCAGTGACTATCGATAAATTCATCCCGACCGGATTTCGCACGGTCCTGTTTATATTGATTGGGATTCTTTTTATAAAATTTTTGATGGTATTCCTCCGCCGGATAAAACGGTGAGGCGGGAAGGATGTTTGTGACGATTGGTTTCTTAAATCGCCCGCTTTCTGCTATTTCATCCTTCGTCAATTCAGCCAATCGTTTTTGATGATCGTTATGATAAAAAATCGCTGTACGGTACTGTTCACCACGATCATGGAATTGACCACCCTCATCAGTCGGATCAATTTGTGGCCAGTATAACTCCAATAGTCTCTCATATGGAAAGAGAGAAGGATCGAATGTGACCTGGACAACCTCATAATGTCCGCTGTTTCCCTTTTTTATATCCTGATAGGAAGGGTTTTCGAGATGCCCTCCTGAATAACCTGATATGACATCGATAATTCCCGGTAATTCATCAAATGGTTTTACCATGCACCAAAAACAACCACCGGCAAAGGTAGCAATTTCCTTCTTTTCGTTCATATAGAATCCTCCAATACTATATATGCTACTCTAAAGCAGTAAAGTAAAAGCTTGAAACAGATTTTACCACGAAAAAATATACACGACAATACTTTTGTTTTATCGTACTTCACCGGGGGATTGGTGATGTATTTTTTGTCTGGTGTACTCACTCAATTACCTGCCATTCATCACTTCAATCTTAAGATTCATTGGAATGAAAAGGAGTTTAGCTCATGAGCATTTCCTACCCATTATAATGCTAATAATACGAGAATTCGAAGTGAAGCCTCTACAATTTTCAACAAAATGAGTAAATAGGATTCACTATCGAGAGAATCTTGTGTATAATTCTGTTGAACGGAATAATTACATACGTTATGAGATTAGGTGAAGCGGAGTGAAAAACACTTCTTAGCTTCTTAATAGGGAAGTTGGTGCAATTCCAACGCGGTCCCGCCACTGTAAATGGTAGTTAGCTGAATCCATGCCACTGTACGAAACTGTATGGGAAGGTGCAGCAAGCAATGACCATGAGCCAGGAGACCTGCCTAATGTCTTTCGCACCAAATCTACGCGGATAGAAAGGTGTAATGTGCATGTTATCATGGTTTTAAAACCTTTCAGTGCATCTTACACAACACCTCTTGTCCACGAGAGGTGTTTTTTTGTCTGACTACAAAAAATTTCAGGGGGAAAAACATGAAACACACATTCAAAATTTTATTGGCATTCGTATTATCTATTGGTTTCTTGTCTGCATGTGGCACGAATGATGCCAAAGAGACAAACAAAAATGAAAGTAAATCGGTCAGTCAAGAAAAAGGAGAATTTCCTTTATCCGTAAACGACGCACTAGATCATAAAATTTCCTTAGAGGAACAACCTAAGCATATCGTCTCGTTAATTCCAAGTAATACTGAAATTTTATTCGAATTAGGGTTAAACGATGAAATCGTAGGCGTGTCCGATTTTGACAACTATCCAAAAGAGGCAATGAACAAAGAGAAGATCGGTGGCATGGAGTTTAATGTTGAGAAAATAGTCGGCTTAAAGCCGGATTTGGTACTTGCTCATGAATCCACAGCCAAATCTGCAGAGGAAGGCTTAGAGCAACTTCGCAGTGCTGGAGTGAAGGTGTTTATCGTTCAAGACGCCAAAAGCATTGAAGAGGTATATGACACAATCGAAAACATCGGAACGCTTGTCGGTAAGAAAGAACAAGCAGAAACCATTACTTCTGGTATGAAATCAGATCTCGCAACCATTCAGGAAAAAGCCAAGAGTATAAAAGAAAAGAAAAGTGTATATGTAGAAGTATCGCCTTCACCCGATATTTATTCAACTGGAAAAAACACATTCATCGATCAAATGCTGTCACTTGTTAACGCTGAAAACGTGATGAGTGACCAGGATGGATGGGTGCAAGTGAACCAAGAGGCGGTTATTTCAGCGAATCCTGATGTCATCATTACAACCTATGGCTATTATAGTGAAAACCCTAAAGAACAAGTAATGGGAAGAGATGGCTGGAAAGATGTAAACGCTGTGAAAGATGGGGACGTACATGATGTGCATTCAGATTTAGTCACCAGAACTGGTCCAAGATTGGTTGAAGGAGTAGAGGAAATTGCCAAGTCAATCTATCCGGAGATATTTGCAGAATAAAATATGGCTGACATACGTGTTCGCTGGGATATTTTTAGTAACTTCCCTTCTTGCAGGTATATCGATTGGTACCATTTCGATTCCTCCAGGAAATATATTAACGATTATTGGTTCTGAGCTGTTTGGTTTTCATCTACCTCAATCAATTGATCCAATGTTTACGAATATTGTATTTTCGATTCGTCTACCAAGGGTTCTATTAGCTTTATTGGTCGGGAGCTCCTTGGCGATTGCCGGGGCTTCATTTCAGGGGTTATTGCGCAATCCGTTGGCAGACCCATATACATTGGGAGTATCTTCAGGAGCATCTGTAGGTGCAGTCATCACTTTATTTTTCAATTGGAGCATACCATTCATTGGGAAGTTTACGCTTCCCTTTTTCAGTATCATTTGTTCAGTGATAACCGTGTTTCTCGTACTATGGTTTGCACAAAAAGTGGAAAGAACCATGAAAGTCGAAACCATTATACTGACCGGAATTATTTTTAGCTCTTTTTTAGGGTCATTGATTTCATTAATGATTGCTCTCACAGGAGAAGAATTACGGCAAATTATTGGTTGGCTGCTTGGGAGCGTTTCTATGAGAGGGTGGGACTATATTGTAATTATCCTGCCGTTTTTCTTTATAGGTGTGATGATTTTATTTCTAAACAGCAAGGAATTGAATGGTATGAGCTTCGGTGAAGAACAAGCCCGCCATATTGGAATATCTGTACATAGACGGAAGCTTATGATCTTGATTGCCGGAAGCATCCTCACGGGGGCAGCCGTTGCGGTTTCAGGAACAATCGGATTTGTCGGTCTTGTTATACCTCATTTTCTAAGAAGAATAGTAGGGCATGATCATAAACATTTACTTCCTTTATCAATCGTTGTAGGCGGAGGTTTTCTTGTACTCGCTGATCTTATCTCAAGAACGATCATCGCGCCAACTGAACTTCCGATTGGAGTAATCACTGCCCTGATCGGGGCACCAATGTTTGCATATATTCTACTGAAGAAAAGGGGTCGGTCCTCATGATTGATGTAAAAGGCGTTTCTGTAGGATACAACGACCATAAAATTGTTGAGAATATGAATTTTAAAATAGATCAAGGTGAATTCTTTGGAATTCTTGGACCGAATGGAAGTGGGAAGACGACGTTATTAAAAGCAATTACCGGACTTCTTCCTCTGATGGAGGGGACGATTGAATTAAAAGGGAAGCCCCTCCAACAGTTTACTTCAAGAGAATTGGCGAAACTTGTTGCCGTCCTTCCCCAACAATCGACTGAATCATTTTCATATGAAGTGAAAGAGACAGTGATGCTCGGAAGGTATGCTCATCAAAAAGGCTTATTTAAAGGGAAAACAGAATGGGATAGTGAAGTGGTTGACAAAACGATGGAACAAACAGGTATTGCATCTTTTCAGCACCGATATCTCCACGAACTGTCCGGCGGTGAGCGTCAACGGGTGTTTCTTGCGCAGGCACTGGCGCAAGAACCCGAAATACTTTTATTGGATGAACCTACAAATCACCTTGATCTTTCCTACCAGAAATCATTATTGGATTTGATTAGAACACAAACAATCGAAGAAAACTTAACCGTCGTAGCCATTTTTCACGACTTGAATTTAGCAAGTCTTTATTGTGATCGCTTATTGCTACTAGACAAAGGAAAAACCAAACTTCTACATCACCCAGAAGAAGTCTTGAAAGAAGAACATATTGAAGAGGTGTATCAAACGAAGGTCCAAAAACAGGCACATCCATTAGTGGCCAAGCCACAGATGGTCATTGTCCCTGAAGGGCAAGAGAGTGAGGATTTTCTATTAGATAAAAGATACCTCCTATTGGACGAAGAGAGTATCCATTTCTCAGCACCATTCCCGTTGAAATGTATGTCTTCTGGAATTATCGGAGCAGGAATCGGGTGGTACACTCATTTCATCAATCGGAGAGTTTCTGTTGATTATGATTGTTCGGATTATAAAGAAGATATGAAAGATTATCTGATTGAGAAACAATTGGATCCATCATTATCAGTAGGGATGATGACAGCACTTGATTTGACCAATATGGTATGTGATCGGTTTGAATCTTTAGGGAAATCGGTCTTTGTCGTTGTGACAGCTGGAGTAGGGAATGCCATGGATGTGTCTACCAGTTATCAATATGACATTGATTTCAAGCCAGGTACGATTAATACTTGGGTATTCATAAACGGTAATCTGTCCGATGAAGCGTATATAGAAGCAATCGTAACCTCCACCGAGGCAAAGGTTAGAGCTCTTCAGGATATGGGGGTTCGAGACAGACGGACAGGTAATCTTGCAACAGGGACGCCTACAGACAGCATTCTGATAGCCTCTAATCAAAAAGGAGAGCTTGAACCATTTGCCGGGCCAATTACACCAGTGGGGAAATTGATCGGACGTGGTGTTTATGAAGTCACGAAGCGAGCCATAGGACGCTATATGGAGAAAATAAAGGAGGGTGGGTAATCCTTTTACATATTAGAGGAAGGTGAAATGTGATATGGGAAACCTAATATTCATAACAGGAGGGGTTCGAAGCGGCAAAAGTTCTTATGCTGAAAGACTTGCCGCTGAAGAGAGAAGATCTGGCGATGCATTGATCTATCTTGCCTGTGGCGTCAATACCGATCGTGATATGGAACAAAGAATTTTGAAACATCGACTCGATCGGCAAGCCTCTATGGAAGACTGGCTGACTATTGAATGTCCTCGGTCCATTGAAGGGGACATCGGGCGCATACCCTACAACTGCATTGTATTGTTAGATTGTCTCACCACTCATTTAACCAATGAAATGTTCAGTGTGGACATCAGAAAAGGTGTGGAAGTAGAGCATGCAATCTATCTGTCTATCATTCAGGTGATGAATAAAGCAAGATTATTAGTAGTGGTGAGTAATGAATTATTCTCAGACATACCCATTGCATCTGACGATATTCTCTCGTTTCAGAAGACTCTTGGGTCTCTACATAGAAAATTGGTCGACAAATCATCTATGGCAATTGAAATGAATGCAGGAATTCCTGTTGTAAAGAAGGGAACTCCTATATCTTGATTCTATTCAAAAGTTTCTTTCTGAATCTACAGTTTTTTACCACTATCCCGGTTCGTAAACCATTCGATGTCGGGCAACACGAAATGAAGTGGATGGTTAGGACATTTCCACTACTGGGCATGTGTTTAGGTATGATCCTATCCGGTGGATTTGTTGTACTGGACACATTCACACACATGAGCCCCTTGGCATTATCGTTTTTTATTTGGGTGATGCCGATCATCCTGACGGGAGGACTTCATTTAGATGGTTATATGGATGCAAGCGATGGCTTTTTTTCTTACAGGGATAAAGAAAAACGATTAGAAATCATGAAGGACCCCCGTGTTGGTGCTTTTGGCGTTTTATCTTTGGTTGTATTACTATCATCCCGTTTTCTATTTATTTATGAATCCGTCCTCTATACCCATTCAGAATTGATCGGGATGGTTCTACTATGCATTCCATTTTTCAGCCGTTTGGTAATGGGAGCAAGCCTTGTCACAATTCCTGCGGCACAGAAATCAGGGATGGGATATGGCTTCAGTAAGCATATGACAAGACATGAAGTCCTTTGGATGGTTACTGCTTTATTAGCTGGTGGTATGGTCCTGTTCTATTTAGATTGGTTTTATCTATACGTAGGGTTCACCTTGGTTACATTAGTGGCCTTTTGGTGGGTTTATTCTAAGTCCATTAAATGGTTTGGTGGTATGACCGGTGATACTGTCGGAGGTAGTGTAGAGGGGGTGGAGTGGATCTTATGGATGACTATATGGTTATTGCAGTTATCCGACATGGTGTAACAGAAGAAAATGAGTTGGTAAAGTATACCGGTTGGACGGATACCAGCTTGTCACGAAATGGAATTGATATTTTACATTGTCGTAAGCATTTATTCCATCAGTACGAAAGAATCTTTTCCAGTGATCTTAACAGATGTTTGGAAACAGCTCGTTTTTTGTTCTCTGAAAGTCCAGTAGTCTCTTCATCCTTGTTAAGGGAAATACACTTCGGTGTTTGGGAAGGTCTAACCTATGAGGATTTGAAGGAAGATAGGGTTTATCAGAAATGGTTAGCCGATCCAACTATTTGTCCGCCAAATGGGGAAGGTATGAATCAATTTCGGCTACGGGTGGATGCTGCCTGGGATCAAATCATTGAGGAAATCGATGAACACCGCGGTAATCGGTATGCTGTTATCACTCATGGAGGAGTCATTCGTCACCTTTTATCTCTTCTTTCACCTGCAGATATGAAGCGAGCATTTTGGGAATGGGAGATCCACCATGGGAATGGGTACGAATTGGCATGGAAGACTGAAGAAGATTGGAGGAAGAATGTATGTACTTCATTACGGGCGGTTCCTTTAATGGAAAAAGCAGATGGGTGAAAAAGCAGTTTAATCTAATAGAGAGTGAAACAACTTGGATTTCTTTGTTTGATAATGAAATGGAAGATATCACGACAATCCGGCCTATCATCGTTTTGGAAGGTGTTGAATATGCAGTTCGTTCGTCCATTCTTCATTCAGGTGTAGATAGTAAGGCGTTGTTTAAAGAGCAGATCGATTCATTAAGAGAATGGGAAGAAGGAAGCCCTGAACGAAAGGTCATCTGGATCGGGTCGGAAATAGGGAAAGGAATTGTTCCCATCGATCAATCGTCTAGAGAGTGGAGAGATATGACAGGGTGGGTGTATCAGGACCTGGCCGAAAAATCTCAACAAGTTTGGCTGGTTTGGTACGGTCTTGCTTCATCAATAAAAGGGTAAAGGAGAGAGAAGAATATGCAACTTTATACAAGAACCGGAGACAAGGGACAGACAAGCTTAATCGGTGGGAGAGTCTATAAGGACGATATCCGTGTTGAAGCGTATGGAACATTGGATGAAGTAAATTGTTTCGTTGGTCAGGCAATATCTGAACTTGATCATACTCTTTTTCAAGATATCTTAAAGGACCTGGAGACAATTCAGCATGAATTATTCGATTGTGGTGGGGACTTATCGAATGTATCAAAGAAAAAAAGAGTCAAGCTTCAGGCGGAATCTGTTCACACGTTGGAAGAGAAAATTGATCTCTTGACAGAGGAAGCTCCTCCTCTTGAAAAATTCATTCTGCCAGGAGGTGTGAAAGCATCTGCCAGTATTCATATTGCGAGAACCGTTGCAAGAAGAGCAGAGAGGTGCATCGTGTCATTATCCAAGACAGATGAAGATTTTCCAATAGTCACGTTGCAGTATGTTAATCGTTTATCAGATTACTTCTTTGCTTTAGCCCGGGTCATTAACCATCGCAGCAATGTAAAAGATGTGGAATACATTCGCAGTGCAAACGTATTTTCTAACGGAAAAGATCAAAAGAACAATGATAAATAATTTAAAGACACTACTAACGTTATCCTTATTCCTCGCTTTATCCGCTATTGGAGGAATGGTGAAAATCCCAGCCGTCATCGGATCGGTTGCTCTGGACAGTATGCCTGCATTATTGGTTGCTTCTTTATACAATGGAAGAAAGGGAGCAATCGTGGCAGGTGGAGGGCATATCATTTCAAGCATGTATGCCGGTTTTCCCCTTGGCCCGTTGCATATTCTCATTGCTGTTGAAATGGCTCTATTTGTGTGGTTGTTCGGATATGTGTTTTCTAAAGGAAAGCGGGTACTGGCTGCAGTCCTCTTCTTTATCGGAAATGGCGTAATGGCTGGAATTCCCTTTATCTTTATTCTGAGTCTTTCTTTTTATTTAGCAATTGTTCCTTCCTTAATAGTTGGGAGTTTGATTAATTTAACCATTGCTCATTTTTTATATCCTCCTCTTGTTTCAAGGCTCCCAAAGAGGGACATGGCATGACTTTGCATAGAGATGTTTTATCGATTTCCATCACTGACAATGAAGAACTGATTCTTGCATCGGACTGTAGCGGTGGAATAGGAAGAAAATCTGCTGATATGGTTCAGGTTGACCCTGAGATTGTCGGGTATTTCTGTCTTCGCGTAGCAGCGATGGAATGCTTGGCAGTAGGGGCAAGTCTGAAAGCAGTTCAGCTCATGAACTTTACCAGTGACTCTGTATGGGGGAAATATAGCTCCGGTGTGAAGAAAGGGTTGATTGAGTTAGGTTTAGGCGCTATCCCCATTACCGGCAGTTCGGAATCCAATTTCCTTCTCAAACAGTCCGCTCTTGGTGTTACATGTATCGGAATGCGAGAGAAGCATTCCGACGAAACGATACACGATGATCTTTCTTATGCTTTAATTGGTACACCACTAGTTGGAGATGAAGTCATGGCACATCTATCATCCGTGGCGCCACTACCCCTCTTTATGAGATGTATTCACCATTCTTCCATCATCGACCTTTTGCCGGTAGGCTCTAAAGGGGTACTTGCTGAGCTTTCGCTATTGATTGGGGAACCATTATCTAAAGGAGAGGTTACGTCGGTTCATGATGTGGAAAAATCCAGCGGTCCTTCTACTTCATTTATAATTTCGTATCATAAAGAAGCAGAAAAAGAGGTAAGGGATCTGACTGGTTCATATTTTCATTCCCTTCATCTTTATTCTCATAATAAATAAGTACTTTTATGGGTATTTGTGATAAAATAAATTTTCAACCAACTAGTATGGAGAAATGTGTTAGTTTATCCAACATTCTGCGATTGTCAATCTCATTTGGATAGCGTACCATTTCATACTATCATCGGTTACTCACGAATGTCATAAAAGTAGGTGAAGAAATGGATTCACGATTAGATCGCAAGACCAAAAAGAAAAAACGTGGAAGAAAAGTAATCTTGGTATTATTACTCCTTATTTTCAGTTTGCTCGGCTATGCCGCTTTTCAATTTTATAGTGGATATAAAATGGCTGGTGAAGACCAGATGCAGGAAGATTATAAATTCAATGGTGTAAAAGATGAGAACGGAAAGGTGAACATCTTATTATTAGGTGTTGATAGCAGGGGCGAGGAGAAGTCAAGGACCGATACGATGATGCTTGCACAAATCGATCCTAAAACGAATGAAACCAAACTCGTTTCTTTTATGAGAGATATATATGCAGAAATACCTGGATACCAGAACTATAAGCTGAATACCGCTTTCTATTTAGGTGGTCCTGAATTGCTCAGAAAAACGATAAAGCAGAACTTTGATCTTGATATTCAATATTTTATGATTGTGGACTTTAAAGGATTTGAACAGTCGGTTGATGTCTTAGCTCCTAAAGGTATCGAAATGGACGTTGAGAAGGCAATGTCAGAAAACATCGGAGTTTCTCTGCAACCAGGAGTCCAACAACTTAATGGGAAAGAATTATTAGGGTATGCGAGATTCCGTCACGATGAAGAAGGAGACTTTGGAAGGGTAGAAAGACAGCAAAAAGTCATTGCAGCCCTTAAAGATGAAGTCCTTTCCATTGGAGGGGTCACAAAACTTCCTAAGATGGCAGGTTCGATTCAACCTTATATCCAGACGAATATGAATAAGCTTGATCAAATTTCCATAGCAAAAGATATACTGCTTAGTAACAGCAGTGACATGGACAAGCTTACAATTCCCGTTAAAGGTTCATATGGTTTTGGTAGCTACAGTGGAGTAGGATCAGTACTCGAGATTGACTTCGAAGAAAATATTCAAGCTCTAAAAGACTTCCTGAATGGTAAGAGCTCTGACGAAGCTGCAACTGAATAATTATTGAAAATCCCGTTAAGCATTAATCGGCTTAACGGGATTTTTTTGCATGAAATTAGAAAACGGAATAGAAGCAACCCCCAAAACCGGTCTAACAGTATTCTAAACACTTTTCGATGTATGTACACTCAAATTCCAAAAATTAAAATTCTGATTATACGCTCTCTCGTCCTATATACAGCCTTTAGAAGGAATCTGACTAACATAAATGGGAATGATAACGCTTCCACTAGCTATTACGGCAGATTCCTAACTACTTCCTTTATTGCCCTTGATATCATCTATCAGCATGTTACGATTATAAACGTTGTGAACAAAGCACACGCCAATAAAGGCTTTTGGCAACATAATGTGATTATTTAACTATTAAATGAACCTTAAAAATGAAAATCAATTTAAAACAAAAAATGAAAAGTATTTTAAAAAAGAAAACTTAGTATACGATGAGGAGTGGATATGATTGTTAAAAAATAAAACGGTTGCTTTTCTAGGTGCAGGAAATATGGCAGAAGCAATGATTTCAGGAACTGTACAAAGTGGAAAGATTCCATCTGAACAAATTATTGTTTCCAATAGAAGCAATCAAGGAAGACTAGAAGAAATGAAAGCGAAATATGCTATCACCGCTTTAACAAAAGATGATCTACCCTTTAATGAAATTGACATTTTGATCCTTGCTATGAAACCAAAGGATATTGATAAAGCATTAGATTCCATTAATCATTTAGTAAGGAATGATACGGTAATCATGTCAGTCTTAGCTGGAATTACAACTTCTCATATGGAAGAACAATTGCCGGCTGGTCAATCTGTGATCAGAGTGATGCCGAATACGTCAAGCATGTTGAAGGAATCTGCCACTGCAATCAGTGCCGGAAGATTCACATCAAGAGAAGACATGAATAATGCAGAAGAATTATTATCTAGCATTGGTGAAGTGTTCGTCATTGAAGAAAATCAAATGGACATCTTTACTGGGATTGCCGGAAGTGGTCCTGCTTACTTCTATTATTTAATGGAGCACATTGAAAAGACTGGTGCCGAGGCTGGATTGGATCCAGCGTTAGCACGTAAAATCGGTGCTCAAACCATTTTCGGTGCAGCCAAAATGATGCTTGAAAGAGAAGAGTCACCAACACAACTAAGAGAAAATGTTACATCCCCCAATGGTACTACAGCTGCAGGACTTGATGCATTAGCTCAGTTCGGTGGAGGTAAGGCGATTTCAGAAGCAGTAAAAGGAGCAGAAAAACGTTCCAAAGAAATCAGTTCTTCCTTACAATCTAAGCAATTAGTCACAAGCTAAACCAAACATCGAAAATCTTACACCTCATATAAATATTACCAAATAAACAAGAAATACAGGTCCGTCTCTGCAAATAGAAAGAGGGGCAAGGGATGGACCTCTTTACTAGGAGTGATTGAATGTCCCAAGATAATAAGAAGAAACGTATCGTCATTAAGATTGGAAGTAGTTCATTGACAAGCTTACATGGAGAAATGAGCCGCAGAAAACTTGAGCGTCTTGTAGATGAAGTTGTCCGTTTAAAGGATGACGGTCATGAAGTATTGCTTGTTTCATCAGGAGCCGTCGCTGCGGGTTATCGTAAATTAGGCTGCTTGACACGCCCAAGCTCGCTACCAGAGAAACAAGCAGCAGCAGCTATTGGTCAAGGGCTATTAATTGAAGCATATTCTGATCTTTTATTTTCAAACGGATATGTCGCTTCGCAAATTCTAATCACTCGTAGTGATTTTTCTGATGAAGACCGATACAACAATGCACGAAACACGATTAATGTCCTGCTTGAAAGAGGAATCATTCCAATCGTGAATGAAAATGATACTGTAACAATTGATCGCTTGAAATTTGGAGACAATGATACACTTTCTGCCAAAGTAGCGGCATTGGTAGATGCGGATCAACTAATCATACTATCGGATATTGACGGTCTTTATGATTCTGATCCTCGCAAGAACCCTGATGCAGAACTGCTTGAAAGTGTAACTGAAATTACAGAGGATATTGAAGATATGGCAGGAGAACCAGGAAGTTCAGTAGGAACAGGCGGAATGCGTTCCAAGATAGATGCCTTCAAGATTACAATGGCTTCCGGCATTCCAGCTTTCCTTGGTAAATCCGGTTCTGCAAACATCATTTATGATGCTGTGCAACATACGGCAAAAGGAACCTATTTCGAATCGACGGAAGATTCGGTTAACCTTGATTCTAAGAAGCAGTGGATAGCATTCAACTCTGGTCCTGAAGGTGTAATTACCATTGATGCAGATGCGAAAGATCGAATCTTAGAACAGAAGCAAAGCTTAACCATCGATGATATTTACTCTGTGAATGGCCGATTCGACAAAGGCGCAGTCGTACGAATCCTTGATAACCGTAATGATGAAATTGGTTTAGGAATGGTCAATTATCGATCTGGCCAACTGAAAAATCCTACAGACATCAAAGCAGATGAAATCGTTGTAGAAGTCGACCACTTGGTATGTCATGTAGAAGTACCCATTCCGGTAGGAGTTTAATTTAGGGGTATCTTATTCCCCTTCCGATATGTTTTTTAGATTTAATAATAATTATTAGTGACATGCACGAAATATCATAAGAGTATATGAAAACAGCTTTTTAAACTAATCAGGAGGTATTTGATGACTTTAACTGCAGAAAAAACCGATGTAAAAAAACAAGCGATTCTTGCTAAGAAAGCTTCAAAAACACTAAGCTTGCTGACAACAGAGCAAAAAAATAAAGCACTTCATACCCTTGCAAATCACCTAGAAAACAATTATCAGGCCATTCTTGATCAAAATAAAATAGACCTTGAGAGAGGTAGAGAAAAAGGGTTCGAAGCTGCATTTATGGATCGCTTATCACTATCAAAAGAACGAGTAGAGGATTTTGCAAACGGACTTCGTCAAGTAGCAGACCTTGAAGATCCAACTGGGAAAATCGTTTCTGATTGGAAACTCGAAAATCAACTGCAAGTTCAAAAAGTGACAGTACCACTTGGTGTCATCGGAATGATCTATGAAGCACGTCCAAATGTGACAGTAGATGCTACCGGTCTAGCATTGAAATCTGGTAATGCCATTATTCTTAAAGGTGGTTCAAATGCCATTACGTCCAATAAAGCCATTGTTGATGTAATGCACGAAGCCTTAGAAAATACGGACATTCCTAAAGATGCCGTACAATTCATCAATACGACAGATCGTGAAGCAACAAATGAATTATTTACAATGAAAGAGCATATTGATGTGTTAATCCCGAGGGGTGGCGGTGCATTAATCAATGCTGTTGTGAATAATGCTACTGTACCAGTCCTTGAGACGGGTGTTGGAAACTGTCATATTTATATCGATAAAGATGCAGAAGTGGAGAAGGCATTAAACATCATGATTAATGCCAAAACGGATCGTCCGGCTGTATGTAATGCGGCAGAAACCGTTATCGTTCATGAAGAATGGTTTGAAAAGAATAAAGCTGCCTTTGTCGAAAAACTTAAAGCACATCAGGTTTCCATTCATGGAGATGAAAAAGTAGTTGCCTCCATTGAAGATGCGAAACTTGCAGGGGAAGAGGATTGGGCAAATGAATATTTAAGTCTTGATATTGCTGTTAAGATTGTCTCTTCTCTTGATGAAGCAGTAGAACATATTGAGCAGTATGGTACAAAGCATTCAGAAGCAATAGTAACGGAGAATAGTGAAGAAGCAAAGAAATTCATGATGCTTGTTGATGCAGCTGCGCTATATCATAATGCTTCCACTCGATTTACAGATGGTGGCGCGTTAGGTTTCGGTGCTGAAATTGGCATCTCTACTCAGAAACTCCATGCAAGAGGACCAATGGGGCTTCCAGCTTTAACGACTATCAAATATATGATGCATGGTACTGGTCAAATTCGATAAAATGAATCATAAAAAAACGCTTGAGGAATCAATCCTCAAGCGTTTTTTTCTTTGGATCTTTTCGGAAAGATTGTCGTTTTCTAACACAGGAGCTACAAAGGCTCTGACTATGAGTGAGTCCGATAGATGGTGACAGAGCTTACTAGTGAAAAAAAGAATGAATTTGTATCTTACTATTAAAGCTAAATTCGACCACTGCACACGATTATCCTAACTCTTCAAGTAAAAACTCGTGAAGTCCGCGGATTGTATGAACCTCTTGTTCATAACAGATCATCAAAAGTCTTTCGAATATCTCTGCAGTCATAATCGCATCATTTAAAGCATGATGACGAGTTCGGTTATCGATGTTGAATTTTTTCACAAGCGCATCTAAATAGCAATCGTCTCTAGCAAGTAGACCATTCGCCAAAGAGTAGGAGTCAACATACTCAGGATCAAAGAAAGGGAGTTCCCATTTATAAATCCGCTTCTGCAAAAAGTTAATGTCAAAGCTCGCAGGATGAGCCACAAGTATGGTGCCCTTACTGAATTCTAAAAACCTTTCCAAACCAACCGGTAACGTAACTCCATTTATAAAATCTTTTCGTCTTAAACCTGTAAATCGTTTGGTTTCCCTTGAAACCGTCTGGAGTGGATTAATAACTTGATAGAATGTATCGTTCCTTTGAACTTTTCCTTCCGTCACCTTTACGGCTCCAATGGAAATGATTTCATCCCCGACTTCAGGGAAGAAACCGGTAGTCTCCAGATCGAAAATTGTAAACGTACAATCGAATAAATGTTTTTTTTGAAGAGTTGGTTTTTCTTCTTCAAACTGTTTGAGAGTTCGTGCTAATTTATGATAGGATAACTTATCTTTTTCTCGTTTTACTTGATAGCGAAAGAAAAATTGATGCCATAGATAATATTTAAGAATGCGGAAGCCTACATGAATACCCACATTATCCATTAGACCACCCGGTTCCTATTAAAGCTGATTTCCATCACTTGCTGAAGTCGATTGGCAATTTGGATGGATTCTTTCAATTTTTGACGATCCTCTTTTGAAAGTGTTCGTACATCAATGTCATTGCTTAAAGGTTTCCCCTCACTTAGTTCAAGAAGATTTTGTTTCGTTCGCAGAGTTAAAAGGATGTGCATTGCTGTTTTTACATTTTCTGCATCCCGAGGGTGGAAAGCTTGAATTTTCTTAAGTGCTTGAACCCTTTTGATGGTATTTACTTCTTTAATTCCATATTTAACAGAATGAATGCGAATCATATTGACGATTTGTAAGAGCCCTGATTTCTTTATATTGAATAAATGATTTTTAGGTTTAAGGTTTACTCTTCCTAAAGGACCAACTGGAAGTTTGAATCGGAGCGCGTCCTTTCGTAGTAGCTGTTGCATGTTAAGGGAACGCTTCGATTTCTCAGCTAAATAATTTCTGATTTCATCTGCGATTGAATAATCTCCGTAGATTGGACGGAAATCATAGAACATCGTGATATTCTGGACTTCCTGAGCATCCATTTCATGAAGCCATTCATCAATTGCCTTTTTCCAATCTGTATAGGATCGCTTCCATTTTTGTTCTTTGGCCATAATTCCACCAGTACATTCTGGAAAACCACAGGCAGCAAGCTTTAGATTCAATTTTTCAGTGAATGCCTGAAAATAATGATCCACTCTTTTGAGGTCAGATAAATGATTATAATCATCAAGAATGATCCCATTATCCTGATCGGTATGGAAACCCTGTTCACTTCGTCCTTGGCTGCCCATTACAATAAAGCAATAATTGATAGGGGCAGACCCAAATCCTTCCTGACGCATTTCCTTTTCACACAATTGAATGATCTTCCGATGCAGGCGATCGTTATAGTTGGAAATAACCTCACATATATCGTAGCCAAAATTGTCTTGAGCAAGAAGGTCTTGAATGAACTGTTGAAAGGTTTCGCTCTTCACTGTTGCGAGCTTCACTAACTCATCAATCGTTAAAGCTTTTTGAATCTTATAGGAAAGATCCAGATAATTTGAATCCTGTATATTTAGAAATGATGTACTAGTGAGGATTCCGACTACACTATCATTTCGTATGATGGGTACGAAATCAACCTCTTCGTGTTTGAAGTATGAGAGTGCTTCATATGCAAAGGACTCGTCCCGGATCCAAAATGGCCGTTTCTTCATCCAATCCTTCACGGATTCAGAAATCGTCGGGTTAGTTATATAGGTCAGAATTTCACGTTGAGTAAGGATACCTTGCATTTTTTTCTTATGATCCACGACCACTAATCCGTAAGCATCTTGTTCTTTCATTTTTTTGGCTGCTTCCACAATCGTGGCATTCTCCTCAATGAAAGTAGGGCTTTCCATAAGAGTATGTACTTTTGTCCGGAATAAATTGATGTTCTCATCATCAGTTTCCGTAGCAGACTTCACCTTAATCTCGTCGTAAAGCGTCTTCATACGATTACCGATACTTTCAAAAATGATTTTTGAAAAATCATTGTTTTTCGTCATGACCTCTAAGATCCGGTCTTTTTGGATTCGAAACACAGTACAATCTTCTATGGCTTGAACTGAAAAGGTCATTTGTCCGCTTGTAAGCATAATCATAATACCGATTAAGTCACCCGGGTAATAGAAACGGAGTGAGTACTGTTTCCCGCTTGAGCGATGAAGGACATTCTTGGCAAGTCCGGAAACAAGAAAGTAAATATCAAGCTCATCCACTGTTTCATCTTCGTGAAAGAGAAACTCTCCTTTTTTGAAGGTGGTGTATTTAGATCCAGAGATAATATAATCTAATTGTTCAGTCGAAAGGACATCAAAAGGATAGTGATCTTGTATAATTTGTAATAATTCCTGCTGGTTCATCCAATACCTCCCGTTCACGCTAGTTCCATAGTACTTTAACATAGAATTCCCTAATTTAAAACGTTAAAACGGATCTCTTACTAGAAAAGTCACCCTGATGTAAGTCTTTCATCAGGGTGACTTTGGTAAATTTCCGATAAGTCTCTAAGAAGCTTTATGTGTTCTCAATTCCTGCTCTTTCTTCTTGGTAAAAGGCATCCACCAGTTCCAATCACCCAATAGCTTCATTAATGAAGGAACAAGTATCATGCGGACGATGGTTGCATCGATGAAAATGGCGATGGCAATCCCAACTCCGATTTGTTTTACTGGCATGACACCGGTGAAGGCGAAGGCACCCGTAATCACAATCATAATAAGGGCAGCAGATGTAATGATCTTACTGGTTGATGCAAGACCCTCAATTGTCGATCGGGTATTGTCGCCTGTTTCTTGGTAGATCTCATGAATCCTTGAAATAAGGAATACCTCATAGTCCATACTTAACCCGAAGACTAAACTAAATACCAATACCGGTAGAACGAGGGCGATATCAGATTCAGGAAGTCCAAAATGCCCCCCTTGGAAAATCCATACCAAAATACCGAATGTCGATGAAAGACTAATGATATTCATCAAAATGGCTTTCAATGGAATGATAATGGAACGGAATGCAAACATCAGGATTAAATAGGTAGATCCTAAAATAATTAGTAAACACAGACCCACTTTTTGATAGATTTCATCAAAGATTTCCTGATTGAACTTGACCTGACCTCCAAACAGGAGTGGATGACTCCATTCTTTATGACTCCATTTGCTCACTAATTCCTGAGCCTCAAATGATGATGGATTTATAGAAAGATGTAGAGGTATCAATGCTTTGCTCCCTTGAATAAATCGGTTTAAAGCAGGCTGAATTCCATCCTTTGTTTCTGGTTGCTGAAGAGCCCCGAATAACTGTTCCGGTGATCCAATATTCGTTGTGGAGAAAATCGAATCAACCGAAGTCACGGTGTCTTCTTTTTTTAATTCCGAAATGAGTTCGTTCAATTCTTGTAGACCTTCTTTGGTTACCCAGTTTCCTTTGCGTTCCGCGACAACATACACTGTACTACCTTCATTGGTATGGAACTCTTCTTGAATCGTATCCATTGCTTGGCGTGATTCAAACGTAATCGGTAATGCTTCGGAATCAGGAATTGCCAGGTTCATTGATCGAACTGGCAAAATACCGATCATTAATACCAAGATGGCTAGCAAGGCAAGCACAACAGGTCTTTTCATGATAAAGCCTGCATAAGTCTTCCACTTTCCGCCTGAATTTTCCTCTTGCTTGATGAGCATCCATTTATTAATGGAATTTCCCAGCAGCATGAGAACAGAAGGGAGGAGGGATAAAGCCGAGACAACAGCTAACAGGACGACAACCATACCTCCGATGGCGATTGTTTGGAAAATATCGATATCAATTAGCATCATCGCTCCTAAACCGATGAACACACACACAGCAGAAAAGATGATTGATCTTCCTGCCGTCTTAATGGTTGTCTGTATAGCTTCTGAAATCGACGTCTTGATTAATTCTTCACGATAACGATTAATAAATAGTAAAGAGAAATCAATACTTAATGCAAGACCGATCATTGGAACAACATTCAGCAAGAAGACGGAGAGCTCCATATGCTCTCCAATTAATGTAAGAATACCAAATGACGTCACGACCGTTACCATGCCGATTACAACGGGGACGATAGAAGCGATGGCAGAACCGAACGCAACTAATAAGACAAGCAGGGCGAACGGCAACCCAATCAATTCTGCTCTTTTCAGATCATCCTGACTCGCCTTGTTTATATCGGAACTAATAATGGACGCGCCTGTCAGAGACTGTCCAGGATTTTCCTTAATGAGTTCCTGTATCTCTTTTGTTTCAACTGATATATCTGATTGATCGAAGGATAAAACGGCATAAGCTAACTTGTCCTTCATTAATGTTTCATCTTGGATAGGAGATTGAATAGAAGAGGTGATTGACAGCTTTTCTACTTTTCCAAGTGTTTCTTTAATAGAAGTGTTGAAATCCACGTTCGATTGAGCATCTTGTTTTTCCATGAGCAGAAGGATGGAGGACTCAGGAAAATCGAATGTATTCGTTAATTCCTCATTAACTTTTTCAAATTGACCCTCTGTTCGGAAGCCGTCCCCACCCAATATAGAAGCTAAATCTGTGGCAAAATAACCAAATACCCCTGCGAGTATGACCCAGAATAAAATCACCCATTTATAAAATCGGGTAATCCCTTTACCTATAAGATTCATCTTTTTGACACTCCTCATTTCAATCTATCGAAAATCCTCCCAAAATCACTCTCATAACACTTGTAGGAAAAACGAATTACTAATTCAGTTTAATAGGTTCAGTGAAGTGGCGCAATAACAAAGTGTTACATATGGAGGAGAGTGGGTTTAGAAAAAAGGTGTCTCCGTTTAGAGACACCTTGATGACTTACTTATTGTTTACGATATACTCAGATGCTTTCAGTAAGTTTGGAAATATATAATTCGCATTATAGGAAGGAGAGGGACTGTCAGAAAGTAAGATAGTGGTGCATCCGGCTTTGCGGCCAGCTTCTATATCCACATCACGGTCGCCAATCATATACGAATGAGAAAGATCCACATCATACTTTGATGCTAGGTCGAGGAGCATACCGGCTTCCGGTTTTCTGCATGAACACCCCTCATTTGGTTTATGTACACAGCATGAAACCTCTTGAATGATTCCGCCTGCATTTTTAATTTCGTTGACCATGTAGTCATGGATGGAGTGGAGTTCTTCATGGGAAAGGTATCCTAAACCAACTCCGCCTTGATTCGTGACAACAAATAGAAGGAAGTCTGAATGGGAAAAGTTGTTTATGGCTTCGGTAACTCCTTCTAGGAAATAAAATTGGGATGGATGATTTACGAAGTTCACTCTTTCTGTTTTTACTTCATTAATTACACCATCACGATCAAGAAATATTGCTTTTTTCATCATTTTGCCTCCCTTTTCGATATAATTCACCAATGAATTCAATGTTTTGTCGTTTCATGCGGTTTCCGAGGAAATAATGACAGAGTATTCTGTCATTTGTATATGGAAATTAAATAGGGAGAGGGACGGACCTCTGAAGGTCCGTTCCTCCTTATTATTGTTTTCGGATGAAAACCACTTTTAAATAGTCACTCTGTCTGTATTGGCTTAGTGTTTTAAAATCTTCAGGAAGTGAGTATTCTTCGACTATTTTGTATTTCCCATTTGATTCTTTGAATGCTACATCAATAAAGCTTTTGAATTTCTTCATATTGAATGTGCTGCAGTTCGTTGATGCCACGATAGTACCGTTCTTTTCAGTAATGGCAATTGCTTCTTTCAATAAATCTTTATAGTCCTTAGCAGCACTGAAAGTATGTTTCTTGGAGCGTGCAAAGCTTGGTGGATCAAGAACGACAAGATCAAAGGAAAGTTCTTTTTTGACAGCGTATTTAAAGTATTTGAAGACATCTTCAACTATAATATTTTGAGCTTCATAGTCAATTCCGTTGATGCTGAATTGTTCAATCGTTTTACTTAAACTCCGATTCGCTAAGTCTACGCTAGTGGTTTCAATGGCACCACCGAGAGCTGCGAATACTGAAAAGGCTCCTGTGTAGGAAAACGTATTTAAGACTCGTTTTCCTTCTGAATACGCGTCGCGAATTCTTTTCCGTACTTCTCGTTGATCGAGGAATACGCCAACCATCGCTCCATCATTTAAATAAATGGCAAATTGCACACCGTTCTCTTTGACGAGAAGAGGGAAAGAAGGGCGAATACCTTCGACAAAATCATCTTCTTCCACGTATTTCCCATCTTGAGCGAACCTTTTTTTCTGGTAAATCCCTTTGTATTCGGTTAATTCTTTAATGCACTGAATCACATCTTCTTGAAAGGAATAAGCACCTTTTGAATACCATTGAACCAAATAATATCCGTCAAAGTAATCGATAGTGAAGCCTCCGAATCCATCGCCTTCACTATTAAAGACTCTGAATGCTGTTGTATCATCGCTATAGAAGAAGTGAAGTCGCTGGTTGATTGCAGCTTGAATCTTTTTATAAATCAATTCTTTGTCAATCAACTCTTGTTCTTTCCAGCTTAATAGCCAGCCGATTCCCTTGTTCTGTCTACCGTAGTATCCTTTCGCAATAAATTGATTGCGATTGTCGATTAGTTTCAGGATATCTCCTTCTTGTGCATTCTCAATAGATGTGGTCACATTTTCTTTATTTAAAAGGGGGTAGCCTTTTTTAAATTGTTGTATGTATGTTGGATTTGCTTTCACAATTCTTTCTTTTGTCATTCTTCTCATCCTAACCTTGAGGTATAGTCTTGTGTAGTATAGAACGTTACAGCAGTTTACGCAACTGCATAAAAAAACTTCCCCGTTCAGAATCGAAATTCGATTTGAACAGGGAAGAATCTTATTTGCTCCAAAGGAAATCGCCTACAAGTCGGTCAACCTTAATCGTTTCATGTAAACCGCTATGTGAAATCGATGGATCATATACAATCGTGGACTGATAGGGATTTCTTTCGAATAATGATTGACTTGCTAAAGCACTTTGGACATTTACTACATCATCCCCGGAACCTGCCACAGATAATACCTTTATATCAGGGGAAATGAGATTTCGATTCATATACATTTCCTTCAAAGCACGGGATTGGGGCTTCAAATCGATAACTGCCGCACCGGTATTGATTTGATCATAAGATTCCTTCGTCACACCAAGGAATGGGGTAGCAATCGTAATGAATTTATGTGTCTTAGGCACAAATGAACCATCGCTGGTATTTTCAAGATACTTTGTCGAAGCTAGGCCACCCATTGAATGGGAGACGATATTGACAGCCTGAACATCAAATTGATGGTGCAAAAGCTTCATAGCATTCTCAAGCCAAATCGCTTGTTTATCCAATGATGCATGATTATCTTCAAAAATGACCTGAACAAGTGGAGGAGAGGTAGGATTTTTAGGAAGTGTCCCTTTGTATCTGACGCTGCCTTTCTCAGATACTGTGATTTCCAGTGTCTTTTGTCCCCATCCATGTTGATTCTCAAATCGATCTAACATCGTCCTGAAGGAATTATAAGTCCCTTTGTATCCATGAACAAATACAGTAGGGTATTTTTCGACAGCAGTTAATGGCTTCTCGCTGGATTGTACGTTAGTCGTATGAAATATAGTATATAAAGTGAAGAAGCCGATAATGAGAAGGCCACTCCATATAAACGATCGTTTATAATTAACTGACAAGAAAATCGCTCCTTTAAAAGGTATACTACTATTGTAAATCATTCGTGAAGTATTGAATATGTTAAAAAAGAAATTTATTTGTCACATTCTATGTAAGTTTTTCCAATATTAGTTCGTGGTAAGGAGTGAATCTTTGATAAACAGTGTAATTTCCATAAGAAAAAGGCTTAAATGGAACATTTAAGCCTTCATCATTATTCTTCCTTATATCAAAAATATTAAACCCAATCACCAGCTTTAAAAATTGGTTCAATCGTACCGTCCGCTTTCTCACCATGAATATCCAATCCTTCGGAGCCGATCATGAAGTCGACATGGACCATGCTTTGGTTAAATCCGATTTTCTCTAATTGATCTGCTGACATCTTGTTACCACCTTCAATACATACGGAAAGGGCTCTTCCTAAAGCGATATGACAAGATGCATTTTCATCAAAAAGGGTGTTATTAAAAATAATGTTTGTATTGGAGATAGGGGAGTCGTGAGGCACTAGTGCAACCTCGCCTAAATAAGAAGCTCCTTCATCGGTTTCCAATAGATTCTTTAAGGTCTCATAGCCTTCCTCAGCAGTATACTCGACCACTTTACCCTCTTTAAAGGTTAAGCTGAAATCCTTTATAAGCGTACCGCTATAATTTAATGGCTTCGTACTTGATACAACACCATTCACTCCATATTTATAAGGAATCGTGAACACTTCTTCCGTCGGGAGATTCGGAACAAATGGGGTACCTTTATCATTTGTGAATTGGGCACTAATCCATTTTGTTTCTGGATGGAATTCGATTGTGAGATCTGTCCCTGGACCTTTATAATGAAGTTTTTTGTAGTGATTTTCATTTAAACGGTTCGCGTTTTTGTTCAGGTTCTCAATATGGGATTTCCATAGTTCAACAGTGTTTTCTTGATCTGTTCTCGTTGTGTAGAAAATGTTTTCCCATAATTTTTGAACAGCTTCTTCCTGATCCACTTCTGGGAAAACAGTCTGGGCCCACTCGACAGTCGGAATAGCCGCTATCAGCCAGCTTATTTTTCCTCCACCGATATAAGCTGAAAAATCTTTCATGGCTTCAGCTGAGGCTTTATTCAGCATCGCAACCCTTGAAGGATCCGTATCTCTTAGAAGAGAAGGGTTTGGTGCCGCTAAATTCAACAGTGCTACATTGTTCTCTGCCATTTCAATATAGCCTTTTGCCTTCCAATCAGGGAATGATTTCAACCCTTCTTCAGTGGACTCCTCTAAGCGGATTTTCTTTAGCTCTTCATCATGGAAATCGGTTAAGACGTTCACTACCCCTGCTTCGTATGCCTTCTTCGTAATCAGGCGCACAAATTCAAAAGATGTAACCGGTGCGGAAATTAAAAGTTCTTGGTCCTTTTGTAGATTTAATCCTACACGTACGATCAAATCTGCATATCTCTCTAAGTTTGTTTCAAATGCATGATTCACAGTAAATCCCCCTTAATATGTATTCATTAATAACTATATCTCTTTATTCAGAAAATTTCATTGATAAAGTTCTTTGAGTGGTTCTTTATAAAAGGGGTTTTGCTAAGTTTGTTGCTATTTTGGGATAGGGATCTTTTTTACTTGTATAGTAAACGTGTCCCTCATCATACTAAGAAACCCTGATTGATAAAGCCATGGCATTTACTTTGGAATAAATCAACTAACTTAAGGATAGAGCAAAATAAAAGAACTGGTCCTTAAAAAGGCCAGTCCCGATTGGAATTATAATGTACTAGAGAATGGTGGGAATTCTTCTTCATTGGAGTTGATGACGATGACTCCAGCTAATGCCATAACAGTAAGGCTAGAAATGATGAGTAATTGCTTGATCTTTTTCATTTGTTTCACCCCCTTATAAAATCACCATTTCCTCATAAATGGCATTGGCTTCATTGAGATAGAATGCTGCGAGCTTATATTTTCGAATCCCCTGATAATATTGCCCAAGGTATTTAGAGTGTTCAGCATATAACAGCTGAGATCCACTTTTCTTGAAAAAGGGCAAACTGTATTCTTTCATAAATGTCTCAAACTCGCTTGGGAAATCTTTCAGGGCAAATTGATAGTAGGATAATTGATAGAATTTATCCGGATACTTTTCTTTTGAACAAAGTCGTAAACCCTTAGGTAACCAGTAATGCACTTCTGAAAATTGTTTCATCTTATAATATTCTTTGACGAGAGAGAGGATAGAATAAAGCTGTCCTTCTTGATCAGACCCTTTTAATTCAATACTTTTCAAATAATGTTGGATTGCTTCGTCGCTTTTGTTCATAAAGGATTTTAAATAGCCTAGGTTTTGCTCCACCTTAGAATATAAAGACGTATACTGAATGGAGTGGGAAATGAAATTCGCCCATTCGTAATGTTTCATCGATTGCTCTATATAGCGTATTCTCCGATAGCAGATCCCTAATAGTAAATGGACTTCTGCACATCTCTTTTGGTAATATACTCCCTGGAAAATGGCGAGGGACTGCTCTCCGTAAAAAATGGCCAATCTGTACCTGTTCAATCGGGTCAAGACCAAACTGAAGAGATAATATAAATCCGCCTTTTCTTCTTCATTGACAACATTTCCTAGCACATAATAGGTTTCGGCTTCTTTCAGTTCTCCCTGCGCTTTATCATAGTCTCCTCTAAGATAATAATAGTTTCCCTTATATTTATGATAATAGAATTTTAGGGTATCCGTCAGTTCCTTATAATTGGATTGAATATGAATCATATGCTTCAAAGCTTGAGGGAGATTCACCTGCACTAATTGCCAGCGGAAGCAAAGAATCTGATAAA
The DNA here is from genome assembly GCF_005938125.1 of Bacillus sp. BHET2. Classification (GTDB taxonomy): domain Bacteria; phylum Bacillota; class Bacilli; order Bacillales; family Bacillaceae_B; genus Rossellomorea. Next base: position 784,862 of record NZ_VCQN01000001.1, read on the forward strand.
ATAAATGTGGAATCAAATCATCTGTTTGTTCCAGATCCCTTTGGATGAGTTGATATGTAGTAAGGATTTCATCAGATTTATTCCAGAGTAATGCATGATTCCAGTTTTCGAGAAGTTTGTTCAAATTGGTTGGACTTTCCAGAAGGTTATTTACTCCCAAACGTTCACAAAGTAAATCGATGATGTCAGGTGAAGGGGTAACTTGATGGTTTTCTAGTTTGGATAGATAGGAAACAGAAATAATACCTTTTGATAACTCTTCTTGGGTTAACTTTCGTTTCAGTCTATGAAAACGGATTTTTGAACCGATTGTCATTGGATCTTCTCCTCTAGCAGGGCGATAGTCTCTGTCAGAAGGACAGATTATTAAAATAGTATCATAAATAAATGAGTAATGTTTCGAATATTCCTATAATTATAATTATTTATAGGTAATTGGTATGGTGTGGTTTCCGATTCTTTCATAGTGTCCCTTCTTTGTGTTTTTCTTTTGTTATAATGAAACCATTGAACTTTTAAGAGGAGGAATACCATCTTGATCGATTTACGAAGTGATACCATAACAAAGCCAACAGATGAAATGAGAAGAGCGGCATATGAAGCTGAAGTAGGAGATGATGTATATGGTGAAGATCCCACTGTATTGAAGCTTGAAATGGAAGCTGCCCGAATTCTTGGTAAAGAGGAAGCTTTATTTGTGACAAGCGGGACACAGGGGAATCAAATTGCCGTATTGACACATACACGACCAGGTAATGAAATCTTACTAGAAGCAAATTCACATATTTTCTATTATGAATCAGGAGCAGTTGCTGCGTTAGCCGGGGTTCAAACTAGAACGATTACTGGAATCGATGGTGCGATGGACCCGATAGAAGTAGAAGCAGCTATTCGTACAGAAGATCAACATTTTCCGGAAACAGGTTTGATTTGTTTGGAGAATACTCATAACCGAGCCGGAGGAGCCATCGTATCACCAGAAAATATGAAAGCCATTCATTCAATGGCAAAGAAACACGACATTCCTGTGCACGTAGATGGTGCAAGACTCTTTAATGCTGTGTCAGCAAGTGGGAGAGATGCCAGAGATTTCACTGCTTATTGTGATACCGTTCAAATATGCCTTTCAAAAGGGCTGGGTGCTCCAATAGGATCGATTATTGCAGGTGATCATGCCTTTATTACCCGTGCAAGAAAGTGGAGAAAACGATTAGGTGGGGGATTGAGACAAGTAGGAATGATTGCGGCGCCAGGATTGGTTGCACTAACCACCATGAGAGAACGATTATCGGAAGATCATGATAAAGCAACTATCTTAAAGGAAAGCCTGACTGAATGTAACGGAATAGACGTCATCAATCGTGTAGATACAAATATTGTAGTAGCTGATGTATCAGGAACTGGGATGACTTCTGAGCTGTTTGTTGAAGACTTAAAGAAAAAGGGGATATTGGCCGTAACCTTTGGCCCGACTCTTGTCCGCTTCACTACTCATTATGATGTATCAATGAAGGATATCAACAATGTGGCAAAAATCCTCCAGTATGGGCATTAGCAGGTGATGGATTGCCCATCTTGTAAATAGATTCGGAAGGGTAGGCAATGCCTGTCCCTTCCGAATCTGTTACTCTTTCGTATCTAGTTGTTTTCCATGATGTGGATGAGGATGCCATCTCATCATGTAGCCATTTTCTTTTAGTTTTTGATGTTTTTCTTCCATCATGTTAAGAACTTTCTCACCCTGTTCTTTGGAAAAAACACCATACTCGACGTATTTCTTCACAAGTTCTTTCTTTGTCGAATACATTTGCTCGTGTAATTTTCCAAGCTCAGCTTTTTGTTCTGCCGTTAGATTCACCTTTTGACCAGGTGCTTGACCCTCGCCTTCTGCATAAGCAAAGGTGCCTAAACTAAAGCTGATCATCAAAACAGCTAATAACGAAATAACCATTTTTTTCATTTTTCATTCCTCCTGTTCATTATGTCTCCCATATTCTTTGCGAATAACTAGCATAATATGTAGGAGTAGACGTATAAGAAGGGAAATTGATAGTATGAATAGAAACAATGATATAAATTGGGGGTTAAAAGATGTTTAATAAGTTTTTATCGAGTATCGGAATCGGACACGTCAAAGTAGACACCATCGTACATACGACTGAGATCTCATCAGGAGATCTGATTAAAGGTGAAGTCGTCTTGAAGGGTGGCATGGCTGATCAGCCCATCAATGAAGTTCGCTTATTGCTTCTCCACAAATATGAAGAAGACAAAAAGGATAGCGATTTCTCCTATCATGAAAAGGAGATGGACACGATTGCCTTTGACAAAATCGGTACGATTCTTGCAGGTGAAGAAAAGCGGATCTCATTTGAACTCCTTACAAAGTCCAGTCATCCGAGAACCACCGATACAGACCAAACGATTTTACGAACAACCGTTGACATACCTCAAGCCGTTGATCCAACTGATGAGGATAGTATATTTGTCCGATAAATCCATATGAGTACAGGTAGGTTCATTTAATGAATCTGCCTTTATTTTTTATGCATCAAAAGGAGTAAAAGTACTTATTGAAATCCATAAAAACCCATTGTAGAATATAGTAAGCGTATACATTCAAAAAATTCAGATTTTTAAATGTATATGCATCCAAACGAATTTAAGGAGGAATTAGATGGGTGGAATATGGTTAGCGGTAATTGGAGGCATTGTATTTTTATTAGGATATAAATATTATTCCAAGCTTATTGCAGAAAAAGTGTACAGACTTGACCCGAATTATGTGACACCAGCACACCAATACAAAGATGGTGTGGATTTCGTTCCAACGAATAAATTTGTCCTCTGGGGTCACCATTTCACCTCAGTGGCCGGAGCTGCACCAATCGTCGGTCCGGCCATAGCTGTATATTGGGGATGGTTGCCAGCATTTTTATGGGTGATTTTTGGTACTGTGTTTGCAGCAGGGGTCCATGATTTTGGCACACTAGTCCTTTCAGTTCGAAATAAAGGACAATCTGTCGGTACTTTAGCCAATAAACTTATAGGGAAAAGAGCAAAGGTGCTATTTTTATTTATTATTTTAATTCTCGTATTAATGGTCAATGCGGTATTTGCTTGGGTCATTGCCAATTTATTCATTACGTTCCCAGCAAGTGTGTTGTCGGTGTTCATCCAGATTCCACTGGCAGTATGGATTGGCTATTCGGTTTACAAAAAGAATGGAAGTATGCTTATTCCTTCTGTCATAGCCCTTGCTGTGATGTACCTATCAGCTGTCATCGCAAGCCGGGTCGAATTTCTACAAATTGATTTAGTTCGTTACTTTGGGGGGCAAGACGCATCCTCACTCTTTGGTTTAAGTTCAACGAGTATGGCCTTCATGATTTGGATTGTTATATTAATGATTTATGTTTACATAGCTTCAATCCTTCCTGTTTGGAAGCTATTACAACCACGTGATTATATCAATTCGCATCAATTAATCGTCGGACTTGGTTTACTCTATCTCGGTCTATTGTTTACCAATCCTAAAATTACGGCCCCTATGACGAACGGTTCAGCAGATGTATCGTGGTTTCCTTTATTATTTATTACGATTGCATGCGGTGCCATTTCCGGATTTCACGGATTGGTTTCATCCGGTACCTCTTCCAAGCAACTAAATACAGAGGCGGATGCCCGCTTTGTTGGGTACTTAGGTGCAGTCGGAGAAGGTGCACTTGCATTGGTTGCAATCATTGCATGTATTACATTTTTCCCGAATGTGGAGGAATTTAAAGCAACCTACAGCGGCTTTGCCGCAGCAAGTGGAGCAGGATTGGGCGTATTCATTAAAGGAGCGGGACAACTTGCTACAGGTGTAGGTATTCCAGCGGATATTGCAGCAACGATCGTTTCCGTCATTATTGTGAGCTTTGCCGCCACCACATTAGATTCATCTGTTCGCCTAATGCGTTACATTATTGCTGAATTGGGCGAAGAATATAAAGTGCGATCATTAACCAATGCCCATATTGCCACTACAGTAGCTGTAGTATCAAGTGCGGCATTAACCGTATTGCCTCAGGGTCCAAAAGGATTTGGTTCTGGAGGATACCTTCTATGGCCATTATTTGGTACATCAAATCAATTACTTGCAGGGATTAGTTTACTTCTGATCACCATCTGGCTTAAACGCCAAGGGAGAAATTACTTTGCTACTTTAATTCCAATGGTATTCCTAATGTTTATGACATTATGGGCGATGATCAATCAAGTTGTGTTTGAATGGTCAGGAATCGGGGATTCAGAGGGGAATATGCTTCTATTCATCTTTGGGAGCATCATTTTGATTTTCACCCTGTGGATACTCATAACAGCGGCATCCTCACTGTCTAAAAAAGGGGATGACCCCTCTCAGTTCTCTGCATAGATGGGAATAAGAGGACTCAAATCGGGTCCTCTTTTTGTTAAAGAAATCAGAAGGAGGGTTAGATATGATAGAAGTGATGATGATCCGTACAGAGTTGGAAGTCGGAATGGGCTGATGTGGTGGCCTTAGTGGTGACGGGTAGCAAGATTTCTCACATCACCATCACGAAAGAAGCTCCCTTGCAAAGCTCTACCGTGAATCCTTCGAGCAATACGGGATGGCTGTAAACATTATTTACTGTGATCCCAGAAACATCCTATCGATTCTCTATTATTTAGGAAGACAGGTGGGAAGGAAACAGATTTCCCTATACACTGTATGCTACTCTCTTCTTTTCTCTATTAAGAGGGAAGCTATTTTCATCAATGGGCATTTCCTTACCGACAATCGACAGTACCATGCAAGAATCAAAGACTTTCTTTAAAGGGGGAATCAGGAATGGATACATCAATGAAAGAAAAGTTCAAACGGGTGATAGAGCTTTACGATGACATGATCCGCCTTCCACACAAGACCGAAATAGCGAGAGAATTGAGGGATGAAGATGATTTATTCTTATTGCTCATATACTCTGATATGCTCGGCATTCCAAATCCCGTATACTATTACACCCTTGAGCTTTATCCATATATAATTGAAAAATTTCATGATTGGCATTTAAGGATGGGGATGGAGCACTCTCCTCTGGACGGTATGAGATGTTGTTAGTAAAAGGAAGCGGGGGTGACGGCATGAATGAATTAAATCAACAGTCCATTTTATTTGTAGGAGGAAAAGGGGGTGTGGGAAAGTCAACGACTGCCTCTGCACTGGCTGTGATGTTTGCGAAATTGGGAAAGAAGACATTAATTATTTCGACAGATCCGGCCCATAACTTGGGAGATATTTTCCACCAGGAAATCAACGGAATCAAAACACCTTTACTTGAAAATTTATGGGGAATAGAGATTAATCCAGACGCAGAAACACATCAATACATTAAAGAAGTGAAAGGGAATCTTAAGGGAATGGTTAAGGCTACCATGGTAAATGAGGTACACCGTCAAATCGATATGGCCGCCTCTGCACCTGGTGCAGAAGAGGCTGCGTTATTTGATCGGATCGTTTCAATTATTCTTAAAGAAAGTAAGGACTTTGACAAAATCATTTTTGACACCGCACCTACCGGTCACACGATCCGCCTATTATCTCTTCCGGAACTAATGGGGGTATGGATGGATGGAATGTTGGAAAGAAGGAAAAAAACAAACAAGAATTATTCGCAGCTTTTAAATGATGGAGAGCCGGTTGACGACCCTATTTATGATATTTTGCAAACGCGACGTGAAAAGTTTTCTAAAGTAAGGGAAATTCTACTGGATCAAAATAGAACAGGCTTTATCTTTGTACTCATTCCAGAAAGACTTCCGATTCTTGAAACCGAGAAAGCGATAGAATTAATGTCCAGACATTCCTTGCATATAGGCGGCCTCATTATCAATAAAGTCCTTCCTCAACAAGCTGATGGTGAATTTTTGAAAAAAAGAAAGCATCAGGAGGAAGTATATTTGGAATTGATGAGAGAGAAATTCTCAGCACAAGCATTATATCGTATTCCTCTAATGGAAGAGGATGTCTTTTCGTTGCAACATCTTGAGACATTTGCTGACTATCTACAAAAGGAATTATATTTGGAAGAAGGAATCGTTAAGAATAAATCCTTACATAGGTGATTCAGAATGACCATTGTGGAGCTACCTCAATGGTCATTTTTTTGTTATTGAAGGAATTGTGATTTTTTTGTCGAAGGATTAATAAAACTATGGAAGTAGAGGGTGATATATATGAACAATAAGAAGAAATCATTATCGGTCATTCTTCCCCTAAAGAAAAGAGAAGAAACCCAAAATCGTTGGTTATTTCATCGACTTAATACCCTATTGCCTTCTATTATGAAAAAACACAATTTAAATATGTGGATTGTAGTAGGAAGAGAATATAATGAAGACCCTATATTGAAAAGTTTATATCCTGCAGGGGTAGATGGGTCAAGGAGATTGACAATCCTGGTTTTTTATTTAAAGGAGGGACAAGTCAATAGATGGGTGCTTCACCCCAATCCTAACTTTGAACCATTTTATGAAAGAATATGGAATCCAGTAGAATGTGATCAATGGGAATGTCTTAAACAATTAGTGAGAGAAGTTAACCCTGATAAGATCGGATTGAACTATTCTTCTATATTTGCTGCCGGTGATGGATTGAGCCATTCTCATTATCAACAATTGAGCATGCTGCTCGATGAGCATTCACATGCATTTGTTTCGGCACAGCCCCTTATTGTCGACTGGCTATCGATAAGATCGTCAAAGGAACTGATGGCTTATCCGTCCATTGCAGAACTTGCAAGGGAATTGGCAGAAGAAGCCTTATCAAGAGCGGTGATTCATCCTGGTATCACAACGACAGAAGACGTAGTTGATTGGATACGCCAACGAGTCCTGGATTCAGGATTGGAAACCTCTTTTTATCCTACAGTGGATTTACAAAGAAAAGGATCAGATATGGACCGTTTGGAAGACGAAATTATTAGGTGTGGGGATATTGTTCATTTGGATTTTGGAATTCGTTACTTAGGACTTGCAACAGATACACAACAGCTCGCTTATGTTCTCCATCCAGGGGAGGAGGACGCACCAGAAGGACTTCAATCCGCATTGGAAACTGCCTTGCGACTCGAGGACATAATAACTGAAGAAATGAATGTCGGCAAAACGGGGAATGAAGTATTTGAAAGGGTAATGAAGAAGGCAAGAGATGAAGAAATTGAGGCGATGCTCTACTCCCATCCGATAGGGAACCATTGTCATGAAGCAGGTGCTCTAATCGGTTTATACGACCAACAAGGATATGTCCCTATCAAAGGTGATCTGCCACTGACACCCAATACATGCTATGCCATGGAATTCAATATAAAACAATTCATTCCTGAATGGGGTCAGATTGTCCCCATCTATCTTGAAGAACCTGTTGCTTTCATTCAAAATCGCCTTGAATATATGGCAAAAAGGCAAACTGAATTCTATTTGATTTAATGACATACAAATAAGGGTATGCAAAAAGACTGATTACCATGATTTGTGGTGATCAGTCTTAACTATTGAACTATTGCTCCTCACCCACTGATTTTATATAACTCGTGTAAAATTATGGAGCGTTCCTTTCCGCTCCAGGCACTTGCTTTGATAGCACTCACTCATAGACAGAGCCTTGGCAGCTCCAATGTTAGAAAACAACAATCTTTACGAAAAAGATCCTTTAAAAAAAGTTTAAATACAACCTTGACTTTATACCTCATAGGGTATATTATTGTAGTTGTAGCAAGGAATCAACAAGCCAATTGGAGGTGTCTTTATGGATTACAATTCACAAATCAAGAATCGGATTAAACGAGTTGAAGGGCAGCTCCGGGGAATTGTCAGAATGATGGATCAGGGGGATGATTGCAAAGATGTGATTACACAGCTTTCCGCAGCCAAAACAGCTCTGGATCGTTCTGTAGGCTTGATTGTTAGCATGAATCTTGTTGAGTGTGTAAAGGATTCACAAGAAACCGGTGAAAACACTGAGGAGCTTGTAAAGGAAGCAGTCAATTTATTGGTGAAGAGTCGATAATAAAAGATTGACACTATTTTTTTTATCATTTAATATACCCTTATAGGTATATAGAAACCATTATTTTTAGGAGGAATTATCAATGAACGCAGATAAAGTATTAGACGCAAAAGGATTAGCTTGTCCAATGCCGATCGTAAAAACTAGAAAAGCGATAAAAGAAATTGAATCTGGTCAAATCCTTGAAGTTCAAACTACAGATAAAGGCGCTAAGAGCGACCTGACAGCATGGGCAAAATCAACAGGACATGAATTAATTCATTCAAATGAAGAGCAGGACGTATTTACATTCTGGATTAAAAAAGGGTAACTATTTTAAGTTGATATATACCCCGCACAGTAATTAGGAGGAGATAACATGTCAGAAACAAAATCTACGAATATCATTCTTTTTAGTGGAGATTACGATAAAGCGATGGCAGCTTACATCATTGCCAATGGCGCAGCTGCATATGATCACGAGGTAACCATTTTCCATACATTCTGGGGTTTAAATGCTTTAAGGAAAGAGGAAATGGTACCTATGAAAAAAGGATTCATGGAGAAGATGTTCGGTAAAATGATGCCAAGAGGGGCAGACAAAATGGGATTATCAAACATGAATTTCATGGGTATGGGACCAAAGATGATTAAAGGTGTCATGAAGAAGCATAATGCAATGCCTTTGCCCGATTTAATTGATATGGCAAGAGAACAGGACATCAAATTGGTTGCATGTACGATGACCATGGATTTATTAGGTTTACACAAAGATGAATTATTAGAGGAAATTGAATACGCTGGTGTAGCAGCTTATTTAGCAGATGCTGAAAATGGGAATGTAAACTTATTTATCTAATTTTTTTGAATAAAAATATACCCTATAAGGTAATTGGAGGTTTTTCGTATGAACACGATTGAATCAAATTTCGTATTAGATGCAAAAGGTTTGGCATGTCCAATGCCGATTGTGAAAACAAAGAAGGCAATGAAAGACATGGAAGCAGGGCAAGTGATTGAAATACAGGCCACTGACAAAGGTTCAAAAGCAGATCTTCAAGCGTGGGCTAAAAGCACAGGTCATGATTATCTTGGAACAATTGAAGACGGTGATGTGCTCAAGCATTTTGTTCGTAAATCAAGCGGGGAAGAAGCTTTAGAACGCAAGCATAATTCAGTAACAGACAATGAAGCATTAGCAACAAAGTTAAGCGATGATGATACCGTTGTACTGGATGTTCGTGAAAAAGCGGAATACGCATTCAACCATATTCCAGGTGCGATTTCAATCCCACTCGGTGAGCTTGAACAACGTGCAGGTGATCTAAATAAAGAAAAAAATATCTTTGTCGTTTGTCGTACAGGGAATAGAAGTGACATGGCAGCACAATTATTAACAGAAAAAGGTTTTACGAACGTCATCAACGTCGTACCAGGTATGAGTGAATGGAATGGTGACGTTGAATCGGATATTAAATAAAGTCATTTATTGCATTTGATGGCTGACAGACTAATTCGTTCTGTAATCAAAAAATATAAAGAAAGAATGATCCAGGAGGGGAAAAGATGGCGGTTAAACCAATGAATTCAAAAGAAGTAGCTCAAAAAGTGATGGAAAAGGAAGGTTTATTCATTTTAGATGTTCGAAATGTTGACGCATTTGAAGATTGGAAAATTGAGGGTGAAAAATTTGAATACTTGAATATTCCTTATTTCGACCTTTTAGATGGTGTTGAAGAAATCATGGATCAACTTCCACAGGGTAAGGACATTTTAGTCGTATGTGCGAAAGAAGGTTCTTCCGTTATGGTCGCTGAAATGATTTCCGAAGAAGGAAGGGACGTTTCATACCTTGAAGGAGGTATGAAAGCTTGGAGTGAACATTTAGAACCGGTTAAAGTTGGCGACTTATCAAGTGGAGGAGAGCTCTATCAATTTGTGCGTTTAGGAAAAGGCTGTCTGTCCTACATGATTGTATCTAACGGAGAAGCAGCAGTAGTAGATGCAACTCGTATGACTGATCGCTTCATCAATTTCGCAACGGAAAAAGGCACAACGATTACACATGTATTTGATACTCACTTGCATGCCGATCATATTTCCGGGGGGAGAGGCATTGCAGAGAATACCAATGCCACTTATTGGTTGCCACCTAAGGATGCTGAAGAAGTCACCTTTGACTATGCAGCGCTTGAAGATGGAAATCAAGTGGTAATCGGTCAAACAACCATTGACATCACAGCACTTTATTCACCGGGGCATACAATAGGCTCCACCTCATTTGTAATCGACGGGAAGTATTTATTATCAGGGGATATTTTATTTGTCGATAGCATTGGACGTCCTGATCTTGCAGGAAAGGCAGAGGATTGGGTAGCTGATCTTAGAGAGAGTCTATACAAACGCTATAAAGATCTTTCTATGGACCTTACCGTTTTGCCTGCTCACTTTATGATCATTGATGAACTGAATGAAGGTGGTACAGTTGGAGAAAAGTTAGGAACGCTCTTTGCAAAGAACCACGGATTAAACATTGAGAATGAAGATGAATTCAGAAAACTAGTTTCTGAAAATCTGCCTCCACAACCAAATGCTTACCAGGAAATTCGTGAAACCAATATGGGGAAAGTAAGTCCAGATGAAGAAAGACAGCGTGAAATGGAAATTGGACCAAATCGTTGTGCTGTTCGCTAATGTAAAGATCATTTACAGATGAACAAATGGGAACTCGCTTGTTGCGGTTCCCATTTCACTAATTGAGGGGGACTTGAAATGGATTTGGCATTTATCATTACCATCTTTTTAATCGGGTTTGTCGGTTCCTATATTTCAGGAATGGTGGGGATCGGCGGGAGTATCATTAAATACCCGATGCTCCTTTACATCCCACCTTTGCTGGGGGTTGCTACGTTTTCTGCCCATGAGGTATCAGGCATTAGTGCAGTACAAGTGTTTTTTGCCACACTAGGTGGAGTTTGGGCTTACCGAAAAGGAGGCTTCTTGAATAAAACGCTCATCACATATATGGGAGTCAGTATATTAATCGGTAGCTTCGTTGGGGGATATGGATCGAAATTTATGAGTGAAGCTGGGATCAATATCGTATACGGTATCCTGGCCTTAATTGCAGCGATTATGATGTTCATTCCTAAAAAAGGTATAGATGATGTGAAATTAGAGGATGTTTCTTTTCATAAATGGTTAGCAGCCGTACTTGCCCTCATCGTTGGAATCGGTGCCGGCATTGTCGGTGCCGCAGGAGCATTCTTATTAGTTCCAATCATGCTCGTCGTTCTAAAGATTCCGACACGGATGACCATTGCTTCTTCCTTAGCTATTACGTTGATATCCTCCATCGGATCAACGATTGGAAAGATTTCGACGGGGCAAGTAGATTATGTACCAGCGATGATTATGGTGGTAGCTAGTTTAATTGCTTCCCCACTTGGAGCAATGGCAGGCAAGAAAATGAATACAAAGATACTTCAAATGATTTTAGCCCTATTAATTTTAGGAACTGCTATAAAAATATGGATGGATATCTTATAATATTTTAACAAATTGATGCTTAGTTCTACTTTACATGGCTTCTTTGGTTTCAAGAAGAGGCAGAGTAATAGAGCTAAGCATTTTTAGTTATAAATAGAATTTTCTGACTTCTATAAAAAAGTTTATACAATTGGGACTTCTTTCTGTACAATGGGGGTATGTGGACGATGATATCCAAATGATTATTATTCATGAAGGAGAGAGAGCCGTGTCAGGAGAAGAAGCCTCAAGAAAAAAAAGACTGCTTAAACAACATATTGAACATAAGCTTCAATCCGATCAAATCACATTCACAAGCAACGCAGATGGGATATTTGTATTAGACTTAGAAGGTCAGTTCATTTATGCAAATAAATCCTGTGAGTTGATAACAGGGTTAACTCCAAACCAATTGATTCAAAAAAAATTCATAGAAATTATACCCCCTACATATAAAAGCTCTACATTAACACATTTTCCTTCAGTGAAAAATGGAAGTATTCAAAACTTTGACTTTAAAATCCTGCATCGTAATGGCCATCAGATAGAAGTGAATATCACTATGTTTCCGGTGGAAATGTCAAATGAAATTATTGGCGTGTACGGTATTGCGAAAAATATTACGACTCTGAAGAGAAATGAAGAAGAACTGAAAAGAAGGGAGGAATTATATAGTAAGATGGTCGAATTCTCTCCGGATACAGTAATGGTTAATAAGAATGGGATTTGCCAGTATATCAATGAAACCGGAATCAAGTTTTTAAAAGCAAAAGATAAAGATGAAATCGTGAATCGAAAGGTAGTGGATTTTGTTCATCCAGATTACAAACAACAGGTGTTAAGAAGAATCGAGCTTCTCAATAAAGGCGAAGCCGTCATGCCCCAAATGGAAAAAATGATTTGTCTCGACGATTCGATTGTGGAAGTTGAAGTGAAAGCAATCCCTACATATTTCGAAGATGAATTGGTTTCACACGTGATGATCCGTGACCTCTCCCAGCGGAAATTAGCAGAGGAACTCATGATCAGGTCGGAGAAATTATCAGTAGCCGGTCAGCTGGCAGCAGGAATTGCCCATGAAATACGTAACCCGATCACATCCATAAAAGGCTTCTTGCAACTTATGGAGAGGGAAAATACGTATAAACAATATTATTTCGATGTTATTACGAGTGAAATGAGTAGAATAGAACTGATACTGAATGAACTCCTTTCCTTAGCTAAGCCGAGGGATTCTGATATGAAGGAGACTGATTTAGTTCTATTGATTGAGCAAGTGGTCACTCTGATTAATACAGACGCGATCATGAAAAGCATTGAGATTCATTCTAAATTTAAAAAAGAAACATGCTTCATCATCTGTGATGAAAATCAGATCAAACAGGTATTCATCAATTTTATTAAGAATGCATTAGAGGCTATGACGGTTGGTGGAATGGTTCTGATTGAACTAGAAGAAATTCATAACCAAGTATTCATCCGCTTTATTGATGAAGGAATTGGTATACCAGATGAACTATTGAAACGGATAGGGGAACCTTTTTTCACGACCAAACAGAATGGAACGGGATTAGGAATCATGGTGAGTAAGCAAATCGTCGACAATCACTTTGGAAAAGTAACGATTTCAAGTGATTCAGGGGGGACCTGTGTCGAAGTTGCCCTTCCACTCCCTGTCTTCAGTTTGTAAAAAGACGAAACCTTCATTCCAAACCAACATCTCCTCCTCAAAGGAGTCTCCATAAGAACGTAGCTAACGGTGGCTAACTGCTCGAAATCACTCCTGAAACAATTCCTCATAAAAAATAGGTCTTCTACATATTCTTCATTAATAAATCGACACTGTTATAATAGGGTAGTGAAAAGTCATTGTAACGTTTTATGAGTTCCTAACGTCTAAGGTGTAGAAAGAAATCAGACTCTAGTTGGATGAAAAAAGAAAGTTAGATGGGTACAATGGGTGAGTACTCCAAGAATCCAAGCTATTAATGATGACTAAAGCGAAAAAGGGAGAATAAAATATGAAAAAATTCATCGGAATCCTCTTACTATGTACAATACTCGTAAGCGGGATTCAGCCAGCTGCAGCTGCAGATAATGATAAAGCAAGTATTAATGAAAAATTCGGACTACCTATCGTGGTATATGGAGAAACACTAACCAGCCAACAGAAAAAAGAAGTGCAAAAGCAACTTGGAATGGATGAAGGCACTGAAGTTGAGGAGTTCACGGCAACAGGTGAAGACCTTGTGAAGTATATTGAAGGTGAAAACCGGAATGCCCGCATGTTTTCCTCTGCTATGATCACCCGTAAAGAAAAGGGTGAAGGACTTAAGGTCAATATTGTGACTCCGGATAATATTACGGAAGTAACCAATTCCATGTATTCCAATGCACTTCTGACAGCTGGAGTAGAAAATGCTGTTGTAGATGTAGCATCACCCGTAAAGGTGAGTGGCCATTCTGCATTAGTTGGTATCTATAAAGCCTATGATGTAAGTGGAGAGAAGCTTGATACCGTCAGAATGGAAGTTGCCAATGAAGAATTATCCGTCGCAACCGAACTAGCGAAAGAAGCTGGGATCGACAAGGAAGAGGTTAGTAAACTATTAACTGAGATCAAGAAGGAAATTGCTGAACAAAATCCTGCGACAAAAGAGGAAATAGAGAAAATCGTCGAAGATAAACTACAGACCCTTAACATTCAATTGAGTCCAGAGGATCGTCAATTATTAATTGACTTATTTGAAAAGATGAGATCACTTAATATTAACTTTGACAATGTCAAGCAACAGCTAGATGACCTGACGAAGGATATTCAAACCACGATTAAGGATATTGTGAACGATGAAGGATTCGGTCAAAAAGTATCTGATTTCTTTACTGGCTTACTAGAAGCAATCAAGAGCTTCTTTAAATCGATTAAAAATTTATTCGGATAAACATGAAATACTAAAGAAGACTGAGTCAATATCGACTCAGTCTTCTTTAAATTTCAAGTAGAGGAAATGTAAGGTGAACTGTTGTTCCTTTCCCTTCCTCACTATCTACAGACAAGGATCCTTTATGTTTATGCATGATTTCTTTGGCGATGGATAAACCGAGACCGTATCCTCCTGTTTCCCTGGTCCTGGAAAGGTCGGAACGAAAGAATCGTTCCCCAATTTGCGGCAAAGATTCTTTGGGAATACCGATCCCCGCATCTTGTATTTTAACAACTGCCATACCGTCTATCTCATAAGAATGTACAACAATAGAGCTTCTTTCGGGTGAATATTTTAATGCGTTATCAAGGATATTATAGAACACTTGCATGACCCTGTTGGGATCACCATGAATGATCGATTCCTCATTCAATTGATGTGAAAGATCAATTTGCTTCATATTGGCGTGAGGGCGAATAAGTTCCAATGAATCCATGACCACTTGTGAGAGCACAATCGGTTCAATATCTAATGAAAAAGAAGCATCTTCCAGCTTGTTCAATTCCAACAGTTCGGTAATTAATTTTTGCATTCGTATCGATTCTTTTTGGATCAGGTGTAAACTATCTTCGATTTCCCCAGGATTCGTTTGTACCCTGTCAGTCAGTGCCTTTGCATACCCTCCGATGTAAGTAAGGGGGGTTCGTAACTCGTGAGCAACATTAGAGAGAAATTGTCTTTTCCGATCTTCTTGATGCTGTAGGGAGTCAACCATACTATTAAAGGTCCAGGCAAGCTCGGCCATTTCATCATTTGATGAGACAGTAAGTCGTTCAGTGAAATCTCCTTTTGCCACTTTGTTTGAAAACCGCTGCATTTCCTTGACAGGTTTGAACAAGGAGTCAAGCGAAGACTGTATGATAATGAAGAGAACGAAATAAAACATTACCCCTGCCAATACCAAAATCGGTATGCCCTTACTGAAGACTTCAGTCATTTCTGCAAGAGGGATGTAAATGAATAGGTATCCCATTAATTTATCTTCATTCATAAGGGGAAAGATGGCTCCGATTACGTTCCGATTGAATTCATCAACATAGCCTTCCTTCAATATATGTTTCCCTTTCGCCAGTTCCTTTTGATCGTTATCATCAATGAGCGGCTTTTGATCAAGCAGATAAGGGAAGTTTTTTCCCAATTCATCAAGGTTTTCAACTACTGAAACTTCATAAGGGGATATGACGTTGTACCATAATATTTTGTCTTTAACATTCCCGCTTACTTCCCCGTAATGATAGTGAGCAGCTGTTCTCTGTCCTTGGTATAGAAGAGATTCTTTCACAGTCCCAATATATAAATCCTTGTATAGAAAATGAATAAATAAAAACGAAAAAACGATAGTTAAAAACAAACTGCTTAATAAAAGGAGAGAAACCTTTTTCTTGAGAGGAAGGGTTAATCGTCTCACCTTGACTCCTCAAATTTATAGCCAAGTCCCCAGACTGTTTCAATTAAATGACCGTAGCTCTTTAATTTAAGGCGTAACGTTTTAATGTGTGTGTCCACTGTGCGGTCACTGCCTTCATAGTCATTTCCCCATACACGGTCAAGAAGCTGATCCCTCTTATATACCCTTCCTTGATTACGTGCGAGAAATAAGAAAAGTTCATATTCTTTTAAAGTCAAACGTGGTGAATGATCACCGACTGATACGGTTCTAGAAGCCAAATTAAATGATACAGGACCATAGCGTTCGATCATTGACCGCTGATGCGACTGAACTCCATATGATCTTCTCAATATGGTTTCAATACGTGCAACCAGCTCTTCAGCGTTAAAAGGCTTAATCATATAGTCATCACTTCCAAGTTTAAGTCCTTTCACTTTATCCAAATCATCATCTTTAGCTGAAAGGAAAATGAAAGGAATCTGACTTTTTTCCCGCACCTCTTCTAATAATTGAAATCCATCCATAAATGGCATCATAATATCCACAATCATTAAATCAATATGTGTTTTATTCAGTTGATCAAGGGCATCCAAACCGTTCTCAGCTTCTACTGAGAAATAGTGATCCCTATTTAAATATAGTTTAATCAACTGCCTCATTTCAGGTTCATCATCCACAATCAGTATATTCCATTTTTTCATCATAACGACTCCCAACCTCGTAAATAGGAAATTACATCAAGCTTTATTATAAATATAAATAGTGAATTTTTTGTGAGTTTTTTTGTATCAATACTCTAAGCTCATTTTAACATGGATTCATGATTCATAAAAAAGGGGAGAAACCAGTTCGTTATCTTCTACTTTTTCCTTAACAGGGACATTTGCCCTTCCCATCTCCCAGCTTTTTAATAGGCTAATAAAGAGGAGTGACGAACATGCACGCATGGAGAAACACAAACAGAAAGAATTTATTGAGTCTATTGAACTCAGGCTCTGGGTTACCCAATCTTGGCACTGGGTATCAAGGTGCTATACCAGGTGGTGGGAATCCCTATGGTCAAGCTCCTGTACAAGGATCATTCTACGGACAGACACCACCAGGATCATATGGTGGTGTTCCATCAGCGTATGGTCCACAAGGATATCCGCCTTCTGGGTTTCCTCAGCAAGTCTACGGACCTCCATACCCTCAACCAGGATACGGGTTGAACCCTCTCGGAGCAGGATTAATCGGGCTTGGATTGGGGTTTTTAGGAGGGCAAATCATAAACGGACCTTTTAAGGGACCATATAAACGATATTATTATTATCTATAATTATTCAAACCGACTTTCCAAGGGAAGTCGGCTCTTTTATGTAAAGGGACACAAGTGATTGACAATATACCTACAGGGGTATATAATCGTGGTATAAGGTAATCGCTTCGGCGGAATCTCAAAGAAAAGATGAGGTGCATCAAATGGAATTTCTAGGATTAATCATTCTTGCTGTACTTATTATTCTTTATATGATGAAGAATAATGGTAAAAATCTAAACCAAATATCAGCGCAGGAATTAAAATCAATACTCGGAGATGGAGACAAGCAGTTTATTGATGTTCGTACTCCAGGAGAATACAAACGCAATCACATCAGGCACTTTAAAAATATGCCGTTACAGACTCTTCAACAACATGCTGACACTCTCTCTACAGAAAGAGAAATCATTGTCATCTGCCAAAGCGGAATGAGAAGTGCAAATGCATGTAAATTATTTAAGCAAAAAGGATTTACTAACGTAACAAATGTGAAAGGTGGAATGAATTCCTGGTTAAATTAATGGGGTTCGTTATAAATGTTTATAGTTATTGAATGGCAATTCTAAAGGAGGAGAGTTTGATTGAAAACAATTTTAGCAAATAAAGTTAATAGACGATTAGTAACTGGAGAATCATTAAATATTATCGATGTCCGTGAGGTAGCTGAAGTACGAAATGGGAAGATCCCAAGCAGTATGAATATTCCCCTTGGACTTCTGGAATTTCGTATGAATGAATTAGATAAAAAGAAAGATTACATCATAGTCTGTCAATCAGGTGGACGAAGCAGTCAGGCTGTATCATTTCTAGAGTACCAGGGATTCAATGTGACAAATATGGACGGTGGTATGAATTCATGGGAAGGGAACGTAGAATGAAGTTACTTTTGAATATCTGTTAAATACCCATGCAGGTTTAGAGTGTGGAATTTAGGATAATGTAAAATCATTAAGGTAAAATAATTATGTGGGAGGAGTTTAGGATATGACTAGGACAATAAATGAGTTATCAGCACGAGAGCTGACAAAAAAGATCATCAATGGAGATAGAATGTTTATATTGGACGTTCGACCACAAGATGCATTCGATGACTGGAAGGTTGAAGGAAAGAATGTTTCCATTATAAACAAGCCATTTAGCGAGTTGAAAAACAATCTTGAATCGATTAAAGGTACACTTTCAAAAGACGAATCAATTTATGTTATATGTGCTAAAGGGAATTCTTCGAAGAAGACTGCAGAGATGCTGGTTGATGCAGGCATGGAAAATATCCATTCAGTAGAAGGTGGCATGCAGGCATGGAGTGAACATTTAGAACCGGTTAAAATCGGCGATGTATCAGGCGGCGAGCTATACCAATTCGTAAGAATCGGAAAAGGGTGTTTATCTTATGCCATTGTTTCTAATGGGGAGGTTGCACTCGTTGACCCAGCCCGGCTGTTGGAACCTTATAAGAAATTCATACAGGAACATAGCCTCTCCGTTAAAGCCATACTTGATTCCCATCTTCATGCTGATCATATTTCGGGCGGTCGATCCTTAAGTAACGAATACAACACGCCCTATTATATACCTTCTAAAGATGCTGAAGAGGTACAATATGAGTATAAAGACTTGAATGATGATACCGTAATTCAGGTTGGGAAAACGAGCATTAAAGCTGTCTACTCACCTGGACATACAATTGGAAGCACTTCGTTTATTGTCGATAACCATTACTTGTTAACAGGAGATATTCTGTTTATCGATTCAATTGGAAGACCTGACTTAGCTGGAAAAGCAGAGGACTGGGTAGGGGATTTGAGAACAACATTGTATTCCCGGTATAAACATCTTCAAGATGATTTACTTGTCCTACCTGCACATTTTATGACTTTGGACGAGATGAATGAAAATGGTTCAGTTTCACAATCCTTAAGCGGTCTGTATAAAGAAAATCATGGGTTGAATATCGAAAATGAGGAAGAATTCAGAAAAACAGTCACAGAAAATCTTCCTTCACAACCGAATAGCTATGAGAAAATTCGTGAAACGAATATGGGGAAAATGAAACCAGAAGAAGAAGAAAAGCGTGAAATGGAAACCGGTCCTAACCGATGTGCCATACGGTAATCTGTCTATGTAGGTTGAAGAAAACATGCACCGTCTCTGAGCTTTATCAGGGTCGGTGCATGGATTGGATGAACCGAGGAAGTGAAGAGACGTGAAAGAAACACTGGAATCAAAATATATTCAACAGCATCTGGCAAATGAACGAACGTTTTTGGCATGGATTCGAACAGCCATTGCCATGATAGGAATCGGTTTTTTGACGACAAGCCTGCATTATAACTCTCTTCAGGGGAATCCCCTCCAAGATAAGATCGCCGTCAGCATCAGTGCGGTTTCAATCTTCGTTGGATTAGTCATCATCATTGGTTCAACCATTAATTATTACCGTACTAGGAAGCATATTAACACACAAACATTTACTTCATCCGATGTTTTTATTAAAATGATGGCGGCTGTCGCTACTGTCGTTCTCCTATTTGTTACCGTTTATTTTCTTTCACTAAAATAAAAGCTGCACGCAAGGGGACTAACCCTTGCGTGCAGCCTTTTTAATCTTGTTTTTGTTCATTGTAATATTGAACTGATGTCATGGCACCTTCGCTCACCATGGAATTATCCTCAATATTGGAAGGGTCAGGATTCCCACCTTTGTCTACTGGCAAATCTTCTTTTCTTCGTTTCTTGAATTTTGTAACCAATCCTTCTTTCATATTATGAAGCTGATTACGCTTATCCTTCGATGATAACATCCATCCCAGTGACCCCGCGGTTACAGTGGCTCCAACAAGTAAGGTTTTATTTACTTTCATGCTACTTTCCTCCATTCGGGTATATCGTTATTTGGTATGTTCAATGTTTTCCCCGTTCACATGAAAATAAACATTACGGCTTGAAGTTAGCTTAGCTAAGTGAAAGAGTGGACAACACAATCATTCTAGTTGAAAATAAACGTAGATGTTAAATCAAGAGAGGATGTAGTAAATGGAGGAACTTTCAAACAAAACCGTCATTGGATTTATCGGAACTGGTGTAATGGGTAAGAGTATGGCTAGTCATATTCAGAAAGCCGGATTCCCGCTGGTACTATTTAACCGTACAAAAGAAAAGGCAAAGGAATTGATTCATAACGGAGCAAAATGGGCCGATACACCAAAGGAAGTGGCGGAAGCTTCGGATATTGTCATAACAATCGTAGGCTACCCTTCTGATGTAGAAGACTTATATCTTGGAGAGAGTGGGATCCTTCATCATTTAAAACCTAATTCCCTAGCCATAGATATGACCACTTCTTCTCCCGAATTAGCAGAAAAAATTTCCAAATCCGCAATGGATAAGGGGATCTATACATTAGATGCACCAGTTTCCGGTGGTGACATAGGAGCAAAGGAAGCAAGACTTTCCATCATGGTAGGTGGAGACGAGAAAGCGTACAGATCCGCCAAACCTCTCTTAGATCTTTTAGGCTCAAATGTCGTTTATCAAGGGAAAGCAGGCGCAGGACAACATACGAAGATGTGTAATCAAATCACCATTGCATCGAATATGGTGGGTGTCAGTGAAGCCCTTCTCTATGCAAAGAATTCTGGCTTGAATCCGCAACAAGTTTTAAAGAGTATCACATCAGGGGCTGCAGGAAGTTGGTCACTTAGCAATCTGGTTCCACGGATGATTGATGAAGATTATGCACCAGGCTTTTATGTGAAGCATTTTATAAAAGATCTCAAAATCGCCCTTGACTCAGCGAAAGACATGGGTCTACGCACACCCGGTCTGGAACTAGCCCTGTCATTATATGAGGAACTGGCTCTAAATGGCGGAGAAAATAGCGGAACACAGGCTCTGATTACATTATTGGAAGAATCCACCGATTAAATCTCCCTACCATTTTTACTTCAAGCAACAAAAAGGGGCTGGGACAAAAGGGTTTTAGCCAAATAAAATATCCTAGCGTTCATTCGAAATTCATTCCTGAAAATCGAAAATGTTCGGATTTTTCTGACCAAGGAAAGCGAAGTTTTGCACGGAAATCAACAGCGGTGTCACAAGAGATCCTATCATGGTCTTTTATTCTGATTGTTCGTCTTTAGATTATATTGATATTGTTATGTCACAGCCTCTTTTTGTTCATTTCTGTTTTTATGAAATTGGGTGCCTTTTTGAATAATCGATTCTCTTCATCATACTTAAGCAGAAAATGGAAATAATAAATCGAAGGATGATTAACGAAGGTAGGGTGAGTCTCTTGAAGAGAAAATCAGTAAAAAAAGTGTCTACAATAATATATATGTGTGGTTCATTCATGACATTAGCTGCATTCTTAGTCTCTTATTTCCAGACAAAAACCATCATTAAAACCATTAAGAAATATAGTCCTTATCATTAGGTTATTGGTTGCAATATTGTCCTATAACTTAGACAATGAGATGGAAGACAAGTAAGGAGGGAATACCATTGAAGTTAACCGGGAAAAAAGTCATTCAATTAGTAAGTGCAGATTTCGAAGACCTTGAATTGTGGTATCCAGTCTTGCGCTTGCGAGAAGAAGGAGCGGCAGTACATATTGTTGGCGAAGAGGCAAATCAAGAATATATTGGTAAATATGGCGTTCCAATTGTTTCAGAATACGCATTTAATGAAATTGATCCAGAAGACTATGATGCAATACTTGTCCCTGGAGGGTGGTCACCGGACAAGCTCCGTCGCTACGGAGAGGTCATCTCAATGGTTCAATCAATGAATACTAAGAAGAAGCCAATCGGGCAAATCTGCCATGCGGGATGGGTGCTGATTTCAGCCAACATTCTTAAAGGTGTAAAAGTGACCAGCACACCGGGTATTAAAGATGATATGGAAAACGCAGGAGCAACGTGGGTGAATGAACCGGTCGTCACTGATGGCCACATCGTCTCCAGTCGAAGACCTCCTGATCTACCTGATTATATGAGGGAATTCATTGACGTATTGGCGAAATAAATACCAATTGTAAAAGGAAGGGTTCACGTCAAGCTGACTAGAACCCTTCCTTTTTGTTTATATCTTCTTTTCTCGTTTATTCCGATCACGTACTCTGTTAAAGAAAGTTTGTTTAACGGATTGATGAGTCGTGATGGCTGCCCCCGTGGCGATAAATCCATTTGCGATGCCGTTTAAATCAAAGCCTAATGTCCAACCACTGACTACCACACCAACACCCAATAAGATCCAGATGATCACCCAATCAGGTACGTGTGGAGTCCTTTTGAATGCATACCCTAATACCAACAGAATGGGAACGAGAAGGGTTACTTGTGGGTCAATGGCAATACCGTTTAATACGTTCTCAATCATTTTAGTTCACTCCTATTATGGAAAAATGACTTCTATAAAGTTTATTGGACAACAACGAGTTTCATGACAACCTATATAAGAAGATTTCAGAGGAGGAGTTTGAAACTATTTATAAAATGTGCGGAATTGTGACCTTTAAAGTGACATGGGAAATGTTCAGTGATATTATATTGATTGACCTATAATGAAAAGGAGCTGTTAGAAATGGCAAAAAAAGGATACATACAATTTCAAACAGGTGAAAAAATCGAGTTTGATTTATTTCCAAATGAGGCACCTGGAACTGTAGCAAATTTTGAAAAACTAGCAAATGAAGGATTCTACAACGGCTTAAGCTTCCACCGTGTTATCCCAGGTTTCGTAAGTCAAGGCGGTTGTCCAAATGGAAATGGTATGGGGGGTCCTGGTTACACAATCAAATGTGAAACAGAAGGAAATCCACATAAACATGAAGAAGGTTCTTTATCCATGGCACATGCAGGTAAAGATA
This sequence comes from Bacillus sp. BHET2, assembly GCF_005938125.1. Lineage (GTDB taxonomy): Bacteria > Bacillota > Bacilli > Bacillales > Bacillaceae_B > Rossellomorea. The sequence continues at coordinate 807,983 of NZ_VCQN01000001.1, forward strand.
CAGGCGGAAGCCAGTTCTTCATCGTACACGCGCCACAGCCACACTTAGACGGTGTCCATACCGTTTTCGGAAAAGTCACTTCAGGAATAGACATCGCTAAATCAATGAAAAACGGCGACGTAATGGAGAAAATGGAAGTATTTGATGCATAATTGCTAGAGGGACGGACCATCGTTCTTTCTCACCTATTTGAATGCATTATTTCTAATGATTTGAATCAATAGTTGAAAAGATTCAAATGATGGTGTATTATACTAATACAGGCTGCGTTGTACGTAATCATAACGAAGTTTTAACCTTTAAACTGTAATAGGGAGTTTTACATTGAAGTTGGAATGTCAAGCCTCCACGAATTGAGGACGACAGGAAACCTTCTGCAAACACCCACTTTGAGGAGTGGTGGTTTAAAACTTTCTTATATCAAATTACGGCAAATGTGGCTCCTAACATTAGTATCTCAAGTCAGTTCCCAATCGGGGGCTGGCTTTTTCATTTTGGAATTCTCGATGATGATTGTAATTGATGGGGAAATGCAGCTCTAGTGTACTTAGATCAAAAAAGGCGGGATTCCAAAATTAGAATCCCGCCTTTTAATTATATATCGAGGCCCCTCCCGTCCGTACATGGTTAAGTGTCCCGCAACAAGCGAATGTTCGGGAGGGGCAAGTTAACTTTACCACGACCGAAGACAATTAGCAAAGTGACTTATCTTAGTACTCCTTGCTTTGTTAAATACTGATCAATGTCTAGAAAGTCTTTCACTTCAATAAATGGTGTCTTGGTTTCCTTAAGAATTTCCGGTAAAGCTTTCATGGCAAAGGTGACATCTGCTACTTTTGCAGGGTGGCTATCAGGCTCGCTGTCACCTGCAAAGTAAATGGTGTCATACTCTTCCTTTAACATTGTAATTACCTTCGACTTGTCGATCCCATATCTCTCAGAGTAATGAGGATGTTCAGGATCAATCTTCATATGTACATTTTTTTCTTTATAAAATCCTTCATTTGAGTAGACCTTTACATTGGTTATTCCATGCTGTTTAAGGAGGTGATGGATGTAATAGTCCGTCCCTGCACTTAAAATATAGAAGACTCCTCCTTGTGCCTGGACTTTACGAATGAACGTAGAGATGTGTCCATCTAACTCGATGGAATGAATGTCTTGAATAATTTGACTTTCGTTTTGGTGAATGGATGTGAATACTTGGGATAAAAACTCAATATCTTTCAAACCGCCAGACTTCCATTGTGTGTAGAGTTCTTTTCCTTCTGCAAAGTATTTCTCCAAAACGAGATGATAGAAATCCTTCTTAGAGATGGTTCCATCAAAGTCCGATACAAATGCCCATTTATTCATATCAAAGCCTCCTTACAAATAGTTTAATCGATTGTAACATGAAAATAGAGGAGGAAGAAAAAGAACTACCGAGAGTACCATAATTATATTATGTAAACAAATAGTCGTTTAAAAAAGTCACCTCGCTCTTACAGCAGGGTGACCACACATTATTTCTTCATGTTTTTTACAAATTCTTTCATAATTTCTGGTGTTCGTTTAGCTTCTTGAACCATATGATTGATGGCCGTTTTCTTATACTCAATATCTCCCTGAATCTCACCTTGGGTTTCCTGGAGCTGAGTGGCTTCAGAAGAGATTTTATCCATACTGGATTGAATGCTTGCCACAGTATGATTCATTTCATTTACAATAGGTCTTGTTGTCTTGACCGTTTTCATTAGCGAAACAGCTAACATACCGATGGCAATCACAATTAATCCAATACTTACATATAGAATCCACATTTTTAGGTTCACCTCAAATTATGTTGTTTATAGTTATATTCCCTAAAAATGTTGAAAATAACGGATGAAATTATTTTATTTCCTGGTTTACTATTACTCTCATTGCTTGTAATCTAAACTATAAGTTCGATAAATAGAATCGGAGAGGGAGAGACGCAGATGATTAAAGCCATAATGTTTGATCTAGATGATACTTTATTGTGGGACTCTAAAAGTATTGAAGAAGCCTTTAAGGCGACTTGCCTTCATGCACGAACGAAAGTGGAAGTCGATCCCGATACGCTGGAGCTACGTGTCAGAGAAGCCGCAAAGAAGCTTTATGCAAGTTATGATACATATGAATTTACACAGAATATTGGAATCAACCCGTTCGAAGGACTTTGGGGTGATTTCCTGGATACACATGATGATCGATTCCAGAAAATGAAGGAAATCGTTCCTTCATACCGTAGAAAAGCCTGGATCAAAGGTTTAGAGACCATGGGCATTTCCGATGCAGAACTGGGGGAAGAATTGTCCGAAAGGTTTCGCACAGAAAGAAAGCAACGGCCATATGTATATGAGGATACGTTTCAAGTATTAGATGAGGTTAAGGAGAAGTTCCAACTAATATTATTAACGAATGGCTCTCCCCATTTGCAGAATACGAAGCTTGATAAGACCCCTGAACTGCTCCCTTACTTTAATGAGATTATTATTTCAGGGGATATAGGTAAAGGGAAGCCAGATAGTGCGATGTTCCAGCACGCTTTAAGAAGGTTGCAGCTTCAAAAAGACGAAGTCATCATGGTGGGGGACAATTTACAAACAGACATTCTCGGGGCATCACGACTTGGCATTAAAACCGTTTGGATTAATCGTCGTCAGCAAAGACCTCAAGAAGTCATCCCTGATTACGAAGTGAAAGAGCTGCAAGAAGTGCTCGAGATTGTCACTAACATCAATTAAAGACAAAAGAGCCTTGGTCGTTAGTCCGACGGAATGCATAGCCATTCCCCTCACCATCTATCGACACTCATTGACAGAGACTAGGCACCTCATATGATAGAAAACAAAAATTTTCGAAAAAAGAGGGGGATTCGAATGGCAAAAGGAATGCATCAAATTGATGTGGATGCATCACGAGCAAATGTATGGGAGTTTATTCGTGATATGAATGCTTGGGCACCCCTCGTTCCTGGATATAAGGGGCACACCATTTTGTCGGATGTTCATTCCACGTGGACATTCACCATTCATTATGGTGTGATGAGGAAAAAGCTTCATGTAAACGTTTTGATAACGGAATGGAAGGAACCCACCAAAGTGAAGTTTACCTTAAATGGGATAAATCAACATTTCACTGGAGAGGGATTTTTCAACTCTCAAGAAGTAAATGATCGCACAAGTAGAATGACGGGAAGTTTAGAAATTGAAGCCACCAGTTCAATTGGAAAGCTGCTTCAATCTACATTTGATAAAATGGTCATTGACCTCACGAAAGAACTGACCGAAGCCGTTGGAAGAGCCATTGAGAAGAAGTCATAAGTCATTACATCATATCCTTTTGTAAAGGCTCTTTTCGCAAAGATTGTTGTTTTCTAAACATAGGAGTTGCTGCCAAGGCTCTGTCTATGAGTGAATGCGATAGATGGTGAGGGGAACGGCTTCGCTTTCCGGCGGACGAACGGCCAAGCCTCCTCAGCTGCGCTTCCGGGGTCTCGGCACGCCCGTTTTTCCGCAGGAGTCTACGCCGTTCCCCTCACCATCTACAAGAGATGTCTTGACAGAGCTTACTAGTGAAAAAGACGAATGAAATGGTATCTTACTACTCAAGCTACCATCAACTACTGCACACGTTGAAAAATGATGTTTTCTAGCCGTGTACGACAGTAGATTAATCCTCCATACCTAGAAAGTTGATTTACGCTGCAGGTGCTCGACTCCTGCGGGAATTGCGGGAAAGTTGAGACCCCACAGGGCAAAGCCCGAGGAGGCTCAACTCACGCCCCGCGGAAAGCGAGCACCTGCAGCGGAAATCAACTAGCACTCGCTACCTTCAATAGCAACAAAGTTTACGAAAAGAGCCTTTGTAAAAGACATTCAGCTTCAAAGACAGTCTGTGTGCTATAATGTACTGTTTATAAGGAAGAGAATTACTAGATAAATAAGAACTACATACACTAAAAAAGCAGAAAGAACATTTGTTAAACGAAAAAAGGGGTCATACCATGCAAAAGCTTCAACAACTTCGAGAAGAAGCCATCGAGGAATCAAAACAAAAAATCGAGGATGATATTAGTTCCTTCTTGGTGAAACATGAACACTGTCCATCATTTGAGGATTACGTGATAAATAGAAAGGCGTATTTCCATCAAGTATGGTTGAATAGTTGGCTTAACAAAGTGACGAACGATGTCCTTCGAAGTCATAAGAAAGCATTTCTAAGAGAGAAAGGCTATGATATCGAAGGAACGGATAAGAAACTGATCAATAAATTGTTTCGAAATGAAATCAGGGATTACCACCCATTTCATATACTAGTTTGGTTAAAGGAAAACCCACCGACTGAAGACGAGTGGAAGGTGCGCCATCAGCGTGAAAGGCAGACCTTTCTTAAGAAAAATAAAGAGAGGAAGCAGGCAGGTCTCCAAAAAGAAATTCAAAAAGAAATTCTATCCTTCATTCAAGATCAATTGGATAAACGTGAACGCAAGTGGTATGTGGAATTGCGCTTTCTCTTAGCCAAAAAACTTATCCATGATATCAACATAAAAACGAAATATCGACCAATTGAACCATATTTACTGGAAGAGAAATTAGAAGAGGATGGTACCTTCTCAAGTGACTCCTTCACAACGGTATCGGACTTCCTACAGGAATTCACCGGTTCCATTCACAAAAAGAACGAACATTGGGACGGACATGGATGGGAATATGAAACCTATTTCTTTCCATATGAGCGATTTGTCTTCTATCACTCTGAGCAGGTTGTCTATCGATCTCTCTTTCAACATATACCTGATGCATTACTGACTGCTTATGAGAATGCATATGGACAGAGGCTTTCAGAAGAACGATTGAGCAGACTTAGTCATCACTTTCTCCTCACATTAAAATCTTCGTTCTTCAATCTCATTCAAGAGGAATATGTGGCCGATTTAAAGAAACTTGCGGAAGTTCCGTATGATTTGGAAACTCATCTTTCAATATATGAGAGAGATGTCTTGGAGCAGGAGAATAGAAAGGCTGCTGAATTAGCAGAGTTAAAGCGGAAACAAGAAGAACAAGAACGCATTCTTGAAGACATTTTCGGACGGGAATACAGCCCCTCATTTCGAGGAGATATCAAATATATTCTTCATATAGGTGAAACGAATACTGGAAAAACCCATTATGCAATCAATCGGATGAAACAGGCTCAGACCGGTTTGTATTTAGCACCACTTCGTCTTCTAGCACTGGAAGTTTTCGATACTTTAAATGCTGGTGGAATCCCTTGTAATTTAAAAACAGGGGAAGAGGAAAAAGAAATGCCCTCAGCAAAACATGTCTCCTCCACAGTAGAAATGTTCCGTGAAAAAGACGAATATGACGTGATTGTAATCGATGAAGCCCAAATGCTGGCCGATAAGGATAGAGGTTTCTCTTGGTACAAGGCCATTACAAAAGCGAACGCGAAAGAAGTCCATATCATCGGAAGTGAAAATGTACGTGAGCTTCTACTGGAATTAGTAGGAGAAGGGCAAATGGAAATCCATAACTATAAAAGAGAGATCCCTTTACAAGTGGAACCAAAGGAATTTCAACTCCGTCATGCAAAAAAAGGGGATGCGGTTGTTTGTTTTTCACGAAAGAAAGTATTGGACACAGCTTCGAGATTACAGAATAACGGTCATAAAGTCAGCATGATTTATGGTAGTATGCCTCCTGAGACGAGAAGGAAACAAATGATGCAATTCATCAATGGGAAAACAGATCTAATCGTTTCTACAGATGCAATCGGTATGGGTCTAAACTTACCTATACGGAGAATCGTCTTTCTGGAAACAGAGAAATTTGACGGAACTAGAAGAAGGAGGCTGACTTCACAAGAAGTTAAGCAAATTGCGGGAAGAGCAGGGAGGAAAGGCCTGTATAATGAGGGTAAGGTCGCTTTCACAAGGGATATCAAGGTGATGAAGCATCTCCTAGAACAAGATGATCAATCTCTTGAAACGTTTGCCATTGCCCCTACGAGTGGTGTATTTGAACGATTCCAACGGTATCATCATGACCTGGATACGTTTTTTTATTTATGGGAAAAGTTCAAAAGTCCTTTTGGAACAGAGAAGTCTTCACTTTTTGAAGAAAGAGAATTATATACGTTAATCCGTGATACAGATATTGAAGCTAAACTCTCGTTAAATGACCTATATGGCTTTTTGCATCTTCCATTCTCAAAAAAAGAGGCTCAGTTAACCGAGCAGTGGCTAGAGTGTATGTATGCCATCGTAAACGGAGACGAATTACCTGAACCAAGAATAAAGAATCAAAATCTTGAACAGAAAGAGGTTTCCTATAAATCTGTTGGGTTGCACCTCTTATTCCTATACCGTTTGGGAAGACAGACCGAAGCATACTACTGGGAGCGAATTAGAAGTGAAATTGCTGATGGGGTGCATGAAAGCCTTAGGACAGAGGTCACAAGTCTAACGCAAACCTGTAAGCAATGTGGAAAGAAACTTCCACCGAATTTCGGATTCCCAATTTGTGATCGATGTCACGGAGTCAGAGTGAAGAGAAGGACGAGGAGAAAACCTCCGAAATATTGATTCATGAGCATATTTCACGAATAATGGAACAGGTTGTGTTACGATACGTTACGAAATGAAAACGATGATTGAGGTGTAAGGCAATGAAAATTGAAGTGTGGTCAGATTATGTATGCCCTTTTTGTTATATAGGGAAACGTCATTTAGAGGAAGCACTAGAGCAGTTTACTCAAAGAGATGAAGTGGAAATCTCTTTTAAAAGCTTTGAATTGGATCCCAATGCCCCTGTCAATACTACTAAAAGCATCCAGGAGATTCTCTCCCAAAAGTATGGAACATCTCTTGAAGAGGCAAAAGGTATGACAGACAGTATGACTCAACAAGCTGCGACTGTGGGGTTAGATTTCCGGTTTGACACGAGTATTCCTACAAATACGTTTGATGCTCATCGACTGACGAAATATGCGGAAACCAAGGGGAGAGCAGCTGACCTGACTGAAATCCTGTTACACGCTCACTTTACTCTTTCAAAGCATATCGGTGACAAAGATACCCTTCTCTCGCTAGCCATACAGGCAGGGTTGAACGACACGGAAACTTTAGCGATCCTTGATAGCGATGACTTTTCCAAAGAGGTTCGTGCCGATGAAGAAGAAGCAAGACAAATTGGTGTACAAGGAGTTCCATTCTTTGTCATCAACCGAAAATATGCGATTTCTGGTGCACAACCGAGCGACGTATTCTTAAATTCAATCCGAAAAGTGTGGGAAGAGGAGAAGGAAACTTCACCACTTCAACCACTCGGAGCAGATGGCATGGCATGTGATGAAAATGGCTGCGACATTCCTCCATCCAAATGATCATAAGAGCCCGTTATAAAGAGAGAAAAAGCAAGTAGAGAGCCATCTCCACTTGCTTTTTCTTGTGTTTAACCTATTGTCATTCATCTAATTGCTATAAAAGTTCTCTGTGTAATACGGCTGTGCCTTCTCGTTAAAGGCAACTCCAACTCCTAAATGCTCGTAATGGGATTGGAGAATGTTTTCCCTATGGCCTTTAGAATTCATCAGTCCTTCGTGAGCGAAGATCGAACTTAGTTGACCGTATGCCAAGTTCTCACCAGCAGTTCGGAAGGCTACCTGATCTTCTTCCATTCGGTCAAACGGTGATTGACCTTCCAGATTTGTATGACTGAAATAGTCTTGTTCCGCCATATCCAAACTATGTTTCCTGGCTGTGTTTCTGACTTGACTATCCCATGAAAGGACACTTAAACCTTTCTCCACCCGGGTAGCGTTCGTTAAATCGAATAGCTGGAATTCAAACCCCTCTTTCAATTGAGGGCTTGCTTCAGAATAAAAATCCTTCTTAGCTTCTTCAAGGTTTTGGTCAATGATTTGAATGGCCGTGACAGTATCATTTTCGTGTTTGTCATAGAACACAGTCACGTAGCTTCCATCCGCTTGGTATACTTCCTGTTCACCGTTATCCTGAAGTTGGTACAAAGTTAGTCCTTTTCTAATATTCTTCAACGGTTTTCCAAGTTCATTATGGACGACTTCTTTAGGTACATCCATTTCAACACCAGACTTAGAAGTGAGGAGGTCCTGATTAGTATAAAGTCCATTTACTTGTTGATTTTTATCATAAGATACCATCAAGAAATTCCGGTAGTTTTCATGATATGCATACCAGGAAACTCCATATTCATTGATGGAATGCCTCTTTGCTTCCCCAAGTTCCTCATCAACCTTTTTTTTAGAATCTCCTATTTCAATATTATAGATAGAGAACGTTTGCTCACTTGGCATGGATAAAGTGGGCTTTTCAACAGGCTCCTCATTCTTTGATTGAGATGGGTTTTCTAAATCACGGAAGGATTCGTCCAATTTTATGAGAAGAAGGTTTACTTCATTGTAGATTTGATCAAAGGTGTCCTTAACTTTAGGACTGTTTTTCAGGTCTTCCATTTTGGTGAGTACCGAATCGATCCCTGCTGCGTCCACTTTTTCTTCCCAAGCGGGTTTTGAAACATAGGCAACCACAACTATCAGGGTAAGAATAAATAATCGTCTCAATTCCTAACACTCCATTCTATCTTTCATTGTAACCAATTCTTCTAAAAAGTAAAAAGGGAGAGGTACTCCCTAAATGATCATTCTTGTGCATATGTAATCTCAAATAAAAAGTATACACGACTTCGGCTCATAAGAGCGACATACTATGGTAGGTCCTTTACCCATTCTACACTATTTTCAATCTAAAGAACCTGTTTTAGTATGGTTCGGTCTGGGTAAGATATATGAATAGAGCATACTCACAAATTTTACATATAAGGGGAAATGCACAATGAAATTGTCACACGAAGAACGAATCCAACTACATGAATTCAATAACTTAACAAAATCATTAAGTTTTAATATGTATGATATTTGCTATACAAAGACCCGCGAAGAGAGAGAAGCATATATTGAATACATCGATGAGCAGTATAACGCGGATCGCTTAACCAATATACTAACACATGTTTCAGATATCATTGGGGCACATGTATTGAACATATCTAAGCAAGATTATGTTCCTCAAGGAGCAAGTGTGACGATCCTTGTTTCAGAAGGACCGATCGTGGAAGTACCCACTGAGCATTTTGATGAATCTCCAGGACCTTTACCTTCAACTGTGACCATGCATCTTGATAAGAGTCATATCACAGTTCATACTTATCCTGAATATCACCCTCATGAAGGGATCTCTACATTCAGGGCTGATATCGATGTATCTACGTGCGGGGAGATTTCCCCCCTTAAAGCATTGAATTATCTTATTCATTCATTCGACACAGATATCATGACAATGGATTACCGAGTGAGGGGGTTCACCCGTGATATCAATGGGAAAAAATTATTTATCGATCATGATATCAATTCCATTCAAAACTATATTCCGGAAGAAATAAAAGATGAGTACGATATGATAGATGTGAATGTGTATCCACAAAACATTTTCCATACAAAATGTAAATTGAAAGAGTTCGATTTAAACAATTATTTATTTGGATATACAAAAGACAGGCTCGAGGAAAGTGAAATGGAGGAGATTACTGACAAAGTAAAAATGGAAATGGACGAAATATTTTATGGAAAAAACATCCCAAGACCATAAGGAAGGGAAAATCTCCGTCTACAAGACGGGGGTTTTTATTTTGATATCTTCCTATTATGAATATGAGATGGAAGAAGGAAAAACGCAGTCTATTGAAGAATAGGTAAATAGACTTGTCATAAGAGGAGGAATATGGGATGAATTCACACGAAATTGAATACAAATTGCACGGGGATGATATGCAGTTTGTCGAAATAGAATTAGATCCGGGTGAAAGTGCTGTAGCTGAAGCTGGTGGAATGATGATGATGGAAGATGGAATCGGGATGGAAACGATTTTCGGAGACGGAGGACAAGGAAACGGTGCAGGTGGATTTCTTGGGAAACTAGTAGGTGCAGGCAAACGTATCCTAACAGGGGAAAGCTTATTCATGACTGTATTCACTAATGAGGGTATGGGGAAGAAGCATGTCTCCTTCGCTGCTCCATATCCAGGTAAGATCATTCCAGTTGATTTGAGTGAATTGGGAGGGAAAGTGATTTGTCAGAAAGATGCCTTTCTTTGTGCGGCCAAAGGAGTATCCGTTGGAATTGATTTTCAAAAGAAATTAGGCACGGGATTCTTTGGTGGGGAAGGGTTTATTATGCAGAAACTCGAAGGTGACGGTTTAGCCTTTCTACACGCCGGTGGAACGATTTATAAAAAAGACCTCCAGCCAGGAGAAGTTTTACGAGTGGATACTGGTTGTTTAGTGGCGATGACGAAAGAAATAGATTACAATATCGAGTACGTTGGGAAAATCAAATCTGCTTTTCTTGGTGGAGAAGGATTGTTTTTTGCTACCGTTCGAGGTCCAGGTACTGTTTGGATTCAGTCACTTCCGTTCAGCCGATTAGCCGAACGGATCTATGCAAACGCCCCTCAGGGTGGAGGCCGTTCTACGGGAGAAGGAAGTTTGTTAGGTGGAATTGGTGATTTTCTAAATGGTGACGATTGAACACATGTGAAAGCATAAAAATCGGTTCCACTATAAGATGACCGTAATTTTACAAACGACACCATGAGAAGATAATCATTGTTTGGTTCATGATGAAAAATAGAAGGATTCCGTTCTGGGATCCTTTTTTTGTTCTTGCAATTTCTTTTTGAAACCTTCACTATTAGTAGACAAGTTAAACTCGTTATTAGAAAGTAGGAATGTTCATTGAACTCATTTACATCCTTAGGAGTCTCTCAAGGTCTCCAGAAAACGTTATCCAATAGAGGGATAGATAAACCGACACGAATACAAGAAAAAGTGATCCCTATACTCCTTCAGGGCAAAGATGTAATCGCAAAAGCTCAAACCGGAACAGGCAAAACGTTTGCATACGCTCTACCCATATTGGAACAAAGTAAATCAAACACAGGGTATATTCAAACATTGATCATTACCCCGACACGGGAACTGGCTATCCAGGTAACTAGTGAAATGAGAAAGATGACAATGAAAAACAAAGGATTTAGCGTCCTCTCCGTATATGGAGGGAAAAGCCATGAAGAAGAAATAAAGGAACTTGAGCAGAACGTGAATATTGTGGTAGGAACACCGGGTCGCCTCCTGGACCATGTAAAAAGAGGGAATCTGAATTTATCACAACTCCGTTTTTTGGTCATTGATGAAGCAGATCAACTATTGCAAATAGGGTTTCTAAATAAGGTCGAGGAGATTTTAAGAAAAACCCCAACGCAGAGGCAAACAATGTTATTTTCTGCAACGATTCCGTCTGAAATCAAGAAATTGGGCCATAAATATATGAAAAAACCACAATACATCGAGGTGGATGAGGCTGAGAAGTCTACTTCCATCAATCAATTTGCCATTTTCACAGTGGATCGGGCCAAGCAAGATACCGTCATTCAATTAATGGAGGAGTTCCAACCTGGTAAATCCATCGTCTTCTGCCGTACGAAACGCAGGGTGACGAAATTGTATCAAGTTCTAAAATCTAAAGGATTTAAGGTTGCTGAACTTCATGGGGATATCCCACAAGAGAAGCGGGAAGTTGTTATGGAACAATTTAGAACCGGTGATGTACCAATGTTAGTGGCAACCGACGTGGCTTCGAGAGGACTAGATATTGAAGGCGTTACTCACGTATTTAATTATGACATTCCAGAGAATACTGAGACCTATATTCACCGAATTGGAAGAACAGGGAGAGCCGGCGAAAGCGGCTTAGCATATACACTTTATTCTTCTGAGGAACGAAGCATGTTGATTGAGATTGAAGCCGCCTTAAATACTCGTATTCAAAAGCAAAATCTAGGTAATACGATTTCTCTTAAAACTAACTCTAAGAAAAAAAGTGAGAAAAGACAAGGCACTAAGAAGAAGGTGAGCGGGGAGTCCCACTCTAATATAAAAGGCAATCAGAGAGGTAAGTCAAAGACCGGGATAAAGTCTTCTGCTCCGATTGCAAATAAATCTACTGAAAAACCAAATGGAAAACGATCAAAAACACAAATCGATTCCAACGAGAGAAAAAAAAGGAAATAGAACCTTTTCTCGATTGAATAATTAATAGTAATAAGCCTGGAAACCATGCTACGGCATGGTTTTTATTTTGCAATAATTTCGCTATCATTTATAAATTATATTAGAATAACAACATGTAAGTGTATATATTATTTCAGTATAATGAACGGGACGGGGTGTTTTTATGGTAGGATAAAAAGGGATATTGAGAAGTGTAAAGGAGTTAAATCGATTCTTATGAAACTAGTATCATGGAATGTAAACGGAATTAGAGCATGTGTAAAAAAAGGGTTTTTAGATTATTTCCAAAGTATGAACGCAGATATATTTTGCCTACAAGAAACAAAGCTTCAAGAAGGGCAAATATCATTGGATTTAGAGGGCTACCATCAATATTGGAACTATGCAGAAAGAAAAGGCTATTCTGGAACGGCAGTATTCACTAAACAGGAACCGCTGACGGTTTCTTATGGTTTTAATGAGAATCATATTGAATCAGAGGGAAGAATCATTACGTGTGAATTTGATTCGTTTTACTTGGTGAATGTGTATACTCCTAATTCTAAAAGGGATCTATCCAGAATAGAAGAGCGCTTGGAATGGGAAGATATATTAAGGGAATATTTACTAGTGTTGAATCAACATAAACCTGTCGTTCTCTGTGGGGATCTGAACGTGGCACACAATGAAATCGATTTGAAAAACGATAAATCAAATCGAGGAAATTCAGGTTTCACTGCCGAAGAACGGGGAAAAATGACCCTATTACTACAAGAAGGCTTTGTGGATAGCTTCCGAAGTTTACATCCATTTAGAGATGAAGCCTTTAGTTGGTGGTCTTATATGAGCAATGTCCGTGAGCGCAATATTGGATGGAGAATTGACTATTTCATTGTCTCAAAACGCTTAGCACCTTCAATAAAAGGGGCTGAAATTCACCCTGAAATCCTTGGTAGTGATCACTGTCCTGTATATTTAGAGTTAGAGTAGCACATTAAAGAAAAGAGAATTCACATAAGTGGAGGGTAAACAATGTTACGAAAAAGATTGTTGCAATATATAGAGGAAACAAAAGAATCAAACGGCACCGTTCCTTTGTTTGAACAAGAGAGAGAATATGCAGTGAAACATGGCTTAGTGAATGATGACGAACTGACTGCACCGGAAACTAGTTCCCGCTTTCAAGATGCTTACATTGAGCGGTGTAATAAGGAGACGGAAGAACCTATCGATATAGAACCCGTCGTATTTCTTAATCAGACGATTTCATACTTAAAAGAACAGAAAAACGAATTCATTTTTCTGGAATCTCTTTGGTTTAATGTGATTGGTGTGGAAGGCGTATCAATCGAAGTGGATGATGTGTTTGGTTCCTATGACGCGATGCTAGGATTGAAGTTACAAAAAAAACATCGAAGTGTAATTGAGCAATTCTTAGAAAAGTCTCTTCAAGGCGAGTCATCTTATGATTTGCTGTTTAATGGGGAAGATGGTTTGTGGGACTTGAATTTCACTTTGAACGACCATTCTGATTTTCATGAAGAACTATCTATGCTCGCAGTTTATGAGCTCATCTATAGCACCCTATTTAAGCTCCTTCAAGCGGTTGACGAAGCTTAAGTCCATAATCTCCACTTTATGTGATTGAAGATAGAGGGACGGACCTTAAATAAGGTCCGTCCCTCTCTTGATTATTTCTTATTATCAGAACGCTTGCTGATCTCTTCTGTTACGACATGAGCCAAATCGTCATTTCCAAATAAGGATAGGACGCCTAGCAGTGTGGTGTCAGGGATTTCTTCCGATTCTTCTTTCGGCACGGTCAAGTCAATCCCCTGGAGAAGTGCCGGATTTTCTTTCTGATAAGGATAGGCTTTTTGGTAAAGGGCAGCTGGATCAAGATCGTGATTTACACACCATTGTGCAAAAACCAGAATCATCATATGCTCGTCCTTTTGATAATTTTGAATGATTTTTTCTTGCATCTCATTAGAATTCATTAAGATCTCTCCTTACTCATTGTTTCTAATTGTATTATAACGAAATTGAGGGAATAAGCCCATTCATATCCTTTAGAGATCAGGAAGGGAATTCGTTATTTAATTGAGTGTTATAAGGTGTATAATAGGAAGAAGGAAGAAACATGTTCCACATTGAAAGGAAGTTAAATGAATGAATATTACTAATCACTATGTAGAAGAATTAAGAGATCCAACCGGTATCCTAAGTGGAGATCGTTATGAAGTGGCACTTGATATCGAAGTCCCTGAAGATGATGAACTTTACTCAGCACAGGGAATTTACATAAAAGCCATTTTTGTTCGTGACGAGAATGGGGAAAGAATCGTACAATCCACGATTATCGAAAAAAACACAGAGGCTCATCTTGATTTTGAATTGGAAGAAGAGGAAAAGAGTCTTATTCTTGCTTACTGCGGTGAGCACATATCGGTTAAGTGAGCTGCACCCTCTACATTCGTTAAACTGTGAATGTAGAGGGTGTTTTTTTGTTTAGGTGGTGTATCATGATTGTTCCAATTCTAACTTAAGCAAAACAATACTTTTATCTATCAGAGTTCATCAAATTTCATTGAATAAACCATATATGAAACTGATATTATCTGATATACTAGTGATAACAATATGATAGCAAATGCTATCGAACTGATAGTGAAGGAGTGAAAACCTTGTCGGATCAAGGGAAAATGCAACTTAATGTAAGAGTTGATAAAGAAACGTCAGAGAAATTAGATGAAATCGTAGAATACTATCAGCAAAACACGAAAATTGGTCGTGTATACAAAGGTGACGTGTTAACAGACATCATTCTTAAATCTTTTGAGATCATGCAAAAGCAAAAATCCATACAAAAACGAAAATATTAGTATTTTCAAAAGGATAGAAGAGCTATCCCAAAAATAAAAATTCTAAGCCGCTGAATATGGAAATTCAACTCGTGTATGTCATAATATAGGAGACATACACAAAATACTGTGAGTAAAAGAGGTCTCAACGTGCAAATGCCGAAAAAGCTAATCAATATTCAAAGGGGATCAGGAATTTCCCCTTACATATGGAGTATCATAAGCATCCTGCCATTCTACTTTATCTTTCAGTCATCCTCTACGATTGAAATTGTGGTTGGTATTTCATTGACCATTGCCTTCTTTATTTCTCTCCGGTTCGCTTTCTTATCGAAGGATTGGCCGGTTTATTTGTGGACTTCAATCCTAATCGCTATATCAATCACGATGACCATTCAATTCAACTTTATCTACTTTGCTTTTTACATCGCATACTATAACGGGAATATTAAGAACAGGGTCGCATTCTTAACCCTTTATATTATTCATTTAGTATTAACGACAGCATCGATCAATTATAATTTTGTACTGCAAAATGAATTATTTTTATCTCAGTTTCCATTTATTCTTATCATTTGGATTAGTGTCATTCTATTGCCATTTAATATTTATAATCGGAATAAGCAAGTACAATTGGAAGATCAATTGGAAGATGCCAATAAACGCATTTCAGATTTGGTCAAACAAGAGGAACGTCAGAGAATCGCTAGGGACCTACACGACACATTGGGCCAAAAACTTTCTCTTATCGGTTTAAAGAGTGATTTAGCACGAAAGCTAGTGTATAAAGATCCGGAGCAGTCACGAAGCGAATTAAAAGATGTCCAACAGACGGCACGAACCGCATTAAGTGAGGTAAGAACGATGGTGTCCCAAATGAGGGGGATCAGGCTGAAAGATGAACTCGTCCGGATAAAGCAATTATTGAAGGCAGCTGAAATCGAATTTGTGATGAATGATGTGGGCACACTCCCTCAAGCGTCACTCTTTATGGAAAATATCTTAAGTATGTGCTTAAAAGAAGCCGTGACGAATGTGGTTAAACACAGCAAGGCCACGTACTGTCAGCTTAACATTGATGAATCGGATAAAGAATTGACGATTGTAGTGAAAGATGACGGACGTGGGATAGAAGGAGATTACACACTTTCAAAAGGCAGTGGCTTGATTGGAATGAGGGAACGTTTAGAATTTGTAAATGGCAGCTTGGAAATTCTGTCGGAGAATGGGACCACATTGATTATGAAGGTACCCAAGGTAATCAAACAGACAGAGAGGGAGGGAATGGAATGATTCGAATTGTGATCGCGGAAGATCAGCGGATGTTGCTTGGTGCATTAGGATCGTTGCTTAGTTTAGAGGATGATATGGAAGTGGTAGGAAAAGCAGGCAACGGTGAAGAAGCCATTTCCCTTGTTCATGAACTGAAACCTGATATTTGTATAATGGATATTGAAATGCCTGAAAAGACCGGTCTAGAAGCTGCAGAGGAATTAAAAGGTGAAGACTGTAAAGTGATTATCCTTACTACCTTTGCGAGGTCCGGTTACTTCCAACGCGCGTTAAAAGGCGGAGTAAAGGGATACTTATTAAAGGATAGCCCCAGCGAAGAACTGGCAAACTCGATACGACTTGTGATGGACGGAAAGCGAATGTATGCACCAGAACTTATGGATGATGTGTACAGCGAAGAAAACCCCCTCACAGATCGTGAAAAAGAAGTATTGGAGCTTGTCGCCGATGGGAAAAACACAAAAGAAATCGCTGACGAGCTCAGCCTCAAAACGGGGACCGTCCGAAACTACATCTCTACCATACTAGACAAGCTTGAAGTGAAAAATCGTATCGAAGCCATCACCCAATCTAAAGAAAAAGGGTGGTTTAAATAACAATAGGTACAGACGTTGACCATAGATCCGTACACTACTTTCCTATTTGTATTAGCATATGGAGTATTGAAATTTTTTCTTTTAAACATCAGTATAAGGATATTTATTGCTATCATAGGGTTTGAGGGATGAGTCCTATATGAGAACGAATGAAAGAATATCCTTTTCGTATTGACAAGGAAAAGAATCATGGTACGATAACATCGAATACAAAATTTCATAAGACGATCCACTAGGGGTGCCTTATTAAAGGCTGAGATTAAAGTGTGACTTTAAGACCCTTTGAACCTGATCTGGTTGAGACCAGCGTAGGGAAGTGGTCTTTGACGATCGCGTAGAATCGTATTTTATTATTCTGATCTCAAGCCACTTTCTGTATGCTATAAGCATGATGGAGAGTGGCTTTTTTTGTTGCCCATTTCGGGTCGTCTGGAAAAGGAGAAATCGCATGACATTTTCATCATATTTAAGAAACGAAGTGAAGGAAATTTGGGAGGCTAGTTTTCAGCATCCTTTTGTCAAAGGAATCGGTGATGGAACACTCCCCCTAGAGAACTTCAGGTTTTACATTTTGCAGGATGCCTATTACCTTTCACATTTCTCAAAGGTGCAGGCACTTGGTGCAGCAAAGGCAACGGACTTACATACAACTTCAAGAATGGCAACTCACGCAGTAGGGACAAATGAAGCCGAGCTTTCTCTTCATGCGAATTTCTCAAAGCGTTTAGGGATTACAGAAGAAGAAAAAAAGCAGTTCAAACCTGCTCCTACTGCATATGCCTATACCTCACACATGTACCGCTCCTCTCAATATGGTGGTCTTGCAGATATACTGGCTGCAATTCTCCCATGCTATTGGCTGTATTACGAGATCGGTGAGCACCTGAAATCGTGTAAACCTGAAGAGACTATTTATCAGGAGTGGATTGCTGCCTATGGAGGAGAATGGTTTCGTGAGTTAGTGGAAGAACAAATTCATAGACTTGATTCATTGGCAGAATCAATGAATGAGATAGACAAAGAAAGAATGAAAGAAAATTTCATTCTGAGCAGCATCTATGAATTACAGTTTTGGGAAATGGCCTACACGCTTGAAAAATGGCCGTATCAACAAACTCTTTCTCAAAATGCAAAAGGGAAAGAAGGTGGCATACATGTCTAAGTTAAAACTGACGGACATATTGGTAACGGTGGTCATTTCCATTATGTTTGGGATTGTTTATAAGCTTTGGGGGCCTGTATACAATATGCTCAAGCCATTCGGTTTACATGCCGATCAATTGATCTATGGCATGTGGTTTATGGCGGCTACTGTGGCATTTTTGATTATACGTAAGCCTGGTGTAGCACTTCTAGCAGAAATTTCAGCTTCTTCCGGAGAATTTCTCATGGGTTCAGAATGGGGACTTGAGGTACTACTATTCGGGATCATTCAAGGATTGCTTGCTGAGTTCATTTTCTTTGCAACCCGTTATAAACGATATAACGTCTTTGTGATCTCTACCGCTGCTGTCGGCTCCGCCGTTGGTTCACTCTTTATGGATTTTTTCAAAGGATATGTGGGAGATTTAGTTCTTTGGAACTTAATTTTGTTCATTGCTGCAAGATTACTTGGTTCGATTGTCATCGCAGGGATAGGATCCTATTATTTGGTGGGTGCATTAGAGAAAACAGGCGTTACCCGTTTAGTAAGGCGAGCCGATCAAGAGGAATATGATGCATTGAATCATTAAAGGAGTGAAGGCATATGCATATTGAAAATTTGCGCCTTAAATTTCCGGGTTCAGAAAAACTATTATTTAAGGATGTAAGCATATCGATCAAGGAAAGAGAAAAGGTATTGCTCTTAGGCCCTTCTGGATGTGGGAAATCAACACTCCTTCACGTTTTATCAGGAGTGATTCCCCATTCCATAGAGGTTCCCATGAAAGCTACCTCATTAGAACTACCTGAGTCTAGAGGATGCGTGTTTCAAGATCCAGACTCACAATTTTGTATGCCTTATGTAGATGAGGAACTCGCATTTGTATTAGAGAATCAACAAATTCCAAGGAATGAAATGCCGCAGATTATTCAAGACCTGTTAAGAAAGGTGAAGTTAGAGCTAAAGGATCAACACACACCAATATACACTTTATCAGGGGGGATGAAACAGAAGCTTGCCATTGCTTCAGCTCTCGCTCTTCATCCTCAGACTTTATTTTTGGATGAACCAACAGCCATGTTAGATGAGGATAGTACGAAGGCAGTTTGGGAAACGGTGAAAGCAACATGTGGAGATAAGACGTTACTTATCGTAGAGCATAAGCTGCGTCACGTTCTGGAAATCATTGATAGGATTATCCTCTTTGATGCTAATGGAAAGGTTGTGGCAGATGGAAGTAAAGACGCCATCTTAAACACCTGTAGAGAAGAGTTGAAATCAGTAGGGGTCTGGTATCCGGAAGCGTGGGAGGATTATCTTTCTGCCAGACCTCCTAAAGTGCTTGACTCGTTTGGGCAACTTAATGTAAAACTCGAGAATTTCAAGGGATATTTACAAAAAGAGGTCAAGATACACGTTCCGAGTGCGGTTGTCCATAAAGGTGAATGGATTGCGATCACTGGCAAAAACGGAGCAGGAAAATCAACATTGCTACATAGTCTCATGAAATTCATTCAAACTTCGGGGATTTATGAACTTTATGGCAAACAGGTGAAAGGGAAAAAGGTCCCGGAGGAATGTACCTTTGTATTTCAAAATCCTGAGTTCCAATTCGTCACTCAGCGTGTTTATGATGAAGTTGCATACAGTTATCGCCTTCAAAATATGGATGAAGATAGAATTGAAGAAAATGTTGATATATTACTGAACAGGTTCAAGTTACAAGAATATAGAGACCATCATCCCTATCATTTATCTATGGGTCAAAAGCGCAGATTAAGCGTAGCAGCGTCCATCGTCAGAAATAAAGATATTCTATTATTGGACGAACCAACTTTTGGGCAAGACACCATTAATACGTTTTCATTAATTGAGATGTTTCAGGAATTCCAAGAAGAAGGCACGACTATATTGATGGTAACCCATGATAAAAGGATTATCACTCATTATGCAACAAGAGTATGGGTGGTTGATGAAGGAGAAGTTATTGATGAGTTCTACCAAGTAGCTGTAGGGAGTAAAGCGATATGAGTATCCATATTGATCATAAAGAAACTTGGCTTCATACCATTAATCCTAGTTTCAAATTATTGATTATGGTTGGTCTTTTTATATTTATGCTTTTTATTCATTATCTCAACTGGTTATGCTACTTGACCCTAATCTTTTTATTTCTTCTAGCATCTTTTTCAGGCTATTCATATAGAACGGTGTGTTTAATGGTGCTCCCTTTTTTCCTTGTTTTTGTCTCTACCTCTTCTTCAATGATTTTATTTGGGAAAGGTCAGACAACATGGCTGAAATGGGGACTGATCCATATTACAGAGGAAAGTTATTATCGTGGAATCCATATTGGGTTGCGGGCATTCTCCTTCGCCACTTTGGGCTTATTATTTGCTCTAACAACAAGACCGGTCATGCTAATTTACTCCCTTATGCAGCAACTGGGTTTAAAGCCAAAGTATGCCTATAGTTTTTTGGCAGGACTTCGATTACTCCCAATCATGATTGAAGAGTTTTTTACGATACGAAATGCCATGAAGATAAGAGGAGTTAAGGAACAGCGAGGAATAAAAAGCCTCCGACAGAAAATGAAATCTTATTTAATACCACTATTGGCACAAAGTATTCGAAGAGCTCACAGAATTGCCGTAGCCATGGAAACGAAAGGGTTTCATGGAAATGAGAAACGTACGTATTTCTATAAAGCCAGCTTTTCTAAATATGATGGATATTTTATTGGGAGCATCCTCATCGTGTTGGTTGTCAGTTACTATGCTTCTATCCATCTACCACTATTTCCGACAGGAGATGTTCGTTATGGAAATTGAAATGAGGAGAAGATTACATGTCCTGTCTTCAGGTAAGCAATCACAGAGAGAGTTAGTTGAAATCGCCAAAATTATCCATCCTTATGTTGACTTTATACAGCTTCGTGAAAAAATGTGGACGGGGAAAGAATTAATTATGACGATAGAGCAATTAGTAGCAGCAGGGGTTCCATTAAGAAAACTATACATCAATGATCGAGCAGATATTGCCTTTATGAAGGAATTAAGAGGAGTACAGCTAGGGCATCAAAGTGCCTCTATCAGCACAGTAAAGCAGTCATTTCCTTCCTTGAAAATTGGTGCATCGGTTCATACCTTACAAGAAGCACAGCAGGCGCATGATCAAGGAGCTGATTTCCTTGTTTATGGGAATGTTTATCCTACTTCATCAAAACCTGGTAGAACGGGCACGGGTCTATCAAACTTAGAGAAGATGGTTCAAACCTTCCCTATTCCAACGATCGCCATCGGTGGCATCACACCCGACCGTGTGGGAGAAATCGTGAATACTGGTGCCAAAGGAATCGCTGTCTTATCAGGTATTTTCCTTTCTAAAGAGCCTCTCG
The DNA here is from genome assembly GCF_005938125.1 of Bacillus sp. BHET2. GTDB lineage: Bacteria > Bacillota > Bacilli > Bacillales > Bacillaceae_B > Rossellomorea. The sequence goes on from NZ_VCQN01000001.1 coordinate 829,433, forward strand.
AAGCAGCACGGTCCTATTATAAAGAATTACATCAGGAGGTGGAGTAGCTTGGGAAAGCAGTATGACGTCGTAATTGTTGGTGGAGGAGTAATCGGTTGTTCCATTGCTTATCAATTAGCAAAACGAGGGAAACAAGTGTTATTGCTTGAGAAAAATCAACTGGCAGGAAAAGCTTCCAAAGCTGCGGCGGGAATGCTCGGAGTACAATCAGAATTAAATGAGGGCAGCCCTCTTTATCAAATGGCACAGGCCAGTCGTAATCTGTACCCTGCTTTAGCAGAAGAATTAAAGGAAGTTAGTGGTATGGATATTGAGTATGTGGAAAATGGAATGATCAAACTAGCAAGAACAGAGGAAGAAGCACAATCATTATCAGGGGTAGGCACTCGGACAGATCAGGGTGAACGGATTAAATGGCTATCCAAGACACAATTATCAGATTGTGAACCTAATCTATCAAAGGATGTAGAGGGTGGGTTATTGATTCCAAGAGGTGGAAACGTCTCCGCACCCAACCTGACCAAAGCACTCGGTTTGGCATCTGCTAGATTGGGTGTGGAAATAAAGGAGGATACGAATGTATCTGATTTCTTGAAAGATAGAAATAGGATCATAGGTGTTCAAACGCCCAATGGTCCCTTTTACGGTGCTGAGATTATCGTAGCAGGAGGGGCTTGGAGTCAGTCACTTCTGGAGCATCTTGGCATGGCCTTCAACACTTATCCAGTCAAAGGAGAATGTTTTTCTGTCAAACTTTCTCAGGAATTGGTGAAAAGCACAATCTTTACAGAGGAATGCTATATCGTCCCGAAGATAGGTGGGCGGTTTTTAGTAGGAGCGACAGAGCACCCACATACATTTGATGAAAATATTTCTATATCTGGATTAATGCATCTGATGGAATTGGCTACAGGCATACTGCCCGGCTTGGCCCAGGCTCATTGGGATAAAGCATGGGCAGGTATAAGGCCACAAACTCATCAGGGTATTCCTATTATTGGAAGAAGCAAGGAATGGAAAGGGCTTTCTATTGCAACCGGGCATTATCGAAACGGAATTCTCCTTGCCCCCATTACAGGCATGATGATAGCTGACCTTATAGAAGGCATGGAGAACCCTCATCTGCAAACACTTACGAGGAGTTGAGAAGATGGAATTACGAATAAATGGACAGCTGGTTACTGTACCTGACACAACTTTAACGATAAACGATCTCATTTACCATTATAAACTTGAAAATCGAATGATCATTGTCGAACAAAATCAAACCATTCTGGAAAAAGAAGAACACGGGAAGACCAAAGTGAAAAATGGAGATACTATTGAACTGGTCCAATTTGTAGGAGGCGGTTAACATGTTGAAAATCGGAAACTATTCATTCCATTCAAGACTATTGTTGGGAACAGGTAAATATCCAGATTTTGATATCCAAAAAAAAGCGGTTGAGGTATCTGGTGCAGAAATTCTTACATTCACTGTAAGACGTATGAATATATTCGAGCCCAGTCAACCTAATTTCCTGGAAGAACTGAATCTTGAGAGCTATTCATTATTGCCAAATACAGCTGGAGCTAAAAATGCTCAAGAGGCGGTACGTTATGCGAAATTGGCAAGAGCTTCGGGGCTTTGTGACATGATTAAAGTGGAAGTGATCGGATGTGATAAAACATTACTTCCAGATCCTGTAGAAACATTGAAGGCAACAGAGGAGTTAATAAAAGAAGGGTTTATAGTTCTTCCGTATACGTCGGATGATGTGGTTCTTGCGAGAAAACTAGAAGAATTGGGTGCTCATGCCATTATGCCAGGTGCATCTCCAATTGGCTCTGGTCAAGGAATCCTTAATCCAGTCAATCTACGTTTTATAATTGAGCAGGCCAAGATACCGGTCATTGTCGATGCTGGTATTGGTTCTCCATCCGATGCGGCTTTTGCTATGGAATTGGGAGCGGATGCAGTGTTATTGAATACGGCAGTGTCTTCAGCAGGTGATCCCGTTATGATGGCTAACGCCATGAGACTTGCCGTCGAAGGTGGACGATTTGGCTACGAAGCTGGACGAATTCCAAAGAAACGCTACGCATCTGCCAGTAGCCCGATGGAGGGGATGAGTGTTTGACAAAAGATAGATATTCAAGACAAACATTATTTTCTCCAATTGGAACAGAGGGGCAGCAGAAAATACAAGGTAAACATGTGTTAATCGTCGGCGCAGGGGCACTTGGAACAGGAAACGCTGAAGTTCTGGTTCGCGCTGGTATCGGAAAGCTGACAATTGTAGATCGTGACTATGTGGAATGGAGTAATCTGCAACGTCAGCAGTTGTATAAAGAAAGTGATGCAAGGGAACGTATCCCCAAAGCAATCGCAGCGAAAACAAGGCTACACGAGATAAATTCAACAGTCGAAATTAATGCACAAATATGCGACGTAATGGCTGAAGATTTGTTGGAATTGGCGGGTGGGGTCAATCTTATCCTCGACGCCACAGACAATTTTGATACAAGGATGATGATAAATGATGTATCCCAGAAATATTCTATCCCATGGATCTATGGAGCTTGTGTAGGGAGCTACGGAATATCATTCACGATTCTTCCAGGTATGACACCATGTCTTCAATGCTTCATAAAGTCTATTCCTCTAGGAGGTTTAACCTGTGACACAGCCGGAATCATCAGTCCAGCTGTGTCACAAGTGGTGGCCTATCAAACGACCGAAGCATTAAAGATCTTAGTGGACGATCGCGAAGCCCTAAGTCAAAGGGTCGTTTCGTTCGATTTATGGAGAAATGAGCAAACGTCAATGGATGTTAGGAAGCTGAAACGAGATGGGTGCCTCTCATGTGGAACCCATCGAACATATCCGAACCTAAGTTATGAGAATCAAACTAAAACAGCTGTTCTTTGTGGAAGGGATTCAGTACAGATACGACCTGCTACCCCAAATGCCATTAAGCTCTTAGAAATGGCTCAATCTTTAGAGGGGCAAGGAAAGCAAGTGGATAGGAATCCATATTTGATTTCATTTTGGGTTGACTCTTTCCGGATCGTGCTTTTCCGGGATGGGCGAGCTATCATTCATGGAACGAAAAATATAAGTGAAGCAAAATCAATTTATCACCGTTATGTAGGTTGAAATAGGAGTGGATACAAAATGGTTCAAAAGCATTGACGATTGCAGGCTAAGATCTCAGAAACATATCTTGCCTTCCCTCATCATACTATACAGTAGACCCCGGTCTAACTTGTATCATCATCTACGATAAGAGGGAGGGTATAGAATGAATGTCTGGTTTGTTTTGTTAAATATCTTGGTGTTTCTTGTTCTTATTGGTGTATTACTTTATATGCAAAGAAAAAATGTTTCGTTTTCTAAGCGGGTGTTTACGGCACTGGGACTCGGGATCCTATTTGGTATCGGATTGCAGTGGATATATGAAGCCGGGGATGAAAATGTTACACAATCGATTGAGTGGTTCAACATTATCGGAAGCGGTTATATTAAACTGCTGCAAATGATTGTTATGCCATTAGTGTTTGTCTCGATTCTTTCAGCCTTCACGAAATTGACACGCTCTCATAATTTAGGTAAGATCTCAGTGCTTATCATCGGATTGCTTGTCGGAACAACAGCCGTAGCTGCAGCTGTTGGAATCGCTACTACCGCAGCATTTGACCTGGAAGCCATTCAAATTGATTCAGGAAATGCAGAAGCTGCAAGAGGTGTACAATTAGAGGAAAGAGCAACGGCCCTTGAAGGTCAAAGTTACCCTCAAAAAATACTGGAACTGTTACCTGCCAATCCATTCCTGGACTTCACAGGACAAAGAGCAACCTCAACGATTGCTGTCGTGATTTTCTCAGCCTTCATTGGAATCGCTTACTTAGGGGTTCAGCGAAAAGAACCAGAGGCTGCTGAATTCTTCAAGAAGATCGTCGATTCCATTTATGCTGTCATTATGAGAATTGTGACTCTTGTCCTAAGGTTGACTCCGTTTGGTGTTCTGGCCATCATGGCTAAAACGGTAGCTCTAAGTAATTTTGATGCCATCATGAAGCTTGGTGAATTTGTCGCTGCATCTTACATCGCATTACTCATCATGTTTGGCATCCATTTAATCATGCTAGTACTTGCTGGTTTGAACCCGGTCACGTACGTGAAAAAAGTTCTTCCTGTATTAGCCTTCGCCTTTACGTCAAGGTCCAGTGCTGGAACGTTGCCACTTAACATTCAAACCCAAAAGAATAAACTAGGTGTCTCAGAAGGAATCGCCAACTTCTCCGGATCTTTCGGATTATCGATTGGACAGAATGGATGTGCAGGGGTATATCCGGCCATGCTTGCGGTTATGATTGCTCCCACGGTTGGGATTAATCCATTAACTCCTTCCTTTATTTTCACGCTTATCGCCATCGTTGCCATAAGTTCCTTTGGCGTGGCAGGGGTTGGAGGAGGTGCCACATTTGCAGCCATCCTGGTTTTATCCGCTATGGACTTGCCAGTGGCGTTAGCAGGTCTCTTGATTTCGATCGAACCCTTAATCGACATGGGACGTACAGCGGTTAATGTGAGCGGTGCCATGACATCCGGAATTATTACAAGTAAAGTAACGGGAGAGTTGAACAGAGACACCTATGATAATGAAATCATTGAAGCGGAAGCATAAAAGGTGGTGCTGGCTCATACTTGTATGAGCCAGTTTTCTTTGGGAAAGTTCGTATAAAGACATTGGTTGAATACAAGCATTAAATTGAGTGGATAAGAAATCACCAGGCCTCTATAGAAAAAATCCATTTTTGAGTAATTTTAATTGAAAATTCTGACTATATTCTTTACTATGGAATTAACATACCGACCGGTTAGTATCTTTGGTGTGTGTGAAAACTGTAATAAAAAGGAGGAAGAAACGTGCATGTGAATGATTTATTTAATTTATCGGGGAAGGTAGCCATTGTGACTGGAGGAGGTAGAGGGCTAGGTAAACAAATCGCTATTGGATTTGCAGAAGCTGGGGCTAACATTGTTTTATGTTCGAGAAACGTTGAAGCCTGTGAGGAAGTGAAGAAGGAATTAGAAGATATAGGTGTCCAATCAATGGCAGTTAAATGTGATGTCACCAATCCAATTGACGTACAGCATGTTGTAGACGAAACCAAAAGGGTGTTTGGACGAATTGATATCCTAGTTAATAACAGTGGTGCTTCATGGGGTGCCCCTGCCGAAGAAATGCCCTTAGAAGCCTGGAATAAAGTAATAAATGTGAATGTGAACGGTACTTTCATTATGTCTCAGTCAGTCGGGAAGCTGATGTTAGAACAAAAGGAAGGGAAAATCATCAACATTGCCTCGGTAGCTGGTCTTCAAGGAACAGATCCAAGGTATATGGATGCAATCGGTTATAGTACAAGTAAAGCAGCGGTCATCAATTTCACGAAAGATTTAGCGGTCAAATGGGGTCCTCGAGGAATTCATGTGAATGCGATTGCACCTGGCTTCTTTCCGACAAAAATGTCAAAGGGAATCCTATCTCATGCAGGTGAAGCCATATTAGACGGAACACCATTAAATCGCTTTGGTACCGAAGATGATTTAAAAGGAGCGGCTCTTTTCCTTGCAGCAAGTGCATCTGATTTTGTCACTGGTGCAGTTATTGTGGTTGACGGTGGTTCTTCTTCCGTGTAATGAATCAACAAAACATACTATTGAATCAGGCTAAGAAAGGATGGATGAAATGGACTTCTCTTATTCTCCCAAAGTACATGAATATCAAAATAGACTTTCTCGTTTCATGGAAGATTATGTATACCCAAATGAACCCCTCTATGAGAAGCAACTCAATCAAATGGAGAACCGCTGGAGTGGGGTTCCAGGAATCATGGAAGAGTTAAAAAATTTAGCAAAGAGACAAGGATTATGGAACTTATTCCTTCCACAAAGCGACTATGGTGCCGGTTTAAATAATGTAGAATATGCGCCGCTATGTGAAATAATGGGCAGATCTCTGATTGGACCAGAAGTATTTAATTGTAACGCTCCTGACACAGGCAATATGGAAGTGTTAGAAAGGTATGGGACACCTTCTCAAAAAGAAAAATATCTAGTCCCCCTCCTAAGTGGTGATATTCGTTCTTGCTTCTCCATGACGGAACCTGATGTGGCTTCATCGGATGCAACGAACATAAAGGCAAGCATTGTCAGGGAGGGAGATGAATATATCATCAATGCTACGAAATGGTGGTCCTCCGGTGCAGGCGATCCCAGATGCCGTTTTTCGATCTTAATGGGCAAAACAGACCCTGGCGCTAACCGTCATGAGCAGCAATCGATGATCCTCGTTCCTCTTGATGCAAAAGGTGTGAAAATTGAACGTATGCTGCCTGTCTTCGGATACGATCATGCCCCTCATGGGCATGGTGAAATTTCATTTACTAATGTACGAGTTCCATTAGAAAATATGATATGGGAAGAAGGCAAAGGGTTTGCCATTGCACAAGGACGCCTTGGACCCGGCAGGATTCATCATTGCATGCGCTTGATTGGTGCAGCGGAAAGAGCGCTTGAAGATTTATGTAAGCGCGTTCAAAGTCGGAGTACTTTCGGAAAAGTACTGGCCAGTCAAGGAGTGGTGAGAGAATGGATTGCAGACTCAAGGATCGAAATCGAACAGGCTCGTCTTTTAACAATGAAAGCGGCCTATATGATGGATACAGTGGGGAATAAAGCTGCAAAGCAGGAAATTGCCATGATCAAAGTTGTTGCTCCTTCCATGGCTTTGCGTGTGATCGATCGGGCAATTCAGGCTTTTGGAGCAGAAGGGGTATCAAATGATCTCTCGTTGGCAGCTCAATGGGCAAATGCACGCACATTGCGTCTTGCAGATGGACCTGATGAAGTGCATCGTGCTCAACTAGCAAAATTAGAATTGCAAAAATATAAACAACATTCTCCAGTAGAGAACTAGAAAGAAGGTGGATGAATGTGAGATTACTAGGAAGAGTTTCGTGTGGTCTTACTGACACAAAGTGCATCCCTTGAGTATGGAAAGGACAATATCCGGGTAAATGCTGTAGCACCTGGGGTGATTGATACTAACATTATTGAAGGATGAAAGAAAATGGTCAGTAATTTCTAAATCAAATGCCCTAAGGCGAGTAGGAAATCCAGATGAAGTTGCAGCAGCTATTTTGTTTTTGGCTTCCGATGAGGCATCTTTTATAACCGGTGCCACATTATCTGTTGATGGAGGTGGATTCATCTTTTAGGAAATATTCGTATGTGAATAATCTGAAATGGGAGGAATGATTTTATGACGATTAAGCCCTGGCTTACTCATTACCCTGAAACGTTTGAGACTGACATTCCAACGATTGATTTTTCTATACCGGAAATGCTTCAACGAACTGCTTCTTTATATCCGGCCCACCCTTGTTTAAGCTTCTATCAAAAGCGCATGACGTATGGTGAACTACAAGATGCCGTTACCATGTTTGCTTCATCCCTTCAGAAAGTGGGATTGAAAAAAGGGGACAGAGTATCCATCATGTTGCCTAACTGTCCACATTATGTGATTTCTTATTATGGGATCCTTACTTCTGGAGGTATCGTCACCCAGGTGAATCCCATGTCGGTTGCACGGGAATTAATCCATTTACTTAATGACTCCGGTGCCGAAACAATCGTCGTTTTGGACAGGTTTTTACCGATGATCCAAGACGTACAAAAGGAAACAAAGATCAAGACGATTATCGCCGTAAGCTTTCAAGGTGAAACCAATAATTCGAATTACTCCTTTGATGAGTTTTTAGAGTTGGGGGACGGTCACGTTTCCAAGGTGCGGGTCGATCCTGAAGATGATGTTGCCGTCCTACAATATACGGGTGGGACAACGGGTACATCCAAGGGGGTTATGCTTACACATAGCAATATCCTTTCAAACGTCATTCAAAGTTCCCTTTTCTTTAAAAACAGTATTGAAACAGGTAAAGAAAGAAGCTTGAGCGTCATTCCGTTCTTTCATGTATTTGGCATGAATTCATGCATGAATTTTTCCATCTATTCTGCAAATGAAATGATCCTTCTTCCTCGATTTGAATTGACTGAAGTATTAACAACAATTAAAAACGAAAAGCCAACCCTGTTTCCAGGAGTGCCGACGATGTATGTCGCCATTACCAATCATCCAGAGGCTGAAGAGTATGGAATTGATTCCATAAAAATTTGTAACAGCGGCAGTGCTCCTATGCCGGTAGAGTTATTGAATCAATTCGAGAAGAAAACAGGGGCAAAGATATTAGAAGGCTATGGTTTGTCTGAGACTTCGCCGACGACCCATTGTAACCCCGCCTTTGCAGCAAGAAAGCCTGGAACGGTAGGTATCGGCTTACCATCTACAGACTACAAAGTAGTTGATTTGGGTACAGGTACGAAGGAAGTCCATTTTGGAGATGTAGGGGAACTGATCATTAAGGGACCTCAAGTCATGAAAGGTTACTGGAACTTACCGGAAGAAACCACCAACGCATTGAGAAATGGATGGCTATATACAGGAGATATCGCCAGAATGGATGAAGAAGGATATGTATCGATCGTGGACCGCAAGAAAGATTTGATCATCGCCTCCGGGTATAATGTGTATCCCCGAGAAATTGAAGAAATCATCTATGAGCATCCTTGCGTACAGGAAGCTGTTGTCATCGGCGTTCCGGACACCTACCGGGGTGAAACGGTCAAAGCAATAGTTGTACTGAAAACTGGGACAGAGACTTCAGAGAATGAATTAATCCGTTTTTGTCAGGAGAATATGTCCTCATTCAAAGTGCCGACAATCATCGAATTTCGAGAAACTCTGCCAAAGACAAGTGTAGGGAAAATATTGAGAAGGGCTTTAAGGGAGAAGGTAAAGTAAGAATGGTTGGTTGTTTGTAGGACTAAAACAAATAGAAAACGGAAGTTACTCTGTTAAAAGCACCGAAATCAACATGGCTAAAAAAATGGAATAGGTATGTGATATAATTCAGGTGACTTTTGTAGATTGCGAGGACTTCATATGAAAGAAAAACTTACAGAACATGCCGTACGTTTATTTGATGAAAAAGGCTTTACCGTTACCTCTATCCAGGACATCGTAGAATCGATTGGGGTGACGAAAGGGACATTTTATTACTATTTTTCAAGCAAAGAAGAGCTGTTAATGGACATTCACATGCGCTATATAGACGGATTATTGGCCAAACAAAATAGAGTTCTTGATGACGAAGGGAAAAGTTACAGTGAAAAACTCCTTGACATCGTTCATCTTTCTATTGTTGATATCAAAGAACAAGGCGCAAGCGCCAAAGTGTTCTTTAGGGAAATGAGACACCTGAGTAAGAAAAGCCTGGATCAAATTGAACCAAAGCGGGATATGTACCGATTTAATATCGAAAAACTCTTAAAAGAGGGAAGAAAAAACGGAGAGTTTCGTGAGGGCTTTGACGCATCGATTGTGGCCTTTGGAATACTTGGCATGATGAACTGGAGCTATCAGTGGTATAAACCAAATGGAGCGAAATCGGATACGGAAATAGCAGAAACATTTGTAGATATGGTTTTAACAGGAATTGAATCTAAGTAGAGATGGAGTCGAAATCTTCATTTCCTCTCTGATGAATATACCAACCGGTTAGTATTTAATATGAAAGTAGGCGGATCAATGGAAACCATCAAAATAACAAGTAGATTTTGCGAAACCGATGCATTAGGCCACATTAACAATACTACCTATTTTGTCTATCTAGAAGAAGCACGAATTAAATTCTTTCAAACAATTGGTTTTGAAATGGATGTGAAAGACTGGCGCTTTATTTTAGCGTCAACGAAATGTGACTTTGTATCACAAGGATATTTCAATCAAGAACTACGTATTTCTACCTATATTTCAAGGATTGGATCAAAGAGTTTTCAGTTAGAGCATGATATTCTGTGTGCGGACACTCATCAGTTGATTGCCAAAGGAAACGCAGTGATCGTCTACTTTAATTTCAATGAGCAGAGAAGCGAAGTAATTCCAGACCTGTTAAAAAACCAATTGAATACGTATCTACGACCGGAAAATACTGAATATTCTTGAATTAAGGAGGTATACAATGACAGAAAGAATAGAGTATGAAACGGTATCGGTTCGAAAAGGAGAAGAGTTAAATGTATTCCAATTACAGAGCTTCTTGATTGAGCATTTTCCACACCTAGTTCAAGAAGAGCTGACCGTTAAGCAATTTTCTGCAGGTCACTCCAACCTTACGTATTTATTGAAAATGGGGGAATGGGAAGGTGTACTTAGGCGACCTCCAATTGGTCCCGTCGCTCCGAAGGCTCATGATATGAAAAGGGAATTCAGGTTCCTTTCAGAGGTCCATCCTCTATTCGGCGTTACTCCAGAACCGTATGTATTCTCTGATCAAGAAGATATTGTCGGGAGCCCATTTTTTATCATGGAAAGAAAGAAAGGCGAAGTAGTGGATACTTCTTTTCCCCCACATCTTCATGTCACACCTGATGTTTGCAAGAGGATTTCCGATGAAATGGTATCAAAATTGGTAGACCTACATGCCATTGATCATACAAATACACATCTTCATGAAATCAGTAGGCCAGAACATTTTATGGAGCGACAAGTTCATGGTTGGATCAAACGCTATGATCGGGCAAAAACAACTGATATTCCTGAGGTGGATCACCTGACAAAATGGCTAATAAAAACCGTTCCTACGAATACTGAATCTACTATCATTCACTATGATTTCAAATTGAATAATGCCATGTTTTCCTCTGATTTCAAATCAATGGTGGGGTTATTCGATTGGGAGATGGCTACGGTAGGTGACCCACTTGCCGATTTAGGTGTGGCCATGGGCTATTGGATCCAACATGATGATCCTGAATTGTTAAAATACGGGCTCGGTAAGCCACCTGTGACGATTATGGAGGGCTTCTACAGTAGAAGACAATTCATTGATGAATACGCCAAGAAAAGCGGTAGAGACGTAAACCATATTCATTTCTATATATCATTTGCCTATTTCAAACTTGCTGTCATTGTTCAACAAATCTATTACCGCTTTAAGATGGGGCAAACCAACGATCCGCGCTTTTCTCAATTTGATCAGTTTGCCAAATCATTGATTACCGTTGGAAATCAGGCTGCCTTTGATTTCAAGGAATAAAAAACAAGGAGATGAATAAAACGATGAATTCCTCTTTATTAGTCGAAACCAATGATCGAGTGTTGTATTTAACTTTAAACAGACCCCATAGCTTGAACTCCTTTGACGAAAACATGCTTTCAGGAATCATTGAGGAATTGCAACATGCTGCACACAACCAAAAAATTAGAGCAATCGTCATTCGTGGAACCGGGAGGGCATTCTCAGCAGGTGGAGACGTGAAAACAATGGGTAGCGCTACTTCATCCCAAGTCTATGAACATATTGGAATATTAAATGAATGCATTAAAGCGATAACTAAATTAGAAAAACCTGTTATCGCCTCTGTTCACGGGTTTGCAGCAGGTGCCGGATTCAATTTAGCCCTTGCCTGTGATTTAATCATTGCTTCAGAAACTAGTCAATTTGCTTTAAGCTTTTCTAAAGTAGGTCTTATTTCTGATGGAGGAGGGTCCTATTTTCTTCCACGAATCATCGGACCACATGTAGCAAAGGAATTATTTTTTTCCGGGGAACCAGTCGATGTCAAAAGAATGTACGAATTAGGTGTAGTCAACCGAATCGTCCATATTGATAGGTTACAAGACGATACAGCTGAATGGGCACGTACATTAGCTCAGGGGCCAGGAAAAGCCTTTGGCATGATGAAGAAAATGATTGATCGTTCATTCACCATGAGTCTCGATGAAATACTCGAACAAGAGAGAATCACTCAAACCCTAATGATTTCAACGGAAGATCATGCTGAAGGAGTAGCAGCCTTTAAGGAAAAAAGAAACCCATCTTTTTCAGGAAAATAGGAGGAGGTTTACCATGAGAGCGATTCAGTTTAATGAATATGGTGGTCCTGAAGTATTGAAGAATGTAGAGATTGACGTCCCTTCACCAAAAGGGAAAGAGGTATTGATTCAAGTATATGCGACTGCTGTCAATTATGCAGATACGGCGAGACGGGAGGGACAATATGTGGTGAAAACCCCGCTTCCATACGTTCCTGGTGCAGAAGTATCCGGGGTTGTTATGGAAGTCGGAGAAGACGTGACGAGGGTAACAAAAGGGGACCGGGTTGTCGCCATGATGGATTCTGGAGGTTACGCAGAATGTGCCCTGACAGATGAACGGTCGGTGATCCCTCTCCCTTATGGATTAGATTTCAATGAAGCAGCCGCCATACCCGTACAAGGACTAAGTGCCTATCATATTTTGAAAACGCTTGGAAGACTGCAACAAAATGAAACCGTTCTCATTCATGCAGCGGCTGGAGGTGTCGGGTTGCTTGCCGTTCAGCTTGCTAAGCGATTTGGTGCAGGAAAGGTCATCGCGACGGCCAGTACCACAGAAAAATTACTGCTCGCTGAAGAAATGGGAGCAGATATATTAGTTAATTACACACAGGATGGATGGGAGGAACAAGTGTTAGCAGCTACAGATGGATTGGGAGTAGATCTTGCACTAGAGATGGCAGGCGGTGATGTGTTTTATAAAACGTTAAAGTGTCTCGCCACCTTTGGAAGATTGGTCATTTACGGAGTAGCAAGCGGGGAGCAGAGCAGAATTTATCCATCTTCGTTAATGGCGAAAAATCAGTCCGTCATCGGCTTTTTTCTTCCTCCTCTTATGAGAGATGCTGAATTAACTCAGAAAACACTGCTCGAAATCTTTCATTATGTGACAAACGGGGATTTAAAAGTCACGGTCGGTCATGTGTTTCCATTAGAAGAGGCTGCTAAAGTTCATACCCTCATGCAGGGAAGACAAACGGTAGGTAAAGTGATTCTCCAACCATTATAAGAATACTGGCTGGTTCGTAGTTGATTCAATTTAGAGGGGGAAGAAGGATGCACTTACGTTTATCAGACGAGCAAAGGATGATTCAAAAGACCATTCGTAAATTTGTTGAAAAAGAATTAATTCCGTTAGAAAATGAAGTACTTCGAAATGAACGGGAAGGAAAACCGAGTCTCTCTTTAGAAAAAAGAAAAGAGCTACAGTTAAAAGCAAAGGAAATGGGCTTTTGGGGAATCAATACACCTGAGGAATACGGAGGAGCTGATCTTGGGCAAATGATGATGGCAATCGTTTATATGGAGATTTCCAAAACCTTTGTTCCTTTCAGTTTTGGAGGATATGCCGATAACATTCTTTACTACGCTAACCAAGAACAGAAGAAGAACTATTTAATACCCACTATTAACGGAGAGAAAAAGTCTTGTTTTGCCATGACAGAACCGGGAGCAGGATCTGATACTCAGAACATCCGGATGACGGCAGTGAAAAACGGAAACGAATGGATATTAAATGGAGAAAAAACCTTTATCACAGGAGGTAATGAAGCAGACTTTGTCATGGTCATGGCAGTCACAGATAAGGAAAAACATCGTCAGACAGGACGGGAAGGAGTAACCTGCTTTATTGTTGATCGAGGCATGGGGTGGACGTCTGAATATATCCATACAATGGGTGAATGGGGTCCAGCGAGTCTGTTCTTTGATGATGTGAGGGTTCCTGAAGAAAATATCCTCGGCGAAATTGATGGCGGTTACAACCTGGGATTGGAATGGATTGGTTTTGCCCGCTGGATTGTAGGTGCTCAGGCAGTCGGAGCGTCGGAACGCCTTCTGCAAATGGCAATAGATTATTCGAAGGAGAGGGAGACGTTTGGAAAACCAATTGCGGATCGACAGGCGATTCAATGGCAGATTGCAGATTCTGCAGTGGAAATTGAAGCTGCCAGATGGCTTGTGTTAAATGCAGCATTTACGCTTGATCGAGGAGAAGACAATCGCCATGTGGCTTCAATTGCAAAGCTCTATGGGTCCAACATGGGAAATCGGGTAGTCGATCGAGTCCTACAAATTCACGGCGGTATGGGCTACACAAGAGATCTCCCGATCGAACGGTGGTATCGTGAAGCGAGATTGTGGCGCATTTATGATGGAACCGATGAAATTCAAAAACTCATCATTTCCAGGAATCTATTAAAGGGCCATGTGAAGGTTGGCCAATTTATATAAAGGATAAGGAGGCAATTGGTTTGGGTAAAAGATTTGCAGGAAAAGTAGCATTTGTAACCGGAGGAAGCAGAGGGATTGGTAAAGCGATTGCCCGGCACTTCGCAGAAGAAGGCGCTAAGGTTGCCATTATTGATGTAAATGAAGAAGCATTAAAGGAAGCTAGCGTAGAATTAGAGAAATATGATTTGTATACTAAAGTTGCTAATGTGGTAGAGTCACAGGAAGTAGAAGAGGCTTTGAGAGAAGTGAATGAACTCTACGGATCAGTTGATATTATCGTTAATAACGCAGGGGTCATCCGGGATAATCTAGTATTTAAAATGACGGATAATGATTGGCAGACGGTCATGGATGTACATCTAAAGGGTTCATTCAACGTAGCGAAAGCAGCTCAAAGCTATATGGTTAAGCAGAAGTATGGCCGCATCATAAATATCTCTTCTACATCAGCACTTGGCAACCGGGGACAGGCTAACTACGCAACTGCGAAAGCGGGACTACAAGGCTTAACGAAGACCCTGGCCATTGAACTTGGCCCGCTTGGAATCACAACAAATGCAGTAGCCCCAGGGTTTATTGAAACCGAGATGACAAAAGAGACGGCGAAACGAATTGGCATCACATTTGAACAGTTAGTGGAACATAGTCTTCAAACAATCCCGGTAGGAAGAAGTGGAAGGCCGGAAGATATAGCGAATGCAGTTGCTTTTTTTGCAGATGAGAGCTCTTCATTTGTAAATGGACAAGTTTTGTATGTTGCAGGCGGACCGAAAGACTAAAGAGAAAGAGGTGTAAGAAATGTTCCAAGCTTATATTGGCAAACGCTCAACTTCCGTAGAAAATTGCGTAGAAAAAGGAGCAGTACGTAAATTTGCCGAAGCCATAGGGGACCCTCATCCCATCTATGTGGACGAAGAAGTAGGAAGACGTTCTAGACACAGAGTAAATATTGCTCCCCCCACTTTCCCAAGAGTGTTTGACTATGGGACAATTGAAGGATTTCATTTACCTAACGATGGTTTGATTCACGGTGAACAATCCTTTCACTATGAAAGGCCACTTAAAGTGGGTGAAAATATTCAATGTTACACCAAAATAAAAGACTATTATGAGCGAAACGGATCGGACGGAACACTTGGCTTTCTTGTCATCGAAGACGTTGGTGAAGTACCGGGAGGAGAAAGGGTATTCACCTCCGAAGCGATTGTCATTATCACTGAAGAAGTTAGAAAGAGGTTGAGTAAATGACAGTACTACAATCATTTCAAATAGGCGATATACTTCCCCCCGTTGAATTGACTCCTGTAACGAGAATCGACTTGATTAAATACGCAGGAGCCTCCGGGGATTATAACCCCATTCATACCATTGATGATGAAGCCCAAAAACTGGGTCTTCCTGGAGTTATCGCTCATGGCATGTGGACGATGGGAAATATGTCCAAGCTTTTCCGTCCACACTATAAAGAAGGCTTTATCAAGGATTACTCAGTACGATTTAAAGGAATGGTCATGCTGAAAGACAGGATTACACTTCGGGCTGAAATGGTGAAAAAACAGGATAACCTCCTCCATTTTATCGTTTTCGCAACCAATCAAGTCCAGAAAAAAGTGATTGAGGGTAAAATAATCTTTGAGATGTATGATTAAAATTATTTATAACGTTTATATTGCTTTCTAAATATAATGTCGTATAACCCTCTTCAATTGAATAGACATAAAGAGTATAGGAGTTTTAATAAATGAGCCAAAAGACATAAATCCGATCAAAAAACTCGGGTTGACTTCCTCGTGAAGTATGATATTATTTAGAATATTAAAATTAATAACTCTTATCCAGAGTGGTGGAGGGATCTGGCCCTACGAAGCCCAGCAACCTACGATTTGTAAGGTGCTAATTCCAGCAAAATGTGAAGTCATTTTGGAAGATAAGGTATCCTTACCTGAACAACTTTCCAAAATGGAGGGTTGTTTTTTTATTTACATTTTTCTGGATAAGATGAAATTGGGGGAATCATGTGACTAAAGTGAATAAGCAACATCCAATTGATGACGTAGTCCTGGAGAAGATACACTCAATGCTTGAAAGCATGAATTTTGGTTCGATTACCATCGTTGTTCAAGACGGAAAAGTCATTCAATTAGAGAAAAACGAGAAAGTACGAATTAAATAAGCTGACTAGACAAACTAGAGGCGAATAACTCAGATAAGGGAACCACTTTATCTTGTTATCGTCTCTTTTTTAATGGATAAACATCAGGGAAAGGGGTGTATCATGTTAACCTATCAAACTTGGAAAGAACCGTCTTTGGATTTTGAAGTGGACCCTATCTATAAGGGGTCTTTGAACGTATTGAAGTGGGCGTATAGCCATTATGGCGATAGTGTCGTTTATGCCTGTAGTTTCGGGGTTGAAGGCATAGTCTTGATCGACCTCCTAACCAAAGTACAGCCAAAAGCTACCATTGTGTTTCTCGACACAGCCGTTCATTTCAAAGAAACATATGAAATCATTGAAAAAGTGAAGGAAAAGTATCCAAATCTAAACATCCAAATGAAAAAGCCTAAACTATCAATCCAAGAGCAAGCAGAAACCCATGGAGATAAACTTTGGGAGAGAAATCCGAACAAGTGCTGTCAAATTCGAAAGCTGGATCCATTAAAAGAATCATTGTCCAAAGGTAATGCATGGATCTCAGGATTAAGGAGGGAACAATCACCAACAAGAAGTAACGTGGAATTCATAAATAGGGATGAGAAGTTCCAATCGGTAAAGATTTGCCCGTTGATTCATTGGACCTGGAAAGAGATTTGGCGTTATGTCCATAAACATAACCTATCCTATAATGTCCTTCATGATCAGGGATATCCTAGTATCGGATGCTCCCATTGCACAAAACCAGCCATAGACATCAATGATATCCGCTCCGGAAGATGGAAAGGAAAAGGGAAAACAGAATGCGGACTTCATTAAATGAGGTGACGATCCTTGCTTGAAATCATGGCCATTGGCATAAGCTTATTCTTCGCCATGAATATTGGTGCCAGTGGAGCGGCGGCATCGATGGGGGTTGCATATGGTGCAGGAGCGATAAAAAACATACAGACAGCGCTTTGGATTTGTGCAGCCGGTGTCCTGACCGGTGCAGTTCTCGGTGGAGGAGAGGTAGTCAAAACGATTAGTTCTGGGATCATCCCACAACAAATATTGACGATTAAAATTGTCATCATCATTTTGTTATCAGCCACAATTTCATTGTTTCTGGCAAATTTGATCGGAATCCCATTGTCTACAAGTGAAGTAACGGTAGGAGCGGTTGTAGGGGTGGGAGTAGCTTATCAGGTGCTTTACGTGAAGTCACTTTTAACCATCATGAGTTTCTGGGTGATTGTCCCGGTCATCGCATTCGGAGTAACATGGGTTTTCGGTAAAGGTTTGCTACTACTGGAAAAACGAGGGTATCAACTGGAAAAGGGATGGCTTTCCTACCTTTTAATTGTTGCAGGATTCTTTGAAGCATTCTCTGCAGGGATGAATAATGTCGCAAACGCTGTTGGCCCACTGGTGGGATCAGGTTTATTATCACCTTCACGAGGGATATGGATAGGAGGATTATTTGTTGCTCTTGGAGCGGTTTTATTGGGGAAAAAAGTTGTGGAAACGAACGGTAAGAAAATAACTCAGTACTCGAAAGCAGAAGGAATTCTCATCTCGTCTACGGGAGCAATCCTTGTCATGGTGAGTTCCTTGTATGGATTACCTATTCCGCTGACTCAAGTTACTTCATCTTCCATCATTGGATTAGGAATGGCCAAAGACGGCAAACACATGCTACAAAAGAAAATTGTTAAAAAAATCGTTAAGATATGGGTGGTATCCCCACTGATTTCACTCAGTATTTCTTACTTTTTAGTCAAGCTGGTAATCGATAGTGATCTATACTCAATCGTCGTACCGATTAGTGTCATCATTGCCACTGTGGGAGCACTATCCCTCATGCGAGTAATTAATGAAGAAAGACGATCCGTTCACGAAGATGGAGGCGGAATATAACGTTAATTCCGATTAAAACAATAGTTTAAGGAGGATATTTAATGAGTTTACAGCCCCACGGAGGAAAATTGGTTCAATCATATTTACCTGAAGAGCCTTATGAGGAAATTCATTATGAGATTCCATTAGATGAGATTGCCTTAAGTGATTTAGAGCTCATTGCAATCGGTGCATACAGCCCAATTGAAGGATTTCTAACTGAGACTGATTATCAAAATGTCGTGGAATCATTACGATTGCAGAACGGCAGTGTGTGGAGCATCCCGGTTACACTGCCAATTGAAAAGGAAAAAGCCGAGAACTTAAAGAAAGGTATACGGAGCCGACTTGTTTACAATGGGGAAACATATGGTCTCATTGAAATAGAAGATGTGTATGAGCCAGATAAACAGAAAGAAGCTCTCTTAGTTTATGGAACGACTGACATCAGTCATCCTGGTGTACATAAATTACACCAACGTGGTGATGTATATGTCGGAGGCAGGATAACTCTAATTAAGAGGCTCTCAAAGCAATTCAATGAATATACATTTGATCCAAGCGAAACCCGTAAAAGGTTTAAACAAAAGGGCTGGAAAACGATTGTAGGATTCCAGACGCGAAACCCCGTTCATCGTGCCCATGAATACATTCAGAAGACAGCATTGGAAACAGTCGATGCACTTTTCTTGAATCCGTTAGTCGGTGAAACCAAAGCGGATGATATCTCAGCGGCAATCAGAATGGAAAGCTACGAAGTTCTATTAACAAACTATTATCCGAAAGATCGTGTGTTTTTAGGGGTATTCCCTGCTGCTATGAGATACGCAGGACCTAGGGAAGCCATCTTCCATGCGTTAGTTCGAAAAAATTATGGCTGCACCCACTTTATTGTTGGGAGAGATCATGCTGGTGTTGGGGATTATTATGGAACGTATGATGCACAGAAGATTTTTGATCAGTTCAGTGTAGAGGAGATCGGAATTACTCCTCTTCGCTTTGAACATAGCTTTTATTGTAAGAAATGTGAAGGAATGGCGACGACAAAGACTTGTCCTCATGATAAAGAGCATCACGTCATTCTGTCAGGAACTAAAGTGAGAGGAATGCTACGAAACGGAGAAGTCCCCCCTTCAACATTTAGTCGTCCAGAAGTGATTGAAGTGTTAATCAAAGGGCTTAAACGAGAATCTAACCAAACAAGTTGAGGAGGAGCATAGTTTGAGAGAAAACAATGAAAACATTGTATGGCATGAATCCGCTGTAACGAAACAAGAGAGGCGAACCCAAAATGGACATCAAAGTTTCATTTTGTGGTTTACGGGTTTATCAGCTTCAGGGAAATCGACGGTTGCCAATGCTTTATTCCATTCCCTTTTTCAACAAGGCAAGCAGGTTTACGTGCTCGACGGAGATAACGTTCGGCATGGGTTAAATCATGATTTAGGCTTCAATGAAGGAGATCGCAAGGAGAATATTAGAAGAATTGGCGAGGTGTCCAAACTTTTCATAGATAGCGGCCAAATCGTGCTCACTGCCTTTATCTCACCATATAGGCAAGATCGAAATCTCGTACGGAATTTAGTCGAGGAAGAAGAATTTTTGGAAGTGTATGTGCATTGTTCGTTAGAGGAATGTGAAAAACGCGACCCTAAAGGCTTATATAAAAAAGCCCGCAAACAAGAGATCACTCACTTTACAGGAATCAGTGCCCCATATGAAAAACCGGAAAATCCTGAGATTGTTCTGGATACAGAGAAGAATTCAATTGAAGAATGTGTGGAATACCTACTGAATGTATTAAAGCAAAAACAACTCATATAAGGAGAGAAAATCATGGCATATACAAAATCATGGGATTCAAATGAGAAGCTGAATAAAACAGAACAATGGAAGCTTGAGAAAGACGGATTATCGATTTTCAAAGATATTCCGTATTATGCTGAAAACGGGTTTTCTTCCATTCCGAAAGAAGAGTGGGATAAATTTAAATGGGCAGGACTTTACCTGCAAAGACCAAAGGAAGATGGTTATTTCATGATGAGGGTAAACGTACCATCAGGCATCTTAACCTATCATCAGGCAAGGGAGCTTGCATCCATAAGTAAAGAGTATGGAAGGGATGTCTATGATATCACTACCCGTCAGGCTATTCAGTTTCACTGGTTGAAGATCGAACAAATTCCCGATATATTCAAACGCTTAGAGCAGGTAGGATTGTCTTCCGCCGGTGCATGCGGGGATATTACACGTAACATCGTCGGGAATCCACTGGCAGGGATCGATCCTGATGAGCTCTTCGATACAAGAGGCGTTGTGAAGGAAGTGTATGATTTCTTCCAGCACAACGAAGATTTTTCGAACTTACCGAGAAAGTATAAGGTTGCGATCTCAGCTAATATCAATAATGCGTCAAATGCTGAAATCAACTGCGTTTCTTTTGTACCTGCAAAGAAGCTGATAGATGGGAAGGAGGAAGCCGGTTTCCACCTGAAAGTCGGGGGTGGCTTAGCTGCAAGACCATTACTAGCACAGGAATTGGATGTATTCGTTCTCCCTCACCAGGTGAAAGACGTCACGATTGCTGTGACAACCATATTCCGTGATTTCGGTTATCGGGAGAAAAGGCATTTAGCTCGATTGAAATTTCTAATGGCTGACTGGGGTCCGGAGAAGTTCAAAGAGAAGTTATTGGAATATGTAGATCTCCTGTCAGCAGGAACCGATGCCGTAAATGGCTGGAACGCAGGATATTTCTACGGAGTTCATCCTCAGAAACAGGATGGTCTCAATTATGTGGGTCTGAATGTACCGGTAGGACGTTTAAATTCGGATGAAGTGTATGAACTCGCGAGGATTTCTAAGAAATATGGGAACGGCGAACTGCGTAACTGTAATTCTCAGAATCTTATTATACCTAATATTCCAGATGAGCAGGTTGATGCTTTACTTTCCGAGAAAATCTTTGATCGGATTTCCACGAGTCCCTTATCCTTTATTGGGTATTCCGTATCATGCACAGGTATTGAGTATTGTAATCTAGCTCTGGTGGAAACGAAGGAACGGATGAAACAAATTGCCAATCATTTGGATGATGAACTTTCTTTAGATGTCCCCGTCAGAATCCATATGGTCGGATGCCCGAATTCATGCGGTCAACGGCAAATTGCAGACATTGGTCTTCAAGGAATTAAAATGAGAACGAAAGATAAGAAAATGATCGAAGCGTTCGAAATCTATGTCGGTGGTACCCTACAAGATGGAGGGAAGCTGAATGAAAAGTTAAAAGGGAAAGTGGAGGCAGTAAAGCTGACTGAGGTAGTCAAGCAGCTCCTCATTCATTTTAAAAATACAAAGGAACAAGGTGAAGCCTTCTTTGACTATATTAACCGAGTCGGCACCGCACCACTTCAGGAATCCTTGAACCAATTGCTTAAGGAAGCCTAATGGGGGAGATATTAAATGAACTTGTATCGATTTGAAGTCACTACTAACGACTTTGTCACCATTGTAGTAGTAGCGGCGGAATCAGATGAAAAGGCTTTTGATCTGGTAGAAATAGAGTTAGAAAAATATTTTTTAAAAAAGCCTGATGTGGTGGACATCTCCCTTTATGAGAAACGCAGAATCCAGGGGAATGGTGCAGGGTTTGTGCTCCATGAACAGGAAACGATCTTGAAATCATAAGGAGGAAGAAGCAATGGGAAAGGTTTACTTAGTGGGAGCGGGTCCTGGAGACCCTGAACTGATTACGGTAAAAGCATTAAAATCGATACAGAAAGCAGACGTCATCTTATATGACCGTCTGGTGAATAAAGAGCTTCTCTCCTATGCGAAGAAAGGAGCCGATTTAATCTACTGTGGAAAACTGCCAAACTATCATACGATGAAACAAGATACGATCAATCATTTTCTCGTGCGTTATGCTTCTAGTGGGAAAGTGGTAGTTAGGTTAAAGGGAGGTGATCCCTTCGTATTCGGCAGAGGAGGAGAAGAAGCTGAAGCACTGGCGAAAAAGGGGATTCCTTTTGAGGTTGTCCCCGGGATTACATCCGGTATTGCGGCGGCTGCCTATGCGGGTATTCCCGTTACTCATCGGGACGCCAGCTCAAGTGTTGCCTTTGTGACAGGTCATAAACAAAACAATCAACAGGAGGATGAGAAATGGGAAAGCTTATCTAAAGGAATCGACACCCTTGCAATCTATATGGGGGTCAGTAATCTTCCCTATATTAGAGAAAAGCTGATTCAACATGGGAAGAGTCGGGATACGCCTGTGGCACTGGTCCACTGGGGTACAACAGAAGTACAAAAAACCGTTACCGGGACACTGGATACGATCATCGATATCGTAAATGAAGAAAAAGTTGAGAATCCAAGCATGATCATCATCGGCGAGGTGGTCCGTTACCGGGATAAGATTCAATGGTTTGAAGAATCGTTGGATAAGAAATCTTTCATGAGCGAGGCACTATAAATGAAACAAGCGGTCCTTTATGTATGCCACGGGAGCCGTATCCCTAAAGCTAGGGAAGAAGCCATCGCTTTCATTAAACGTTGTCAGAAACATATTGAAACGGAAATACAGGAAATATGCTTTCTGGAACTTGCATCCCCTTCTATTCAAGATGGATTTGAAACATGTGTGAAAAAGGGAGCTACTCATATCTCAGTCATACCGCTGCTTCTATTGACAGCAGTACATGCAAAAAAAGATATCCCTGCGGAAATACATCATTGCAAAGAGATCTACCCCTCTATAAAGGTTCGTTACGGTAGACCAATTGGTGTTCACATAAAAATGGTTGAAAGTGTCATAAAGAAAATTGAGAATGTTTCCTCCATAGATTCCACAACTGTAGCGGTCTTAATTGGAAGGGGGAGTTCCGATCCTCAAGTGAAAAAGGATCTGGAAGCAATAGCAAAGCTTGTTCATCATAAGACACAGCTAAAAGAAGTTAAAACCTGTTATCTAACGGCAGCCTCCCCTAGCTTTAATAAGACGCTGGAATCGTTTAAAAAAACAGAAAGTAATGTCATATTTATTCCCTATCTATTGTTTACAGGGATACTCATGCAAGAAATCGATAGGGAAATTCGTTCAACAAACAATCATCATATACAACTTGGTGATTACCTTGGGTATGACCCTCTCGTAGAAAAAGCATTCTTGGAAAGGATAAATGAAACGTTGTGTTAGAAAGGAGAAATGTATGCTTCCTCTAATGGTTGATGTAAAAAACAAACAGGTGACAATAATCGGCGGGGGGAAGGTAGCATTCCGTAAACTTTCAGTATTTCTGAAGCATGGGGCTAGGATAAAAATCATCAGCCCCCAGGTGACGAGAGAAATTGAGAATTTACATGAGAAAGGGCATGTGAGATGGATCAACAAAGAAGTTGATAAAAATGATTTAGTTGATGCTTTCATTGTCGTTGCAGCTACTGATCAAAGAAAGGTAAATGATTGGGTGCAACAGGAAGTGGGGGATAATCAGTTGATTTGTATAGCTGATCGAGGAGGGAGCGGATCCTTTCAGATGCTCTCGTATAAGCAAACAGGTAATCTCACCATTTCTGTTTCCACCAATGGATCAAGTCCCACTTTATCTAAAAGGCTGTGCGAAGAATTTTTTCAGCAATGCAGTGATGAATTCATTGAAAAACTTGATGAAATCGGCAAAAAAAGAAATGAGCTTATTGCATCGTCCTTATCGGGAAGAGAAAAAAGGCTATTGCTGAAAAAGTTGGCAGATAGCATAAGATACTGAGTGTTAGCAATATTAATAGTAAACGACGGCAATTAGGGGAATTCTACCTAATTGCTCTTTATTAACTCCTTTTTTGACGCATACAAGGTTTAAGACTAAACAAATTATTATCAGCATTAATATATTTCAGAATTATCAGATTATAAAGAAGGGGATACATACTTCTATCTAGAAATGAATGATTAAGGAAAGTAACTTTAAAGAGAAATACCTTAATCATAAGGAGGAGAAGTATGTACGCAACCACAGGATCCATATTTGATCAAACGGTAGAAAAATTCCGAAATAAGGAGGCAATTGTTGAGGAAAAGACTGGAATCAGGCTTACATACAAGCAGTGGCAGGAAGAAGTCCATCGTACAGCCAATGCGCTACTGGAAGCTGGCGTAAAAAAAGGGGACCGGGTTTCTACATATCTATTTAATACGTTGGAGCTAGCAAATGCGTACTTTGCATGTGGAAAGATCGGTGCTGTGATTAACCCGATCAACTTCAGGTTAAAGTCCCAAGAGATTCAGTATATTCTAGAAGATGCTAAACCGAAGGTCCTGTTATTTGAAGAAGCACTAATAAAACCGATTGAGCGGATTTCAAATGACTTTCCAGAAACACTTTTTTTCTATGTTGGAGATGAACCACCAGCATTTGCTCAAAGCTACAATGAGGTTGTAAGTCGATGCCCGGTAGACATACCAGAAATGATTGTAGATGAGATAGATCCTTATGCGATAATGTATACAAGCGGTACTACTGGCCGACCTAAGGGAGTGCTCCACAGGCACAGGGATGTGGCCGAGCAAAGCTTAATTTGCACTTCTGTTATGGGGTTGAGACCAAATGATATCGGACTTGTTACTGCACCAATGTTTCATTGTGCCGAGCTACATTGTTGCTTCCTGCCACGTGTACAAGCGGGAGCTAAGAATATCATTGTTCATCAGTTCCAACCTCAAACCGTTCTGGAAGTGATTGACCGTGAGAAAGTCACGACCTTGTTTGCCGCTCCGACTATGTGGAATATGCTTTTGCAACATGGTGTGGAAGAAATGAATACTTCTTCGTTACGGATCGGTCTCTACGGGGCAGCACCAATGGCACCTGTGCTCGTCAGGGAAATTCATGAGAAATTACGAATTGATCTTATACAAGCATATGGCCAAACCGAGATGGGTCCAGCGGTTACGTTTCTGCTACAGGATGAGCAATTAACCAAAACAGGATCAGCAGGAAGGGCCGCATATAATCATGAAATCCGAGTGGTTAAACCGAATGAAAACGGTCCATCTGAACCACACGATTTCTGCCTACCAGGAGAAGTCGGAGAAATCATCGTTCGTGGTTCGTGTACAATGCTCGAATACTACAATCGGAAGGAAGCAACGGAAAAAGCTCTTTATAAAGGTTGGTATCACTCCAGTGATTTAGGATATATGGATGAAGAAGGCTATCTTTATGTGGCTGACAGGGTGGATGATATGGTGATCTCTGGAGGAGAAAATGTGTATCCACGTGAGGTGGAGGACGCCATTCATGAGCATGAAGATGTTTTAGATGTCGCGGTATTAGGTCAACCCCATGAAAAATGGGGAGAACAAGTGATTGCAATCGTTGTTTCTAAGAATCGTTCACTCACATCAGATGATTTGGATTCGTTTTTGAAAAATGGTGATCTATTATCAGATTATAAGCGGCCAAGAGAGTATCGATTTGTAGAAGAGCTGCCTAGGAACGCAAGTGGGAAAATCCAAAAGTTTATACTTAGGGAAAACGTGGTTCAGAGGGAAAAACGTTGTTGATTACGGTAATTATCGGGAGCTGAAAAAATCCACTAAAAATGAAAGATGCTAATAAACACGAAACAGAACACTTGTTCCATTTCGTGTTTGTTAGCAACCAAGGGTGAAAATGGGAGTAAATGAAAGAAAATGAAAGATAGTAAAAGCCCAGAAAGTAATTCTGGGCTTCTTTTCTATTCCTCGCAGCTTGTAGAAAACAAAATCGATATGCCACAAACTTTGTCTTTCATCACATCCGCAAACACCGTCGATGCAACTCCTGTGAAGGAATTGCAAAGATTTGAAAGATCATCATTGAAAAACTGGATGACTTCAGCCGTGAATACAGGATATACGGAGTTGGGTGAACCGGGGAATTGTTGCTTAACCACCACTTGATTGAAGTAGGGATTACCTGATAAGGCCTTTTCTACTAAGTTGGCAATTTGAAAGGAACGTAGGGGGCAAGGTATTGGAGAAACGATTTCTTGTTCATTATTGATGACGATTGTATTAAGGGTGATATTACCGAATTCAACGGACGGGACAAGAAGTGTTGCCAGCGCCTCAGCCTTCTCATTATCAGATACGTTAACAAGTGCTAAATATTGAGAACCGACGGGTATTAGAGGTCCCACTGTCACAGAGAGATCCTGACCAATTGAATACTTGAGTTCATTAAAATAAGTCACCCATGGAGGTGAAACCTGAACCTCTGATTTATGTTCCATAAATAAATCCTCCTATTTTATTCTAGTGATACTACTACATATTATATACCTTTAATAGAGAAAGGTTCGGGCGTTACAAATGTATCAGAAAGACCTGATTTTCAACTCCAAATTACTCTACGCCCTTCACCTTTAATACCTATTACAGTATGTAGAATCATTGAAAGAGAATTTATCGAGGCAAATTTAATGACCGAAGCTTTTTTTCGATACTGAAACAAAAATAGCAAATAGTAACTTTGTATTTGAAGCTCTAAAGTGAATAGAATAATAGATGAATTAATAGCCATCGGAATCTCCGCTGGCTATTTAGTATTTTGAATATAAGGAATGAGCCTGAAATTAGTTGGCTTTTCTCTATTAAGAGAATTCCTACCAATTTCTCTATTTGTAGCAAATCCCTATTTTCAGTGAATTAGATGGTTGAACCATAAAATAGATATAGATTATGTTGCCGAGATAACAGCACCATTTCTATGTATGACGATTACAATCTGTCCTGACTTTTTTTGATAATCAGAAGAAGTACCATAAGGAATTTTCAATGAGAAAGATTTCCCGTTCTTCTTTAATTCAACAGTGAATTTATCAGGTACCCCAATAATTTCAGCTTCAGTCACCTCAGCTTTTCCAGGAATAAATAGGTTTTGGCCAATGAGTAGCATATTCATTTTTAAATCATTTGATTTAGCCAAGACCTCTTGTTTTATTCCAAAACGGTGTGCTACGCCCCATAACGTATCACCAGCAACAACAGTGTATAATTCTCCAACATTTAACTGGGTTTGTTCACCAGGAACCAGAATAGATTTTCCGATATTAATTTGATCCGAATCCATCCCATTTAATTGTTTTAAATGAGCGATTGTTGTTCCATATCTTTTGGCTAATGAATACAATGTATCCCCTTGTTGGACTGAATAATTATTTTCAATATGACTTTCTATTGGAGGAACTAGAAGCGTTTGACCTGCATAAATTTTATCAGACAATAATACGTTTTTTTCTTTTAGTTGATCCACTGTAACATCATATTTCTTAGCTAGACTATATAATGTGTCATGCTTTTTTACTGTATATTCTGCACTGCAAGCTCTTGCATTTCCATTCGTGAGCAAAAGAGCAGACAATGCTCCAATAGTTGTAGCAATCGTTAATTTTTTGTTTCTCTCCTTTAGCGCTTTCTTCCTTTCTATAGTGATTCTTTCTCTCCTACTCAGTTGAATTGTACTCAATTCTCCCATCTCCTTTGTCCTAAATACTATCGAACTAACTATATATTAGTCATTAGTGGGAGAGAAGGGTCTATCGTCTTAACTGCCATTATAATCCTATCTGCCCATTGTTTTCCTGTTGGCATCATTTCCAATCTTTAAAATTCTACAAATAACGACAAATTCCTCCTGTCGGTAGATTCGTATCAGAGATGTTTCAGAATCAATCAATTGAGTATAAAGTCTTAGATATGTAACCGACAAAAAATAGTTGCAATGTATTCACCTTGAAGGTGGACAGCTACTTAAATCTCATTGCTCTCTATCAGTTAGGCATACATACGGTATATGAACCTATCCAGTGTACATAAAGGATTTACGCCAATTCCCGTTCCGAAAAAAGAATCAATTGTACCTTATTGCTCGAAATCATCCGTTTTTTAAATTATCCAAAAATATACTTACTACTAGTACTTTACTCTCGGTAAAAAGGGTGGATTTAAATCATATTGATTAGTGATAAGATATTTTGGTATTTGTAGAAATATGTAGAATTTTGTCTAATATTATCCAATATCTACAGTTCTACTACACAATTATTACTTTAACTGAATGAGGTGATGCACTAGAAATTGAAAATTTTTTTATGAAGGGAGATGCAATTACTAAAATGTGTATAGAAAATGATTAAGAGATGTATATAAAAAGAGGAATATGAAATCACAAGAAGTTAAGGTTGTGGAGTTAATGAATAAAAAACCGGCAAATATGAATCGGGCAGGTGCCGTTTTGTTCTGTACATTTTCTCTCTTATTTTCTATTGTATTTGTTCGTTTTCTTTATATACAAATAACAGGAGAAATAGAAGGGAAAAATTTAGTTGTAGAAGCTTCTAATAGATATTTACAGAATCATAGGTTGAAGGCAAATAGAGGAACTATACTTGATCGTAATGCTCATGTCCTAGCAGAAGACACTCCTTCTTATAAAATAATTGCGATTTTATCTGAGTCAGTAACATCTAACCCTAAAAAACCCAACCATGTTGTCAACAAGAAGAGGACGGCTGATGTGTTGTCTAGATATATCCATTTGGAAAAGACTGAAATTTACGAACTATTAAAAAAAGAGGGGAAATTCCAAGTAGAAATGGGAACTGAAGGTTATGGAATTTCTACCGAAGTAAAAGAAAAAATTGAAAAGGAAGAGTTACCTGGAATTACGTTTGTTAGTATTAATAGACGGTCCTATCCGAAGGGGATGTTTGCTTCTCATACGATCGGACTCCTTCAAGAAGATGTAAGTAGGAATGGATTTCCAATCACTGAAGGGATAATGGGAATTGAAAAAAGTTTTAATAAAAACCTTACTGGAAAAGATGGTTATTTGAGATATGAAAGTGACTTTTGGGGGTATATATTATCGGATTCAGAAAAGAGGATCATTCCCCCGGATAATGGAGATGATATTTATTTAACCATAGATGGAAACATCCAAAAAATTTTAGAAGATGCGTTAAATTCCGTTGATAGCGAGTATCACCCTAGGAAAATGTTTGCCATTGTATCTGATCCCTCTTCTGGAGAAATACTAGCCATGGCACAAAGACCATCATTCAATAATGATACAAAAAAAGGTATACGTGATAGCTGGTCAAACTTCATTGTTGAAACCTCTTTTGAACCAGGATCGACTATGAAATCATTCTCATTAGCCGCTGCAGTTGATAGTATGGTATTTGACCCAAATGAGTATTATAAATCTGGCCAATTTTTT
The DNA here is from genome assembly GCF_005938125.1 of Bacillus sp. BHET2. GTDB lineage: Bacteria > Bacillota > Bacilli > Bacillales > Bacillaceae_B > Rossellomorea. The sequence goes on from NZ_VCQN01000001.1 coordinate 858,952, forward strand.
GTAGATGGCTACCCTTCACCAATAAAGGATTGGAATAGAGGGAGAGGATGGGGAACAATTACGTATTTAGAGGGACTACAACGGTCATCTAATGTTGCTTTTATTAATCTGTTAGGGAAAATTGGAACTGAGAAGTACTTATCTTATTTAAAATCACTTGGATTCGGGAATATAACAGGCATTAACCTTCAAAATGAAGCAAAAGGAATTCTACAATATAACAATCCAATTGAAAAGGCTACTACAATATTCGGTCAAGGAAGCACAGTGACAGCCCTACAGATGATTCAGGCAGAGTCAGCCATTGCAAATGGAGGAAAAATGATGAAACCATATGTAGTCTCAAGAATAGTAGAGAGCGATTCAAACAAAATCGTTAAAGAATTTCAACCAGAGGTTATAAGATCTCCAATTACCAAAGAAGCTGCTGATAAAACTCGTGAGTATTTAACGTCTACTGTTAACTCAGATATAGGCACTGGGAGGAGATTCCAATTGAATGACTTTCAAGTCTCTGGTAAATCAGGCACTGCCCAGATACCAAATCCAAATGGAGGGGGTTATTTAACTGCACCCAATGAATATTTGTTTTCATTCTTGGGAATGGCTCCAGCTGAAGATCCTAAATTGATTGTTTACGTAGGGGTGGAGGAACCTGATTTGCCACCAACAGAAATTGGATCAATTCCTGTTTCGAAAGTATTTAAACCTGTTATGAGAGATAGTCTGATCTATCTTAATGATTTAAAGACAGATAGCATAAAAGAATAATACCCAAATGTAAGTGGGTACTATATTTTCCCTTATTGAAGAAATACAAAAGATGATCCTTTTCAACAACAGGTCTCTCCTTCGTCCATAATGGAGAATAAAGGTATTTAAGTTAAAGGTATTTAAGATTCTGGTGAAACGCCACTAACTACATGATAATCTCAATGATTGCCAGAATCTCTAAAAACAGTAAATAATGAGCTATATTTCGATTACAGAACGAGTAGATGGTTCGATTAGAATTCAATAATGAGAAATATGATGTACCTTCAGATTCTTCCACTTCTTACTGTTTTATTAAAGAGACAGACACACCAAATAAAGGAATCATCCATTCTCATAAAACTCCTAATAAAAGTATTCATACCGGACTTAAACATTTTCATATGTTGATTTCAGTTAACCAAGTTTGAGTTTTCAATAGGACGAATGTTAATCAAAAAAAGCAGAAATCCTTGTAGTATGTTTGAACTTCTTTACGTTTAAAAAAGAATTTCTGCTTTTTTGAAAACCTTACACCAAATTGCTAGGGTACTACAATAAGTTAAGTAGATGAGAAGGGGCTATATTTATTCATTTCATCTTGATCCTCGTATGCTTGATAATGTTTATACCTTCAGTTGCTTGGTAATGTCGTTAGTTTCACCGAAATATCTCGATAAAAGGCACGAATATCACTTAATCCAACAGTGTCATACAAGCTCAATCCTATAAAATCGGCATGGTCCCATCTATATTGAGTCTTGTGATAATTCCATACTCCTATTTTAGCCGTACTTTGTTCTGGCTGTGCCTGGTGTCCAGTCGGGTATTGTGAAGAAGGAACGCTCACTAGACCGTCGTTTGGCCACCAAGAAGATCCAAGTTGACCATTTTCATATCTTCCAATGTAAAATCCAGAAGGGTATAATAGTGGATTCATTGAAGGAAGGGGGAGATTGTAACCTGTTAAAGGAGAATGAAATGTAGCATCCCCAGTATAAGAAAAATAATAAACATCTGAATACGTTTTCATTTTTCCGTTCAGCTCTTTAGCTCCATCTATTGAAAGATCAAATTGACTAGTATCTTTTGTTTTCCAGAAAGGGCTGTTTAACATTCGTTGTACATACGAATATATCGGTTCATTTATTTCTCTCTTCAAACCCCAATGATCTAGTTTAAAATCATAGTTAAAAGATTCATTAGAATGCAGGTCTGCCAAATTAATATATTTGTACACAAACCCTTTTAAAAAGGGCATAAAGTTTTCTAGTTTATTGGCAAAAGGGGATCCATCATGAGGGGTCGCCAAGGTTGTGACGCTATGAACCCAATCTTTGTCTCCGACGTAAAGACTGGACATTTGCTGAGCCTGAGGATTGTTCTTATGATAATCCTGTTCCTCTATACTTCCCGATCTCAGTAATTCCAGCAACATCCTTGAAGTTTGCCCACCCATACTGTGACCAAGTAGATGTACCCGATACTCCTCATTCCAGTCCGTTTTAACACCTGAGTATTTCTTTCCGAATCGTTGATGATGATGATGTAAAGAATGAGCAGCCCCATAGTCAACCGTGCCACCCTTTATGTAGGCAAACAATTCAGCTGCTCGATCCCAGTTACTTGACACCGGTCCCACTGCAGCTGTAAATGTTTTAAATCCCTGATTGTTTAAATGGTTTTCTATATCATGAATTCCACCCCAGTAATAAAAATCAGACACTTCTTCTTTCCCCCAACCACCTAGTCCATGCACTAAGACGATGGGGTAATCATTACCCTCAGATTCTCCGGTATTTGCAGATATTTTCCTTTCAGGCAACATTAATAATAGCAAAAACAAGATAACGAGCATTTTACTTAAATTAATCATAATTCCATTCTCCTTTTTCTGAAATTTCTTACTATTAAGATAATACAAATGTTAATCTAAGCCAATAGGCTATGTGTCATGTCAGCCTTTTGACTGATAATGCCGCTTAGTAGAGAAATCCGTAAAACTGAAAATGAGAATATCCTGCTTGGTGATTAGCTTCTGAGCCGGATGATCTCTGCAAAGCAGGAGAAGTGGGAGAACAAGTCATGGCAGTGGTCGTTTCGAAAAATCCTGCCCTCACGTCAGTTGATTTGGATGCATTCTTGAAAAACGGTGTTCTTAGCTGCATTCTTTATTTGTATAGAAACATGGGAATTTATAGCTGTTGTTCTGAAGATAGAGAGAAGCCGGATGAGAAGAACCTGCGGGTATTAGGTGCCAACCGTCACACAAGGATCCTGCCCGATTGAATAGTTGATTTCATTAAAATAAGTGACCCAGGGAGGTGAAAGGTGAACCTCTGATTTATGTTCCCTTACTAAATCCTCCTATATTAATCTAGTGATTCTACGTCATATTATATAAATTTAATAGAAAAATGTTCGGGCTTCACATATGCGATCTATCACTATGGAAATCATTTTAATGATTCCATGTTGCTGACATGTCCTGGGTGATAATAATGAAAAAAATGAATGGATAGCCCATTCCTCAATCGTCTACAACCCTAATATGTAGACATTTTTGACGGTTTTAATCAAATAGATCAGCCCACGATAGTTTAGTACCCATTCTCATGGATGGCCTAGTCCCTTTTTCCTTACTCACATAAACTATTAAGAGTATGAAAAACACATGTAGAAAGGAAGGGACGTTTTATGCAGTTCCCAGATGCATCACAATATACTCCTTTATTGTTAAATGGCAGCCCACTATTTGACAATTTTGGGGATGAATCTCCCCAACCTGTTGATATTGTAGGAAATAGCACTTACCCAGCGGGATTTATTGCTTTCGATGGGGAAAATATTTTTTTCCGGATTCGCTTAAATGGTGATCCGACCCAGGGACAAGGATTTAGGCAATTCGCATGGGGGGTTTTATTCAATACAACTGGAGACCCTGGTACCTATGACTGGTTGTTAAACGTTGATGGATTAAATGAAGCCATTAATATCTATGAAAACGTTATTAAGGAGTATAACTCCTGGACTGATGCAGCCGAAGGAATCAATGGAGAGCCGAATTTTTCACAACCGATTACAAACTTTGATTATGCTAGGGTGATTTTAGCGGACTCATCCATTGATGGTGATCCTGACTACTTTTTAGAATGGTCTTTACCGGCAGCCACTATTTTTACTGTGATGGGGATCGATGAAACGACTACGATATCCACTATCTACTTCTCCTCTGCCAACTCCAATAACTATAATAAAGACTCCCTCCGCTCAGATGAAGGCTTTGAATTTATCGACGCCTTTACAGACCCCATCACGATTGAGGAAACGGATGTTCGAGCACGTTTGAATGCAACAAAGTCTCTTTCAAGCGGTCCTTCTCAAGTTGAATTTGGTGAAACATCAACCTGGACAGGTACGATTACTCTATCAAATACAGGAAAAGCATTGGCTACCACTATCTTGGCAAATGATGTAATCGGACTGGATAACATTGTAGTTTATTCGATTGATTCAACCTCCCAAGGCAGTGCTGTGCTAAATGAAACGACTAAGACGGTCACGTGGGACGTCGGGAATTTAGACCCTGGGGAATCGGCCACACTTGCATTTACTGCAACTGGTAGCTTTACTGATGATCAGCAAACGACCTTTTTCTTAGATCAAGTAACGGCGGACGGCGTGGATAACCTTTCGGGAGAACCGATTCAATCGAATACAGCCAGTATCCCTATTACTGTTTTCAATAATGCATCCATAAATGGATCAATCATTGATTCATCCAACGGAGAATATGTTTCCGGAGCAACGGTAGAGTTAAAGCAAGGTCCGACAACGATTGCTACAGTAAGCTCAGATGTTAACGGTTTTTATAGCTTTGTTGATGTGATACCGGGAAATTATACAATCGTTGTATCAAATCCTCCAAATTACACTCAAACATCCGTCCCGGTTTCAGTAGCAAGTGGCGAGTCCCTTTCTCAGGATATTTTCCTCTCCCCGGCTACGAGTACCATTCAAGGAACCGTCACAGGTAGCATGGCACCACTAGTGAATGCCACAATCAGGTTATTGAATAATCTTGGAATCGAAGTTGCCACGACTTTGACCGATATTTCTGGAAACTACTCTTTTCCCGCTACCACTCCAAGTTCTTACACCGTTGAAGCGATCGCAAACAGCTTTCAATCTGCACAGCAGCAAGTCATAACCGAGCCAAACGGCATATCCATTGTCAACTTCGATTTACTTCCTGATCCGGGCTCTATTCAAGGGACCATTTATGATTTAATGAACTCCAACCCTATATCGAATGCACTTGTCGAGGTGTTAACGAATCAGGGAGTGTTTGTAGCATCAACAACTTCAGATCCACTGGGATACTACTTAGTAGAGGATCTAGCCGAGGGAATGTACATCGTCCGGGCAAGTGCTGCGAATTATGGATTCAACTCGGTAAGCACCTCTGTTGTTAGCGGTGCGACGACTACTTCAGATGTTCCGTTGCAACCTATACCTGGAACCATTAGTGGAAATGTTACAGACGATGTTAGCAGCCAACCGATCCCCGATGCGATCGTACAAGTCGTCAATTCCTCAGGACAAGTGGTCACGTCGGGTATGACAGATTCATTAGGGAATTATACAATTGAAAATCTAGTCCCCGGGTCCTACTCAATCGTTTTCAGTGCAAATGGATACTCAAATTCCGTCATAGGAGCCGTCGTCACTCAAAATCAAACGACTACTCTCAATGCATCACTTAGCCCGATCGCTGGTCTCGTCATGGGTACCGTAACAGATAATGCAATGAATCCTATTGAAGGGGCATTAGTCACCATCATCCAGAATAATATTCCCATTGCTACTGATATCACGGATCAAAATGGGAATTATGAAATCCCTAACTTAGCACCCGGGTCCTATACAGTAGTGGTCAGTGCTGAAAACTTTACTACAGAAACTGTCGGAGTGATCATTATTAGTGGGGAATCGACCGTAGCTGATGCTGTATTGGTACCTGATCCAGGTACGTTAACAGGCAATGTAACAAATGATTCTGGAGACCCCATTGCCGGGGCAACGGTAAACGTTCAAACTAGTTCCTCTATTATCTTAACGACTGTTACGGACTCGAATGGTAGCTATACAGTGGAGGGATTAGCCCCAGGAAACTATACCATCTCCGCAAGTTCACCAAATTATCAAACACAATTAACAGGAGCCGTCATCGAGTCTAATACAATAACCACAACGAACTTTGTACTTCCTCCAAATCCAGGTACAATCATTGGTCAAATCACGAGTGCACAGACAGGTGATCCCATTTTAGGGGCAAACATTGAAGTAAGGTTCATCGATTCAACTGGAGCCGTAGTATCCACTGTTTTTTCAGATAATAATGGGAATTTTTCAAGTGATCAATTAGCCCCGGGAGTCTACACATTAGTCTTCTCGGCAGATAACTTCCAAACCACAGCGATTTCTGCTTTAGTGGAAGCGGGAGAGACGACTATGGCGAATGTTGCGTTAGAACCGGACCCTGGCTCTATACAAGGAACGATCATCGACGCTATTACCCAAAATCCGATTGCAAGTGCCGAAGTAACGGTGGTAGATGGCCAAGGATTCGTTGTGACAACCGCCATAACCGACGCGTCTGGAGGATTTACAGTCAATGGTTTAACTCCGAACAGCTATAATGTCACGGCTATGGCGAATGGATACCAGAGTAATACAATCGGAGCCGTTGTATTAAGTGGAAATACGACTCCAATCATTATTGAGTTAGAGCAAAATCCAGGGCAAATTACAGGAATCGTTACGCCCGTTGTTCCTGGGACATTGGTAAGGCTCTATAATGCGAATGGTGTCTTCAATTCATCTGTCATTGCAGATGCGAATGGTGCATTTACATTCGATAACCTCGCTCCTGGAAATTATTCTGTCACGGCAAGCGCAAACGATTATATTACTGCTACAACAGGCGTTCAAGTGGTTGCGAATCAGTCATCGCCGGTTTCCCTTTCCATGCAGCCATTACCATCATCGGTTTCAGGAGTGATCGTTGATGCCAGTAACAATCCAATTCAAAGTGCTTTAGTTGAAATTAGAGATGCTGTTGGCACATTAATCGCAGAAACGTATACAAACGCAAACGGGGAATATATCATTACTGGCCTGGGTTCTGGTTCATACACAATAGGAGTATTCGCTGACGGTTATGCTCCATCGTTCACAGGAGTCACTCTTTCAACAGGGGAGATGCTGACCAATATCGATCTCACTCTTGTTTCGGAAAGGGGAGGGATTAGCGGACTGGTGACGAATGCAAATACTGGTGAAGTGATCCCTGGTGCAACCATCACAATCACGGATGTTCAAACTCAAGAAATCGTCGCTGTCACAACAACAACGTCTTCAGGAAACTATATTGTAGGTGACTTGCCTATAGGAGAGAAAATTGTTACTGCATTCAAAAGTGGTTTTTCTACCGCACAAATTGGAGCCATTGTCGTAGGAGGTGAGACGACAGGTGCAAATTTAGCATTAAATCCAAATCCTGGTACCATCACTGGGATTGTAGTTGATCAAAATGGAGATCCCATCCTGGAAAATAATACAACCATCATCATTGAAGATGAAAACAAAACAGTCATCACTTCATTACTAGCAAATCCTGATGGGACCTTTACCGTGCCTGATCTCGCACCGGGCACATATTATGTCGTTGCATCTGCTCCAGGATTTGCGACCTCTACAGTAGCTGCGGTGGTGGAGTCCAATCAAACAACGAATGTAACCAGCGTGTTAGTGCCATTTCCTGTTACCTTAACAACAAATGTAATTGATGCAACCACTTTGCTACCGATTCCAGGTGCTACTGTTACAGTTGAACATACGAATGGAGTAAGGGTAGGAGTCGGTTTAACGAATGAGAATGGCCAAGTGACGTTTAGCAATTTACCAAGTGGAGAATTACTGGTAACCGGGTCTAAAGATGGTTACGGGAGTGACTCGAAATCAATATTTGGTAACCCGGATGATTCCATCACAACGACATTGAGCCTTTCACCGATATCGGCAGGAGTAAATGGTTTTGTAACCAACCGGACAACAGGAGAACCCATTCCTGACACAGTGATACAACTATTCGATGCTACATCTGTTCTTGTCAAAACAGTCCTTACCGATCAATCAGGAGCTTATGTCCTTACAGATCTTTCGCCTGGAAACTATACAATTGTTGTCAACGCAGATGGATTTGGTCCAGAAACAGCGGGAGTTTTCCTGTCGCCAGATCAAATTGCTACGATCAGCTTCGCCCTAACGCCATCAACGTCCATTATTGAAGGGACGGTAACGGATTCCATTACCGGCTTGCCTGTACAAGGGGCAACGATTGTCATTCGTCAGGATGGACCAACAGGACCGATCATTTTCACTACCGTAACAGACGAAAATGGTTTTTATCGAACGACTGAACTCTCATCCAGAGTATATGTCCTAGTAACCCGTGAACCGGAGTACAGCTCTGAAAACGAGACAGTTGTGGTCCGTGATAATCAAATTATCATATTGAACTTTGAACTTACACCTAATGGCGGAAGTTTACGCGGAAACGTTAGGAGTGCAAATACCGGTGCTCCATTATCAAACACATTAATTACGGTGATTAATGCGGATGGGGACATCATTGCCACCATTCCTACTGATATAAATGGCGAGTATTTACTATCAGGTCTGGCTCCTGGAAATTATACGATCACAGCCACAAATCCCAACTATCAAGCAGGTATTCAGCCTGTCATAATTGAGACTTTTGAAACAAAAACAGTTAGTTTTCTTTTGCGAAGTAATCCTGCAAACATCCAAGGTTATATTACGGATGGAGATACCGGCAACAAGCTAATCGGAGCATTGGCAGAAGTGTTCGTTAACGGTGTTTTAGTCGGAAACGCCCTGTCAGATGGGATGGGATATTACCGAATTCAGGGGATTCCCGTTGGAAGAGTGACTCTCAGGGTTAGCTATCCTGGATATGGTACTTCGATCAATACGGTTGATTTACTCCCGGATGAAATACGAACGATCAATGTACCATTATCTAGATTTCCTGCTTCCATCGATGGGCGTGTAACGAATGATGCCACGGGTGGTCCAATTGCAAATGCACGTCTAACCATCACGTTGGAAGGTGAGGATCTACCCATTCAGACCACCTTTACTGATGAATTTGGACGATACTCCTTAGTAGGCTTACCTCCAGGGACCTATCGATTGTTTGTGAGTGCAAGAGGGTATGAGGATGCCTCATTTACAATCATTCTAGCACCGAATCAAGTCCTTCAGTTTAATATTAGGCTTACACCGATAGCCCCTGAGAATAATTTAAGGCCTGAATGCATTTCAATTGATAAGGTATATGATTGGGTCGTGTTCGTGGCTTCTCAAAAACAAACCGTTTTCTTTCCCCAACCTGTGCTAACAGATCGGGATTCACTGAGCTTACTCACTAGTGTCGTTGGAAAACCTGCAGGAAAAATCATCCACCTTGTTAATGGAAATCCTGGTATTGTCAGCATCCGTTTTGATGCAGTTGTTCAAGTTGAAGTAGTGAGTAACAGCGATATGAATCCTATCCTTGTCTTTGATGTTCCGGTCCAATTTGAAGAAGAACTGGCACTATGTACGCCAGAACCATTGACCCTGAATAATATAACCGTAAAAGTCATGGAAACATTTGTTAGAGCAGGTAACACCATTACAAATGAACAATTTACGCTTCTAACGAAATTTTGCGTAGAAGTGGAGAGTATGTACCCAGTGAAGCTTGAAGTGTTAGGGGAATTTTGCTCGCCGAGGACGAATCCCATCACACCGGAAGATCCAGATCTTTGTTCATAAATAAATCAGTAGGGCATCTTCTACGTATCACATGAATGACCAGTATCGACCAATAAAGTAAGGTGAATGCCTTGCTTTTACATAGAACAGAATATCTTCATCAAATGAAGAAGGAGTCACTAAATGATTCTTCTAACTTAAAGATAAAGAAATTACCTATTTTCATAATCTCCATTATTCACGTCTACTCCAAATCTAGCAATTTGCATAGTATAGAGAGAAGGGAGGTGAAAGAATTGAAGAATGATAAATGCATTTCCCCTGGTGTTCCCCTTTATGACGTTCAATATGGACTGGATGCAATCATCCCTATCAATACTCAAGTATCTGCCGGACTTCAAGTCGTAGCGAATGAAACAGCTTTATCACAAGGACTTGATCTTCAAGTTCAATTTACGCTAGTGGACCCTTCACATGTACAAGCTATTACCGTATATGCCCTTGTTGAAGGTGAAGTGATCGAGGCTCAGTTTAATGAACAAGGATTTTTTCGGACTGACATTGGAACAGTAAGAGCAAATGAAACGATTACCACTCTGGTGACGGTATCTGAAGAAGCAAATATCGGTGTAACAGTTGAGCTGATTGAGGCTGGACCGTGTACGGTGCTTTCCAGCGAGTTTCTCGCTGCAGCTGCTGTTGATCTAGCATAATTCGCCTAAATATAATCGCGAAGGGAGGGAATCATATGGCCCATACACAGCATTTAGTCAATTGGGGCTTGAATCCAATCTTGGCAGTTGACGTGCAAACACCTGCACCCATCTTTGTCACTGCCAATGCGGAAGCAGAAGCTCTAGGAAATGAGTATCGGGGAGTTTTGTATCTTTCGAACCCCAATTTAGCCAAGCATCTTGAAATCTGTATTAACGCGGACACTGCACCGGAAGTATTGAAATTCAACTCTGCAGGAATAGCTACGTTGCCACTGGAATTGAATGAGACCGTTTCAACGACAGTCATGGCACGTAGAGTGATATCAGGAGTCATGACTTTACAATTGACCGAATTGGAAACAGGCACCGTAGTAGCAACAAGAAACTTTGTTTTTGATGCACTTTAACCGATTAATAGATGATATAGAATCATAACAGTGTGGAAAAAGTGCTCAAGTAATTTAGCTTTGAGCACTTTTTAAGTGGCTTACATATGAAAGTAAAGAGGAGTACAGTTGAACTCGATGAATGAAATTGTTCTGTTGAGATTTGCTTCTAGTTTACATAATATATATTATAGGAAGTTAAATAAATTATTCGTTTCCAGTCTCGTATCACAAGTATACTGTTAACATTGAGACAACAGAAAAAATTAGGTAGATCATGAATTGTACATTTTCAACAATAAAATCATCGTTATGTAGATTATCGTGACTTTCACTTAAAATTCCATTTATCCAATTTGATCATTATCATTATCAATACTTAAAATTCACAATGGCTCAAGTATAATGTTTTGTTCATTTTCAGTTATTATCCGCTCAATAAATTGTTTTACTCGTTAGGAATATCCAGTTCGATTATCTGATTCGTGAACCATTTCCTTATGCTCGATTTTCATTCTCTTCCATTTAGTTTACATAATAATAATGTAACAATATTTTTTCACTTATTCTTTTTTGCAGTACATACGTATTCAACTTTTTGATTCTTTTCCAACAATTGAGATCAATTACCCTCAAAATTCGCAGCAGCCTCCTTCCTTTCTGTATTTTCACCTATCTTGCTACGCATAGAAAAAAGCATAAAGGGCCTAAATGCGGTCCTCTCTATGCTTGTGCAATCATTTAAGTAAATATTGTCTAGGTGTACCAAAATATAGCGTTTGTTGAAAATCAGGGAATATGGATTCAAAACAGATGATGATGGGTGCATCCAATAGCCATGGATAGTAAGTGTAAAAGCCTTTATCTCCATTTATTATAGCAGTTAAAGCCAGTGGTAACTCCTTTTTGAAAATCATAAAACGTACGTTTGAAAGCTGATGATCGAATTCTCCTCCGCTTACATATACTGTCCCGGTAAATGTATATTGACCAAGATTTCTTTTCCATTCACCCAACACTTCGTCCCTCATTGCCGGATTAATTTTCTCCATTTCATAGTGGCAGCCAATGCTTAAAAATAGTTCGCCAGTCATATCTGAATGGGTGAATGTGTACTTCCTGTTATCAATCGGATTGAAGATAGATGCAGGAGGTAGATACTGAACAGCTAACTTCTCAGGCTTAAAATCACTCATAAGTAAGCCTCCTTCACAAAAATGGGCTTACAACAGAGTATGACAGTAGCCTACAAACGGTTCCGCTTCTAATTTTCTTTCCACATAATTTTAATCAAGTTCCATTTATTCTTGTCATAATACCAATACGAGGTGACCGTGCCGATCCCATCTGCATGATAAGCTCCACTAATTTGCTGGTAGCCTTTCAATCCTTTACCTGGCTTACCAAAGAGTTTGGTAGGGGTGAAAAATGCATATGGTCCAACCATTAATTCCATTGGTTCATTTAATTTTCCATCGGTGTATATCCCCAATCTTTCGTATTCCTCTTTTCGATCGCTTAAATCCACTGTGTAGGATTGATTTGTATCCACAAACGTTATCGATGCTTGATATTGATCTTCAAATTGAGCTTGAATCGTAAGTGGCTCAGGTAACCCGATATCAACCAGTTTATTATTGGCTAACGTATGAAGAGCCATATTGTATAGACCGCCGCTTCCACCCGTTGCAGATGAATACAGCATATCCTTTATTCCATCATGATTTAAATCGTCGAATTGTATTTTTGGTTCATAGCCACCATCATAATCAATCCGTATGTCACTACCCTCTGACGTCGTAATATCTGCCCAGATTTGTTTTAGAAACAAGGCATCAGGAGAAAATGGAATCGCTTTGAGCGTAATCGTATCCTTTTTACCATCGCCGGTTACATCTTTTTTATAAACTTTTAGGGTCATTTCATTCACTGGCTGTTCTTCCGGCGGTTCAGCGGAAAAGTTTCCAGCTATGGCATGGAGTGACATAATAAAAAAAGCACCGAATGCAAATAGTAATTCTTTTCTCATGATTCTCTCTCCTCGTTGAAAAGTATTCTTTAATATTTTCACCAGAGAAGGAAAATCTATGTAAAAATTATTGTTTTTCTTTTCTCAAGTAGGTCATTACCGCTTGTCCAATTAAGTGATTGTTTTCACTGAGTGTTTTAATCATAAGAAGCAGCTCATTTTTAGAATAACTGTCGATTTCATCTATAAGGAATGGCTCATGATTTTCTCCTTTGTAATCCTGCAAATAAAAAACTAGTGCGGCAATATGCTTACAGTAACCACTAAAAGGACAAGTACAAATGCTTTTTTCGAATTGATCTAAATAGACGATTGTATCATAGTCATCCCCTTTTCCATTCACCACTCCATGGACATGAGTAGGAAAAATCACTGTGTCGATGATCCGGTTACCTCTGTAGTACGTTAATCCTCTGTTCATGATTGTTTCATTCACGTGAATCTCCATTTCAATCATTAAATCGCTAAAATCATGCATCGAGTCACCCTCCTAAAAATGAATGTTCAAAAAGACCAACCCACTATAAGGTTGGTCCTTCATGCTATTCTTGTTCTCTTGTCTCAGGCTTTACTTCCCAACTTTCAATTCCTTTTAACCCTTTAATAGAGTTTGAGTAGAAAACGGGATCTTTTCCTTGTTTCTTTTGTTCCCGATAATCTTTTAATGCCGCTATGGCAATCTTGGCTAATAGCGTAATGGCAATAAGATTAATAATCGCCATCAGACCCATAAAGAGATCTGCTAAGCTCCACACGATATCCAGTTTGACAACTGCCCCGAATATCACCATGCCTAAAACGGCCATTCGATAGATGAAAAGGGATACGGGACTGTATTTAATAAACTCGATATTCGTTTCCCCATAATAATAGTTTCCAATAATCGAACTGAAAGCGAATAAGAAGATGGCGACAGCTACAAAGGTATCTGCCCATGAACCTACATGGAAGCTCAAGGCTGCCTGTGTTAATTGAATTCCATCGATTCCAGTCGTATATTGATCAGATAATATAATCATGAAGGCCGTTGCCGTACAGATTAGTAAGGTATCAGTGAAAACTCCGAGCGTTTGAATAAGTCCTTGTTTAACAGGATGAGTCACTCCGGCTGATGCTGCTGCATTCGGCGCACTCCCCATACCTGCTTCATTCGAGAATAAACCACGTTTGATTCCCATCATGATGGCTGCTCCAACCCCGCCACTTGCTACTTCTCGAATCCCGAATGCATTTTCAAAAATCACCACAAACATGTCAGGCAGTAATGTGATGTTGGTGACTAGAATATAGAAAGCCAAAATCAGATAAAGTACTGCCATAATTGGCACAACAAATTGAGTGACACTGGCAATCCGCTTAACTCCACCGAATATAACAAGTGCGGTCAAAACGGCCAGAATGATTCCAACTGTCATACGATCAAATGAATATGCTTCTTCCATTGCGAGTGAAATCGTATTCGATTGTACGGAGTTAAATACAAGACCAAAACAAAATGTAATGATAATAGCGAAAAGGATCCCCATCCAGCGGGCATTTAACCCCTTTTCCATGTAGTAAGCTGGACCACCACGGTAGCCGTCCGTTCCGTCTTTCACTTTGTAGATTTGAGCTAGTGTACTTTCTACGAAGCTTGTCGCTCCACCAAGAAGGGCGATCAGCCACATCCAGAATACTGCTCCTGGTCCACCCCCTGCTATTGCCGTAGCAACACCTGCAAGGTTTCCTGTACCGACGCGTGAAGCAGTACTAATCGTGAATGCCTGGAAGGATGAGATGCCCCGTTTTCCTTCTGAAGAAATCGTAGTCTTATCTGTTAATAATCTTCCCATTTCTCCTAAGTAACGGAATTGTGCGAATTTTGTTCGTAATGAAAAGTATAAACCCAACCCGATCAATGCTACGATCAATATGTAAGACCACATATAATCATTCAATGTGCCTATTATACTTGTTAATAACTCCATTTTTGCTCCCCCTAGTTGTAAGTGTTTATGACCAATAATGTATGAACCTATGTTTGTTTACCCATTCAGACACTTTTTAAATCTACCAAAAAAAAGATGCCTCTTCAACTGATAAATTCATATTGATGAAAGAATATTAATTGTTGTACAATCTTCTGTTGGGATTGTACAACAATGGTGGATGGATATGCATTTCATATTCATCCAATAGCAAAGAAACAGATGTTGGCGCCGGATTAAAAGGTGAAATCATTCGAAAACCGCTTAAACAAAAAAGACCAGATGGGGATCTGGTCTTTTAATGTAGATCTATTCTTTCGATTGGATTAATAGTGATTCTGACCATGTTTCATTGACAGCTCCACTGTCTCCTTCATCAATCACAAATGATCCGTTTGAATAACGATCATTTGGTCTAAGATCTTTCACATGGACTTCGTCTATCTTGCCTTTTTTCGTAATGAGTCCAACTTTATCCGTATCTTTCACTACTTCTATACTAACCACTCGATGTGGATTTGATTTTAATTCACGAAGCATGATGACTCCACGCTTAGCACGGGATGTTTTTTCAAATTCTGCTAATTTCATTTTCTTCACTGCACCACGCTGGGTGGCTAAGAAAATAAAATCTTTCACAGGGTCTCTTATTAATTTTCCAGATACAACAAAGTCATCCTCTTTAAGATTGATACCTTTCACTCCAGCTGCCCTCGGTCCAACAATATTCACATCATCTTCTGAGAACCATAATCCAAAGCTTAAATGTGTAGCAAGGAATACATCATAGGATCCATCGGTTAAGTGCACATCGATTAACTGATCGTCACCTTTTAAATTGATGCCTACAAGAGGGCGTGAGTATCGTTGTGCTTTGTACTGAGGAAGCTCAGATCTCTTGACCATACCGTTCTTAGTAACAAATAGTAAATAATGGGCTGAAGTAAATTCTTTAATCGGAATCGCTTTTAACACCTGCTCATCTCGCTCAATCGGGACGATGTTCCCTATATGCTGCCCAAGATCTTTCCAACGAATATCCGGGAGCTCGTGGACAGGGCAATAGATATAGTTCCCTTTGTTTGTAAACACCAGCAGAACATCGGTTGTATTCATTTCAAATTGACCAAGGAGCCTGTCTGTTTCTTTCATGGCGAGGTCCTGACCGTTAGAAGCAGAATAGGAACGGAGACTCGTCCGTTTCATGTACCCGTCTCGTGTCACCGTAACCATAACATCCTCACTCGCTATCAGAACTTCAAGATTGATCTTGATTTCCTCTATTTCATCTTCAATCTGAGTTCTTCTGACGTCGGCGAATTGCTTTTTAATACCTTTTAATTCTTTTTTAATCACACTATAAAGCTTGCTTTCACTTTCAAGGATTGCCGTCAAATCATCTATTGCTTTCGCCAATTCTTCTGCTTCTGCTTGTAGCGCTGTAATATCTGTATTCGTCAAGCGGTATAGCTGCAGGCTGACAATCGCCTCGGATTGAGCTTCAGTGAATTGGAACTTATGGATCAAATTATCTTTCGCATCGCGTTTATCCTTCGAAGCACGAATGGTTGCAATCACCTGATCTAGAATGGAGAGAGCTTTCATCAATCCTTCGACGATATGCTGACGATCCTTCGCTTTATTCAAATCATGTCGGGTCCTATTGGTGACCACTTCTTTTTGATGTTGAATATAGGCATCCAATAATTCACGGAGTCCCATTAAAGTAGGTCGTCGGTTATGTATGGCAACCATATTAAAGTTGTAAGAAATTTGTAGGTCACTGTTTTTGTATAGATAATTTAAGACTCCTGTTGAATCTGCATCTTTCTTTAACTCAATCACAATTCGCATCCCGTCGCGATCTGTCTCATCACGAACTTCTGCAATGCCCTCCACTTTACGGTCCAGTCGGAATTCGTCCATTTTCTTGACTAGATTTGACTTGTTAATCTCATAAGGAATTTCCGTTATAACAATCTGCTGTTTGCTTCCTCGGATGTTTTCGATTGCTGCTTTTCCGCGAACTACGACTTTTCCTTTTCCAGTTTCATAAGCTTTTTTGATACCTTCTATTCCCTGGATAATACCTCCCGTTGGAAAATCAGGTCCTTTTATGACAGTCATCAGTTCCTCTACTGTACATTGAGGTTTATCCATACGCATAATGGCCGCATCGATGACTTCACCTAGATGATGTGGTGGAATATCGGTAGCATAACCTGCAGAAATCCCTGTTGAGCCGTTCACTAATAAATTAGGGAACCTTGAAGGTAAAACAGTCGGTTCGCTGGATGTATCATCAAAGTTTGGAACAAAGTCCACGGTTTTTTTATCAATATCACGCAAGAGCTCCATGGAGATTGCCGAAAGCCGGGCTTCTGTATAACGCATGGCAGCAGGGGGATCACCGTCAACACTCCCGTTGTTTCCATGCATTTCTACTAAGTAGTTCCGTACCTTCCACGTTTGGCTCATCCGGACCATGGCATCGTAGACAGATGTGTCTCCATGGGGATGATAGTTACCGATGACGTTACCAACGGTTTTTGCTGATTTACGGAAACCCTTCTCCTGAGTATTTCCGTCAACATACATAGCGTATAGAATACGCCTTTGTACTGGTTTCAATCCGTCCCGGGCATCTGGCAATGCACGTTCTTGGATAATGTATTTACTATAACGTCCAAATCGATCGCCTATCACCTCTTCTAGAGGTAAATCCTGATATCTTTCTACATTTGTCATGTATTACCCCTCCTCTGCGACCGTAATATTTTCATTCTCCAAAATGCTTCCGTCTTCTTCCAGCCCAAAGGCAACGTTACTTTCAATCCATTTACGCCGCGGTTCTACTTTATCACCCATAAGCGTGGTTACACGTCGCTCAGCTCGGGCAGCATCATCTATGCGAACCCGGATCAATGCCCTTGTTTCAGGATCCATCGTTGTTTCCCAGAGCTGATCGGCGTTCATCTCCCCGAGACCTTTATAACGCTGGATCATATAGCCTTTACCGACTTTTGAGATGGCACCTTGAAGCTCATCATCCGTCCACGCATATTCTATCTTTTGCTTCTTGCCGGACCCTTTACTCACTTTGTAGAGGGGTGGAAGTGCGATATATATTTTCCCTGCTTCTAATAATGGTTTCATGTAGCGGTAGAAGAAAGTCAGGAGCAGAACCTGGATATGTGCACCATCTGTATCGGCATCGGTCATGATGACAATTTTGTCGTAATTGATGTCTTCTACATTGAATTCAGGACCGACTCCGCCTCCAATCGCATGAATAATCGTATTGATTTCTTCATTTTTGAATATATCCTGGAGCTTCGCCTTCTCTGTATTGATGACTTTTCCTCGAAGTGGCAGGATTGCCTGGAATTTACGATCCCTTCCCTGTTTGGCAGACCCTCCAGCTGAATCACCCTCAACAAGATACAGCTCATTTCGTTGAGGATTTCTTGATTGAGCCGGCGTTAACTTCCCGGATAAGACGGTCTCAGAGCGCTTACGCTTCTTTCCGTTTCGGGCATCTTCTCTTGCTTTCCGAGCCGCTTCACGTGCCTGAGCCGCTCTAATGGATTTCTTGATGAGAAGTGAACTGGTATCTGGATTCTCTTCTAGGAAATAAAGAAGATGTTCCGAAACGACAGCATCTACTGCAGAACGCGCTTCACTCGTTCCAAGCTTTCCTTTTGTTTGTCCTTCAAATTGAAGAAGATGTTCTGGGATTCTGACACTCACGATGCTTGCCAGCCCTTCACGTATATCGGTACCTTCTAAGTTTTTATCACGATCTTTAAGGATGCCTACTTTTCGGGCATACTCATTAAACACTCGAGTCATCGCCGTCTTAGCACCTGCTTCGTGGGTTCCCCCGTCTTTGGTACGCACATTGTTTACAAACGAAAGAATATTTTCTGAGAAACCATCATTGAACTGAAAGGAGAATTCCACTTCAATGGTATGATTCTCCCCTTCAAAGAAAGCAACGGGATGAAGGACATCTTTTTCTTCATTTAAGTATTGGACAAATGCCTGAATTCCACTTTCAAAGTGAAAGACTTCTTTCTGATCATGACGCTCATCGATGAGTTCAATCTTTAACCCTTTAAGAAGGAAAGCAGATTCCCTTAGGCGTTCACATAGGGTTTCATAATTATAAGTCGTATTACTGAATATTCCTGTATCGGGTTTAAAATGGATACAGGTTCCGGTTTTTTTCGTCTTTCCGATCTTCTCAAGAGTTGTTTCAGGCTTACCGCCTTTTGCAAAACGCTGTTCATATTTCATTCCGTCTCTTTCAATCGTAACAACAAGCGATTCAGACAGGGCATTAACAACCGAGGCACCTACACCATGCAGTCCTCCACTAGTTTTGTATCCACCTTGCCCAAATTTCCCTCCCGCATGAAGCACAGTCAAGATGACTTCTGGGGTAGGTTTCCCTAGATTATGCATTCCAGTAGGCATTCCACGTCCTTTATCTTGAACAGAAATACTATTATCTTTATGTATCGTAACAATAATCTCACTCCCGAAGCCCGCTAATGCCTCATCAACTGAGTTATCGACAATTTCGTATACTAAATGATGCAAACCTCTTGAATCAGTAGAGCCTATATACATTCCAGGTCTCTTACGGACGGCTTCTAAACCTTCTAATACTTGAATCGCATCATCATTGTAATCCATGGTCTTATTCTGGTTGGCCACGAACATTCCCCTTTCAATCCTTCTCTAACCGTAATAGCTTGGTTCTTGTAAGCTATTATTGGTTATGTCTCTATTAACTATAACACAAGAACGTTTGTTCGTTTACCTGTTTTAGGCATATTTGAGGTAAACCACTATTGCTTATTGTAGCGTTTTATTTAATTTTCGCAAATGATATTTCCGTGAACAACACTATTTTCACTCTATTTATTTGGTTTTTTCAGCCTTACATAAGCATCATCTTCCAGAAAAAAAACAAGCGGTGAGAACCGCTTGTTACAAGTGAGGATTATTTGGTTAAAGCCTGTTCAACCTTAATACAGCGATCCATTATGACTGTATACTCACGTTCCTTCAAAAAGCGATATGCTTCTTCGTTCATTACACCAAGTTGTGCCCAAAATACCTTTGAGTCGATTTTATCAAATTCTTCCGCGATTTGTGGTAAAAACTCTGACCTGCGAAATACGTTGACGATATCAACCGTTCCATCAATCTCCTGGAGGGAAGATACAGCCTTTACCCCCAAAGCCGACTCTATAGTTGGGTTAACAGGAATAATGTCATATCCCTGATCTTGCATCGCTTTAGAGACCATGTAAGATGTACGTGTTGGATTATCACTCAAGCCGATTACTGCAATGCGCTTTGATTGTTTGAGGATGTCTCCTATTTCCTTGCGCGATGGATTTTCCATAGATGATCACAACTCCTTCATTGATCCTTTTTCTATTATTCATAAACTGTTTCTAAAGTCCTATTCTGCTTTTATACCATATTTCCCTTTATTTTTCATAAATTTATAAAAGTATCTAAATAAAACGAAGTGTCCAGAATAAAACAAGGGAGCTGTTCTTTCATGCGCTACTCACTGTTTTACCCGACACTTCGTTGCATTTTATTTTTCGATCAGTCCTTTAGAAATAAGAAACTCACGCGCTACATCCTTTGGATCTTGTTTATCCATATCCACTTTTGCGTTCAGTTCACTCATCTCTTCTTCAGAGATCTTCCCTGCTAATTCATTCAGCACTTTTTCTACTTCAGGATGCTCTTCTAATACTTCTTGACGAATGATTGGAGCAGCATCATACGGAGGGAAAAACCCCTTATCATCTTTCGTTGTTTTCAAGTTATAACGTTGAATTCTTCCATCAGTAGTAAACGCGGGAATGAGATCCACATCTCCATTTTTAACTGCTTCATACATAATGTTCGGATCGAAACTTTCCTTTTCCTTGAACTTAAATCCGTATGCTTCTGCGAAGGCATCATATCCATCTCCTTGGCGTTCATAAAATTGATGGGGTGCCCCGAAGCTCAAATCCTTCGAGAGAGGCACAAGGTCTGAGAAACTCTTTGCCTCAAAGTCCTGATCTGGTGCATACGCCAAAGTATAGGTGTTTTCAAATCCTAATGGCTTCAACCACGTAACATTAAACTTTTTTTCATATCCCTTACGTACTTGTGAAAGGATTTCATCTGCTGAAGCACCTTCTTTGGCTTGTTCTTTTAGAACCGCTTCAAGACCGGTACCTGTATATTCAACATAGACGTCAATGTCTCCTTTTTCAAGAGCCGGTGTCAGAATCGACACTTCACCTAAACCTTCTTCCACCTTTACATCCAGGTCGGTTTTTTCTTTAAGAAGCTCTGCCATCATTTGTGTTAATATGAATTGCTCTGTCCACATTTTCCCAGAGACTGTGATCGTGTCTTTTCCTCCATCGTTTCCGCAACCTGCGATCAAGATGGATAGTACAATGAATAATATGAATGCTTGTAATTTCTTTTTCATACTTACTCTCCTTTGTATTGGTTTATTTTCGTGCTTTTAGCCCTTTAGGGGTAGTCATTCGTTCAAGTAATTTTAATAAATAGTCAAAACTTAATGCAAGTAATGCAGCAGGAATGGCACCTGCAAGGACTAACGCGTTATTCCAGGTCGAAAGCCCACGGTAGATAAGGTCACCGAGTCCACCTGCTCCTACAAAGGTGGCAAGAGTGGCGACTCCGACCGTCAAAACAGTTGCCGTTCGGATACCAGCCATAATAAACGGAAGTGCAAGGGGAAGCTCTACTTTAAATAAGAGCTGTGTATTTGTCATACCCATCCCTCTTCCAGCTTCTATGACCCCTTCATCCACGCCGATAATCCCTGTATAGGTGTTTCTGAGAATCGGTAAAAGGGCATATACTGTAAGGGCAATGATTGCTGTGGTGCTCCCTGTACCTAAGAGAGGAATAAGAAATCCAAATAAGGCAAGACTTGGTATCGTTTGGAAGACAGCGGTGATGCCAATATAAAATTCTGCTGTCTGCTTCTTTCGCGATATGTAAATGCCTAGCGGAAGGGAAATGGCTATAGCAATGAATATGGACACAAAAGATAAATAAAGGTGTTCAAGCAATCCCGTTAAGATCGCATCGGAACGATTTGAAATCGTATGGATAAAGAATATAGAGAATGTGTTCATATAGAACTCGCCTCCTTACTGTCTTGTGAGGCAATTGCATGAAGAATTCCACTTGTTGTGACGACACCTATTTTTTTATCATTATCCATCACCATCAGGTATTGCTTTTCACTTGAAAGAAGCAGTCTGGCCGCTTCCTGGATGGATGCATCGTAAGGGATCAGGGAATATTCCGATTCTTCCAAGAGTAGATAGTTTGTACTTTCTTCCATGATTTCGATGATTTGCTTATGGGGTCTTTTGAGACTCAGTCTTTCTTCTCCAATAAATGCACGAACAAATTCATTTGCCGGTTCTTTCAACAGAGCAGATGGGGTTGCAATTTGTTCAATCTTACCATCCCTCATTATGGCAATTTCATCCGCAATCTTTAACGCTTCATCAATATCATGTGTCACAAATACAATCGTTTTATGTATAGTGTTTTGAATGCTCTTTAATTCATCCTGAAGCTGTTCACGACTAATCGGATCCAGGGCACTGAATGGTTCATCCATTAAAATGATAGGAGGCTCCGCTGCAAGTGCACGAATCACTCCTACACGTTGCTGCTGTCCACCGCTTAATTCTAATGGATACCTTTTCCGATACACCTCAGGTTCAAGTCCCACCAGTTTCAGAAGCTCTTCTACACGAACTTCATATTTTTCTTTCTTCCATCCTTTCAGACGGGGAATCAGACTGATGTTTTCTTCAATGGTCATATGAGGCAACAATCCGATGCGCTGAATTACATAGCCTATATTCCTTCTGAGCTCTACTTCATCCGTTTGTGATGTATCATTCCCATCAATGAGAATGGTTCCACCTGATGGAGAAATAAGCTTATTGATCATTTTCATCATAGTCGTTTTTCCACAACCACTCGGACCGATTAAAGCAACCAGCTTACCTTTTGGTATCTTTAAGTTGATCCCCTTAATGGCTTCCGTGCCATCTTCATAGATTTTTGTGATATTTTTAAATTCAATCATTTTTCCACCTGCTTTATATACTGAGAAATTTTTCTAAACATAGAAGGGTTACCCTCATTAGACAAAAGGTAAACATGTTGACTAAGAACATGCCTTACCCCCTATAGTTTGTGATGAATACGAAAGGTAAATACTAAATACTTTATTATGTAAGAATTTTTCCATTCAACCATCAAACCAACAGTCCCAAACCAATAAACTATTGTTCACTGGTTTGGGACTGTTTCCTATTCTTCATTAAAATATACTGTTCAACCATAATCCCCGTCATGGTTCCGAGTATCAATCCATTGTTAAGTATGGACGCTACTACTACTGGCATCTCATTAAAAGCAGAAGCTGGTACAAACATTGCTCCGACTCCCACTATAAGGGAGATTCCTGAAACAAAGTGGATTCTTTCCACCTCTTGTTCTTTTCGATATTCCCCAAGAGCAAGACCCACCATTTTAATGAATATAACCGTTGTCACCGCATACCCGACTGGAGCAGGGAGGCTTGCGAAGAGATTCATCACTTTCGGAATCAAGCTTATGATTATAATAATTCCGCTCCCTATTATGAAGGGTACGATTGAGTACATACGTGTAGCTGCAACAAATCCTGCAGATCCTGAAATAGGAACCGAACCTATTGCCGAAAATACACCTCCAAATAGCTGATTCAACCCTGATGCAAAACCGCTCCTCGTGTATCGTTCAAATGTTGGGTGGCCCTTTGCTTTCATAACTTCTTCCATCACTCTTATCGAAGCGATCATATTGGTTGTCAACAAGAAAGTAATGAAAATGGACGTGACGATGACACCTGTATCAAATACCGGCGGTCCAAAAACAAATACTTCAGGCAATGAAAACCAACTGTCTGAAACGGTCGTAGCTTTTCCCAATCCCATAAGGATAAAGATCAACCACCCTGAGAGCATGGCAAGGATGATGGAATATCGCTGAATCCAATTCCGTTTGTGACTGGAAAAATATAACGCCACTAATATGGTCAAGGTACTTCCTAATAAGACGAGCGGTTGAAGGGATTGTCCATCATGCTGAATCCCAAACATTCCTTTAATAAAGGAGCCGCTTAACTGAAGAATCAAGAGCATTAAATAAATGAATGTGATCGTTGGTGTAAATAAAGATGATAACTTCTTAAGTAAACCTGTGGCTGAAAGCACAAAGAATATAACGCCACTGACAATCATTCCCCCTTGTAGCACGGTTAGAACCTCATCGTGACTACTGTAAAGAGTCCCTGAAAATCCTGCATAAATCGCAAATACGCCCCACCAAAGTCCCGCTGGCCCTTCATTTATGGGGAGTTTATGACCAAACAATGCCTGTATGAGACTCGCGATTCCTAAAACAAAAATGGTCCGCTGAATAAAACTAGCTGTGTCTGTAGGAGATAATTGGAACAAATCCGCTATAGCAATGGGTGCTGCGATGGATCCTGCTACCATGAATGCCACCCATTGTAACGCTGATAAAAATAGTTGCATTTTTGTCTACACCTTCATTTCAAATATGTAAAGTCTGTCTATTTTAACATACTTATCCTCTCCTGAAATTATTTTATGAGGAGTATTGGAGGAGGGTGATGAAATATCATCTACCATTAAGAACAGGTACTAATTATTTCATTAAAATTCTCCCTTTCAAAGGGAAAACATGTTAAAATAAGAGCGAAATAGTTATTTTTTCAAAGGAGCAGTGATGATGATTTTTGCCCTTATACTTGTACTATCTTATTTATTAGGCTCTATCCCATCAGGATTACTGATTGGAAAAACGTTTTATGGGAAAGACATTCGAGAACATGGCAGCGGAAATCTAGGTGGAACGAATACATTCAGAACATTAGGTGTGAAAGCGGGAATGGTCGTGACCATTATGGATATCTTGAAAGGAACGGCCGCTACTCTTTTACCACTTATTTTTGCAAGTGACGTTCATATGCTGTTGGCAGGTGTGTTCGCCGTAATTGGTCATATGTATCCCCTATTTGCAAATTTTAGAGGTGGAAAAGCTGTTGCCACATCTGCCGGTGTCCTACTAGGCTATGATCCCATCTTATTTTTAATCTTATTGGCAGTCTTTTTCATTTGTTTATATGCAACGAAATATGTTTCTCTCTCATCGATGATCGCAGCAGTTCTTGCTTTTACGTACTCCATTTTCACTAGAGACATCCCTCTGATTATCGTTGTAGGTATTCTGGCCATTTTCGTTATATACAGACATCGAGCAAATATATCACGGATCAAAAATAAAACTGAACCTAAAATAAAATGGCTTTAATGTGAAAGTGACCTAAGCGACAGGCTTCCTATTGAAGGAGGCTCATTGTTGCAAGGGTGACTTTTTTTATTGTGAGGTCAATGCTCAGGTATACACTGACATTCCTTGGAGAAAGATGAGGGAGAAGATAAAATAAAAAACGATTATACATGCTGTGAGTTTACATAAAATGATCATATTCTTCATATTTTCCCTAAAAAAGCCCCTCTAGAGTCTCATTTTTTTGTAAAATGGAGGTAGTGATTAAATAAAGGATGATGAACATGCATAAAAAACCCTTGGTAATCGGATTAGCCTTTTGTGTACCTTTGTTAGTAGTCATGGGATTTCTACTAATTAAACAATATGGAGATTGGAATAACACGTCAAGATCAGAGGGACATCTTTCTTCATTGTTGCATACTACACGTGAAGTTCAAGCATCCGAAAAAAACATAAAATCAAGCGCTACTCTTGCTGCTATTGGAGATATCCTTCTTCATGATACGGTCTATAATGACGCTAAAGATGATACCGGATATCATTTTACCCCAATGTTTTCGCCTATTAAAGAGATGCTATCCACTCCCGATTTCTTGATTGCCAATCAGGAATCAACTCCAGGTGGTGTTGAACTCGGCATTTCAAGTTATCCGCTTTTCAATAGTCCCAAAGAAATCGTGAAAGCCCTGCAGGATGTCGGTGTAGACGCTGTGACAACTGCTAATAACCATTCCCTCGATCAAGGAGAAAAAGGATTACTAAGTGCGATTGACTATTACGAAAAGATTTCCATGCCATATGTAGGTTCCTTTAAAAATCAAGAAGACAAAGATAGAATTCGTACTTTTAACGTGAATGGAATTAAGCTTGCCCTTCTTTCTTATACGTATGGAACAAATGGAATACCTGTTCCAAAAGGAAAAGATTATTTAGTGAACTTAATTGACGAACAAAAAATGCTTCAAGAAATCAGGAAAGCCAAAAGAATGGATATTGATGTCATTGTGTTAAGTTTGCATTGGGGAAATGAATACCAACGTTTCCCGACCAAAGAACAGGAAAGGCTGGCAAAGTTGATGACCGATAATGGAGTAGATATCATCTTCGGACATCACCCCCATGTACTTCAACCAATTCAAACGTACAAAACGAGTGACGATCGTGAAGCCATCGTGATTTATTCGTTAGGTAACTTCCTATCCGGGCAAAAGGACGATTTCAAAGATATCGGGGGAATGGTCACTGTTCAGGTAGAAAAAACGATGAGTCCGAGCGGTTCAAAAATTACGTATCCGTCCATTGAATTCCACCCTACTTTTGTTTCAGAAAACCACTACAATAACTACCGAATCTATCCTCTCGATTTTGCCGAAAAAAAAGGGTTGATTCGGCATTCAGAAGAAGAAATGGTCTCTCATATGGTGAATGGCTTACCCCAGTGAGAAGGATAGTTTCACTTACCTTTCATGCGTTTAGACATATAAAAAGCGAGCTTTCTAAAAGAGAGAGCTCGCTTTATTAATGTCCTCCAAATATCATTGAATTAAAGAAGATGCCACCAAGAGCCAATATAGCCAATAACCCATTAACGATAAAGAATGTTTTACGGCTTGCCTTGAAGAATAAAGTGACCATTCCATAATAACAAAGTGCAGCGATCATGATAAACGAACCTGCTTCCATTTGATCGCTCGCTTTATGCAATTGTAAGAAAGTTAATACACTTAGACCGGAAAATATAAATGCACCTATGTAATATAATAATGCTTGTGTCTTCATTCTTCTCATCCTTTATGCGTATTAGTAGATGTTCCGACTTTACTATGTATATACTATGTAATGAAACCTTCTTTGTCCAGAAATCTAAAAGATCTCTGGAAAATACCCGTAGAGAAAGGAGTCTCATCAATGAAAATACATATTTCAACCAAAGCTCTTAAGTGGTTTAAAGATGAAATGCTTGTCGACAAAGGCGAGCAAGTTCGTTTTTATGTACGCTACGGAGGTTCCAGTCCTTTGCATGATAGCTTTTCATTAGGAGTGAATAAAGACGAACCTGTTGATCTCGGGGAGCGAATTGAAATTGATAACCGGGAGTTTTTTATTGAAGAAAGAGATTTGTGGTTCTTTGATGGTCATGATTTGTACGTGGAGTTTGACGACCTGCTTCAAGAACCTTCATACGAGTACAAAAAATAATGTAGTTTCTAAGGCTGGCAAGTGCCAGCCTTTTCCTGTTTGCTCCCTTGGACTCCAAATCACTCATTTAGTAAGAAAACGAGCGATATGCTCATGGAGTCCCTCTTTCAGAAGGATGTCGAGTTGAATATCGCCTATTAGATCGAAATGGGGATATCCGTCTTCCCGCTCGTGGATCCATTCCTTTTTCAATCCGTATTTCTCTCCCCACTGAGATAAAGTCTTGATATTAGAGCAACCCACTTTTGTAACAGAACGTGCATTGGGAAATCGATCATCAAGCCAATAATGAGTAAGGAACGCGATTTCACCACGCTTTACTCGTCGCTTCCAATCCCAAAGCTCCTGTTTGTGTAAGCCGAATGCCATTGGGCAACTTCCTCTCCCTCATTATCCGAATGTATGACCCAGGAATAAACGAATCTAAATGAATCCTCATCGTATATGTAATGATGTTTTTTCTTATTTTTTGGCTTTTTCATATGCTTCATGCCAATGGGGGAACATTTTTCGAATGGAAACCGGACGGAAATTTTCCTGTTTAACGCAAACATGTTTCGATTGACCTGTGATGGCCAATTGGTTCTGTCCATTATATATTTCGTAACCATATGTGATACGCAGTCCATCGTATGCTTCTACCCATGTTTTGATAAACGCTTTTTCCCCGTATCGAACAGGGGATTTATAACTTACATTAAGATCAATCACGGGAGATAATATTCCCTCTTTTTCGATATCAGAGTACTTGAATCCAAGATCTTCAATAAGTTGTGTCCTACCCAATTCCATCCAAACAAGATAGTTTGCATGATACACAACGCCCATTTGATCTGTTTCTGCATAGCGTACTTCGATCGTTTTTTCAGCAATCTGCATCTTTACACCCTCTTCATCTAATGATTATCATTATTCATTTTACCATAGTTGTTGTACGCAATGAACCAATTCGCTTACCATTACGAAAGCCTTTCGAAGAGGATAATATTCAATAATATGACCCGGACAGATATGCCTATATTATAAGCTTTTCTGTCCGGGTCATGTGATCTGATCGATCATTTATTCCTTCATTTGGTTCGCTTCGTCTTTTATTTCGCTCCGGAAAGCTTGCAGACTCTCTTTGCGTCGTTCGTTCTTGGCTTGAATTGACTGTAACTGTTCTTCACTGTCAGTACATGCCATGGACTCTTCTGCCCTGTCGATATTTTCTATCGTATGTTGAATCATACCTTGAAGCTTCTCAACATTATCACTACGATTGTCCCTATTCTGCTTTTCCCAAGCCATCCTGCATTCCTCCTGTTGAATCTTTGTGATGAGGGACGGACCTTTACGTCCAATCCAACCAAATATTAATTCAAAGGTAAATGCTATTCACCCTTGGTTTGAATTACCTGTGCATGCTTACCTGATTTGTCTTGCATCTGTTTTCCTTTGTTGCCACCTGCTGCTCTAGGTTGTGTGCCAATGTGGTTTGGTGCAAAATGATTCGGACTTCCTTTTGAATTACTCATAAACTTCACCCCTTTATTAGTATGGTTTCCAAAAGGGGAAGGAAGAAAAGGCGTAATAATTGGCAGTATTCTTTCCAAAGCAAAAAAAATAAGCCTCGTAATTACTTACTCGGCTTTGCCTATTGGTCGTTTTATTTCGAGCCTTGCATCAATTCGCTCTTCAATAGCATCTATCGCATCATGATCTAGTAGGAGCTGTTTCTTATTTTCTTTCACAAGATCTGCAAATGATTTCTTCCGTGGTCTGCGCATTTCAATCCCCTCACTTTCTATTGTGGTTGTATAAGTAGTATATCCAAATGTCAGATATTTTAAACAAAGGTCACAATAGAAGGAATGATTACCCGATTGAGCAGAGCTGTTCAGCAAAGTGTAGGTCCGTCCCTCCACAGTGCGGAAGAGTCAACGTTTAAAACAAAATAGAAGGTCCGTCCCTCATTTGATTAATGCAGTAAAGGATTCAAGGTTGGTGATGGCACCGATTTGTTTGTTGGTGATGATACCTTGTTCGTCGATAATAAAGGTGGTTGG
Organism: Bacillus sp. BHET2; assembly: GCF_005938125.1. Classification (GTDB taxonomy): domain Bacteria; phylum Bacillota; class Bacilli; order Bacillales; family Bacillaceae_B; genus Rossellomorea. The sequence continues at coordinate 888,349 of NZ_VCQN01000001.1, forward strand.
TACGGTCAGAATGTTGTAGGCTTTGTTAATTTTGTCATCCGTGTCTAACAGGATGGGGAACGTTAATCCCAATGCTTTTTGGTATTCTTTGACGTTGTATTGAGGATCGATATTGATGGTTAACACTTCAATGTCTTTACCGAATTTCTTGTAATACTCCTCAATAATGGGCATTTCATCCTTACATGGAGGGCACCAGGTCGCCCAAAAATTAAGTACAACTTTCTTGCCCTTCAATTCGGAAAGTGTAATCGAGCTTCCAGATAAAGTATCAAGTTTAAAATCAATCGCTTTATCTCCGACATTCGCACCAGCAAAATTCTCTGCAGGAATTGCGACTGATTCTTCTCCTTCTTCTATATCGATTAATTGATTATACGCCTCAGGTTGTTGAAACGTATTTTCCATAAAGGCATTTGGGTCTGATTTGTTTTCAATATAGAATGCAGAGACTAATAAAGTGACAAGCAAAACACCGAAAATAGCTTTCAAAGCAGTGCGCTCCCCTCATAGGAATGATGGTACTATCATCTTATGTAAGCTTGTCTCTATTTAGACATGCCTTTTCGGAAGCTGCAAAGGACTATTACCCTTGGAATAGAAAAAAGCTCCGGGAACCCCCGGAGCTTAAAGTATGCATTATGCTTTTAATTTATTACGTAGAACCATTTGCAGGATTCCACCATGACGGTAATAATCCACTTCTACGTCAGAATCAAAACGAGCCAGTACATCAAATTCAGTTGTTGTACCATCTTCAGCTACTGCTGTCACCGTTAAGATATCACGAGGTTTCACATCATTCGTTACATTGACAGAAATTGTTTCTCTACCAGTTAGTCCTAGAGATTCAGAGCTGTCACCCTTCTTGAATTGAAGAGGTAGTACACCCATCATTACAAGGTTTGAACGGTGAATACGCTCATAACTTTCAGCGATAACAGTCTTGATGCCAAGAAGATTGGTACCCTTAGCTGCCCAGTCACGAGAAGATCCCATACCGTAATCTTTTCCTGCAAGCACAGCTAAGCCAGTGCCGTTTTGCTGATATTTCATGCACGCATCATACATAGGCATGATTTCATCTTCTGGCCAGTAAGTAGTGAAACCACCTTCTGTACCAGGAGCAATTTGATTTCTGATACGGATGTTTGCAAATGTACCGCGCATCATCACTTCATGGTTACCACGACGAGAACCATACGAGTTAAAGTCACGAGGTTCAACATTGTTCGCACGAAGATACTTTCCTGCTGGTGTATCTTTCCCGATAGCACCTGCCGGCGAGATATGGTCCGTTGTAACAGAGTCACCGAACTTACCAACAACACGAAGTCCATTTAATCCTTCAATATCTTCTGGAGTTGTTGCCAATCCAGTAAAGAATGATGGATTTTGAATGTATGTTGAGTTGTCATCAAAGCTGTAAAGTGGTTCGTTACTTGTTTTGATCTCATTCCAACGCTCGTTTTCAGAGAAAACATGCTCATATTCTCTACGGAATAATTCAGGAGTAACGGTTGCTTTGACAGCATCTTTCACTTCATCTTGTGATGGCCAGATGTCCTTAAAGAAGACGTCATTTCCATCTTTATCTTTACCTAATGAATCTTTTTGAAGGTCGATATCCACAGTACCTGCTAGAGCGTATGCAACAACAAGTGGTGGTGAAGCAAGATAATTTGCTTTCACTAATGGATGAATGCGTCCTTCGAAATTACGGTTACCTGAAAGCACAGATGTTAATAGTAAATCTGCTTCTGATACAGCCTTCTCAATTTCAGGACGAAGTGGACCAGAGTTACCGATACATGTAGTACAACCGTATCCTACCAGGTTAAATCCGATATCTTCAAGATAAGACAATAACCCTGAATCTCTAAGGTAGCCAGTTACAACTTTAGAACCCGGTGCAAGAGATGTCTTCACGTAATCTGGAACATCCATTCCAAGCTCCACTGCTTTTTTCGCAACTAAGCCGGCACCCAACATAACGTATGGATTAGATGTATTTGTACATGATGTAATGGCAGCGATTCCGATCGCACCAGTAGGCATGACAACATCTTTACCATCTTCTGTTGAATACTTAGCCGTTTTGTTAATTTCAGATGCATCTAGACCAAAGCCTTGAACGCCTTCTTTAGCCGTAATGGATTTATGGAAAGATTCTTTCATATCAGAAAGAGGAATTAAATCCTGTGGACGTTTCGGTCCAGAAAGGTTTGGTTCCACAACAGAAAGATCAATTTCCACTACGTCTGTATATGTTGGTTCTTCTTTCTCAGGAGTGAAGAACATTTCGTTTTTCTTTAGATATTCTTCTACCATATTGATGTGATCTTCATCACGACCTGTTAAGCGAAGATAATCCAGGGATTCTGAATCCACTGGGAAGAAACCGCAAGTAGCGCCATATTCTGGAGCCATGTTTGCAATTGTCGCGCGGTCAGCAAGCGGTAATGTTGCTACACCTGTTCCAAAGTACTCAACAAATTTTCCTACTACACCTTTTTGACGAAGTACTTGCGTCACTTTAAGAGCTAAGTCGGTAGCAGTTGCTCCATTAGGAAGCTCACCTGTTAATTTCACACCGATAACTTCAGGGATTGGGAAGTAAGAAGGTTGACCAAGCATTCCTGCTTCAGCTTCAATACCACCTACACCCCAGCCTAGGACACCGATACCATTAATCATAGTAGTATGAGAATCGGTACCAACCAACGTGTCAGGATATGCTTCAAAATCGCCTTCTGTTGTTTCAACAGCGTGGACGACATTTGCAAGATATTCTAAGTTTACTTGGTGAACGATACCCGTTGCTGGTGGAACAGCACGATAATTTTCAAATGCCTTTTGTGCCCAGCTAAGGAATTGATAACGCTCTGCATTTCGTTCAAACTCAAGGTCCATATTGGCTTGCAGTGCATTTGCTGTACCATATTTATCAACTTGTACAGAGTGGTCAATAACAAGATCGACTGGGATTTCAGGATTGATCTTCTGTGGATCCCCACCGATGTCAGCCATTGCTTTACGTAAAGATGCCAAGTCAACTACTGCTGGTACACCAGTGAAATCTTGTAGGATAACACGTGAAGGTTTGAAAGGAACTTCCGCATCCTTCACTTCTGTAGATCCCCAATTTGCAAGGTTTTCAACATGATCTTTGTTAATCACACGTCCGTCAAATTGACGAAGTACAGACTCTAGCAATACCTTCACACTGTAAGGTAAGCGATTAATTTTTGCAATTCCTGCTTCTTCAAGCGATTTTAAACGATAATAATGATAACGTTTTCCTTCTAGTTCGAAAGAAGACCGTGCATTAAATACATCGTTCTTTGCCATTTCGATTCCCCCTCTAAACTACATCAAACAATAAGTCGAAAAGTTTTCGTTCTAAACGAACTTTTCTCACATTTACATCTTAATACAAGCGATTACATAAGTAAATAACAATAAAGTTATTGTTTTTGATAAGTTTTACTTATCTAAATGATTCATTTCCTTTTGCTTTCAATGAAAATATCGGTATACCAACATTTCCACCCATGACAATTAGTTTCACAACAACAAAATCATTATAGTGATAAAATAAATCTGTTAGCCGTTTCCTCTACTGAAGTCTTATGAAAGGTGGCTTTCTGGTCTTATAGAAGTGATACAAATGGTTTCACAAACATCGTGCACTTCTAGAAGGAGTCAATCAGCACTCGCAACCTTAAATAGTAACAACGTTTACGAAATCAATCTTCAAAAAAAGAATAAACCAATCAATAAAGTGTCAAGAAGACAGACAAAGGGGGAAAAGCGTATTTCTTGTCCCCTGTAGTCACTCCTTTTATTTCCACTACCCTTTTTGGTCCAAAATAAAACCCCGTCTGTGAAACAAGTACAGACGGGGTTTTATTTATTATCTTTACCTAAGCTTCTCCATTCACTTCGCTCACAATAGAAGACAAATCGGATTTGAATTGTTGAAGCTGTGCCCTCTGAGTATCTGAAGCTACCTCTAATGCATTTTTAATTTGTTGATACGCTTCATTCACTTCATTCTTAAGGTGAGCCAGTTGAGTACCGTAGCTTGCTCCATCTAATACAAGTTCATTTATGGTATTCTGTACATCTGTAACGCTTTGGTCTACTGCTTGAAATGCTTGTTGTTTATTTTTATGATAAGGCATGAATCATCTCTCCTTTTTCTGAAATTAGCCTTTTTAGTATGGTCAAAATACTCGAGTTTTATACATAGGTATAAACCGCATTACTCCAAACCATCCTAAAGGTAGGAGGGATGATTCATGAACAAAAATGATAGCAAGGATATGCGTAAAAATGCTCCTAAGCAATCGGGGCAACAGGAACCATTAAGCGGATCTCACAAGGTGAAAAACAGTAATCATTCTCGACAAAAACAACATAGCCATCACGATATGTAATGCTGATAAAAGGGAGAGCAGGTCTTGTTTTTACAACGAGCCTGCTTTCCCTTTCATTGTAGTGAATGTATATTCTTCAATACCTGGATAATTTCTATTTGCTCTTCCCGGGACACGGTACGTAAATCGAACACAACTTTATCTTCTTGAATTCGAGTCACGATGGAAGGGTTTCCTTTTCTGAGTCTATCATGGAGTTGTTGTGAAGAAAGCGTTTTGTGAATGACCGAAATCAAATAAGTATCCAGTTCTACGTCTGGCATCGTCCCTCCACCAACCCGACTCTTTCCTTTTATTATTTCTGAGATGATTCCCGTTGTCATATTATGCATCCGCTCTTCAAACTGAAGAGATTGACTGAAGATTTCTTCTTCATTTTGGCTAATGGCCCTAATTGTCGGATTTTTCTTCTCCGCTTCTCCATTTAAGTAATGTAAAAGGGTCATCTCCAAGGCGGCCAAGGTCATTTTGTCGACTCGGAGTACCCGGGCAAGCTGATGCTTTTTTAATTGATCGATCCATTGTTTTCTACCGGCGATGATACCAGCCTGTGGTCCGCCCAATAATTTATCACCACTGAAAGATACCAGGTCTACACCTTGTTGAATGACTTTCTTTACGACTGGTTCTTTTCCAATGCCAAATATTCCGAAATCATAAAGAGCTCCGCTGCCTAAATCCTCATAATATAAAACATGTGAATGCTGACGGGATAACTGAACGAGGTCAGCGGTAGCTACAGAGGCAGTAAAACCTTTCATGAAGAAATTGCTTTGATGAACTTTCATAACCATGCCAGTCTTTTCATTGACTGCTTCTTCATAGTCCCGCAAATGCGTTTTGTTCGTTGTACCTACCTCAGTAAGAACCGCTCCGCTTTCCTCCATAATCGACGATATCCTAAATGATCCCCCGATTTCCACAAGCTCACCTCTTGAGACAATCACCTCACTTTGCTTTGCGAGTGCAGATAGTATAAGAAAGACAGCCGCTGCATTATTATTTACAACCATGGCTGCTTCTGCTCCTGTCAACTCACATACGAAATTTTCTGCATGAGAATGCCTTGATCCCCTCCTCCCCGCTTCAACATCGTACTCAAGATTGCTGTAGTGACCGGCAACTTCTGTAATTTGTTGAATGACTTCAGAACCTAACCGGGCTCGACCAAGGTTCGTATGCAGGATTGTTCCCGTTGCATTGATGACCTTTCGTAGTGATGGTGAATATACCTTTTGTATAAGCACTTCTGTTTCAGTGAATACCATGTCAACAAAGTCTTCTGACGATGGATGTGGCCCTTCCCAATCATTAGTGAGAATGGTGTCCCGATAGCTATTTATCACTATTTTCAAGAGGTTCGTCCCTCTTTCTTCCGTGAGATTGTGCTGATGAAGGAGTCTATGGAATTGAGTAGCTTGCTGAAATTGATGGATGGATGGTATGTGTCTGACTAGTTGTTTCATGATTGCCCCCCCTTTTTATTCATTACATCTAGTATAACATCCTCACCAATTACTTTAGAACGAATACAATGTGTAAAAGAATCGTTGGGGGTCAAGTGTAAATGGGGAAAGAAAAGGAGGATTTCTACTTAGAGAATTGGGAGGAGAATATGAAAGATTGGCTATTGGACCCTGCTATGGTTCAACTGGATGAGGAAGAATTCCGAGTTGATTTTCTGGATACAACAGAATCGTTAATTATAGAAATCGAAACGGAAAATGTTTGTCCCGAGGAATTAATCATCAAGAAAAAGGATTCACAATTGGTCGTTTCAATACTGATGAAGGACGAAAAGAAAATCAGGGAACGATCCATTCGTTTTCCTTTTTGTTTAAAGAAGCGGGCAATCACCTACTCCATTAAGCATCATACAATTGAAATCAATGTCCCTAAAAAGGAATGCTCCACATCATCTTCCTTTATAATCCGGGTTCAGGGCTTATCGAATGAGTAATCATCATTCTCTAAACAGAAAAAAGGTCTGAGCATTTACTCAGACCTTTTTTCTGTTTATAAAGATTCGATGTCGGAAATGATTTGGTTGATATCAGGAAACACTCCGATATCCAGCTTCGAGTAAATCTTCTCTTCCCCTACGGAAATTTCAAATGCTCCTCCAGAGGATGGTATCAGCTTTAATTCTTTAATGTTTGACCTGAAATGATTGAACAACTGTTCCGCGAAACTCGCGGCTTTGGGTGCATAGTTTCACATCATGCAAAATTCAATCGTCATGTTGACTCTGTTCATTTATATCTGCCTCCTTCTTCAATGAAAGCGTTTTCCCTTTAAGTACTATTTTATAGTAGAGAAAAAACATGTGCAAATGATTCATATTCAGATTTTACGTTATCGTACTTTCAGTTCTTCTTTGCTCAATTGTATTTTTATCCTGTACAATAGAATTATTCATACATAAAGGGGTGAAATGAATGAGCAAGGAAGAAATTATCCGTTTAACTGAACTTTCATCAAAAGCTGGCTGAGGATGCAAACTTAGTCCTAGTGACTTGGCGCACGTGTTGCGTCAACTACCCCCTCAACCATATACAGAAGCATTATTAGTAGGAAGCGAATCATCCGATGATGGCGGTATATATAAGCTGACAGATGATCTTGCCATGGTTCAGACCGTTGACTATTTTACCCCGATTGTCGATGACCCCTTCCAATTCGGACAAATCGCAGCTGCCAATGCACTAAGTGACGTTTATGCAATGGGTGGCACACCGAAAACCGTTTTAAACATTGTCGGCTTTCCGATTAAAAAACTTGGGAGTGAAGTGCTAGCACAGATCCTTGCTGGTGCACAAAGTAAAGTGGTCGAAGCAGGTGCTGTAACAGTCGGAGGTCACTCCATCGATGATCAAGAACCTAAATTTGGCCTTAGTGTAACAGGAATCGTTCACCCTGAAAAGTATTGGACAAATACCGGAGCCAAAGAAGGTGACGTTCTTGTCCTGACTAAACCATTAGGAGTAGGTATTCTAACAACAGGGATCAAGCGTCAGAAGGTAACGCCCGCACAAGAAAGTTCTGTGATCGAGGTTATGAGCATGTTGAATAAATTTGCTGCAGAGATCCTCAAAACCTATAATCCAAGTGCAGTGACAGATGTGACGGGTTTTGGATTAATGGGTCACGCCTTTGAAATGGCCAAGGGGAGTAATATGTCAATGGAGTTTTCCTACTCCTCCATCCCACTATTAAAAGGAACAAGAGAATTAGCAACTCAAGGCGTTATTCCAGGTGGATCAAAAGCAAACCACAAATGGTTAGAAGAAACTGTGAGCTATGAATCATCTCTCACTATTGAAGATCAATGGATTCTTTGCGATGCAATCACTTCAGGAGGTTTGTTAGTAAGTCTACCCCAGGTCCAGGGAGAGGAGTATGTTGAAGAATTACGACATCACTCGATCTCAGCAAGCATCATTGGTCGCGTAAGATCGAAGCAGCCATGGAGTATAAGGGTAGAGAAATAAAAAAGCGGTGATTCCTTTCAGAGAGATAACAGAACTCTCAATAAGGACACCGCTTATTTTTCTTCAGTCATCTTCAAGAATTGTCCGGTAATATTTTTGGAGAGAATTCTTACTTGGTACGGGAACTGATTTTGATCCTTTGAGAAAGAATTGAACCAAATCACCTTTTTATCCAGCACTACGAACGGAATGATGGTCGTTGCTTGTTTCACATGGATTCCCCCTGAAGAATGTATAGGCGTGAGTGCCTGGCTTTGGATGATTACTTTTTTATCCTTTGACACTGATTGTAATACTTCCATCATTTCTAGAGGAATATCATTTCCATCGGCTACATTGACCACAATTTCTTGCTTGGCTGAGATAAAATCTTTAGAAAGCTTCCTATGGTCGTTCGACTTTTCCCATCTCATTTTCTTTGTGGATATAGGGGTTAGGGACTCACTGTTTTCCTTATGGCCATCGCGATGAAGATGATCAATGAATTGATGGGCAGGATTGGAAGGATGAGTCTTCTCCTGAATAAATTGATCATTCCCGATAAGGACCAACTTACCTTTCGCCCTTGTAATGGCAACGTTTAAAAGTCTCTCACTGCCTTTGCGTGTGAGGAGAGCACCCGGTTTCCCGTGGGAAACGCCATCAACGAGATCAAATAGAATCATATCATTTTCCGATCCTTGAAATCCATGAACCGTAGCGGAATATAGATTCCCCCGCTTAGGACTTTGTACTAAATCATCCAGTAAAAGGTTATACCATTTAGCTTGAATTCTGTACGGGGACACAATACCGATTGAACCGATGCCATCCTCCAATGCTTGTAGAGCCAATTGAATTGTCACTAAGCTGGATAGAACATTCCACCTAGATCCTTTCTGGGTTTCTGCCCACTCCGTCCCTTCTTTAAGAGAGAAAAGTGTCGCACCATGGGAAGGAAAAGGATTTTTATTCGTAATACCTGCTCTCATTGCCTCTACTGAGTGGTGATCTCCCACCTTCGAATGGTAAATATATTTATTCGTAAATGCTGAAATACTCGGGTGCATTCTGCGCTGTTCCGGAAGCAATAAGAGCTGAGGGTGATTCAAGCCTCTATCTACCGCATGTGCCACCTGAGCGGAATGAAAGATATCTTCTTTAAGCCACTTTGCCACCATGGGATGAAAAGAAGTAGAAATGGGCGGTAACTGTTTGAAGTCTCCACAAATAATAATCTTCTTTCCGAGTGAGGCAGCATATGCCACTTGCGGGATATAAGCCATGCTTGACTCATCTACTATCACAAGGTCAAATTCATTTTCATACAGGATACGGTCAATTGCAGCTTTCGAGAGTGTTGTGCCGATGACTTTAGCCTCTGTTACGAGTTCTGCTTCCCTACGTTTGAATTTTTCTTTGATTTTTTGATAATGGACTTCAAGTTGTGATAATCTTTCTGAGTCATAAGATGAATAGACTTTCGATAATTTACTTTTCAACCTTCGTCTGTAGGTTTCAACCTTTCCCTTTTCCTCTGAAAGAGTTGGATCTTGTTGTTCCAATAATTGAAGAACACTTAAATCTGTAACGTCTTCACCGTACATTTTGCGATTGGTCCCATAGCGGATCACTTCCCCTGGAATCCAACGATCATGATTGCTAAGGAAATGATGCATCTCCTCTATTAATACATCCACAGCTGCATTACTATGTGAGAGAAGGAGAATCTTTTTTCCTTCTGAATAGTGATAGGATGCCACTCTGGCTAAAGTGTACGTCTTCCCTGTTCCTGGGGGACCCCATAAATAAGTAACGGGATTATACTTACTTCTTACATATGCTTCATGCAAAGGGGTCTTATACGCAGACTGAGGGTGTCCCATCACATTAGACGGAGTGATCACCTGTTGTATACGCTGTGATTTTCCGTGTCTTTCCTTTGCTTCATCCAATCGTTCCATGAGCTTCACGAGGTTGTCCCAAGGTTCATGAAGGAGCTGGCCATATGTTATGGTGTCTCCAAGGAACCGATCAAGCTCTATGATGCACTCTCGCTCATCAGAACTGATGACCACACCTTGATAGGAAGATTGCTTTCGCTTATAAACAACACTGCCTCCCTCAGGAAGCAATGCCCGATAACTAAGCGTGAACCAATAAATATAGGCTTCTTCCTCTTTTCGAATGCATCTGCCTTCTTCGATTGAAATGCCATTGGTTTCCCGTTTTTTCAGCTGTGAAATTTCTATATCAAGAGCCATTTTCCACTCTTCTATCATGTCAGTTGTTTTCATGTTCAATCACCCTTGTCATTCAAAAAAATCACGAAATACTATCATATCAATTAAAATGAAGGGCGTATAGGTTGAATTGCTTATTGAGAATTTTTGTATACCTTGGTTATGTCGGTTGGAACAGAACCCATTGAAAAGAAAAAGAACCGTCTTCACATTCACGGTTCATCGCTATCTTTCACATCGGCTCTATTGTTTTTTTCTCTTTCTCTTTTACAAACTGATCAGCGTAATACATGACATCCTCAACGTACTGTTCGCTGTGATTGTATGCAAATACTGCCTGTTCAACTTTTCCATCAGCTGCCCCGTTTTCAGCCAAATAATTTGCAGCACTAAATATGGCGTCTTCTAATTGAAACGGATCAGCCTTACCGTCTCCATTTGCATCTACACCATATCCGCCATATTTTTCGATAACGTCTGGATCTGTTTTCTCTCTAACTGGGATATTGCCTTTTCCAAGTCCAGAACAGCTAGGGTGGGACCATCCCACAAAGGTACAAGGCATAAACTGCATTGGACCCTCGGCACCGACGGGAGAGACAAGTGTTTTCATTGTTGAAAATTTTGTTTCAACGCGGTGATGGGCAGCCAGTAAATACCACGGGACGCCGTATTCTTCCTCGGCAGCTTTGTAAATCGGGATATATTCAGCCGGCACCTCTTCCTTCCCAAAAGAGCTGAGTTGATAAGAAACCTCCTCTCGATTGACAGCATAATACACTCCTAAGATAAGAAGCGGAATGAGAATGATTCTAAAAGGAGAGGATCGGCTTTTCTTTGTAGGACGTTTCTTTTTAGTTGGATTTTTAGTCATAGAGGGTCGATCCTTTACTGAGTTATTGAGTCCTCTTGTATTTTAATATGAGTAGCACCCAATGGCAATCTATTATGTAAACTTTAAAGAGCTGTTCCCAAACGGTTAAGAGCTTCATTCAATCATACTTTTACTAATTGTGACAAAAAAAGATGACCTCCTCGCCGATTTTCACCGAAACGAGATGAGGTCATCCATCAATTATTCATCTATTTATTGATTAACAAACAAACGCTGCTCCAACGATAATTAACAGGATGAATAAAACTACGATTAACGCAAAACCACCAGCGTAGCCACCACCACCGCAGCCATATCCATATCCAGGGTATCCATATCCATACATCATCAGTCACCTCCAGTTATCTTACTACGATATTAATGTATGTAGTGGACAAATTGTAGGTTAATAAAATCAGAAAACGCTTTTTCAAACCAACGAATATCAGTCAATGAATTCCCATAAATAAAGGGATTTCACTATTTGAAACATACAAAAAATGAGTAAAATGTCTAGAAGAATCCGCTTAAATCATAAAAAAAGCGCCTAGAAAAATCTAGGCGCTCCGGAATTCTTTTAAATTTGTTCTTTCGTTTCTTTCGTCTTTCTAGGCTTAGGTTTAATATATAAGCCCAATTCCTTCTTTTCCTGAGTCAGAGACTTATACAGAGATACCATCATGAGTGCCATAATGATCGAGAATGGCAATGCAGCTACTATCAAGGCGTTCTGTAAGGCCTGTAGGCCACCGCTATAAAGCAGTATCAGAGCGACTGTAGATTGTGCAAGTCCCCATGTTAATTTCACATAGTTCGGCGGAGTCAATGAACCATATGTGGTTTGCATCCCTAATACGAAAGTAGCAGAATCGGCAGATGTAATAAAGAACGTACCAATCAATGTGATGGCAATAACAGAAAGGACTGATGACCATTCGAATCCGTTAAAGACGGCGAACAGAACTTCTTCCGTGTTAAGACCAGTTAGATCTGTACCGGCTTGCTGCATTTCGATAGCTGATGTACCAAATATTGCGAACCAGAAAAAGCTAACAAGTGCAGGTAATAATAGCACTCCTATCAAAAATTCGCGAATCGTTCTTCCTCTGGATACACGGGCGATGAAGATTCCGACGAATGGTGACCAAGAAATCCACCATGCCCAGTAGAAGATCGTCCAACCGTTGATCCAAGAACGATGTTCTGCGTTTAATGGTGCTATTCTAAAGCTCATAGCAGCTATATTTTGAATATAAGCCCCAATAGTATCAGTGAACATATTGAGGATCAACATAGTAGGTCCAATAAAGAATACCAATACCAACAGAATGATAGCGAGTACCATATTTGTATTGGACAAGTACTTGATTCCCTTACTCAATCCTGACCATGCAGAAATCATGAACAGAATGGTTACAATCCCGATAATAATCGCTTGAACGGTGAAATTATTTGGAATACCGAGCAAGTAGGAAAGGCCACCGTTAATTTGCGCTGCACCAAACCCGAGGGTTGTTGCTACACCGACAACAGTAGCGAAAACAGCTAAAACATCAATGACAGTACCTAGCGGGCCATTCACTTTGTCACCAAAGATCGGCTTCAAAGTAGATGAAATCAAGCCAGGTTCATCTTTACGGAATTTAAAATAAGCAAGCGCTAAAGCCACAATGGCATAAATCGCCCACGCATGAATACCCCAGTGGAAGAATGTATAACGCATTGATTCTTTAATCGCCTGGTCTGTCCCGCCTTCTGCCATAGGAGGTGACATATAGTGAGACAGCGGCTCCGCTGCCCCCCAGAATACTAATCCAATTCCCATCCCAGCACTAAACAACATGGCGAACCATGTCCCTTTTGTATACTCAGGCCTCTCATCCGGTTTCCCTAATCGGATCGTCCCCATGGGACTAAAGATTAAGAACACACAGAATATAACAATCACTGTAACTAAAATAAGATAATACCAACCGAATGTTGATGTAATAAATGTTTGCATGTTAGCAGTCACGGTTTCGAACGATTTAGGAGCCATTGCTCCATACGTTACAGCAGCAGCAACTAACACTACTGTAATCCAGAAAACACTTGATATTCTCTTCATAAAATTCTCCTTTCCATAATCTTCATATTTTGTAGTAGCTCTTTTCTGAATGAAGGTTCATACAGTCGATGCATGATGTATCTTCTAATATGTAATCGAGCTGTAGATAGCCAACATGTTGAAAGAGTCTCAGTTAATGCAGATGGGAAAATGTGCATTCTGAGGCGAAGGGAATGATTACTTATTACCTATTCCCTAGTCACTCTGTAATAAAACCAACATTTGTTACCCTATCAGAAAAAAGTTGATCATTGCAAGTAAAAACCATCATTCTTTTTCTTAGTGTTTGTTTTTTTTTCTTTTTCATTCCTATTCTTTTTAAATCAATGATCACATGTGATCAAACGATTATCCTATAGTGAAACTGGAAATGTAAACGGTTCATTTTTTCGTTAAAAAAATGAACTAAAAACAAAAAAGATTCATTGGAATCATGATTATACTTATAGGAAGAAAGGGATTTGTAAGAATAACTCTTTCATATAAGGTCTTCTTCAAGAGAAGAATCAATTGGGAATTTTACTTACTATAAATACGGATGGTTTCTTCACCTTTTTTAAATCATAAATAGTAAGATGTCGATTGAGGAAACATACTAAATAAATCTCAAATGATTTTAAAGAAAAATAGTAATCAAAGTAAAAAAGGACGCCACATGATTGGCGTCCTTACTGAGTCTATTCTTTAATGATTTTCACTTTCACATCTCTAACCCCATATTCAAGGGCATCTTCCTCTTTTTCCATATAAATATCGATACGTTTCCCTTTAATAGCTCCTCCAGTATCTTCTGCGCGGGCATAACCATAGCCTTCAATATACACTTTGGAACCTAAAGGTATGATGGTAGGATCAACGGCGATAACTCTAGCATCCGGGTTCTCGATTAAATCTACACCCGTCTTTGTTATACCAATACACCCTTCGCAATGGGCAGTATAAGCAGTAGCCGTAATGTCTATCTCTTTCACAACATCTTCTTTAGAATCGGTTGTTTTAACAGCTTTTACAGCTTGTGCCTCTTCTGATTCGTTATTCACAGCAAAGCCTTCTTCAAGTAATTGTTGACGTGTGACTACTTCTTCAATCGATACATGATAGCGATTGGCAATCTCCCAGAGGATATCGCCTTTTTCTATATTATGATAATCATTTATGCTAGTATCGTTACTTTCTGCAGAAGCAGAAATAAGTCCCAATGAAAGAAAAACTGTGAAGGAAAAAATGGAAAATAATACTTTTTTCATCTTGTAAGATTCCTCCTTTTATGTTTGGTTAAGAAACCAACAGATGAAATAGTAACATAGACATACCTCAGAAGCATAACAAACTGTTTATAAACCAATAACAATTAGATGACAACCTTGTAATATTTATATTTTTCTTTCTACTATGGGGATTAGGTTGTAAACAATTTCATACTATGGAATAAGTTGTAGGTGATTTATGTATTTAAAAGGATGGTGAGGTAGAGTTCTATGACTAGTAAATGGATTCCGTTTATTTAAAATATCCGGAGAGTTCCTTGAGTATCCCGGCACAAACTGAATAAATGAGCCTGGTAACAGATACTATTTAAGATAACAGCATTCTTTGCATAAAGAACGTTTAATAAGGATAATTGTAGAGAAATTTCATAGACTTCTCCATAAGTTGTAGAAATATAAAAAGACCACCGGGAAATCCCAGTGGTCTTTAATCTATTATTTTGTTTCAAGAATTTTTACATTTACTGATTTTCTTCCCCAATCAGTAGCTTGGTCTTGTGAAGAGATAAATACATCAATTCGGTTTCCTTTGATGGCTCCCCCAGTATCCTCTGCAGTTGCATAGCCGTAACCCTCAACATACACTTTAGATCCAAGTGGAATAACATCCGGGTCTACCGCGATAACTTTTGCATCTGGATTTTCTTTTAGGTTAACGCCAGTTGCTGTTGTACCTGAGCAACCTTCACAATCCGCTGTATAAGCAGTTGCTTCAACAGTTATTTCTTTTACTGATTCTTCTTGTGCAGCTGGTTCTGCTGCTGGCGCTTCAGCTTCTGGAGCTACTTCTGCTTCTTGCTCTGGAGCAGGCGTAGCTGCTGTCTCAGAAGTATTTGCAGTAGCTGAAGGTGCTTTCTTATCGTCTAGATTGATGATTAATTCTTGTCCAGGGACAATAAGGTCGCTTTCAAGGGCATTCCATCCTATTAAGCTATCAACTGAAACTCCATATTGAGAAGAAATTCCCCAAAGTGTGTCACCTTTTTTCACTGTGTAGTATTCCTTAGAAGAAACGGTAAGTTCTTGATCAGGATAGATTATGTGTGAACTCAAGTTGTTCCATGTTTTAAGTTGATCAACTGAAGTTCCGTATTCTTTCGCAAGTCCCCATAATGTGTCACCTTTTTTTACCTCTATGTCTTGTGCTGAAGCGCTAGCTCCACCAGATACTGCAAGGGTTGTAAATGCAGCCACAGAAATAATCGATTTTTTTAGTTTCATAGAAAAATTCCTCCTTATGTAGCTAGCGGTTTATTTATTTTTGCTAACAGAGAAAATACTAACATATGAAAATCTCAATACAATAACAGGAACTTTAACATCGTGCGTCAAGAATATTTCACCATTGTAATAGAAAGCGATTTCCTGCACAAGATATCCTAATGAAGAATATTAAGGTAATAATAAAAGAATATTTTAGTTTTAGAGGATATTTATGGATGTTAATAAGAGATTCTTTTCATATTAACGATAGGAAGATTGGAATTCTGCAAGTGGAATTAGTTCAAGAAACTTTATTATTTATCATAGGGAAAGGATTTTATCTTAACAAGAAGAACTCTTCCCTCTATACTAATAAAAGAGATGTTTTACAGGAGGAATATTCGCATGGAAAACCAAGACGAAAATATTGTACTTTATAAAGATGACCCAGACGAACATAGTGGTCGCTGTGATTGCGGCAATAATATCTTTAAATCCAACGTATTAGATGGGAAATTTTATCGTAAGTGTCAAGAATGCGGTAAAACAAAAATCGTTTAAGTTGATTGTGTTTAACAAATAGAAAAAAGGAAACCGACCAGTGCGGTTTCCTTTTTTCTATTTGTTTATCTTATGAATAATAGTCGAAGCGAACTGTACAAGTTCGTCTGTCGTATGATTAATCTGTCTGATTGCTTCTACTATATGATTTAATTCTGTTTTATTTCGTTTGAACATATCCATATAGTTTTCCATTTCCATCTGGACTGTCATGATCCCGCTTTGAACATTCCCGATTTCCTTACGGGAATTCTCGGTTAAGTCCGTCATATTACGGACTCGATTAGACACTACACCGATTTGTTTATTGCTTTCATTAACAAGCTGATGAATGGACGTGCTAAGTTCCTTTGAATCTTCCGCTAGCTTTCTAACTTCTGAAGCAACAACTGCAAATCCCCTGCCTTCATTCCCCGCCCTAGCGGCTTCAATGGAAGCATTTAATGCAAGAAGATTTGTTTGCTCCGCAATTTGTTGGATGGAGTTAGAGAGCGGAGTAATCTGCTCTGCGATCGTTTTCACCCCTTGAATCTCAGTTAGGAGTGTTTTGATTTGCTCCGTGATGACACCGAAACTATCGATCATATTATCCGTTTGGTCTTTGTTCATTTTAGAAAGCTGAAGGAGATTTTTGCTGCTCTTTTCAGTATTTTCCGATTCAGCTCGAATGCTTTCAGCTTTCGTTGCCGTCTCATTCAAGCTTTGTTCTGTTTGCTTTAAGGATGAACCCAATTCTGTATTCATGTTTAGCATTTCTACTTGGAGCGCCTCGTTCTCATGATGGAGTTTCTCCAGTTCATCCATTCTGCTTTGAATATAGTATTCGGACACAATGCTCGCATCCAGATGAATCCCATGATCAATTGCAACTAAGACCGAAGCGAGTTTGGAAGGCTCGTTTTGATAAAGCTCCACGATTTTTGGAATTAATAAATGCTGGATTGTGGTGTAGGTGGAAATAAACCAGTCGATCGTAACTCCATTCCGATTATGTGTTTTTCCCATACGTTCCCTCATAGCAAAATATTCTTCATTTAATTCACCAGAAAATAAAGAACGGAAATATTCATGAAAGACCTTCTTTAATCTTGCTCGACTTGAATGATTATCAGCGATTTCAACTAAACTTGGATGCTTGTAAAAATGATCGAGAACAGTATCGAGCAATGTATCTGCTAGTTGGTCATATACAGGTAGAACTTCTCTCAATTCATGTAAATGATGTTCCTGAAATTGCATATAATGAAGTCTTTCATTCAATTTCTGATTTTGCAGGACAATGACGTTTGATGTCGGCATGATCACCGTTTCAGTTTTAGATTTCTTCGAGAATAATACTGCCATTTTGAGGTTGCCTCCGATATAAAATGTTATTTTTTGTTTGATTTGTATAATTTTTGTACAACACTAATACCTCTACTTTAACCCAACTTTTTTCCTATGACAATCATTTTGTTACTAATCTTTCAAAAATTCACTTAACCCTGATTCCATTACATATCTACAAACAAACAAATCCAGTCAAACCCAAATAATCCTTAAGCCAACAAAGCTCCGCCATTCTTTTCCTATTGCCCCTCAAGTTATACAAAACTTATACACAAAGAGGGACGGACCTATGATCCTAGGAGCTAGTCCTAGGAATCGAGGTCCGTCCCTCTTTAAATTATTTGGTTAATATGATGGGTTCATCACGGGTTATGATGATGGTGTGTTCGATTTGGGCTACCAGACTGTTGTCAGGGGTAATGTAGGTCCATCCGTCACCTTTTTCCACCACGTTCTGCGCTTTCGTTGAGACGAATGGTTCAAATGCGATGACCATCCCTTCTTTGAGTAACGCGTTATCCCACGGATCGAAATAATTGAGAATATGATCTGGTTTTTCATGAAGGGATCGGCCAACCCCATGGCCAGTCAGATTCATGATAACCGTATACCCATTTTTTCTGGCTTCATTATTAACCGCTTTTCCGATCCCATTTTGTTTGGATCCGGCTCTTGCTTTTTGAAGTCCAGCTTCAAACGATTTTAATGCAGCCTCGCATAAATCTGTTAGTTTAGGATCTCCTTCACCAACAACAAATGATATGCCTGTATCTGCATAGTAACCATTTTTAGAACCGGAAACATCGATATTGACAAGGTCACCCTCATTAATCACTCGTTCCCCTGGAATCCCATGAGCGACTTCCTCATTCACACTAATACACGTAAATCCGGGGAAATCGTACTCTCCTTTAGGTCCTGAAATGGCACCATTTTGCTCAAATAACTTTCCGGCCATCTCGTCTAGCTCTTTGGTGGTCACTCCTGCTTTTGTGTGGGATCGTAACTCATCACGAATCATGGCCACAATCCGGCCGATTTCTTTTAATGCCTGTAATTCTTCATCTGTTTTAACAATCATAAAATCTTCCTTCTCTTTTTAAATTTCCTTCCCTTACTATACATAAACATCCCCTGTTTTTAAAGTGAAAGCTCCCGTCCTTCATTCATAATAATTCAACATACGACAGTCAACATCTCTATCGATTCCTTTTTCAGGTTTTCAATTTCTCGATTTTTTCATTTAAGTAATATAAATCCCACTCCTGCATTTGATCCATATCCATTCCATGCATCACATAATTATGAAAGTCGTACACAATACGTTTCCGTTCCTCAGGGACTTCACGATAAATCATAATCAGTGAATCCATAATGGATAATATCACGGAAATATCTCCTTTTCCATAATGAACGATCTGATAATAGCTATGATAAAGAATTTGGTTGAAGGAAAAGAGTGTTACCAATACTCGTGGACGCTGGTTCTCATCATGTAACGTCACGATGCCGTCCTGTAAGGAATTGGTTTCGCTCAAAATGAGCCCTAAATATTTAATAGAATCCCTTGCTGTATTTGGATCATTGATTCCTGGAGAGATGGCTCTTAAGGCAACTTCTACAATTTTCTGTAGAGAATAAGCGAGATCGTATTCCCCCATCCGATCTCTTCCTATATAAATATATGATCCATAGTCTTCTTCACCGTCATCCTCTCCGTGAATGTGTAAAAGGACTTCTCCTTTTTTTACAAAATCACCAACGCACTTTTCAAAATTGATCAGTACTTTACTCTTGGCAGCGCTATTGACAATGGCATGGAAATCTATGTATTGAATAAAGCCTGAT
Organism: Bacillus sp. BHET2; assembly: GCF_005938125.1. Classification (GTDB taxonomy): domain Bacteria; phylum Bacillota; class Bacilli; order Bacillales; family Bacillaceae_B; genus Rossellomorea. Next base: position 907,694 of record NZ_VCQN01000001.1, read on the forward strand.
TTATGGGCGGGAAATTCAGATCCCTTTTCATACTGATTAGGAATGGTCTTGTAAGGTTTCACAATTTGATTTTCCTGAATTTTGTGATAATACTCAATTACGTTTAGTGCTTCCCCCTCTAATCCCTCGATTAAACGACTTATCTGAATGGAGGTTGCAATATGGTGTATGAAATAGGCGAAAAAAGCTAAACAAACTATTGCATAGAGAACACCAATAAAAGCAGAAGATACAAGATGCTCCTCCAGACTTTGTCTCATAAACAACAAAGAAATAATCGAATAAATAAAGCCCCCAAGAAATATGCCTAGCCCCCTCATCGTTGTTTTATCTTTAACGAAATTTTGAAGCGTTCTTGGTGAGAACTGAGACGAATATGTTGTTAACACAACCATTACAGTCGAAAAAGTAAACGTAGTCATTGTAAGTAAGGAAGACGCAATCGCACTAAGGACCGTTTGCGCAAGATCGATGCTGGTGAGCATGATAACAGGCAAAAACGGTTCAAGTTTGTGTATCCAGTATGTATCCAAAGATACCGTGACAATGGCTAAAGCCAATGAACCTACACTGTAGAGAGCAGGAACAATCCATATTCCTTTTCGCATGTTCATAAGAATCCTCTTCACAGGTTTGCCTCTCCCTTAGACATAATGGTACTTCCTACATTAGTTTCTCCCTCAATGAAAATATCAAACCAAAAGAAACAGAATAGGAATAATAAACGACATGATCGTTGCCGTCAATGCCATGGCAGCTCCACTTACGGCACCCTCTCTTTCTCCTTCTTTAATGGCCTGAGCAGTTCCTACACCATGGGAAATGACACCGAATGGAAGCCCTCTTGCTATAGGATGTTTGATGGCCATCATATTGAGAATGGACGGGATCGTCATTGCCCCTATCATCCCTGTGACAATAACGACAGTTGGAATTACTTGTATCTTTGCACCGATTACTTGCCCGATATCGACAGCAACAGGGGTCGTAATGGTTTTTATTAATAACGATCTGCTCCAGGCAGATGGTATGCCTAACCAAATGCTTAAATAATAGGTCACAAGCATTGACAACCCACTTCCAACCAGAATTCCGAAAACGATAGGCTGAAAGTTTTCCACCATCAATTTTCTGTGCTGATAAAGAGGATACGCAAGTGCTACAGTTGCGGGACCCAGTAGATAAGTAATGAGGGAAGTTAAATCCGCATACTGTTCGTAAGGAAGATCCACGACGAGTAATGTAATGATAAGCGCAATGGTACTGATAAAGATAGGAATCGTAAAGGGATTGGGCCAAAGACGATGTATCTTAACTGCAATGAAAAAGTAGATGAATGTAATGGACAAAGCGAGTAAGATGCTAATAAGATGGACCATGTTTCCTTTTCTCCTTCCACTTGATTAAACGATCTGCAGATAGAGCTGTGCTAACGAAGCCAATTAATGCGCTAACGAAAAGAATGATAATCAGTTTCCAGCCATACTCTTTAAAATACGAACCCAAGACGATGGCACTAACGGATAACGGAAGGAAAAAGAAGGAGAAGTGTCTTAAAAAGAACCCTGACCCGTCAATAAGTAAACGTTCATTCACCACACCACTCAGCAATAATAGAAACAATAGAAGCATTCCGATAATGCTTCCTGGAATGGGTAAATGGAGGAACGCTGCAACCCACTTGCCCAATTCATAAAATAAGCAAAGAATGGTAATCTGTATGATGACTCGAATGGCTTGCATAAGCATCTCCTCTCGTAATATTCCTTCCGATTTTAACACAAATGGGTACAAAAACGAGTAAATTAGGAACGATAAGAAAAGAGCACAGGGAAGTCCCCTATGCTCTTACATAACGAAATGTATTGTTTTAACGTCAATAAACAATATTATAAAACTTTAACGAAAGCTTCTGCCGCTGATTGACTGGACTGTGGGTTTTGGCCTGTCACAAATTTCCCATCTGTTATTACATGGTCACTCCATGCATCAGATTTTTCAAATTGAGCCCCTTGCTCTCTTAATTTAGTTTCTAATAAGAAAGGCATTAACGAGTCAAGGCCAGTCTGCTGCTCTTCTTCGTTTGTAAATCCAGTCAAGCTTTTCCCGTCAACCAACCATTTCCCATTTGAAAGTTTTGTGCCTACAAAACCGGCAGGTCCGTGGCATACTGAACCAATTGCCTTATTGTTTTCTGCAAAGTGGGCTAATGCCTGTTGAAGCTCTGGACTGTCAGGTAGGTCAAACATTGTTCCGTGTCCTCCAGGAAGGAAGATGCCTGCATATTCATTTACATTCAACTGTGAAAGGACCATAGTTTGATCAAGTTCCTTCGTAATACCCTTCCATTTCTCCACCTGTTCATCATCAAGACTATTCGGGTCTAATGGGATGCGTCCTCCTTTCAAGCTTGCCACATCTACTTCGTGACCTTGATTCTTGAATTCTTCATATGGTTCAGCGAACTCGGATAACCATAATCCTGTTTCGTGTTCATCATCAATTTTGCTTTCATTGGTTAAAACCATTAATATTTTTTTCAACGTATACCCTCCATTTTAGTTAACTCATTTCCTACTCTATTGTTTATCCACTTTTCTCTGAATTAAACTTCAAGTGGGTATTTTTCTCGTCATACCCAGGTATAAGTTAACCTTTCTCTATTAGCTTCGTGTTAAAAGACCGCTCCTTAAATGATGAAATAAAATTGAACAAAACCTCCTGCTAAAAAAGATGTATCCAAAGACGAACAATCTGTGAAAATTGATCGGGTTCAGTGAACGGAATGTAAGCAGGTGGTCTATTTAATGAAGTATTTTATCTATCTAGAATTCCTCAATTAACCATGACATTGGTTGAAAAACAGATGATGAATAATCCTGCTTTCAAAAAGTTTCTCGGGTATTGGGAAGAGAGTTGGACGTAGAAAACATTGCATGACATTTCTCATTCATATAATCACTCTACCACCTTTTATCAAACGGTTAATTAATATCAAATTGGAATTGAATTTTCTTTTGAGCTGGATCCCAGCTAAGGTAGGCTGAAAACTCCTTCTCTCCTTTTTTAAAGCCATCAATTCGATCGGATTTTCCATTAGTTAATACTTTTTTGACAATCGTCTGGGAGATTCTCTTTTGTAGAATGGTTTTAGAAATCGTAAAGCTGCATTTCGTTTTTTGATAATTGGAGCACCCATAGAATTTTCCTTTGTCAATTACCTTTCCGCCACATTTCAAGCAGGTGCCGACGCTAGTTTTTGAGGCTCTTTTTCCTTTCCCTCCTTTTGTTCGTTGGATGGAATCTGTATCGAGGTCCATGAAGTTCCAGGTTTTGGATTCGTGCAGAGCGCTTTCCACAAGCCGCTCACTTAATTTTTTTACTTGCTCCATAAATTCAGGAGCAGAGGCTTTGCCTTTTCCTATCTCTTGGAGACGCTGCTCCCACTTGGCCGTCATCTCAGCAGACGCTAACACATTTTCCCCTATTGCACGAATGAGAACCTTTGCTTTATCTGTCGGAAATACAATGTTTTTCTGAATATCAATATACTGTCGATCCTTGAGCATCGTAATAATCCCTGCCCTCGTTGCTTCAGTCCCGAGACCTTCTGTTTTCTTTAACACCTTCTCAAGCTCATCATTGTCCATGTATTTCCCTGCTGTTTTCATCAATGTAATCAGCTGTCCCTCAGTGTACCTTTTTGGAGGCTGCGTTTTCCCTTCCTTTATACCGACCTTTTTTACATTCCCTGTATCATCTTGTTTTACATTTGGCAGTAGCGGTTCTTCCTCTTTTTCATCTTGCATGAGGACCTGTCTCCATCCCTCCTTGAGAATCTGTTTACCTTTAGATACAAACTCAGCCCGCTCATCTACAACTGTCGTAATAGTAGTATAATTCATTATTGCTTTATCATGATGTGCTGCAATAAAACGTTTAACTACAACATCATAGATCTTCTTTTCATCTGGTGATAAAGTTTCGGGATCTGTTACTTGTTCGGTTGGAATAATGGCATAGTGATCAGATACCTTTGATTCGTTCACAAATCTCTTGTTGTTCAACAAGCTTGAATGTGGGGTAGGGATCCAATTACTATAAGGGCTGAATTTTTTAAGCTTACCTAATATTTCCGGAAATGTTTCAGCCTCACCTTTCGTTACATATTGAGAATCTGACCTTGGGTAGGATACTATACCTTTCTGGTAAAGCTTCTGAAGGATATCCAGTGTTTTCTTAGGGGAGAACTTAAACATTTTGTTAATCGTCGCTTGAAGAGCCGAAAGATTGAAAAGTAAAGGTGGGGAAAACTCTTTTTGCTCTATTTTCATCTTTGCTACATGTGCTGGCTTGTTTTGGCAGAACGTTGCAATTTTATCCGCAAGTTCCCGGGATTTTATTCGACTTTCCCCGTCTTTTTCCCAGGTTCCCTCATAAACGTGTTCTCCTATTTGAAAGCTAGCCTTCACTTCCCAAAAAGGCTCACTTTTAAAACGGTCAATTTCTTCATCCCTTTTCACAATTAAAGCAAGCGTAGGTGTCTGTACCCTTCCGGCTGAAAATACATCTGACATCCCTTGTTGTTTCAGGAGAATACTATAGACCCTTGAAGCATTCATTCCCACAAGCCAATCGGCACAGGTACGGGAATACGCTTCATAGTAAAGCGGTCTCATTTCCGCCTCTTCTCTTAATTGTTCAAATCCCTGTACAATGGCCTTCTCTGTTAAGGAAGAAATCCATAGTCTTTTCATCGGTTTTTGAACCTTAGACATGGAGATGATGTTGCGAATGATTAATTCCCCTTCTCTTCCTGCATCACCTGCGTGTATGATTTCCGTTACTTCATTTCTCTTTAGAAGCTCTTTAATGACAGAGAATTGTTTCGCTTTAGCCCTTTGCAACTCATACTGAAATCTAGGGGGAATGAGAGGGAGTTCTTCCAAATTCCACTTCTTCCATTTACTTTCATATTTTTCTGGTGCTTGAAGTTGAAAAAGATGTCCCACTGCCCATGTTATATAAGCTCCTTTAGGGAATACATCGTTTGAATGAACTTCAATATATCCTTGCCGCTTTCTGTGTGAAAAAGGCTTTGCAAGGGTTGCTCCTTGGTCGGGTTTTTCAGCTATTACAACTTTCATAACATTCTCCTGTTCTTGTTTATTGTTTCATTTATTATAACATGATTTCCAGAACTCTTGTTCTATATTATGGAAGAAATGATGATTGTAAATCCCCTTTCTAATTTGTAATCATTTGATTACAAATTAGGAAGTCATATTCACGTAAATCCATCGTTCACAACTTTACTATCCAAACAAAAAAGGCTGGCACCTGTTCGCCAGCCTTCCCATTGTTATTCGATGATTTGTAGCTCTTTTGGATATTTGGTTAACGTTACGTGCCCATCTTCTGTAATGAGAACATCATCTTCAATTCTTACTCCACCGAGTTCAGGTACATATATGCCAGGCTCGATTGTATAAGTCATTCCTTCTTTTAAGATTCCATCATTTAAATGACTCATGGATGGAAACTCATGGACGTTGATTCCTAATCCGTGACCGATTCGATGAGGGAAAAATTCTCCGTAGCCGGCATCTGTAATGATGTCACGGGCTATTTGATCCAGATCACCAATTCGATTACCGGGCTTACTTGCCTGAAGAGACGCCAGTTCAGCTTTCAGTACAGTGTTGTAAATGTCTTTTTGTTTATCAGAAACCGACTTATATGCGAATGTTCTGGTGATGTCGGATGTATATCCTTCTAGAACAACGCCAAGATCGAATAATACGAAGTCGCCAGCTTTTAACGTTCGATCACCTGGGTTTCCATGTGGATCTCCCGCTTTTTCACCGAAGAGGACCATCGTAGAAAACGACATTTCACGAATGCCCTTTTTCTTTAATTCATACTCGATTTTTGCAAGAACTTCCATTTCTGTAATACCTTCTTGTAGTGCCCCTACTCCCACTTCGACACCGAAATCTGCCATTTTAGCTGCCCGGCGCATGATTTCGATTTCACTCTCATCCTTCACGAGCCGCATCTCATTCAGTTTATCCTCAACATTCACAACAGCTGGTGAGTGGAACATGCTTAAAAATGCTTGAGATCGTCCGTATGTTACAACTTCATTCTCAAAAGCTACTTTGGCTCCATCTATACCTCTCGTTTGAATGGCTTGTTTTATAAACGCCCATGGATCCTCATGGTCAGAATAACCAACCACTTCGCTGTTCCATCCTGCGTCCTTTACCTGACGCGCTTCCATACCAGGTACCACAACAAATGGTTCAGCATCTGGGAATACGAAGAGGCCCATTAAGCGTTCATGTGGATCTGTGTGAAAGTTTGTTAAATAAAATACATTTTCTGTTGAATTAATAAATGCCGCATCAATATTTTCTTCCTTTAACCAGGTTTTCAATATTTCTAATCGTTGTTTCAATGTGAGTTCCTCCTTGATTTACATGATGTTATGTATCCGATTAACATGAGCATATCTATGCTAACATATTTTCTTGAGAGTTTGAAATAATCACGTTTGAAGGAAAGGATCACATATCTTAAAGATAATGTGCAATTCGTATAGAGAGGTAAGTGACATCACGACGAAAAGGTTTCTTCTTGAAGAATTTTTTGGGGAAGGCTTGAGTTTTCCTACCTCTATCCTATAAGAAACGGAGGTCGTGTGTGATATAATCTGATATATACAGTGAATGTAGGGTGGGAGTGGCCACTTCCTTATAGAAGGAGGTGGTGCTTATAGTGACAACGTATGAGGCGTTAACGCTAATGATTACCTTTGGCTCTTTAATTGTCTCAATCATTGCCATAGTTATTTCGAATGACAAAAAGAAATAACCCCACCCTCATGAAGCGCCTAAACTTTGAAGGGTAGAGTTATTATCTTTCTCTATTGGGCCACTGCTTTCCTTGCAGTTTGCTGTATAGCAAGAGACATTGGTTGCCGCCAGTGTCTCTTGTTTTTTCAGTATGCTCTACTTTTAAGATAGTATAAATTCAGCCGGAATGCAAGATGAGGACAAATCATTTTAATGAAAAAATAAAGCCTATAGAAAGAGCTCTCCAAGCCTTATATCTTAATAAACCGTTTCTGTTTTCTTGGGTTTACGAACAAATGCCATGATGCCGGCGATTAAGAACAGAAGTCCCGGAACAAAGCCGAATCCGACTGTTCCAAGTCCAATCACTAGTGAAGCGATGATGAACAGGATTCCAGATAGTACCGGCTTTCTATTTTTAACAATAGTTAAGACGGCAATGATTCCCAGGATAGAAGCAATGATTCCCAGGATTACAAGATATGAGCCCATTGATTCAGCCGCAGCCATTATGGAATCTATATCACCTGCAGTCATTCCTGAAGATTGCATATTTGGATCATTTTCCATTCCCTCTTTAAGTTGGGACATGGTTTCATTACTGTTCGTTCCCATACTAAAAACAATTCCGATAATAGAAAATAATGCAGAAAGAACAATTCCGATTATCCCCATGACTACTTCTCCAGTACGTTTTACCATTCTAATTCTCTCCTTTAGTATCAATTCTCTATAGTATATTGTGCTAAATCAAGACTATTCCAGAGTAGCCTGTTTTAGCTTCTTGCTCATATAGGATTCGAGGAGGAACTGATCTTCCGGGAATCCTAGGGGTAGTTCGCTTAACTCTTGGAGTGAAATCCATTCGATTTTATGTATAAGTTGATCAGGGTCTTGAAGAGTTGCCTGTCCGCCTAGAAGATGAACTTCATAATAATGTATCGTAGTGGAGATGCCTCCTTCATTTCCCGACTTCGTATACAGGTGCTTACCAATCTCAACTTTATAACCGGTTTCCTCCCATACTTCCCTTTTGCAACATTGTGAAAGAGTTTCGCCTATTTCAAGACCTCCAGAAGGAACCGACCATCGCTTCTCTTCTTCCTCTTTTCCCTGAAGAACCATCAATAAACGTCCTTCATGCATACAAAGTGCAGAAGCACCTTTTCATTCTTTCATTTTTCCACCTCATTTCTGCTCTTATCACCACTCATTTATTAGGAATTGAATCTCCTACTAGCATATTCGTTCTTTTGACAAAATTCTCCTTCTTTCGGAATAAATTCTTTATATTCAGATTTTTCATCCATTTCACTGCTTTTTCCAATACTATTTTATGCGGAGATTTTTGAGAATAATATGCTCGATTATTCTCCATGGAAGGATGCTTTTAATAAGTAAAATCAACCGGATACCTTTTCCAACGGGAATTCTAAAGTTTCTATTTTTATTTAAGGCCAGATCTCTTACGACATTGGCTACCTCCACCGGGTCCCCAAGAGATTTAGTTCCAGCTTCAATTTCTGCATTAATCGCTTTCATGTAGAAAGAATAGGGTGAATTCTTTTCTAAAGAGCGTGAAGATACTTTCTTCCCTGAAGTCCATATCCTGGTCTGGTAAGAACCTGGCTCAATAAGATGAACGTCAACTCCAAAAGGCCTCATTTCAATCCGGAGACTTTCACTGTATCCTTCAAGTGCATGCTTTGACGAAACATAAGGGCTGAGCCCAGGAAACCCGATTCTTCCACTGATACTGCTCATATTGATGATTTTCCCATTTCCTTGCTCTCTCATGAATGGTAGGACAAGTTGTGTGATTCTCATAACCCCGAATACATTCGTTTCAAATTGCTCGCGGTATTCCTCAATGCTCACTTCTTCTGCAAATCCCCCACCTGCATAACCTGCATTATTGAGAAGCAGATCGATTTTGCCGATTTTTGAAAGAAAGCGTGCAAAATTGTGGATGGATTCTTCTGAAGTTACATCCAATTGATGAATATGTATGTTGTGTTCCACTCCTAATTTGCCTGCCTGCAACAACAAATCCTCACTTTGTATTGGATCTCTCATAGTTGCCATGACGTTAAATCCTATTTGAGCTAGTTCCAATACAGATAGTAAACCAAATCCACTATTTGATCCCGTCACGATCGCGATTCTTCCCTCCAATATAACCCCCTCCTCTTCTATCATTTTATCAATGATTGTCCCCGCCAGGTGTGTATCAATTAAACATACAAAAAAAGGGCTGGCTTCATCCCATTGAAGCCAGCCCTTTTAAACGAGGAAGTCGTGTCAATTTCTACTTTTAATCTACAACATCTATATGATTCCCACAACTTCATTCAGGAGCGATATATAGTTCTCTCAGTAAATGCCATGCATCATTTACATGATTTCACCTTATTTCATCAAATCATATAATTGTAGGCATAAATGATTGTGCATGATTTCACCCGTTTAAACTCGTTTTTTCCACATCTTTCATTTTAACAACCTATTCCAATTCGAAAAACGGCAGAATAGATACTACCGTTTTTCAAACTTAAGACTGCAAATCAACTGGTACCACTGCATTTACTAACTCTTTCTCTAAATCTGCAGTATATTTCTGTTTTTGCTCGTCATTCCACGTTAATAACTTCGCCATCGCTTCAATTACTGGCTCTTTCCATTTCTCAACCCATTTACGATCAAAGAATAGAGCTCCGGTTCGTCTAATGAAGAAATCTACCGGGGTCGCCGCCATTTCTTCCTGAATCGCATAGATCAGTTGAGCGTATAAATGTGGAGGGATTGACTGGCCATCAAATGTACCACTATAAGCGTGAGCTAATTTATAAAGCTGATCAACATTTGAGCCGTACATTGTTGCAAGCCTTCTACCCTCTTCCTCTGTTAAACCATATTGACTTGCATCTCCTGATTTTTGGTCAATAAAGCGCTTGAAATGCTCCGAGCCACCCACATGACCTCCTGAGATTGGCATATGCTTTGTGGATGAAGCCGGGAACTTCAGCTTTTGTTCTTCTTTTAGCCTTTTCGAAACAAGATCAACGACTGTTTCCCCCATTTTCCGATAGCCTGTCAGCTTCCCTCCGGCAATGGTGATAAGTCCACTTTCCGCTTCCCAGACTTCATCTTTACGGGAAATTTCAGAAGGGTCTTTTCCTTTTTCAAATATCAAGGGACGGACTCCAGCCCAACTTGACTCAACATCTTCTATTCCGACGGAAACCTCCGGAAACATGAAATGGATCGCATTCAATATATAGTCTCTATCTTCTGATGTCATATGTGGAGCTGCTTTTTCCTGCTCAAACAGCGTATCAGTCGTCCCTACATAAGCTTTTCCATTACGTGGAATCGCGAATACCATGCGCCCATCAGGTGTGTCGAAATAAACAGCCTGTTGAAGAGGGAATTTGCTCTGGTCAATAACCAGATGCACTCCTTTTGTCAGGCGAAGTTGTTTATTGTTTGTACTGTAATCTTTCCCTCGAACGTCATCAACCCAAGGGCCCGCTGCATTAACAAATTTTGAGCCGTGGATTTCAACTGTTTCACCAGATACGAGATCTTCTGCTTCAATACCCACTACTTTTTTATCCTCATATAGGAAACGTTGTGATTTCATATAGTTAAGGACCGTCGCTCCATGGGCGACTGCTTCTTTCATGACTTCTATCGTTAAACGGGCATCATCGGTGCGATACTCTACATAGTAGCCGCCTCCTTTAAGACCGTCTTTCTTGACTAGAGGTTCTTTTGTCAGTGTTTCTGATGTTGATAGCATGGAGCGTCTTTCGCTTTTTTTGACTCCAGCAAGGTAATCATATACTTTCAAACCGATCGAAGTGCTGAATTTACCGAAGCTTCCTCCCTTATGAAGGGGTAATAGCATCCATTCCGGCGTAGTGACGTGAGGTCCATTTTCATAAACGATTTCACGTTCCTTGCCTACTTCTGCCACCATTTTCACTTCAAACTGCTTTAAGTATCTCAGGCCACCATGAACCAATTTGGTTGAACGACTTGACGTGCCAGCGGCGAAATCCTGCATTTCGACAAGGGCAACTTTCATCCCCCGTTTGGATGCATCAAGAGCAATCCCTGCTCCGGTAATCCCGCCTCCTATTACAATCAGGTCGAATTGGTTTGAAGATAATGTATGTTTTACTTCTTGTCTAGCAGTACTTGAAAATGTCATAGTATGTTCCTCCCGATATAAATTAATTGTCTTAACTCCCACTCTACTTGTATAACCATAAAAAAAGAGACCGAAACAAACATTATGGTGATTCGCTCCATAATGTACGTTTGGTCTCTCTTGGTCTCTAACCGATTTATTAACTTGAAGTCAGTATACCATATGTTCCTTAAGAATTAAAGTTTATTTGAAAGCCATGGCAGCTTTCACTGCTTTTTTCCATCCGCTATACAGTTCTTCCCTTGTTCCATCCGCCATTTCCGGTTCAAACTGTTTGTCTTTATTCCACTGCTTCGAAATTTCTTCTTTATTTTCCCAGAAGCCAACCGCAAGCCCTGCTAAATATGCTGCTCCAAGAGCCGTGGTTTCATTTACCACCGGACGTTCAACAGGGACAGATAATAGGTCACTTTGGAATTGCATTAAGAAATCATTTTTAACTGCTCCACCATCGACCCTAAGCTTCTTAAGGGAAATTCCAGAATCAGCTTCCATTGCTGTCAGAACATCTTTGGTTTGATAAGCAAGAGATTCTAAAGTAGCTCTCACAAAATGTTCTTTAGAGGTCCCTCTCGTTAAACCGAATACTGCCCCACGCACGTCACTGTCCCAATAAGGAGTTCCCAATCCCACAAAGGCAGGGACAACATATACTCCATCTGTCGAGTCGACTCTTTCGGCATACCCTTGGCTATCTTTGGCATCCTTTAGCATACGAAGACCATCTCTCAGCCATTGAATGGCTGAACCTGCTACGAAAATGCTTCCTTCAAGAGCATATTCAACCTTGCCGTCAATTCCCCATGCCAAAGTCGTTAACAGACCATTATCAGATTTCACAGCTTTTTCTCCAGTATTCATAAGCATGAAGCAGCCTGTTCCATACGTATTCTTTGCCATTCCTTCTTCATAACACGCCTGTCCAAACAACGCGGCCTGTTGATCGCCTGCTGCACCGGCTATAGGGATCTCTCTTCCGAAGAAGTGGTAAGGTACCGTTTTTCCATACACTTCCGATGAGGGACGGACCTCTGGTAGCATACTTGAAGGTACGCCAAGGATATCGAGAAGCTCTTGATCCCATTTCAGTTCGTGAATATTATACATCAGTGTACGGGATGCGTTAGAATAATCTGTTACGTGAGATTTTCCGCCAGACATTTTCCATATTAGCCAAGTGTCGATCGTACCGAACAGCAACTTACCTTGTTCCGCTTTTTCTCTGGCTCCTTCCACATTATCAAGGATCCATTTCACCTTCGTACCCGAGAAGTAAGCATCGACCAGAAGCCCTGTTTTGTCTCTGAAGGTATCATTATGACCCGCTGATTTTAATTGATCACAAATGCCTGCCGTTTGTCTAGATTGCCAAACGATTGCGTTGTAAACAGGTTCTCCGGTTTCTTTATCCCATACCACAGTCGTTTCACGCTGGTTGGTAATTCCGATTCCTTCAATTTGCTCAGGCTTTATACTTGTCTCAGATAAAGCGCTTGCAATGACGGCAAGAATCGATCCCCAAATCTCATTTGCATTGTGCTCTACCCAACCTGGCTTAGGAAAATGTTGCGTGAATTCTTTTTGTGCAGAGTGGACACTTTCCCCCTGTTTATTAAAGAGTATGGCTCTTGAACTTGTTGTCCCTTGATCTAAAGATAAAATGAACTTTTCCATAGATAAACCCTCCAAGAATTAATTTTCAGTAGATAGTTGATGAACTTTTTGAGCTAAACTGTTTTTTCTGTCACTTGCATAGGCAAGACCAAGTACAGCAAGGGTAATGGCAAGAACTACCCAGAAGCTGGTCGTGACTTGTCCAATAAAAATGGCTTTATAAAATACGCCTCCAAACGATCCTCCTAATACAGGGCCAACCACTGGAATCCAAGAATAACCCCAATTGGAAGGGCCTTTACCTGGTATTGGAAGAAGGAAATGAGCAATACGAGGACCCAAATCCCGGGCTGGATTAATAGCATATCCAGTCGTTCCCCCTAAAGAAATTCCGATCGCGATAATCAAGAATCCAACAATGAATGGATTAAGCCCATCAGTAAAGGTATTCGCTCCAATGGATAATAATCCTACTACCAAAACAAAAGTTCCAATGATTTCACTTAATAAATTCGAAAAATAATGTGGAATTGCTGGTCCTGTTGCAAAAACCCCTAATTTCACACCGGGATCTTTCGTTGCATGCCAGTGGGGTAAAAAGTGAAGATAGGTGATGGTTGCACCAATTATTGCGCCTATCATTTGTGCCAAGATGTACTCTGGAACATCTTGCCAAGGGAAATCCCCATTGAAGGCAAGACCTAAAGTGACAGCGGGATTCAAATGGGCTCCGCTAAACTGTCCAACAGCATATACACTCATGGCGACACCCAATCCCCAACCAAATGTGATGACAATCCATCCTGCGTTATAGGCAAATGACTTTTTCAAATTGACATTTGCACATACACCAGCTCCGAAAATAATGAGCAACGCTGTACCTACCACTTCTCCTAAAAATGCATTCATCTTTCATCCCTCATTTCAATAAAATAGTGCCCTGTCTTCTTATCCTGTGGAAAATGAATGACTTATTAAGTGGGGATACTCTTTTTGGAGTTCTTCACTGCTGCATAGCTTACAGTCCTCCTGATGCTCGTATACCCGATTACTATTATTCATAACCATGTAATCTAATCTTCAAAACCACAAACAGGGAAATTTGAATAAATAAAAAGACTCACGGAACACGCCCACCAATTTTGGGGGCCATTCGCGTGAGTCTCTTCATCTCTTTCACAACGTATTAACTTGGACATAATATTACCCTAGCATGAAAGCGTTGTCAATGCATTTCCCGATATTATTATCTATCAAAATGTTTCCATAATACCCGGTCTGAGGTCGTAATCGCTGTAGCACCAGCTTCTAGCGCTGCTTCTACTTCCTCGACAGTATCTATAAGCCCACCTGCAAAAATAGGTTTTCCCGTCTTTTCACGGATTTCGTTAATGATTTTAGGCACAACACCAGGGAGTACCTCTATGAAGTCTGGATCAGTCTTATGAATAAGTTCGATACTGCGATTCATCGCACTGGAATCAATCACAAACATCCTTTGTGTAGCAAAAATTCCTTTTTGTCTTGCTTTTTTAATCACATTTCCTTTGGTGGAAATAATCCCAAAGGGTTTGATTTCCTGACAAATGTATTCAGCCGCATACTCATCACTGGATAATCCATTAATGAGATCAAGGTGTATAAACATCTTTCGATTCTCATTACGAGCATATTCAAAAACACTTTTAAGCATCCCGACATGAAGATCGAGAAACACTCCGTATTGGAAAGAGGTTTCGAGCATCTTATCAAAGTCCTTCATGGATCGTATAGCAGGTAAAATTTTTTGACCTTCAAAGCTCACTTTTTTTCCCCTCCTCTATTGGTATTCGTATGTATGTTTTCACAAGGAGAAATTATACCATAGTTGATTCTGCAAAATTTCGAAAGCACCTAACTATATTTTACCACAATTTGGAATCTGGTGGATCCTAATTAATGGCCGGAGCATACGATCCCTATCTAATCCTGTGTATTCACACCACCATCCGATTGTTAATTCAAGGGTATTTCTAATATAAAAAACCTGTAAAAATGACAGGGGTTCTCTCTTATTCAAGCTTAGCGATAACTGTTCTGACTCCTTGAGAATGGATCATTTCGATAATATCGATTGACGCTTCCTCATCGGTAATGAGAAGGTCGAGTTTCGAAAGTGGATTCATTTCTGTAAACAGTTCTACTCCTAATTTAGTATGTTCCATAAGGGCAATGACTTTTCTGGAATGGCCGAAAACAGTCCTGTGGAAAATGGCTACTTCCGGTGTGGCTGTACTTAATCCACGTGCTGATAAGCCCCCTGCTATCGCAAAGCTAAGATCTATAGTAAATTGTTCCGCGAATTTGTTTGCTAATCCGTCTGTAATATTACCAGAGGCCTTCACTTTTCCACCCATAAGATACGTTTGTATATTGGAATAACCCCTTAATTGATAGGCAACCTCAACTGAATTAGTTACCACGGTAAAGGCAATCTTCCTTGTTAGATATTTAAGCATAACGTAATGAATAGCTGCTCCTCCAATAAAAACCGTTTCATCTTCTTTGATATGTAACACAGCTTCTTTCGCAATCGCATTTTGATAATCCGTTCCTTCACCATATCGTTCAGATCGGGCTTGAGGTTTAGTGCGTACTTTTGGATTGGGAATGGCCCCTCCATGTGTTCGTTTTAGTAACCCCTCTTCTTCCATCATCGTTAAATCACGGCGAATGGAATCAATTGATACATCGAATTCATCGGCCATGTCTTTTGCTAACACTCTGCCAAGTTTCTCAACCCTTTCAAATATCTTTTCACGTCTTTCTTCTGAAAACATCCGATTTCCTCCTAAAAAGTTTGCTTCGTGCATGTTTTATCATGTTCATTATTATAAGTTTGATGGCTTTATTTATATATATGCCTATTATCGAGTGATAAGGAATTTTTTGTCAACTGTTTCATTCTTTTATTTTCATGAAATACATAGTTAAACTCTGGTTTATTCATGAAAAAAAAGAACATGCTGATATTCAGCTTGTTCCTTTAGATAAACATTTAATTAATTTCTCATCAATGGGATCGATCTCTCCAATAGAATCCTTTACGTTCCATAACATGATCTTATTCGTTTCCGGGTTTTCAATGAATGGCTGTAATTCTTTGATGCTAGCAGAATAAACAGGATTATACTGAATGCTTCCTGAAGCTCTTTTAATTTTCATTAATCCTTGAAAGTGTAATTTATCCAGCATCTGGCCGGTCTCTTCGTATAGTTCCCGAATCGCACATTCATGAGGGGTTTCTTGATTCTCCCTTTTACCTGCTGGAAGCTCCCATTGTTCACGAAATACGTTATAGCATAATAGAACCTCATCATTCCTTGAAATGACAGAAAAGGATCCTGCAATAGGCTGATAACGATTCATTTCCAATTCTTCTATGGACATGAAATCAAGAAATTGCCGACCGCAGTTATTCACGATAACAGCCTCCCCTTTTGTCTTCACCCAATAGCGTAGGATAACATTCCCATCTTCTTCTACGAAATCTTCATCCTTCAAGCCATTAGCTCTCAATATAGTACGTTTGGATGCCTCATTCCATGCATCACAAACGATCAATGCATGATCGATACCAATGGATTGGGCTATTCTAAGACTGAGACTTAGCAATTTCCCTGCATAGCCCTTTCTTCTTTCAGATGGTCTGATGCCATATCCGATATGGCCACCATTTTGCGAGAGCTGAGCGGTTAAGGAATGACGAATATTCACTACTCCAAGAATACGATCAGATTCAGAAACAAGCCAATAGGTGGAATCTGGCACCTACCCTTCAGGTAATTTCTCTCCCATTTCTGCATCTAGTAAGGACTGAACCATTTCAGGGAAATGAGTCGGATCTTTTTTGATCACCCATGGAATCATATCTTCCCCGCTCAGCTTCCATTCATCGTAGAAGTCAAGATATTCCTTTTCCAGGATAGGGGTTGGCTGTATAAGCCTCACATTCTCTTCCATATGCATTCTCCTTTCAAATAAGATAGATGAATATGGGGCGTTATTTTTCTCTTCTTAGTAACGCCTGTATTCGTTCTTGTATTTCGGATTTACTATGATATTCAACATACCTATACCATTGCCCCAAGGATCTTGAAAGGAAGCCCATTTCACTGGGACCTCTTCCTTTTCATAAATGTCAAAGTGTTCGTCCCACTAAGTCTAATTACCAAATCAGATGGCCCAATTCCCATTTCTAAAAATAGGGATTCTGCTTCCATCAGCATTAACACCGTCGATATTCATATGTTCTGAACCAATCATAAAGTCTTCATGGACAACGCTATCATTTAGTCCCTTCTCTTCTCGTTCTTCATCGGTCAAGATATCTCCGTCCTTCATACAAGTTGGATACGAGGAACCGATCGCTAGATGATTCGACGCATTTTCATCAAATAACGTATTAAAAAATAGGATCCCCGAATCTGAAATCGGTGAGTGATGGGGAACAAGGGCAACCTCGCCTAGATAGGATGCTCCTTCATCTGTGTCAATTAATTTCTTTAAGATTTCTTCCCCTTCCTTCGCTGAAACCTCTGTAATTTTTCCATTAACAAATGTAAGAGTGAAGTCTTCAATTACATTTCCATTGTAAGCAAGAGGTTTTGTGCTAGTAACTGTACCATTGACACCTGTCTTAACCGGGACAGTATAAACCTCTTCTGTGGGCATATTGGCAATAAAGTTCGAACCTTGAGGTGTTTGACTTGCACCTGTGAGCCAAATATGATCCTCATGCAGATCAATTTTCAGATCAGTCCCTTTCGATTGGTAGTGCATTTCCTTTAGCTTGAGGGAATTTAATTGTGATGCCTTTTCGTTTAGTGTTTGGATGTGGGTTTTCCACGCGGAGACAGGGTCCGGTTGGTCGATGCGGACCGAAGTGAAAATTTGGTTCCATAGACTTGGGATCCTATCCGTTTCAGGAAGTTCAGGAAACACTTTGTCGGCCCATTTCTTTGAAGGAATAGCGACGATTGACCAGCTGATTTCATCATTTTCAATGGCTTCATAGAACCGATCCAACGCATCTCCACTTGCTTTCTCGAAGTTAAGGATCCGGTCTGGGTGGATACCCTTTAACAAATCCGGGTCATTTGCTTCTATCTGCAGGAACGCTCCTTTAAGGTCCACCACCCATTCATGGGCTGCAGCAAGCCAAGTCGGGTATTCATAGAAGACATCATAAGGCGCAAGTTCGTAATGTGTTCTCATTATTTCCTCATCGTACCATTGAACATGTACATTTCTTGCACCCGCAAGATACGCTTCTTTAACAACAATTCGCACAAAATCTTCGGATCCTAACGGGGCTGATATCCAAAGAGGTTGATCTTCTTGCACATTTACACCTACCTTAATGGCGAGCTCAGCGTATTTTTTTACTTGTTCATGAATTTCTTTATGTATAGTCAAATTCATCTCTCCTATTCTAGTAATCTATTAATGAAAGCACTCATTTTATTCTGGGTTTCTTCCAGCGACTCGATCGGTTTCATCACATCCCCATTACCATAAAATAATTCACCAAATTGCTCTGCTTCTTCATTACGGGGAATGACATGCATATGATAATGATTTAGCTCATTGTAGACCCCGCCATTTTGGCAAATAGTAATTCCATTGGGTTCATAAAGTGCTTGGATGGCTCGTGCAACAAGTTGCGCAGCCTTCATGACCGAGAGACTTTCCTCTTCATTGAATTCTATCAATTCCGCTCTATGTAGCTTTGGGAGAATTAACGTATGCCCTGTTTGATGAGGAACATGGTCCAATAAACAGGTTACATGGTTATTTTCGTATATAATGAATACTTTCTCTCGATTATTTGCAAGTTGACAGCCCAGACAAAATTCCATTACTATGCCTCCAATTATTAAGTCAATTTAAAGGATTTTATTAGTATGTGTCGAATCTTGGTGGATAGGTGAAAATATGTTTCTACTATCATATCATGGAAACGAAAGAAGGTCAGAAAATTATGGAAATCAGGTTATTAGATGAAAGACATGCTGAAGATTATTGGCATCTTCGTTTAGAAATGCTGCAACAAAGTCCATCAAGTTTTGGAAGTAGCTATGAAGAAGCCATCGCCCGTCCAGACCCAATCCAAACCATTGCCGGAAGAATAATAAGCGAGGGAAGCTTTACATTTGGTTGTTTTGAAGACAATCAATTAGTAGGGGCGGTCACCTTGGTGCGTGAAGCATCCTTAAAGATGCGCCATAAAGCTTCTATTTATGCTGTGTACGTTCAGCCGTCATATCGTGGAAAAGGTTTTGCAAGAGAGCTAATAGAAGCTGCCATCACTCTTTCGAAGGAAACAGAAGGCATAGAGCAGCTGATGATCACAGTCGTAACAAGCAACGAAACAGCAAGAGGCCTTTATCATTCATGTGGATTCATACCATTTGGCACTGAAAAGAGAGCTTTAAAATATAATCATGAATATTTTGACGAAGAGTTGATGGTTCTGTTTTTGTGAGCAGAATCAATAAATAGCTTGAACAAATGGATTCTTAACAAAACGGTGACCATCCAGGAACGGATTCACCGTTTTGTTATAGTATTTGATAATCAAACCTAAACATTAAGAAGGCAACGACAAAGACAGATATCACCAACGCCCTGACAGGATTTACAAAATGAAGGCGGATTAAGGGGAACATGATGCAATAAAACAATATTGTCCACCATATATTCCATCCTTCGAAATATTGGATAGAATCAAGCATTCCAGCGGCCCATTCTGTTACGATGGCAACACTTATATACTTCACATAATAAATTACCTTCATTCTGATCTCTTCTGGATAGTGGCTTAAAAAAAGCACAACCAGACAAGGGTAGGCTATCGTAGTGTATAAAGTATCAGTCACAAACACATTAACAATAAAACCATCCAATTCCCATACAGCCTTCATCGTATAGCTTATATACTGATAAAACATATTAAAAAAACTAAAATAGTAAATCGTCGGAAGGAACTCTCTCCATCTATTCCAAGAACCCCATTTCAACGAACTAAGAACAACCGAAAAAATAACGACAATATGAAACATGGGATCCCCCCATCATTCGATGCATGTTGTAACCCTATTCTTGCCTTGCATCTGGAAATTTATTCCCAACAGGATGGTGAGGTAGTACCATTCCGGTCTTCTTACAAATCACATTGGGTGGAAAATAGATCAGAGACTTTGTTGCTAAATTCACGCAAGTAATGTAGGTATTGGTCTCCACCATAGTTATAACGCTTATTATACATTTTTGCCACTACTACGTTTAAGGACGGAATCACAAGAATGGTTGGACCGGTCACACCTAATATTTGATATGAATCCTTTGGTACCCGTACCCCTATCTCACTTTTGTCTCTTGGTATATTTTGTACATACCAAAAAAGTCCATTGTCAGGAATCGTTGGATCAGAGTAGCTATCATTTTGAATGGATGTTGAGACTTCGATCACTTTAGAAGGGACAATCTCTTTTTGATTCATTATCCCTTTATTCAAATGCAGTTGTCCCCACAAAGCTAACTCCCTTGGGGATACGAAAAGATTTTTCTCCGTTCCATTAGCCGTGGTACCTAGTCCTGAAAGTGCTGGTTTTTCCATATCCCCGATAATTCTTACAAATTGGTCGTCTGGTTCTGTTCGCCATCCAGTTTCTTTCAGGCCCATTGGTTTAAACACTCTTTCTTCCAGGAGCTTCGGAAAGCTTTTTCCGTATAGGCGATGAATGAGGTTGGTTATGATGTCAACCCCTACATTACGATAAGCCCAGGAATGACCCGCCATGAATTGTCGATAAATGGTTCCGTTTTCATTATAATCAAGGCCATGGGAGTGGGTCACAAGGTGTCGGATTGTGGTATCTTTCATCACCTGATGATTCAACTCAGGAATATACCGGGAAATCGGATCATCGAGACTGCTTATGTACTGATCATATAGCGCATAAGAAACAGCAAGGCCTAAATAACTTTTACGGGCGGAGGCTATATTGAATTGAGACTGCGATGTTACAGGGAAAGCATTTTCTTCATGGGAGTGTTTACCGCTATAATGCTCCAGCACGACTTTGTCGTCTTTAATAATGTATAGAGAAGCGGCAGAGCTTCCATTATTAGCTTTAATGTCTTCAACCCAGGTAATCAGTTCAGACAAAGGAGACGTTATGGTATTCTTCAAATCCCCTTCCACTCTTCAGCCAGCAAACCGTACACAATATGATCTACATAGTGATCGTAGATCCATTCTTTTTGCCGAAGCTTGCCTTCCTCCACAAAACCAAGACGCTCAGGGATTGCCCGACTGCGGTGGTTGAATTCAGCAGCGGTTATTTCAACTTTATTCATTTTCAAATATTCGAATGCATAGTGTGTCAATCCCTTTGCAACGGATGTCATAATCCCTTTACCTTGATAGCCTTCACCTAACCAATAGCCTATGTAAGCCACTTTATTAGACCAATCAAGTTGATTGAACCCTGCTACGCCCACTATTTCATTTTGATAGATAATTCCCGCCGTCAAACTTTTATTGTTTGCAAAGCCTAGCCGGGTACCCTGAATGAATTCTTTGGAATCATCAACTGTTTTGGAATAATCCACCCAAGGGAGCCACTCACGTAAATAAGAGCGGGATTCATCTGTCAGTTCGAAAATGCGTTCAGCATCTTGTGTATCTAGTAATCTTAATTCCAATTTATCGTTTAATTTATACGTGAACATGTGCACCTCTCCTTATCCTTTTTGAATTAAGTATTTATTAGAACCATTTGTTTGTTTGAGGTATTGAGTTACCACACCTGAAACGATTTGTTAATTCATAGTATTTCTATGAATTGGAAGCAATCCCCTTTATATTGTTGGAATTTGTTCATCTTGATTCCTCCAAACGGTTTAGATGATTTTACCAAATTAATAGAGAAGGAACAAGAATTTTTTTCCATTTTAGTGATAGAATCACAACTTTCTAATTTGGTTATAAATAATTGTATTAAACTAATAACGAGCGTCAATTTACATTCGATAAACTTAGCTTATATAGGGACGGAACTGCATTAATATGCGCAACATATTTTTACAATAATATGAACGATTTGAAAAGGTTGCGGAGGATTAGGGATGTTTGAAGTGTTTGTATGGTAAAATAATTTGGTTGCGTAAAATTGGCTCTATGGAGGTACTGAATTGAAAAAAAATATGTTGAAACGAATCCTGCCGGTTATGATGATATCGTTAATAGCTATGACGTCATTTCAACAATCGGCTCATGGTAAAACGAAACTAGATATAAATGCAGATGCTGCTATTTTAGTTGAAGCAGATACAGGGAAGATCGTGTATAGCGAACATGAAGATGAGCTTCTAGGAATTGCCAGCATGACGAAAATGATGACGGAATACCTTGTATTAGAAGCAATTGAAAAAGGGAAAATCAAATGGGATCAAACGTATAAGGTAAGCGATAAGGTCTATCAATTAGCAAATGCTCCCGGTTTAAGCAATGTTCCGTTGCGGGCCGATGAAGAGTACACGGTGAGGGAACTGTATGATGCCATGGTCATCAAGTCCGGTAATGGTGCTGCAATCGCTCTTTCTGAAGTAGTCGCGGGCTCTGAGGGTAAATTTGTGAAAATGATGAATGCAAAAGCAAAGGAGCTTGGCTTTGAGCATTATCAATATGTGAACTCTTCCGGGCTCAGTAATTACGATATGCTTGGAATGTACCCGGAAGGAACGGATGTAAATGCTGAAAACATGGTTTCTGCAGAGGATATGGCGACCTTGGCCTATTGCCTCATTCATGACTTTCCTGAAGTCCTGAAGACTTCAAGTCTCACTTCCAAAGTATTCAGACCAGGGACGAGTGAAGAACTG
Source organism: Bacillus sp. BHET2 (assembly GCF_005938125.1). Lineage (GTDB taxonomy): Bacteria > Bacillota > Bacilli > Bacillales > Bacillaceae_B > Rossellomorea. The sequence continues at coordinate 930,311 of NZ_VCQN01000001.1, forward strand.
GTGATGAAAAATACGAATGGTCTCTTAAAAGGGAAATCCTATTATTTTAAAGGCGCCGATGGGCTGAAAACGGGTACGACACCTTTTGCAGGCTCAACATTCACTGGAACTGCAATACGGGATGGTGTACGTTATATCTCCGTTATATTGGATGCCAAGGATGAATACGGGCAACCGAGCAGTCGAGAGCGGTTTATCCAATCTAAAGAACTTCTGGATTATGGCTTCAGTGAATTTGAAACAGTAGAATACAATCTGGATTCAGTAGAAAAGAAAAAGGAGCATACATTACCTGTTCCGAATGGTAAAGAGAAAAAGATTGCCATCAAGGTAGACAAACCTCTCGCGATTCGTGTAACGAAGCAGGATAAAGACAATGTAAAAACTATACTGAACGTTGCCGATAACAAAGTGAGCGAAGATGGTTCCCTAAAGGCTCCAATCGAAAAAGGTGAGAAAATTGGGGAATTAGTCATCGATACTCCTAAAAATGAAGAATATATCTTTGATAAAAAAGACTCTCCTTTAAAGATAGATGTCTATGCTGCTGAATCGGTGGAAAAAGCAAATTGGTTAGTTCGTAGTGCCCGGAGTATACAGGCATTTTTCCAAAATATTTTTTAAACAATCTCTTGACTATTCAACCTGGATAGTCAACTTTTGGTGGATTTAGTGTTGCTTTTCTACCCAGTTCGTGTCAAGCTTACTAAGTTAAAGGATTTAGAAAGAAGGTGGCATTATGATCGAAGTGAAAATATCATCACTTAGCGATGGTGATCTGAATCGTGGCGTTTTTGCTAAAAGAGATATAGTAAAAGGTGAACTGGTTCATGAAGCACCCGTTATACCTTATCCTAATGAGGAACATGAACATATTGAGAAAACGTTCCTGGCGGATTATGTATTTGAATACGGAATCAATCACACAGCACTTCTATTAGGTTATGGAATGTTGTTTAATCATTCATATACACCAAATACAGTTTATGAAATTAATTTCGACAATCATACCTTCGACTTTTATGCCTACAAGGACATTCAAGCGGGCGAAGAGTTACTCATTAATTATAATGGCGAAGTGGACAATGATGAGCCACTTTGGTTCAATAAAGATAAGAGTGACGAAGAATAGCGCGAGTAGGGACTTCCATAACGGAGGTCCCTTTTTATAATTTGCTTGAACTGCCGTGGATATATGGAGTAGTAAACAACATCTACCTTAGAAATAAAACCACTCAACCTCAGGGACGGACCTCGAAATAATATGCTTTTCAAAGGAAGAACCCACTATCCATAGGATTTCCTCTTGGCATTTGGATATATTTCGAGGTCCGTCCCTCCTACCTGCTATTAGTAAAAAAATAACAGGCATTTAAGCCTGTTATTTCATTCTTAATGAACCATATCTGCTTTTTTTCCTTCGATTATTTCCACTTTAATTGTACGAACCCGGCGATTATCCACTTCTTCCACGCTCACTTTTAAGTTTTCATAGTCGAAGCTGTCACCCTCTGATGGAAGATCTTCAAAGCTCTCAACAACCCATCCTCCTATAGTATGATAAGAACTTTCAGGTTCAGGTACATCAAGTAACTCCGTAAATTCGTCCAATTGATATTGGGAATCGAATGTATATTCGTTATCACTTATTTTTCTCATAGAATGTGTTTTCTCATCTTGCTCATCCCATATTTCCCCAACAATTTCTTCCAGGATATCTTCAAGAGTGATGATCCCTGTCGTTCCACCAAATTCATCGACGACAATGGCCATATGGACATTGTTTTTTTGAAGTTTGGTAAGGAGAGAAGAGATTTTGGCAGATTCAAAGATGAACATCGGTTCACGTATTAATTCACGAACGTTTACTTCCCCAAATTTGATCAGATGGGTAAAGAACTCTTTCTCTGAAAGAATTCCGATCACATTGTCGATATGATCTTCATAAACGGGAATTCGTGAGAACCGTTCTTCGAAGAACATTTCCTTGATCTCTTCAATTGATTGATTCACCTCTACGGCTTGAACATCGATACGTGGAGTCAATACCTCAGTAGCAAGGATATCGTCAAAGTCCATGGAACGGTGAATCAATTCTCTTTCCTCTTTATCGATGACTCCTTCTTCTTCACTAATATCAAGCATCACTTTTAACTCTTCCTCTGTAACAGACGGCATTTCGTAATCTTTTGAGAAGAACTTCGATACCAACTCTTTTAATTTGATGAAAAAGAAATTGATCGGTGTAAGGACCTTGATTAAGAAAAACAGAACGCCAGATATCGTCAGGGAATAGGTTTCTGCATTTTCTTTTGCCAATGACTTAGGTAGAATCTCCCCAAAAATCAGAATTAACAACGTCATGACAAACGTACTGATTACAAGACCTGTATTCCCTCCGAATATATCTGTCGCAAGCTTTGCTGAAATACTGGCTGCGGCAATGTTCACGATGTTGTTACCAACCAATATCGTGGACAGGGCTTTATCAAAGTTCTCAGCAATATAATGTGCTTTAACGCTTCCTCTTCTTCCTTCACTTAAAAAGTTCTTCAGCCTGATTTTATTTACGCTCGAATAAGCCGTTTCCGCCGATGAGAAAAAGGCAGATAAAAGAATCAATGCTCCTAATAATACTAATGAATTCAGTGGTATATCGTCCAAAAAAAAGTCACTCTCCTGTAGTTGTTTATCTATTATGCTGGTTTAACCAGAAAAAACTATTAACGTTTGAAATAAGGCCAGAGCCTGGGGTGAAACTTGTTTGATCATGCGCTTACGATCGTCATCTCCAAGAGTATCCATCGCCTGCATAACCTCATGTAATTCTTTGTGTAAATGATTCATTTCATTTCGAATATGATTCACTTGCTTTTCTAGAACAGATTGGTCCACCTGCTCCGATTTCATTAGAATCAATCGATCTTTGATTTCATTTAAAGACATGTTCATCTGCTGACACTGTTCAATGAGTTTCAAGTCAGCGAATGCCTCTTCGTGGTAATACCGGTAATTATTCCGGGACCGATCGCAATTTAATAAACCTATTTTCGTATAATAGTCAATCGTCCGCTTCGACACTTGACTGCGCTTCGATAGTTCTCCTATTCGATACATCTTCCCAAGGATATCACCTCTTGAGTAGTATACTGTATTTTATTAAAACCGTACAGTTAAACGTTATGGTTTTGATTAATTAATCAATGAAATTTCAACCATCGGGAGGGACGGACCTCCAAAAAGTTCTACAATTCGAATAAAAAGCTTGATCCTAAAGGATTCCTTTCGAATATATCATTCAAAATGGAGGTCCGTCCCTCTCACCTGCTTAGAATTATAATCGTACTAATAAGGAGGAAGAATAATTCGAATTTGATAGCCTTATCCATTACTTCCCTTTTTTTCTTCCATAAGCTCTCCTTTAATAGTATAAACAGTCACTTTTGGCCATTTCTTATTCCACTCCTTTTCATACACCCTTTTTTCATAAATGGCGGCCAATGTTTCTTTTTCTTTAAATGGAGGGGTAGGCTTTATTTGAAGGGAGAGTAAGTCCTGAATTCCCCATGGCGCTGCTAAAGTAAGCTCTTTTTTTTCGTTCAGCGTTAACGCTATAGAGGTTGCTGTTTCAGGAAATCGGGAAACAGCGTCTATCGTTGAGATATAAGGTAGTTCTCCATTTTTTATATGCATCCTGGCTTGGTTTTTTACAGACCATGGTTCGTTCATTAACCTCTTACGCAATTGAAATTCAAGGTGATTTTCGAAATTCTCGTCTGTATTCGCACGGTCAAAGTACACCACATCAATATCGGTCAATTCCGATTTCTTCGTATACCCATGGATAGTATCCCATACCTTTGTTCTAACAAATCCGGCACAGATCCACCAGTCAGGAAGCTGTAAGGTATGGGCAGCATTAAGGATGCTCATCATCCATGAATCTTTTTTCACTAATGCCAAAATATCCTGTTCTGATTTGATCATTGTGATCCCCTTTAGTTGATTTTTGAGTGACTACTCCCTATACTCTTTCATATTTTTTATTATGAATTTCCTAAACCTATTATGAACCAAAAGCGCCTCCCTTTTAGATTAATAGGAAGGCGCATTCTTTTATTCCTCTAATGTTCCTTGATCATCTGTATTTTCCAGTTGGTCGGCATTTCGCACTTCTTCTTCTGTTGAAGAGTTAAAATATCCTTCTTTGTCGTATTGCTTTTTTAGTTCGAAATATTTGTCCATGACGCGTTTGGCGATGGTTTTATTTACGTATGGATCTTTATTTTGATGTGAATAAGGAAGCACGACCGAGAACGCGATTTCCGGGTTATCATAGGGCGCGTAGCCAATTAGAGTTGTATTATATGTCTGGTATTGTCTCTTTTCTTCTGGACTATAGTAGAATGCTTCTGCAGTTCCTGATTTTGCTGCTGCATCATATGGAGCATTTTTAAAGATTGTTGCCGTGCCATGACTACCATGAGCAACACGATAAAATCCTCTTTGAACCTGTTGAATTTCCCTTTCAGTCGCATCAATTCGGTTTAAAACCTGTGACTCGTTTTCAAGAAGAAGCGGTCCTACCTTTTCTCTTTCCTGGCTAGGTTCCCGAATCTCTTTCATGATATGTGGTTCCATTCGATATCCACCATTCGCGATGGTAGATGCATATTGTACAAGTTGCATAGGTGTGTACAGGTCATATTGACCAATGGCAAAGTCCAATAGTTTACCAGGTATTCTTTCGGTTCCTTTTAATCCCACCACTTCCCCAGGTAGGTCAACACCTGTTTTCACTCCTAAACCAAACTGACTATAGTAATTTCTCATAGTATCAAATGCTTTAACATCAATATCCATTGGTTGGTTAGGTCGATAAGTTGCATTTGCAATTTTAATAGCCGTCTTAAACATGAAACCATTCGATGAAATCTCTAAAGCTTCAACATCTGTGAAATATTTCGAATAATTAAACCACGATCTTTTTTCTGGAGTGTCTTTTATATTGATTGGTTCATCGTATAAGGCGTCTCCAACATTCAAAGCACCAGTCATATACCCTGTCAACACAGTAGCACCCTTAACAGCAGAGCCCACCCCATATTCAGAAGTATAAGTACCTAATGCATAATCCTGTAACTCAGTCTGTCCGTCAGTATTTTTCCCGTATTTCTTCCCGACCATTGATAGGATTTCCCCTGTATGGGGATCCATCATCACCACAAAAGCTCGATCTAAGAAGGGAGACTCCCAATATTTAGAAGCTTGCTTACTCAGTTCTTCTTCTACGATTTTCTCAATTTCTTTCTGCAGCTGCAGATCGATGGTTAATACTACATCCTTCCCGCTATGACCTTCACTGACAAGCTGGGTATCAAGGACACTTCCATTTTTAGTGATGAATTCGATTTCTTCTTTTTGACCTTTAAGTACATTCTCATACTCCGATTCGAAGTAGCTTGTTCCTACCCGATCATTTAAGGCATAGCCCTGAGCTTTGTATTCCTTCACCAATTCGCTGGGCAATCCTTGTTGTGAAGTTGATACCCTCCCCAGAATGGTCCTCAGTGTACTATCATTCACATATTTCCTTTCCCAATCCGTGGTAACGTTCACACCTGGCATTTCTGATAATCGTTCACTGACCCTTGCCATTTCTTCCATGGAAACATCTTTGTTCTTGATGATTTGAGGGCTCAGGGCATATCCCGTGTTAAATTCACGGAAGATAGCCAGTACTTCCTCTTCCTTTTCAGAAAATGAGTTGATATCTTGATCAGTGATTCGCTCTAACTGCATTTCATATATCTTTTTATTCCTTTTATCCTCTGAGAGATCTTCATCATCTTCCAATCTCTTTATTTCTTCCTTAGAAACTAGCTTTTCTGCTTTATCTGGGTAACTGAGAAGCCAGAAATCCTTTCGATCCCGATCGGTAATCTTACCTGTATCCATATCAATTAACTCCGCCAAACTCTTTGCTACCTTCAGCATATTTTTTGGTTTCGTCGTTTGTGTTCTCGTATACGTAATCGCATTTAATGGAACATTGTCAACGATAACATTTCGATAACGGTCATAGATTTTCCCTCTTGGGGGCGTTCCATTATGTGACTTTACGTTTTCTGTCCTAGACACTTCTGCCTCATAATGGTTCCCCTGCACAATTTGCACTATCCCCAGACGAAGAATCAAAATGGAAAATAGAAAAAAGACAGAAATAAATAGTAAGTTCATTCTCAATGGCACATGGGTTTTTTTCTTTTTTTTCTTTTCCTTCAATTGAATAGCCCCTTTTAAGCTCGTATTTTACCAAAATATGATAAGATTCTATTCTATTTTAAAGAAATACAACCTATATTTCTACCTCTTTATGGAACAAATTCCAATTAATTTACTTAATTAGATGATCATTTCTAATTCATGGTAAGTTTTCATGCTCCCTAACCATGTTTGCAAAAAATGTCGAAGAAGGAATATAGACAAAAGGGTTTCTTTTCTTTTAGAATAAAGTCGTGGAAAAAGATGAAAAATTGAAACCAAAGCTCTCCCTATTGCGTAGAATTGGTAACTAGATGATTGAGAGGTTGAATGGCTGTTATGTTTAGTAAACTGATGTGCAGGTTTGGTATTGGAGCAACAAAGATTGATTTGGTATTAAATAAGAGCGAATTTCGTCCGGGAGATGTCATTAAAGGGGAATATGAACTTACCGGCGGAAGGGTTGAACAGAAATTAAAGAGAATTGAAACAGACCTATTGCAATACGATGAAAATGTTAATCGCTCTTCTATTCTTCATCAAAATACCATATTGAGCTCATCCACGATGAGAGTAAACGAACAACGGACCATTCACTTCTCGTGCAGACTATCAGATGCATTTCCTCCAAGCAGTGAGTCAGTCTCATATAAGTTTGTAACTCGACTTGTTTTTGATGATGGTGTTAACAGTGTCGATCATGATGAGTTTCAGATTTTAGTATAATTATTATAGAGGATAAAGCCCTTCTTCTGAGAAGGGCTTTATCCTCTACTTAAGATTGTGTTCGATTCTTCCCTAAGGAAAACCCATCGAACAATCTGCCCCCATATCCATCTAATACAGAGTCTACCAACTGCACAATGCTCTCTTTTTCATTGTTCAAATAGAATTCATCGAATGCATTAATATACTCCACAGCAAAATGGTGATTATATTCTTTAAGTGCACGGACAATCCATTTAGAATGGCCCGTCCATCGACCATTTGTACGCAGGACAAATTCATGCAAAGATTCTCCTATAGAGTTAGCGATAAATATACTTTCACCTCTATTTGTCGAACCGATTAAATCATCAAGAGCATCTGTAAGAAAGTATCTTTTCATATCAATGGTCTGTTGTGACCAACTTGGAGGTCCGTCCCTCAACAGCTTCGTGGCTTCTTCTTTGAGGATGGGGATGATAGGGTGATCGAGGATTGGGATTCCTTCAGAGACCATTCTTGGTAAGGAAGGTCTTGCCCGCTTACAGTCTGTTTGAAAATAGTGTCGTATGGTTTCTTTAGTATGAACGAAGACTTCGATTGGCCAACCATAAGCATAAAGAGATTCTCGGTATTCGGTAGATACGCTTTCATCAATGACGACAATATCCAGGTCTGATGTTTTTGTGTCCACTCCTCTTACCACACTTCCTCCAAGGAGTGCTCCTTCACATGTAGAGAAGTTTTCCTCAATGAATAATCTAGCTGCTTCCAAAGCTGATGGTCTACTCATGCAAATTACCCACTTTCATTAATCACTTTCTATATTGACTTGTCCCCTTGTAAATAACCCTTTCATCTCTAATACATGCTTCAGCGTGTAATCTGGATGTTCATCCTTAGGAGTCTGGTAGTTATAGCGATTAATCCATAATGTATCCATTCCTGTGGATTTCGCCACTAATATATCTGTGTAATAGTTATCGCCTATAAAGAGTGTTCTGCTGGAATTTCCTTCAAAAAGCTTTAAAGCATGCTGGAAAATTTCTGGATTGGGTTTAGAAGAACCAACGGCCTCTGAAACAATGACAGATGTTTCAGGGAAAATTCTCTTCAAACCGAGACGATCAACTTTTTTATATGCATTAAAAACAGTGCCATTTGTGATGATTCCAATACGTACGCTGTTACTCAAGTCAGTTAGAAATTCATTTAATTCCTCTTGTGGTCTTATTTGTTCAAGGTAGGAATCCTGAAACATTTTTACTATTTCTAGGGATTCCTCCCTCTCAATAATAATCTTGAAGTCCTTCAAGGTGTTTTCAAGTCTTTTTAAAGAAAATTCCTGGAAATTCAACTGATTAGATGTAAACATTGACCATAGAAGATGATTATGCTTTGTAAAAGATTTGATAAAATCCGATTGGTCAATCCCTTCTAAAGCTTGAAAGTGCTGAACTGTATTTAATATGCCTTTTTCATATGCTTCTGAGTGATGGAATAAAGTATCATCAAGGTCAAATAATAATAAATCATAGCTATCAAATGGAAGGTGTTTCATTCTAAGACACTGCCTTTTTCGATTTTTCCCAAGGGAAAATATGAATAAATCCGCAATGATTTAAATCAGTCATTGTGATTTCAAACATCCCCTGAAGTGGAACCTCTATATTCTTCTTTACCTTTTCTCCGTCCGATACTATGTCCGATCACAAGACCAACCATAAGGATAAAAAGATAATCTGTTTCAAAACCGCTCGTAAAAAACCCAGTGACCCCCCAGCCTAATACGACACCAATGATTAAGAAAAAAAGAGCCCTCATATCCAGAACCTGCCTTCCTAATAGAATCCAATCATTGTGAGAATTCCGACGCCTATGACAGTCGTCACCACTCCAGATACAACCGAAATGAGCACGATACGTTTCTGTTTCGTTTCATGCCAGATACTTATCGTGACGACCAAAGTAATCATGATTCCAAAGAACAAAGCAACATAAGGGTTTGAAGGTGCTAGAAAATCATTCCAGTTCAACCATTTCATTATGATTACTCCTTCACATTACCAATTTAGTCTTTTCTCATACTTGAGATGAATAGAAAACCATCCGATCGGTAATCTTCTCATGGGAAACGTAGCCTCCCGGTAAAGCAACTAATTCTTTTGCACTGTTATGAATCCGCTATCCATTTTCATAGTTCCCTCAACTCCCCTTTGCTTAAGGTGAGACAGAATGGTTTGAAGCTGATTATGTTCTCTGATGACAATATAGGATCGCTGAAACCATTTATTTTTCATTATCAGATTCAGTTTAAAGCCATGATTGATTTTTTCATCAAGACCATAAAGCTCATGAAACTTCATGATTTTTTCCACCCTATATTCTTTCACCCGATTCCAAGGGATAAAATATCCGTTTAGGATAAGACCATCGGGCAGTAGATAAAAATTCCCACGATGTTTGATCGAACCAATTAGCATGATAAACATGTACAGAACAATAGGGTGAAATTCGTGCAGCCAATCGGTTCTAAAGACGCTCCATATTAAACCGATGCAGACGATTATGACACCTCTGCTCCCCCACTTCACCCATTGATAAGACTTCGTTCTTTTAGTTAAAGGCTTCATTTCCTTATATTCGGTTGGAATGAGTATACTGTTCATTTCTTCCCTACTGATTGGATAAATGGCCGCACTCGTTTTGTCTGCAGCATATTTAAGATTAATCCGAAAGCGAACTAGATATAAAATACCTAAGCTTACCATGAAGGTGATTAGGAAATTAATCCACATAGCTTTGCCCCCTCTAGGTTAGAATGTGTATCGATTTGTAAGCACCTACTCACATTTCCCTTTTCCTTACATACGATTATATTGGAGAAAGGTTCCAATTTAATCACATTAATCCTTGATCCGCCCCTTTAGAACAAACCGATTTTGTTTTACTTCAAAGAAACCTTGTTGTTGGATAGATTCATGAACCTGAAACAATGAATCACGATACTTTTCGATCGTGAAATCAGTAATTTGCCAAGGGATGGCTTTCAAATAATAAACTAATGCACCAACATCATAGAACCGTTGAATTGAATATTCCTCTTTTGAAAAGAGGATATCAAACCCCTCTTCTTCCAATTGGGTTTGAGCATATTCAAGATTCCAATGTAGGAACTCTTCATTGATCGGAGCATCAAGAGCCTTGTTTATTTCATTGCAATCATCTCCCCCAACCTGCTGTGTTAGAAAGATTCCTTCTGGGGATAAGATCCGCTTTACTTCACTTGGAGAATAGGATTCATGCTTGTTAAGGATTAGATCGAATTGATTCTCCTGAAATGGTAAATGATCATCTCCTGTGATTCCTTCCACTCTCACACCCAATGGTTCAAGACAACTCCTAGCAACAGAAACGTTAAGTGGATATCCTTCTGTTGCACAAACCACTGGAGGAAAAGGCTGAAGTTTAGAAAGCAGTTCTCCCCCTCCTGTTCCCATATCCAGCATTGAGCTTGCATTCCGTACAAGGGGTATAACCATACTTCCATAAGACCAGGATATCATCCCTGAAGCCATTCGACCTGTTTCAGTCACAAAAGAAAAATCCCATCCTGAAAAATGCTTTTCTATATCGTTTAATAAACTTTCAAATAAACGTTCAGTCATACTGGTACCACCTTTGATTATGTATAGAATAAATTCATGGTTTCATTACGAAATAACGTTAAATATAACTACTTACTATTATAGCAAACACAGTCCATAATTTGGTATTTGATTAAAAAGTAACCGTTCTTTAATCCTAGTAATATTTACTATATGTTGATTTAATGGAGTTTATTTAATGGTGGTAACAACTACCTGTTTTAAAATTAACAGAATTATATTTCAATAGAACTATGAAAACTTTAAAACTTTTATCTATCTTATTGTTGTCTGTCACTTTTGTCATTGGTTTTGGTCATTCTTCCAAGGTTTCCGCAGCAGGTACATACACAGTTACCTATGGTGACACGATGTGGAAGATTGCCGTGAAGAATCAGGTGGGAGTATCTGAATTGATTTCAGCAAACCCGCAGATTAGTAATCCGAATATGATCTATCCAGGTCAAAGCCTGAATATCCCAGGTGTAAATCTCACTTCTCAAAATTATACATACGAAGTGGTAAAGCTGGTAAATCAAGAACGCTCCAAGGTGGGGTTACCCCCTCTGAAGGAAAATTGGGAATTATCCCGTGTGGCCCGCTATAAGTCTGAAGACATGATCGCGAAGAACTACTTCAGTCACACATCTCCTACATACGGATCTCCTTTTCAAATGATGAATGACTTCGGTATTAACTACCAATCAGCAGGAGAAAACATTGCTGCCGGACAAAGATCGCCAGCAGAAGTGATGGAGGCTTGGATGAACAGCGAAGGACATAGAGAAAATATCCTATCACCGACGTATACAGAAATCGGAATAGGGTATGTGAAGGGTGGATCGTACGGTCATTATTGGACTCAAATGTTTATAAAAAGATAATCAGAAGCAACTGAAGTAATCGAAGCGAACGACCTATTATGATTAGGTTGTTCGCTTTTTTTTATGAAAAATTGATAAAACCTTACTTTTTCAAACCTTAAACCCTCTTTTCAATAGCATGAATCTCCTCTCGAAATGACATAGAGGTATTTCTAAATTTCTACGCTACCATGGTTTCTCCCTATCGACATATAGTTTTATTATTATCAAAATATGAATCAACAGCACAATCCAATTCCATTTTTTTACATAGACTACACTAGATTGATAGAAAGGAGAAATCAATATGGGAATATATTTAGATGGTAGAACCTCACAAAATGCAAGCTTGGCCAACAGCATCACAACTCCAATTTTAGTAGGGGATGAAGAACTGTTTGGAATTATTGGACTAGATGTATCAAAAGCAACTACAGGACAAATAAGGGTTCAATTTAACGGAACTGTTGCCGTGCAATTACCACTAGCCCCTGTTGCCACAAGTATCAATATCAGGATTGTGCGTGGCACACAACAAACAGGGATAACTACAGTTTACACTGCTCAACAAGTGTTGAACCTGTCAATTGTTGGACCTCAGCTCATCACTTTTTCAGCAGCTGACTTTAATCCTCCTAAACCTAACGGAACTCTACTTGTTTACTCGGCATTAATTAGCGCAACCTCAGTTGGAACGGTAAGACGGGGACCTGAAAGCTTCAGTGCAATAGCCACCTCTGGATAATGAATTCACACATTCGTTACTTTTGTAGAGGCATATCATCAGTAAGTCTCCACAAAAATCTCACACATTATGTAAACAAACAAAAAGATGCCATTGATTCAAATACAAATCAATGGCATTTTTATAAACTACAATCATTAGCCATACAATAGCCAATATTGAAGTTGACTCATTTTCATTAGAATGTTTGAGCTAAATCTTTTGCTCTTACTATAGCATTTTCTTTAATTTCCACTGCTTTATCAGGCATCGCAGCATGACCTTCAACGAATAGACCTTCAAAAGAAGGAACTCCGTAGAATTGCATCATAACTTCAAGGTAACGGTGACCCATTTCCATTGCTGCTGCCGGTCCTTCAGAGTAAATTCCTCCACGAGCTTGAATATGAAGGGCTTTTTTGTCTGTTAGAAGTCCTACAGGTCCTTGGTCAGTATACTTGAATGCTTTTCCTGCAACGGACACAGAGTCGATATACGCTTTCATTACTGGAGGGAAAGAGAAGTTCCAGAATGGAGTAACAAAGATAAATTTATCTGCAGCAACAAACTGATCAGATAATTCACCAAGTCTGCCCACCTTCGCCTGCTCTTCTGATGAAAGCTCATCGAATCCTTTACCAGACTGTAATTTACCCCAACCACTGAATACATCGGCATCGATTTGCGGAATGTTTTCCTTATATAAATCAATGTTAATAATTTCGTGAGATGGATTTTTTTCTTTATAAGAGTCAATAAATGCTTTTCCTACTGCCATGCTGTAGGATTGAGTGTCATCATGCGGATGTGCTGTAATGTATAAAATTTTAGTCATGTTGAATCGTCCCTTTCAGATCATTAATTTTGTAAAAACAAATTCTGAACTAAAATAATATCCTCATCCAATTATCTTGAAGTAGAATAGTCTTAATTCAAGATTAATAATATAGGATAATCTCACAGATTACAAACTTCACGATTTCCACTCCAAAAAATAAGGAATTAGTCCTTTTCTTTTGACTAATTCCACCATATATTGTTTAATTTGAATAGTTTTTTTGTAAAAATTGGACGGATTGATTAATTAATTGTTTTAAAACCGTTTCGTCAATGTCTGCTATTTTGTTAATATATACACACGCTTTTCCCGATGTATGCTTGCCTAACTTTATCAATAGTTTTTCCCTTTCCATATCCCCTGTTGCAAAATATAAGCTTATTTTCGCTTTACGTGGTGAAAAACCAACTAAAGGAGCATCTCCTTCATGCCCTGTTTTATATTTGTAATGATATGAGCCAAATCCAATAATACTCGGTCCCCACATTTTCGCTTCATACCCTGTCGTTTCAGAGAAAATATCCAATAGCTTATAAGCATCTTCCCGCTTTTTAGGATTTTCTACCTTTTCAATAAATTCGATCACACTGCCGTCATTTTGTTTGGTTTTCAATTCATACATAAAATGCCTCCTCTTATTTTTCTTCTATTTCCAATTAATTCTCGATACCTTACTTTAATTCCTGCATGAAATTTCTTGTATTGATACAGACCATTTGTTTTTCTTCTACACATAGAAAAGGACACCATATTAGTTAAAGGTGACCTTAATGAAAATCTAAATTGACTTGGACATTAACACATTAGTTATTTCATATCCCACTTTCTCATACAAGGAAAGAGCGATTTTATTATGACCAAAAACATGTAGCGACATTTTGGAGATATTTTTACCTTTGGCAAATAATTCGAGAGACCTCATTGCTTCTTTACCAAACCCTTTCCCTCTTTGGTTTGGATGGATCTTAATATCATAAATAAAGAGTTCTTTTTTGTCTTCAGTGACATTAATCCACAAGTTACCGATTTCATCTTGATTTTTATCAGAAAGTAACGTAAATAAATAATGATTTTCTGAATTTAGTCCATCGGGTAATAACTTTTTAAACTCCAATTCTGCTTGCTCCAGTGACGTTTCTTTTTGGAAATTTCCTGCTTTTGTCTTTTCTTCTGCGTACTCCTTCATGGAGTCTTTTAACCAGAGTGTATATTCATGTTCTTTCATGGGTTGTAATAAAATCATAATATCTGTTCCTCCCTTATGGTTGTTCAAAGCGATTTCTGATCTCCTCTATAACAATATCGGGACGGTCCCAATGCAATAGATGGGTGGTCCCTTGAATGGCCTTTACTTCGCCACCGGTTTTCTCTTTGAAAATGGCAGCGGTCTTATTGCGTTCTTGCTCCATACTTTGCGGGAGAGTGGCTTTTAGTAGTAAAATAGCAGGATCAAGCTTATGATAAATATCCTCTATTTCATCCTTGTGCATTGCCCGGATGATATGAGCAGCAGTCTCCCCTCTCGCGTGCCAGTAATATTGTTGATCTTTAGATAGGGAAAGATCCTTGGCTGCCTCAAGTTTTGACTCGGTCCAGTTCAAAGTTTCACTTTTGACTAGTGCCAGAAAGTCCTCCCATGTTTCCCAAACCTGTTCAAAGTCTGCCTCGTAATAGGCTACTTCTTCCTCCACGGATTGATTTGAATGTCGTTTTCCCTGGTAGCCTCCATCGAGCAATATGTTATCTCTGACCTTCTCTGGATATCTGGCTGTGAAATGTAGGGCGACAAAGCTCCCCCATGAATGGGATAAAAAGTAGAACGGTCCAATATCAAGTTGGTCAATCGCTTCATTCAACCAATCCGTCATCCGAGGCATTTCATACTCTTCCCCATATGTAAACGGTGGCGTTTTTCCATGCCCTGGTGCATCAATCGCGATGATCCTGAATTCCGCTTTTAATTGTTCAGCCACCTCAATAAAGCTCAATCCAGTACTACCCAGCCCATGAACGCAAAAAATAACGGGCAGATCAGGAGTTCCCCATTCTTTTATATGTAAAGGTTGGTTTCCAATATTAATAAAATAACGTTTCAAGATGAACATCTCCTTTAAATGGTTTTGAATGAGGCGAAGAGAAAAGGAGGTTACTCACCTCCTCCACCACCTCCTCCGCTATCTCCGCCGCCAAATCCACTGTCAGAACTATCTGCATAATTTTGCCCACCGTCATAGGAGCCTGAATATCCCCCACCACCTTGAGGGAAGTCACGCTTTGCAGAGCTTGAAAGCTTCAAGGCCGCAATGATTAAGACGACCGGTATAAATAGTATAAAAAAAATTCCTGTCATATTCATCACCTCCTCTTAGGATATACGCACTAGGTTAGAGAAAGGTTTCAGATTATTCGGGATTGACAAGTGCCCACTGGACTCCTGGTAGTATAAGCTCTCTCAATTCTCCCAATCATTCTTTTAATTCACCTTGCCTTCTGCCTATAAAAAGACAATGGGATCCCCTTCCCCTACTATACTAGTGTGTAGTCGCATTAAATCCTTCCCCCTATCATTCTTACACTTTACCATTATCCTCCACAATGTCTCTCTCCATAGTGCTATATTTTTATGTATCTAGCATGACATTCCTTTAATCAAATAAAAAAGACTGCTAAAGCAGCCTTTTGGATCTTACTAGTATTTACGGTAAGCTTCTTTTGGTTCAGAAATTCCGTGCTAATCTACAATATCCGCTGAAAAACTGGGCTTCGTTAAACCAGCTTCTTCATACACTACAGCCATTTTCTCTTCAAAGGCTGCAAATTGTTCATCAGATTCTGCGTATTCTGCATTTGCTTCGTCAGAAAGATTAGCAGCTCTTGTTTCGTATGATTTAGCAAGGTCGTCCAATGCTCCTTGAATCTCTTCCTTTTTAGAGTCAAGTGCAGCCGGTACCTCAAGAGAATGAACATCTTCTGCTACCGTTGTAGCTGCTGCTTCCGCATCTGTTTTCATCTTGGCGATTTCTTCAGCAGATGGTTTATCCTCTTCTTTAGCTTTAGCTGATTCGAATGAGTAGATCGCTGAATCATTTTCATTAACGGTGTTGATGATCTCCATTTGATAGTCTAATAGAGCGGCTTTCATATCCATTTCATCATTCTTTGCTGTTTCCCCTGTCGCTTCAGTGTTCGTTTCTTTCTCTTCTGTACTACCCTCGTCATTACTGCAAGCTGCAGTAAATATACTCAGAGATAGTAAGAGGAAAGGTACCATCAATTTGTTCATTATCATTGCCTCCCCTAAATATTTACTTATTTCAATTACATATATTACCTTATTTACACGTACATGTAAACATTTGGATATGATTTTGTATTATTTGTAAAAAAAAGAAAGGTAACTTGGGGCGATCGTTAAATTCTATTAAATTTTACAAAACACTTACCTTTCCTCAAATGAGCATTAAAAATCATATGCTACGTTGTAGTTGATAAAAGCTCTGGGAGGGATTCAATGTCTATTCATAAATGGACGTTAGTGGTTTTACTTGTCATGCTTTACGTCATCGGTTCGTCATTTTCATCAGAAGACAAAGAAAAGCTTATTCCTATACAGCTTTTAGGTGTAAATGATTTTCATGGGCAACTTGAAACGTCCCGGACTGTAGATGGGAAACAGGTTGGCGGAGCCGGCTACTTGGCTGCTTATGTAAAGAAAGTTAAAAAAGAAAATGTACCCTCTTTACTCGTTCACGCTGGAGATATGGTCGGAGGCAGTGCACCCCTTTCTGCGCTTAAGCAAGATGAACCCACAATCGAATTTATGAACAGATTAGGATTTGATGTTGGTACAGTCGGCAACCATGAATTTGACGAAGGTGTAGAAGAAATGAAGCGCCTGCTGAATGGAGGAAAGCATGAAAAGACAGGAGAATTTGGTGGGGCAACATTCCCTTATACAGTAGCCAATGTAATTGATACTGAAACCAATGAACCCATACTCCCTCCATATGTGATTAAGAAAGTGAATGGTATCCCTATCGGTTTCATTGGAATTGTTACCACCGAAACGAAGTATATTGTTTTACCCAAAGGAATTAAAGGCTTAAAATTCAAGGATGAAGTCGCATCTATTAACGAAACTGTCCAAGATTTAAAAAGAAAAGGCGTTAGGTCGATTGTCGTTCTAGCTCACGTATCAGCTTCATCCGAAATGGACGGTTCTCGACCTTCCCAGGAATTAGTTGATTTTGCCCCTCTTATTGATGATGAAGTAGATGTTATTTTTGGCGGTCATAATCACCGGCATGCTAATACAACAGTTAATGGAAAGTTAATTGTTGAATCATACTCTTATGGAACCGCATTTTCTAATGTTAATATAAAAATTGACCCCAAGACAAAAGATATTGTTGAAAAGGAAGCGAACATCGTCAGGACCTTTCATGAAGGGATAGAACCTGATCAAGAAATTCTGAAGATGGTGCGAACATATGGAAAAGGACAAAACAAACTTTTAAATGAAGTAGTTGGTCATTCAGAGGAAACCTTCACTAAACATAAAAGTGTCAGCGGGGAAAGAACGTTAGGCAGCATCCTTGCAGACTCCAATCGTGAAACGATGGGTGCGGATTTTGGATTTATGAATCCAGGTGGCATCCGGGCAGACCTAGATAAGGGAGATATTACTTGGGGGAAACTTTACACCATGCTCCCCTTTGGCACAAATTTGGTGAAAATGGACGTAACCGGTGCGCAAATTAAAGAAATTCTTGAACAACAATGGACAGGGAATTTCCAAACCATACTGCAACCTTCAGGTTTACATTTCACATGGAAAAAGAATGCAGCCCACGGAGAGAAAATAGCATCTTTGACTAAAGAGGACGGGAAACCGATTTCCCCTGAAAACACCTATTCTATTGCAATTACGAATTACCTTGCAACAGGTGGCGACGGATTTACGGCATTTAAAAAAGGAACGAATGTCGTAAACGGACCATTAACCCTAGATTCATTTATTTCATATATTCATAAAAATACTGGGTCTTTGAAGCAGCCTGAGGGAAATCGAATTGCACTTAAATAATAAAGGAACCGCAATGGCCATTGCGGTTCCTTTATTTGAGTTTACATAATTATATTATAGTAAACCATTTAGATGTTGAAAGGATCAGAATATTTAACCTTCCCTTTCACAAGATCTAACGCATTAGGAACGAGCTCCAAAACCATAAAGGCTTCGCTCGGTACTTCAAACGGTGCTACTATTCCTTTTTGTTCAGCAGGAATAAAACCAAAAGTAGGATAGTATTCAGGGTGTCCCAACACCACAACCGATGAATGACCTAATTTCTTGGCACGGTTAATCCCTTCCCTTATAAGGTTGGAACCAATTCCTTTAAGTTGATGGTCAGGATGAACGGCAACTGGTGCCAATGCCAATGAAGGGAAAGATTCCGTTTCATCTTCAATCGAAATGTGACTGAAAAGAACATGACCCGCTATCTCTCCTTCCCACTCTGCAACTAATGAGAGTTCTGGGATAAATGCATCCGTTTGACGGATTCCAGCAATCAATTCCGATTCCTTATGTCCTTCAAAAGCTAAGTCGTTAATGGTTTTGATTGTAAATACATCCATTGCTTGTTCTGGTCGAATATTCATTGTGATGGTCCCCCAGTTGGTTATTTGTAGATACATTTCTCGAAACATAAGAATAATTGGAATTAATCAATTGATCCAAAAGATCGCCAGCTTATTCCTAGACAGTGCCCTGATTTCTTAGCGCGAGGTATGGAATCAACAGTTATGGTTACGATGAATAATAACACAAATTGAATAGGGAGGTATATTTCTTGGTGAATAAAGAATGTTCGTGTGAACGATGTACGTGTAAGACCAAAAAAGAGTGTGATTGCCCTTGCTGCTGTGAAAAGTAGAAGAAGCCCCTGAACTCAAAAAAACAGTTCAGGGGCTTCTTACTATTCATACCCGTACTTTCCCCACGACAATGTCATCAAAGTATTTAACGGCTTTCATTTCATCATCGATCCACTTGGTTTGATTCCAAGCATGTTCGATGAAGAGCTCCGCAATCATACGCTTTCGTTCTCCTCCAATTGAATGTGCATCCTTAAGTGCAATGACACTTTCAAATATATTAGCCATAAGCTCTGCAATTCGCTTTGCATGATAGGTTTGAATATCTTGGTTTGCCGTCGCTACTTTTTTCAACAATTGTTCAAGTTTCGCTATCCCCTCTTCAACCGGTGCGGCATATGCTAGGAGTTCTTCTGGTAAAAGTGTTAACTCTTCTTTCATATAGGTTAAAAAGTACTCATGTGCCTTATGCTTATTCATTAACCTCAGTACCTCGAGACCTAAAATATTAGCTGTCCCTTCCCATACCGTTAAAACTTGCGCATCTCTGAGTAACCGGGGCAGGACGAAATCTTCGATATATCCGTTCCCACCATGCAATTCGATGGCTTCATGTGTAAAATGAATCGCCTGTTCTGCCGACTCTTTTTTCAATATGGCAATAAGCAGACGATTTAGAACAGATTCTTCTTCTGTGGTCGGAATATCGTCGGATACGACTCGATCGAACAAGTGAACAAGATGAAACACTGCACTTGTTTCCACTTCCTGTTTAGATGCAAGGCGGGTCAAGGTCTCTTTAACCATCGGATAATTGGTTAAGGGCTGACCGAATGCTTCACGATAGAAGGCATAATTCCGGGCTTCAATATAGGCTCTTCTCATGATACCGATGGAAGCAATGGCGTTACATACACGGGATAAATTCAGTGCTTCCATCATATAGTAGATACCCCGGCTAGGTTCTCCGACAAGATAAGCATGTGCACCATTGAATTCAACTTCTGCAGAAGGCACCGCTCTCACACCTAACTTATCCTTTAACCTGCGAATGTGGATGCCATTCAGAGACCCATCATCATTTCTCCAAGGAACAGCGAATAAGCTAAGTCCTTTCGTTCCATCTCCAGATCCTTCTATACGAGCAAGCACCATAGTCACTCCGCACATTCCCGAATTGGAAGCGAAATATTTTTCGCCCCATAGCTGATAAGCATCACCATTTGGAACGGCTTTCGTATCATTGGCCCCAACATCGGATCCCCCTTGCCTCTCGGTTAAGAACGTAGCGCCTTCGAATAATTCCACTTCTCCTGTAGAAAGTACATGTGGAAGGAACTTTTCTTTAATATCATCAGAAGCATATTTCTCCAGAAGCAGAGCTGTAGCCATGGAGAGTGTGACAGGACAGTAAAAGCCCGGTTCCGTTTGGGATAGCAGATACCCTTGGGCATATGAATACATATAGTTTCCTTTGTGGCCTAGTTCCGGAATATCTTTATGAATATATCCGACAATTCCCTTATTATAGGTTTGTTCAACCGTTTTCTTATACCCTTCATTCACCCATATTTCAGAGATTTCTTCTCCTAAACGGTTATATTTAATAAGTTTGGGCTGACCTTCCCGATCCGTGTGGGCAGCACGCTTATCGATTTCCCCTGCACATAACTCTCCAAATACGTCCAATTCTCGATCTGCCCAAGAGAAGAAATCCTTGGATAAATAGTGCTTTAATAACTCTATTAAATGCAAATCCTCACGATAAAAGTTTCCAATACTTCTCATCTTTTTTACCTCCATTTTTTCACTTTATACATTACTATGGATTCACTTGCTCATTAGGCAGTAGGATATAAATATACTTACATATTATTGGGAGAACTTAATCTCCGATCATTATCAATTTCCTGGCAAATTCGTCTTTCAATTTAACCATCTCGTTTTTCATGACTTCAAGTTCCTCAATTAAGGATGCTATCTCTTCGATTCTTTTTGTCCCATATTCGATCGTGCACTCTAACTGTTTCCGTCCACTCCTGTCCTGATCAAATAAAAGGACCATTTCTTTGATTTCTTCCAATGAAAACCCGAATCTTTTGCCCCGAAAAATCAGTTTGAGTTTCGTCATATCTCTCTTTGAATAAACTCTTCTTCCAGATTCATTTCTTTCAGGATGCAACAATTCAAGTTCCTCATAATACCGAATTGTACGGGTCGTCACTTGAAACTCCTTTGCTAGCTGTGTAATCGTATATTTCATGGAATCATCTCTTTTTAGAATATTTAGATATTTATAGTTTACCATTTACGTTAACGTAAAGTTCAACCTTTTTAGTGAAGTTTTTGCTGTTGAAAGTGTTCAAGTGTAAATAAGGCGACCGAGGGTATGCAAATGGGCATATGAAAAAGCAGTGGCGATAACTTGCCACTGCTTTTTCGTTTACACTATAATTATGAGGGTCCCTCTGATGAGTAAATAGCATCTTTAGTTCATCTATAAAATGTTGGTCAGATGCCTCCATCTTTTTGTTGCCTTCTATTGCAAGTAAATTAAATTACTCCCACAATAAATCACTCCACAAGCTGTTTTTCATAAACAATCGGAGCGTCTATACAATCCTTGGAATCATCTACTAATTCAATTAAAGCGACAGTCGTTATCTTCGCTTCAATCAAGTCTCCTCTCTTTAAACAATGCTCGAAACCCTGGGCTAATTTTTCTGGAGGAAGCTTATTGGCCAATGTACAGTGCGGAATCCATTTGTCAGGAAGATAAAGTGAGTTTGCCGTTTCACGAAAGGAGTGAAAATAATCATGATGGGATGAATGAAAGTCCAGGAGTCCCCTCGTTACAGTAGGGGAAAGAAAGAGCGTTCCGAAGTTCAAGAATGAGCCTACGGTATTGAACGTAATGTCGATCGGTTTCTTATCATCATAATATGTTTCTAAAAATTGTATGTATGCTTCTTTGTCCAACTCTGTGTAACTCGCTATCGTGATATGGGGACGTGCGTCGTTGATTTCTTCTTCATAATACGAAATATCTTTAACAGTAAGTTCTTTCCAAATTCCTTGAATCAGCTCTTCAGTTTTTTTATCGAATAGAGCGATAACCCAGTACATAGATAAACCACCTTTCATAATATACGGATTTGTACGTTAGCCCCTTTCCTTATACTGTAACATAACCTCTCACTCATCGCCTGCTGAAGGAGATCTTCAGAAAAGGAAATCAACTATCCAATATTAGAATGTAATTAATTAAAACGGAAAATCTTTGACATCCACAAGAAAATCATGTAAATTACCTTATGTACGAACATTTATAAAATACACAAAGATTAATATTCGTGTTTAGGGGTGTAATTATGGAAAATGTATTTGATTACGAAGATATTCAATTAATTCCTGCAAAATGTGTGGTTAATAGCCGTTCTGAATGTGATACGAGTGTAACCCTGGGTGGACATACGTTCAAATTGCCTGTGGTACCTGCCAATATGCAAACTATTATTGATGAATCAATTGCTGTCTATTTAGCTGAAAATAACTATTTCTATATCATGCATCGCTTTGAGCCTGAAAAGAGGATTTCTTTCGTTAAAGATATGAAGGTCCGCGGTTTAATTTCTTCTATCTCAGTTGGTGTAAAGGAAGAAGAATATACCTTTGTAGAACAGTTAGCAGAAGAAAAACTGACCCCGGAATTTATTACGATTGACATTGCTCACGGTCATTCTAATGCCGTTATCAGTATGATTCAACATATAAAAAAACACGTACCAGAAAGCTTTGTAATTGCCGGAAATGTAGGTACTCCTGAAGCTGTAAGAGAATTAGAGCATGCCGGTGCAGACGCGACAAAGGTCGGGATTGGTCCAGGCAAAGTGTGTATTACGAAAATCAAAACAGGCTTTGGTACAGGTGGATGGCAGCTTGCTGCTCTTCGCTTTTGTGCAAAAGCAGCAACAAAGCCAATCATTGCGGATGGTGGTATCCGTACTCATGGTGATATCGCTAAATCCATTCGCTTCGGTGCTTCTATGGTGATGATCGGCTCATTATTTGCAGGTCACGAAGAGTCTCCAGGAGATACAACTGAAAAAGATGGCAAGCTCTTCAAAGAATACTTTGGGTCAGCTTCTGAGTTCCAAAAAGGTGAAAAGAAAAATGTTGAAGGAAAGAAAATGTTTGTCGAGCATAAAGGCTCACTTGAGCATACACTGATTGAAATGGAACAAGATCTTCAATCCTCTATCTCCTATGCAGGTGGTACGAAGCTTGAATCAATCCGTACCGTGGATTATGTAGTCGTAAAGAACTCCATCTTTAATGGCGATAAAGTATATTAATAATAGATTTTGAAAAGGTGGGCACATGCTGCTCACCTTTTTTTTGCTAGAAACAATTCTAGAACTCTTCAATTGAGGGACGGACCTCATGCATATAGAAATCCTTCATAACCGTGAAGCATCACATTTGAAGGGATCTCTCATGAACTTGATCAGATTAAAATATCCCTTAACTCACGAATATCTGAAATGATTGCATATGGTTTATGTGGGCTTGGTTTGTCGATTCCCTTTCGATTAAGCCATATGGCATCCATCCCATATTGCATTGGAGCCAAGACGTCATGTATCCAAGAGTCACCTATAAATATAGTCTCTTCGGCCTTCTTACCGAAGGCTTCCAAAGCAGTCGTGAAGATTTCCTTGTCAGGTTTTCTATACCCCAACTCTTCAGCATGAATGATAGTTCTTTTATGAAAGATCTGTGACAAACCCATTTGGAAGATTTTTTCATAAGGGTCATATAAGGCGTTAGTGACAATACCGAGCTCATATTTCTCATTTAATTCCTCTAAGAGCCGAATAAGAGAGTCATCTTCCTCGATGCACTTCATACCCGTTTTTATAAACATGTCATTTATTTCATCAATCGTTTCTATATCAGGTTTTATATCAAAATGTAAGAAAGCAGAAAGCCACCTCGCCCTTATGAACTCTGTCGGTGACAATTCTCGATTAACGAATCGCTCCAATATGGTATGAGGAACGTTTAATTTCCTCTCCAGAAAAAGGAGAGCATCTAATTCTTTTGTCAGTGGATGGTGATGAAGCGTTCTCAATAATCCCTCCCTAAACCACATAGAATCCAAAAGTGTTTCATCCAAATCAAACAATAACAATCCATACCTACTCATCTAAATACCATCCTCCCCCATTTGGAGGGACGGACCTCTAAAATAACCTTACATACACACCAAAACCCTTTATTAATAGTGGTTTCCCCTTACTAAAACTTCATTTTTAGAGGTCCGTCCCTCTTTTAAGCCAAAAATGCGAACCTACGAAATATGTAGGTTCGCGAGACTCTTAGATGAATTTGATGTTTTGTAAGGATTTGATGCTCTGGATGTTTTTGGCTTCCCCTTGGAATAGGATGCTTGGTTGTATTGTTACGGTTTCACCAGTTGCAGCTGACCATTCGTTTGTGGAAGCAATAAGAAGGACATCCTGATTTAAGTATGCTTCTGACAACTTCCTCGTGTTAGGATGCACGAACACAATTTCATCTTGATGTCTGTCGGATCCAATTGTAACAAAAGGAGTATCTCTCAATACGATTTCCTCTGATCCCGCATAGTATTTATGGAAGATTCCATTAGTAGGAAGTTTAGCGTAACTCGATGATAATTTATCTCCCTGCTTAAAGAAGGCTTCCAAATCGAGTAACTCTTTTGAAAAGGTTCTCCCTGAGTACTGATGAATCTCAGCATAAATAGCTAATACCGGCACTTCTGGCAATGTCAAAGCATATTGACGAAGCGTGATTCCCTTCATCTTTTCATGTTCCTTAAATTCAGTTGTTAAACAAACCCCGGTCCAAGTATGGCCATGTTGATCCAATTTAGTGACAGGATCAATCACTGTACTCTCTTTCAACTTGGAGTATGCACTGACGTTTTGGAAGGAGTAACCGATGCCTCCGCCCCATGGATTCCACCACGCGCGAGGGCCAGGTGTAGGATATTGATGATCCAGGGCTTCCTTTCCGTTTATCTTCAAGGAATAGATGCCGGGATAATAGTCAGATGAAGCATGAAACGAAAGGATGCCATTCTCCACAGACCAAATACCGTCGTTTTCCTCAACCTTCACTTCACAGTTCCCATGAACCAACTGGAGTGTTTCCACTTTCGCCTGTTGACTTTGTGATTTGAACTCTCCATACACCCACTTCACACCTGGATTCCCGTGCTCAAGTTCAAAATTCACTTCAGTTACAGCTTCCTCTTTCAGTATATTTATCGAATATGCTTCTTTCTCATACCGTACTGAAAGATTCCCATGGATGTATGGAGACAACAGCGATTTGAATGAATAATCCATTGAGTCACCTACAGAGCTAACAACATCCCCTTCTGCTTTCTCTAAAGAATAAAGAGGCAATTCCTTCACTTCACCCACTTCATCCCCCATCACCAATTCTCTCCATTTAGACCAATGATTAGATGTGTTTACGCCTACTTGGATAGGACCTAGACAGATTTCTTCACTAGGCTGAATCATATCCATTTCATACTCGAAAGCCATCCGCCAATCATCTTTTCTTGCACGGGCATTATGTGGCCAGGAAACCCCGATCGTATCCCCTTTAGAAGAAGAGGTGAACATCCACCTTTCGGAAATATATTTATCATGAATATAATCCATAAAAGGAACTAGGGACTCATTTCCAATCAATACCCCTTCCTTTTGAGGGATTGCCATTCCTTCAAAAGTAGTGAATACAGGCTGTATCAACGATAGTTTCGTCTTATTTTCATCTCCAGTATTCACCACTTCATGTTTGATTTCCACTAAGCCATCTCCATAAATCTTGTAATACGTGTTGAGAAGCATAGACGGAAAGGTGTGTGAGTCTAATGTGGTTTTCATCACCAACGCCTCAGGCAATTCGATGAATTCAATCGACTTGGCTTCCTTCTTTGAAAATTCTTCGCTATATGGCTTACCAAATTTCGGTGTAAAAAATGTGATTGGATCCCGCATTGAAGTAGTAGAACCGATTTTAACCACGTGATTTCTTTTTTCAATTTCGACAAAGTGAGGACCATTAAAACCGATCCAGTGTTCCTCTGTTTCGGCACCAAACTTCGCGCCGAATCCTGGAAATGCAATAGACATCCTAGTCGTGAAGAAGGTTAACTCACCATTCGACCTTACTACTGTTACAGAGATTTCCTCTGACAAATGACCATTTTGTACTAATTGAATTGGGATAGGGATGGATAACCTATCCTTAGCGCCGATTCTCTCTTTCACTTCACAAGACGCCCACTTTACTATCTTATTTTCAGGCAAATTGATAATCCAAGTGGTATCTTCTTCTACTTGACTTTCAAGATCGAGGAAAAGGGTTCCTCTGCCTTTTGGCCTCCAATTCTTTTTAACCGCTCTCAATTGAAGCTTCCCGGTTTTCTTAGGAAATACACCCATTTTGAAAGGAATTTCCTCCCCATTAATCTCAATGTTAGCCCCGACGGTTGGGTGGGTTTTCCATGGGCTTGGCTCATTATTTGTCATCGAGACCTTTACAGGGAATGTCCCCTTCCATACTGTAGCCACTGAAATAGTCTCATGGAAGTCATGATCCACAGTAGAGGATTTTATACCGGATAAAGAAATCTCAAGGGGCATTTCCTTACGATTTTCCACCTGATAGGTTACAAAATGTTCCTCTTTTTCAAGGAGCTTAAAGTCTGGGATATTCATTCCCACTAACAAATCATTGGTTTCGATTAAACGAATCCCTCTTCCAGTTCGTTCAAATTGGATACGAACGAATTCTTCTCCAACTTCCCACCTGTATTCATAATACGAATGGTCATTCACTTTCAACACATCAGGTTTGATTTCAATCAAACGCTGACTGGTTGTATACCAATCATATTTGTTAAAGAATGGCTTCAACAGGTCAATTTGCAGCACCATGGGAATAAAATTCATTAAGTGAACCGTATCATCACGGTCCTCCCAAAAGAACCCACATTTTTTATAAAGAGGAACGGCTTTAGTATTTCCTGGCCACGTAAACAAGTCAAGTCTCGGCCATTTCAATTCCACCGTTTTTTCTACTGCTTTTAAAACAAGCTGTTTCCCAATTTTCAATCCCTGAAATTTAGGGTGCACATTTAATAATGGTATATATAATGCTCCTTGATCTTCACGGTATTCAGAAAGTCCACAATAACCTGCAACTTCATCCCCAACCATAGCCAAAAACAGATGGATATTCGTGGAGTTGGATTCTTTATCCTTCACATCCTGCTCTGTGGTGACTGTTGAATCCCCACCCCAATTTTCACGGCTTTCATTCCACATTTTTGCAATACCTTTTGCTAGATCTTCATGATACTCTACAATTTCCACATGCTCCAAAGTTGTCTTCATATTGTCCTCCTACGCTAGGTTTTGAGTGAAAGAACCTCATAGTCATTGATTTTTTGAATTGCTTCGACGATCATAATCATCGCCATCGCCTCCTTTCATTTATTGGAAAGATTTTCTTCCTCATCCACAGTTTAAGATTTTTAAGCGATTAAGTAAAGAATATTCTAATAAAAAAAAAGATTGCATTTTCTTTTAAATTGTAAGAAAAATGGTAAATAGGAATATTTTATGTTCGATTAGGCAACCTACAAAGTAAAAAGAAGGGTAGGATATTGAAGATGAAACGGATTATTCCAATCATTCTTGCGCTTGCCATGATGCCTGTGCTGAACACGGCGTTTTTTGAAGGACTTACGATTGTTCATGCACAGCAAGAAATTCCTTCCTATGCGAAATGGGGAAGTCTCGCAGTAAGAAAGACGAAAGATAAATACCCTGACGCTGCTATAATTGACTATCTTCATATAGGAAAGGAAAACGGATCTAAAATATCAACTGAAAAATTCAAACTATGGTTGAAACAGGGCGGAAAGGAATTCGGTGTACTTGTGGATATTCAGTTTGAAACGAACAGTGAGAAATTGATTGAAATCAGGTTTAAGGAAACAGATCGTTAACTGTTACAACTCTAAACAAAGAGATCAAAGGTTTCGCCCCTTTGACCTCTTTTGGTGATCCTTCGCCATTTTTATTTATTACACCCCTGAATATTTCTCTCCGAATCTTTCCTCTATCCCCCTTACTTTGTGGCCGCTACTTCGCCTTGATCATTTGCAAATTTTTTATCATAAAGGTGACAAGCAACAAAGTGCTTTTCTTCGACTTCCTGCCATTTTGGCTTGTGGGTCGCACATGCTTCCATCGCTACAGGACAGCGGGTTCTGAACACACATCCGCTCGGTGGATTGATTGGGCTTGGGATTTCCCCTTGAATAATCAGTCTTTCACGTGCATCCTCAATATCGGGATCTGGTATCGGAATCGCAGAAAGTAATGCTTGGGTATAGGGATGGATCGGCTTCTTGTAAAGCTCTTTACTTTCTGTTAATTCCACAATATGACCTAAATACATGACACCGATCCGGTTACTGAAATGTTTAACCATCGAAAGGTCATGTGCGATAAATAAAAATGTTATGCCTTTTTCCTTTTGAAGTTTTGTTAATAAGTTTACGATTTGTGCCTGTACGGATACATCGAGAGCAGAAATCGGTTCATCCGCGATGATGAATTCCGGATCAAGAGCCAGTGCCCTTGCTATTCCTATACGCTGACGTTGTCCTCCACTGAACTCGTGGGGATAGCGATTGGCATGATCCCGGTTAAGCCCGACATCCTCCAACAGTTGATAAATACGTTCCAACTGTTCTTTCTTATCCCGGTATAAGCCGTGGGCTTCCATCGGTTCCGCGATGATTTCACGTACAGTGGAGCGAGGATTAAGAGAAGCGTATGGATCTTGGAATATCATCTGCATGTTCCGGTGAAAGGAGAGTTTCTCTTTCTCAGGAAGAGTATGAACGTTCCTCCCATCAAATAGGACTTCTCCTTCTGTACGGTCATACAGGTCGATGATGGTTCGACCTGTTGTCGACTTCCCGCAACCAGATTCCCCCACTAACCCGAATGTCTCCCCCTTATAAATATCAAATGATATACAATCTACTGCTTTTAATGTCTTTCCTTTATCAAGCTGAAAGTATTTCTTTAAGTCTTTCACTTCAAGTAATTTGTGATTCTTCATGGTAATTCCTCCGCTTCCTCCCAGTACCGTCTGGCAACACAGAGCTCTTTCTCGTAATAGGTCCCTTTTAATGGAATAACTTCAATTGTTTTTCCAGTGTTAGGGGAGTGAATCATCTTTCCTTCACCATGATAGATCCCGACATGACGAATATCCCCTTTTCCTTTTTCAGAAGCAAAAAACAGGAGATCTCCAGGCTTCAATTCACCCAAAGGGACATTTTTTCCTTTTTCAGCTTGATCACCGGCATCTCGTGGAATCAGATAACCCTGTGATTTACACATCGTGTAACTGAATCCTGAGCAATCATATCCATAGCTCGTCATCCCTCCCCATAAATAAGGGAGATCAAGAAAGGCTTCAGCTGATTTAACAATGTCTTTGCCACTTCCCTTTTGATCGTTAACTCTCGAGGGAGAAATGATGACGTCGCTCTTTCTTAACAAGCCTGTACCCATAGGGGTAGCTACTTCAATCATGACATCAAGCTCTTTCAACACGGGTAAAATGGTTTGAAAACTCAATTCCAATTGTAATTCGTTAACTTCATTGAATAAATTTGTGAAGCTGCTTTTGACAATAGCATAATTCTCAGATTGAGGGGACTCATTTAGTGAAAGCTGTTTGCTTGGTACCCAACCAGGGTATCCCCTTTCGTCTTTATTCGACGCCTGGTCAGGAATGATGACACGGGACCAACCGTTTACCTCTTCCAGGACCAATACCTCTTGACCAAATAGGCCTTGAGATTGTATCCTGTTCTCATCACAAAGAGCTATGCGAGTTTCGTGTGTTAAGGAATCTAACCATTTGGTGATTTCAACTGGATTTGAAATGGCTGGTGAATCTAATTTACGTGCTGAATCTTGATTTGTCCATACAGTTGCTACAGGTACTGCAATCAGAGCTTTTGTCTTCATCTCCATTCCCCCAATTCATTTAAACTTCAACTCTATCTATACCTAATCCTGAGTTTGTAGGCAGTGTGATCTTTCGACCGTTATACTCTATGCCTCCCAAAACGATATCTTTAGCCAGCATAAGAGGGGCATCGAAATCAAATCGTGTGACATTTTTTTTACTTGCTGCAAAATGGGCCGCAGCCGTTATACCTAGACGGGTTTCAATCATGCTACCGACCATGCATTCCACCCCGCATATTTCTGCCATGCTATTAATTTTCTGAGCCTGGTAAATCCCTCCTGCTTTCATAAGCTTTATGTTGATCAGATCTGCGCTTCGGGTCCTTAAAACTTCAAATGCTTGATGTGGTGTGAAAATACTCTCATCTGCCATAATCAAGGTATCCACCGCATCAGTGACCCTCTTTAGTCCGACAATGTCATGAGCTGGCACCGGCTGCTCAACTAATTCGATATTAAGATCAAGGTCTTCCATTTTTCGAATCGCTTTCACTGCGGCTTTCGATTCCCAGCCTTGATTGGCATCCAGTCTAATTTTGACTTCGTATCCAATTCGTTGACGGATCTCATGAATTCTTTTAATATCTGTTTCGATTTCATCTTTGCCAACTTTCACTTTCAATACGTCAAAGCCTTTTTTCACATAAGCTTCTGCGTCATCCCCCATTTCCTTGGTGCTATTGACGCTCACAGTGTAATCAGTCTCCAGCTCATGACGGTACCCGCCCAAGAACTGATAAAGAGGTAGATTACATTGTTGTGCAAGGCAGTCGTATAAAGCCATATCAACTGCAGCTTTCGCGCTTGAATTTCGGACGAGAGAAGAGTGAAGTTGTTGAAACAGATATTCATAGTTCAAAAGATTTCTTCCTACCATTAGGGGTTTAATTACCTGTTGGATGGCTGACTCAATGCTACACAAGCTGTCTCCTGTTATGACTACTGTAGGAGGAGCTTCTCCCCATCCAACTATTCCGTTATCGCATGTGATTTTCACAATGATAGCTTCTGCCACATTAACGGTGCGTAAAGCTGTTTTGAATGGGGTATGTAAAGGGACGGCGGTTCGGAATGTTTCAATTCGATGGATCTTCATTCATTCTCATCCTCGTTTATGCCCGTTTCGATACTAAAGCTATGGTCATACGTATTCATTCTTCCCATGCTGCCTATAGGAATAGCGATACTTGGGGAAGAATGTCCAATATTAAACCCCTTCATAACGGGTTTTCCTGCACAAGAAATATGTTCGTTCAGCACTTCATCGAGTGTCAGGGAACTTTCACGTTTCTTAGGCTCACAGTTTTTGAAGTCACCGATGATAATACCCGCAGAATCATTGAATTTATTAGCCATTTTCAACTGATTTATCATTCGATCAACCTTATAAGGTTCTTCATCTATGTCTTCTATAAATAAAATTTTCCCTTTAGTATTTATTTCGAAAGGCGTCCCTAAAGTACTGACTAATAACGTAAGATTCCCACCTATTACAGGACCATTCGCAACTCCTTCTACAACCGTCTCAAGTTTTGATCGATTAAAAGTATAGTCTATATCTTTTGTATGAAACAGCTGTTGAAAGGATTCCTTGGTTAATTCATGTACGTCAGGTAGACCGATATCTGAACTTAACATAGGTCCATGAAACGTAACGAGTCCAGTTTTTTGATGAATAGCTGTATGTAAAAATGTAATATCGCTATATCCCCAAAAGATCTTCGGGTTCTTCCCAATCAAGTCAAAATCTAATTTGGATACAATGCGACCTGTTCCAAAGCCGCCACATGCACAAATAATCGCATTTACGTCCCTGTCTTGAAACATCATATGTATATCTTCAGTTCGTTCTTGGTCTCCCCCAGCCAGGTAACCAAATTTCTTATGAACTGATTTCCCAAGCTTAATATTTAACCCTAATTCCTCAAGGTAGCCCAATGCTTTTTTTAAAGGTTCAGATTTTGGCGGACTTGCAGGAGCTATTACTCCAACGGTATCCCCTTTTTTCAGCTTAGAAGGTTTCAACATCACACTTTCTCGACCCCTTTCGTAGAAAAAGAGGGAGCAAACCCATGGCATCAAATGCCCTGCGTTCCTCCACTCATACTGTTTCCAAACCATTATTTTTTGTCGGCCCATTTCAATTCCATATAACCAACTGGATGACGAACAATGCCTGACACATCTTCATTTTGTAAATATACATGATTGTAGAAGTGGATTGGGATGATTGGCATTTCATCCATTAAGATCTTTTCTGCCTCGTACATATATTCGAAACGTTTCTCCTCATCTGCTTCATTTTTGGCTTGTTTGATTAGCCCGTCATACTCGTCATTGCTCCAACCAGTACGGTTCATCGAATGACCTGTTTGGAAATTTTCTAAGAAGTTGATTGGATCAGCATAGTCTGCTATGAATGAGCTACGTGATAATTGGAATTTTAATGCTTTTTGTTCATCCTGGAATACGTTCCATTCCATATTGGCTAATTTAACGTCTACATCAAGGTTTTCCTTGAACATTTGTTGAAGGGCTTCTGCAATCTTCTGATGAGTATCACTTGTGCTATACGTTAATGTCACTTCAGGAAGTTTATCATAGCCTTCCTCTTCCATTCCTTTTTTCAAAAGAGCTTTTGCTTCTTCAATATCTGTTTTCACTAATTCTCCGTTTGCTTCACGGAAATCGTTTCCGGATGGATCTTTGAACCCCTTTGAAACAAATCCGTATGCTGCTTTCTCTTTGTTCTTCGTGACAAAATCAACCATTTGTTGTTGATCGACTGCCATAGCGAATGCTTTACGAATATTCTCGTTTTGGAAAGGCTCCTTCTCTAAGTTGAATCGATAAAAGTAGGTTCCCGCTTGATCTTCTACATTGACTTTACCTTCTTCGAATAACTGTTTACTTAAATCAGCGGGTACGTCTGCTGTATCAAGCTCTCCGGTTTTATATAATTGATAATCGGTGTTTGTATCGTTCACCATTGCCCAGTGAATTTTATCTAATTTAACTGAATCTTTATCCCAATATTGATCATTCTTCTCCATGACAAAATGGCTGTCATGCTCCCATTCTGTTAACTTAAACGGACCGTTTGCAACGAAAGAATCCGCTTCTGCAAACCATTCAGGGTTTTCAGTAGCAACCTTCTCATTAATCGGAAAGAATGCCGGATTGGCAATAACGCTTAAGAAATAAGCTTGTGGACTTGTTAAGGTAACTTCAAACGTCTTCTCATCCTTCGCGGCTACTTTCACTTCATCAGCTGAACCCTTCCCTGTATTGAACGCTTCTCCACCTTCAATGAAATAACCTAAGAAAGCAGCTGGCGATCCTGTTTCCGGATTCAATAGACGCTTCCAAGCAAAAACGAAATCTCCAGCCGTTACATCGTCACCATTCGACCACTTGGCATTGTCACGAATGTGGAAAGTATAAACTTTACCATCTTCGGACACATCCCATTTTTCTGCCATGGCCGGTTCAGGTTCATGATCTGAGTTCAAACGAGTCATTCCTTCCATCAAGTTGTTCAGTGCTGTCCAGGAATAGGAATCAAACCCGATAGGAGGATCGAAAGATGTTGGTTCTGCACCATTATTCAAATGAAGAACCTTTCCTGTATTTTCCTTCTTACTGTCTCCACTACTTGACTCACTCCCTGCATCCTTTGTGGCTGTACAAGCAGCCAGAACAAACAAGAGCATCCCTACTAAAAAGACCGATAATACCTTTTTCATGATTTTCCCCCTCTTATACTATTTATCTATCACACAATTAGCCTAGCTGATCGTTAAGCTAATGGATGAAAGCATCGCTTTTTTGGCTCGTTTATCCTGAAGCCAACAGTCGACTTGATGGTCTTTCGATAATTTCGTCTTCACTGGATATACACGGTCACACACTTCCATCGCTTTTTCACACCTGGGACTGAAAGGACATCCAACAGGCGGTGAAAATAAATCAGGAGGTGAACCTGGGATCGGAATCAGGTCACCACCATCAAGATCTAGTCTAGGAACTGATTTCAGTAACCCTTGCGTATAAGGATGTTGAGAGTGATAGAAAATTTCCCTTCTGTTCCCTTCCTCAACAATTTTCCCGGCATACATGACAGCAATTCGATCAGCGACTTGAGCAACTACCCCTAAATCGTGAGTAATCAATATAATGGATACCCCGGTTTTCTTCTGGATTTCTTTGAATAATTCGAGAATTTGTGCTTGTATGGTTACATCCAGTGCTGTTGTAGGTTCATCGGCGATTAACACATCCGGCTCGCATACAAGTGACATGGCAATCACGATTCGCTGTCTCATTCCACCACTAAATTGATGGGGATATTGCTTTAATCTTTCTTCAGGATTTGGAATACTTACGAGTTTAAGGATCTCAATTGCTCTTTGTTTTGCCTGCTTCTTAGTAACAGGGTTATGTTGCAAAATACCTTCAATAATTTGTTCCCCGACGGTCAATGTTGGATTAAGTGCCGTCATAGGATCCTGAAAGATCATTGAAATATCGGCGCCCCTGATCTTCCTCATTTGAGGTTCAGTTATCTTTAAAAGGTCTTTTCCTTTGAAAAGGATCTTTCCGTTCGTCACTTTTCCAGGAGGATCTGGAATCAACCTCATAATGCTTTGGGACGTTACACTTTTCCCGCATCCGGACTCTCCAACAATCGCCAGTGTCTCTCCTTTATGTAAATCAAAGCTCACTCCCCTGACTGCCTTTACCTCTCCACCATATGTCGTAAATTCGACATGGAGATCTTGAACC
The DNA here is from genome assembly GCF_005938125.1 of Bacillus sp. BHET2. Classification (GTDB taxonomy): domain Bacteria; phylum Bacillota; class Bacilli; order Bacillales; family Bacillaceae_B; genus Rossellomorea. The sequence goes on from NZ_VCQN01000001.1 coordinate 965,146, forward strand.
GACAATACTTGAATCATGATGATCATCTCCTTAGCTTTGGATCAAGTGAGTCCTGTAATCCGTCACCTAACACGTTGAATGAAAACATTGTTAATGAAATAAATAGGGCCGGGAAGAATAATCGCCACCAATACCCAGATAAAATCGTAGATAAACCGTCATTGGCCATAACACCCCAACTTGCATACGGAGCTTGAATACCCAATCCAAGGAAACTTAAGAATGCTTCAGCAAAAATAGCGCTTGGTACGGTCAGAGTCATCTGAACAATGATCGGACCCATTGTATTAGGAAGCAGATTCTTCCGTATGATTTTAGCTGTTTTTGTGCCAAATGTTTTGGAGGCAAGAATAAATTCATAGTTTTTAATTTGAAGTACCTGTCCCCTTACAATCCTGGCCATTCCGATCCAGCCTGTCACGGTCAAGGCGACGATAATTGTCAGTAACCCCGGACCCATTACGACCATTAATAAAATTACGACTAACAAGTATGGCAATCCGTAAAGAATTTCTACAATACGCATCATGATGTTATCGGTTTTTCCGCCTTTATATCCTGCAATGCCTCCATAGACGATACCAATGACAAAATCAATTAGTGCAGCCATAAAGCCCACAAACAATGAAATTCTCGCTCCATACCATGTACGTGTAAAGACATCCCGTCCCATATCATCGGTTCCAAACCAATGGTTTCCTGATGGAGGAAGGTTTTGGTTCGAGAGTGTTTGCTTTGTTACGTCATGGGGAGAAATAATCGGGCCGATAAACGCCATTACAATTAATCCAATTAAAAATACAAAGCCAAGCATGGCAAGCTTATTTTTCACGAGACGCTTCCAAGCATCCTGCCAGTAGGAAAGACTCGGTCTCACCACCGCTTCTGCATCATCTTTATTCCTCTGCTTGGGTATGAACCACTCATCTTTCACATCTGGAATCACGATAGGCTCCTGGTGTTTTGGTACCCCCATTACTTCGCCTCCTTCTTATGTAATTTAATCCGTGGGTCAAGGAAGCCATAAGCTAAATCTACTAAAAATAACATAAGGATAAGAAATGCACTGTAAAATACAGTTGTGCCCATAATGACCGGATAATCACGCTGATTAATGCTTTCCACAAAATACTTTCCCATTCCTGGGATAGCAAAGATCTGTTCAATGACGAATGTTCCAGTCAAAATACCTGCTGCTAATGTTCCAAGTACCGTAACAACAGGTAGTAAAGCATTCCGAAGGGCATGTTTAAAGACTATCTTGATTGGTGATAAACCCTTTGCCTTGGCTGTTCGAATATAATCCTGTGTCAACACTTCCAACATGCTTGAGCGCGTCAGCCGGGCAATGATTGCCATCGGTCCCGTAGCTAAAGCTAGTGTTGGAAGTATCATATGGCGCCAGCTCGTCCATGTAGCAACAGGTAGTATTTCCCAATTAACAGCTACTTGCTGAATAAGTAGCGTCGCCATAACGAAGTTTGGTATCGAAATCCCAAGTACAGCAAACGTCATCGCAAGATAATCAATGATTCCATTATGTCTGAGCGCTGCCAATATCCCTAGAATAACTCCGGAAAGTACAGCGATCACGAGAGTTGTCATTCCTAATTCAAAAGAGATCGGAAAGCCTCTTCCCAACAAATCATTCACAGTTTGGGAAGGCTGCGTAATAGATGGTCCAAAATCTAACGAAACAAGAGACTTTAAATAGAGAAGGTATTGAACCATCAATGGCTCATTTAAATGATAATGCGCTTCTAAATTTTGCTGTACGATTTCACTTGTATTCCGCTCTTCGTTGAACGGAGAACCTGGTATCGCATGCATTAAGAAAAACGTTAATGTCACAATCAGCCATAGAGTCATTGCCATGGCAAGCAATCTTTTCAATAAATATGTACCCATTGATCTCACACTTTCTAACAGAATGTTGTACGCATCGCTAGTTCAGTCATCACAAGCATGGCTCTATAGGCTTCAAGAATATCTTTTGCCTCATATCGCACTGTCGTTGTACCAGTTTCAAGTTCCGTTCCCGGCATGAGACTTGCCCACTCCGCCTGTCCGTAATTCGTAAATTCTACTCGCAACGTTGGACGTTCCGGAGGGGTAAGAGGATGTACGTTTTCTTTATTATGTATCGCTTCTTTGGTTTTCTCCTTTAATAATTGAGCTGATTTCTGAGGTGTCAGACTTTTTGCAACGGAACGGGAAATCGATTCTTTTACTACTACTGTCTTAACATTAGGAATTAACGATTCTGCCTCAAGGGCAGCTTGGTCATCTCCAGCAACCAATAAAATAGGTACTCCGTAATACCCTGCTACATAAGCGTTAAATCCCAGCTCTCCCACGACAACATCATTAATGAACATATTTCGAACGCCGAAAATCATCGAATGTGACATCACCCCCTTCATGGAAGCTCTTGCATGATATCCCACAAAAAAAGCCCCATCATACGTCTCATCCAGCCCTTGAACCATGGAATATGGTTTCGCTCCACCAGATATGAGTTTCGTTTCAGGATGCAACTTTTCTATTAATAGATTGTTCATTTGAGAATGACTATCATTGATGAGTACTTCTTTGCAGTTTAAATCAAATGCAGTACTCGCCACAGCATTCGCTTCATCTGTCATCATGATTCTCCCACGCTCATAATTGTGCTTACTCGAATCCACATGTGTATGATCTACAAGGCCTGTTATACCTTCCATGTCAACTGACATATAAATCTTCATATAATGTGTCCCCCCTCTCAAGAAAGTATTTATTAAATTTTCTTAATATTATAAATATTAATTAGATAGATTACAACATTTTTTTGAATAAAAAGGAATATATTCCTATTTTCATAAAAACAGGAAATTAGAACTACACTTCTATTATTTTCACCCTTATTGTTTAACTGTTTGAATTAAACTAGTTATATAGAAGTATCGATTTTATCAAAAAATGAAAAAGCGATGAATTTCTTAATCAAAATCACACCGCTTTTATTTGTTTCAACACTTTTTAGGTTCCATGGGCTTTTATTGTGAAGAGAAGGAAGAATGGCCTATATCCATACATTCAGAATATTTATATTTATGCAGAATAAATAAAACCGTTTTCAATCTAGGAAAGTCATAAAAAACAAAAAGACCTGAGATGATCCATCTCCAGGTCTTTATCTTTGTTCATGTATATTAGCTTATTTTATTCAAAAGTTTTTCTGAGTGCTGAGCGCCCATCTCTGCCACTAAATCGAGTAATTCTGCTTTCGTTGCTTCATCCAGGCCTTTATAAATAAGGAAAGCTTGTGTTGCATCAGAAGTAATCAACTTTCGGTATAACTTCGATATCCTTTTACTCCTGTGGGTCTCCATTAGATCCTCCTCTATAAACCTTTCTGCTATTATAATAAATATAGGCATGTTTTTTCAATATATTCTTTAAAAATTAATGTTGTAACAAAATGACTCAATCTTTTTTGATGACAGCTAAAGGTAAGGGTAAGGTTAATAACTTATATACCCAAAGTTCATGTACCAAAACTCATAAGAGGCATTTTTTCATTTGTTGACATATCAATTCCGACCCCATCCGTCATTCGCATTTTGGAGTTAATCAATTTTCATTGAACTCATATTGTCTATACTCCCCGTTATGAGAAGACAACTTTAGAATATTTTGATCGGCAGGTACTCCGTTAAAAAATGCGCCAATACAACCTGTCGTGCATCGGTGGCCGGAAATCAATATATTCTTCCCATTCAGTGAATGACGGCGATTCTGAAGTTCATTCATAAATGCAAAGACTCTCTCCATATATTGCTCTTTTCTTTCTACCCCTTTATAAACAGCCGGATTTGGAAGAACACCAGCCATCTTCACTTCACTTTTCAACAAACCATCCGCTTCTCCTAAATCATAGACATCCAATCTTGAATCTATAATTACAGGTTTTCCTGTTGCAATTTCTACCGTTTGTATCGCTCTTTTCTGGGGGGAAGAAAAAATGTAATCGAAATGAATCTGCTTAAGTGCAACCTCTAAATTTCGTGCTTGATTAATTCCTTCTTCGTTTAGGGGAAGACCGTTCCTTCCTTGTAGCCTGCCTTCTTTATTGAAATTGGTTTGTCCGTGCCTGATTACATAGATCATGTGGTATTTCCTTTCAGTGGTACTTTTTTTCTTTTCAAAGAAACATAGTGCTTTACTTATTTTAACATAATATTCCAATACCTATAAAAATAAGCTATCCAAGTGGACAGCTTATTTTGCTACATCATAAATTCTCAATGAATAACCTCACTACATCCGCTCCACCAATGACTGTACCCAGTGTGCTTCCTAGGTTAGCAAGTACGACAATGAGAAGGATGCGTGTCACTTTATTTCTCCAAAATCCTTTGACACTTAATACGTCTTCAGGAAGGGAATCAAAATCGCCTACATTAGGCCTGCGGAAGTACGCTTGTACGAACCCTGCAAACCAGCCCGCAGCAAGGAGGGGGTTTAAAGATGTAATCGGCGCTGCAACGAATGCAGTTAATATCGCTAAAGGGTGTCCTAACCCGATGGCCACACCGAGTGCAGAGAAACCGCCGTTCCATAAAATCCAGCTGATACCTTGTTGAATTCCTGCATCAGGATTTGAGATGAATGTATAGACAATCACCGCGAGAATCATAAAGGGGATCGTCCATCCAATGATCTTTGGCCATTTCGATTTAGCAGGACGTGCATTCAGCTTTTCTAAATCGTGTTCTTTATAGATTTCTTTTGTAATACCTGGAACGTGAGCTGCACCTAGAACAGCAACAATCTTCTCTCCTGGGGCATCTTTGATTTTCTGAGCAAGATATTGATCCCGTTCGTCAATCAAGGGTGTTTTCAATTTAGGAAACACCTGGGTGAACTCATTCAACATGGAATCGAGCATATCCTGTGATTTGATTTTCTCGAGCTCTTCTTCCGTAATGGTATCATTACTGAAAATACTGTAAATGATTTGGGTCATCAGTTTTGCTTTACCACTAAACCCGACGCTATTCCATATGCGGGAGAAAGTGATTTGGATGTTACGGTCAGCTAGGACCAATTCGGCTCCTGATTCATTCGCGGATTCAATACCTTGTATCATTTCCTGACCCGGTTTGATGCCGAATTGCTTTGCCATTCGACGCTGGAATGATCCGATGGCAAGATTCATAAGAAGCAAGGTCGCTTTCTTATCCTTGATAACCTGAAAGATATCTGTATCCTTCCATTTGTCTCCTTCTACAATGGATTGATAGCGTGGTTCATCCAGTTCGACACATACCGTGTCCGGCTGTTCGGCTTCTATCACTTCTTTAACCTGCTCCGCACTTTGACGGGATACATGGGCGGTTCCGATGAGAATGAATTCCTTCCCATCCATATGTATTCTCGTAATATTCTTTTCATTTTCTGATGTCATAGTGTACCTTCCTTCAATTCCACTGACTTTCAATTATTAAATTGAATCTTCTCCATTATGATAAACTAGTTTTGGCAAAATTTAAATAAATACTAATCAGATTCATGAAAGATCTTGATTGATGTGATGATATTAAAGGGTTTCATGCACCAGTGATGGAGCTAAATGACAGTGTAGAACGATTTATCAGCGAATTTATAATTTTATCATCGATTTTAGCATTATATCAGCGAAATCACCGTTTTATCAGCGAATTTCAACATATATCGGCGAATTCATTCCGTGTCGGCTAGCCCTCTATTTCTTATCATTAACAGGATAGACTTCGCATTCAACTAAAAAACCGTGATTCCAAAAATTGAATCACGGTTTTTTTCACTATTGTCCAAAGGATATACACTAATACTTCTTTTCGATTTTCTCTTGAAGCGTTTCTATTTTTTCCGGAAGAACAAATAAGTATTCAATGAGTCCCTCTAATAATTCCATAAGCAGACTCGCTGTTTCATCGTCTATTTCTCTTTCCAATTCGAGCATTTCGTAGAATGGAGAATTGGGATGCACCAAATGGCTAAGTGCCTGGATTGGCTTGGAAAGGTCGACATTTTCCGGCAACTGATCAAACTGTTCTGATAAAGACTGTCCGGAAGCTTTCTCACCGTTGAAATTCTTCAGTACACTTTCCAGCACCCGCTTTGACATGACAGCTGTTGCTGAGTTGTCCTTTGTCTGACTTACATTCAAAGCGGAACGAAATGATCGGACAAGGTCCTGCGGTATACGCTTATTCCCTTGAATTTGATCTAACGGTCCATTCGTTGCTAGAGGATCGTAAATATAAAGACCCGCTTCCTCCCGGTGGTTGAGAGAATCATCATTGAGCATAATAACAAATACAGTCGGTTTCTTACATTCTGAGCAACTAGCCTCAGCAAACAGTCCTTTTTTATTCACCTGATAGAAATTGGCCTTCAAAATGAATTCACTTGTCTTAGTGCAGTTTGGACATTGACTTTTAACCTTCTTAGGAACTTTTTGATATCCATACTGAATATGCGACAACACAGACCCCGGTAAGATTTCTCTCATTTGTACCTCCTAAAAAACACACCTTGAATCCTAGATTTTAAACTATTCGGACAATTGAAGATAAAAAAACGCTTTCCTTTTATCAAAATTATACCTTTGCTAGAAATGATTACAAGATTAAATATCTGGAAATCTAGTTTTGTGATAATAGAACTAAGAAAGGGAAAACAGTTGTTACATCGTTGCAAAATGCGTTATCGATTAAACTTACCTAGCGTATCCCCTACTTGATGGACCACGGAGTATATGAGATCATTTACAGATTGGTCTTTACTGAGACGGGGACTTTGACCAGACCATAGGGACATGAATTCCGGGTTCGACTGTTTCCCTGCCTCTTTTCTAAACTCTTTGGTTAGCATGTTTTGAATCGGATAGGGAGGGAGGAGATCTTCATAAACTTGCATCTCCTTCGTAAATGTGTTCGCCAAACCTCTTGCTGGTTTTCCGCTAAACACCGATGTAATGACCGTATCAGTTTCTAGAGCATTTATTATAGCCTTCTTATGAACAGCATGTGCCCCACTTTCTTTACATGTGAGAAATGCGGTTCCCATTTGCACTCCTTGTGCACCTAAAGCAAGAGCAGCTGCAACACCCCTTCCATCCATAATTCCACCAGCTGCAATAACTGGAATTTTCACCACATCCACTACTTGGGGTACAAGAGAAAAAGTACCGATCATCGATTGATCGAAAGAACGAAGAAACGTGCCTCTGTGTCCACCCGCTTCACTCCCTTGGGCGACAATAATATCCACCCCGCTCTCTTCATTAAGAAGAGCTTCTTCAACTGTTGTAGCGGTACCAATAACTGTGATTCCTTCTTTCTTTAACTCTTTCACAATCTCTTTAGTTGGTGCGCCAAACGTAAAGCTGCAGACAGGAATTTTTTCATTAATGATGAATTCTACCTGTTTTTCAAAATCAAATTGGGGATATGTGATTGATTCCTGCCCCTTAATAAACAACTCTTTATTATAACGTTCCATAATTTTCCTAGTATTGGTAATTTGTTCTTCGCTTCTCACGGGAGTTTCAGGAATGAAAAGGTTCACCCCAAAAGGGCGAATTGTTTGTTCTTGGATTTGATTGATGGCTTCTTTCATATCATCAGGAGTCATATACCCTGCGCCAAGGGTTCCGAGTAGCCCCGAATTAGAGACAGTAGCTACCAAACTCGGAGTTGTGACTCCTCCAGCCATTCCTGCCTGGATAATGGGGTATTCGGTGTCTAGTAGTCTAGAAACACTGTTTTGATTCCACATGATTTTCCTCCTTTTACAAGAATCACTAGAGTCGTATTGCACAAATAAATTATGTCAAATATTTTCTTTTTGTACAATTGATTCGATCGTTTCAATTCTTCGTGATACGATTGTATTCATTCGTACTTATTTATCCTTATAATTGATAAAATGTTTCACTACCGTACTTCCAACGGGGAAAGGCATCATCAATAAAATAGAAAACGCACAAAGCTGACGCTTACTCTGTGCGTTTTTTAGTCACTTTTTGAATGAAGTAAACTTCAATACAATTTTCATAAATTCATCATAGGAGGAGAAGTGTTTGTTCCAAGAATTATACCATTTCCGAATTGTTTCCAAGAGCCAAAATGGAATGGCTCTTCCCTCAATGAGATCGTAATGATCTTCGTATGCTTTTTTTAAATGCTCCCACCTGAAATCATTTCCTGGAAGGACGTACTCAGACACATCTATGATTTTGGCTCTTCCGTTTTGAAGTAAAATATTTTTCAAATGAATGTCCCTCGGATTCAATCCTTGATTACGGACATAACGTCTTGCATCTTCCACATCCAGAACCACTTGCTCTGGAATATGAATCCCTTGCAATAGACAGTCAAAGAGCGTTAACCCTTCTTCATAACTTAATACAAGTACATTATCGTAAGCAGCATAGCAAGTTGAGAAAAATGTAGAACCTTTTATCAAAGAGTAAACCTTTTCCTCTATGTTAATTTTTGAAACTTTATCTTCTGCGTAAAGTTTAAAAGCGAAATCCGGTGCATAGAGAGATTGAAAGACTGCTGCATCCGTCCCAACACCAATGCACCTAATTTTAGTATCCCCACCATGGACCGTGACAGGTTCGTTATTCGGGCTTGAAGACACGTTTATGTGAGAAAGAGATGGCAGTACTACTTCCCATTTATTCTCCATATATTCTCCCTTCGATCGATTTCTACTAAAGTATGTTTCTACGTTATCCCTTATTCTGAATAATATAGCACCTGCCATGATCATAATTCAATTTATAGAGTATTAGTTTCCATAGTAATATTAGACACTTGGAGTCATCAATCGATACATACTCTTCATCTTAGGATTCTCCATATACTTGTCGGGTTATTCTGACCTTTCGATCTTGATCTCCTCCAAAAATACGAGATACCTTTAAAGATAATCTACTTCACCTTGCTTATTTATTGCTCCTTTTAGAAAAATACAAAAAGAGAAGACTATATCCAGCCTTCTCCGTCCCCGACTATCCTACTATTACAGGCTCATTTTGCGGTTCCAATGTTACACTTTCTCTTCGGATATCCAATTCAGGTGTAATGATTTTTAAAATTAATGTTCCAACAAATCCAATTAAAAGGATCATTAAAGCCATTATATTCGATGGTAGTATCGCCCCTAGTGATACTGTGACGGATGCAATCAACATGGATAAGTTAAACTTCAATCCATTGAATGCCATATAAGAACTGCGAGCATCGTCCGGTGGTATGGCTGCCATGTATGATTGTTCAACCGGAACTCGGAATACTTCACCAATTGTTAGTATCGCCATCATAGCAAATAAGATGAACAAGTTGGTAGAGTAAGCGAGAGTGGCATACCCTAAGGAAAAGAAGAAACAACTCCAAACTAGAACGGTTTTGTCTTTTAAAGTGTGCGGAATTCTTGTTACAAAGAGCATGAGTATTACGACTAGAATCGTATTTTCACTCCGGAGGATCCCCATCGTTTGCACACCGTCTATGTTCCAAAAAAGAAATCGTTGTGGATGCAATTCCTCGCTTAGGCGTATTCCGATATAATTGGTAAGCTGAAATTCCATAGAAAGAAGAAGTACGCCTGCAACCGTGAAAAGAACAAATAGTTTGTCGTGCATCACTTTCCCATAGTTCGAAAATAATTGCCTTACGTGTTGAGATGGTGTAAGTTCAGCCTTTACCGGAGCATAACTTTCATCTATGAAAAAGGCAACCAATGAAGCAGTTACAGCCGATGCAACACTTAGAGCAAGGAACAGCTCGAACAAATAATCTTTAAACAAGAACGCACCGATGATCCCCCCAATCGCAATGGATAAATTGTTAGCCCAATACGTAATAGAGTACATCAACTTCCGTTGTGATGGTGTGCTTACATCAATCATCATCGCCTGGTTAGCGGGTCCTGCTAGCCCCCAGCATATACTGTTAATCGTCATCATTGCAAAGGTAATCGATGCTGATTCAAACCAGGTCGAGTTACTTGCCATCATGGTGAGAAAAGCTAAGAAACGAAGCGTCTCTGCGAATAACATAATTTTCTTTCGGCCAAATTGATCTGCGAAATAGCCTCCCAGGAAATTAATCCCGATTCCAACAAATACATTGATCAGTAAGAGAAGTCCCGCCAATTTCGCTCCAAAATGAACCGCTAAATAAATGGACATAAACGGAAAAATCATACTTCCGATAAAACGACTCATAAAGGTTTCGATTATCCGTATTTTGATATTTTTATGAAAATCTTTAAATCTCATACTATTCCTTCTCTCTGTATATCAAACATCTGCTTGTATCACTCATCTAAGAGCTTTGTTAGTAACGTGATATTTACTCCAAGAGCTTGAAATATAGCTCGACAGGTAATATCACTCACCTTTCCCTTCCCTCCTTCAAGTCTTTTTACTGTTTGAGCGCACACATTTGCTTTTTGCGCTAAATCCTCTTGCGTTAATTGAGACTTCACACGCAGTATGTACACAATTTCTCCCATATGTAGTTCGTTACTACTGGAATCCTCTCTTACTAAACAATTATTAATGGAGTTACAAAGTTTCTTCATGTCACTCATCAGATGTCCCCTCCAACAATTGGCAAAATGGTATTTACTAAATATAAAGAAATTTCTCCATATTATCAAGGGGGATTTGCCTACTTCTCATATTTACATTATAAGGGTCAGGTGCATCCTTTTCTTCAATCATTTGTCTGATTCGGGTTAAGACTTTGGGATGACACTGACACTAAGTAAATTCCCAAATAAAAAAAAGCACCCATGAAGATGCTTTTTAGATTAAGAATTTTCATTATTATAAGGCTAAAAACAAATCCCATTTTAATGAATAATAAACCGTACTGATTCCCACGCCTACTACAATGAAGCCTACTATATTTTCAATCAGCTTATCTGGTAACTTAATAAATTTAAGGACTGTATATATTAACGTGGTCAAAGAAAGTGTAACTAATGAAACAATGGCGATATTAATCGCAACTGTCTTAACTGGTTCTGTAAATATTTCACTAAATTCCAACAAGAAGGACCCTCCTGATATGATTCATGACTTTCTCATATTTTCTCTAAATATGTAGTATCAAGATGTCTATTATACTAAAAACAACGATCCTTTGATAGGGGTAAATGATAGGACGTATTTAATTCCTAATGTGTAAAAATGCCTATAAGAATATATTTGTACAAATAGAAGAGTAAATAAGGAGATCTATTTGAATATACCCTATTTTCAAGCAGTTTCCTTTATTTACTCTTTCAAAGTTTATGGTAGTATATACCTACAAAACATTTAGTGAGGTCATATCATGGAATATAATTTAGGAGATAAAATCATATATCAAGAGGAAGAGTACTATGTGTATTGGATATATGATAGTCAATATATTGAGATTTCTAAAGATAATCGAAATAACTGCGAGCTGGTTCACATTTCTGAAATCCAGAAACGAAATGGCTAAAATAGTATAAGAACCTTCTAACCTTAAGTTCTATGCTTCTTTCATTAATGAATGACACATCCTTGTGGGCATCTTCGTCATTCAATTGTTATATGCTCCGGATGAACGCTATCATATAGTTACTTTCCTGTAAGAGGCTCATTTCGTAAACTTTGTTGCTAATGATAGTATCAGAATTTGATTTACAATATCAAAGATCAGTAGATTGGTATATCAGTCTTGTAATCACTTCCAAAGACAAAAATAAGCTTCATGGTACAAACGGAGCGAATACAATGAGTAAAATAATGATTGTTCCTATCACATATGTCGTTTTATAAGAAAGTTTGTGTTCCCTGCTCACGTTCATAAACCCAGAAAATTGTAACCAGTTTTTATACATGAGGAGTAAGATTAATAAGATGGCTAGAATGACTAAGAAAGCCCCTGATGTTCCATCCACATTAATTCCTAATGATTTGTACAATAATTTGATGGATCCTCCAATGAAAGCTCCGAGGAAAAAGAAGATAAAAATAAATCGAAAAAATTCTAACGTGTTTGTATAGGTGCCTTTTTGTTTACTAATGTATTTCATGTGATTCACTCGTCCTGTTTCTTCGCACGTCTGACAATCTCCTTAATGAATGGCTCTTTCTCCTGAGTATATTTGGGGCGGTCAAATTGATAGAGAGCTGCCAATTCTTTTTTCAAATCCCGATATTCCTCTGCTACTTTAGGAAAGGTTCTTAAGTAATTACGGAATAGGAGCTTATTGTTCCATTCACTAGATTCAAACTCACAGATATGAAGGTGACAAGTGCCTCTTTGCAACTCTCCTTTTCGAAAGAATCTGCGATCAGTCAACTCTGGTTTATGAACATACACATAAGCTATTTTCTTTAATGGTTCAATTAAGCTCAGTACATCCTCAAGATCTTTCACACCTACCAGCAAATCAATAATCGGCTTCGCATCCAACCCTTTCACAGACGTACTGCCAATATGTTCGATCCCAATGAGGGACGGACCTATTGCTTGAGTGATCATCTCTTTTTCTTGATTAAATCTCAATTCCCAAAGTGGATCGTAGGGGCTTAAATGGACAAATGATTTTTTTGTTGTCATTTGGGACACCTTCTTCATTTAACATATTCTTTAAATAGGATATAGTTACACTTACATATTTGACCCAAAATTAGTAAAAGACCTTCATTAGCACTTATAAGTAAAACAAAGATTTCTAGCTAAGAGCTTTAATATAATGTGGTAATTCCATCAACTCATCGATCACTGTGTCTGCATGATCAGCATGACTCCATAAAGGGTCTCTTTTCCATGCGCCTTTCATCCCCACTTGTTGAGCTCCGGATACATCATATTGCGGGTGGTCCCCGATAAAGATGCACTCTGAAGACTCTAAATTCAGCCTTTCCAACGCTCTCTGAAAAAGTTCAGGATCAGGTTTTTTTATACCTTCCCATTCTGAAATGAGAATTTCATCAAAATATGCTTTAATTTCCAGAGCTATAATATTGTCCATTTGAAACCGTCCAAAACCATTGGTGATCATCCCAAGCTTTATGTTTGCCGATTTTAATTCGTCCAACATTTGATGCAAATGTGGAAAAGGGACACAACTATTCCTAAATTCCCTGAGGTAATCATCCAGCATTTCCTCCCATGTTAGTTCCGTGATTTTGAATTCCTCTATAAGCTGCTTGTATACCTTATCTTTCCAAACATATCCACGCTGATCTAATTCAATGAACCTTTGTATGTAGGACGTTTCAGGAATATGATTTAGCCATTTATGAAGTCTCTCATATTGATTTGTTATAAATTGTTGTACTGATGCATCCCTGTTAAGCAGGGTTCCGTCCAGGTCGAAAATGGCTGCTTTTATCATGTTGATTTCCTCCTTTTCACTCATTTTGATTTGAGTGTTTTCTTATTATATTAGGACGATTCTTCATACCCAATAGCATCATAGAATCGATGTGCTCTTCTGGTGGCTAACGCTAATAACTTTGAATTTCTATATTATGAGGTTTTCTCGCAGCCTCAATTTGGCTACTTGATAAATCCACTCCCCACAGCTCACTTGCATGATTACGATACATATATTCCAATGAATGACCGCTTCCACATCCAATATCAAGCACCTTATTCCCTTTAACACTACCGAGGAGTTGTACTTCATCCTCTGTCGGTGCAAGTGGCCCGTATTCTGGGAGTGGGTTTCTTCCGTAGAAACGGGGAGCTGCCTCGTTCCAGCTTTCCTTATTAATAGAAATGGTTTTTGAGTCCATAAAATCCCTCCTAGTTATTCACATGATATTTCTAAAAGAAATTAAATTAGCAACAACTATTTAAAATATGAAAAAATGCCGTTTAATTACTAGTTCCTGAAGAAATTATTAATTCGTGATATCTGTACAGGCATTCTAAAAGATTTTTCATACGTTAATATATACAGGAGGTGAAAGATATGAACTGTTACAACACCCCTCTAGGTTGGAAGGATGATAAATGTCCTCCGAGACCTAAAAAAGAGTGCAAAAATGCTCACTACGAAAACTGTGCTCCGTTCGCAGGTACTGGAAACCAAGATGTAAATACAATATTTGACGTTCAATCCACAAGTATTCCAGTTATTGCTGCAGGTACTATTGAAAACTTTAGTACTCAGGCGATTAATGTTCGATTTGAAAGAAGTGTAAGCAATCAGCCAATTGTTCTTTTAGTTCAACCCCATAGTTCTTTAACCTTTGTTTATGATCATTTAACAAGAATCGCAACTACAGGCACTGCACCAGAAAGAATGTACAATGGATCTTTAAAAATTCAATTGAATTATTCTTTTGAAACAACTTGTAAAGAATAAGAATAAAGCGGGACCTTCTCGCTTTTTTCTTATTCACATGTTCTTCATGATCGATATGCCCTTCTGATTGTGTATTCCCTCAGCAGTTGAAAGAATCTCATGATATACCTCATTCCATGCAGGGTAATAATCTGACACCCTGGCTGGATCGATCCAGCATCTTTCTACAGATTCATATTCCGCTTCAAATCGATGGACTTGATCTACTTCCATTTGATAAAAAATTTGATACCCCACTTTGGGATAGTGGCCATCTTCATTCCAGTAGGGATTGTCATGATGATCCACAATGATATATCCTAATAGATGGGAATGCCCCGAAACATACGCTTCTTCCATTGCTTCCCTTTCCAAACACTCTTCTGGAGATTCACCTTTCTCTAAATGCCCTCCTGGAAAATCCCAGCCTCTTTTACGCAGCTTCACTAGAAGTAATTTTCCACTATTAAAGCAGAAGCCATGTATACTGGTGATTAGCTTCATGTCTGGAAGGTGAATATCCTGTCTCCATGTTAACTTTACTTTCGATTCCCCCCATTTTACGATTGTAGAAGTCATTTTATCCTCCTATTGTATAAAGAATATTCCATCTATTCACTATATTAACCTATTTTAGAATATAATGGAAAGATAGTACTAGAAAGGGAGATACATATGGGATTAGAAATGAAGAACAATTGTCAGTCATGTCAGAATTTATTGAACGATCATGCATATATCTGTGTTCATGAATGTAGTTTTTGTGAAAAATGTACAGATAATTATAACTATACTTGTCCGAATTGTAGTGGGTAGTTAGTCAGAAGGCCGAAATCGCCAACAGGCATCAAACAGTAAGGAGGAGAACGAATGAATATAGCACTAATGATTATCGATGTCCAGAAAGGGATGTTTACAACCAATCCTTCTATTTATAAAGGGGACACATTACTGGAAAATATTAAAAGAGCGATGGAATATGCAAAGAAAAAAGAAATCCCTATTATTTTTGTCCAACATAATGGACCTGAAGGAAGTCCGTTAGAGAAGGAGACAGCGGGCTGGAACATACATGAGAGTATCTCACCGGAAGAAGGATCGATTATAATAGAAAAGAATACCCCAGATAGCTTTTATCAAACGGATCTTCAACAAAGATTATCAAATTTAAACATTGATCACTTAATCATAACCGGTATTCAAACCGAAGCATGCGTGGACACTATCTGCAGAATAGGTTGCAGTAAGGACTACAAGGTAACCCTGCTTACAGATGCCCACTCAACTTTCGACAAAACAGAAATTTCGGCAGCACAAATCATTTCACATCACAATGAAGTGTTGCGTTGGTTTGCTGAAGCAGTTAGTACAGAAGAATGGCTCCTCCAATAGTACACGAATGAAATGAAGCCCCAGGGTCTTGACCTTTATAGCTTCATTCTTTTAATTCATATCTCCAAGATAGACAATCGATGCTTCTTTCAGGAGGTACTCTATGATTTTCTGTGGGTAGACCCTTAGTTTCGTAAATTTTTGTAAATCAATCCACTCAATGCCGACTTGATGACTATCTGGATTTGTTGGTGGTTCACTATTTTCCAATTCTACTTCCAACGTAGTTCTAAAATAAAACTCTACCTGATGCACGTCATAGTCAAATGAAGAATGCTCATGATTCTTTCCTATATACTCACGAATATGTAAAAGTTCGCCTACTTTTACTGAACTTCCTATTTCCTCGATACATTCTCTTCTTAATGCCTCATCAAGAGTTTCACCATGCTCCTGACCGCCTCCAGGGAAGAGATAGAAATATCCCTGTGCATCCTTGTTTTTGGTTAAAAGTATTTTGTTATTATGTATAATGATGGCTTTTGCTGAGTTTCTGATCGCCATGTTATCATTCTCCTTCTATTTATCATCTTTCTTCATATGTATAGAGCATACTCTTAAATACTTTTCAGAAAATACTGGGTGATGCTCCTTTCAAGTTTGGATCAACATCACCCACACTTATTATGACTTATTCAGTTACAAACCATCAGCAAATTCCCATCAGGATCTTTAAATACAAAGTATTGATTATTCTCAATCTCGGTTATTAACTCTACACCTTTGTCTTTCATAAAATGGTAGGATTCGTGAATATCGTCTGTCGCAAATTGAATGGCTGGAAAATCCAACCTTGGTAGTCTACCAGATTTGTCCCTCCACATTGGCATTGTGTCGAGGATCATCCCTGTTCCTTCCATGTCAGCAACAAATAGATGATCAAAATGTTCTTCTCCTTCTTGGATGTCCAATATACTTGTGTACCACTCTTTAGACTTTTCAATGTCACTTACAGGAATAAACACCAAATTCACTTTATTTTTGATCGGACTTTTTATCAAAGAGACTCCCTCCATTCCATTCGATACTTATTTATATTTCAATCTAACCGTTGTCAATTCCTGCTAAACTTCCAGATTTTCACTTACAAGTAATAAACTAAGTATAAAGACGGCTTTCATAATGATCGGTATCCAATATCTATTACTAGATGAAAGGACGATGACATTGATTAATCATACGATATTACAGAATACGGTGCGAACCCTCCAGGAGAAACACAATCTTCCAGGAATTTCTGTTTGTTTAACAAATTCTGATGGAAGTGACCATATTTATGCTGCTGGCGTACGGCAACTGGGGACAAATGACGTATTGAATGCACATGATCATCACCGGGTCGGGAGCATTACTAAAATAGTCATCAGCACCCTCCTTCTAAAACTCCAGGAAAAAGGGCATCTTTCACTCGAACAAACAGTAGAATCCATCTTACCCGGTCTCCTAACCCATGGTAGACACATAACAGTTCGTCAATTGCTTCAGCACAGAAGTGGTTTAAAGGATTACATTTGGATGGATGTTGCAGGAACAAAATGCATCCAACACGCATTATCCTGCCCTAAAGATGATTTTCCACCTCAAAGTCTTATAAGGCTCATTCGTGATCAAGACCTTGAATTTGAACCCGGAACCCAATATAGCTATTCTAATACAGGATACATTTTGCTTGGTTTAATAGTAGAGAAATTGTCAGGAAAAACGATTGAAGAGGTTATCCATCAATGGATTATACAACCACTCCATCTAAAAAGGACATACTTCCCGTCTGCTAACGAACTAAGACATCCATATGCAACTGGCCACTCGATAGCCACAGAAGACATGTCAGAGCTCTCTGATGAACTCACATATATAAATATTCTCAACGTATCGATCATCTGGACAGCCGGAGCTCTTATTTCTAACCCCATCGAAATTCAATCGTTTATGAAGGCTCTGTTCAATGGTTCATTATTATCAGAAGAATCCCTGAAAGAAATGGTCCACTTTCAAGCTACTGATGATCCTTCCAACTCTTATGGACTAGGAATACAAAAATATAGATTTGATAACGGTAAATCTGCACTCGGCCACCAGGGAGGAATTCATGGTTACGAATCTGTGACGCTTTATTATCCTGAAGATGAACTCTTTTTGACCGTGATTGTGAATCAAATGCCCGTAGGGGTTGTAAGGATTGCAAATCAGGTATTTAATGAAGTATTAAGAAATGAAAGTTAGTCTTTAATCATTACTAGCCATTTGTTGAAGTTCATTGACAGTCGCGAAAGTAAACCCCTCTTTCGTCAATGCTGCAAGGATTTCATCTAGTAACTGTATTACATTCCGACTCTCATCATACATGGGATGTAATAAGATAATTGAACCTGGCTTTGCCTTCTCCTTCACATATGCGACTTTCTCATAAGGATCATTCGATATACTATCAGGTTCAATATTCCACATAATGGTTTCTCTCTTATACTTATCTAGATAATAAGGAAGACCTATCAATTTCTTTCCGTTCGGGGGACGAAAATCAATCTGTCCATCATATCCTGCTTGATTGATCAGCTCATCCGTTTTTTCGATTTCTTCTCTATAGTATGTTCTCGATTTAAAAATCATCCGTTCATGTGAATAGGAGTGATTTCCAATTCCATGGCCAGCTTTCACAATTTTTTCAATTTCCTCCGGATGTTTCTCTATCTCTCTCCCGATAAGAAAGAAAGTGGCTTTGGCTTCATACTTTTCTAGTGTGGTAAGAATTTCATCAACATTTTCAGTAGGGCCATCATCAAAAGTGATGGCTATTACTTTTTCATTGATTTTCACTTCTGAGGTCAGATTGCCAAACATTTGAAACGTTCTTGCATTCATCCACTTGTAAGTACCGACTACTACCAGTGATAACACACAAAAACCTGTAATGGAAATCAACATTATTTTTTTCATAGCTTACTCCTTTGCTTTATCATCAAAAATAGTATAGCAGTTTTATAGACAGTTCATACTTTTTTTGAATAGTAAATGGCCAACGTCCAAGGAGTTGGCCACGCATTTCATTCATTTGTTTCTAGTTACCTTCTAGCCCTTCATGCGTTAAGGATTATGATTAATATAAGAAGCGATGCCAATTCCCTTGTTTTTCATTAATATTTCACAAATCCTTTTTTTATTTAGATGAATTGATCGGTTACTTTATAGAAAAACCCTGAGATTTTTTCTGGTTTTTATTGAATTTCATATAAGAAAATAATGACTTTCCTCTTTTGTTCGCCTTTCATTTTCCCAGTATGGTAAAGCTACCTAGGAATACAATGAGTGGCGCGTCAATCAAAAGGAAGTCACATTGGAAAGTTTTGAAGAACTTCAAAAGAATTATGAATTGATGATTCATAAGTTGATCCATACCTTGCATATTTACAAAAACAAGGATGAATACTATCAGACTGGTCTCATTGCCTTATGGGAGGCTTATGAAAATTTCGATGCGGAGAAAGGAGCGTTTCCAGCGTATGCCTATTATTTCGTACGAGGTAGAATCCTATCTCAATTAACGAGTGAAAATCGCAATGAGACGAAAAGTATTTTTAAAGAAACGGACTTTTTTGAAGTGATCGAGGATGAGAACGGGAATGAGCAGTTAGCGCAGGAAATGGTACTCTCCTATTGCGAAGACTTAACGGAAAATCAAAAAAAATGGGTAATGTATACGTGTGTGCACATGTTGACAATCAGCGAAATTGCAGAAGTTGAGAATGTTTCGAATTCTGCAGTAAAGAAATGGCGTAAAGGAGCAAAAGATAAGATAAAAGAGTCATTGGTTATAAGAGAAAACTAGTGGCGCGCTGCCGCTATACTTCTTTCTAGCTCACGGCTTATGATTGCTGTGAGCTTTATTTCCATCTGAAATCATGCCCCCTCACTGACTTAGCTAATAGAAAAAGGCCAAGCATCTATTCTTGACCTTTTCATAATTATTTACTTAGCTTATCCTTCTTTCACTACAGCCATTTCCTTGCCAAATCTATTACCATGGTCAACAAACCCTAAACTTGCATATAAATGGTGGGCTTCCTTATTATCAGGATGGTACCCAACCACAATCTTATTTCCTTCAAGAGTTTCATTCATTTCAGATAACATCAAAGTCGTCGCTGCTTTTCCGATTCCCTTACCCTGATAGTCTTTATCCACCATGATTCTATATACCCAATATGCATCGAGCTCTTCTGGCACAGTGTTATACATTAAAAATCCAACAACTGTACTCCCATCATAAATAGCATAAGGTTTAAGTGTAGGTTCAAATTTTGATTGAGCAATGGATATGGCGTTTGATTCAACAAAAGATTTTTGGTCTTCAGATACTTTCAACTGACAGCACTCATACCAATTTTTTTCATTTAATTCTACTATCGAAACATTGTTTATTTCCATTAAGTTTCCCCTTTCAACTCATGGGGAGTGAGACCTCCTAGCTAGGAAACTCCCCCTTGTCACTACTTGTATTCAATCTTTCCAATTTTGTCATTATGAACGCCTCCTTCCAAAAAATGCACTCCCAATTTTCAGACTATTATATTATACCATTATTTTCTATCAGAGATTCTTACCCTCCGTTCTGAACATTGGTAAGAGTAACAAAAAAAAATCGGTCTATCGGAAAATCATGTTTTACACTTATTTCTTAACTCTTTGATAACCGTAGGAACCGGGGATAGGCAGCGTATGCAATTAATCCCCCTCCTATGCCGGAAACAAGCAAGATGATGATGTTAAACCACACATCACCCGTTGTTCCATTCTCAAGAATAATTTCTTTGTAACCTTCTATCGCCCAGTACTGAGGCAGGAATTTACTGACGGTTTGCATGAAGTCCGGCATCAATTCTACAGGAAGCCACAAGCCTCCAAGCATAGCTCCACCGAGTGCTATGATTTGTGTCATGGCAATACCCATGTTCTCTGTTTTCACCAGTACCGCAAGTGCCATCCCCCATCCTGTTACAATAAAAGCTAATGATAAAGATAACATAACTAAAGATATAGGATCTCCTAATGGAAGATCGTAAACAACGACACCAAAGCTAAATAATACAGCAATCTGAATCAATACAATCAACATGAACGGAATCCATTTTCCGATAAAATAACCTTGGATTGGAAGTGGTGTACTGGCTATACGGGCCACCATCCCTCTATCCCTATCCTTCACAAAACCAATTACCATAGAGATCATTATATAAAAGGCGAACATAATGGTGTAGCCTGGAATGATTTGGGTGACAACCTCTTTATAACTCGTATTTTCATCACCCGAAAAAATGGAAACAAACGCAACAATGAATACAATAGGTAGAATAAACGTCCAAAACCATAACCCTTTGTCTTGAAAATTCTTCTTCAATTCCGTACGTGCAACTGCAAACATTTGTAATCCCTCCTTTTCTATGAATCTCGTAACTGAGTACCTGTTAAGTTGAAGAAGATATCTTCAAGCCTTGGATGATATAATTCCAGTCTCCTTGGTTCAATTTTAAGATTACGAAGATCAGCAATCAACCCTTGGAGCGTTTCTAAAGGTTCGTCACTATCTAATAAGAATCCGCTACCCTTTGATTCCACGCGACCATGCTTTGATAACAATTCATCATCTAACCTGTCTCCAGAAATAAATAATGAAGGCTTATTATATTTCTGTAGCAATTCATCCATTGTCCCACATTCTACAAGCGTTCCTTTATCAATAAGACCAATACCATCACATAGCTGTTCTACTTCTTCCATATAATGACTAGAATAAATGATTGTACTGCCTTTTGATTTTAATTGATTAATGATGGAGAAAATGGAATTTCTCGATTGCGGATCAATGCCAACAGTTGGTTCATCCATGATGACAATCGAAGGATTATGCAATAATGCACAGCCTATATTCAGTCTCCTTTTCATCCCTCCTGAAAAGGTGATT
The DNA here is from genome assembly GCF_005938125.1 of Bacillus sp. BHET2. Lineage (GTDB taxonomy): Bacteria > Bacillota > Bacilli > Bacillales > Bacillaceae_B > Rossellomorea. Next base: position 986,882 of record NZ_VCQN01000001.1, read on the forward strand.
ACCTTGTCTTTCCCTCGGTCCTTCAATCCTATTTGCTCTAATATTTCTTCTGCACGTGTTTGGAGGATCTTCCCTTTCAGTCCATACAGACTGCCGAAATAAGTGAGATTATCTTTAGCCGAAAGGGATTCTTCCAAACAAATATCTTGGGGTATGTATCCTATCATCCGCTTCACTTTTTTTCGGTCCTTAAGGACTGAATGATCATTGACGATGATATCCCCCTCAAAGTCTTGGAGAACACCTGATAAAATTTTCATCAAAGTCGACTTCCCTGCCCCATTCGGACCTACCAGACCAAAACAACTTCCTTTTTGGATGGTCAATTGAATTCCTTCAAGTGCTTGGATGGAATCATATCGTTTACTCACGTTACCAACTTCGATCATAAAAAGCACTCCTTTCATATAAATGTAAATATGACGATGTGTTAAATAAATCTACGGTTTAACAATGGGAAAAGTTTCATTAAATGTCTTATCCTCAAGTATCGAGCCCTTGCTTCAAGCATGAAAAAATCCGATTATTTAAAATCGGATTTGAAATACGGTAAGTTCAGGAGCGACGACGGCCTTTATCGGACCAAATACAATAATATAAATGAAAGGATTCCCAATACCACAATCATGATGGTATCTTTAAAGCCATCTTTCACACGAATATGAGCCAACATTCCTCCAATAGCTGTTATACCAAGGATGAGCGCTCCAGCTGAAATGACATTTTCCTGCCAGTATCCAATGACTAAAAGGGCAGCACCTGTTAACTCCACTAATCCTGTGACGCCCCTAAACCATTGAGGTAGCCGTAAGTGTTCAAATACACCACGCTGCATACTGGATCCGGTTAATTTTCCAACTGCTGCCATTAAAAACATGGCTGCTAATAAACCTTGTAACGTCCAGATAAAGATAGTCATGCTGTTTCCCCCTTCAAATAGAAGCAATGGAGCCTATTTAATGAGTATGCTATCTTATTAATTTCCATTCAATATTTTTCCTAGGACCAGGGAAATAGAATATTAAACCTACTCTTTTACCTTTAATCCCAATAAACTCGCAAACCCAATCGCTTGCTCCGGTGAAACCACACAACCAGATAGATTCTCAAGGGCCACATTGATGCGTGTAAACGTACATGTGCTTATATCGATTCCATTAAGGTTTGTTTGAGTAAAATCAATCTCATGAAGATCGCACTTATCAAAGCTCACCTTAACAAGTTTACAATCTGAATAATTCGCATTCTGTAAAGAGGTTTGATCGAATTTCACTTGTTTTAAACGAGCGTCCACAAAGTCACTCATATTCGCCATGGATTCAACGAAACTTACATTGCCTAAATTGGTCTCAGAAAAATCCACCCCCAATAACTTACATTCTTTAAATAGTACCCGGTGGATGATGCCTTCTGTGAAGATAGCATTCGAAAGATCACAGTTCTCAAACACTACATCCGTCATATCGATCCGTGGAAATGACGCACCAATGAACGAAACATTTTTAAACGCTACTTTAGATAAAACGAGCTGATCGAGCGCTTCGTTATCCAGTCGTGCATTTTCTACCATACAATTAGAAAGGTACGGATCTTCTTCATAATAGACATCTTGGAAATTAGCTGATGCTAAACGGGCTGGGATTTTCGGAGCTTCTATTTTGATTTTCATTGTTTGATTACACCTCTACTATGTTCATTTTCTATAAGGAAACTATATCATGAAGAAATTTGATTAGTAGTCTTGGATTTTTTCCAGGTGTGTGTCTCGCTAAATATATGATTGGCTGACCGGAGAGAATATTCTATACTTGAATTGATTTTCCTTTTATATTTTTAAAGGTACAATAGGATGTGATCATATAGAAACGAGGTGCTCACATGAAAGTACTAGAAACGGAAAGGCTCATCCTGAGATGGGTAGAATCGAGCGACGCTGAATTCATAATGAAATTATTAAATGAACCAGGCTGGTTAAAGTACATAGGTGACAAAGGCATTCGCACATTGGATGATGCAAGAAGTTATATTGTGAATGGTCCGAGAGCAATGTGTGAAAGAGAAGGCTTTGGATTATTTTTGACGGAAAGGAAAGATGATCAGTCTCCTATAGGCTTATGCGGATTAATTAAGCGTGAAGGGTTAGAAGATGTAGATATCGGTTTTGCGTTCCTTGCTGACTTTCAATCTCAAGGATATGCATATGAGGCAGCTGCAGGAACCATCGAATTTGCTAAGAAGATCGGCTTAAACCGGCTGGTAGCGATTACGACAAAGGATAATGAATTGTCATCTAAACTTCTAGAGAAACTGGATATGAATCCAGAAGGCTATGTGACACTGCCAAATGATACAGAAGAACTGAAAAAGTACGGGTTGAACTTGTAATAGAAGGCGTATCATCAGATTCATAATAAAAGAGCAGTGATCAGAGAATCACCGCTCTTTATAAACATATAACTTCTTTAATTCTCTCAGTACATAATTCTCCCGTTCTATCCAGCGATTGTTATCAAACTGATCCTTAAGACTTTCATTTCCATTGATGGCTTCATCCAGCGTAACCCATTTCGGTACCATTTCCAGTTCAGATTCGTACCCTTCCAATTGTTGCGGTACCTTTTCACTGTCAGTTAATTCACATCGAAAATAGTGAGAAGTCATTTCAAATAGAGATTCTTCATTAAATAAATCCATATGCCTCTGTGTGACAATTCCAAGTGGCTCATTAACAACACAGTGAACATATCCTGTTTCTTCAGCAATTTCCCTTATTAGTGCAGCATGTAAGGTTTCACCCTCTTCCACACCTCCACCAGGAAATTTAAAATCCCCTCTATTCGAATGCATAAGAAGTATCTTATGATTTTGAAAGATAACCGCTTTAACGGCCGTTCTATATTTCATTTTCAATTCAGTTTTTGCGTTTTTGGGTTTTCCTAATACTGTTTCAAACAATGTGGTATCTCCTTGTATTTTATTAAATTGTGATTAATCATTTAAAGCCGAAGATCAATGAACGATCTTCGGCTTTTTCATTCAGATTACTGATTTATTGGTTTTTCTGCATAACTGCAAAATAATTATCTTCACTATCTGCAAAGTTAAATACCCTGCCTGAAGGCATGTCCACAATTTCCCCAACCGTGATGTTTTTGTTTGATAAGTCTTTATGTAATTCATCCAGTTTGTCTGTGTACATCATTAATGAAGGAGTTCCAAGATTTAGTTCAGGCTGCATTTTAGCAATCAGTTCTTTATTATGGAGAACAATACTTGTTTCAGCTTCTTTCGTTGGTGCTATTTCAATCCATTTCATTCCTTGACCATTATCTTCCTCAGAAATGATGGTAAAACCGACTACTTCAGTCCAAAAATTCATCGATTTTTCCTGATCTTTCACATATAACATGATTTGCCCTACTTTATTTATCACCTTGATCACTCCTTTTTGAGTATGTTTCAATTATACCATCATCTTGTTGAAGCGTTAACATAAATCAACCTACATCGTCTAAGAATGTAGGTTGATTCTCATTATCGGTTAGAGTTTCCGATATATTCTGATTGAGGTCTGTAAATGGTATTATTCTCAGCCTGTTCTAATACATGGGCTGTCCATCCTACGATACGGCTCGCAGTAAAGGTGGGTGTAAATAAATCTGATTCAAGTTGAATGGATTTCATGATGGCCGCTGCATAGAACTCTACATTTGTGTAGAGTGATCTTCCCGGTTTAATTTCAGTTAAAAGTTGGAGCGCACTGTTTTCCACTGCCAATGCTAGATCAAGAGATTTTTCTTCCCCCTTGGATTTTAATAATTTTTTTCTTAAGGCTATAGCTCTCGGGTCATGAGTCTTATACACCCGATGACCAAATCCCATTAATTTCTCTCCTTTAAGCAACTTTCTTCTGATGACATTCTCCGCATGATCGGCAGTCCCGATCTCATTTAGAAGATCGATAACACCAGATGGAGCTCCTCCGTGAAGTGGACCTTTCATCGTCCCGATCGCTGAGGTTACGGCTGAAACCATATCTGATTCTGTGGAAGCCGTCACTCTTGCAGAAAATGAAGAAGCATTCATACCATGTTCCATGGTTAAGATCATGTATGTTTCTAACGCATCCACAACTACCTTAGAGGGCTTGTTACCGGTAAGCATATATAGATAATTCTCAATATGGTTAAGTCTGGGATTTGGCTCATTAATGGGGTTTCCCTTAACCCTATTATGTCTATAAGCAATAATGGTAGGTATTACAGCTGTTAACCTAATCGCTTGATCAATAGTAGGTTTCCAAAGGTAGCTTTTTCCTCCTTCAGCAGAGATTACAGTCCTCAATACACTCATCATATCCATTTCTTTAGGCAAAGAATGAATCACTTCCTTCATGGTATGAGATAAAGATCGAAGCGAGATCAATTTTCGCTTAACAGATTCTGCTTCGTCCTCTATTGGTAGACGACCATACCATAATAAGAACGCAACATCTTCAAATGAACGATTTGTTAGTTTCCCAATTTCATATCCTCTATAGATTAGGATCCCCTCTATACCATCAATGTGACTAATCATTGTTTGTGCTGCAATAATTCCTTTTAACCCTTTACTAAACATTCACTCATCCCCTTTTCATTCATTACAATTATTGTATAATGATAATATAATTAAGAAAATTAAATATTTTTAATTAATTTGATTAAAAATATTAATAAGGGTGAGGGAAATGGATCTAAATGTTTTAAAAACGTTTATTACCGCTGCTGAATTCGGTCATTTTAGAAAAGCTGCTGAAAGGCTATATATATCACAGCCTTCCGTTACCGTTCATATTAAACAATTAGAAAAAGAGCTCGGCGTTTTATTATTTGAACGTGAGGGAAAGAAAATTAAATTAACAGAGGCTGGGAGGTTCTATATAAAGCATGCACGAAGATTGTTAGACGTGTACGAGGAAGGTATCACTAATCTCCAATCCTTTCATCAAGGATATACATCAAAACTGAAAATCGCCATTTCTCCTTTAATTGCAGATAATGTATTACCTTTTGTGTTAAAACAGTATTTAGAAAACCATCCGCAAGTAGAGATTTCCGTTGAAATCATTGAATCAGAAAACATAGAGAAGGTTGTCCTGAATGAAAATGTGGACATTGGTCTTTCCTGCCTCCCTAGTTTTAGCCCGGAACTGGATCATACCTTATTATTTACTGATAAAGTGATTCTCGTTGCCCCCCATGATGGACGAGATTTCGAGTCCGCTTTTCCATTAGAAGAAGAGGAACTGTTAGAATCTCATCATGTTTTCACCCACAATCATCCTGCCTACTGGGATGATTTGTGCAGAACAATCAAACGATACTATCCTTATACAAAGATGATGAAAGTCACTCAAACTCATATTACGAAGCGGTTTATTGCAGAAGGACTTGGCGTTTCCTATCTTCCCTCCTCTACTGTCCGTCGGGAGCTACTTGAAGGGAGACTATTGGAGGTTGACACACATACTTTTCCATTACCAGAAGCAAGGACTTTCGCCATAACGAAATATCAGCATAAAGAACAGCAGGAGTTTTTACGTTTTCTGTCTCACTTCAGAGTATAAAAGAATACGAGCATATGATCTGAAAATGACAGAAATGCACTCGTATTCTTTATGCTTCATGGTTGATAGATTATTATTTCTTAAAAAGTCCTGTTAATAACTCAGAGACTCCAAATTGATTATCTTGTTGGTCTCTCATCTTCCTCACTTCAATAGGTTCTAAAGTATGAAAAATGCTCAAGAGCCGTTCTTTTGTATAACCTAATCCTCCCTTGAGAGAACCAGCTCTGTATACTTCCCAATCGGATATATCTGCACCGCCTAACTTTCCACCCTTTAGAAAACACGTAATGCCAAAGTAACCTCCCTTCTTTAATGATTTCTCAATAATTTTAATGTAACTCATCCTTCTATGAGGGGCTATATGATGAAAGCAGCCTGAATCGTAAATGAAATCGTACTTTCCTGGTTCAACATTAAAGTCAAATATATTTTGATGTAAGAAATTGATTGAAAGGTTTTCTTCATCGGCTCGTTCCTTTGCCCAGTCCAATGAAACCTTTGATACATCGACTGCGTCCACCTTAAATCCTTTCTCAGCTAAATAAATCGCATTCCTGCCAGGACCACATCCAAGTTCGAGAACTCTTCCACTCTTAATGATCTCCTTGTCCACATATGTAACTAAATTTTCGTCTGGTGCATTGACAAATATAGGAATCGCTTTATCACGATCAGAAAAAAACTCATCCCAAAATTGAGCAGGTTCCCTTATAAAAGAATCCAGCATATTTAATAAATCATCGAAATTATGAATGTTTTCTTGCATGTGTTCCCCTCCCAAATGAATATACATTCATTTTACTTTATTACAAAAGGAAGTAGGTTACCACGATTTTACAGTTCGTTTACTTTACAATCCAGCTCATCCATAAACAAGTGTTTGGGATGCCTCTAAAAAGGATGATAATCTCCCAAATTCAATCGTACGTTCTTTTTAATAGTTACATATATAAAATACTTTAGACTGAATAAATGACAATGGAAAGCCTTTATGAATGATAGGTTAAATACAACAACCTCATTTATTATTTCAATTATTACATTTTTATTACATATGAAAGAATTATTTCTATATACTGACCAAGAGTAACAAATGATTATAATCTGATCTTTTATCACTTTCAACTATCTTAAGTTTCAATTTGTCCATCACCTTCATTTATATACTTTTCCATCCTGATGTCCGCCCACATCTTATTGTTCCAATATGTGAAATCAGCAATTCTTCCAATTTCGTGATATCCTAACCGGGTATACAAATCATATGCCTGAGTATTAAATTCAAAGACCCCTAACTCAATTCGGTCGTGTCCTTGCTTTTTTATCTCTGCCTCTAAAAACTGGATTGCCTTAAATCCTACTCCCTTTCCCCGTCCCTGGGCTTCACCGATCGTAATTCCAATCCATGCAGTTCCTGTCACTTTTCTATACAAATGAACAGGGTCAAGCATATAATTCATTTCTCCCACAAGAGTGTCATCTAAGTAGATGAGATACACCTGATGAGTGTCTAAACGCTTTCTAAACTCGTTTAAGGTCGTATCTCTCCTTTGTTCCGACTCATCTTTATCTTTGCAGGGACGAATGAGGGGAATTAATGCTGGATCATTGTCCCATCGATTCATTGCGAATACCATATCAGATTCAGGTTCGATTATCTTTATGAAATGTATTTTCATCTATTTCCCTACCTTCAAACTATTTTTTTCATTTAAAAGTAATACATTGCATTCTACAGAAAAAAGCAAAAGTCGATGTTTTTACATGATGGGGGGGCGATATTTAGATCGCTACTATTTAAACCAACCTGTACATTAATATATCATCTACATATTCATTTTCATCAAATTTAAATTCTCTTATCTTGCGCCCTTCCTCTATGAATCCTAATTGCTTGTATAGTGCGATAGCTCGTTGATTTGTATGGAAAACACCTAAACATATCTTTTCAATTTTAGGATTCTGTTCCGCCCATTGAATCAACTCTTCAATCAATTTCTTGCCAACGCCTTTCCCTCTATAATCTTTATGAATCATGACTCCAAATGAACCTGTATGCATTAACCTTTTCCGGTCTTGGGATAAAAATACCAACCAGCCAACAACCTTGTTGTTTATTTCAGCAACCAGCAGCGTATTCCTACTCTTTTCTGATATCTCCTGAATCCATCCTCTTTGTTCTTCTTCCGTTTTCTGAAATTCTTCTGTTACAGATATAAAATAATCATTTTCAGCTATTACCTCACGTTGAATGTGTAAAATGGCTTCTGCATCTTCTATTCTGGCTTTACGTATTTGAACATTCATGTGGTTCGTTTCGATCATCCTTATGCCCTCCGATTTCTGTTTCGATTATTAAACTTCGAAGTAATTCTACTATTATCAACTAAAAGTTAGCAACGCGAATTTAGCAACCACGAGTAAGACGCTAACAGTAGTAGAAAAATAGTAGCTTCAACTTCCTTATTTTAACATCAATTGAATTCTTTACACGCTAATTCTGTAAGGCACAAGCATTACCTTTCTGTTCTATCGATTTCCTTTATTAAATAGGTTTATATATGACGTTATTTACCTATTTTAAGGAGGAAGATAAATGAACGGAGTGATCAATGCAATCAAGCTGAACCAAGTCATGGAATATGAAGATCTTTTTCACCAAGCATACTCGCCATCGCGACTTAAAGCTGGTCAAGTGAAACAAATAAATTATCATATTCAACCGAATAAAAATGAACTATCCTACGAAATTGCGAATGGGGAAAAGGTATATGTAAATGTAGAGGATGCACCCTGCCCTCCCTCTATTGTCAGGGAAGAACTCAGCTATCAGACTTTATTTCATTTGAAACAACCTATCGATATTGAGATAGCAGGGGTAAAAAGATCGTCTATTATAATATCGATACAAGTTTCATGGCTCGATGAAGGCAATTTCGTCTCATATGGTGTGAAAGATCGTACTGATACGACTTATTTCGGAGTAAGACAAGAACGATTGGTGGAATGGAATCCAATTGGGAGATGAAGATTTCTTTTCATTAGAACCTGTCATCATTAAGAAAAGATGCTAATTCCCAACAGGGATCTTAGCATCTTTTTTAAATTATTTATAAAATACTTTATCTACATTATATTTCGCTTGAAGCTTATTAAGGATGTATGTTTCGTAAATTTCACGATCCATAGCGTCCTCTACAATGGCTACGTCGATTCGATAAATTTCGCCTCTATGATTACGTAGTGGTGAAACACTATCTTCCAAGTGCTTTTTGACTCTTTGTCTTAATTTACGTGCTTTCCCAACGAAGAGAAGTTCATCATTAATATTATAGAATAAGATGATGCCACCTTTGTCTCTTGGAATATCGTGAAGATCAATGAATCCTTGAATACTCTTGATCTTTGGTTCTTCCGAATCTCTTGGTTGCTTTCGTTCCGTTATGGAAATATCCGCTTGTGGGATTTGAATGTTTATCATAAATGGTCACGTCCTTTATTTGCTCTAAGAGGTAATGGTAACACAAAAAAGATAGAAATACTATACAACGTAACACTTACTTACAAAAAAGAGAATGTTCCTCTCCCTCTTTACACGTAACTATTCCAATTTAATTTTGAAAAGTTTAATGAAGAATTTTGCCCACAGGAATCTCAGTTATTTATTCCTTACGAGGCTGGATAATCTTTTGTATCATTACAATTTCCTCCTACTCATTTCGGGGAACAAGTATCTCTAAATGCTGTTTTAAATTTTCTACCTTGATGGGAAGTCTGTCTCCTTCATCTCCATCCACATTTGCAATCATTTCATAAGTAGATGATGCTTCAATCTGATCTACTTTCATATAATGAACGTGTTCGCTAGCAGCTAATTCACCTGATAATACTTTAGGAAGTAACAGAAGAAATTGAGGCAAAGCGATATCTTTGATAATAAAGACATGAAGCTTTCCATCGTTCACTTTGGCTTCAGGAGCAATGGTCTCCATCCCGCCGACTGAGTTGGTAAGTGCAATCAGCATAAGAAGAGCTTCCCCTTCCCAATCATGATTAGAGTGCACCTTGAGTTCAAAGGGCTGCTTCTCCTTCATTTTCTTCATTCCTTCTATAATATAGGCAAGTGGCCCTAGCTTAGATTTCTGCTCGACAGGTGTCGAAAAAGACGCTTCTGCCAAAGCCCCTACTGCAACGATATTGATAAAGTACCGATCATTGATCTTACCAACATCTGTTTTCTGTATATGATGTTGCTTAAAGATGTTGATTGCTTCTTCCGGTTTCATAGGGATGTTGAGTGCTCTAGCAAAGTCATTAACCGTTCCAAGAGGGATAAGCCCGAAAAGTGGACGATGTTCCTGCTCTGCCATTCCATTGATTGCTTCATTGATTGTTCCATCTCCACCCATGGCTGCCACGAAATTAAACTTTTTCTCACAAGCTTCCCTTGCAAACGAGACCGCGTCTCCTTCTCCTTTTGTCAATCGCAATTCCGTTTCATATCCCATTTCTCTCATAACATTAAGTGCATGATCACAATACTCGTTTCCCATTTCTGTTCCAGAAGATGGATTGACAATCAGCATGGCTTGTTTCACGGTGATTCCTCCCCTTTATAATAAGTATATGGTTAGGGTATACCCTATAAGTGAAGAGAGGAATCCTTCATATGAGCAATTCACGCTAATGAAATAATCCGGACTCTTTTGATTTTTTCATAAACGCTTTCGATTTATCGTTAAGCGGCTTCTTTAGAACAGTACCAAATAGTAAAGCACCAATACCAAACAGGAGAAGATAAAGAATATCATGGTTCGCCCTTTCCCACACAATTCTGCCTACAGCCTCCCTCATGAGATCAATGGCATATGAAAACGGAAGAAAGGGGTGTATCGTTTGAAAAAATCTCGGTAGTAGTTCAACTGGATACGTTCCCCCAGCTCCTGCAATCTGAAGGACAAGGAGCACGATAGCCATGGCCTTCCCTATGTTTCCAAATACCGATACTAGCGTGTAAACCACGATCATAAAAATGATGCTTGTCATTGCGCCGAATAAAACAAACCAGAAGGGTTCGGCAATGTTGACCCTTAAGAGGTAGATGTCACCAACGGTTACAATTATGGCTTGTACCACACCAATACTGAGAAACGTTAACAGTCTGCCAAAATAGATTTGGCTTTGGGTATAGCTATTTTGACCCATCACTTCTGTAGCCAATAGAGAAATAAGCAATAGGGCTCCCACCCATATTGCCAACACCGTGTAAAAGGGTGTCATGGCTGCACCATAATTTTCAATCGGGAAGAGACTGTTTTTCTTTAGAACAACCGGTTCTTCAAAAAAGCTCTTCTCAGCATCGGGATCATTTTGAAGAAGTTCAATGATTTCGTTGATGTCGGTCTTACCTTGAATGTCTCGAATCCGATTAGCCAAATTGCTAATTTTATCTCTAACATAAGGGAATTCCCCTAACATGTTTTCGAGAGTTTCCGTCCCGTTGTTGATGTTCGTGTCTGTATTGGAGAGGATTCTTTCTACTTCAGGAATAGTCGATTGAATTTCTTGAAGGATTCCCCTCGCATCATTTATAGTTCTCTTCGCTTTATCTACTTCTTCTAATACAACGGGTTCTATATTTTGTTTATACTCTTTCAAAAATGTGTCGATTTCGGTTTCTGTTTTGACAGATCGGTCGTTGATCCCTTTTATAACTTTGTCCACATCCTGCTGTTTTGTTGAAAGAAACTGATTTAATTTCTGCCCTTCTTGTTGGATTGTCAACATTTTCTGCTTAACTTCAGCAAGTTGTTCAAGGGTTTGTTGGATCTGTTCCTGACTTTGGCTACCATCATCATTCTGCAGTTGCTTTAAGGATGATTCAATCGTTTCAATTGTTTGTATAGAAGTGGTTACCCTTTCAGAGATACTGTTATTAATCATTTCTCCACCACTAAGATCAATAGAAGCGGCCTGAATCGCTTGAATGAACTCATTGATCTTGGCAGCCATTCCTTGTACTTTCTCCAAATCCCTTTGAACTTGAGGAGCAATATTATTCAATCGTTCTTCAGCCTTATTTAGCAATGATCCCGTATTTTCCAACGTCTCTAAACCTTGATTCGTTACTCTTTCTATGTCTGGAATTCCTGCTTGTGCTTTGTGTATAATCTCTTGCGCACTTTGTGCATCGGATAATGATTCTTGTAATGTATCACCGATTCCCGGTAATGTATCATCCACTTCAAATACATATTCTTCAAACTTTTTGATATCGGGAAGGTCCTTTTCGATTTCAATCCCAAGTTCATTAAATAACTGGAAAATAGTCCCGTTCACTGTCGATATAAATGAACTTGTTATTTTATCGACAATCCCGCCTGCTCCGGATTCTGTAATCTTAGGTGCAATTGCATTTATTTTTTCATTTACATAGTATTCTAATGGTGCTTTCTTCGGATCATCCTCTACGACAGTAGCCAATTTGCTTGAGAAGTCTTCTGGAATAATAATGACAGCAAAATAATCTCCATACTCCACTTTATCCATTGCTTTTTTTCTTTTCACAAACTGCCAGTTCATATCATCATTTTTCTTTAACTCTTTTACTAGATCCTTGCCAATATTAATCTTTTCCCCACGAATCTCTGCACCAATATCTTCATCTACAATGCCTACAGGGAGCTGATTAGTCTTACTATAAGGATCCCATGAGGCCCCGATATTGAACCAGGCATACAAAGAAGGCAGTATCATTAGTCCTCCTATCAAGAATGCAGCTACCCAGTTCCTCATAACATTTTTAATATCCCTCGTATAAATACTCCATATATTTTGCATACGTATTCCTGCCTTTATCCCGAACTATTAAGTCTGAAAATTAGTATGCCCAACTTCATATTTCTCACTATAATTGTTTGTATTCTATTATTACTTATAAAAATAGAAGGTCCCTATTATTAATGGGACCTTCTGAGGGAAAAATAATGCTCTAATTTCAGTAAGATTAATGATCTTTTAATGCATCCACAACTTCTTTATCTATACTGCGCACATGCAAATCCTGCTGTGGAAAAGGAATTTCAATACGATGTTCATGTAGGATTTTATATATGCGGAAATGCAAGTTACTTTTGATTAGAATGACTTTATCAGGATTACTGATCCAGACAAAGAGCTCAAAATCCAACGACGAACTACCAAACCCTACAAAGTTCACAAATGGACTCGGTTCCACCAGAACAGTATCGGAATCTTTCTCTTCCTGCGCTGCCACCTTTAACAAAAGTTCCCTGACCATCTCAACATCACTTCCATATGCCACTCCAATGGGAATAACCAATCGAAGTCTAGGATCAGAATAGGAACGATTCACCACTTGCTCTTCTAGGAAATATGAATTTGGTACGATGATATGTTCATTGTCCAATGTTTTGATAATGGTTGCCCTCATGTTGATCTTTTCCACATCGCCAATTACGTCATTTACGATCACACGGTCTCCTACCTTGATCGGTCTTTCAAACAATAAGATAATACCTGAGATGAAATTAGAAGCAATATTTTGCAGGCCAAATCCTATTCCCACCCCTATGATTCCAGCGAACACTGTCAAGGCACTCAAGTCAATTCCCACTGTCGTCAAACTTATAAATATTGCTAAAACCATAACACTATAATGAAAAATTTTATCGAATGTAAATTGAAGTCCGCGATCTAAGTTGTAGCGCTGATAAATATTAGGGAGCAAGTATTTTGTCATAATATTGGAGGAGCGGTTGGCGATGGATATAATGAGTATCGCGATAATGAGTAAAAAGAAAGTCACTTTCACCTTCCCGACTGAAACAATTTCCCGAAACATCCAGGCTGAATTGGAGAAGTAAAAAACCATAAATAGTAATATTCCATAAGTCGTAATCCAGTTTAAAATATAACGAACGAGAGAATCCATTTGAAATAATAGTTTACTATCACTTTGTTTCATTCGCTTTGTTACGGATAGAATGATCATTCTGATTAAGAAAATGAGGAAAACATAAAATAAAAAGAATAAAAGGTTCATCCAATCGAATTGCTCAATAGCTTGAAACCAATTATCTGTTACTTCGTCTATTTCCGTGTTCATTTTTGTCATCACCCTTTCACATTATCTCCCCCTTATGTAGCGAAGGATAAATTAGTTATTCATTCCGAATTTACACTTAGATCCCTGGAATTGTTTATTGAACTGCTTAATTACATGTTAGAGAGATTAAATCGTCGGTAAAGTCCGTTTCAATACCACAGTTCACAATGAATTTAGAACATTTTCTCTACATCTTCATAATTTTCCCACTCTCCTAAAGTACGTAGGACTAGTCGCTTAATATCCATAATTCTTACCACTCCACATTCTCTGCTATTTGCCAAATCGCATAGTGCAAGAAGGTCTAATAATTTTGATTTACGAAGCCACTTTTCAGGTAAGGATCCCCCACTCTTTATGTAACTTACGATAAATGGTTCTAATAATCCTTTTGTGGTGATCCCCTCATATCTCAACATATTTCCAATGTCGGTTAATGGCGAACCACTAAAAGCGTATTCCCAATCCAAAATGGCTGAAATAGTAAGGCTGTCTACCTTTTCATTTACTAATATATTTAGTGGGTTAAAGTCACTATGGACCAAAGAATTTTGGTCCCCAAGGTAATCCATCAGATGTCCATTCTCATTGGTGAACGATAGGATTTTGTCGCTTAAATCGGGACCTAAATGCCTTTTTCCATACCCATCATGAATACATCCTCTTATTAACTGCAAAAATAGGTCAGAGGATATCCTTACATTTTCTTTAACCTCTAACTTATCATTGAAGAATCCAGAGTGAGGGAATCTGATTTTATGTATGCATGCTAATGTGCTTCCTACTGTAGTTGCTGCACCTGATTGAAGTGTACTATTCTTCTGAAGAACCTCTGAAAGTTGTATTCCGGTCTTCCAGTTCATTAATACAAAGGGCTTGTTGAAAACGGTGCATGAAAAGTCACTATAAAGGACTTGCGGTACGGGTACTCTGTCCTTTAAAAGGGTTAGTATTTCTTTTTCAATCTTTATAGATTCATTATTCTTGTCAAATATCCGAAGAACGAATTGATCTTTGCTATTGGTTATGATCTTTATATTCGTATTATTCAGACCCCCACTTAATATTTGGACATGACCTATGCCCTTTTCCTTTAAAAAGGGTTTTAGCATATCCCCAATAGTAGGAATGGCTGGAATGATTAAATCATTTGAACGTTCCCACCCTGCTTTCATTGCTATGCCCCTCCATGATTTCAAATGATTGATTATTATTATTCGAAGAACTACAGATCAAATCAAGAAACATAAAATAACGATTAGGTATCAAGATTTTTTCCGCTCATATAGTGTTTATACATCCTAATCTTCTTGGTTAGCATTTCATTTGTAGACAACAATGAATCTATCTGATTTTGAATGTTTTTTTGATGAGTTTCTAAAATATTAAGTCTTTCACTGGTCGTTTGATTTCCTTCTGAAAACAACTGAGTATATGTCTTTATATCGGAAATCGGCATTTGTGTTTCTCTTAGTTTCATGACAAATTGCAGCCACTTGATGTGAGAATCAGTATAGCTTCTTACACCTGATGATGTCCTTTCTGGTGAAATAATGCCTTCTTTTTCATAATAACGAAGGGTATGTGGATTGACCCCTAATGCGTCAGCCGCTTCACTTATACTATACATACATAATTCCTCCCATGAATAAAAGCTTGACTTAGAGTTCACTCTAACCTTTAGGATAAAATTGTACCACAACATGACAGGAGGAATAAATATGAAATATACAGTCATTACAGGAGCGAGTTCCGGAATCGGATACCAAGCAGCACTGGCATTTGCAGCAAGGGGGAAAAACATTATTGTCGTCGCTAGACGAGAGGACAAGCTGGGTGAGCTAAAGAAAGAGATTTCTTCTTTTCACCCTGATGTGGAAGTTGTGACGATGACGGCTGATTTATCCAGAAGCGAGAACGTCTATTCTTTTTACGAGAGTTTGAAACCTTATCAAATAGAAACACTTATCAATAATGCAGGCTTTGGCAACTTTGATTCGGTCGCCGATCAAAATCTTTCTAAAATAGAAAGCATGTTAAGATTGAATATTGAAGCCGTAACCGTTCTATCTACACTGTTTGTTCGGGATTATCAAAATGTAGCAGATACACAGCTTATTAATGTCTCCTCAGGTGGAGGATACACCATAGTGGCAGATGCCGTTACGTATTGCGCAACGAAATTCTATGTGAGTGCGTTTACCGAAGGGCTTGCACAGGAGCTTGAATCAAAAGGGGCACAAATGAAAGCGAAAATACTGGCTCCGGCAGCGACTGAAACAGAGTTCGCTCAGCGATCATTCGATGTAAATGAGTTCGAATATAATGGTAGCGTTCCTCAGTACCACACTGCCAAGGAAATGGCTCAATTCATGCTGGATCTTTATGACAGTGACAAGGTGGTAGGAATTGTAAACGGAGAATCTTATGAGTTTAAGTTGGTGGACCCGATTTATCCTTATGCGAAGCGTTCTAGCAACAACTAGAATCGTTTTTATTTCACCCAAGAAGACTTTTCTGCTCAGAGCTAATAACTCTGAGCTTTTTTTGGCTCTTGTAGTCCAAGCTAGACTCCTAAATTTGATAACTAGGAGTAACAATTTATCTCGCATTACTAATGAGGCAGGTATAACCCGCACTAAAATATTTCCCTCACCTAATCCAGTCAAACAATTGAAATCTACAATCGTTAATCCTTAACCGCACCATTTACTTGATAAAATTCATTACAATATTCAATAATATACCTCATGAACATAAGGGTGCAGTTCACTCTCTCTTCTTCTGACTTAAAATTTCGTTTTTTCAAACCCTTTCGGATATTCATTGCCTCCTTTATAATACTGCTCCACTCCTCTGGAAGATGGAGTAGACCATACTCCCCAGCTCCCAGTTTAGAAACAATGTCGATTTCTTTTAACGTATAAAATTGCCTAAGCAGCCCGAGGACGGACCATTCTAATTCAGTATCAATCACATCTGTAGGAAAGGTCTTTACCTCGTCAATGGAATTTTCCAACCATTGGGTCCTTCCAAACCAATACGAATTCATATTGGTAAGAACATATGAAACCAATTGTTTTGACGAAATGACCACATCATAAGAAGAGATTTCTGGTCCCAAGACCTTAACTCCCTTATGTTGAAACAAATACCAAGTGATCGGGTTAAAATTAAAATACTTACCCCTTTTCAGTTCCCCCTTGTTGTAATACGGATAAAGTGCACTTTCATCTTTTATATTTGAATTAAGCATCCCAATATCCTCTATCAGTATATATACTCCATCCATTTCAGGCTTTGGATACTGGACTTTAACCTGTTGATGTACAAAGGAAAGCAGATTCAGTTCATCTTCAGTTAAACGACGGTTCAAAACCGTAATAAAGTCGATATCACTGGAATTATTTTCATACGCCTCCAGGGCAATCGAGCCATGCAAGTATAAACCTTGAACCAAATCTGGTAATAAATTATTTAAGAGAGTGATATATTCATTTAATACTGTTTCAACAACTGATGGTGTTATAGCCACTTTCTTTCCTCCTTAGGGATTGTAATTGTTTTTAAATATCTCCGTTAAGAAATCATGTTAGCATTTATTTCCATTTTTAGATAGAGTTTTTATATAAGGCTCTTTTCGCAAAGATTGTTGTTTTCTAAACATAGGAGCTGCTGCCTAGGCTCTGTCTATGAGTGAGTGCGATAGATGGTGAGGGGAACGGCTTCGCTTTCCGGCGGACGAACGACCAAGCCTCCTCAGCTGCGCTTCCGGGGTCTCGGCACGCCCGTTTTTCCGCAGGAGTCTACGCCGTTCCCCTCACCATCTAAATGAGATATTGTGACAGAGCTTACTAGTGAAAAAAACGAATGAAATAGTATCATACTATTCAAGCTTAAATCGACCACTGCACACGTTGAAATTTGATGTTTTCTAGCCGTGTATAGTAGTAGATTCGTCCTCATACTTAGATAAGTTCAACTCACGCCCCGCGGAAAGCGAGCACCTGCAGCGGAAATCAACTAGCACTCGCTACCTTCAATAGCAACAAAGTTTACGAAAAGAGCCTTATATAAAAAACGGATTTCAACATCAGAAAAGCCTGATCTCATGAGATCAGGCTTTTCTGATGATGTCTTTTATTATTTCTTCAGCTGTATGTTTTCCGTTTTGAATACATGCTCCAATTCCTACTCCGTAATAAGAAGCACCTGCTACTTTCACTCGTGGGAATTCAGTTAAAAGAAGTTGATCCAAAGCCTGTACAGTTTGACCATGCTTAAGATGATATTTTGGCATCAAATCTTTCCAGTTGGTCACCTCCACAGCAACCGGGTCTCCTACGATACCGACACTCTTCCTAATATCCTCTTGGGCAACGGTCATAAGTTCGTCATCGTTCAACCCAATTAATTCTCTATAATGAGGATTTGTACTTTTATAAAAAAGTCTCACTAAAAGATTATGGTTTTCAGAAGTATGTTTCCATTTACGACTGGTCCAAGTACATGCATCACACTTCACTTCACTACCTTTTGATACAATAAATCCAGTACCATCAGCCGGCAGTTTGTCATCCGGAACATTGAATCCCAGGTAGATCGATATCAGAGAGGAATTTTTTAATTGATCGAAATCAGGGTTTAATTTTTCATGATTTACGATCTTTTTTGTGACATCATGAGGTGTAGCGAATACCACGTAGTCTGCCTGGATACTTCCCTGTTCAAATAGAGTAAGTTCATATTTATCTCCCATTTTTCGAAGGTTTTTTGTTTCAACCCCTTTTAAAATGGTTGCATCTGAACAAACTTCCTCCAAGCGGTCTACAATAGCGGATAATCCATTTTTAAACGAAATGAATTTTTTATTGGAAGTTCCTTGGAATTTTTGTTTATTTTCAGATAACCCTTTGATAATACTTCCGTATTCATTCTTATACTGTAGTAGATACGGTAGAGTCGTGGACATAGTGAGTTCATTCAAATTCCCTGAGTATACACCTGATAAGACAGGTGCTACTTGATTCTCCACTAGTTCTTTACCAAGAAAGGCTGTTAAGAATTCCCCGATAGAGCTATCTTTCGTAAATCGAGTATTTTCCGTTTCCAAGTCTTTCAAGGCCTCTTTCTTACCTGCTTCAGAAATGAGGGTGCTCTCATAAAGGGATTCTATACTCATTGGAATTCCGAAAATCGTTTCACCTGGAATCATGTGCAGTTCACTATCCGTATATATGTAAGAGGTCCCTGTTTCATTGTAAACAAGCTCCTCCTGAAGATTCAATTCCTCTATAAGAGGAAGAACCCCTTCATTGCGGGCGACGATTGAATCTGCTCCTGCTTCCATAATAAATTCGCCTTCTCTTACTGACCTGATCTTCCCTCCAAGCTGTTCATCACGTTCGATTAATAATACGTTCATATTTACCTGTTGTTCCCTTGCCATCTTCTGAAGATGATACAGTGTTGTTAATCCTGTAATTCCTCCACCTACGACAACCACTGTCTTCATACCATCACTCCATTAATTGCGTTTATGTATCAAGATTATCATGTTTTTAGGATATTAGAAAAAGAATATGTGTCAAAATCAAGAAATGGTAATTGGGAATGGCTTTTTTCTTGAAAATAGAGAAAATTGCCTGTCCAACTGGATGAGATTTATTGACAACAGGCGATTTCCTTTTTTAATACCGCACTAAAACTTACACGTTACATCATGAATGTTGGACCAAGTTTGAAAATCCGTAATGAAGCACTGTTTATTGGTTGATCTGCTACTCCTCCAAAAGGTGGATATTGAACGTTAGAAGCCAAATCTATAGTTGTCTGGTTACTCGTGGCGGGTATAAGTGCTTGCAGTGTCAACGTTTGTCCCAAGGTTAAACTTAAGATGGCTACCGATGAACTCACCCCAATTTCTTGATCAGAAAATACAGCCACACCAGAACGAGTTGCTGGTGCTAAACTTCCATCTATAAATATTCCAAACGCAGCGTGTTGACTTCCCGGTCCAGGTAAAAAGACTGTTTGCCATAATACAGCGTAGTCTCCATCTTCTGGAACTGTCATAGAGTTAGCCGTTGCAGTTATTCCTCCCACAAGAACTGATTCAGGTTGATCAAATTGGTTGAAACGTACCAATTCATTTACCCCGAGAACTAATTGTTGATTTGCATTATCAAATATGTTCCCATATATGGGTGAAAAAGTTCCTGCTTGCCCTTGTTCTCCTTGGGGGCCTTGCTCTCCTTGGGAGCCTTGCTCTCCTTGAGGGCCTTGCTCTCCTTGAGGGCCTTGCTCTCCTTGGGGGCCTTGCTCTCCTTGAGGACCCTGCTCTCCTTGGGGGCCTTGCTCTCCTTGGGGGCCTTGCTCTCCTTGGGGGCCTTGAGGTCCAGGTGGGCATTCACATTTAATTGGATAAAAGTCGCAACCCTCTGGAAATGATTGTACTTTTCCAAGGAGTGACCCCTCTCCTTTTCTAAGCAGAGGAAGCCTTTCATAGTATTTTTTCTTTTTCATTATTGTTTTCCCCCTATTAATAATCTACATGAGGTAGTGACTATTCATTTTATGAATAAATACTATCATTGCTTGTTTAAATGCCCTAAATATAGAAAGAAATCTCCAAAAGCGCCCCTACCAAACATACAATTCCCTAAAACCAAGTTGACAGCTTTGTTTAGTCAACTATATAATAGAATCAATACAACACTATAGCCACTTATCCAGAGAGGGAGAGGGACTGGCCCGATGATACCTCAGCAACAGATTCTAATTAATAGAAAACTGTGCTAATTCCACAAGCATGATGCTTGGAAGATAAGTTGAAGTTCTGATACTAAAAAGCCTTCTTCTTATCTACAAGGAAGTGGGTTTTTTTGAGTGAATAAGCCCACTTCTCTGATTGATTACATTTTAAGAGGAGTGAAAACGATGGGGAAAATACTGCAGGATACATTGCATAAGAGAAGAAATGAGTTAATCAATAAATTGATCGCTCACAACCTTTTCAAAAAAGGTGACAAACAATTATTCGAACTGACACTGAAAGAACTAGAGGAAGAATATAAGTACATTCAAGAGGAATGCCATCCCCATAACGATGTCGGTTCCATACATTGGAAAAAACGGGTGAGAATTAGCATCTAAAAAAGCACCAATCCGAGAAAAGGATTGGTGCTTCGTTTTTTGCTAATTAAGCTAAATTTCTACATTCATCTGCACAGGCAAAACATGCTTTTGCGCATTTTTGACAGTGATCGTGGTCATGCCTTTCACACTCTTTATCGCATGCCTCGCAAATCGCAGCACATGCTGTAGCGATTTCAGCAACAAAGGGTGTCCCTCTCACAAGAGCCTGTTCCAAGAATCCGCACATATCTGCACATTCACTGTCCATTAGGATGCAGCCCACCATCATCCCAATATTTTCTTCTTTAAGACACTTGTCGAAACAATGATTGCATGCTTCCATACATTCATGTAATGTTTGAATTGTTGTTTGGAAGTTTTCCTGTGACATTTCACTATCTCCTCTTATATCGTTTTGTTTTATAGAAATCCATAACCCATATTTTCCCTCTTTAAACGTTTTAGGGTTATTCTAAGTGCGTGCTTAAATGAGCTTTTCATAAAATAGATGAAGATTTAAATACGTTGTAAAGGAATTAAAATATGTCTACATATCTTCAACATTTCACAGACGACTTAATTGGGCTGAATATTGGGTTTCTCTTTATTATCAGCATAACCATTAGTATAGTCATCAGTATTCTTGGATTCCTTCCGAGTATTTTCTTGACCGCCTTTAATATATCTGTGTTTGGACTTTGGGCAGGAATCGCTATCTCAATAGTTGGTGAATCATTAGGTGCGATAATCAGTTTTTTCTTATTCCGAAAAGGAATGCAGTTAGCAGGTGTTGATCGGATTCTTACAAATAAATATTTCCTCAAATTGAAAGAATCGTCAGGAAAGGAATGGATCCTTCTTCTTTTCTTCTTCAGGATTGTTCCATTTGTACCTTCGAGTGTAGTAACCATTGCAGCTGCATTTAGTTCCATTTCTATCTTTTCATTTACAGCCATAAGTTCTTTAGGGAAAATACCTTCCTTATTAATTGAGGCGTTTATCGTGGCGAATCTGTTAGACTCGAAAAACGGAAATGGTTTATTGATGCTTGGGGCAATTGTAGTTGGTTTGGTTTATTTTCTATATCGATTGAAGAATAAGAGAAAATAGTTGGGAATCACATTATTCATTAAAAATGATGTGCACCAAATGGCGCACATCATCTCTTCAACTATTGAGCATTCACCTCTATGGCATCTTTCTTATAATACTCAGCGAAGATCTCAGCAAAAGCTTCAGTAGAATTATATAATTCCACTAAGTTGTTTTCCACTCCACCGAACTCTAATAACATGGCCCGTTCAGTTAAATCCTGATTGTATATGCCGTTTCCTTCCGCTTTAGTTTTGACAAATACTCCACGGCTAATGCCAGGATATTTTGCTTCTAACTTAGCGTTTAATTCTTTGGCCACCTTCAAGTTCTTTTCAAAGTTTTTGTTTTCTTTTCCAACAATGAAAAATAAACGGGCATAGTTTTTACCTTTAATTGATTTGGTTGTGATGCTTCGCGGCATAGAATCCCGATGGATATCAATCAAATATGTTAGATCTTCGTTTTGGGCAATGGCTTCCTGGACTAATCCCCTTGATAACTTATAGGATTCGAAATATGTCCAAGATTTATCTTTTAGCGCTTTATTCACATCTGTCTTATCCTGCACAGCCCCTATCCCTCTCGCCTCAAGCTCCTGTTTCAATTTCGATCCTACTGCAATGACATTTACCTTCTCATTTGTACTCGCTGGATCTTTAGAATCATTGTTTTTGATCAGAGGACTGAAGGCTTCCCAGCTATGAGAGTGATAGATGAAGACTGATTTTTCATCAATTTCCTGTACACCATCCGCGCCGTTATGATTGGCTTGGTCAATTTGCCTCTGGTCTATTTCCTGATCTTTCAACTGATCTTCCGTTGGTGCCGGTGATTCGTTCGGAAGATTTGTAATATCAGTCCCTTTTCCAGCAACCGCTATATGAGTATGATAATTTTCAATTCCAGGAATTTCCCTTCCAAAAAGACTACGAGGATCAAGTAGTGATACATTCGTAACGCTTTCTAACCAATCAAAATCATGATTCAATGTAACCTTATTTTCTATACGCAATCCAGTCATTTCTTGCGACAACAGCATGAGAAACGTTTCTTTCGGTACGAGTTCTGATACAGAAGTATAAAACAAGCTATCCACCCTTAATTTGATGGCAGTTGATGAAATCAGCCAAACGGTCAAATACATGAGAACGACTCCGATCATCACTACACGAATGACCGCTTTCAGTGAGATGAATACTAGTGGGACTAAGCTATTATGGTTTCGAGATTTATACGACATCATCAGTACCCCTATATAAAGTATTTAATAGTTAACTTTATGCAGGTTGATGATAGAGTAGAAGATTTTTTCTGAGATTCGGTCAGATCGCCCAGGTAGTTTTCATGTATACGAATGAAATCCAGCATCTTAGGAAAGGTAAGCTTCAATCAGCAATTCTTGAATTCATTCCTCGCTCGACTGATATTCTAAAACATCTCCAGGCTGGCAATCCAAAGCTTTACAAATAGCATCCAGTGTCGCTAATCGTACTGCTTTTGCTTTCCCATTTTTTAAAACGGAAAGATTACTCATTGTGATTCCCACTTTTTCAGATAACTCAGTTACACTCATTTTTCTCTTAGCAAGCATGACATCAATATTTATGATTATCGTCATATCATCGCCTCACACAGTTAAGTCATTTTCAGATTTTAGTTCAATTGCATTTCGGAGCAGTTCCTGAAGAACCGCTGCAAAGATCGAAATGGTGGCAGACGCAAAACTGATAATCATTCCGAGAATGGCAATGCCCGGATGAAGTGCCTCTTGAATAAGGAGAAAAAGCATTCCCACCACATATATCACCGTTATCAGTAAGGCACATTGTTTGATACGAGTAAGGGCTTCAATCGCTTTTCCTGAGAAAGCATGTTTCTTTTCTATACAATTTAATAACTTGAATGCCTGATATAAGGCAATACCAAAAGGAATCGCTGTCAAATAGAGCCCGATAAGAACGGTCCATTTCAAGTAGGCAAATTCAGGAAACAACTCGGCGGTATGTTTCGCCATCGTTGGTAACCACACCACACATAATATAAAGACAAGTGCCCCTATGGAAATAACAGCCACTTTTAAAAACGTTGTTGTTCCTCGCTTCATAACACACCTCTTTCTTCATATTTTTCTAAATTATATAATGATGTTTATTGTTTTACAATAATAATTTGTTGTTTAATTTAAAACTGTATATAGGGAAGATTGAAATGGCGAATTCTTTACACATCAATTTCGATTTTAGGAAGATTGTAAAGCATTTAGGTTGTTTCCAATTGTTTTCAGAACAAATGTTTCTATTTTCATGTTTATATGTTATAATTGAAGTTCAATGGGTCTACGAGACTGTATTTAGTCAATCCCTCGAGCAAGTAGAAGGGAGACATGTTATATGTCACTAGAAAATATCGTAACCATGCTCAAGACCCTTAAGGAATTCAAGGATAGTGAGATTGTTCATACTATTTCAAGTTATGATCACTCACCTGTAATGACTGTTACCTACCAATTGGATACAGAACGATTTCAAATCACTTATGTCGATTCAATGAAAGTAGAAGAATATACTGACATCAACCTTTTGGCGACAACAATAGAAAGTGTAGTCCTTCTTGAACCTTCAAGATGATAATCTCATATAAAAAAATGCCATTACGCTTTAAGTAATGGCATTTTTTGCACTTTACGTTATATATTAAAATCTAATAAGAAGGATGCCGATGCCTTTCTGTAATGAGCCTTACATACGCAAAGTATTCCTCAATAGAGAAAGCGTACCCTCTTTTCACCGTCATCCTTTTCATATCCCATGCATCCGATCCTTAACTGACATTTCCCTTCATCCAAACGTCACATTCATTGTAGGGGAAAAAGAACCTATCCTCTTTCTACATTCAAACAAAAAGTCGAGCATCAAACCTTGTTGGTTTGATGCTTGACTACTCCCTAAAAAGGTGGAAGTTCACTAAGATTATTCTCCTTTAACCCATCTGGCTCACTTCGGATAATATCCCTGCCATAGCGATGAATCACATCGACACGGGCGAGTTTCCCTGCCTTTGCTTCCTTTAGGGCAGTGATATAATCAAGTTCCCTACCGCTTCCCGTTTTAAATGCGATTAGGTCATCGTCCGAATTTCGGCGAACTGCCACAATGGTTTCCTCCCCAGTTGCAAGCTCTTCAGCCATTTCCATTTCCGTTTGAAACTTTCCTTGCTGTTTATATTCTTCAAAAATTTGTTCAAAGTTTTTTTCTTCCATATGGTTCACCTCCCGAACATATGTTTAGTATTGTCTGGAGATCTAGGTTTTATGAAATATAGTTGGGATCGAACTTCTTATAAACCATTTATGTAAGATCGAGTGAAATGCTAATGATCTATTTTTATCCCGACATCCAGTCTCGACTTTTCGTTCTGTACAGCTCCATCAATAGAATATTGCACCTTCCACTAACAGCTAAGCTACATTTAAAAAATCACCAAAAACAGAGAGTGCTTATAAGCACTCTCTATCATTCCTTATTTCAATTTTCCCAAGGCGTTGTTCAGCATTACTTTCTGATTCTCAATTCCTTTTAGTGCATTTTGTATATTCATGGAATATACAGACAGTACGCTTTGCCCATAAGTGGTGCCTGGAACTGCCCACTTTCCATTTAGATCTGTCCAGTTAAGTGCACTTCCTCTTGTAACAAGCGAAAATCGGGGGTCGACGATTGTTGCTCCCTGTGGAAGCGGGTTTTTGGATGAATAAGCATAAAGATGTTGGATGTGGGCTAGCACCCCTTCTTCAGGAGTTTTGAATGAGGCTCCGTCATTTCCCGGACCCGTTGTTCCAATCCCTGCGTAGTTATGTTGATTTGGATTGACCTGCCCTGTAAATCGGAAGTAATTGGTTTCATGAATCGCTTGAGCAAATGCTACATCGCCTCTTATGCCATAGAAATCTCCATAATAAATATAGAATTTTCCTAGTAAAGGAGCAGTTGGATTAACGGATTTAGCGAAATCATCCAGCTGTTCTGACTTCAATAAAGATGCACCTAAAATAGAATACTGGACACCTGGTGGCTTCGTTGGTTGAGGTGGTTGGGTCGGTTTTGGGGGTTCTGTTGGTGCAGGCGTAGGAGGTTTGGGTTCATCACTTCCAGCTCTTACAAGGATAAATGCTTCAACACCGATTTTTTTTAAAGCAGCTACCTGATTTTCTGCATTATCTCTATCGGCAAATGCGCCTGTTTGAACACGGTAAAATGTCGTTCCTGAAACCACCACCGAGTCGATAAATGAACTTATCCCTCTTTGCTTCAATTCCGCTACTCGAATATCTGCATTTTCACGATCCGAAAATGAACCCGCAATTACTTTGAAGAGTTCTTTTTCATTTACGATTTTTGCAGGTAATCCCAATGCTTTCCCAACACCTTTACCAATTGCTGCTCCTGTGGCCGATCTAAAATTACTGTTGTTCAATAAGACTACATCTGCTGGATTATCAATAAAAAGAATTTCTAAAAGGAGCGAAGGCAGTTTCGTTTCTCTTAGCACATGAAAGTTAGCCCTCTTTTTCCCTCTATCTAGAACGTTATATGATGGCTTTATTCCAGCCATCACCTCGTCATGGATAATTGTTTGGTAGGTCAATGTCTGAGAGGGAACACTTCCATTATATACGTAACTCTCAAAACCACTCCCCCCTCCTGCATTGTGATGAATGGACAAAAAGAAATCCGGATTTGTTCGATTTGCAAGATTAGACCGTTGAGTCAAAGAGAGGCTTTGATCATCAGTTCTTGTCATCATTACATTTACATTGAAATGGGACAACAAGTAATCCCTTACAGCAAGTGCTGTTAAGAGATTTAACGTCTTTTCCACATTCCCCTTATACGTGGCACCAGGATCTGATCCACCATGTCCTGGATCAATCATAATCGTTTTCAATTAACATCCTCCTAAGAGTTTGACTTATAGTACTATATTCTCAAGCGGACAAGCATGCTTGGACGTTTTCATTTTTTTGCCTAGTATATTTACAAAAAAATGCTTCCTGCTCTATGAACAGGAAACACTTTTGATACGCTCGAATCTATATTTATAGAGGGAAATTTCATATATGGTATATTTTTCTTTATCTCTATTGTATTTCTTTGAACACGATCTTATTCACTTTATTCATCAAGATTGTATCAATTGATCGGCGGAGTTACATACTGTTCGCTTCATTTTTCAGTATGAACGGTTGATCTTATAACCATTGTTATTTTTCTATTTGTGGGGCCGAAGAGTTACCCCAAACTGTGCAACGTACTTATTTGAGAGGGAAGGAGATCCCAATTCAAGATTAGCATGAGATTTAAATGGATTGATAAAAAGATATTCAAGTATTTTTCTTGCCAATGCATCACCTCCATAGAACACTCTATGTAGAAAGAGAGTGGTTGGTGAGGACAAGCAACGAGTTTTTATAAAAAATGGACATTCATTAATTACTCTTGGAATAAATCAGATTTATGAGTGTGGGTATCATCCCATACATAGCAACAAATGAGACAGCCATACCATTCCAGCCCGCAATCCTGAAGATAGAAATCGGCATTGTGAGAATAGCTATATGTAACGTCCCATGCAAAACGTGAACATGTACAATATGATTTAACTTACCTTCTCTTTGTAAAATGTGCAAGCCTTTGGAAATGAGAACAGCTAGGAACAAGTAAAACTACAATGGATGACTGCAGGTTCTTAATAATTTAACATATTTTTCTAGTGGTAGTTCTATGAATGATTGGGATGAAGATGCAGATGATAAAAGGAGATGTTTAGATGAATGGAGGATTTAAGTTGAAAAAATGGAAAATTCTTTTAGCTGCTGTTTTAGTATCAATTTTTTCTTTACCTGGAATCGCTGAAGCTGAAGATGATAAGTGCTTGAGTGAAGCAGGTATAAAGGCTAAGGAAGAGATGAGAACTCTTTGGACCGATCATGTATTCTATACGCGAAATTATATCATTAGTGCCGTAGAGGGATTGGAGGATACCGATGTAGTTCTTGATAGATTACTTCAAAATCAGAAGGAAATCGGAAACGCCATCAAACCTTATTACGGTGAAGAAGCTGGTAATAAGTTGAGTGATTTATTGACGGAACATATTATACTGGCAGGAAAAATCGTCGCTGCTGCTAAAAAAGGTAAGCAAGCAGAAGTAGAGAAAATAAATAAAGAGTGGTATCGGAATGCCGATGATATTTCCCGGTTCTTATCGAATGCAAATCCATACTGGAGTGAAAAAACGTTAAAAGATTTGTTATACATGCATTTACAATTTGTTACCGATGAAGCATCGGCTCGAATCAAAAAGGATTGGAAAGTGAATATTAAGAGCTTTGACGATGGAAGGAATCATATCCTTCATTTGTCTGATGCGATATCAGGTGGCATTGTAAAGCAGTTCCCTGAGAAATTTTAAAAAGAAGCTGGGGTTACATGGTTACCTGGCTTCTTTTTATCTATTCACACAAATCTATTTCCTTGATGATACGTGCGGGGGGTCCACCTACTAAGACATCAGATGGGATGTCCTTTAATACAACAGCACCAGAAGCCATCACGCAATGTTCATCGAAATGAACTCGTACATATCCAAAATCACATAGTTTGAATTAGCAAAAAAATGATTCCCGACCTGAATGTTGGGTTTGCCTGAAAGGTAGACCTAGTAAGAAACCCCATTAAAACGTTATACTTTTCAATCGGTCTGAGTGTTGTAGTAGATATTGATGGATTTTCGGATGATAATGATGTTTTATGATGAATACTTCCCGTTTCATTTTTTCTGGATGTTTACTCGTACCTGATTCAGGGTGAGATCTATATTTCAACAGAACTTCATCCAAATAATACATGACATGCCCATGAATCAGCAACCGGAACCACATCTCATAATCCTGGGTAAATCTTAAATTCGGGCTGAAATATCCTACATCACTAATCACATCCTTATGGAGCATGACAGAACAGCCATTGACTGGATTAATGGTCATAAAAGATCTGTAGATTTCGTCTGCATTGGTAAATCTCTTCCCGATGAACGGAAGCAACACTTCATTTGCACTATTAATGAAATCATAATTGTGAAAGCTTGCCTTTGCTCCACGGTTTATCATAAAATCCAATTGCTTTTCTACCTTCTGATGATCGAAATAATCATCAGAACTTAGCCATGCGATATAGTCACCACTTGCTCTTTTTATCCCTTCATTGATCGCAGTTGCTGTTCCCCCATTCTCTTTTCTTATATACATAATCTTATTCATAAAGGGTGTTAATCTCTCGATTTCTTTAGTCGAACCATCATCTACCACAATCACTTCAATGTTTGTATACGATTGATTTAATGCACTTTGAATCGCCTGGGCGACATATGAACAATTATAAAATGGAATCACGATTGATACAGTTGGCTTCATTTTAACTCCTCCGGTATGGCCTTGGACAAGACGGGTTTACTATAAACTATTCATCTACCTGTCTATCTGATTAGACGAATGAGCTATAAGAGGGGATTTCACACGATTAAAAAAAGGACTAAACCAGAAGTGGTTCAGTCCTCATAAAAGTCTATGTTATTCCTTTATCAAATCGTTTTCCACCAGCCAGTCATGCGCGACCACAGATACACTATTCCCTTCGATATCCACTTTATAATTCAGTTCTCGCATAATATCACTATCAAGTTTACTTGCTAATTTTGCGGTAATATCTTTAATTTCAGGATACTTTTTATACACTTCTCTATTTATGCTGACGGCTGCCCTGTAAGGAGGAAAGAATTTCTTATCATCCTTCAATGTCACCAAATCATAGTCTACAATCGTGGCATCCGTCTCAAAGGCAACCGATACATCGACTTGGCGATTATTTAATGCTCTTTGAGTCAAACCGAGGTCCATCTGCTTGATCTGACCTGATCCAAATTTAAATCCGTACTTCTCTTCAACTCCAGGAAGACCATCTGCACGATTCGCAAATTCCGCATCAGAAGCCATTGCTAATTCGCCGGGATGGTCATTGATGTATTCGGCTAAGTCACTGATGGATTCAATTCCAAGCTGTTTTGCCTGAACTTTATTCATTGCCAGGGCGTATGTATTATTTACACTTGACATATTCATCCAATGAATTCCATTCTTTGCATCAAGCTTTTTCACTTTTTGAAACGTTTTCTGTGGATCTGTCATCGGCTCTTGTCCCATGTATGTAATGAGGGCTGTTCCTGTGTATTCCCACATCATATCCACCTGTTCATTTTCCAGAGCCTTTCGTACAACGGTACTTCCCAAATTGTTCATTTGCTTGACTTTAAAACCTTCCTCCTTTAAGAGAAAAGCTGTCATCTCAGAAAGCAAGTACTGCTCTGTAAAATTTTTGCCTCCGACGGATATTTTCTTACCCCCTATTCCACCGCTAGAACAGGATGTAAGCATTAGCGTAAGGATAATGATTCCAATCCATTTAAGCTTTTGTTTCAATCAAGTCACCTCCTGTAGTGGAATTACGTTTCTAGTGTTTGTTTAGTACCATTTGGAACAACGATTCTTTCAACCCATCTCAATAATAAATCGACGAGAACAGCCAGTATTGTAACAGGAATGGCACCTGAGATTAGATACCCATTATCAAACAACTGAATGCCGGTAAAGATCCAGACTCCAAGTCCTCCACCACCGACAACGTAAGCTAATGCAGCGGTACCAATATTTAATACAACTGCTGTCCGGATACCTGCCAGTATGGAGTAGGATGCATTAGGCAATTCAATCCTGAACAAGATTTGATATGGCTTCATCCCCATCCCCTTTGCAGCATCAATCAAGTTCTCGTCTATCGAATCAATCCCTGCGACAGTATTTCGGTATATAGGTAATAACGAATATATAAACAGTGCGAAAATGGCTGTCTTAAAACCGATACCTAAAATACTGATCATAAGCGCAAGTACGGCCAAACTAGGGATCGTTTGACCAAAATTCACTGTATTCGACACAATCCACTCTGCTCTCCTAAACTGCTTCCTTGTAATTAATATCCCCGCCGGAACCGCTACAATAAGTGCCAGTGTGGAAGAAACAAATACAAGCTGCAAATGCTGTTTTAATAAATGAAGAAACGTTTTAGATTGAGTGAACATATAGTCAAAATAGTGGTTTTTGATAGCCCAGACGAAGAATAGGATGACCAGTGCATAAACGAAATACCGAACCACATTACTGATAACCTTTTTGGTAATCACCGAATCATCCTTTCTGAACCACGTTCGTTTTCCCTTTAATTTCGTAATGAAGATACTTTTGAACAAGATCGATCATAATCGCACCTAATTTATTTCCTTGATCATCTGTCACGATCACTTGTTCGGCTTCCTGATTCAAGAGCATTGACAATGTGTTCCGAAGGTCATGGTGAACATTGATTGTTTTCGTGTCAGAAATCGATTCATCGAAGTCTGACAATCCTATAATGTTCTTCAAATCTTCAATTGTGTGCAGACTTAAACTTTTAATGGCACGATCTTTCCCAAAGAATTCATAAACAAAATCACTTTTTGGTCGGACCAGCATTTCTGAAGGAGTGTCATATTGCATGATTTCCCCTCCACGCAAGAGGACAATCTTATCCGCCATCTTAATGGCTTCATCGATATCATGACTGACAAACAAAATCGTTTTCTTTACTTCCCGCTGAATCTGAAGGAATTCATCCTGAATCTTCTCACGGATAATAGGATCCAGCGCACCGAACGGTTCATCCATTAGCATTACCGGAGGATCAGCCGCCAGTGCCCGAATGACACCTATACGTTGCTGTTGTCCACCTGATAACTCATGTGGGTATCTCTTTCCGAATTTCTCTCCGCTCAGCCCGATCATGTCCATCAACTTATTGAATCGGTCTCTCTTTTCTTTCTTTCCCCAACCTAACATGTCAGGAACAATCATGACGTTTTCTTCAATCGTCATATTTGGAAACAATCCGTTACTTTGAATGACATATCCAATTTTCCGACGCAGTTCAATTTGGTTTAACTCCATTGAGTCCTGTCCGTCGATGACGATTTTCCCATCGGTAATCGACTCAAGCCGGTTCACCATTCTCAAAAGGGTCGTTTTCCCACACCCGGATGGTCCAAGAAGTACGACAATGTGACCTTTTTCAACGGTTAAGTCTACTCCTTTGACTGCAGTCACACCGCCTTCGTAAGTCTTGGTTGTTTGATCGAACGTAATCATCTCATCACCTCTTCCACTTTATGCAATGCTTTTTCGAGTGTAGCGTTTTTGGATCCACAATAGTATGGCATCGGCTATCATTGCTAAAATTGCAACCGCTACAGATCCGCTAATAATTAAGTAATTATCTCCTCTTGATATGCCCTGTGTAATCAAGACACCAAGTCCACCAGCCCCTATGTATGCTGCGATGACACCAATTCCGATATTCAACACAACGGCTGTACGAATACCTGCCATGATAACGGGAAATGCGTTAGGAATTTCAACTCTCATAAGACGTTGATGAGTCTTCATTCCCACACCCTTTGCTGCATCTCGCATCTCTGGACTCACGTTACGAATCGCTGTATATGTATTTCTTATAATCGGGAGCTGAGAATAGAGAACTAACGCCACAAATGCAGGAACAAACCCAATTCCCTGGTTAATGATTGAAAAAATCGGAATCATTACTCCAAACAAAGCTATACTCGGAATCGTCAGCATAACCGACGCAATTTGCAACACCGTTTCAGCCAGATAGTCATTTGTCGTTAAATAGATACCAAGAGGTACCCCAATTAAAAGGGCTACGATAATGGCAAGTCCCACCAGAACCGCATGCTCAATAGTCAAATCAAGGATTCGAGGTGCATTTACCTCGAGAAATTTCATCCATTTCTCCACAGGTACATCCTCCTTTATATATGTAATTTTGGCCAAAACAAAAGCCGTCCAGGATCTAGAATAGTCCTGACGACCCACGGAATTAGTATAACCGTATAGTTGCGCCAACATTCCTTTACCCTCTCTGTCGAATCTTGAAACATTTACTAGATAGGAAAGTTTTATGGCAGGAGCTCTACAATGATACCAAAGAGAAACTGTTCTCTCTTGATCTATCCCAATTTCTCATAGATTAGCTTCATCAGCTCCCAGTTTAGAAACCAACACTCTTTACGATAAGAGCATTAAAAATAAAGCCTAAATTTTAAAAAAAACGCAGAAATTTAATATCAAATAGCAAGTCATATGTTTCTGAGGACTCGTTTCCTTCTGAATCTTCACTCACCTTCAATTTTCATTACCATCAAAAAAACTCCTTCCCTAATTATCAGGAAGGAGCTGCAATTCTAACTCTTCAGCTTCCAATTTTATATCCTCTTCATCCATTAACAATCTGAATAGTCCTTTGATGATTAACTCGTCAGGATCCGATTTCCGGCATTGGTCTGAAATCCGATTTGCTATGTTCATAAAGTACATAACACGAGTTTTACTCAAGCCTTTAATTTTATCGTACAGGGACTTCCATGCACTCTCTCTTTTTTCAAACGATATGAAGGCTCCTTCCTTGTCCATACTGACAGAAAAGGATTTCATCATGCCATCATCCAAGAGCGGACGACTATTCCCTTTTAGGAAATCATTTGCGAGCAGAGAAATCTGTCTAACTAAATGCTTGCCCAGTTTTTCAGGTTCGAGAGAATCATCCTGTGAAATCATTAACATCATATAGGACGAATAGATGGATTGGGTCATCCACATCAGGTCCCATTTATAGGGGTTGATTTCATCACCGAATACATCCAATAGATTGTGTTCGAGCCAGCTGAACAGCCTCCCCCTCATCCGGTGCTCCATGGCCGCAAGTTTTTCACTATTCTTAGCTGACTCACCTCTCATATGCATCTTCATATAAGATTTGTATTCCAATATCCCTTCAAATTGTACTTGGAACTGTTTGGCGAATCGCTCCATAGGAGGTACATTCCCGTCCAGTCCTACAACGAATGCCCGTTCAAATACGAGCTGCTGATAATGTTCATAAATCGATATGATCAAATCTTCTTTTGATTGAAAAAATGAGTAAAGCGAGCCCTTTGATATGCCGACACTTTCGGCAATTTGCTGCATGGACGTCTGATTGTACCCATTGGCCCCAAAGAGCTCCACTGCAGATTCGAGAATTGCGTTACGTTTGTCCATTTTCTACACCTCTATATCCAGAGAAAATATTTCCCTTCTCATTTTAACCATACTCTGCAAAAAATAGAAGAACATTGTTTCTTGACTACATCGTATTTTTAGGTAAAATGACTAGTGAGTCAACTAATGAAATGACTGTTGTATCAATATTTTAATACTTATAAAAACGAACGAATGACCCACAAGTCAAACATTTTAAAGGAGGAGTTATCCATGTTAAAAGCTATTTTGAATCGTTCGAAAATCGTCCTGATATTCATTTTATTATTTGTGATTATCGGAGTTTTCACCTTTTTACAATTACCACAGAGGGAAATACCGGAAACCAGTGTCAATATCGGCACGGTTACAACTGTATACCCTGGTGCTACTGTTGATTCAGTTGAAAGGACCATTACAAATCCTATTGAAACTTCTCTTCAATCAATCGGTGGCATTAAAGAGATCAGTTCTTCTTCAGCCGCCGGTTTCTCTACTATTATTGTAGAGGTAGAAGACGGGGAAGACAAAAAAGAAGTGTTTGGTAATGTGCGACAAGCCGTCTCTGATGCTTCAACCTCATTTCCAGAAGAGGTGTTCGATCCTGAAGTCAATGAATCTACCGTGAAAATGCCCATTGTATCTTACCACTTAATCAGTGATAATAAGGAATCACTTCTTGAGATGAATGACGAAATGAAAAGATGGAAGGACGAAGTCGAGGACTTAACCGGTGTTTCGAGTGTAACGGTGAAAGGCCTTCCTGAAGAAGAAATTATTGTTGAATTAAAGAAGGATGAACTCAAGGCTGCAGGGCTAAATCCTTCTTCGGTCATGAGTGCAATCAATAGCGAATATTACCCTACTCCCCTTGGAAAGCAGGAAGTGGACAAAGAGGTTGTACAATTAACTGTTGATCACTTTACTACCCTTGATGAAATGAACAAACTTTTTATCGGGAAAAATCCTCAGCGGGATTCGATATTCCTTGAAGACATCGCTAATGTGAAAGTTTCACCTAAAGAGATCAAAGACATCGTAACCTTTGAAGGTAAGCCCTCGGTATCTTTCACTGCATTTGTACAGCCCGGGGAAGACATTCCAACGGTAGATGAAAGAGTAGTTGACAAAGTGGAGGAGTTGTCTGACTCCTTGCCTTCTAAAGTTAAACTTGTTCCTTACTACTCTCAAGCGTCCACTGTTACAGATATTTTTGATGGATTATTTAAGTCCCTTGCCATTTCCGTTGTGGCGGTAGTTCTAACTACAGCCCTTGGACTCACTGTTTCAGGTGCATTCGTTGTAGCACTTGCCGTACCGATTTCCGTTTTGATGGGATTGATTCCCCTTCCCTTTGCGGGAGTGGATCTGAATCAAATTTCCGTCATAGGTGCCATTATCGCTCTCGGTATCCTGGTGGATGATTCTATCGTTGTGAACGACAATATCCAACGACGCTACAAACTTGGTGATGGTGCGCTTGTAGGCGCGGTAACCGGGGTGAAAGAGATTTGGGTGTCGATTGTGACTTCCTCTCTTGCCATTGTGTTCACATTCCTTCCTCTCATTTTTTTATCAGGTGGAAATGGAGCGTTCATTAGAGCTTTACCGACGGTCTTAATTACAACTATTATTGCATCCACCTTGGTTGCCCTGATCTTTGTTCCCATCATGAGATTCTTTCTTTATAGTAAAACAAAGAAAAAAGTTTCCGATGCTCCAGGGCTGTTAGGGAAACCATTAAATAAGATGGCTGATTTTTATGCCGATACTATACTGAAGAAGTTTTCAAATAGGCCGTTCGTCGTTTCTTCCATTGGCCTCGTGTTTACGACTGCCATCTTTGGATTGATTGCTCTGACACCTTTCGAATTCTTCCCATCTGCCGATCGTGAAGAAGTAACAGTCGATGTCACGCTGCCAATTGGTACTCCGATTGAAGAAACATCCAATACACTGGAAGATATAGAACAGCTTTTAAAAACAGACGAAGGTGTCTATGAAACTTCTGTGTTTGCAGGTACAGGATTACCGAATCTGTTCAACAGTTCTCTAACCAACTCAGGTCAAAATACAGGTCAATTAGTGGCAAGAGTCGACCGTAACAACCAGACTGCCCAAGGATTGATCGATGAATGGACAGATACACTACGAAATGAGTACCCTGAAGCGAAGATTTTCATGGAGACGATCCAGCAAGGTCCACCGGCAGGAGCTCCTGTAACGGTTACTATTTCAGGTCCAGAAATGAAGCGATTAATCGAGCTTCGAGATGAAATCTCAACTGAAATAAATACGTTGGATACCGATTTGATCGTTGATAATGTCGGGGATATGGAACCAACGATCGAGTATGTTCCAAATCGTGAGAAACTTTATGAAAATGGAATCACGATAAATGATGTCAGTCAACAGCTTCGCTTGGCTACAAAAGGTATTCCAATGAAAGCATTTGATAATGGTGTAACAAAACGTGATATGACTCTCCTTTTAGAAGGAAATGATGGAGACGTCGATCTCACTTCCCTGGAAGTTCCAGCAGAAACTGCAAATCCTGCGGGGCCACCTAAGATGCTCCCGCTTGATGAACTTGTGACGGCTGAGAAGAAGAAAGAAATTCAACTTATTCCCCACAAAGATGGAAAGCGTGCCATAACGATACGTGCTTTCCCAGGGGACGGAGAGAACTATAAAGAAAATGTACAGGAAATCGTAAAAGGTGTTCGTAAAGATCTTGATAACAATAACTACTCGATTACATTGGGTGGCGAAAATGAAGCGCAAAGTGATTTCTTTGCGGAGATCACCATCTTGTTTACCATCGTCATTTTCCTAGTGTACTTATTAATTGCTCTTCAGTTCAATTCTTTATCTCTGCCTTTCCTAGTCCTGGTTGCTGTATACCTTGCGATTGCCGGTGCGATTCTTGGATTGTTTGTCACTCAAACTCCAATTAGCTTCCTGGCAGTGATGGGGATGGTGTCCTTAACCGGAATCGTTGTAAGGAACTCAGTAGTGTTAATAGAGTTTATTGAACAAGGACTTAAGAATGGTATGAGTATAAAAGAAGCAGTCATTGAGTCTGGTCGTACACGATTACGCCCTATCCTTCTGACTGCCCTTACCTCGATAGTGGCACTGATTCCAGTGGCAGTCAGCGGAGACGCCTTATTCACACCACTTGCTGTTACGATTATATCTGGCATAATGTTCTCAGCTATATTAACACTAATCATAGTACCGATGATGTATCTGGTCTTTAACCGCTTCAGAAGAAGAAAACGTGAAGCTTAATACTGAAAATTTGAGGGGAGACGCGGTCTCCCCTCTTTACGTTGATTAAACAAGTTTAAAAATGATGATAATAGAAGTCATAGCTCATATCAGAAGGACTCAGAGATACGAGTTCAGTGTAAGCGTTCATTTAGAAATGAATATAACTCTTGAGATATTTCCGTGCATCAAGCATTATAGATAAGTGTTACATTTTATACTTTTTTTGGAGGAACTACATGACTACTAAAATAAATTCAAAAGCCATCCTCATAACCTTTATGATCGGTGCTTTTTTTGCAATCTTGAATGAAACTTTATTAAATATCGCCCTGACAGAATTAATGGAGGTCTTTAATGTAGATGCTCCCACAGTTCAGTGGCTTGCAACAGGCTTTATGCTTGTAATGGGGGTGTTGATGCCTATCTCTGCCTTATTGATTCAGTGGTTCACAACAAGACAAATGTTCATCGGGGTCATGAGTGTATTTCTTTTGGGAACGGTTGTCGCTGCATGCGCCATGAATTTCCCGATGCTCCTTGCGGGAAGGATGATTCAGGCTGTTGGAACAGGGTTACTGATCCCTGTCATTATGAATGCCCTGTTGCTGATTTACCGGCCGGAAGTCCGTGGGAAAATCATGGGTACTTTCGGATTGGTCATCATGTTTGCACCAGCTATCGGACCGACTCTATCTGGTGTTATCGTCGACTTCTTAGGATGGAGATGGTTGTTCATAACTGTCCTTCCATTTGCCGTATTTTCAATCCTGTTCGCCCTAAAATATTTACAAAATGTCGGCGAAGTAACCCGCCCTGGGGTAGATGTCTTTTCCATCATCCTTTCTTCCATCGGGATTGGCGGGATCGTTTATGGATTCAGTGCAGCTGGCGAAGAAGAAGCAGGGTTTACATCAGTCAAAATCCTCTTAATCATAGCGGGATCATTGATTAGCTTGATACTCTTTGTCATCCGTCAATTAAAACTTGAAGAACCACTCCTTGATGTTCGCGTTTTCCGCTACAGTAGCTATACGAGAGGCGTTGCCATTTTTGTCATCGTTATCATGGCTATGTTTGCGTCGGAAATCGTGATGCCAATGTACCTGCAGGGTCCTCTAGGCTATTCAGCAAAAGCTGCAGGGCTTCTATTACTTCCAGGCGCACTACTGAATGGTCTGATGTCTCCAACCATGGGTTCCCTATTCGATAAATATGGGCCAAGAAAACTGATCATCCCAGGAACACTGACGTTGGTCGGGGTCATGATCTTCTTTAGTACGATTAACCCATCGACTCCGATTTGGTTATTTGTACTCGTCTACATGATACTCATGCTCTCTATTTCTGCCATCATGATGCCTGCACAAACGAACGGTTTAAATGAACTTCCAAAGCACTTATATCCCCATGGAACCGCCATCGCAAATACGCTGCAGCCCGTTGCAGGTGCCCTTGGCGTTTCCATCTTTGTCAGTATTATGACTCAAAGTCAGGCAGGATATATTGAAGAACAATCCGGTGTTGTATCTGAAGGTATCCTTGAAAGCGCAATGACCTATGGTGTTCACCATGCTTATTGGTTCGCACTGGCCCTGGCAGCAATTTCTTTCGTGATTTCCTTGTATATCCGTAAAGCCATCGCCCCTGATTTTGATGGGGAGATGGAAAAGGCAGAAAGTGAAAGGTAAAGAGTTTTCATGATAAAAAAAACGAAAAGCTAAATTTCGGCTTTTCGTTTTTTTTATTCCCATATGAGAGTAATATCCTTTTCTCAAATGGCTATTACTGTACGTCCTTCTTTCTCAGGAGTAAAATGGTTCTGAAAGCATATTTGAGGAGGATCTTGTATGGATAAAGAAAAAAAGATTATTGATGAAATCCGTTTTGAATTGTTAAATAATGTGAATGGTTTAACTGATAAGCAATTAAACAAACGAGTTGAAGACGGTCGTTGGACAATTATGCAGGTACTGGATCATCTGTATTTAATGGAACGATCCTTGACGAAAGCGATTCAAACGACGTTAGAAAAAGGAGAAGTTCAAGAAGTCGAATCCAAGCCGGTTCACTTTACGGTAAATCGTTCTACAAAAGTTGACGCTCCACCTTTTGTAATTCCAACAGAAGAAAAGCTGACCCTTCAAGAAATGAAAGATAAATTGGA
The DNA here is from genome assembly GCF_005938125.1 of Bacillus sp. BHET2. Taxonomy (GTDB): domain Bacteria; phylum Bacillota; class Bacilli; order Bacillales; family Bacillaceae_B; genus Rossellomorea. The sequence continues at coordinate 1,026,534 of NZ_VCQN01000001.1, forward strand.
GGCATCACGAAAAGATCTACTCTCATTCCTAGAAACAACCAGCAAGGAGGATTTACAGAAAAAAGCGTATCCTCACCCTATATTCGGTAAGATTCGTTTGGATGAATGGGTCCCATTTATTGGATATCACGAAAAAAGGCATATTGAACAGATTATAGAGTTGAAATCAAAATTATAACCCCATTCAAGAAAGGATCTGCTCCCTGTGGAACAGATCCATTTTCTTCATTTTCCCCATTTATTCCCTTACCGGATTTTCATATCGTCAGATTACTATTATTCTAATTTTTGTTGGCAGTATTCCTTCAGCTATATGTTCAAATCCCGCTTATCATAAGACATAAACGTAGAAACAGCCAACACCCCTATCAGGACAAGAGAGATACCGACAAACACGAAATCCAATCCTCCCCCACCCATCACGTTCTTGGCTTCAAAATATTTAAATGGTGTGAAGTATTTCAAGCCCTCGATTTTTTCGCTCAAGTCTATTGCGAAGGATAGAATAAAGCATAGTAACAATACGCCTGTTGTCAATGTCGCTGCTTTTCCCGGCTTTTTACTAGAAGCTGCAATGGCTGTTCCAATCACCATAAATAATAATTGTAAAATGAACATTCCCAACATGATGATTCCTACATCACCTGCTATGGAAGCATCTTTACTGTAATGCCCTACAATCAACAAGGAGAAAATCCATGCGATAAGGTTGAGTAGCCCGATTTGAGTCAAGGCAGCCAGTAGCTTGATCCCTATGATTTTCTTTCTCGGAAGAGGTTTGACGAATAAAAACTCGACGGTTTTATCCCTCTCTTCCTTGGAAATGATGGTTGCACCGATCATTGCCCCATGGATGGTTGCAAGTAACAAAACATAGAGAAAGAGTACGCCATAATACCCAATTGCCGTCGACAAATCAAGAGTACCTACGCCTAGAAATGCTTGCAGAGATTTAGGCATTTCTGCCATCAAATCATTCATGGATTGACCTGAAGAAGAAAACCCCGCATACTTGCCCATTCCAGATCCGATCAAAGCAATCATTCCAATGCACCATATGATAAGGGATTTGCGATGAGCTTTCATTTCTCTAATATACACGTTCATATGATTTCCCTCCTTTTAAACCGTATGAATGTCTTTTTTGTTATAAATAATAAAGCTTACAGCCAGGGAGATCGTAAACAAAATCAAGCCCACAAACAGAAATGACCATTCATATCTCTCCTGTTTCATAATATAGGTGTAATCAAAGTATTTAAATGGTGTGAAATAGCGACTCGCCTCTTCCGTTGCAGCGACCATCCCAATTAAAAAGAAGGCGAAAACCACACCTAGAGAAACGGTAATGACCGATTTCAGCTTTGGAAATATTACCGCAATGAAAATGCCAATGGCAAACATCATCAGCTGAGTAAATAGGAGTGTAAGGGAAATCAACAAGAATACGTACAGACTGAATGCTTCCACCTTTACCAGATTGGCAATCATGATGGCAAAGAAGATATAGACAATATTTGTAAACGATAATGATGTCAGGGCTGCCAACAGTTTAGACCCCAGAATCTTCGTACGGGTCACCGGTTTAGTTAAAAGAAAATCAGCTGTCTTTTCCCTTATTTCCTTCGAGCTGATCGATACTCCAAGATTCATGGCTTGAATGGCACCGCATAATGTAATGTACAAAAATACATACGAATAAAATCCGTTAAGGGATCCAATGCTTTCTACCTGAATTCCCAAAGCTTTTCGAACACCTTCTGGAAACCCCTCCAGCAGCTTTTTGAATTCGTCTATTTCTTTAGAAATGGACGGGAACATGGACATGAACAGAATCACCAATGCAACGAGGGCTCCGGTCCAAATCAGCGTGGACTTCCGATAAGCCTTCAGTTCATAAAGGAAGATATTCATAGGGAATCAAGCCTCCTTTTCGTAATAGTGCATAAAGATTTCTTCTAAGTCAGGCTCCTCGATCCAAAGATTCGTTATTTCAATATCAGCAATCTTGTTCATTACTGTATTGATATCCCCTCTAAACAGGAAGCTTACATGATCCTCTTTTGTTTCCAGGTTGCTTACCCCTTCAAGTTCAAAGTAAGCAGGGTCTAAATCACCCTTACTTTCTATCTTGAACTTTTTATGATTGTTTTCTTTTAACGTACTGATTTTCTCAACTTGAACGATCTTTCCTTCTTTAATGATCGCAACACGATCACAAAGTCTCTGCACTTCACTCAGAATATGAGATGAAAAGAGAATGGTCGCGCCTTTTTCGTTTTCAGCCTGAAGGAGTTCAAAGAATTTTTGCTGCATAAGTGGATCCAAACCTGACGTAGGTTCATCTAAAATGATCAATTTCGGTTCATGGAGCAAACCCTGAATGATCCCCACCTTCTTTTTGTTACCGAGGGAGAGATCATCAATTTTCTTGGTTACATCCAGGTTCAACACCTGGGCCAATTCCTTTATTCTTTTCGAACAATCCTTTTTATAAAAGCTAGCAGAATACTTCAGAAGATCCATTACCTTCATATTGTCATAATAAAACACTTCAGATGGAAGGTAACCTACTTCTTTAGCGATTTCAGGGGCAAATTCAATACAGTCTTTACCAAAAATGGTGGCACTTCCGCTCGTCGGATGAATCAGTGAAAGTAGGGTTCGAATTGTCGTCGATTTGCCAGCCCCGTTTGGTCCGATAAAACCAAAGATTTCCCCTTCTTCTACGTGGAAACTGATATCAGTGATACCTCTGGATTTCCCATAGTTTTTTGTCAGTGAATGAATTTCGATGACATTCATACTCTCTTCCTCCCTTTTCCCCTATTCTATTTATAAAATGAAATCTTTAATAATTCGATATAGGAATCGATTTCCGCCAGAACTTCTTCTTGATTGATTTCATCAACTGAAACGTACTTCGCTTTCTGCTGTTGTTGATTGGCAAACCCTTCAAATGTCCAATAAATAATTTGAATTGACTTTTTTATATCGATCCCATCTTTGAATTTTGATGTGTCAACCTGAGAGAATAATGTTGCAAAACTACTTTCTACCATCTTTGCTTTCAAATGGTCAATATCATCTTTTACTTCTGTCGCTTCTTCTGCAAATGCACTTGTAAGAAAATTAATTAAATCAGGGTAGAAGGTAAAAAGTTCGAATTTTATCAATGTTACTGTGCGAATCGTAGTGAAAATATCATGCTCATTCCAGTCAACGCGCTCATAGATTTTCTCTGTGAATAGTTCAGACAGATGTTCATACAAAGAAATATACAACTCTTTTTTACTTTTAAAATAATGAAACAGAATTCCTTTAGATATCCTTGCTTCCTTCACAATGGCATTCGTTGATGCATTCTGATAACCGTTTTCAGCAAAAACCCGTGTTGCCGCATTGATGATCCGATCTTGTTTCTCTGGTTCTATGTTTAACGATTTAAACAAATGTTCTCACCCTCCTTTTAAAAAGGACATGTACTTGACCACTTTGGTCAATATCATCTTAATCCTTTTGACCGGTTTGGTCAATATTATTTTTATATAATCTTATACTCATCTCCTATCTTTCTTTTAAGTTTTAACTATTCGATAGTCATCTAATATATTGCAAAAACATGAATAAATCATTAAATTTTCTTGAATAAACATGAACAAAGATGTAAAATCACTTCTAAAGGAGGAATATTATGGTATATCGAGTACGAACATATGAAATCATACCGGATGTATTACCACAGTTCAATCATTTATTTCACGAATACCTACTACCCAATCAATTACGTCATGGATCTCAATTAATTGGTCGTTGGGTGAATGTAGAATGCACAAAAATCACGGCGATCTGGAAATATGAATCAATTGAACACTTCAACCAAATTGAAGAGAATATTAAAAAAACCAGACTTCATCAAAAAGCTCAAGCTTATAAACGAACGATTGATCCTCTGTTTATCTCTACGAATGAAGAATACTGGAGTATGACTGGAAATTATGACTTTAAGGAGAATGAAAAATGAAACCCATTATACCGCGAGAACCAATTGTACCGGATTTAAACCAAGGAGAAGTTGAATTTTTAACGTCTCTTACGTTTGGCATGAACATTAAACCAAGAGTTTGTGATGCCCTTTTTGTCTTCAGCGGAACTCATAGCGGTCACTGGGAGAAAGCCATTGAGGCATACGAGAAGGGTTACATACAAAAAATAATCGTTACTGGAGGAAGAAGTTTAACAGGGGTTCCCCATCCTGAATGGGAAGGAAATCAACATGAAGAGTGTTCAGAGGCAGACATCATCATCTCTCACCTTCGACAAGCCGGCATTCCGTCTCATCAGATCGTTTATGAAGATACATCCACCAACTCCCTTGAAAATGTTCTTTATGCAAAAGAAGTCTTTGATTTTACTTCTATCGAATCTCTTATGGTGGTATGCAAAAGTCATGTCACCGGGAGACAACTGCGCACATTAAAGAAGCATTTACCTAAAAGGATTGAATACATTCCTTATACATTCACCACTACTTATCGTGGAATCGAAGTAAACAGAGACAACTGGATGACTACTGACAGTGGTAGAAAAAGAGCGTGGGGCGAATATTTAAGAATTGAAAAATATGGGAAAATGGGGCATTTACAACCAATGTAAAATGAACAATATCATTGCTGAAAATAAGCTCAGGGGGAGACCCTGAGCTTCGTCACATACATCATCCTGTCCAATTATTTTATTAAAGTAACTATCTCCCCACTGTCATCCCCAAAAAAGCGAACAAAATGCCAACTGTATAGCTGAGTAACAGATAAGAAACCAGGGGTTTCCATTTTTTTTCGACAAAAAGTTGAATATTTTCCAGTTTAAATGTAGAAAAGGTTGTAAATGAGCCAAGGAAACCGGTGCCAAGAAGAAGCATACCTGATTCATTGATTCCAGTTCCGATTACATATCCTAGTAAAAAAGAGCCGAATACATTCACACATAAAGTAGCGTATGGAAAATCAGACGAGTAGTACTTTTTGAATAATCGATTGACCCCGAAGCGGGAAATTGCCCCAAAGAAGCCACCGATTGCTACCATCATTCCTTGAACAACCATCTTTATGCCCCCTTATGCTTATACTGATTGAATTTATGTTTTCCGATCATATAGCCTGCAAAAGACATCAACAGGCCGCCGAAGGCACTCCCAATTACGTAGATAAATGCTAGAAACAGATGTGAATGGGATAAGAGATTCACCGTTTCCACACTAAATGTGGAGAACGTAGTGAAGGATCCGATCAATCCGGTTCCAATGGCGGTTGCTATCATAGGATGAACGTTCTTTTTTTGAAAAAAATAGGTTGTTACCAAACCCAAAGTGAAGCTACCGATCATATTTGCCAGAAAGGTACCCAAAGGAAAGTCATAGTTCCACCAATCCGCTGAAAGTATTCCAAGATAGTACCGTAATAAAGCTCCCACCATTCCGGCAGCCCCAACAAATATATATACCATATTCCCACCCCATTTGTTCTATAATTTAATGAAAGAAACTCCTACCAATACATATGTATCAGTAGGAGTCACTTTCATTTCAGTAGATATGGCAAACTCCCTTGCCGTTCTCTATTCATTTTATCAACACCAGGATTTTTTGCAATTCCTTTACATTAATTTCGTAATAAACATCGTAGCAATCCCAAAATAGATGAGAAGGGAAAGAATATCATTTATCGTAGTAATCAATGGACCTGAAGCTACAGCAGGATCAACATTTAACTTGTAAAGGATTAGTGGAATGATGGTTCCAGCCAGTGTCCCGATAATCAGGGTGATAAGCAATGAGCTTCCCACTACTAATCCCAAGACGATATTTCCCTGCCACACAAATGCGATGAGGGCAATCATGACAGCACATATAATACCAATAATGATGCCCACCCATAGTTCACGAAAGACCAGCTTAATAACTTGTTTCACATCTAAATCATTTGAAACCAGCCCTCTTACGACAACGGCAAGTGATTGGGTGCCGGTATTCCCCGTCATACCGGCAATCATTGGCATAAAAAATGCAAGCGCCACCACTTGTTCCAGGGTTGCAGAGAATCTGTCGATGATACTTCCAGATACAAGACCTATGAATAATAACAAAATGAGCCATGGAAGACGGCGATAGGCTGCGACGAATGGTTTGGTCGTAAAGTCGATGGACTTCCCCGATGCCGACAACTTCTCGATATCTTCATTTGCTTCTTGAATGACTACATCAATGATGTCATCGACGGTAATAACCCCAACCAGTCTTCCATCTTCTTCAATAACCGGAAGCGTGATGAAGTCATACCGGCTGATCAATTTCGCTACCTCTTCTTGATCGGTATGAACGTCCACTTTAACCACACGGCTGTACATAATATCTTCTATCTTATCTACTAACTCACTAAGCAATAAATCCTTGTATGAAATAACCCCTATCAAATTCTTTTCTTCATCAATGACATACATATAGTTAAGATACTCGGCTAATTCGGCGAAATGCTTAAGTTTATCCACCGCTTCACGGACGGTGTAGTGTTTAGGAATCCAGACATATCGATTGTTCATGATACGACCGGCAGTTTCCGGTTGATAGGTCATCAGATTCTGAACAACCTGAGACTCGGCTTGACTCATTTCAGACAATAGTTCCTCTATTTTTTCAGGCTCTAAATCAGTCAACAAAGTGGCGAGGTTGTCATTTTCCATCAAGTCGAGTACTTTGGTCGATTTTTCAATCCCTAATTTTTCTAAAACGATCAACTGATCTTCTCTTTCAATCTCCTGAATGAATTCCGTTATTTGCTCAAGAGGTAAATACAACAGAAATTTATTTCGATGCTTGGATGGGATATGTAAATATTGCTGAGCGATATCATAAGGCTGCAGCTCTTCGATGATATCTAAAAAAATATTTTTCTTACCATCTTTCAAGCTTTGGATAATGGCTAGAGTGATTTCATTTTCTGTCATAGGTAATGTCATAATAGTACTCCTTATGATATGTTTCTTTCGGATAAACCAAAAGCAGGAGATAACTAAAGGTTTCATCATCGCCCCTAATAGTATCTCCTAAAACATGTATAAACTCTACTTTTATTCTATTGTTTATGATCCAAAGATAAAATTGCCTTCAATTCATCCTCTGTTATGGTTTGTACAACCTTTTCATCTGGGTTCATTACTTCCTGGATCAGATGCCTTTTTTTATCCTGAAGCTCGTTCATTTTCTCTTCAATCGTCCCTTCGGCGATAAGCTTAATCACCTGGACCGTATTTTTCTGTCCCATCCGGTGGGCACGATCTGCAGCTTGTTCCTCTACTGCCGGATTCCACCATGTATCATACAATATGACCGTATCGGCACTCGTTAAATTAAGTCCAGTTCCCCCTGCTTTCAATGATATGAGAAAAAGATTCCGTTCCCCTTCATTAAATCGATTGCACATCTCCACTCTCTCTTCTGAAGGAGTGGCTCCATTCAGGTAAAAGTAGGATTGCCCTTTACCTGAAAGCTCTCTTCCAATCATCTCAAGCATTTTCGTAAACTGTGAAAAAACCAGAACCCTTCTGCCTGATAACCTGGACTCCTCCAACATGTTCATTAACTGCCTGAATTTCGCTGACGACCCCTGATAGCCTTCTACAAATAACCCGGGATGACAGCATATTTGCCTTAGCCTGGTCAAGCCGGCCAGAATTTTGATTTTGTTTTTCCTCAGTGTATTCTTATCTAAATGCTTGAGCGTATCATGCCTCAGCTTTGCCAGGTAGGCGGCATAAAGCTCCTTCTGCTGCGGAAGCAGTTCGACTGAATCAATGATTTCTTGTTTTTGGGGAAGTTCTGACAATACATCATGTTTCAATCTTCTAAGAACAAAAGGTCTGATTCTTTTTGCTATATCTTTTTTTGTAAGGCGGCTGTAATCCTTGAGTCCGCGGAATAATCCAGGAAATATGACATGAAAGATTGACCACAGTTCCTCAAGTGAATTTTCCACTGGCGTCCCCGTTAAGGCGAAACGATTCTCTGCTTCGATTTTCTTAACGCTTCTTGCTGTCTGTGTGAGAGGATTTTTAAAAGCTTGTGCCTCATCATAAAAAACGGTATGAAAATTCTGAAGCTCATACCATCTACTATCGCTTCGGAGTAACGGATAAGAAGTAATGATCACGTCGACATCCTTCATTTCCTTCTGCTTCTTCTTTCGTTCTTCCTTGTTTCCATCCAGGATGACAGAGCGTATTTCAGGAGCAAACTTCATAAATTCATTTTTCCAGTTATACGTAAGCGAAGAAGGACACACAATCAATGCAGGTAAGTTCCGGGACCTGATCTGTTCAAGCTCGGATACAGTGAATGCGATACTCTGAAGCGTCTTGCCCAATCCCATATCATCGGCTAAAATCCCCCCGAGTCCATAAAAGGAGAGTGCCTTCATCCACCTGTATCCGGTTTTCTGATAATCTCTCAGAATGGAATCCAAGCTTGATGGAACAGCAACATCCATACTGTCTGGATGCATGAGTTGATGATAGAAATCTTTAAAGGAGTCCTCCAATCTAAACAAATGACCAACATCTACTGTATCGAGAAGATCCAGGCTTTGATGCAAGGGTAGCTCAATACCCTTCACAAGATCATTTTTTTCTGCTTGTGACGAATGAAGAAACCGCTGAATATCTTGAAATTCTCTTGTTTCAAGAGACAGCAGTGAACCGTTTCGCATCCGGTAATACTTACGGTTTTCTTCCAATGCATCAAGGATATCCATAATATTCCGGTCTGGAACACCGTCCAATTCAAACTTGAATTCCAGCCAGTTCACTCGTTCTTTTTTTACCTTAACCCGAATTTTTGGTGCATGATTCCCTTTTGATATCCTGTTTCTCACTGCCGTTGTGGCAAAGATTTGAACATGTTTTTGAATCTTTGTCACTCCATAGGATAAGAACTCATACTCTAATTCCTCGTTATGTAAAAAATAACCACCTTCTGTCTTACCAAATGAAAACTCCTCCATCCAATCAAGGATAGTATCCTCTTTCTCTACATCACGGATCAGCAGAGATCCTGAAGGGGGTTCCCGATTCTCCAACGGGTGTATAACGACTTGCTCATAATGAAATTCAAGTCCGGCTAACAAGCGATTCTTCACCCTGTCGAGATATAATTTTGCCACAAGGGGAGCCGTTTCCAATCTTCGGGCAATGTCTTCTGATATGTGGACCTTCCCTAATTTCTTCAATCCAACAGCCACTTTCTCAAGGAAAAAGCCAATCTGAGATTGTGGAATCGGAATATAATTTGATTCTGAACTGTCGAGCAGTCTTTTTAATTCAGCTAGCCTCTTGCAGTCCATGCTTTCGAGCCTTGTAATTGTTCCTTCATGTATAACAGTTAGATACTCATCCAGTACAGCGATTTCCCTTAACCCGGATATGTATAGGCGATATCCACCGTGTTTGTCTTGTCCAAATCGGAATTTCAACGGAAGAGGCAGTTCCTTCTCCCTTATGCCCTCAAAAATTTGATCATCTTGCTGTACTTTTACATGATTAGATCGCATCAATAACGGTACAATTTGCTCCCATGATGAGGGAGGGATAAGCAAACATTCACTGCTGTTCTTTTCTTTCGAAGAATCTTTAGACACTTTCACAAGATGTTGAATGACGGCATCGGTTGCATTTTCAAAGCAATGAAATTCCTGATTGAAGATAATGGAGTCTGAAAGATAAAAAGGTTTCCCTTCGTTTATGTTTTTCAGAAACGACCGAATTGGGTACACTTTTTTAGAATCTATTGTGAATTCGATCCCAATCATTACTTCCCCTGTATTCGCGGGTATTATTTTAATCAGGAATTCACCTTGCAGAATCTGTCTGTTTTCAAAATGCCGGAGCTTGCCTGTCGATCGAAAGGACTCCTCCTGAAAAAGGGTGAAAAAGTCTTCCGTCACGTTCTCATCAGCCTTTTTCCCGCTTTTCTGCTGATTCTGGATCATAAATAGGACTGCAGCAATATGCTGGCAATCCCTATCAAAGGATGCAAGCTTCGGACAACTGCAATGGGCTTCTAATTCACCCTTGACATCCACATGAATTGTGACTTGGAAATCTTCCTCCCCTACAACAGTTGCTTCACAATATTGACTAGTCAATTCGTCTATCTGCACTTTATTGGATCGGTAATACGCCTCTCCACGTTTGAAAGAAACGGTACCGCATCGATCTTTTATGAGTTTTTGATTTATAACCTTCAAGAGAATGGTTCCTTCCATAAATATATATCGTTGAGTATTTATTTCACTGTTGATCATACTTATGATAACAACAAAGTGGCAAATTAGAAACATTGAGGCATGATTACTATTTTAATAGAAACGTATATTATCTGGATGATCGACATAAAATAAAGGGGAAGGAATCCCAATAGAAAAAAATCCGCACTATGAGGCCAGTCATAGTCCGGAAAATGTTCATGGAGTTTTCTACTTTTCAATATGATTCAATAACGAAATGATGAAACTGCCCGCTTGAAACATGAGCATGAAAATATAGTAGTCCTCCATGTTCTCACCTCCTTTCAGAGGATCTATGAGAAAATATTTGTCCCCAATTGATATGTATGTAGGATTGACTCATTTCATGCGTTATTTTGTTGCGAATACCTTGTTCTAGTTGGGCAAAACGAAATCCCGGATGATCTTTTTTAAAATCATCCGGGATTTCGTTTATGGAGTGGCATTATTATTGAAATTTATATCTTCTGATGATGGTAATTAGATGCGATGGAACATTATATCGGCGATATTTTCAATTTATCGGCGAAATTCCAATTTTAACGGCGAAATCACGCTTATATCGGCGAACTGGTATTACCAAGCTAGATACAAAACACGAAGTAATTTATGAAAGTTTCGCTTACATCATATTTTCTATTGCATACCATGACTTTTTTATGTAAATTAGTCAAGTATGTTTTAATAGGAGGTATCATCATGAATCACACACAAACCACTCAACGGGTTCAAATAACTGCGGCCGATCCATCCGCGATTGGACTTTTCGGACTGGCTATGGTCACACTCGTAGCTTCTTCGGCAAAACTAGGATGGACAGACGGCGTTTCGTTCGTATTACCCTGGGCTATATTCCTTGGGGGCATTGCTCAACTGATCGCATGCTTTGGAGATGCTAAGCATAACAATACATTCGGATCCACCGCTTTTGGTGCGTTCGGATTATTCTGGCTTGGAGTCGGCACTTCATGGTTGATCTCATTCGGCGTATTCGGGGAAGCAGCAGCTGCCGCCGTCGATCCTCACCAACTGGGAATTGCGTATATTGGTTATCTGATTTTTAGTATTTTCATGACTGTAGGTGCGATGGAGACACATAAGGTATTATTCATAATTTTTGTACTGATTGATTTCTTATTTATCGGCCTTTCCCTCTCTACTTTGGGAATTGCACCTGAAGCTATGCATAAATTGGCAGCAATCTCTGAATTGTTCATCTCACTGTTTAGCTTTTATGGTTCTGCTGCAAGTGTCTTAAATACGCACTTTGGGAAAGAAACACTTCCAGTTGGGAAGCCATTCGGGATATTTAAATAAACACGAATTAAAGAGATAGACGAGTCACATGTCTATCTCTTTTTTTATCAAAAATCACTTTTTATTAACAGGAACCAAGATGTCAATATGAGGATCTGTCTTGCCTCGATCATGGGGATATCGTTCATGCTTGATAGGGAGATCATTGAAATACTCAATGAGGGGGTACTATATGGTTTGTAGCCCCTTCTTTGAACCACTGGTATATTTCCTGTAAATTTTTTTTCATATAAAAAATAACCACCTTAAATAGGCGGTTATTTCATCTCGCTAAGCCTCTTTGGAATGCAGCTAAATGATTCTGTGAAGCATTTCTTAATTGTGTGAAGACGATCATGACATCCTGTGGAAGATTAAAAGTCAAAAATCGATCATACATGGCAATATTATCAACCTCTCCTTTGACCCCTTCACCATAAGCACCTTTTAACGATTCAGGCGTCGTCACATAAGAATGCGATTGATCTTGAGGTAGGGGGATTCCGTATCGTTCGAACAGAGTCTGCAATGCCGTAATATGACGCATCTCTGCTTCTTTTACTTGCAAAAAGGTGCGGATATTACCGAAATTCTGAATGATTCGATCATATCTCGCTTGTGCCAGATATTCGTCCTGCATAGCATATACGAGCATTTGAGGAACCGAAAGTGTTGGCGCAGCGAGAGCACCTTTAGCCCCAAAATCCACTTGTCGCGCAGATCTGCTTCTTCCTTTATTCTGTATCATAAAAAACAAAAACCAAACTGCGTGATTTTGTTCATCTGCAGCTGCCCGCCGGAGTGTATCCTTAATGAATGTTTCTTGCACACCATCTGAGACGCTATAATAAAAATCAACCGTTTCCTGCTCATCCTTCATGGCAAATTCAAGTCCTTTTTTGTAAGAATCGGGACATCCTTCTTGCAATTGAGGACTAGGTTGAACTCCTGTCAGATGTATATAGATATCACTGAATGCCTTATAATGGCGTTTTTCGTCTTTTCGAATTTCAAGAATCCTCTCTCTTTCTTCCTTAGAAGTGGCTAACATAGCAAGTTTTTCATAGCAGGCAATAGCACTGTATTCGCCATTGATGGCCTTTTGAAGATTGTTCACCAGGGTAAGATTCTCTTGAGATCGAACATATCCATCCAGGTAAAAGGGTTTGAATTGTCGGTAAAACTCATATGGATTCATTAAAGGAACCACCTTTTCTTGGTCAGTTATACTCATAATATGAATGACCAAGAAATGGGTGTCTGTACAGGGCTACTGTTGTTCATTCTCCATCAACATAGAATTTTTTATATGAAAAGAGTGGTGTTTCAGTCTTTACCAGAGATCAACCATTCACCAATCTTAACTTCTTATACTTTCTCTTCCCTACTTGCACAACCATCCCATCCACAACGTCTACTTCTGTGTTTTCATCCAATACTTTTTCTGAATTAATCCTGATGCCTCCATTCTTTAACATCCGTCGTGCCTCACTCTTTGAACTTTGCATGTTTAAAGTCACAAGGAGGTCGACAACGGATATTTTCCCTATACCCTTCCACTCTTCTTCTGGAATGTCATTAGGGAGTGCCCCTTTTTGGAAGACTTCCTTGAATTGACTCTCAGCTTGTTCGGCAGCTTTTCTTCCATGGTACATCCTTACAATTGTTTTCCCTAAATGAATTTTGGCGTCTCTAGGATGAAGGGTGCCATCCTCTAATTTATTTGCTAACTTCATCTTCTCTTCTAATGATAAGTCGGTTATCAGATTAAAGTATTTGATAATTAACTCATCCGGAATCGACATCGTCTTTCCAAACATTTGATGAGGTTCTTCATCTATTCCAATGTAGTTATGTTTTGATTTTGACATTTTATTTACACCGTCAAGACCTTCTAGTAAAGGAAGTAATAAGACCACTTGTTTCTCCTGATTGTAATGTTCCTGGAGATGCCTCCCCATCAGGACATTAAACTGCTGGTCTGTTCCTCCAAGCTCTACATCACTCTGGAGGGCAACAGAATCGTACCCTTGCATCAACGGGTAGAACAACTCATGGAGTGAAACCGGTTTTCCTTCTGATAACCTATTAGAGAAATCATTTCGTTCAATTAATCGGGCAACCGTGATCTTCGATGCTAAGTGGATGACATCCTCAAGACTCAATGAAGACAACCATTTCGAATTGTAATGAAGCTCTACCTTTTCTTTATCAAGTACCTTCCCAAATTGCTCAAAGTATGTTTGGGCATTTCTCTTTACTTCTTCATCCGTCAATTGCTTTCTTGCAACCGATTTGCCGGTGGGATCCCCTATTTTACCGGTGAAATCCCCGATAATGAGCTGAACGATATGGCCGTTTTCCTGAAATTGTCTTAATTTATTCAGGACGACTGTATGACCAATGTGAACATCTGGAGCAGTTGGATCAAGACCCAGCTTGATTTTTAAGGGGGTTCCGGTCGAGATTGATTTCACTAGTTTTTGTTTTAATTCTGCTTCAGGAATGATTTCCTGGGCTCCATTTTTGTATTGAGCCAACTGCCTTTCGACTTCAATTTGCTGATTTTCTGAAAGTGCTTCCCACTTGTGATGCATAAAGATTCCTCCTTGTTTGAATGTATTAATTGGTTAGCGAAGTACATTTTCTTCAATTCGCCGATATATTTTGGATTTCGCCGTTAAAATTGAAATTCCGCCGTTATATTTTAGAATTCGCTGTTAAAATGAATATTTCGCCGTTAACTCTATACATCCGCTCATACCTACAAATCGAGCATCTAAAATCAACGCCAAAAAACCACGCCCCCTATAAAAGGGACGTGGTTTACGCGGTACCACCCTCATTGAAGATCACTCTTCCACTCGATTCGGATAACGGACCGGCCGTTCTTTGCTACTAATGCGTTCACAAAGAATGTTCAAGGAGGTAATTCGCGCTTATCTTTGGACTGATTCTCACCAACCATCAGCTCTCTAAACCAGGGAGATAAATCACTACTGATTCCTATCATGACATGTATGATTTTGAATTTTCATTTATTTTACTTAAAAATGCAACAAAACACAATATAAAATTTTATTCTTTAACAATTCCCATTACAAATCCGTCATAGCCTTTTGAGCCTACAGTTTGAACAACCGTTGATTCGATCCTGGTCTCTTTAGAAAGCATTTCGACAAATTGACGGACACCTTGAACACTTTCATCTTCGCTATTCTCATCAATCACTCTTCCGCTTCGAACCACATTATCGGTAATGATGACCGTTCCAGGCACAGATAATCGAAGTGCCCATTCTAAATAATGGACATTGTTTTGTTTATCAGCATCGATGAAGATAAAGTCAAATTCCCCTTCTAAAGTAGGTAATGTATCGAGGGCAGCGCCTATTTTGATTTCTACCTTCTCTGTCAATCCGGCGTTCCGAATATTTTCACCTGCGACCTTTGCATGCTCCTCGCTATATTCAAGGGTAACAATCCGACCATCTGCAGGCAATGCCCTTGCAAGCCAAATCGTACTATAGCCGCCGAGTGTCCCAATTTCCAGAATTCGTTTTGCCCCTTTCATTTGCGCTAATAATGAAAGGAATTTCCCCTGATTTGGTGAGACATCTATTGCTGGAAGTCCTGCTTCACTATTTGCTTTCAGTACAGAATCCATAATTGAATCTGAACTTTGTAGTTTACTAGTATAATAATGGTCTACTTCTGTCCATGTAGTGGCTGATGTCATCATCTTCACTCCTTATATATGTATGAACACATTCCATAATAGCACATTTTTCCATTTAATCAGTACTAATTATTTCACTTTTCTTAAAATTATCGATTAAAAATCAAACTTTCCTCTCAACTCTTCTTTGTGGTCTATTGAAAAATATTAAATGGAAAATTCTTTCGATATGACTACTTTTATAAAGTAATCCTTGGAGGATGAAAAAAATCGTCATTCGAAATTCCTATTGAGGAGAAGAAAAAACCATTCACCTATGTGAACAGCTTCTCCTTCGAACAACAAATTATTTTTTAAATCCTTTATACATCACACTTGCAGTTTCAATAAATATGGTCAGGACGAACCCGATGCGCACCCACTCTTTTGCAGATTCCCACATGCGATGAATCTCTCCTGCATGTGAGTCCAATGAACCCCATTCTCTCAAGCTCAAAAGTTCTTCAACGAAAGAAGGATTCCAGATTGCTCCGTCCCTTAATAGAAATAACCCAAGTAATAGGATAGCTGTGTTAATAACAAGGATAGAGACAGCTAACTTCCCGGTCCACCTTCCGACGACTAGCTTTAAACTTTCTTTTAGGATGCTTAAACCGACCATGATGTAGATTGCAGGAAGAAAGTATTGGAGAAAATCACTATTTAAAAAGAGGGCAACACCTTTTAATTCATCATGTTCAAAGACTAGTATACCGAGGTAACGAGTAAATGACATGAAGGCAATCCATATGAGAATGGAAAAAATGATCCCAAACAAAACTTCCCCCCGTTTAATTTGTTTTTTCTTATCGGGGACCACTGGAAGGTTTTCTGGTTTCCATTTTATAGTTATACCTTGTTTCACTCCTTCAGGTATGAGCTGTTTGTAATCGATCAGGGCAAACACAATTGTAATCCAGGCGAATGTCTGTAAACCAACCTGTACTATCGACCCAATCAATTCAGCAAAATGACCCATGATCGAGACTGGATTCATGATCGTTTCAATCACAAATGCGATGCTCAACCCAATGGTCAGGGAAATCAGTACAAGTTTCAATATGGTCGCATAGGATTGAAACAAAGATGGGCTAATCAGAAATCCTCTACTACCTCGGTATTTATCTGCCATTTCTTTCGGACTGCCGAGTTCCAAGAGAACCTCTCTGATATCCTCATCAGTTTTGCTCTCACCTCTTGCCTCAAGCATATCATGAATTAAGCCTTGCAATTCCCTGCCAATTTCCTCTCGTTGTGATTGAGGAAGTTTGGTTGTAACAGCATAAATATATCGCTCAATCATCTCCATATGTGATTCCTCCCTTATCATCGATTAATACATCCATGCTTTTCACTATCTTTCTCCATTCTCTTAGTAGAATCATATATACTTCTTTGCCTCTGGAACTCAATACGTAATATTTGCGTGGTCGCGCCTCATTTGTGTCCCATTCACTTTCCAGCAGTCCTTGCTTTTCTAATCTGCGAAGAAGAGGATATAACGTCCCCGGTTCTACTGTAATTCCCTTATCACCCAGCATCGTCACCAGGGAATAGCCGTATTGAGGACGGGAGAGCTGACTCAGGACCCCAATGGTTATGGTCCCCCTTCTCAATTCTTGTAATAATTTATCGACTAATTCATTCACATCGCTCATATCATCATCTCCTACTTTTTATTATAGTGTATGGCGCACACTATTGTAAATGATACAACAATATAAAAATAGACATTAATACGTACATTTTTTAATGTGTGTTCCAGTTTGCTTCGATTTTTAAAAATCCCCTTCAATTTTGCTCAATAAAAAAAGCACCCAACCTAAGTCGGGTGCCTCCACACAATTATTTCTCAATCTTATTTCCTTCATAAATCTTAACATCTAATGGAGCAGCTAGATATTCAGGTGCTCTTCCTACAAATGAAGTGAAATGTTCACTTGTATTATGACTTTCAACGGCAGCTGAGTCTTTCCAAACCTCCACCATCGTATAGACACTTTCTCTTTCAGTATCTTTCATTAAATCATATGAAATGTTGCCTTCCTCAGCTCTAGATGATGCCACTAGAGGACGGATCTCTTCTAAAAATGCTGATTCTTTGATTGGGTTAATTTGAAATTCTGCATGTATGATGAACATGTCATTTCTCCTTTTTTAATGTTATTTCCATTCCGTGATGGATTCTACTGGTAAACGGACTGATTTGTAGCCCGCATCTGCCGCTTCCCCGATTGAGATCAGCATGACTGGATAGTAACGTTCTTTGTCCATATTATAAGCTTCGGCAATTTGATCCTTTTCATAGCCACCAATCGGATTTGTATCATAACCGTGAGCTCGAGCAGCAAGCATTAACTGCATGGATACAAGCCCTGCATCAATGAGATTCATCTCTCTAAATTGTTCAGTCGGGATGTTTTCCAACAAACCTTTAATTGCTGGTAGCTGTCTGTCTCTTACTTCAGCAGGCATATATCCTTCATCAACTGCTTTATTATAAATTTTATCTGCATAGTCAAGGCTGTTCATATCTACAAATACAGCAATCACAGCTGAAGATGTTGTGACTTGTGTCTGATTGAATTTTGCAAGCGGTGCAAGGGTTTCTTTTCCTTCAGGGCTGTCAATTACAACAAAACGCCATGGTTGCAAGTTAACAGATGATGGTGCTAGCGTTGCCTCTGTAAGAATTTCGGTCATTTCTTCTTTGCTGATTTTAACAGATGGATCATAGCTACGAATTGAACGACGTCCTGTAATAATTTCATTAAAATCATTGATTTTTGTTTGGTTCATGTTGCATTCTCCTCTTGTGTAGGTTTTTAATATGTTATCTACTTTTCGATTTCCTGAACGTTACCTTGGATACGATTGAGCATCTCCGATAAAGTCGAGCGCTCTTCTTCTGTAAAGTCCTTAAAGACTTTTGAGATGAAAATTTCCTTTTCTTCACGATATGCTTCTATCTTCATTCGCCCTTCGTCACTTAAACGAACAAATGTAAATCGGTTATCATCAGGGTTTTTACGTCTGGAGACCATTCCTTTTCCTTCAAGCTGTTTTAAGTGCCTTGTCACGGCTGCACTATCAATGTTAACTACTTTTTGCAAGGCAGTCTGACTGATTTCTTCGACCTCAAACAATTTGTGTAATAGATCCAGGCGAGATTGACTGATTCCAGTACAGCGCTCAAACTTAGGACTCATTTGCTTATAAATATCATTTAGTTGAACAATGATTTTCTCTTCTTCACTACAATTGTGGGACAAAGCATCCTCCTCCTTTTATTTAATTGAGGGGTCAATCATTGACCTGTCAATTAATATAATACATTTCATTTCGGAAGTCAATCGTTTGAATTCGAAAAAAAAAAGCTAAGTGTAGGGCTTTCCCCTCCTACTTAGCCCTTACTATATCATCGCTAATTCTTCACTTCGCTATATTCTGTACATAGGATTTTCAATTTCGTAATGATGCCCTCTTCATAGTCACCCTTCAATTGGACCTGATCATCAGCAACTTTCGAAAGTTCTTCATGATACCCGATCATGACAGAACGCTTTGCGTTTTTGAACATTGAGACATCATTTGCATCATTTCCAAAAGCTATAAAGTCTCCCTCCCGCACTCCAAGTGTAGATAATGCACTCCATTTATGTATGTTTACCGGACTGATGTCCACAATATTTTCATTTGTATGTAAGTGTACGATTACATTCATTGTAGCCAATTGCTTCGTTAACTCAGGAAAGTTTGTAGACGTTAACAGCAATATCTTCACAATCGATTCCAATGACGTGACAGGGAGTGCTTGAGCAAGATTGGCAGGATCAAGAAAGTTCAGGATTGGGTGGTTATGTGGACCGGTAAAAGCATAATCCCACTCACTATCTATTAAATAAGTAGCCTCAAATTTGTTGATTAGAGAAAAAATCATGTCCAGGTCATTACGGCCAAATGCAGTTGAGTGTATGACCTCCCCATCTTTATAAAGGAGAGAACCGTTCCCTCCAATCAATGGAAATGAATGCAACTTCACATCTAATACGGGAAGCATATCCCGAATGGGTCTTGCAGATGCAAAAATAAGTTCATGACCACTCGACTTTAAATCAAGTAAACATTGCACGATTTTTTCTGAAACAGGTTTTCCCTTAAAGCAAATCGTTCCGTCTAAATCAAATACGAATTTCATGATTTCACTCCCTTTTTATATGTATTATTTTACCATATATAAGGAGTCACTGTTAGTAATTATTCTGCACTCTAGGGTCGTCTTTTGAGCTAATTCACAATAAAAAAAAAAGACTTACTCTTTTGGTAAGTCCAGCGCTTGATAGTCAGCCTGATATTTTCCACCTTCAGCGACTTCCGAATGATAGAGGGCTTTTAAAGCAAATGTACGTTCTAAATTCATTTCATCCATCAGCTCTTTTAAACGATCCTGCAATTCTTTATTATCCCTGATTAATTGTTTCATCTGCGACTTCATGTATTTCATCGGCGTTCTCACTCCTTTTTCTAATCGAACAATTCATAAAGTATAACACTCATACTCACACGACTAAAGGGATTTTTTCTTAAATAGACTACTCCCATCCATCAGTTCGCATTTAGTGGCAAAGAACGTTTTCTACATAGTAGTATGATTCTTAATTGTTCCATCGATATAATAAGTAGCATGAAAGGCTATTTTCAAATAAATTGAATGTCCGTTTACGAAGTACCCTGCTCTTCCACTTGCTTCTTAAACCGGGAATCAAGCTGAAATAAAACAGTCGTCTCTCCTTTTCGTACCAGGTGCTGTATGAGGCATTTTGAAGCCTAATGAGTCAACCATTATTTGTACCACGTCTATTACTTCTTTTCAGCACTTATCGCTACAGCAATACTTCCAAACATACAATAAAAATCGTTATCCATCTCCAGAAACTCATTTCATAACATCCTCCTACTGTAATACATAAATCACTTAAAAATCAAATCACTCGACACTGGTTTTTCTCCTATTTCCCGTGCCCAAACGGATAGTTGTCCAATATGGTGAATCTCATGCGTCACCACATGCTGCATTACCTTTTTATATGAAAAGCTGTATGTCTTACCTGACGGTGAAGTCATTTGAAATTCTTTCTTGTCGTATGCCGGTGTCCATAATGACAGAAAGAATTCTGTTTGCTGACGTGTCATTGCGGAAAATCCGATGACTTCGTCCAGGGTTGATATAGCGTGGAGATCCTTTTTCATTACGGGTTTACCTTGTAGTTGATTCATCCAAATCTGTTCACAATCGGCTACATGAAAGAGATTCTTCAGAATGCTCCCCCTCCCGCCTGTACGCTCCTTCGTAAGTTCTGACTGATTGACTCCTTTGCACCATTCAAACCATTCTTCTCGCACTTGCCAGTTATAAGAAAAGAGCTCCTGCATTTTATGACCCTTCCTCCCATTATTTTATGTATTTCATTTCCACTACTTACTATTAAATGTACACAATCCAAAATGATATCCCCCAACTAATACCGAGAAACAATAGGCTCGCTATCAAATAGGGACTCTTTTTTGAAGAACTTGTTGATTCATATTCATATTTATATTGGTTATTTGTAATGAATTTAGCTGCAGTTCCTGCCTGATTGATTCCAGCTCGTTTTGATATATTCGTGATCCACCCGAGTCCAAAGAAGCATAGGCTTGAAATGAATGCAGTATCCATTAAGTTCCATCCTTTCATTAGACTTATCATCATCGTAGCCCCCGCCATTAACGAAAAGAGGATTACAATAATCGAAAAGGATAAAAACCTAGAAGGAATCAACTTTTCTAGTTGTTTACTGAATTGGTCAATGAAAAATGCCAAACCGGTTCCTACAATCAGGATGACGATTGTTAATAAAACATTAAAATAGTAGTACAATTTGGTTGCCTCCAATCATTAATGATTCCCTTCGTTATTGAATACAAAATTTACAATACCAAGAAGAATAAGATGGCATCGCTTATACCAAGACACAATAAACTAATTAATACGATGGGTTTTCCCCGCGTTTTATTAAAATATAAATATAGCAATCCAAAATAAAGGAAGCCAACTGTGATCAAACATAGAAAAAATCTAAGTATCATTCCCCCATTTAAATGAATACCTCTCACATGAACCCATTCACCGTTTTGGTTGAAATCTAGTGGGACAGTGAAGATCAAGAAGCCCCATCCAATGAAAATGAATACCCCAAGTCGATTTAGCAACGAGTACATTTGCTTTTTCTGATGAATATCTACATTTTTTTCATATTCATACTCTTTTTTTCTGCGATTAAACCCATAAAAAAATTCTTTCTGTGCCTTCTTTTCTACTCATACGAAAGAAAGCTCAGAAAGGTTTCAAATTATTCTATTTTTATCATTTATTGGTAAAATATACTTTTGCAAGGTATTTCCCTACATACACACCGCTTGCAGCTGCCTGTGATAAGGAATGGGTTTCTCCAGAACAATCTCCAATTAAATAAAGGTCTTCTATATCAGTCTCAAAATGTTCATTGGTTCTAATTTTAGGCTCATAAAACTTTGCATCGAGTCCATACAAAAGCGTGTCCCCATGAATAGCTTCCCCTATAAGTCCTTCTAAAGCCACTAAGAACTCCTCAAGTGCTTCACAATACAATTCAGGAACTTCATCCCTCACATTACCACATTCAGCACGGAGGGACGGACCTACCTCATTCCCTTCTACTGTTTCCGTTGTGTGATGAGATTTGAAGTCCTCCAATCGTTGCATGACAATTCGGTCTTTTCCTCCATTAATTCCACCAATGACTTTCAAAGCATGCTCTATTGCCTCATCATGGGATTGAAAATACTCGGGAACGAATAAGCTGAAATTAAGATTGGCACTCGGAGTATCCTCTTCCCGAGCATTTTGCCCGTCAGGCATGACCATTCCAAACTGATGCTTCCTGAGAATTCTCCCACAAGGATTCATGCAATAGGTAGTGGCACTATAGGACTCTTTTTCTATTTTCAGCTTCGTCTCAAAAGTCTCTTTTAAAATCGAGGCTAGCTGGTCACCCTTCATCTCCACTCGAATCCCCAGATCAAGCCGTGTTTCTCCTGGATACAACCCAAGCGAAGTGGTCTGTTTCTTTAACCAACGGCTGCCGCTCATCCCCGTACCGATGACGACTTTATTGGCTGTAAATTCACCCTTATCCGTTTGTAACAGAAAACCTGATTCAATTTCAGAAATCTTATCAACTTTCGTCTCGAAACGGAAAGTAATACGCTCTTTGAGTACTTCATACATTTCTTGGAATACCTTATTCGCTAAGCGAGTCCCTAAATGTCGTACTTCTGTATAAAGCACCTTTAAATCGTAGTGACTGGCCCTGATTGAAAGTGCTTCATTTTTTGTATTATAGGCAGGGACTTTATCACCTCCATATAGACAGAGTATTTCGTCTACTTCCTTCATTAAATTGAGGCTCAGTTCGTCTCCGATCTTCCTTCCTAACTCTCCTCCAAAATCATTCGTATAATTGAACTTACCCTCTGATTTCCCCAAACCTGCGAACCCAGCGTATTTACTGCAAACCCCTTCACATGTGCATTCTTTTCCAGAATCCAAACCGCATACCCGTTCACTTAGTTCCTTACCCAGGTCGATCATATGTATAGATAGGTCCGTGTTCTCTTTCATTAAGGTGTAAGCAAGGAACACACTACTTACACCAGCTCCAATAATCGTAATATCATGATGATTTGATTGCATTCTTTGCCTCCTCACTTAGCTGAAATCGTTCCGATGCCATTTTTCCAACGTCGATTCAATATGATTTCCTTCCATTTCAGTCGAAAATAAAAGGTTTTCAGAAAATTTCCGATGTTCGTTTTCTCTCTAAAAAAAGACAACAAGAATCCATTCTCCCTACAACTACTGTTTATTGTTGTTGACAAATCTTTCGTCCATTCCAATAGAACATAAACGACGCATCTATTCATTCTCCTCACCCAAAAGTTTTCCATTTCCATCCTATCACAAAATAAAAAAGAAAGGTCCGTCCCTTGATAGTAAGAAACCCTGGAGGGACGGACCTCTTTCGTTATTCCTTTAGGCTCCAGTGAAGATAAGGAATGGACGCCAGGGTGGAAATGGCTCCGCCAAGCATGATGGTTGGACCAGTTCCCATTGATTCTGCCAGGAATCCTGCAAGAAATGCAGCGAGTGGCATGAGGATCCATGTCATAAACCTGCTAGTGGCCTGAACCCGCCCTAATAGGTGATCAGGTGTTAGGGTTTGCCGAATCGTAATGATGCACGGACTCATCATTGCTGCAGCATATGTTCCGATTGCGTTCATGATTATGAGCCAAAAATAGGACTCTGCATTCCCAAAAAAGAAGATGGACATCCCTCCGAAGACAGATGAGGTAAATAAGATCCTCCGATATGAAAACCGCTTCCGGAAAAAGGTCACCATGAAAGCCCCTGCAATGGCACCCACTCCCCCCATGGATAATAACCACCCAATGGAAGTCGCACTTAAATTCATTGAATCTTGTAAATGAAATACCATCAACGTGAGAAGCAGGGTCGTTCCGAACACAGACATAATCATTGCAAGATTCGTGAATAGGATCGGCTTCGTTTTAAGTACAAATTGAAAGCCCTCCTGGATATCTCGCCAGAAGGAAAAGGGAGAAGAAACCTTTTCAGCCTTCTTGCTCCGAATACTTAAAATCGCAAGGAATGATAGAAAGAAGCTTAAACTGTTCACCAACAGAGCATATCCAGGATTGAAAAAGGAGATAATCAGTCCACCAACACCAGGTGCTAGAAACAGAGCTAAATTAAAGATACCCGAATTCAATGAATTTACAGCCTGAAGATCTTCCCTTCTAACCATGCTTGGAATCGAAGCGAATTGTGACGTATTGTAAATCTGGCTCTGTACTCCGATACAAAACGCCCCGACATAAAGCATCCACATGTGTAATCCACCCAGAAGGAAAAGGACGCCGATCGCGCCTACTGTCATACCTCTCCCCAAATCGCAAATCAGGAGTAGCTGCTTTCGATTGAATCGATCAGAAAGAATTCCCGTGAACGGCTGCAACATTATCGGTAACCGTTCAAGTCCAGCCACAATCCCCATACTCACAGGGGATCCGGTCATTGAGAGCACCATAAGTGGAATCGCAATTAAATAGATCTGATCTCCGAAAAAAGAAATCATATTCCCTCCCATAAATCGAAAAACAGAATAATTTTGCTTGAGCGGAGGAGTATCGTTCATCGGTTCCTGCTTGATCCCAATCTCTTTCATACCTGACTCCCCTTTTATTCCTCAGTTAAATACTGCATCAATTCATTCGATAATGATTGTACTGCATTCTCTTTCAACCTGTACTTCCCATCTTGTGTTTCGACCAACCGTGCGGAGCGGAGTATTTTCAAATGATGATGAACCGTGGATTTACCCATAGTCAGTTCATTTGTGATTTCCTGGAGGCTGCGTTCGGAACCCTTCAACAATTTAACCATTCGGAGGCGCGCTTCATCACCAAGAGCTTTATGCTTTTGAACTAAGAAATAGCTTGGCATATCCAAATCATTCGGATAAATGCTTTCATTGGCTACAGGGTAATAAAACACTTTTACCCCTTCGACATCTCCTTCCACGTTCCAAGGGCGGTAGACCAACTGGGGAATCAACAGAACAGTATGAACACTCGGCTCCGGCAAATAAGTGATCCCACCGGTTGCCCATTCCACCAGCGCCTCTGGCTTCAATTTTTCACTCATTTTCTTTTTAGCCTGTTTATCCAGTGTAAGAATTCCTGTTAACGTCTCCGCTTGGGGAGCAGTCACTTCTTCATACCAATTAGTCATGACATTTTTTAGATGACTTTTTAACTTTAGAGGGTCAGTTGTACAGATGAATTCAATATAATCAGGAAAAAACAGATTATCTTCCGTCCGTTTCTTTAAGGTTTGACGGGATGCATTATCTCCTCGTGAAGCGAGGGTTCGAAGTTCTTGAAATTTGACACCTATGTAAGGCAGGCAGATATACCTGAATGTCTCATCGTCCAACTCATCCAGAAATGCCATGAACTCAGAAAGCTTTTGAAATTCTTTTTGATGTAACAACAGCAAGAGTGCTTTCCAAGTGTTTTCATTTTCAACAAATGTTAATTCACGTATCAACTGCTTTGAGAGAGACTTTTTCAACTGATCCCATGATTCTTTTGGTTTCTCCAACGTATCTATGAGTCTCTTATTCGTAATAGCTGCAATTCCTAAAGCAGTCTCCCATAAAAGAGAAGCTTCAATCTTTATCTCATATGTTTCTCTTCTTCTACTAGTCATTTGGAGCACATCCATTAAATACACCTCTTTCCCATAATTTTTATTTCTATATATATTCTACATTTATAGAATGCAATATTCAATAAATATAGAATTTTAATCAAAAAAAGCTCTTTTCGCCAAGATTGGTGGTTTCTAACATACGAGCTTCCAAGGCTTTGTCAATAAGTGTGTACGATATATGGTGAAGGTAACGACTCGCTTTTCTTGGACGAACGGCCAAAACCCCTCGCAATCGAAACACCAATCGCTACCTTAAATAGCAACAAAGTTTACGAAAACAGCAAAAAAAGCACACAAACCCCCACAGGAGTTCATGTGCTAATGGTGAATACCTTATGATTTAATCTTATCTTTCTTAATTTGCTTACTTCTTAACTGACCGCACGCTGCATCAATATCTGTACCTTGTTCTACACGGACTCCGCAATTGATTCCGTGTTCAAGTAATGTACCGTAGAATTCAACGATCGCTTCCTTTGTACTTCTTTGATATTGATTGTGTTCGTCAACCGGATTGTATGGAATCAAGTTGACATATGAAAGATGACGCTTGTTTTTCAGGAGTTTAGCTAGCTGAACTGCCTCTTCCTTATGGTCATTCACATCACTTAGGAGAATATACTCGAATGTGATGCGTCGATTCGTCTTCTCCAAGTAATAATCAATGGCCGGCATTAGTTTCTCTAATGGATAAGCACGATTGATTTTCATAATTTTTGTACGAAGTTCATTATTTGGTGCATGCAGTGACACAGCCAGGTTGATTTGAATATTTTCATCGGCAAATTTATAAATTTTATCTGCCAGTCCGCTTGTAGATACCGTAATATGTCGCGCTCCGATTGAAAGACCTTTCTGGTCATTTACCACTCGGAAGAAGTCCATCATATTATCATAGTTATCGAATGGCTCACCGATACCCATTACGACGATGTGACTAACACGCTCATCATTTCCAGCTTCATCAAGATGATGTTGAACATTCATGATCTGTTCGACAATTTCGCCACTACTCAGATCTCGATTCTTCTTCAGTAGTCCGCTTGCACAGAATGTACAACCGATGTTACAGCCGACCTGTGTCGTAACGCATACACTCAAGCCGTAATTGAAACGCATTAGAACTGTTTCAATGAGGTTACCGTCCTCAAGCTTGAATAAGAATTTGATGGTACCATCCTTGGATTCCTGTTTGATTTCCTGGGTGAGTGTGTGAATATAGAAATGCTCATTCAGCAGCTGGACACAGTCCGCGTTTAGATTTTTCATATCCGCAAAGTTTGTCACTCTCTTTTTATATAACCAATCCCATATTTGAGCCGCACGGAACTTCTTTTGTCCGTTTTCAACCAGCCAAGATGTCAGTTGATCTAATGTTAATCCGTATATGGATTTCTTTTCCATTTAAAACCCTCATTTCAAAACTCTACAATTTTCTACTTATCTATACTACTTAAAGTATGGTAATGTTTCAAGGGATTTATAAGTGTTGAGAAGAATTGGAATTCCGTAATAAAGTATATTTACCAAGAAAAGAAGCTGAATATTGGGTCTCTGCCCCCTTTTTTATGATTGAACAGTTGAAAAAATCATTCTGTTTTCTCTTTGCTTTTCATTCCTCTTATGATAAATATCATTTCCCTTTATTCGAGTTGGAAACGTATAAAATCAAAATATGGTATAATCTTCTAAATATTATAAAGGAGAGTGTTTCCATGTTTTCATTCACGGTAGATCCAGATATCTCAATCGAACTATTTCAGCAGCACCATAAAGAAGAGTTATACGAACTGATTAATTCAAATCGGGAGCATCTAAGAAGGTGGCTTCTTTGGGTGGATAAGCGCAGCTCCCCTCAGGATTTGGAACCGATCATCCCCATCTGGATCCGGAATTATGCCGATAACAACGGATTCGATGCAGGGATTCGTTATCAAGGGAAATTGGTCGGTATGCTCGGTCTCCATTATATTGATTGGAAAACGAGTAGTACCAGTATTGGATACCTTCTATCGCAAGAAGCCCAGGGAAAAGGCATTATCACAAGAGCGATTTCCTCTCTATTAAACTATCTCTTCACCGAAATGGACCTCAACCGGGTAGAAATCCAATGTGCGGTCAACAATACAAAAAGCATTGGTATTCCTGAACGATTGGGATTTACGAAAGAAGGGATCACTCGGGAGGGTCAATGGCTGTATGACCACTATGAAGACATTGTGACGTATAGTCTGCTAAAGAGTGATTGGGTGAATGCCTAAATGTAAACAACCAGCTTCGATGATCGAAGCTGGTTGTTCGGTTTGAATGGGCATTTCCCGTCAATCAAAATTCCGCTTTGAAGGTCATTTGAATGCACTAGAATACGTGTTGCGGATCAATTCTCCAATCTCATTCATGACTTTCTCAAGGTCTGTCCACTCAACAGCATCATCTTCACAGTGAAGGAGCCCAATCACTATCAATTTCCTATCAGCAGCTTCTACAAACCCTACATCATTACAAACACCATCTAAACCACCCGTCATATGATACCACTGACCTTCGAAACGAAACCCATCTGAATCTGCCTGTTGTTTCATACCTTCAATGATCGCACCCCTCCCATCCGGATTTAAGGCTTCCCTGGATAAAAGAATGTTCATCAATCTGAATAGACCCTTCGGCGTTCCATTATTATTCACAACATCCCTATTATAAGAAGATATTATACATTCAATATCTAACCCTTTTAAGATTTCATTCAAATGGGAATCGGGAAATACCTTGTTTAATCTCTCGTATGCCGTCCTGGAGTGTTCACTGATGGCCAGAAACAGATCTTTCCTGTCAACTGATCGATTAAGTATTGTAATAACCATTGACGTAATCCATTTTGTTACGCTTGCCAAAGGAAACCAATCATCCTCATTGATCATGATTGTTTTTTTTGATTTAGTGTCATAAAGATAGAAGCCCAGCTTCATATTGTGTGGAATTCGTTTCATTATTTCTTTCCGTAATGATTCAATCCTCTTATGTATCAAACAAGCGACCCTCTAAAGCCATCACATACCGCTCTGCCGACTTCTGCACCCTCTCATGTGCTAGCTTATCCACTACCCGGTGAAAGGCATTATATAAGCGTTCAAATTTCAACCCTTCCACTTTCATTGCCATCTCTTTCACCTTAGTGCCCGGGAGTGGGATCAGATTTGGATAGCTGTACATAAAACTGACCCACTCACAGTCTGCCACGACTTGGATAATATCTCCTGTAAGCAATATGCCCTTTCCTTCAAACCCCGATTTCCATTCAAGCACTGCCCCGCCCTTGAAGTGTCCACCTAATCGATGTATGGACAAGCCGTTCTGAAGCTCAAGGGAGTCACCGGTCCAATATATTATGTGTTCACTTTCTCTCATGACCCATTCCCTATCATCCTCGTGAATATAAATCGGTACTCGGAATGCCTCTGCCCACTCAACCTGAGTAGAATAATAGTGAGGATGAGACAAGGCAATCGCATCAAGACCACCTAGTCTTGTGATTTCACTAATCGTTTCTTCATCCAGATAGGAAATACAATCCCAAAGCAGGTTGAATCCATTTTCTTGAATGAGATAAGCGGTCTGTCCGATCGCGAATTCCGGTTTTGTTTTCACACTATATAATCCGGACTCCTCCAATATTATTGTATTTCTATAGGATTCTCTCTTCATATCCCCTAATGTAGTCCAGGTTTGGCCTGCAGGATTAACATATTGTCTTTCTTCCTCACAAATCAAGCATTGTGAGGGTACTTCAACTAACTCTTCATATTGCACTCCACACGTTTCACATATGTAACGTATCAAATGAAAACCCCCAATTTATAAATTATTACTTCATTATCTAAAGAAAAACCTGCTAAATGATTTTCCTCCTTTTCTTTTAACTTTCAGAAATCATTCCATACACACATGTATCCGTTAACCTTTCCCCGTCAACAGAGAGATCTTCATTTCTGAGGACCCCCTCCAATTCATACCCCAGTTGTTCAGGAATCGCCCGACTCTTCACATTGGTAGATTCACACCTGATTTCGACCCTTTTTCCTTTCAGTTCGGATATCGCTAATTCGGTTAGTCTCCCAACAGCTTCTTTCATGTATCCCTTTCCTCCCATTCGGGTATCAATCCAATACCCAATTTCAAATTTAGGGACACTCCAATCAATATTATGAAAACCTGTAGAACCGATAAATTCATTTGTGCCTTTTCTGAAAATAAGGTATCTCAAACTTTCCCGAGTTAGAAATTTAGCGTGAGCTTCACGGGTGTTGGTCTCTGTGTCTTCCACAGAAGGATCTTCTTGAGCAAACCCCAGCCAAGGCTTCAATTCAGACAAAGAAGCCTTTATGGCACTATTAACTACACTGCCATCACCAGGATTGGGCATCCTTAATTCTAATCTTTCCGTTTCAATCACCGTGGGAATTTCAAGCAATACAGGATTCAACGAAACCACTCCTTCTTGATCATTTAAAAAAACCCCCGTCCTCAAGAAATTAATCTTGAGGGCGAGAGTTTATCTTCGCGGTACCACCTCAGTTTATTGATATGTCACCACATCAACCTTTTCGGATACACGTATATCCTATCTCTATAACGGGAGAACCCGTTGCACTCACTAAAGAAAGCTGCTTCATGCATGGCTCCAAGTCTTTTATCATAATAATCCTGATGGCTCTATTTCAGCAGCTAAGAGCTCTCTGTACATCAATTCTATCAGTATGAATTTCTTTTCAACGCCAAAATGGAAATATTTTAAATTATTGAAATTATAAGGGAGCAATCCACCTTTTGTCAATATGTTCCACAAATTTATTTCTAGTGATTCCCTTCTATACGAAAAAAGATTAATACTCTATAATAAAGGAAAAAGATTCAACTGGAGGATGAAAATGACTTACCATATGATCACTGCATCAATTGGAGATCAATTGATCGAGAGAAAGGGAGAAATCGCAAATACTATTTTTTCCAAACTTTCATCTGCCTACCCTTCCCTTTATGTGGAAGAGAGAAGAAATGATACTCTGCCATATTTTGTTCAGCTAATTGAACTCCTTGGCACAAGTTTACTTAAAGGTGATAGTCACCATGGTGATACTAGGGAATGGGGAAAGGAAGTGGGAAGACTCGCTTCCGGTCAAGGCGTTCCACTCAATATGTCAATCAGTAAGTCCTCACTATATAAAAAAGTAGTATTAGAAGATATCGTCCTTCATAATGATGACTCTTTAACAAAGGACATCCTTCTTCAGGTTACACATGATATTGATCAATCATTTACGACGATGATTTCCGCTTTTTGTGAAGCTTATAGTGATTATGCAGACGAGCAGTTGAAAATTTCAGAAGAAAAGTATTTGTCATTATCCACTCCAGTCGTTCCCATTTTCTCAGATCTTGCTGTATTGCCTCTGATTGGACAGGTTGATGAAGTGCGTGGAGAAATGATGGCAGAACATGTTCTCCTTGAGTGCAAAAAACTTTCCATACACAAATTGATCATCGATCTCTCCGGTGTTTATGAAGTGAACCCATTATTCCAACAAGGAATCATGAAGCTGATTGATAGTTTGAAGTTACTTGGAATCGAGCCTATCTTGTCAGGAATGCGTCCTGAAATGAGCATCGAATTCGTACAAATGGGTATCAGTATTTCAAATATTAAAATCTATCAATCCTTAAACAAAGCAGTTGAAGCTCGTCAGCAGTTTCTAGGATAAGAAAAAGGACTTCTTTGCAGAAGTCCTTTTTCTTATCCTATGTCCCTACTATGATTCATTGGACGAAAGTGTTTGACTCTCCATGGCACTTTCAAACATCCCTACTCACTTGATTTTACTAGCTTTTATGATGAGAAATGACGGCCTCCTTTTCTCATTCTTCAATTTTGGCATTAACTCCAATCCTTCTTGAGTAGGGAGAGGTTCGATCATTTTCTCAACCATGAATCCTGTAGTCGTTATCGTGTTGACCAAGGTTGAGATCGTTCGGTGGTATTTAATTACCCCATCTACATACCATTGCTGTTCCCTTTTTCCTTCTTCCTGATAATGATCTAGTGCCCAATAAAGCTTGTCTCCCTTCCCATCCTTAAACCAATTTCTCATTTCTTTACGAGCTGTTACAATAGGATGTTCAATTGAAAAAATGAACAGTCCATTATGTTTTAGAAAGAGCGATAGTTTTTCCATAAGAGCTGCAAAATCTTCAATATAGTGAATAGCTAAGGAACTGACAATTAAGTCATATGAACCTTTTGGTCTTTCAAACTCTTCGATAGGTGTACATATGTATTCGATTTGTTGATGAGCGTTTTTATTCTTGGCAATGTTGATCATATTTGAAGAGATATCGACAGCATCGACGGAGATGCACCCGTTCTGAATGCAGTATGTTGAAAGGCCACCTATACCACATCCCAAATCCAACACCTTTTTCCCGTTCAGGTTGGGTAATTCTGCTTTCATGGCCGGTTGTTCAAGAAAATCATTATACGTGAGCCCGCTTTCCCGTAAGTTCATATATTCCTTGAAAAAAGTTGGATGATCGTAAATGTTTTGTTTCATTTAATCCCTGCTCCCATTTGTGTCTAGATTGAAAATTCGTTCCCCTGAATTTACTTGTTTCTTATTCTGTCCATTAAACACATACGCGCCTTTTTTGCCTGACACAACTATCATTCCATTTTTGACTTTTACTCCTGTTTCTTCTGGTAGCGCTATAACCGGTCTTCGATTGTTTTCTATAAAGGTGTGGATCATGGAGTCATTTCCCTCCTCGTAATGACACCAAATTGAATAATCGTAAACCATTGAAAGGCCACAGTACGATTCAAGCCGAACAAGATTAACGTCCATATGGGTGCAGGTTAAAATGGATGTACCCATAATGATCGCTCCTGCACTCCCTCCGTAGACAATACCTCCTTCGTTCATATACATCTTCACTAATGAGTAGAAATTCGACCTAAGGAGATCGTTCATCAAGCGAAACGTATTCCCCCCTCCTATATACACCGCAGAGTACTCAAGTAAATCTTCAATGGTCTTGCCACTAAGTTCGGTCCACATCGAAATATCCTTTATTCCGAACGGAGAGAATACATCCTTGATCCATTCGTAACAGGCTTCATAAGAAATATGTTCTTGGTCCATTGCCACCGGAACATAGAGAATCGGTTTCCCCTTATTCACTTCAGCTGCGAATTGTTTATCAATCTCTATCGATTGATCCCGATCTCCGCCTCCTGATAGAAACAACATCCCCATTACAGCGAATCACCCTCTCCGTCATTTACTTCCCCTTACACTTTAGCATAAATTTCCATATTTTTGTAAATATATTTTTATTTGGAATTTCCACCGCATGATGATGAAAATTTTCCAAAAACTCACCCATTTAACCCCATTCTATACCCTCAAATAGTCCTGTATTTTCTCAATACCCACTTCCAAGTTCTTATGATAATCTTAATTTGACTGAATTATTAGAAAAAAAGAGGAGGAATTAGTTTGAAAAAGAAAAAAATCATTAGTGTGGGACTATCAGTAGGTTTATTATCTGGAATGATTACGACTGGGAGTTTGGCGGCACCGACAGACTCATCTCACTTTCAAATGAACAATAAAGCAGGGACACCGGAATTTGTTTCAGGACTTTTATCCTCTCCATCCGGCAAACAGGCAGATACCATCGTACTTTCCTTCTTAGAGAAAAACAAAGCAACATTCAAACTTTCTGACAAAAAATCGAACGAGCAATTTAAGGTTTTGTCTGTTGATAAAGATGAACTTGGCAATACAGTCGTCCGAATTCAACAAACGTATCAAAATGTTCCTGTTTGGGGTTCTACACAATCAGCGGTCGTTAGAAGCAATGGTATACTTCAAGCACTTTCAGGATCGGTTATTGCTGACCTGGATAAAAAAATGACATCATCCAAAAAGAAAATAAATGCCAAAAAAGCTTTATCAATCGCAAAAAAGGACCTAGCCCTAAATCCGACATTAGAAAAAGAGGCTAAACCTGAATTAGTTGTCTATACTGATGGTGATTCTGCGTCCTTCGCCTATTTTGTAAACTTAAACTTTTTATACCCTTCTCCTGGTAACTGGAACTATTTTATTGATGCAAAAACAGGAAAAATATTAAATAAATACAATGATATGCACGAAGTAAATGGGACGAATCAAGTAGGAACCGGTAAAGGTGTATTAGGAGACTCTAAGCCTTTAAACACAACTCTTTCTAGTGGGAAATACTATTTACAGGATAATACAAAGGGGAATGGTATTTATACATACAACATGAATAACCGTACTTTCTTCCCTCAGTTTTTCTTACCGGGAACGCTTTGGTCAGATAGTGATAACGTGCTGAATGCCACTTACGATGCACCTGCAGTTGACGCTCATTATTTCGCCGGGGTCACATACGACTTTTATAAAGACCACTACAACCGTAATTCCTATGATAATCAAGGAGCGAGCTTAGTATCTTCCGTTCATTATAGCAGCGGGTACAATAACGCATTCTGGAACGGGTCTCAGATGGTGTATGGAGACGGGGATGGCACCACTTTCGCGCCACTTTCTGGAGGAATAGACGTTGTGGCTCATGAATTGACCCATGCAGTAACAGACTCCACTTCAGACCTTGTTTACCAAAATGAATCAGGAGCATTAAACGAAGCAATATCAGATATTTTTGGAACACTGGTAGAGTATGAAAATGGGTCGAATCCAGATTTCGAAATTGGAGAAGATATTTATACTCCCGGCATATCCGGTGACGCACTTCGCTCTATGAGTAATCCGGCAAAATATGGTGATCCCGATCATTATTCGAAGCGTTACACAGGAACAAGTGATAACGGTGGAGTGCACACGAATAGTGGGATCATCAACAAACAAGCATATTTATTAAGTGAAGGCGGTACTCATTATGGAGTGACCGTTCCGGGGATTGGTCGTGAGAAACTCGGTGATATCTACTACCGAATGAACACAGTGTACCTTACAGCTTCGTCAACCTTCAGTCAGGCAAGAGCTGCCGCTGTCCAGTCGGCAACCGATTTATATGGAAGCACTTCATCTGAAGTGAATGCAGTGAAACAATCTTTTAATGCAGTGGGGATTAATTAATGCCAAGCCAGCAGGGAAGGATTCCTTGCTGGCTTTTTTTAATCAAGTATTAACGACAGGAAATAAGGCAGAACTTGTAAATCAATTACTCTTCATAAAGCTTAATGCTCCGCCTATTGTATACTATGCAAGCCATAGTTATTCTTTGATTGGAACGGGATACCTGAATGATTGGCTGCATATTTCCTCCTCCATTCAAATGGTATACAGAAAAGTCCTTGATCCATTGACCAAGGACTTTTCATATTTTCACTTAATGGTTAGAGACTTTATCCAATCCACCTGGCTTATTATGAACTGCCAGCCTGTCCATTAACTTATTACTTTCGGTGTTCAAGCCGATCAGATTTACTTTTACACCGTTCTGATGGTATTTAATGACAATTTTATCAATTGCTCCAACAGCTGAATCATCCCATAGGTGGGTATGAGTCAAATCGAGAGTTACCTCTTTAATATCTTCCGTGAAATCGAAGCTTTCGACAAACTCCGTGACAGAAGCAAAGAACAATTGACCTGATACTCTGTACACTTTCTTATGTGTTTCCTCAGATGCCATTGTCGTGATTTTCACTTTTGAAATTTTAGAAGCAAAAAATACTGCGCTTAATATGATCCCCACAAGAACTCCCTTTGATAGGTCATGAGTCAATAAAACAGTTCCTACCGTTACGAGCATAACAAGTGTATCAGTAAAAGGTGTTTTGTGCAGGTTCTTTAACGATGACCAATCGAACGTACCAATCGAAACCATAAACATGACACCAACCAGGGCAGCCATTGGAATTTGCACCAAGAAATCATTCAAGACAAGAATCAACACCATCAAGAATACCCCGGCAACAAGAGCGGAAAGTCTTCCTCTTCCACCTGATTTAACATTGATAACAGATTGTCCAATCATTGCACAACCCGCCATTCCTCCGAAGAAACCTGAAACGATATTGGCCATTCCCTGCCCTCTTGCTTCTTTGTTCTTATCACTCGTCGTGTCAGTCATATCATCAACAATGGAAGCCGTTAATAAAGATTCTACCAACCCAACAATTGCAATCGATAAAGAATACGGAAGGATGATTTGCAAAGTCTCAAAAGTCAGTGGAATATCAGGGATTAAGAAAAGAGGTAGTGTTTGGGTTAATTCCCCCATGTCTCCCACTGTACGGACTCCACTTCCTGTCAACACAGCAAAGACTGTCACAGCAATAATCGCCACTAGGGCAGACGGCACAGCTTTAGTAAAGCGTGGTAAAATATATATAATTGCCAGTGCTCCAGCAACCATAGCATACATAATCCATGACTCATCAACAAAGTGAGGCAATTGTGCCGAGAAGATCAGAATGGCTAACGCGTTTACGAATCCAACCATAACAGAACGTGGTACAAACTTCATTAAACGTCCTAATTTAAGGACACCCATGATAATTTGGATCACTCCTGTTAAAACTGTTGCAGCTAATAGATATTGCAAGCCATGATCAGCTACAAGAGTTGTCATCAAAAGAGCGGTTGCTCCTGTTGCAGCCGAAATCATACCTGGTCGTCCACCTACAAATGCTATGACCACCGCAATACAAAATGAAGCGTATAATCCGATCATAGGGTCTACGCCAGCAATAATAGAAAATGCGATTGCCTCGGGGATCAGTGCCATTGCAACGACCATACCCGAAAGGATATCTCCTCTCACATTACCAAACCATTCATATTTAATTTTTTCACTTAAATTCATAATGCACCTCTTCCTATTAAATTTTGACTTTCAACTCTCATGAAAGTCGGGTCCGTTTAACACAAGGCACATTATATAATGGATCATATGATTTGTGAAATATGAATGAAAGCGTAAACAAATACTTTTATCTTCCTTTTTCTCTCTATTTCATGGATAATCTACTCTATATCAAAAAAGTGTAAAAAAACATTAAATTTCTAAAGAGGAATATGTATAAAAATATAGAACTACATACTAAACGCTTTCAATGGATGGGGGAAAAAAGATGTTCAAAAAAATTCTTCTCGCAACAGATGGTTCCGAACACTCCTTAAGAGCAGGAGAAAAAGCAATCGCTCTCGCAAACTGCCATGAAGGCTCTAAGATAGAAATCGTATATGTTATTGATGGAAAGCAATCGAAAGAAGATGTATTGAATCACTGGGGGCTAGATGCAGCCGATAAAAGAAAACAAAAACTACAAATGATCGAGCAAAAAGCCAAACATGAAGGAATTCAGTATGAAACGATTTTCTTACACGGAGAACCGGGTCCTGCGATTGTAGATTATGCAAATAAACATGGATTCGATGCAGTGGTCATTGGCAGCCGTGGCTTAAATGGTTTTCAAGAAATGGTATTAGGAAGCGTAAGCCATAAAGTGGCAAAGAGAGCGAAATGTCCCGTGATGATCGTAAAATAATGAGCGAGAGTCAGTGAGAGAAAGGGTATTCATCTTTATATGACTGCCTCCTCATATATTCACTCATCCCAGGAATCGCACATCGATACACTCACTTCGGATATGTTCAAAAAAAAGAGAAGCACCTAAATAAAGGCTTCTCAACTTTTGCATTCAATTCACTGACCGTAAACATTACCTGATGCATCAACAAATACAGTTTTAATAAGCGTTCTCTTGTATTTATCTTTGCCTTTTGTTCCTTCTACATCTAGGGTGAGATTATAAACGCCTTCTCCAAGCTTTGGAAGCTTTAACGAATCGTTCTTAACCTTCACTTTACTCTTCCTTAACTTGCCGCTCTGGTAATATTCGACCGTCAAGTCCTGTTTAAGCTTATGTTTATTGTCTTTTGCTTTCAAAATGATGTTATCCTTAGCGAAATGTAAATCCACCTCATCATTCATTACACTTTCAAAGGAAACCTGTAAGAGATATTTTTCAAATGAGGAAGAGGAAGCTTCAATCGTCCACTCCCCAGGTACCGGACCTTGAATCGTAACCGTGTGATGATATGCACCGTTAAAATATCCACTTTCATCCTTTTTCACATTGAAGATTGAGTGAGATTTTCGCTCTGGATCTTTCAACGCTAATTGTGAGGAGGGGCTGTTGCTGATCCAATCAAATGTTACAGCCTGTGCTCCCTGTTCCACCCAGACCGTTTCTTGCTTCTTACCACTGTACTCTCCCCCCCTGACAAAAGAGGAAGCATCTGATGTAACTCCTGAATCTACAACACCTGTAATGTTATACCCAGACATAGGTGGGGCTTCATTCAAATAATCTTTGAACAAGTTAAATGTAGAAGAACCTTCCTTGATGGTCGAATGATTCCACCCCCCCACTTTCAACTCTGTCGCATAAGGAAGTCTTGAACTATTGACTGTGACTGCCCCATCGTTTCTTCCATACGCGCTGAGGTACAACCCTCCCCAATAGAGCGAGCTTCCAAAACTCCCCCATTTATTCCCTCCAAATGTATAGATTGGATTTTTATTTACATTGACATGCTGATCAGTTTCAGAACGAAAATAACTCATATAACCAGTTTGCAGAGAATAAGTGGCATCATTCTTACTTCCAAGTATGCCCGCTAACCATCCCGCCCAACTACTGTAAGCAAGATCTGCCAATTCAGATCCATAATGGGGTGTAGAAAGGGTGATCACCCTTTCCACATACGGATATGCCCCGTAGTGGACTAGAGCTGATTGAGTGTCGATACCTCCTTTACTATGGGCAACGACGACTATTTTTTCACCGTAATAATTGTAGATGTCTCGAATCTTCTGGGCAAGAAGGGCACCGTTATCCCACATATTCTTGGTTGGATACAAATCGACAAAAGCAGTTTCGTAGCCATTTTGATAGGCAGTCTCATACATATTATTTTCATTCCACCATGTGTTAGAAGAACTATTTAATCCATGTACATAAAGAATCGGATGTTTGGAAGGGGCTACATAGGAAGGGGTGGTACCGACATACCACTGGCCGGGAACGCCAGAAGGATCATCTTTACCGAAAGAACCTGCTTTGCTCCATGACGGCAGCAATAAAAAGAGTGCCAAAACGGTGATACAAATCTTTTTAGCCATACCCTCTCTCCTTTTCCAATGAAAATAACTGTAAAGTATATCGACAGAGGATAAAAGATATGACAGGTCATGTGGAAGTTACGAAGAAAGAACTAGTTACTGGAACAGGATATATCCAGTTCCAAAAGGGATAGTAATCCAACCTTATGTATTCCTGTGATAGATTGCATCGTACCATTACCCATCCTTTAAAAAATCATATGAAAGTTGTAGCATGCTAGCTGTTTGCTCGACAATCGTCCAGTGTCCGCTTTTCTCGACTTCAACCAAAATACTACGGTGTAAGTGTGGAATCATTTCCTTTCTGACATATGAAGGGGGTAAAATATCTGCTGACCCTTGAGCAATCATGATTGGAATTTGATGGATGCCTTCGGGAATCGGTATTAAATCGAATTCACAACCCAATTCTCTACTAATCTGCTTATTGGCTTCTCTATTAAACTTGACCGCTGCTTTTCTCTTCAGAGTCTCTTGAGAATAAACATAATGCCGATCAAGTAGTCGGGTGATTTTGTCAAACGGAGTCTTACTCATCCCGTATATACCAAGACGCATCTTATCAACTATGGACATTCTTCCAAGTAAACCACGTTTAAAATCATGATACCCCTGATTGTTTAATCCAATCACCGCTGTTAAGACAATCCTTTCGATGTTCTTCGTATACTTTGCTGCATAAGACAAAGCTAACACACTTCCCCATGACTCCCCGAATATATGAATGGTCTTCAAACCTAACGCCGCTCTCAATAGCTCCAAGTTCTCAATTTCTCTTTCAATCGAGTAAGTTCCATCCACACTGTCATCTGATTTCCCGCATCCGATTTGATCATAAAAAATCAATTGAACTCATTCGCCAAGGGCTCCATATATGGAAGGAAAAATTCATGATTCCCTCCTGGTCCTCCGTGTAAGAAAACGATTGGTTTACCTTTCCCAATAATATGAACAAATATCTTTTGTTCCCCAACATTTACAAACGTTTTCATCTGTAGCGACTCCTTAAAGTGATTAATAATATGATTATTTCAGAATGAGATGGTTTTGCCAATGCTCTATTACCAAATAATTGGAATGGGATGGGGACTAATTGCGAAATCATCGCCCTCTTTTTCTCAATCACTGTTAAAATAATGGTATTAAATTTAAAATGCGAGGAATGTACTATGCCAGATTGGTCCTATCACGGAATATTCAAACCGATTTTGTCCAAAATTCCATCATATATGTCGAGAGAGTTTATCCATAAAGGGATGAGCATTATTGCTTCTCTCCCTCTTGGTCCTCATATCATTAATTTTATAGGTCGGGAAGAATGTTCGCCCCTCCTAAATAAGCAAATTAACGGATTGGATTTGGCTAATCCTATTGGTCTCAGTGGTAAAATTGATCCTTATTTAACCGGTACAACTGCTTTTACCAATTTGGGATTCGGTTTTATTGAAATAGGACCCGTGACTTTACACATGGAAATCAGATCCTCCTACCCCATTGTCAATCATAACGAACAACGTATTGAGTTCTCTAGTCCACTTGAATCAATTGGATTAGAGAGAACAATAGTGAAATTGAAGGAAGTTCGAAAAAAACAGCCACTTATCATAGCATTGTCGGGTAAACCCGAAGAATTATTAGTGATGATGGAAAAATTAGATCCTTTCGCTGACGGGTATGTGATGAATTCAGAAGAATACGATCCTACCATACATATTTACAAACCCATTTTCATTTCAAACCCAACCATCGAATGGGTTCATACCTTGAACGTGAACCATATAACAGGAATTGTTGTCGAAGAAGATGAATTCACCACTCTCTTATCAACTGTCCGTTCATATAAAGAGCATTTCCCTTCATTATCCATCGTTACTTCGGGTGGAATCCATGAACCGTGGCAGGCACTATCTTTACTGAAGATAGGGGCAGAGCTTGTTCTCCTTTCAGATGGATATGTCTTTTCCGGTCCTGGATTAACCAAACGGATTAACGAAGCATTGCTAGATGAGATCAACGAACAGACACCTCCTCAAAAGGGTTGGCTTTCTTACTGGTATTTTGGGCTGTTTATTTTTTTGGGAGGGTTATTCGCTCTTTTATTTAGTTTAACGTCTGTGATTTTGCCCTATGATGAACTCTTCCTCGAAATGGAGAGGAATACGATTGCTGGATTTAATGACCGCATCATGAAATTTATGTCCCATGACCGAATGACGTTAGCAGGTACGATGATTTCAGGGGGGATTGTATATACCCAGCTCGCTTACCACGGAGTAAGAAAACGTCTTTTATGGGCTAAACAATCGATTGACATTGCTGCCATTACAGGTTTTATGGGAATTTTTCTATTTATCGGATTCGGCTATTTTGATTGGCTACATCTATTATTTTGGCTCGCTTTGCTCCCTTTTTATCTATATGGGTGCATTCATACAAAGGAAATCAAAGGCGCGCCTTCATCCACAAATCGAAGAAATCATAAAATATGGTTACAATCCCTCATTGGGCAGCTTGCCTTTGTCGTACTTGGATTTTCTTTTGTGCTAGGAGGGCTTATCATTTCTTATCTTGGTGTCACTTCTGTTTTTGTACCGACAGATTTACTCTATCTCTGTATGCCACCAGCGATGCTAGATGAGTTCAATCAGAATCTAATTCCAGTCATTGCACATGATCGTGCAGGATTTGGCAGTGCTTTATTAAGTGTGGGTTTGCTTGTATTAACTCTTTCTCTGTGGGGGTTCCAACAAGGAAATAAGTGGGTATGGTGGACGCTGTTGATCGGAGGCCTACCTGCATTTATAGCTGGTATCTATATTCATTTTGCTATTGGGTATACCTCGTTCATCCATCTTTTGCCCGCATATTTTGCCATTTGTTTATTTTTGATAGGTTTAGTGAAATCCCATTCCTTTTTTCACAAGAATCAGGATCATTTTTAGCAATATCCGGAATCAGGTATGGCAATTACTTTAATCATTTTCGACTTATTTGGTTCTGTTCATAATAGCCAGTAAATCTGTTTCAAGTAGAATATCCAAACTGACATTTCATATCTTTGCACCCATTGTGCTTTGTGTTATGATCGTTGTATAAAAACCAATATCGATTTCCGATATTGGTTTTCGATATTAGAATCAAGGGGTGTTTTTTTGGAAGATAAAGTATTGCGGAAACTCTTTCTAGGCTTTATCCAAATCCATATTCTCCATCATGCAAAACAAGAGCCCATTTACGGTACGTGGATGTTAGAAGAATTAAAGGAACATGGGTATAGCATAAGCTCGGGAACCCTGTATCCTATTCTTCACTCTATGGAGACTGACGGACTATTAACAAAAGAAGAGAAGAACGTCGATGGCAAAATAAGAAAGTATTATACAACCACCAACAAAGGCAGTGTACTACTGATCGAGGCAAAGAGCAAAGCTTATGAACTTTTTAAAGAAATCAAAGACTAACAAAGAAGGTGAGGAAATGAATAGATTTAAAAACCTAAAGTCCCTCATTGAAATTCTGATCATTTCAACTAGATTAGGTTTTACATCCTTTGGGGGTCCTGTTGCCCACTTAGGGTACTTTCACGAAGAATATATTCGACGGAGAAAATGGATGGATGAAAAAAGCTATGCTGACCTTGTCTCCCTCTGTCAATTTCTCCCTGGGCCTGCAAGTAGCCAGGTAGGAATGGGAATCGGCATTATACGTGCAGGTGTATTAGGAGGGATTGTTGCGTTTCTCGGCTTTACGCTTCCTTCCGTCATCGCATTGATTTCATTTTCCATTCTTCTCCAAGGAGTGAATGTGGCAGATGCTGGATGGATTCACGGGTTGAAAATCGTCGCTGTAGCGGTCGTTGCTCATGCCATTTTGGGAATGGCCCAAAAATTGACGCCTGATTTAAAAAGAAAAGCCATTGCTTTATTCTCTTTAGTAGTCATATTAATTTGGCAAACGGCCTTATCCCAAATCGTTGTGATTCTATTTTCTGCATTTATAGGTTTTTTCCTTTATAAACACCATACTCCAGACGATAGTAAACTTGTTGAATTCCCAGTCTCTCGTAAATTTGCGATGATTTGTTTATCCCTCTTCTTCGGGTTACTAATCCTTCTTCCGATTTTGAGAGGAGTGACTTCCCTTCAATGGGTTGCTCTCTTTGATAGCTTCTACCGATCAGGATCGTTGGTTTTTGGAGGGGGGCATGTTGTATTACCGCTTCTTGAACGAGAATTTGTTCCAACGGGATGGTTATCGG
Organism: Bacillus sp. BHET2; assembly: GCF_005938125.1. Taxonomy (GTDB): domain Bacteria; phylum Bacillota; class Bacilli; order Bacillales; family Bacillaceae_B; genus Rossellomorea. The sequence continues at coordinate 1,069,756 of NZ_VCQN01000001.1, forward strand.
AAGAATCGTTCTTAGCAGGATATGGGGCTGCTCAGGCAGTTCCAGGACCACTTTTCACCTTTGCAGCATATATTGGAGCGGAAATTAATGGCTGGCAAGGCGGACTGCTTGCCACCGTAGCCATCTTCCTACCTGCATTCTTACTCATTTTGGGTACCCTGCCTTTCTGGGATTCACTTCGTCGTAATCCAAAAGTTAAAGGTGCATTAATGGGAGTGAATGCCGCCGTGGTGGGAATCCTCATTTCAGCATTTTATCAACCGATTTGGACGTCATCCATCTTAACCACCATTGACTTCGCCTTCGCCGCGATATTATTCAGCATGTTGGTATATTGGAAGTTGCCGCCGTGGATTGTGGTATTGACAGGTGCTATCGGGGGACTTCTGTTAGGAATCAGTTGACTATCTATGATGTTCCTCCCATTTATGCATGTCATAAATGGGAGGAAACGATTTATTAAACTGTCGAATAAGCAAATGAGCCTGGCGACCACCGCCAGGCTCATTCTCTTATTATTTGTACTGTTGGCCATTACTGTGAAGCTTATCTTCTAATGAATCGATACGCCAGATAGGCAATATACAGCGGAGTTGCAATATAGATTAAATAAGGAAATTCTTCATAAGTACCTTTGTAAATGACATATAATAATGCTCCAATGAAAATCGTCACAATCGTTCCGTATTTAGGCAATGGGACTTCTTTCAGACTAGGAATTCTTATCCTGCTTACCATCAGAAAGCACATCCCAGTAAATATGACTGTCGTCACGATATTGGGAATCCATTCTCCAAACAGGGTTAGTATGGCAAGAATACCTCCAGCAGCCGTAATGGGAACACCAATAAAATAGTGTAGCGACGATTTAGGAGGGCTCGTATTAAAGCGTGCAAGCCGGTATGCACCGAATAATGGAAATAAGCCGGCTACGATAAAACCTAATAATCCGAATTGAAAGAAATATGTATAGTACACAAGGAAGGATGGTGCCACCCCGAATGTCACTATGTCTGCCAGTGAATCCAGTTCTTTCCCCAGTACGCTGTCTGCATTGAGCATTCTAGCGAGTCTACCGTCCATGCTATCAAGCATCATACCAATAATAATTAAGACGGCTGCATTCTTAAACTGTCCGCTTGCGGCGAATCCGATGGATAAGAATCCACAATACAAATTCCCCAAGGTCACCATATTGGGTATTTTTTTCGTAAATTTCATTTTTCATCCTCGCTCTGTTAAAATTTCTATTACTACTAGAATAACATTTAATCGGTACACATGAAGAAATGTTGTGAAAAAAAATTCCTAAAACCATATAAAAAAAGACATTATCCATTTACATTCCTCTAGAATAGCCATACTATATATTAGGACGACATTACCTTGTAGCCCGAATTCAAAATCTCGATAATAATGGTGATGATAATATGATAAGAAAAAAACTGCGGCAATTCAAATGCCTTACTCTAAAACTATTGCGACTTAAAGATAACGCTCATAGTATTGCGCTGGGTTTCACAGTTGGTTTACTCATAAATTTTGTTCCATCCTTCGGTATTGGACCAGTCATTTCTACTGCCTGTGCCAAAATTTTCAAAGGGAATCCATTTGCCGGATTAGTAGGAGGCGTCTCGTTAATATGGGCATTTCCTTTTTTCTTCTACTTAAATCTTGTAGTGGGGCATCTCTTCTACCCTATCGATGTCATCGCCCCTTCCGTCCATACTGTTGACTCCACCAGTCAGGCGCTTGGTGTAGGATTACAATTGGGTAAGGCTTTTTTCACTGGTATGCTCATCAACATCCCTATATTTGGGATTTTAACTTATACCATCATGAATTCAGTTGTAAAAAGATTCCGTGGGACAATGCTAACATTTGTTCAGAGAAAGTGGAATTTATGATCATTTCCACTCTCTCTTTAACAATGAGTTTAAATCATCGTACTCACAGAGATAAAAATGTTATTTTCGGCAAAGCTCATCATTAGTAAACTTCAGCTTCTCAGTAAAAATTTATCAAGAATCCCCATCGACTATAAATCTTACACTCCACCTAACAAAGTTATCTGCTTTCTCTGTACTTGTATATATTTATTCATCATATCGGAAACTCCACACGTTGGCAGCACCTCCGTTAGAACAAAACCAAATAAAATGAAACTCTTTCAAGTCTATATCCGTATATTAATGTATAAAGCTTCTTTATTTAGGGGCACATATTATATACTATTCCAGCTTATATTTTGTTATAATTTTACTATTGATATTGAACATAAACTGGAGATAGAGGAGGATTGCAATGACAGGAACCATTGCTGTTATCATGATTTTTTCCATTCCCATTCTTGGAATTATTACGGACCATTTCCAAAAACAGTCCAAATCGAAACAGAAAATGATAGAAAACCAGCTGGAACTTGAAAAGCTCAAACATGAAAATTTCGTTATCGAAACGCAGAAACTGAGACTTGAACTAGAGCAAATGAAACTCCATGACAATAATGAAAAAACTCAAAATTTATAATTAAAAGCGCCATGGATGGCGTTTTTTATTTATGACTTTATTATCTAATACACAAACACTAGAATTCTTCCGAAGTGGAAAAATCATCTGAAGAAATGAATCAGCAGGGGTAGATTCCAATTGATTGTTCCTGATCAATCTACTAAATCAAATACTCGTCTTCAAGTGCCGGATTGAGGTACCTGGCCATCCCGGTCTTAACTCGCTTCATACCTTGTTTCTTATAAAAAGCCTCATTCCCTGTTGTCGAGATCAACATTATGCACGATACATCTTTCAGTTGTTCCAATAAATCGCTCATGATAAGGCTAGCAATACCTTTCTTCTGATGCTCATGATGGACGACGACATCATAAATCGCAGCATTGAATACACCATCATCTGAAAGGGCTCTTCCCACTCCCACGACTATCTCATCCATAACTACCATTGAGATGATATCACACCTTAGAAATCAATTCAGTCGTATGCTTCTTCCACCCAACCGAATCGTACACAGCTCTTATCTCCTCTAGTTTATCTGGGGAGAATTCGTTTACAATTTTGATCTTCATTTCTCTCTCCACACTTTCATTCTTCTACAGAATGCATCATTTTCATAAATTCGTAACTGCTTCCATTTGTTTGTTGGATGAAAGTTCCCATAGGCATGAATCCCATTTTCTTATATACCTTGATCGCACGCTCATTGAAAGTGGCTACTGATAGCGTGAAGGTTCTAGCAGAAAATGTTGAGATTGCGAAATCCAGACCCGCCTTTATAAACCTTAACCCTTCCCCTTTACCAGTAAGGAATGGCTTCATTCCAAGTCCGATATCAACGTTACCATCAGGTAATAAATTAAATGTGTAGAACCCGATCATTTCATCTTCTTTATGGACTGCATAGGTTGTGTTTCCACGGCGACTTTCATCTACGAATTCTTCTAAGTCTTCTTCATCTGCTGTCATATCATAAAATGCATATTCCCCATCGTACTTCCAAGTGTAGGCTATTTGATAAGCTTGTTTCTGCGTCATGATTTGAAATGTGTAACTCATATCAATCTCCTTTAATTAGAAAAAGTCCTTGCATCGTCTCCATAAATTCTTGTATGCTTTCCATTTGTTCATTGGGTTGGACGGTAAGTAAAGCTCAATGGCTTTCTCTTTATGTTTATGAAGGAGGTTCCTTCTGATGATTCCTGTTTCAGAAGGTCCAAACATCGATTTAATTTCCTCATCCGAAAGACTTTTCCCGTCAAACTCCTTAAACACTTGGTGAAATGCATGAAAACAAAGAGGTAATGTATTCGCTAATGTTCCGTCAAAATCAAATAAAACAGCTTTCATCGCTCTCACTCCTCCATCATTCATGATTGTTATTTATAGTCTTGTCTTTTCATGGTTGATCAGGGTTCCGAGCTTCTGACCAGAACATATTTTTTTCATAATTCCCACTTGACCAAAGTTAAAAATGTGGACCGGAAGCTGATAATCACGAGCTAAAAGGAGGGCTGACTGATCCATAACTTTAATGTTATTCATTACAACATCATCATAATTTAAATTGTGATACATCTTCGCTTCTTTATCCCATTTGGGGTCACTGGTGAATACACCATCCACACCTTGCTTCGCCACAAGAATCGCATCACAATTCGTCTCAATCGCCCGCTGAACACTCGGGTAATCGGTCGTGACAAATGGCTGTCCGTTCCCTCCTCCGAAAATGACAATGTATCCCTTATCCAAATGATGAAGAGCCCGAAGCCGAATATATGGTTCCGCCACTGTTGAGACTGGAATAGAAGTCATAACGCGTACTTCTTTATCCGTCTTACTCTTCAATACTCCCCTGAGCATTAAACTGTTAATAATCGTCCCGAGCGTCCCTATACTATCTGCTTCGACACGCTCAATTCCCCACGTATCAGCCAGATTCCCCCGAAATATATTACCGCCTCCGACAACTACTGCGACTTCCATCCCCATCTCCACGATGGATAGGATTTCACTTGCAATATGTTCAAGCTCTTCTGTACCAAAATTATTGCCTTCTTTATCTGCTAATGCACCGCCGCTTAATTTAATCAACACTCGTTTGTATCCCATATTCATTCCTCCCAAATGACATAAAAATGAACTAAAAGGTAAATAGATTACCCTTTAGTCCATTTTGGGGAGCAATAAATATCGACCTGCCTTAATGAAAAATCATTCATTTACGCTCCTCCTCTTGTAATATTCAGAATTTTCCTCCTGTTAGTGTATAGAAAATTAAGGAAATGGTCAAGTGAATTGTACAATTTTTCTATATACTCAGCCTCTACTGTTTTTGTTTAGGAAAGAGAACAATATTATGGAGTTCCTTTCCTACAACTGGAGATGACAAAAGTCCGCCCTAAATGTGGCAAGCCCGAATGAATGATACCATTTTAATTCATCTCTTTCTGTAATTTCTCTATCACGTCCTTGACCTCAATCATTCCTAGGTTTCCGCCTTTCCTTTTCCGCAGTGATACTGACTCATGCTGGATTTCCTTGTCTCCTATTACCATCATATATGGCACCTTCTGCATTTCTGCTTCTCTGATTTTAAGACCGATTTTTTCTACCCGTTGATCAATTTCCACCCTAAATCCTTCTCTTTCTAATTGAGACTTCACTCTTTGGGCATAGTGCATTTGCGCTTCGGATATAGGGAGGATTTTGATTTGATGAGGAGCTAACCACAAGGGGAAATCTCCTCCAAAATGTTCAATGATGATTGCGAGAAACCTTTCAATTGAACCGTATATGGCACGATGGATCATAATCGGCATTTGTACCCGATTGTCTTCACCTATATACTCACACTCGAACTTCTCTGGCATTTGAAAATCAAGTTGAACAGTTCCACATTGCCAGCTCCGCCCGAGACAATCTAGGATATGAAAGTCAATCTTAGGTCCATAAAATGCTCCGTCGCCTTTATTGATGTGATAATTAATTCCTCTCTCTTTCAATACATTTTCAAGATCTTCTTCCGCCTGGTCCCATAATTCAACGGATCCCATAAAGTCCTCAGGGCGAGTTGAAAGCTCCACCTTATAATCGAAGCCAAATTTACTATAAAACAGATCGATTAGATCAAGTACTTTATGCAATTCAGCACGAATTTGATCTTCTCTTACAAATAGATGAGCATCATCCTGAGTGAATGAACGGACTCTCAATAATCCACTTAACGACCCAGAAAGCTCATGTCGATGCACCAATCCAAGTTCACCATAACGAATCGGTAATTCCCTGTAACTCCGTCTCTTGCTCTTATAAATTAATACGGCACCCGGACAGCTCATTGGCTTGATGGCATACTTCTGATCATCCACTTCTGAGAAATACATATTTTCATGATAATGATCCCAGTGACCAGACTTTTCCCATAGCTCCTGTTTCATCATGATCGGCGTCCTGATTTCCTGATAACCTGCTTTTCGGTGCTCGTTCTTCCAGAAGTCTTCTAATTCATTTCTTAACAACATTCCTTTCGGTAAATAGAAAGGCATTCCTGGGGCTTCCTCCATCGATACAAATAATTCTAGTTCTTGACCTAATTTCCTGTGATTTCTCTTTTCTACTTCTGATTTAATTGACATATCAATTCCTCCTAATAATTTTTATAAAAAAACCGCATTCATCCCTAACCAAGGGACGAATGCGGTCGTGGTACCACCCTAATTCCGAAGTTCTCCATATGAAGTGCTTCGCTCTGGCAAGATAACGGTTTCCCCGATTATGGATACTTTCATGTTCACCATAATAGCTCCAAGGTGGTAAATCATCTTGTCTTCTTCAGGGCTCTCAGCCATTGACCCTGTTCTCTGATAAGAAAGGTAAAGTGATTCATGTCCTCTTCATCGCGCATTATTAAATTTATATAAAAAAACCGCACTCATCCCTAACCAAGGGACGAGTGCGGTCGTGGTTCCACCCTAATTTCGAAGGTAAAGAATATTACTCTTCGCTTAAGTAAGATAACGGTTTTCCCGGTTATGGATACTTTTGTGTTCTCCATAATAGCTCCAAGGTGGTAAATCATCTTGTCTTCTTCAGGGCTCTCAGCCATTGACCCTGTTCTCTGATAAGAAAGGTAAAGTGATTCATGTCCTCTTCATCACACATTATTCAATATATACAAAAAACCGCACTCATCCCTAACCAAGGGACGAGTGCGGTCGTGGTTCCACCCTAATTTCGAAGTGTAAAAAATATAACTCTTCGCTTAAGTAAGATAACGGTTTTCCCGATCATGGATACTTTATTGTTCTCCATGATAGCTCCAAGGTGGTAAATCATCCTTTTCTCTTCAGGGCTCTCAGCCATTGACCCTGTTCTCTGAACAAGAGATGTTGAATGAATCATGTCCTCTTCTTTGCTTTCATATAGTATATTCAATTTTCTTTCAATATGTTATTGAAATTATATGGTAGTATTTTCTAACTGTCAAGGGGTTATCAGTTTTTTCTAATATTAGTGCCAAGTGATAGGTGTTATCTCGTCTTTTGCCATAAGGACCTTGCGCCCCAATCAGAATGTCGCTATGAGCTTGACCATCCAGCACCGCTAGGAATCAAACAAGACATCTACCTCATAAACAAAATTAGTGAATATCTTTTTTCTTGAACCTCCCGCCCCTGACCTCTGCAATATCCGCAATGGCAAGAAAGGCCGCGGAATCATGCTCTGCTACGATATCCTTTAGCTTGGCCTCTTCAAGTCGGGTGATGACACAGAATATCACTTTTTTATCATCACCTGAAAAGGCACCTTCTCCTTTCAAATAGGTCACCCCTCTTCCCAATCGATGAAGGAGGGCATCTCCAATTTCTTCATAATTTTCACTGATGATCCATACAGATTTAGACTCATCCAAGCCCTTTATCGTAATATCGATCATTTTGAATGCTACGTAATAAGCCAGGAGGGAATACATGGCTCGGTCCCAACTAAACACAAAACCTGCACTTGCGAGGATGAAAAGGTTGACGAACATAATGATTTCCCCAACAGAGAAAGGGAGCCTTTTACTTGATAAGATGGCGAGAATTTCCGTTCCATCCAGCGAGCCACCGTACCGAATGACCATCCCCACCCCTATTCCGAGGACGATTCCTCCAAATAATGATGCCAACAATATATCTTGTGTAAAGGCTGCTACCGGATGTAGAAAAGTTGTAGAAATCGATAAAATGATAATGCCATAAAGGGTAGAGAATGCGAAGGTTTTTCCGATTTGTTTATAACCGATGAAGAAAAAGGGGATGTTAAGGATGAATATAAAAAGTCCGAGATTTATTCCGGTTAAATGAGAGAGCATGATTGAAACACCGACTATTCCTCCATCTATGACCTGATTGGGCACTAGGAAAATTTCTAAGCCGACAGCCATGATGACAGCGCCAACTGTGATCAGGACAGCCCGTTTCACCACCTCGTTCAGGGGAATTTTCTTATGCATCACTTTCACCTGCTGCCGCTCGTTTATGATCTGCCCTTCCATCATCTTCATTCCTCCTTATAAGATCAACACCGTGACAGAACGACCACCCCACACCTTCAATCCTGAAAATAACCTGATATATGTAAATAACCTTCATCTAATCCACCAATATCACCTAACGACACAAAAACAGAGAAACAGCTTGTATTCCTTATATATTCTATTCCTATCTTTTTAATTCCTGCTATTTGAGAGGGACGGACCTCGAAAAATCCACTCTCAACTTACATTTCCGACTCAGAAAAAGTGGTTAAACCCGCTATATTACTAAACCGAGCACTGGTTCCCTTGTTTCCATATGAGCCCAAATTCGAGGTCCGTCCCTCAATAAGTAAGATTTGACTAAAACGGGAAAATGAAGTATTTTTAGTATTTGTATGTACATGTTCTGTAAAGGCTGGGAACGTTTGGTGTTCTTAGGTAAATTAGGTTTTGGAGGATTTTCTTTGATTACATTAATCAAATCTCTACTTGTCAATATCACGATTTTGTTTTCTTTCACTTATAATGCTAACGTATTGTTTCCTTTTAAAGAAAAACAGGAAGCATCTTTAAAACACAAAATCACCTATGGACTTGTTGCTTCATTCGGTGCCTTATTATGTATGTTGTATCCAATTGAAACCCTTGGAGAGACTCACTTTGATTTACGGATGATCGCGATTTTGATCGTGACCATCTACGCTGGTTTATTATCGGGTTCTATGGTACTAGGTTGCGTCATTATCTTCCGGTATTTTATCGGGGGTCCTTATGTCATCGTGGGCATTGCTGTTTCCGTGTTGGCGTTTGTGATCGGAATCGTTTTTCGTAAGTTTCTATTGAAAACGCAGTATAAATTAATGGTGAGTACGCTCATTTTCCTTATTCATGCATTGTTTTACATTGCCATCATTACCGTCTTTATACCTATTCTGCATCTCCCTTTTTATTTTACTTATTTTACTGTTTTCTATTTCACATTTCTCGCATTGGTGTTCATTATCGAACATTTAGTTCGCACAAATAAACAAATAGAAGAAATGGTATATCTGGACAAATTAAATATGGTTGGTCAAATGGCTGCGTCTATAGCCCATGAAATACGCAACCCACTGGCAACGGTGAGAGGATTCATTCAACATTTAAGCGAAGATACTAAGGATGAACAATTAAAGAAGTATTCTCCCCTTATTTTAACTGAATTAGATCGTACCAATAAAATCATTACGGACTACCTTAGTGTTGCAAAACCAAGCGAATTCCAGTTATCGACATTGAATCTTGAAAACGTGATAGGGGATTGCGTAGACCTATTGAGCCCTTTTGCGTCATATTCTGGTACATCCATTTTGTTTCATGATTCAGGCACCCATTATATTAAGGGTGATGAGGATCATATGAAGCAAGCCATAATGAATGTCATTAAGAATGGGATTGAATCGATTGAAGATCATGGAGAGATCTCAATTACGTTAAAGGAAGATTCTTTCCCACATTCCATCCTCATAACCATTTCGGATACTGGAAAAGGAATGACTGGGGATGAACTAAAAAAAATCGGATTACCTTTCTATACGACAAAAACCAAGGGTACCGGGTTAGGAAGTATGGTGACGAATAAACTCGTTCGTGAAATGGGTGGCATGATTGAATATGAGAGTGAACTGAATAAGGGAACGGTCGTGAAAATTAGACTTCCCCTCATTTCCAAAGCAGAAACATCAGATAGAGCTTAGGACATTCCCTAAGCTTCTTTTTTTCATGATATCCCTTCACTCCATGGCTTCTATCTATGATAAACTTAATTTATCAAGATTTTCCAAAAATCGAGCTGAAGGGAGACGAACGAACAATGAACATAAGATTGACATTCCTATTTTTATTAACAGTGATTTTAACATTCAGTATCGTGACGATACTTAACAATCCTACTGAAGAAGAATATGTTGATTGGCTACAGGAAGAGTATAATGTCGATTGCAACATAGACTGTTCCATCATAGAAAGCGAGAAAATCGAAGGAAATATAACCAAGCGTATCAAAGTTGCTGTTGCCCCCCCCTCCTATTCTACCGGCCTCTTCACATTAAGTATAAGTGGACAATATAAAAATCTTGATGACCCTGAACATATAGAAAAAATGAATGTACTCGGATTTAACGGTCGATTTTATGTGATGAATTCCGGTGATGTATTGGAATGAAATCATTGAGAAGGATACCGATAAGGTTTACATAATGATATTACCGGTAATTAATTTGAAATTCCTTTTTTCACTTATGAAAAACCCCGCCTCGAGATCAGGAGACGGGGTTTTTCAAGTATGTCTATTCTAAGAACCTCAACAAATCACCATACACGATATCATCAGACATCCGTAATTCTTTTCTAACCGTTTCCTTAAACGGTTCACAAAGTGAATCCCTTGCAGCTTTCTCACTTTTTTTGTCATAGCATACATTATCTTTAAAAATATATTTTCCTGTAATAAAATCTCCATCCCGAAAAATAACAGGGTGATTTTCATCACGTGTGAATAGACTATGTCCAAAAGACAGTGTATTCTTCGTCTTGATTCCCATTAAATGAAGAACAGTAGCCCGAATATCGATTTCTCCACCTATTGTTTCAATCCTTCTTTCCTGCTGACCCGGCACATGGATAATGAGCGGGACCTGCTGTAGCTTGGAGTGATTGACCGGATTATCTTCCTGACCCAATAGCTCAAACACTCCTTCTTCATACTTTTCAGAGATCCCATAATGATCTCCATAAAGGACAACAACCGTATCGTCATACATCCCGTTCTCTTTAAGCTTGTCAAATAACGTCTTGATTGCTTCATCCTCGTACCGTACGGTTGTGACATAGCGATTAACTACATCTTCACTGGTGGCAGCAGCCTCGATATACTGATCTTTTTCCTCAAGTAAGAAAGGAAAATGGTTCGTTAATGTGATGATTCGGGTGTAAAATGGTTGCGGAACCTCTTCCAAATACGACACTGTCTGTTGAAAGAAAGGTATATCCTTTATCCCATAGTTAACAGAATTTTCTTCCGTTACAGAGTAGTCCCTTTTAGAATAGTAGCGATCGTAGCCTAACGAATCATACATCATTTCACGGTTCCAAAATGTCCGGTCATTCCCGTGAAAAACAGCTGCATAATAATCCTTTTCCCTTTTTAAAAGATGTGACAGGCTTTTAAAATGGTTATCAGGCTTTCGGACAAATGCCGATCCACTGGATAACGGGTATAATCCCGTATCAATCATAAACTCAGCATCCGAGGTTTTTCCTTGTGCTGTTTGATCATAGACATTTGTGAAATAAAAGCTCTCCTTGATTAATGAATTTAAAAAGGGGGTAATTTCTTCTCCATTCACTTTTTCATTGATCACGAAGTTTTGGGTCGATTCCATACTGACTAAAATAAGGTTTTTCCCTTTAGCCACACCAAACAAATCTGATTCGTTTTGTTTTTTTGATTTTGTATACTTTATAGATGATTCGGTGTCAGATTCACTTGCCATCATATTTGTAATCGGCATTGTTACTGCGATACCAATATCATAAAGGTGGTAATTGTATGGACCAACAGACTTAACCATTTGTTCCCTGTCGTAAGATTCAGCAAATAAATAAGGTGATTTCAATAATCCCAACCCAATGGTTATGAAGAGTATTAATAAACTTATTCCACTATAAGCGAGCTTCCATCTGCTTGTTACGCACACAGATTCCCTCCACTTCCCCATTACTAACCATCCAAATAGGAAAATATCACTCAACAAAAGTAGATCCCACTTGCTCATCAATTCAAATGTGCTCGGACCAATCCCGCCCACATTTTTAAATTGAAACAAAATCGGAACAGTTACAAAGTCCGAATAAAACCGGAAGTACAATAAATCACCGTAAAGAAGTCCTGTAGCCACACCAATAATGATGACAAGAAGGATCGGTTTAATCCTCTTAAAGAAATAAAAGCTGAACCCCACTAGTAGCATTAATGAACCAATTGGATTAAATAAAATAAGTAATAAATCGAGAAAAGATTCAATATGTAAATTAAACCCGATGAGAGATACAAATACAGTTTTCACCCAAAGGGAGAGCAGGGCGAAGACTATTAATCTATACGTTTTCAAATGAGAGAAGAAATCATTCATCCTGGTCACTATACGACCTTTGGATCAAAAATGCTGTTATATTCGTTGATGAGTATTGTCATAGCTTTCAAAACCTTTCGTTCGTTGTGTGTCCCCATTAGTACTATCTGCACCCAGTTCTTTTCAACTAAATAATCACTTTCATAACTTAATAGGATGCCTTTTTCCTTACAAATGTCACCAAATTCTCTACTATACTGTTCCCTATTTAGGTCAATTGTAATCACTGCAGGAGAATACGAGTCGTCCCCAAGTAGCCGAATGCCTTCTCGAGTTAAAACACCTTTAATATTTTCGGATATCGTTTTGCTCGTTTCATAGTTAATCAAAGTCAAGGCTACTTTCAATGCACCTAAAAGATTAGATGAATGAGTAAAGGGAATACTCCCTTCCATGGCGTACATTCCAACATCCAAATACCTTGGGATCGATGGACTTGGTTTGATCTCATCACGATGGAATATGAGCGCTAAACCAGGGTAAGAACCCAGACCTTTTCCACTTACAGAAGTGGCCATATACAATTCCTTAAAATCAACAGGAATTGTACCGACAGAGCTGCAAGCATCCACACATAATTCCACCTCGTAGGATTGACAAAGGGTCAGTATGGCATCGATGTCAAATAAGTAGCCGGTGGATGTTTCACAATGAACCGTCCATAACCACTTAATGTGAGAATCCTCTTGAAGTAAGGATTCTATTTCCTCTAACTGGATTCCCTGATTCCATTCTTTCTCGATTGTGTGAAAAGATAAGTTGAACCTTTCTCCATGATCAATTAAGCGGTAGCCAAATTCCCCGTTTGCAAGTATGAGCCCTTTACCAGAAAACGCTTTCAACTGGGCTGCAACCATATCATTTGATAAGGTGCCAGTCCCAACTGCCACCTGTACATAATTGGAATTAGTCAATTCACGTAATCTTTGTCTTACTACACCCATTTCATCAATGAACGAGCTGCTTCTATGAGATGTCGCTTCACTTTGGAATTCTGCTTCAACCTTTTTATGTATAGGTACGGGACCAGGTAGAAATGAGTGGAAGTTAGAGTCTCCTCCCTTTCGAATCATTAAACGTTGAAAAGCTTTAGAGGAATTCTCAAAACTTTCTCGAGTCAAATACATGGGTTGGAATTCCGCCCCTTCTTCACCGACAAGATCAGCGAAAGGTTGGAAGCCAATTCTCTTATAGAGTTTGAGCTGTCGAACCGTCCCAGAGATCAACGCAACCGTGTAGCCTTTCTCTAAACAGTACGAAACCAATCTCTCACATAATTGATAAAATACCCTTGTACTCCTATATTCTTCTTTAACTGATAATAATCTGATTTCACAAGGGATTGCATTTCCGGGTAAATAGTCGTCCAGGCCATTCAGTTTTTGATCCAGTGAAAAAGGACGCTTGGCACGGACAGCAATCATTCCAATGACTTCATTCTGTACCTTTGCAATAACATATGTGTTTTCATCATGGAATTTATCCACAAGTTTTTTGTTATCATTGCCTTCATGCTGAGGAATTTCTTCCACGAAGGTTTGATAATTTAATGAGTAGATTTGTTGAAATTCTAGAGGGTTATTTGCAATTTTAAATACAATAGTATGATTATTCATTCTTATACCTCCTATGTATCGACTGATTGATGAAGTGATCGTTTATGCAATAAGAGAACAACCAGAAACAACATTAATAAACCGGTGGAAAGGCTGAATGAACCCTCAATCACATATACCGTAACCGGAATGGTTGTCATTGAAAGGAATCCGGCTAACTTGTACTTCCGGAAAATGCTTAGGGTTATCCCCATAGCAAGGGCGAAAATGGCAATGCTGAAAGGACAAAAAAATAATGCCGTAGCTAAATAAGCAACGACTCCTTTACCACCATGAAATCCAAGTTGGACCGGAAAAACATGTCCCAGCATGACGAATATGGAGCTAAGGACTAAAAAACCTTCCCCTTCTACCAATAGGGATGTAATCGTTAATGCGAAAATGACTTTTCCAGCATCGATCAGGAGAGTCAGTAAAAAACCTTTTTTACCCAACGCTCTCCCTGCGTTCGTCGCTCCCACATTGCCACTGCCTAACTTTCTGATATCCACTCCCGAAAGCCATTTCACTACATAATAAGCTCCGGTTAAACTGCCCAGTCCGTAAGAAAGCAAAACGATGACACTTATGATCATACTTTGACTCAACATATTTACACCCAGCTTTTCTTATATGTTAATAGACGATTGAACCAATAAAAAAGTTTCATAATATTTACATCTTCCCCAACTGCTTCTTCCCAAGAAGAAAAAAAGGGGAATATAGAATTGAAAACAGGATTAAACTGACTCCTTCAAGTGACAAGAGGTACCAAGGATAATCTCCTAAGTAATCGATAGGATTCGTATTATACGGCTTATGTATAAGAAACATATAGTTCGCTCCAAAGGTTACGTCCACCACATATACGATGGTTGCCATCGCATTTAATGCAAGAAACGCCCTTACGAGAGAAGAAAATGTCAATTTGTACCCTTCTATCCACACCATGTACAAACAAGATAGTACAATCACCATATGGGCTAAAAAAAATTGGAAATATCGAAAATGGGGAAAACCAAAAAATAATTCAGGTGTAATAATTGCGATAAACGCACCTGACATACTCACAAAGAAACTGATTTCAAAAACCCTATAGCTTTTTGTTATCAGCATGATTGCACAAAGATATAATGATAAAGAACATAGCTGAAAGGGTAAGTTTATGGTTAGGTCCCACCGATCATTTAGGATATACCACATCTGAAAGGTAAATTCACTCAAAACAAGGAAAACAACCAACATCCATTTCAACATGCTCTTCGTATGTCCTTGTATATTGGACCTAAACACATACAACCCCATCATGCATCCAAAAGAAACTATAATGGCAGCCAAATGAGAAACAGAAAACAACTCAAATGGATACTCATCATACCTGAAATTCATAAACTCTCGAACCACCCTACTCAATCCCCCTCCCTTCACCCATCTATACTATATTCTCTCATCACCCCATCAATTCCTTTAAAGGGACGGACCTCACCTTCATCACCCACTTCCCTTCTATCAAGCCTTTCTTTACTATCCAGTCAGGGACGGACCTTCACTAAACTATTCCAACTCTTAGCTTCATTTTATGTATGAGGAAAAAGTAGATAGCTACGATTTTGTAGTGTCTACCTTTATGAGGACAACATGAGATGAAATTCAAAAAACCTCCCAATTCCAATTCGGAATGGGAGGTTTTCATTCTATTGAACCTTACGCAAAGAAACATCCTGATGAATGAATATAAAGTCAAGGGCAAGTCGATTGAACTCATTTGGCTTTTCCACATTGCATACATGCCCACAACCATCAAGAAATACCTTCGTTGCACCCGTGTCTCCAAATGTGTCCTCCTTTAATGAGCGAACAAACAAGTGATCTTCTTTACCCGATATGTATAGCTTTGGAATATGGGAAGCCCGTTCTTGAACATTAGCATAAGTAGATTTCACATAAGGAGTTAGACGATACCACCCCAGAAAATCTTTCCGCTTCATTTTTTTTGCTTCCCTTATGAATAGCTTCCTAGAAATTTTATGATTACTCTTAGGCATCATCACATAGGCGAATAATTTATATAACCACATAAACGGAACCAGGTTTTTCACTGCATGACCGAGCTTCAACAAAGTGTTTGAAAAAAATGTAAATCGGGTTATACACCCTCCCATGACAGCAGATTTCACACGATGTGGAACCTTTTGCAATAACTCATGGATAACCACAGACCCGAGCGATATCCCGATGAAATGGGCTTTTTCCATCCCGATGTCATCGAGTACATCAACCACTTCACGCACAATTAAATCGATTGTAAACGGCTCATTATATGATTCGATTCCTGGTGAATGGCCATGACCGGGTAAATGAATCGTGACGACGTTATAAAATTCTTTGAAAGTTTCCAGTTGTTTGGAGAAGATCTTTGAATTCCCCCCGATTCCATGGAGAAACACTACATATTCTTTGCCGACTCCCTGTTGAACGTTGTATTCTAGCATTCATTCTCTCCTTAAAAACAGCACAACCTACCAAAAGAATGGAATGGATCAGGCGAGCGACCTATCGCCGTTTTGCTTTCATTAACAAAAACATCAATGAGAAAATCGGTTTTCAATCCGGTCGCATGACACATTCTAAGCTCTTGAAGCCTTACCTTAATGTATCTTACATTCTATCCTATCTGCAGGTGATTTGTCATATAAGTTCTGAAGAATTTCCGAACATTTTGTGATGAAAGAGAGAATACTGGTCATTTTTATTTAGATTTCTTCGACACTGCACGACTGAATTGGCTTAGAGTTTACTGAAATATCCTTCATATATCCAACTAGCTTCTCTTTATCAATAGAGTAATGTAAGAACAAATTCCCGCTCAAGATTTCGTTAAAATTTCCAAACAAAAAGCCCAATTCCAGTAATAGATTTGGACTTCCCTTAAATAACCATATACCACTTACCTTAATAAATAATATGCCGAAACAGCCAGTGATAGTTTATACTTTACGAATATTTCAATTCTACTTTTTATCATATCAATATTAAGTACTGTGAGAATTCCTATTAATAAGAGAACATTTTTACTCCCATTGTTTCTCACTCCCAATCATCCCTCATTCATGTAAATCTCTCCTACTTTTCTGCTGTGGTGGCTGCTCCATCCACCCCCGCTCCACTAAAAGTTTGAGTCCTGCCGATCCATATTTCATGATTTCGGTTACAAACAATGAGTAATGAACGGCTAAGTCCTTTCTCAAAGACATCGTAATCGCATGACAAAGTGTCGAAAGACCTACTGAATTCGATGAGGAGATAATAAAAAGCATAAGCTTCTCTGAAAAAGGGGGAATTGTAGAGTCTGTCACCTCCATTGAAACGGGATAGGTTGGAAACGCATCATCTTTTACCAACACATTATTAAAAGTGGTGATTTGCTTTTCACTAAGCTTTTTCCCTTTTTTAAGATACTCTTTCACTTCCCTGTCTTTCGAGGTTTGGATGAATCCTTTCAATAGAATAATTCCAATACAATTTCGCTCAATCACAAAGAATAATTCACTCTGTTCCAATGCATTAAGTGGCCTTGTTTCTCCAAACCAGTTCTCTAATAGAGAAGGCTGGTGGGATGTGTACTCAATGGAATGAGGATAATTGATTTTGGGTGGGCGATCATAGATGCCTTTTTCCAGCATCAACTTCAATGATCTTTTGTAAATGGATAAATTTTTCTTCAATGCCTCTTCAAAAAGTTCATAAATATCTGTTCGGGCAACCGTGCCCACAAGGGTCGTATAATGGCTATTCGTGACCTGTCCCCCACGATAGACGAAGCTAAGCGCGAATAGGTCCGTGTATAGAGGAGGAGCAGAGGCGTCAATATCCTTATCAGTAAAGCCATTTGGAACCGGAAAGCTTTCAGACATAAAGATGGTTTCAATCTTATTCATTATTTCTACATTAGCGTCTAGACTTTCTTTAGTGATGGATTTAATTCCTTCGTCTAGAAGATATGTAAGAAAATGAGCAAAAAAACAATTTAATGCTGAACACTTAATATAAGTCGTCCACAAAGCGGAGATTTCTGCAGTCGTCAGTCTTATGTCATTTTTCTCCATCTTTCGACTCCTTTTCTTTTTTTCTTAGTGTTATCACGATCTTGTAAGTTATTCCTCATTCATTTAGTTCCCGGCTTTTTGCCCCGTGTCGATAGTCTTACCTGTCATCTTCCTTTAATACAATGTTTACACACCCTTTTCTAAATTAGTGCTTACATTTCATATTCATTTTATATCCTTGAACTGAGCCTAAATCAGAAAGGAGAAAAAAACATGAATATGATTGTCAAAAATGTTTGTTTATCAGCTGCTATTATCGGAATAGGTGCTTCTACTGTTCAGCCGGCCTTGGCACAATCGGGACACCATTCCATGAATGACAACAAGATATTAAATATTGCACACCGAGGTGGATCAGGTTACGCACCGGAACATACCCTTCCATCTTACGAGCTTGGGGATGAAATGGGAGGAGACTACATAGAACTTGATCTCCAAATGACAGAAGATGGCAAATTAATTGCCATGCATGATGAAACCCTTGATCGAACTACGAACGGAACCGGATTAGTAAAGGATCACACACTAGAAGAAATTAAGAAGTTGGATGCAGGGTCTTGGTTCAATGACATGTACCCAGATAAGGCAAAGCCTGAATATAATAAGCTGAGGGTGCAGACACTAGAGGAAATCATTCAACACTTTGGAAAAAACAAACACTATTACATCGAAACGAAGTCACCTGAAGTATATCCAGGTATGGAAGAAAAGTTACTTAAGATTTTGGACGAATATAACTTGACGAGACAAAACGGTCCTTCAAGTAAAGTAATCATCCAATCCTTTAGTGAAGCAAGCCTTCAAAAGGTACACGGTTTGAATGATAATATTCCTCTTGTGCAGCTAATTGATTATAAGAAGGATGCCACCATCACGGATGAGAAGCTTGACCATTATGAGGAATATGCAGTTGGACTTGGTATGAGCTATAAGAAGATTGATCAAGACTATGTGAATAAAGTGCGGGAACACGGTCTACTGATTCATCCTTATACAGTTCTTGAGAAGGAAGATATGAAAAGATTGATTAAATGGGGAGTTACCGGTATGTTCACGAATTACCCTGATCGATTGGACGAAGTATTACACGAGTTGAAAAAGAAACACTGATAGAATCCATTAAAGAGAGCTGCCAATAATGGCAGCTCTCTTTCCTATCCATGTTTATTTTCATATTTCACGAAAAATGGCAGTATCAGTGAAATAACAAATGCCAATAATACAATGAAACCAAAAGTCATCGGCTTTGATAATCCTTGCTCAGGTGCTATCAATAAACCGAACACAACGGCTGGTACAATAATAAGAAAAGAAACGAAGAATTTCGAGGCAAAATTGATGGTATGTCTTTTACCACATTGTTTGCATTCTATTGGTTTATAGGAGCTCCATATAGAGAATAATAACTCTTTCCATTGGAACTGATTCTTACAACTAGCACATTTCTGCAAAGCACTTCCCCCTATGTAAAGCTTCTAACCTTTAATCCAGTTTACCATTTTTAGCACTGGAGTAGTAGATAACCTATTAATTCTCACCTCTTGTTTAGTGACGGGGACCCCAAAGAATAACCGATACACCAATGAGACAGATGAGTGCGCCCAGCCAATCGTAAAGATCAGGCGTTTTCTTGTCTATGCCCCAGCCCCATAAAATGGCCAGTACAATAAATACTCCTCCGTAAGCGGCATAAACTCTTCCGAAAGACGGAAACTTCTGAAGAGTAGGAATGATCCCATATATGACGAGAATAATGCTTCCGCTTATCCCGAACCAATATGGTTTTCCTTCTCTCAACCATATCCATATTAAATATCCTCCGCCAATTTCAGCGATCCCTGCTATTACGAATAAGAGAATTGACATTTTCAGTCTTGATCCTCCTTTCAACGTTCTGTACTTTATATTTTATTCCAATTAGATTGTTAGCGATATTACTTTTCAACACATGTAACATTCCAAGAAAGGATCCGTAACTCCACCTCTGCTGTCCGGTGATGGTTTTCACAGTCTTCAACAGCTTTTTTTAATCCCATTTTATAAAGCAAGATAATGGTGATCACCATTATGAAAGCAAAGAGTAAGAGTATTGACTTTTGATTCATCTTCATTCTTTGAATCCCCCCGGAAAAATCTCTATTATGCTCATTATAGAAAAAAACACCATATTAATCTAGACAAATGGATTAAAAATGGAATATTCAGAAAATACTATTTCTGAAAACCAATCCACCTACAGGTTAATATTTTTATTGAAATTTGGACTGATTTGTAAAACGTTTCCCTGAATCAACTATTTTTGTGCTTAATTAAAAGCAGCAACTTTTAAAAAATACACTAAATTATGACTTCATGCAGGAAAATTGCGCTTTCATTCGAATTATGTATTATAATACTATTTCTTAAGGGGTAACTGCATTGATCCAATCATTTAAATTAAACGTTCAAACATTAGGCCAAAAATTGCCCGTTTATATTTTTCAAGTCGATGATGTTCTAGTGGATACTGGACCGTACAGTATGAAAAATGAAGTTCGTACCATCTTCAAAGAGCTTCAGATTCAAAGAGTCATTCATACCCACCACCATGAGGATCATACTGGCAATAGCTCTTGGATTGAGAGATTCTATTCCATTCCTCAGTGGATTCATCCATTAGGGGTAAATAAGTGCAATTCAAGCACTAAACTTCCTTTCTACCGGGCAATGTTCTGGCATAATCGGCCAGCATTCCATCCTAAGCCTCTAAAGGAAGATGTGTTTGAAACAGAGCACCATTCGTTTCAAATTGTCCATACTCCTGGACACGCTCTGGATCATATCGTTCTGATCGATGAAGAGAAAGAGATCTGCTTTTCCGGGGATTTATACTTATTTCATTCTCCCACCTCGAATTTCTCATTCGAATCCGTACCGGAATTGATTCGTTCCATAAACAAAACGTTGGAGTACTCTTTCAAGGAAGTGTATTGTTCCCATCAAGGATACTTAAAACACGGTAGGGAGCTATTAGAGAAGAAAAGGGACTACCTTCTCCATCTTCAAGAGTCTGTCACCAAAGCGTACATGGAGGGGAAAACACCCAAAGAAATTCGCAAGCATTTGCTTCCAAAGAACAAACTCTTTCAATATATCTCATTCTTTGAAAATTCACCCTCACATACTGTTAAGTCTATTATTAAAGAAATATCCTAAAAAAAGATCCGTCTCTTATTGGAGGGACGGATCTTTCAATTTAATGATCAGCAACATGAGCCATTTTCCCCTTTAAGTCAAGTTTACCGATGATATCAACGATTCTTGTCACCACAAACTGACAGGCAATGGCAAACAGAATGATCTTCAAATCTACAACGATTCCAGTTAAAAGCAATACAGTTCCATTTATAACAAATAACACTTTACCCGGAGCATACCCTTTAAGTTTTGATATGATAAGAGCTAAAATATCCATCCCACCTGAAGATGCCCCCATCCTAAATAGGAGTCCTAATCCAATTCCAAATAGGAGGCTCCCGAACAAAAGATCCACGATTACAAAAGATATAGTTCCTGTAATATAAGGGGATACGACGTTCACGACACCAGATGTGACCGTTACACAGTACATCGTCCACAAGGCATTCTCTTTTCCCAACCATTTAACGGCAGCCCCTAATAAGGCGACATTTAACACCCACAAGGTAATGGCAAATGGGATATGGAGCAAATAATTTAATAGCACACTCACACTTGCAGCACCACCTGAAGGAATCAAATGGGGAAATAAAAACACAGACATGGCGATGCCTTGGGTACTTGCTGCTACTCCTAAAATCGCACCTTTTCTTAATCCATTCATTTATACATTTCTCCTGATTCTCTAAAGGACTCTATTTCATAGTCTAGTAGCTCTTCAAAGAATCTGCAACATCAGAATGATCGAGATTATTTATGGACTACCTGAAACTCTTCACACACTACTAGCATATCTTCATGGAAGATTTGGTTTAATTCTGTTATTTCTGCAGTAAAAAATTCGGTATGTACTTTTCTCCAATAAGATAAAGACAGATCTCCTTCCCCTTCTTTGCTGGCAAAATCGCTATTGACAGCTTTAAACGGTATAATGCTGACATCTATGGTTTTGGTAATCGCTTTAGGAACACCTCCATAATCCGTAATCACATTGTACTCCCCAACTTTAGGAAGTGGTTCATTTTCCTTGCCATACAGTATGAACAATGAAGAGGTAGCGGTTTTCTTACCGTCCATCACAAGACGAGCTAGTTCATCCGCTTCCCCTTCTTCCATACCAAAGTACCAGGATGTATAAGGGATCTCCTTATTGAGATGATTATTCGTGTGGAGAAATTGAGTCCACATTTCTATCACTGATTGTCTTTCCATTTTCATCCCCCTTCAAGCGCACTTTCCATATTTTTACGTGTTTATTGTTTCCTTTCCATCATCTTTTTTTCGTGATCTATCAACCACTTTTTTCTAGCAATACCACCACCGTACCCTGCTAGGTCACCATTCACTCTGATCACCCGGTGGCAAGGTACGACGACGGCAAGTTGATTATAACCATTTGCCCTAGCCACCGCCCTCACTGCAGATGGCTTCCCAATGGATTCTGCGACCTCTGTGTAAGAACGGGTTTCTCCCGAGGGAATTTTCTGAAGTTCTTCCCAAACAGACCTTTGAAATGGAGAACCAATCATATGCAATGGTGTATGAAACTCTAAGGACTCTCCATTGAAATAGAATCTCAGTTCCTCTTCAATCTTGCAAAGAGGCATCGTACTTCCTGGAATGATCGCAGCTTTTGTCTTCTCTCGTAACCTCTCAACTTCGAGCTCAAGCCCACGTCGGTCTACGAATTCTAACAAATATAGAGCCTCTTCATCTGAAATTCCAATCATTGGCCCAAGTTTAGTATCTATCCACGCTGCTTTAAGAACTTGGTTACTTTGAGATAATGCAGGAGATGTTCCCATAATTCGTGAGAAAGCGTCTCTAAACCCGCTGCTTGACTCATACCCTGTCGTAAGTTGAGCATCTAACACCATCGATCCAGACCGGATTTGCTTCATCGCAATCCCCATCCTTCGGGCTCTGGCATATTCAACAAACGTCATGCCGAACCTTTTCTTAAATTGTCGACGGGCAGTGGATGAGTCAATGGATAGGTCTTGGAAATCCTTATCCTTCCAGCGTTTTTCCGGATGTTCTTCCACAGCCTCTACCAACTTTTTCACCACTTCTGATACGCTATTTGGATGCGATAAAGGTTTGCACCTCTTACAAGGACGAAACGATGCGAGAAGTGCCTGTTGAGCTGTTTCATAAAATTCGCAGTTCTCGAATTTCGGCTTTCTGGCTGGACATGTGGGTCTGCAGAAAACTCCCGTCGTCTTAACACCCACATAAAATATGCCCTCATATTCGGTTCTTTTTTTCAGAAGTGCTTGATAATACTCCAATTGTAATTCGTTTGAAACCATTCTCATCCCTCCACATTTTCTTCATAGCTACAGTATAGCTATCAATAGAACAAGATGTCGCCGAAAATCAGGCATCTATTTTTTGTTCTACTTATATAACGTAAGGGTAATTTCTAGAAAACCGCTCTTATTTCTCCACCTCAACTACAATATCCCCAATGAATTCACCTCTATTTTCAATCGTTATCTTCCATATCCCGGCTTTTTCAAATGAGAGAGTAAGTGGAACAGAATAGGCCTCTTTATTGAATGAGACTAGCTTTCCTTCGTCTAAATCAATCTGTTTTCGATTTTCTTCATTTCCTTTTTCCTTGAATACAATTGTCATGTCATCATATTGACTCCAAACTAACAACGACGTCTTGTAATCCTTTTTTGCAATAGGTGTCCCCTCAAATGCTATCGCAACTTTATTCTCTTCACCTTGAAATAGTTCAACATCTCCGTTCTTATCCTCAATCTGTATAATCGCATTTTCTCGCCATTTCTCACCTGCTGACACGAAGTAATTCATGATGAATAGAATACCTGACACCACAGTCAACGCAATAATACTATTTCGAAACGAATTTGTTTTCTTGAAAGAATTCATCAATTCCGATTGCGGGGCAAGCCTTCTAGCTATCAGAAACACTCCCACAATCACCAGCAACAAACACCCCAATACTAAGAACATGTAAAAACCCCCTTCGACAATCCATCTATCATACATACGAGTTCATTCCACTAAACGTTTCACATTTCTTCCATTTAGAGGGACGGACCTTCGTTATTTTTTCTTATTAAAGAAGGGATTTCATTGAAGAATGGAAAATGTATATCTATAGCAACTAAACTAACTATGTAGGGAGTTCTTCATATGAAACTTACCGAACATCAATGGAGTCAAGCAAAAACTTATATCAAAGAACATGCCAGACCTCTTGAACAGAAATTATTCAACTTTTATTTTGAAGAAGGCAGTAAAGAAGAAGCCATTAAAGAATTATCACGCTTCCAGAATCCGGACGGAGGTTTCGGTCAATCCATCGAACCTGATTTCCGGCTGGACATCTCGTCTCCCCTTGCCACCACCATCGGATTGCAGCATGCGAAGGACCTGCAACTATCCATCAGTCACCCTATTGTCCTAAAGGCAATGGATTATTTACAAAACACCTATGATGAAGATATCAAAGGTTGGAACGCCGTGCCAAAAGAAGTCAATTCTGTTCCCCATGCACCTTGGTGGCACTTTGACTTGGAAAAGGGGCATTGTGGTGTTCAAACCAATTGGGCAAACCCAAACGCTGAAATCGTGGGATATTTCCATTTATTTCAGTCGAAGCATCCTCGACTTCAAGAGTGGACTGAAAAAGCAGTGAAAGAACTTTCAACATTGCCAAAACCGATTGAAATGCATGATTTTCTTTGTTATCAACGATTATTACAGGAAGTTAGTGGCGACACGAAATCGTATCTTCTCAAAGTTCTTTCCTCCAGTGTCAGGGGAACGGTTTGCACAGATCCATTACGCTGGCATGAATACGTGGCGAAACCGATCCAGGTAGCAAGTGCACCTTCCTCACCTTTTTATGAATTACTGGAAAATGAAGTATATCTGCAACTGGATAATGAGATAAATACTCAACATGCTGAAGGTTACTGGCAGCCCAACTGGTCCTGGTTTGGGCAATTCGAAGAGACTTGGCCAATTGCTGAAAGGGAATGGAAAGGCATTTTGACCCTGGGGATGCTAAGAGTATTCAATGCTTACCAACTTAAATGAATGACTCGAATTCACCGAAACGTGTAAAGTTCTCTTGATATGTCATAAAGCATATTGTAAAAAATCTCCGGAAGACGTTTCTTCCGGAGATTTTACCACCTTATTGATATTTCTTCCCGAACCATAGCTTCGCTTCATCTACTTCTTCACGGCGAAGTTCATGTCCACCTTCTGTCCAAAACTCTGTAACAGGGGAGTGGGCATTCTGAAGATTTCTTATCAGTTCTTTTGTTTCTTCCATCGGAATAAGGGGATCTCGTTTTCCAGCTCCTACAAATACAGAAACCTTACTTAAGTCAGGCAGGTCGACTCCCCGTATAGGAACCATCGCATGAAATAGGATCCCTCCTCTTAATGCATCTTCTACGTGATACATTAAGCTTGCCGCAATATTGGCTCCGTTGGAATAGCCTAATGCCACAACATTATTGCGATCGAATCCATACTCAATGGCACTTTCCTCAATAAATTCATTCAATTCGTTCGTACGGAATAGTAAATCTTCTTCATCAAATACTCCTTCTCGTAAACGGGCGAAATAGCGGGCCATCCCGTTTTCATCCACATTCCCTTTCACACTTAGTACAGCAGCTTCCGGTGCAATCATTTCGGCTAGTGGGAGTAAATCACGCTCATCTCCACCGGTACCATGGAGTAACAAGAGAGTAGGTAACTCCTTTTTTCCTTGTTTGAAAATATGTTTCAAGTCATCGTCCTCCTTATTCTTTCGTATCCAATGGCTTTAATTTCGCTTCAATGGATTCTCGTTGTGCTTCAAAATAAGGTGGAAGAGATAAATTCTCACCTAATGAATTGAAATCCTCATCCGTTTCAAATCCAGGACCATCTGTTGCAAGTTCAAATAGGATTCCGTTCGGTTCACGGAAATATAAGGAACGGAAGTAGTACCGTTCAACAAAGCCTGAATTCGGTAAGCGGTTTTCTGTTATCCATTTAACCCATTTTTGTAATTCGTTTTCATCCTCCACACGGAATGCAACGTGGTGGACACTTCCTCTTCCTGGTCTTTCCTCTTTTAGATCACTTCGTTCTTCAAGGAACACCTCTGCACCAGTTCCCCCTTCACCTGTTTCAAATACACGAATGTCCGGCTGTCCGGCTATATCAGAAGGAAAGCTTCTTGTCTCTTTAAAGCCTAATACGTCCCTCAGGACAATCGCAGTGTTCTCTGCCACTGAAACAGTTAAGGTGATAGGGCCAAGACCTACCACACCATGCTCTACGGGAACGGGACTGTTATCCCAAGGCTTTCCACCGGGTACCCCTCTGTTTTTTTCATCAGACACAAGCATGAGGCGTTGTCCTTCGAAATCTTGGAATCGTAAGGTTGCACGACCACTTTGGTGTGAAATCTCATCATGCTCAACACCCAATTCTTCAAACCGGCGCTTCCAATAATCCAATGAAACATCAGAGTTCACTCGAAGTGACGTTAAAGAAATACTGTTCGTACCTTTATATGTGTGACCTGCATGCGGGATTTCAAAAAAGGTAAGGTCCGTCCCTGGATTTCCTCTTTCATCAGCATAGAAAAGATGATAAACAGACGTATCGTCTTGATTAATGGACTTCTTCACTAGTCGAAGACCGAGGGTTTTAGTATAAAATTCATAGTTTTTCTTTGCATTTGCAGTAATGGCAGAAACATGATGCTGCCCTTTTAATGGTTTTAAATTCATCGGACATTCACTCCTTAAGTGATAGTATTTCCTTCTAATTTCATCATACACACTTTTTATCTTTAATTCAAGATATTTAATTTCAAAGCTTTTTTTCTGTCGTTTTTACTATATTTAGTCAAAAACATTAGTCATTTCAACAAATAAAAAGCTCTTTTCGCAAAGATTATTGTTATCTATCATAGGAGGTGCCAATGCTCTGTCTATGAGTGATTGCGATAGATGGTGAGGGGAACGGCTTCGCTTTCCGGCGGAGATCAAATAGCACTCGCTATCTTCAATAGCAACAATGTTTACGAAAAGAGCCAAAAAAAAGCACCTATACCTAAAGTACAAATGCTTTTTAAAATGGTTCACTATTCAACTTCATTGTTTTTTATTGTGAGAGCTTGTGACAATGTTGATGTGATTGTAAGATTTTCAAAATTCAAGCCAAGCTGGACAGCTGTTTGGGCAATTTCCGGACGTAACCCTGAAAGAATCGGTTTAACACCGATAAGCTGGAGGGCGTCGATTAATTGAAAAATTTGATGAGCAACCATCGTATCAATTAACACAACACCTGATAAATCGATAAACAGAAGGGACACTTCTTTATTGACACATTGTTCAAGAGCATTCTCTAAAATCAGTTCTGCTCTCGTTGGATCAATGTTACCGACAAGGGGTAATAGTGCAGTGTTGGAATTCAAGCTAATAATCGGGGAGCTTAATTCATTTATCACTTCCTGCTGTGATTGAATTTGCTGATCGACTACCTCAGTCTGAAGTTCCACATATCGGAGCATCACACGGTCGAAGGCTTCTATTATGACATTGTTCCATATGTTGAATTGTTCAAATATGTTTTCCTCCAAATGAGTTTTGGCATATTCCTTCAAGAACTCCAGGTATTGATTTCTCACCCGCATGAACTCTTTAAGAATAGAGTGATTGGGAGTATTCAAATGTTCTTTATCAGTAGCGATGGATAACACCCATTCATCGATTTTCTGATTAAAGGTTTCTTTATCCTCCGCAAAGACGTTGCAAAGAATTCCATGAAATTCGAAGTTTTGATTTTTCAATGTTTCAACCACCTTTGGATCAGTGGATGAATACACACCTGTTGCTGCATTTTTATCAAGTGAATCATACCATTCGTCTGTTAACTGACGGGCTTTACTCAATAAATATGTATATAAGTCTTTATTTCGATGCATGTATGATTCCTCCTATGATTTCCATCCAATTTATCAACTTTCTTCCCTATTTCACGTTATGTGTAGTCGGGAAATCATACTCTAAACCAAGTGACGCTTTAACTTATCATTTAGTCCTCAAGAATCTTTTGACATTTCTCATGCCAACCACCATTATATAACACTTACATACGTCATTTCCATTCAGAGCGTTTATAATTACCCAACCTATTCGATGAAGTATAAAATAGCCTAGGTAAGAAATTCAGGTCCGTCCCTCAAATAACAATTCCATTTTCTGAATTCCCATTTCTATGGATGTTTCTATGTAACCTATTATTTGTTGGAGTGTAAACACAGTTAATGGCGCCTGTATTTCCCTTTCATTGTAGGACATATCTTCTTTAAGAGAAGGGATAAAACCTTCCACCATATGTCTGCTTACATTTGTCACATCTAGGTATTTAAAGGGTTCATCTACTATCTGTAGGAGTTCGTTTTTTAACCCATAGTAGTGAAGCAATTGTCCATTCAGCATTTTGAAATCTCCGTGATATCTTTCATACAAAGAGGAATCAGCGTTCATTCGATTTTTCAACCATGACAAATAAAATCCTTTTAACCAAAGATCGTCGGCGACTAAATGTGTGTAATAGCCAAGGATAAAGGGAGAAAGTTTAGGATTCGTTTGGCTTCGTAGAAACCGCTCCGGATCTATCCCCCTTGTGAAATCCTGAACGTCTCCATAATAGTAATGAGTTAACTCCTTATCATTGACTGCATCTGGTGCAATCCCCCCCATAACAAAAGAGGCTCTATCCTCCAACTCAAAATGCTGTGCTAGCCTGTAAGCAATAATACTATGCATAACTCTAGATCCCATATTATTTAATTCCTCCTTCAAGTGATTGCTCCTGAACACAATCATCGATCCTTAATTTTGATTATATATGAAGAACCGATAATAATAAGTGAATTCTAAATATTCTATAAAATAATGCTAATCCCTCTCTACAATTCACAATATAAAGTGTATAATGAGCATAATAATAAGAAAAGCAAGATGCCTGTGTTTTAATCTACGATTTTAATACGAAGAAGCTCCTTCTAGGATTCAACCATAATCTTATACAATGTCGTAACCCTTGTCCTTAGTTATTATAGTTGGGAGCTGATGAAAGAGTGAAAAACAAACTGTCAAGACGATCTATTGAAACCCTTAGTATTCAAAGTGCCTATCATTTTTGCAGTTCGATAGGAATCAAACCCAGTTTAACAAATTTATCAATGGTCACGGGCTTTTCAGATGAACGAATACTTGAAATATTGGAAACAAACTTTAATAATCAAAGTGTTAATACAGTGAATTACACGTTTTAAATGCTGTATTTACCCCTTTATTAGTCTTCAGGTTCCATTACCCTTCTTCCATATTGAAATAATCCTTAGCTAAACACCCATTTTTTGTAAACAAGTAAATTTTATGCTTTTCAGAATGTCAGTTCAGGCATGACTATGAGCTTATCCATATGAAAAGACCACACAGAAAAAGGCAAACCCCTTAATAATTTTGGGATGCCTTTTTCTGAATTCTCTATAAAACATTAAAGTATCTAGCTTCTGGATGAGCAAAGACCATTGCTGTAACCGATGCCTCTGGTTCCATCATGCACCCTTCGGTTAATTGAATTCCAATTTTTTCAGGCTGAATGAGCTTGAACAGCTTCTTTTGATCATCAAGTTCCGGACAAGCAGGATAACCAAATGAAAAACGCTGACCTTGATAATGTGTTCTAAACCTGTCTTGTATCGTAAGATCAACGGGATCAGGAAATCCCCACCTGCTTCTCATCATTTCATGAACTCTTTCAGCCAGTCCTTCAGCGGTTTCTAATGCCAGAGCCTGTATCGCGTGACTTTCAAGGAATCTGCCTTCATTCTTTAGTTCAGTTGCCCATTTCCTGATTTTCACACCGGCAGTTACCGCAAAAAATCCGACATAGTCCATTTCTCCACTATCAACGGTTCGTAGATAATCGGCTAAACACAAATGCTGATTCCCTGATTGCCTCGGAAAGTGAAAACGTTCAATTTCTGTTGAGAAATCCTCAGGATGATAAATCACCACATCATCACCATCAGATTGCGCAGGAAAGAACTGATATCGTGCAGATGCCTGGATCATACCTTGCATTTTGGCTTTCTGGAATAATTTATCGGTCACAGCTTTAAGACCTACCGTTCGCTCGTCTCCTTCGTCTAACAATCTACTGATTTTTCCTTTAATCCCTAAATGATGCCCCAACAGCATTTGTTGATTAATATAGGGATGAATCTGATCGAGTGAAAATTCCTTTATCGTATGTGGAATTAAGTCTGAAGGTACATGAACCCTTACATTTTTTGCAACTTTCGATCGTTCTTTCACAGCAACAGATGTTGTATTTCGATTTGGTGTGTCTTCAGTTGAAACTACCTTACTTAACTTTTCTCGACTTTCTATTTCCAACTGAAGCCTTGTTTCATCATGTTGAATTCCATTCATGATGGAGAGTCCGTCCATGGCGTCTTTCGCATATAACACCAAGCCATCATATTCCCGGCCAATTTTATTCGTTGTGAATTTCCTGGTAAGGGCCGCCCCGCCTACAACGAGAGGGACCGATATTTCGGACTGCTTCAAATCTTGAGCGGTAATCACCATTTGTTGAGCAGATTTCACAAGAAGGCCGGACAAGCCAACGATATCTGGCTTTTCTTTCCGAATGACTTCGATCAGTTGTTGAGGTGTAACTTTAATACCTAAATCAATCACTTTATAGCCGTTATTACTGAGTATAATATCCACGAGATTCTTTCCAATATCATGAACATCTCCTTTAACCGTCGCTAAGATTACTTTGCCTTTTGAAGATGAACTTTCACTTTGGTCCATATGCGGCTCTAGATGAGCAACTGATGCTTTCATGACTTCAGCACTTTGCAACACTTCTGCTACAATCAGCTGGTTATCATTAAATAAACGTCCGACTTCACTCATTCCGTCCATGAGAGGTCCATTAATGACATCGAGAGGAGCATCATATTGTTCGAGAGCCCGATTTAAGTCATCAATTAGTCCTTCCTTCGTTCCCTCCACAACATAATGAGACAATCTTTCTTCTAAGCTCATCGTGTTAATGGGAACTTTAACTTCTTTCTTTTTGCCTCTATAAAAGGCTGTAAATTCAGCCAGGGTTTCATCATTCGTCTCAAATAACAGCTTCTCTGCCATTTGTACTTCTGCTTCAGGTATTGATGCAAACCGCTCTAATTTCTCCGTATTGACAATGGCATAATCCAGTCCTGCTTTCGTACAGTGATACAGGTACACCGCATTAAGGACCTCTCTTCCTACAGGAGGCAATCCAAAGGAAACATTGCTCACCCCTAGCATGTGAGGACATTCCGGCAAAGCTTCTTTTATACGTCTAATCCCCTCAACGGTAGCACTTGCTGATCCAATGTATTGCTTATCACCTGTTCCTACTGGAAATACTAGTGGATCAAATATGATGTCTTCTGATGCGATCCCATATTTTTCAGTTAACAGCTGATGAGATCGAAGAGCGATGTCTATCTTACGTTCGACCGACACTCCCATCCCCTTTTCATCGATCGTTCCAACTACAACCGCCGCTCCGTATTGCTTCATCAGTTTTGTTACTTTATCAAAGCGTTCTTCCCCATCCTCAAGATTAATCGAATTAATGATGACTTTCCCTTGGGAATATTTCAAGGCAGTCTCAAGCACCTTTTCATCAGTAGAATCAATAACAAGGGGAACTTTTACTTTCTTAACCACTTCTTGTATAAATACATTCATATCTTCTTCTTCTTCACGATCGGGATCGGCAAGACAAATATCAATTACCTGGGCTCCATTTTTCACTTGAGCTCTCGCAATCTCTGAAGCTTCTTCAATTTTATTCTCTGCAATCAATCTCTTGAATTTACGGGAACCGATGACATTCGTCCGTTCACCGACCAGTATCGGTCTTCTGTCTTCGTCTTCATAAACGAAAGCCTCAATTCCTGACACCGCATGTGGATGGGACTCTTTGGGATGACGAGGGGGTAATCCCTTCACAACTTCCGAGAGGGCACGTATATGATCCGGTGTCGTCCCACAGCACCCGCCAACCAAATTGAGCCAACCTTTATCCGCAAATCCTTTCATTTTTAAGCTTAGTGAATCCGCGGTTTCATTATAATTCCCCTCTTCATCCGGTAAGCCAGCATTCGGATAACAGCTTACATAGGTAGTGGCTAAATTCGATAAGGAACGGATAGGGTCTCGCATGAATTCTGGGCCAGTTGCACAGTTTAGACCTACAACCAATGGATTTAAATGTTCCAGTGATAAATAAAAGGCTTCGATATTCTGACCTGCGAGTGTCGTCCCCATAGGCTCAATGGTTCCGGATAGTAAGATGGGAATCTCTCTTCTTCGGGATTCAAAAGCAGATCGAATCCCGAGATTGGCGGCTTTTACATTCAATGCATCCTGACTCGTTTCAAGTAGCAGTACATCAACTCCCCCATCGAGTAAACCTTCTGCTTGAATCCGATAGTTGTCTGCCAACTCATCGAAACTTATTCCACCGGTAACCGATAACGTTTTTGTTGTTGGCCCGAGCGATCCGGCTACAAATCTTGGCCACTCCAATGTTGAAACGCTTTCTACTGCTTTTTTGGCGATTTCGGCTGCTACTTTGTTGATTTCATATGCTTTATAACCTAAATCATATTCATCCAGTACAATGGGAGTGGCTCCAAACGTGTTCGTTTCAATCACATCGGCTCCTGCTTCCAAATATTCTAAATGGATGTGATGGATAACCTCTGGTGTCGTTAACACAAGATTTTCATTGCACCCTTCAAGCTCTTCTCCTCCGAAATCATCCGGGGACAAGTTTGCCTGTTGAAGCATCGTTCCCATTGCCCCATCAAGTACGAGTATTTTTTTCCTAAGTTGTTCTTCAAATAATGTGATGGCCATAGGGAACCTCTCTTTCTGTGTTCGTTTTCTCTTGTATATGATGAATCAGTTCTATACTCATATCGTATCGGACAAAAGGAGTGATAAGATAAATCCCATTGAATAGTTCTAATGCGGTTTCAAGTAATTCTTTAGCCATTTCCATTCCAACCGCCCGTGCAATGACGGGATCCGTTCCCGCTTCTCTCATTCTTTCCCTTGTCATTTGAGGGACATTGATTCCAGGTACCTCATAATGAAGAAACTCTGCATTTCTCGAACTAATTAATGGCATGATACCAATGAAGAGTGGCACATCCAGATGTTTCGTGGCTTCATAGACTTGAATTAGTTGTTCCTTTCCGAAGATTGGTTGGGAAATGAAATAGTCGGCACCTGCTTTCTTTTTCTTCTCCAACCTTTTTACCGAAGCGTCTAAATGGCGAAAGTTAGGATTGAAGGCTGCGCCTACAGAGAACTGAGTCCTTTCTCTCAGTGATTTCCCTGAAAATGAGGTCCCTTCATTGTTCTGTTTTATCAACTCTATTAACTCAAGTGAAGATAAATCATATACTGATGCCGCACCTGGAAAATCCCCAATCTTGGCAGGATCACCAGTAATAGCCAAAATATTATGAATACCCAATGTATGAAGACCCATCAGGTGGGACTGAAGTCCAATCAAGTTTCGATCACGACATGTGATGTGAACCAATGGTGTGAGATCATACTTGGATTGAATAAGGCTCCCGATCGCGTCATTGCTAATTCGAGGAGATGCAAGTGGATTGTCCGCAAGCGTAAGTGCGTCGATTCCTGCATCTTTAAGAGCCTTTGCCCCTTGAAAAAATAGCCTTGTGTCTAGATGCTTAGGTGGATCAAGTTCAACAATGATGGTCTTCTTTTCTTTTACTTGCTTATGAAGCAAACTCCCCTTAATTGATGGTGACGATAACTGAACAACTTTTTTTGTTTTCACCACTTTTTCTTTCACTGGCTCTCTGCTCTTTAACTTCTCAGCTACAGAACGAATGTGATCAGGGGTCGTTCCACAGCAACCTCCAATGATTCTCGCACCTTGCGACCTTAGTTCATTGCTTATATCTCCAAAGTAATCCGGTTCTGCAGAGTAATAGAATCGACCTTCCTCATAGTTTGGCAAACTTGCATTGGGATAAACGGATAGAAAAGCTGTTTTAGGTAAAGGGACTTCCTCTAATGAGTTCACCATATGAAATGGTCCCATGCGGCAATTAATCCCCACTACGTCTGCCCCCAATAACTCGAGTTGTTGAAGAGCATCCCCTACCTCCATTCCATTTTGAAGTACGCCCGTTTCATGAAGTGAAACCTGAGCGATGACAGGAATATTGGCTTCACGTTTAGCAATTTTCAACACTGTTATTAATTCCTCGAAATCATAATACGTTTCAAGTAGAATCCCATCGACGCCCTCTAATAATAAACAGTATAGCTGTTCACGGAAGCTTCTTTTGATTTCTTCTAGAGGAACGTTTTGTTTGATCGCTCTAATTCCTCCAACGGTACCAAGGATATAGGTATCTTCCCCTGCTGCTTTTCGGGCTAGACGAACTGCTGCCGTGTTTATTTCTTTCACTGAGTCTTCCAATCCGTACCTGGAAAGCTTTTGATAATTAGCTCCGTACGTATTGGTTTGTATTATATCTGCACCAGCATCAATGTATTCTTTATGAACCTTCACTACTTCATTTGGGTGAGAAAGATTCAATTCTTCAAAGCATCTGTCCACACCATATGAATACAATAAGGTACCTATGGCTCCATCTGCTATTAAAATTTTCTCATTAAGTTCTTCCAGAAGCGGATTCATGATCTTCCCTCCTTTTTTATAAATTTATTACGTTATGTTTCCGAATTTCTTGTAAACTATCTAAACCTTGTTGAAGGTCTTTTATTAGTTCATCGGCGTTCTCAAGACCGACGGATAGTCTCAACAATCCTTCTGTAATGCCCCTTCTTTCCCTTTCAGCTTTCGGCATGGAGGCGTGTGACATTCTTGAAGGGTAGGAGAGGATTGATTCAACTGCCCCAAGGCTGACCGCGAAAACAGGGATGTTTATGTTCTGAATGAGACACTTCACTTCTTCTTCTCCTTTTAACCGAAAGGAAAGAACTGCACCAGGACCCTCTGCTTGTCGAACTTGAATTTCACGACCTGGGTGATAGCTTAATCCAGGGTAGTACACCTCTTCCACTTCTTTTCTCTTTTCCAGGAAACTTGCGATTTTATAAGCCGATTCCGATGATTCCTTCAGTCGTACATGAAGGGTTTTCATCCCTCTTAATAGAAGCCAGCAATCCTGTACCCCAAGGACCGCTCCAAATGAATTCTGTAAGAAAGAAAGTCTTCTTGCAATCTCTTCATTTCCCGTTACAGCGAGGCCAGCAAGGACGTCACTATGGCCAGCAAGAAACTTTGTCGCACTGTGCAGCACAACATCTACACCTAAACTGATTGGTCTTTGGAGCAAAGGGGTCATGAACGTATTATCAAGAAACGTCAAGCAGTCATTCGCCTTTGCAAGCTTTACCACTCCTTCTATATCCGTGATGTTCAGGAGGGGATTCGAAGGTGTCTCCATATAAATCACTTTCGTATTGTCCTGGATGGAACAAGCCACTTCGTGCAAATCCTTCATGTTCACAAATGAATACTGGATTCCAAACTTAGTAAGGACTTCGGTAATCATCCGATACGTTCCACCGTACACTTCTTCAGATACAAGTACGTGGTCACCATTTGATAATAAAAAAAAACTAGTAGAGATTGCGGCCATCCCAGATGAAAAGGCAAAACCCTTCACCCCTCCTTCCAGCTCAGCTATGGTTTCCTCGACTGTTTCTCTCGTTGGGTTTCCCGATCGGCTGTAGTCATACGTCCCATACTGATCAAAATCCTGCTGATGAAAAGTAGTCGCATTGTGAATCGGTGTAGAAACTGCCCCTGTCTCTTTATCAAATCCATGAGAATGAATGAGTGACGTCTGAAGTGAAAATGGTTTTTTACTCATACGTAAGCACCTCTTTTTCCAATTGATGAAAAACATTCTCCAAGTCTTCAATCAGGTCATCGATATACTCGATTCCAACCGAGAATCGCAGTAACCTGGTACAGATACCCAACTTGTTTCGTTCTTCCTCAGGAATATCTGCATGGGTCTGGGTCGCTGGATACGTGATAAAGCTTTCCACCCCTCCCAAACTTTCAGCAAAGGTTATGATCTTTAAATGGCGCAGGAACGGAGCAATCCATTCCTCCCGGGCTATGCGAAAAGAAAGCATGCCCCCTTTTCCCGGATACAAAACATCTGTGACCAATTCACGTCCTTCAAGATACTTTGCCAACGCTCTCGCATTTTTTTCATGCTGAGCCATCCTGAGACTAAGAGTTTTCATCCCTCTGAGTAAGAGCCAGCAATCAAATGGGGCAAGAACGGCACCGATTGAATTTTGAACAGTGTAGATTCTTTTTCCCAGGTCCTCGGAATTAACGACCACAACACCAGCCAGCACATCATTATGCCCTCCTAGATACTTTGTGGCGCTATGAATCACAATATCTGCTCCTTCTGTGAGGGGCTTCTGCAATACCGGTGTATAGAAGGTATTGTCAACAACTAAAAGCAAGCCTCTATCCTTTGCAAGTTTAGCAACATCTGAAATGACCGCTTCATTCATTAAGGGATTGGTAGGCGTTTCAAGAAAAATCGCTTTGGTATTTTTCGTAATAGAGTTCGAAATCCTTTCTACATCACTTGTATCCACAAAATGAAACTTGATTCTATACTGTGCTTCATATTGAATGAATAAACGGTAGCTCCCCCCATAAAGATCCTTTGAAACAACCAATTCATCTCCATCTGAGAATAAGCTTAGAATGGCCTGGATGGCTGCCATCCCCGAACTAAAGGCAAATCCTCTGTGCCCCTCCTCCAATTGGGTTATTGTTTCTTCCAAAGTGAATCTCGTTGGATTTCCTGTTCTCGTGTAATCATAGCCTGTCGATTGCCCGATTCCTTTATGTTCAAATGCGGTCGATAAATGAATGGGTAAGCTCACAGCACCCGTTGTAGGGTCTTTCCGGTTTCCTGCCTGAACAAGCAAGGTATCAATATGTTTTTTCAACATTCTTCTCTCCTTTTCTTTCCTCGAAAACGAAAAGGGAAAAAACAAAAAACCTTCTTATAAACATAAGAAGGTTTTGTCAATTCGTTCTCCCTCTTATCGTCCAAGTTGATATCAACTTGCTGGAATTAGCACCATACCTGTAACTTTGGCTGGTTGCTGAGGTGTCTTCGGGCCAGTCCCTCTACCTCTCTTGATAAGAAACTATGTGGTTGTATGATTAATAACTTTCCAATAACTTATAACAAAGCAAGATAAATGTCAACGAGATTTACGAATAATTAGAAAAATAAAAATCATTAAACGTTGTTACTCGGCTTTTTGGCTCTCTTACTACAGAGTTTACATTATTTATTGTATTTTTTAACATGCTGTTGTTGGATGCATGTATTTTTACGATTTAATATCAAGAATAAAAATTTCGTGAAGAGAACTTTTTATTTAATGAGATATGCCCATTTTCTTTTTTATTTCTTTCATGAATGGAATCGTTTTCTGTCTTGCTTTTTCTGCTCCATCTTCTAAGATGGCATCTAGAATGTGTGGATTCGCCATCAGCTCTTCATATTTGGAGCGTGGTCCTTCGATAAACGAATTCATTACTTGAAAGAGCTCTTTTTTCGCTTCTCCCCATCCAATTCCATCTTGGAATTTCCTTCTCATCTCTTCTATTTGATAGGGAGCTGCAAATTCTTTATAAAGAGAAAAAATGACGGAGGATTTGGTATTCTTTGGTTCTTCTGGTGGTGTAGAATCTGTTTTGATTTTATTTAGTAGTTTTTGAAGCTTCTTTGGTTCTTCAAATAATGGGATTGTATTGTTATAGCTTTTACTCATTTTACGGCCATCAAGTCCTGGAAGAACTGCTGTCTCTTCCTGAATCCTATACTCGGGTAGGACAAATGTTTCACCGTAGTGCTTATTAAAGCTTTCAGCAATATCTCGAGCAATTTCTACATGCTGAACCTGATCTTTACCGACTGGCACCATTTTCGATTGAAAGAGAAGAATATCCGCTGCCATCAAAATCGGGTAAGTGAATAATCCCATATTCACTCCCATATCAACATCCTTGCCGCCATTTTGATTCTCCTCTACGATTGATTTGTACGCATGTGCACGATTCATTAATCCCTTTGGTGCAAAACAAGCCAAAATCCAGCTTAATTCAAAGATTTCTGGAACATCTGATTGTCGATAAAATATCGCTCGGTCCGGATCTAACCCAAGCGCTAACCAGGTTGCGGCCACACCATAGGAAAGTTCTTTCATTTCTTTCTGATCATGAACCTTTGTCAGTCCATGATAATCAGCAACAAAGTATGCTGTATCGTATGATTCATTCTCTGCCAGTTGTAAAGCTGGTTTGATTGCACCGATGTAATTACCCAAATGGATACGGCCTGTTGGCTTAATGCCAGTCAATACTTGTTTTTTCATAGCGATTCCCCTTATTCATCGTTTTTATGAACGCAAAAAAGGGCTTCTCATCCTGTTAAAAAGGACGAGAAACCCGTGGTGCCACCTTCATTCGTTTACGACGTGTAAACGCACTTCTTATGTACAGAAGTCGAGACTTCAATACATTGGCTCTTCTATCGGTGAGCCTTTCCGCCAAAGCCTACTCCTAATTCAGCATGGATGCTCTGAAGTCCATTCAACCAGTATCCTACACTGATTTCCACCTACCATCAGCTCTCTTTAGTATTCCTCCGGTTTACTTCTCTTCATCATTGCATACCCATATTCATTCTTTTCCATTATTTTAATGTAAAGGGAAATGATGGTCAAGGGGCAGTTACCTATTTTACATTTCTTTTGATGACAAGGGAAGGAAGAGCTTAATCCCTCTTTTATTAATAGGCAGTATTTTCATATCGCCAATCAAGTGACTGCCATACCCGATCACACACGCTTCAAATACCCCTTCGATCATTAGGGATGCCTCTAAATAATAGGCTACAAAGGAGTAATATACGATACCAAGAAACGAGTGGGTATAGCTCCGGTGAGAAACGAATGAGGCAATAAGAATAAATATGCCTAACAACCATAGCCAAGTTTCATTTAACTGCCATCCGCAAGCCGTTACCCCGATGCCGGTGATTGAAAGCATCCTTCTTTGGGTAATGAATGTCGAAAGGGCAATCATTCCTGCTCCATAGCTTATTCCCAGCCATTGTTCTTTTCCTGTACCTTCGAGATAGCTATAAACCATCATAAGAAATCCAATGATTTGAGCAACTGCTCTTATCATCTTGGACGAAAAAGTTAACCTGTTACTGAGTTTGCCGTCAATATCCATATCCGGCATGAGAGCGGAAATACCGCCAATAGCGACTAGTGTGGCTGTAATATCCGGACCTGATCCAAACGAGTTGGCCACCATAAACCCTGTTGCTGCTCCAATTGCCATATGAGATGTTCCGTTCAAGTGAGTCCTCCTACTTTCATGCATATGTATGTACTAAATGAATATCATACCCTTTTTACCCCACCCATGACTATGGGAATGAAGCATTACTTTCTTAAAGATGAGCTTTGATACGTTTAAGAACTTCAAGTAGATAAGATCTTTCATGGGGAACAAAATGGTGAAATCCCACCACTTCCGATGTGAATTCCTTCTCACCAACCTCATTGATCTGAAACCCTTCTACTTTGATTTCAGTTTTGTATTTTTGGATAAGTGCTTTGAAATCCTCAAAGGAAGAACGAAACACACCGGCTACCTCCTCCAACTGCAGATGAAAATCATCATACGTAACAGGATTTGAGTAGAGGAAAACGTTCGTTAATTCTCGATCAACCATACCGTCTTGATGGAGTTCCCCTTTTATGATTCCAAGTGATTCTAATGATTCAATCGGAACATAGAGACCTAATTCTTCGTGAAGTTCTCTCACACCTTCTTCAATTGTTTCAGTGGATAAAATGTGTCCTGCAGCCGTAATATCCAACAGGCTTCGATAGTCCTTCTTTTTGTCACTTCTCAATTGAAAATAGATATAGGTTTCCTTTCTGCCCTCATCATGATGTGCAAGCCAGCAGTGAAACGTTTCATGCCAATATCCTTTCGCATGGACTTCGGAACGGCTCGCTGTCCCAAGCCTGTTTCCCCTTTCATCAAATACAGACAATTGCTCGTTCTCCACCTGAATCCCCCCCTGTCATTCTGTTGCTAATTTCTCCATATATTCTTTGATTTCAATCAGATCATCAACCACGATATCAGCCTGGAGGAGCTCCTTGTCTTGAGAAAAATCAAAGGCACATCCTATTGAAAGAAAGTGATTCGCTTCTGCACCCTTGAAGTCAGATAGCCTATCACCAACCACGATTCCATGGGAAAGATTGTGATCCTCCTTAATTTGGCGGATTAAATCCGCTTTATCCTCAGATTGAATTTCCTGAATGCTGTAGCAGGTTGAAATCCATTCACCCAACGAATGGGACTCCACAATAGCCTGTAAATAATGTGGGTAACCGTTACTCGCCACAAAAATGGGAAACCCTCTGTCAGATAAATATCCTAAGAGTTTTTCCGTATTCGGGTAGAGTGCACCGTTCCCTTTTTGAATATTGCCAATCAATTGTTCGTGAAACACATCATTCATTTGCCGGCGTACTTGTATAGAATGATCGGGTAAAAGGGTACTCCACACCACTGAAAGGGGGGCGCCCATCATTTCCCGATATGTTTCAATAGGTGTACGTCCTTTCCACAATCCCTCATCTCGAAGATAGTGAAAGGCATCTCGAAGTGAAGCTTCAAGTATACGATTCGTTTGAAATATTGTTCCATCCATGTCAAAAATTATTGCAGCTTTCATCCGTATTCTCCTTTATTGCCATTCGTCCAATCAGTATCTTAGAGACTGATGCTTTCTTCCTATATGAATTCATTCATCTATTTCATTATCATATCAAACTTTCTCTCACTTTAAAGCAATGAACGCCTTGAGTTGCACACAAAACGTCTGACTTATCAACATCATCAAAAAAAGACACATGAGATTTAATTTCTCCTACGTGCCTTTTCAAAGTACTATATACTTTTGATTCCTTCTCAATTTTTCACTAAGATGCGTTGGGAAGGTAAAAAAAGACCGTCAACATCATACCGATTAAAGAAAAAATGACGATACTGACTGCCACGGATTTGTGATACTTTGAAACATGTTTCTTCTTTGAAATGTTAAAAAATGTGAATGCCATTAACGAAAGAACAAACATTGCAATAAACAGGAGCTCGCTCATGAACAATCCCTTTCTTTGAGAAGAGGTGGTTACATCTTTAATATATGAGAACACTTTACCATATTTCCGTTTTCAACAAAAATTTTTTATCCTAACCCATTTTTTCGATTTCCTTTTCATTTTAAGCATCGGATTTAATATGCATCCTTTAAAAATAGTAATAAAGCCATTTCGGCGTTTTTCGTAAAGCTATTTCCCAGAATGGTAATTCATCAAATGCTTTCTTGGTGAGTTTTTCGCTATCTTGTATATCTTGATCAATTAGTCTTTCTAACTCACGGGCAACTTCAACGTCCTGAACGATTGCGTTACTCTCGTCATTTAAATGAAAACTTCTCGGATCCCAATTGGCTGTCCCTACATCTGCCCATTCATGATCGATGACCATCACTTTGCCGTGAAAGAAACCTTTTTCATATAAATATAGATTCACACCGTTATCTAATAGACTCTTCTCAATCCGGTAACTCGGTGGTTTCGTAAACCATGCATCTGTATCATCAGGTACAAGGATATTCACTTTAACACCACGATTCACAGCGTCTTTTAATGCTGATGTTAATTTTACATTTGGAATAAAGTACGGAGTAGTAATGGTTACACTCTCTTTAGCTTCATTAATCCAATGGATGGTTTTATCAACCAGGCCGTCACCGGTTGAAAACAAGAAGTGTACTCTGCTTCCATCCTTTTTAGTTGTTGCATGAACTGGAAAACTAAGCTTGATACTCTCCCCACCATCTTCTTCCCAGTCCCTCTTGAACTGCTGAGATATTTCACCTACAGCTTCACCGAAAATCCGAATATGATAATCCCTCCAATACCCAAGCTTTGGATCTTTCCCTAGGTATTCATCTCCCATATTGAATCCCCCAATATACCCTATTCTCTGGTCAATGGAGATCAGCCTGCGATGGTTCCGATGGTGTAAGGAATAGAAGACGTTGTGCATGTTTAGTGGCCTGCTCTTAACAACCTTAACCCCTCCTTCTTCCATTTTCTTTACTGTTTTCTTCTGAATATCCGATCCTAGATAGTCTACAGACAACCGGACATCTACACCTTCCTGGGCTTTTTCAATCAGCATCCCAAACAGTTCTTTGGTGATTTCGTCATCTCTGATAATAAAAAAATGAATCCAAATATGTTCTCTTCCTTGTTTAATATCTTCGAACAGTTTTTCATAAAAGCTTTCACCTGTATTGAAAATGTCAATTGAACCTTTTCGAGAAAGTGTTTCAGAAACGGGGTGAGTCCGGGTATAATTTTTAACGCCTTGTTTCACATCCCAGTGCATAATGAGGAACAATAGCACACTAATTGCTGCTGCTATTAGGAATCCCTTAAATCCTTTTATCAACAAGAGCACTCACCACCTTTATTGTACTGTTATCTTTTGTTTAAGAGTGAGGACTATACATCATGATTGAGATTTCATCCAGTATCTGTGAAATAAAAAAAGAGCATCAACGTAACGTCAATACTCTCAGTTCAGCTTCTTATTTATTTTCAAAAGCGTATAAATGAATCGGACAACTACAAATATTAATCCTCCGATACAGGAACCTAATGTATTCATGATCCAGTCATCAATATCTGTCGCTCTTCCCAACGGTAGGTAAAATTGTGCAAACTCAATGCCACTGGAAAACATCGATCCTAAAAAAGTAACCATTAATATAAGCTGTTTCGAATGCCTCATCCACCAAGCCAAGAAAAAGGTGAATGGGATAAACAACAAAATATTGGCTAATAGATTTCGAATCGGAACATCCAAATGATTTCGGTAGATCAAATTTAATTTCAGATTCGAAAAGGGATCAAAATTCACCGAGCCATCGGCGACGTTTCCTGAAGAAACGGGGGTTAACGTAATTAAACAGATTCCTCCAATAGAAATAAATGTAAATAATACAGGGAGCAGGTTCATCCATCTTCCCTTTCCCCTTCTTTTCTTCCAAAAGGACACTGCAAAGATAAGGGAAATCGTCACAACGATGAGAATTGGAATGACCCAGCCAAATGCGCTCCATAATTCTTTCATAAATGCTTATCCTACTTTCCTTTATGCTTCAAACATATGTTGTTTAAAGGGATCACGAGTGATTCTGTTTGGCACACATTACAATTTAAGCTACTTATTCTAATCCTGTCATTTTCATCTTCATTTGTTTACCCTTTATCCTCGAGATTCAACCCACTTTCGATTCCCATTCATTCGAATCGAAAGTCCTTCCTTATCAAGCCTTTCTAATAGAGGGATTGTGTACTTTCTGGATGTTCCCAAAATCTCCTTCGCTTCTGAAATGTCGAATGTATCCCCTGTATGTTCCTTTAATTGGCGGATAGCATTATGAAACACTCCATATGAATACGCCTTCCGGTCATCCAAAGGGACAACTCTTTTCTCTTGAACGAAAAAATGAAAAAAGTCCGAATGGAACTGCTCCGGTATACCTACTTGATAAAAATAGTCTTCCATATCCTTCACTTTGGTATCATCATTTTCTAATAAAGATAGAAGCTGATCGCCTCGTTTTTTCCATTCCGTTGGCAAATGAGGGGTAAAACCTTCTAAATAAACAACTGCATTCCCCTCTATCCCAGAGCTATTTTCAATCACATAGTCTACAAGAGCTGATGGATACTCATTTATGGATTGCTTCATCTCACCACGGTTAATTCCTTTTAATAATGGGGATTTCATATGAAATTTCTTTAGTCGATCTTCTATCGCCTTTCTGCACTCGTCTACCATAATTTCATGAGTGACCACTGTAGAAGAAATATGGATCCACTGTTCATTCTGGAATAATTCATAGAGGGTTTCCTCAGAAAGAGAGGTTTCTCTCATCAGGCACGCTTTCTCAATCGATTTAGAGGTTTCAAGAATTCTCAACACCCTCTGCTCGGGTGTCCCTTCCATCTCAGCTTGAAGAAGATCGATGGTCTTTGCACCAAAGCGATAGTTACCGCCCTTCGGCTGAATAATCCAACCTCCACCGATTGTTTCCATAGGTGATGGTCTTCTGATTATAAATCGATCCCCCCTTTTAACCATGAGAGAATCCTCTAGCTGGATCTGACATAGAATCACACTTGATTCCGATTCAACTTTGTTTCGATCGAAGAACACAAGCTTCCCCATAACTTCAGACGTACCTGAATGAACCCTGACTGGCATCCGCTGCTTGACTTCATGTCTGATAGAATGTAACACGGTAAGACATA
The DNA here is from genome assembly GCF_005938125.1 of Bacillus sp. BHET2. GTDB lineage: Bacteria > Bacillota > Bacilli > Bacillales > Bacillaceae_B > Rossellomorea. The sequence goes on from NZ_VCQN01000001.1 coordinate 1,114,480, forward strand.
CGTCTATTGTGTTTGATCGTGACAAATGGGGAGTGGTCACAATTACATTACCACGCTTTAGCTCTTTGTAGCCCACTGCGGAAAGGTTAATCGCAACCCTTTGTCCCGCATGTCCAGAACTTACCTTCTTATGATGAACTTGAATTTGTTTCGCTTTCGTATGTACCCCTTGTGGTAATAGGAATAGTTCATCACCTGTTTCAAGTCTTCCTTCATAGATGGTCCCTCTTACGACTGTCCCCTTCCCCTTTACCGTGAAAGCATGATCAATGGGTAATCGAAATTGACTAGAAATCCTTCTTGAAGGCATTCTCTTCAGGGAAGAAATTATTTCACCTTTCAGAGTCTCTACTCCATTTCCTGTCAAACTATCTGCTAAAAGAATGGGTGCATAAGCGAAAACCGTATGTTTCAACTCTTCGGTTACTTCTTCAAGTGCCAACTCTATTAGTTCTTCTTCTACTTTTGCAATTTTCGTTAAGACAATAATAGCTTCCGTAATCCCCAGAAGAGAAAGAATTTCCAGATGTTCCTTCGTTTGCGGCATAACGCCTTCATCTGCTGCAACGACGACTACAACAAGGTCAATACCCGCAACACCTGCGATCATCTGTCGTATAAACCGCTCATGTCCAGGTACATCCACAACCGATATTTCAATGTCCTCATCTTGATACATCGGCGCGTAACCAGGTTCAATCGAAATGTTGCGTTCCTTTTCTTCTTTTAGCTGATCCGTATCCACTGAGGTTAGAGCCTTCGTGAGAGTGGTCTTTCCATGGTCAATATGCCCGGCCATCCCAATCGTATAATATCTCTTTTCCATCCTCTCACCTACTCTTTACATGCTCTTCTTAAACCTGAACAATAATACTCCGATCATGATTGCGAAACAGCTGAAAAATACGGTTCCTCTCCATACCTCCCCGTCCATAAATGACTTCACGACCCATATCAATATAAATAATGTGATAGTTACATCAAATATCAGCATTCCTTTAGAGTTTCGAATACGTCTTCACCTGCTGCTTTCGATTTGTTTTGTTTCTCTCAGTTTATCATATCCCTTCTTTACAGCTCCACCAGGTCTATATCTAGCCATGCAGCACTCCCCCACATATTGACCATTTTGTATGATGGAACCATGTTTGAATCCTTCATCCTCAAATCCTATTCGCTCATATAATGCTTTTGCCCGTGTATTGGACTCTATGACTGTTAATTCAATCCTTTCAATCATTAACCAGTTATCAGCTAAATCGATTGCATTTTTAAGGAGTCTTGTCCCAATTCCTTGAGCATGATAGTTTTCATCTATGAATAAAAAGAGAGACCCTGTATGTGCGCGTCGACCAATTCCTTGAGTTAATCCGCATAGACCCACTACCGTTCCGTCTACCTCCGCTACAAAGTCATGCTGATCAGAAGAGGGATTCTGTAATCTGCTCTCAAATTTCTCTACCCTTAAGCTTGGCAAGGCTATGATATTAGGTAAAACTGTCTTTTGTCGCATAATCCCCACAATTCTTCCAGCATCTTTTACTTCTATCGGTCTGATTTTCATTGAGCCGTTTCCCCCCGTATCTTTTTTTATCATTATAATCCTTATTACCCTTATATTGGAATATAAATTCAGCATCCACATAAAAAAGAGAATCACCTGACATCAGCGATTCTCCTTTTAAACAACTCTGTTTAGGTAATAAGGACTAAAGCTACAATGAACCTGGTTGAATACTCCAACAAGTTCTCTTTGGTCTCTATTTAGATCCTTCTTTAATTAATATTTTCATATCGTCAACTATTTCATCGTAAGGAACATCACTATTTCCACTGTACGTTTTGACGACTGTCCCTTCTTGATTGACGAGATAGAAGCTCGTACCATGAATCATTTGATCAGAATTAGGGTCGTCTGCAACAATTGAGCGAAAGGAATGTTCTGCAAGGTCCTTCACTTCATCGAATTCATATCCTGTGAGGAGGTCCCATTTACTTGTGTCTGCTTCAAAGTTTGAAATATATTCACTTAATGCATCGGGTGTATCCGTTTCAGGATCCACGCTGAAAGAAACGATTTTGTAATCCTCTACACCCTCTTCTTTAAGCTTATCTTGAAGCTTTGTTAAATTAAATGTCATTGGCGGACAAACAGTTTCACAGCTGGTGAAAATGAAATCAGCAATCCAGACTTGCCCCTTCAAATCTTTTAAACTGACTTCCTGTTTTTTTTGATTCGTATAAGAAAAGTCCTTCACTTCATAATCTGTTTCTGCTTGAAAGTCACTATTGCTGCAACCTGCAAGGAGAATACCCATGATGATCATTACCACTGCAAATGGTTTGGTTTTTGCCATCTTTATCTCCTCCGACTTTATGTATCTCTCTACTCTATGTTAGTAAAAAGAGGATAAAAAAACAATTCCTCAAGGGAAGATTCATTGTCTATTTTGTGAATGTACTCCATCGATTCCTAAATGATATGCCCCTAAACACCCTGCGAAGGATCCTCTCTCCGGAAAAACAGCAGTATAGGAAAGTATATCTTGGAATTGCATTAGAACTTCTTTCAAAGCTCTATTCCCTTCCAATGCACTCCCAACAAACACGAAATGTTTAATTTGATGCTCACTGGCTGCTTGTGTAGCGAGAAGGATGATGGTTTCCCCTATCATATTCGTTAAAGCTCTCAGCTTGTCTGCTTTTTGAGAATCAGCAGACACTTTCCCGAAATTAGCAGCGGTCAAATTATCAGGAATTAGTGAATGCCCCTCCTCATAGATATCTCCTACCAGGAGATCCACTTGCTCTCTTTTGCCCATTCCGGATAAAGAAACGAGTTCGATATAGTCTGAAACCCCCGTAAGTATTGAACCCAAGCCCATGAATGTCCCACCGCCTAAACCACTGCCAAGCAGTCTGGCGCTTCGATTTTTATCAATCTTAAAAAAGGATGTCCCTGTCCCAATATTAATGAGAATAAACGGTTTCAGTTCAAGTTTTTCTTCTTTAAGGAGCATCTCGGTTCCCTTGAATACCGAATCAAATTCATCCACGATGTATGCTTGTGGAAACGTTTCTTTCCATTTCCATGCCTTGCCTCCAGTCAGATATAGCTTATTGTTTGAATTTAAAAGAATGAGCCACTTCTGTATTTCCTTATGATTTTTACTTGAAAAGACTTTGAAGTGCAGCCTACCCTTTTCTTTATAAACGATTTTGGTTAGCGTTCCACCGGCATCGATCCCCATGACACTCATTCTTCACGTTCCTGCATCTTTTTTTTAGAGAACAAATAATGCAGAGTAAACCCATGTACGACCATAATGATAAGAAAGGCAATAAAATAATAGAACACGCCTATTAATCCGTCAGAAATATCCTCTGTTATGAGCCACCATACTGATGCAAACAGAAGGAAAAGGAACTGAAGTGCCACTCCTTCAAAAAATGGTTTCTTATACGTGTTAAAATCTAATAGTCTCTTCCAACTCCAACCGATTGCTACAACAGCAGATACTATTAATAACAAAATATATATGCTTATCTTCATAGAGGTTATTCCTCCTTCTTCTTTTAGCTATCTTCATGATATGCAATCAAATGGAAAAATGAAAGAGAATAGGGAAAAAACCCAAAAATATTGTATTCCCTATTAGGATTCTGCCAATTATTAATCTTCTTTAATATATCGATATGCATTGAAGTGTTTAATATCCACTTTCACCTTTACTTGTTTTAAAGAATCATGTGTAAGGTAAAACATATCGCCTCTTTCATCCAGTTCTTTAAATTTCTGGGGATGAAAGCGATACCATCTTTCCCCGACATCAAGAAGGTCCATTTGTTTCTCGATCCCTTTTTTATATACTTTTGTTATTTTTTCTTCCAACGATTTTTGAAGAGTTGCCTGTAATTCATTGTAGGGCATATTGTTTATCTTTTCTATCAACTCTGCTTCAACACTTACTTCCAATGAAAATTCCGGAAAATTCGAGTGATCTTTATTATATTTCACCTTAGGTTCATCAGCTGTTAATTTAAAAGTGGACAATATTTCATCTTCTTTATATAAGGCATAGTCTAGTGAATTTTTTTTGTTTTTGAGCCAATCCACCGTCATGGAATCATTTGCCGAAATATCCCCTTTAAAGGTTGAATCCTGGAAGACACTATATCCATCTAAAAAAAGAGAAGTAACCTCTTCGCCAGCACGCCAGGATTGATGGTCAATTTTTATGTTTGGAATCAATGCAGTACCCATAGGCTCATAATATTCCCTTAAAAAATGCATCAAGCTTGTAGAATCAATTTCATTTTGGATCCCCTCTGATTTTTCTTCAGTCAGAAGAACGGTATAAACAGGAGGATAATCAAATAATCCTTTTGCGTTAAAAATTTCTTCTATGCTCATGTCCGTCACAAATACCTGGAGGCTCGGCCTCAAGGATCGGTTTCTGCCAATGTCCTCCAAGACTTCTTTAAATTTATACTTTAATACGTTCTTGGATAAAACCAGCGTCTTCGTATGACCAAAAAACAATGGTGGTCTCGAAACCTTATATAATTTACTAACGGCCATGTTCAAGGTTTTCCCTTTAGCAGAACCAACAAATGTAGGAATCGGTTCAGTTGGTCTACTTCCTTCTTGCTTCGCCACATTTGCAAAATTAAGCCCCTGGAGAAAAGCCGAATATTCATCTGTTGTTTCATCATAATCCAAACCAATTGATACAATATAAGTTAAGTCCTGAATATTTTTCGACCCCGTACAACCTGTTAAAGGAAGGACCGAAAGAATGATCATGAATTTAGTTATCTTGTTGTTCATGCTTATCGTTTCCTTTCCTTGATTGGTCTTGAGGGTTAGTTGAATCTGTACGCTGTTTGTAGAATTGGATTGGCAGCCGGAACAAGGATCGAATTGCTTCTTTCCAGCTAATAGGAGCAAGCGACCCTAAGTATGGAGCACCGAACGATGAGAGGGTTGATAAATAAATGGTCGTCAGGATGAAAGTCATGATCACACCAAACAAACCAAAAAACGTACCCACGAATAACACAATAAACCTGAGTACCGTTGTACCATATTTCAAGGATTGATTTACGAGAGTAAAGGACGAAATATAGGTGATGGCCCCAATGACCAGCATAGTAGGAGAGGTCAGTCCTGCACGGATGGCAGCATCCCCTACAATCAAGCCACCCAGGACGGAAACGGTTTGTCCGATCGCCCTAGGAAGGCGTACACCCGCCTCATTGAAAAATTCGAACAAAAATAGGACAATAAACATTTCTACTGGTGCCGACAAGGGTAATCCGAACCGTGACATCGAGATTGTTGCCACCAATAGATAGGGAATTTGTTCAATATTATAGGAAGAGATTGCCACCCAAATGCCAGGTAAGAATGCAGATATTAATATTCCGATCATCCGGATAATTCTTTCTAAAGACACATACACATAATTGATGCTTGAATCTTCAGGTGACTTTATTTGCAACAGTAAATTTACTGGAGCTATGGAAACAGTCGGGAATCCATCTACAATTAAAGCAAACCTCCCCTGGTTTAACGAATCTACTATAAAATCCGGTCTACCCGTGTAGTCAAAACTGGTAAATATAGAATAGGGGTTATCATCAAGTAGAGACTCAAGGTGCTGGTTGCCTGTTAGAACATCAATATCGATTGCTTCCAGCCTTGTATATAATTCATTTAGCACATGGTTATCAATGACATCAGACAGATACATAATGGCAATATCAGTATGTGACCTAGTCCCAATTTTGAACTTCTCCACACACAGAGAGGGGGTGAACAACCTTCTTCTTATTAAAGAAATATTTGTATTTAAGTCTTCAACGAAACCGTCTTTTGGTCCTCTTATGGATGTTTCCAATGAAGATTCTTCAGGCTGCCTTTTCGGCATATTCCCTGCATGAATAGTTAGTATTTTATCTTCAACAAAGAAAAGAACATAACCGGAGAATAGAGCAGACGTAATATCATCAATCGATTGATTCGTTACATCCCCCGTTTGAAAGCTACTCATGATTTTTTCTATAAAAGATTCATTTGATGCTTCCTCTAACTTAAGAAGAATAAATTGATCTAAATAATGTCGATCCACTAGGCTATCAAAATAAACTAACGTGATCTCCTTTTCTTTAAAGAAATGGGGCTTGATCATTAAATCTTGACTGCGTGTAAATAGTTTTCTCGCTTCTTCCAAAATATCTACTTTTGCTTCCTCGTTGGTATTTTCATTAGAAGCTTTCTTCATAAAGAACATCCTTTACTTTAATCGCTCTGTTGTTCATTACGGATTCTATTTCTTCTTTCTTGATATCCAGTTATCAAATCCTATTTAATAAACCGAAGAATAATGGACGAAACGATAATTTGCACCATGAAAAGGATGACAGTCGACGGAAAAAAAATATCAAACAAAAAAATATAGAAGTTATATGTATCAACATTCAATAGCGTTAGTCCAAAAAACAAAATGAATATCGGTACCAATACCTTTAATGATATCTGATGTTGATTTTTCTTTTTAATCAGAAGTGCTCCCAGTAGGAACATAAACAGACTAATTCTTATAAGCGCTCCACTTAACCACTGATAGAGTGCAAAGAAGTCCAAGTGGGTGATGAACTCTCCAATTGATAAAATTCTCCATTGTTCATATGCCGGGTATCGCAAATTCGCAGATTCTATTGGACCGAATTCCATAATGGATGCCGTAAGTGGACCGAACATTAACCCCATAAAGATTAAGCCAAGTACGATTAAATGATGAAACTTTATTTTCCCTTCACTATAGGGTTGAACCAATACGATTAAATATAATTCGAGTAGACCACTCAATACATAAATTATCCCCTTCATGACGGGATCAAACCCATTACTCAGAATGGGAAACAATAAACTGGGATCCTTCAAATTTGAATTTGTAACCGCAATGAAAAAACCGAATATCATGACAGATGGCAATAAAATCCCGCTTGCAATCGCCATGTGTTTAATTCCTGCCCAAGTGATCAGAAAGCAAATAAGCAAAATGCCACCCACAATAATGAATGAAGGTACGTCTGCCAGGAAATATGCGCTTAACCATAGTATTAAATCAGCAAAGGTTATATATGCACTTGATAGTAAAAATAAGCCGATTGGTAGTGAAAATAGAAGTACTGCCCATCTTGGCCATTTCTGTTGAAGCAAATGATAGAAACCTTCCTTAGGAGAGTTCTTGATTATGTAAAAGATCAATAGCGTCATGAGAAAAAGGATAGGATACGCCGCAAGGATACTAACCCATCCATCCCGGCCGGCAGCCAGCATAATACTTGGTAACAGCATGACATGATTTAATAAGCCTGTTGAGAGAATCAACAATAATAGTAATTGTCTGGGAAGTAGGATTTTACGAATACTCTTCATTAGAAATCTCCGCTTGTTTAGTCGTTTTATCTCTATTTATGTCCTAGTTCCCTGAATTAAAAACATCGTGTACATATCCGCTTGTCAAAATTCCCTAGCAAAAAAGGCCAAGGTTGATTATCCTTGACCTCTTTAAAGAGAGAATAGATTCTACGCTAAGAATTGAAATTCTGTAGTACTTCCCCTTTGTGAAGAAATGACCTCTAGTCGTGCATCAATTCTTTCCTTCAGCTCGGGCACATGTGAAATTAATCCTACTAATCGTCCACTGCTTTGGATATCCATCAATGCTTCGATAGCATTGTCAAGTGATTCTGGATCGAGAGTACCGAACCCTTCGTCAATAAACATCGTTTCAAGGGAAACTCCCCCTGCATACTGTTGCACAACATCAGCAAGACCGAGTGCTAAAGCCAATGAAGCTTTAAAACTTTCCCCTCCTGATAGAGTTTTGACGTGTCGTTCCTGCCCTGTATACTGATCAAAGACAAGAAGTTCCAATCCACTTTGTACATTCCCTTTGCTTCGATCCGTTTTTCGGATCAGTTGATATCGACCTGACGTCATTTTCACCAAACGCTCATTCGCAACATGAAGGATGTCCTCAAGGAAGGAGGCTAAAACATATCGTTCAAATGTAATACGATTTGCATTCTGTCCACGGGCCACTTCTGCAAGATGACCGACCATACGATATATTCCCTCTAATTCCTTAATTTCTTCATTTATCGATGTGACTCTGGAAAGAATTCGGGTATTGTCTTTTCGATTCGACTTTATCTTATTGAGTGCATCAATGACATTTTCCAATTCAGCTGACACTACTGATATATTAGTCTTAATACTATTCAAATCAGGCTTTTGTTTATCCTCTAAGTGATGATCGATATCGGATAGTCGATCGGAAACCGAGCGAAAATCTTCTCCGTATTTCTTCACTCTCTTCTGCAACGTCATAATTTCAGCTTCAGATTTCTTCGCATCTTGGAAAACCTTATAGTGGGAAAAACCTTGTTCTGCAAGTAGGGAAAGAAATGCTTCCCGTTCTGTTTTCATTTCTACTTCAATTTTTTTCATTTGTGCTTCTTTCTCTTTCACTTGGGATTCCTTTACACTATTTTGGTTCTCAAGTTCGTAATATTGCTTCTGGGCACTGTCAAATGATGCCTTTAATTCTTCTGTTCTTCGCTTCGTTTCCAGGAACACTTGTTTAAATTCCGCTTTCGTTCTGAGGTCATAAGGAATAGATTCTTTCACTTTTTCAAGAGTTGTATTCTTTGTGAGAAAGAAAGTATTAAGTTCTTGAAGCAACTCTTGATTCTTCACTCTGGAGTCTTCAAGTTCTACCAGTTTTTCTTTTCCTTTTCTTACCTCTTCCCTCATTATCTTTATTTGTTCCACTTCTTCTTTCTTGCCTGATATATCTTGTCTAAAGGTTTCGATTTCCTTCTTCAATTGAGAAAGGGTGGACTCGATTTCGCTTCGATCAAAATCTTTTTTCTTCTCCTTTACTCTTCTTGAGAGTTCTTCAATTCGTTCCTGAATGCTTTGCATTTTTATTTCTTCCTGTGCGATGACCAAGCTCAACTCTTTCTCTTCACGTTCGAGTTCCTGTTGTTTGCCTTTCGCTACTTTCAGGTCCTTTTCAGAAGGTAATGAGACAATATCATCGGCTGGTCGTGGATGATGCAGAGAACCACAAACGGGACATGGAGAGTTATCAGTTAATCCTTTCGCAAGTATGGCAGCTTGAGCAGATTGCCACTTTTCTTCTAAATAGGCTAAAGTCGCTATAGCATCCTTAATATGCTGCTGAAGCTTAGTGTATTGCGCTTTTAATTTTTTGTCGTTAGTTAGGAAACTCTGAAGTTCCTGATTCGATTTTTGTATTTCACTAACATGGTCTAAGAGTAAGAGTTTTTCCTGCACCGATTTATCCAGTTCAAATAGATCCCCTTGAAGTCTCTCACCCTTTTCAATATTATTCTCCCGTTTTTTTATACCTTCTTGCAAAAATGTGATTTGTTCCGTCAGTTTTTTCACAACCACCTGTTGCCTATCATATTTTTCTTTCAATTCATTCGTATCTTTCGTCAACTTATCCAATGAATCTATGTCTTGTTCCATATTTTCAAGTCGAGTGACTTTCTTGGCAGATTCAACACGGAGATTTTCCTTTTCTGTTTCTTTTTTTAGTGTTTCTTTCGCTAAATTAAGCTTTTGTGATACTTCTTGTTTTTCCTCAGTCAGTTTTGCTAATTGGTTATTCAACTCATTTAGATTTCGGCTAAGTCTGTGGCAATATTCATCCTGTTGAACTAGTATGGAAGCTCGCTGGGCCAGGAGAATTTCTTTCTCAATTGATTCGATTTCAGGTTTTACTTTTAATAGGTCTTCTTTTTGATTCACAAGCTTTGCTTGAAGCTCGTATTGCTCAACCAAGCTGTTTGCTTCTGCTAAGTCCTTTTGAAGACGATCTCTTTTCTCCTGAACGGTTTCATAGTTCTGCTGCAGTTGCATTTCCTTCTTTTCCATCTCCTCGATGTGAGCCGGGAGTATCTGAAGAATCAGATGATCATTCAACGGACTTTCCATTAACAAAGCTTGAATCTCCTCTTGATCTTCTGAATGAATTCGCAGTAGTTCTCTCGTTCTTTCTTCCATTGAAGTTTCGACAGACTTTCTTAAGTCGTCTGCCTCTGACTTTAACTTCTCTTGAATGCTTTTATAAATTTCAGTATGAAACAACCTCTGCAAGATAAGCTCTTTGTCTTTACTATCTGAGGTGAGAAGCTTTCGAAACTCACCTTGCGGAATCATAAGGATTTGCCTGAATTGATTGGCGTCTAGTTGAATCAGACTCTTGATCTGCTCATCTACTTCCCTAACATTTGCTGCCAGAAGCTGTTCTTTGCCATCTTCATCATATACATATAATTCAGATCGGGCGTTAATGGTTGTAAAACCATCGCCCCTCGCCTTCTTTTTATCCTGTTGGGGGGAACGCCAAATACGATAAGCTTTTCCACGTAAGCTGAAAATAAGTTCAACTTCCGTTATATCATCATTATTAGCAAATTGACTTCTTAATTCAGACGGGGTCCGATCCTCACCACTCGCCTTGCCGTAAATCGCATAGGAAATTCCATCAAAAATCGTTGTTTTCCCAGAACCGGTTTTACCAGAAATCACAAACATTGTCCGATTCCCCAATGAGCGAAAATCAATCGTTTCTCTTCCGGCATATGGTCCGAATGCTTGCATCATTAATTGAAGTGGTTTCATGCAGGATCGACCTCCTTTCTTGCTTTCTCAATCACATTTTGTACCGTTTCCTTCTTATCATCGGTGAATACACCAGTTGTCATATCATCATAAAACTCCTGAAACAAATCCAATTCCGACCTCTTCTTATCCTCAAGTACTCGAAATGAATTTTTCTTTATTGCATCGGTCATGTCCATTTTCCGTTCTAGATGGAGGACGTTTGGATAGACCTGTCGCAGCTGATTAATTGGATCGATTAACGCACCTTGGTCATGGAGTGTGATTTTCAAATAATCATTCACCTTTTGTGTTTGATAAAATAATGGATCAAGAAGTTCCTCCATGTATCCCCCAAGTTCTCTCATATCATGTTTTGGTTGGAGTACTTTTTCTCGTATGTTGAAAGAGCCGTCATCTTCCATTTCGACAATAGTGACTGTTTTCCGTTGCTTTGATTCAGAGAAAGAGTACTTTAATAATGAGCCTGAATATCGAATTGTTTCATGTTTAATGGCATCTGGACTATGAAGATGTCCAAGCGCAGTGTAATGGAAAGGATGGAAAACCTCAGCACCGACACAACCAGACCCTCCAACTGAAAGAGTCCTTTCAGAATCTGTCGTCTTGCCTCCTAGTACAAATGCATGACCTACAAAGACATGTGGTTCATTGGGATTCATGTTTTCCTCGATTTTCTTTACGATGGCTTCCATCGCCCCGTGATGACTGGTAATTGAATCGTCTTCTAGCACTTGTCTGACCACTCCTGGTTCCGCATAAGGAACACAGTGGAAGTTCACCCCTTTTATCGTGACCGGAGTAAAGTCATTTGTGATCTTCCCTTTTAAATAGAAGTGACTATGCTTGTACCAGGACGAGCCGAAGGATAATCGTTCAGCACTATCATGGTTTCCTGACACCGCTATAATTGGAGTGTTCAGCTCCACATTAATGCGGAATAACACTTCATCTAATAGCTCCACGGCTTCCGTAGGAGGCACCGATCGATCATAAAGATCTCCTGCAATGACGACCGCATCCGGTACTTCCTCTTTTACGAGGTCGATAAACCCCTCTAATATGTATCGTTGCTCTTCTGTCATATATATCCCGTGCACCAATTTACCCAAGTGCCAATCTGCGGTATGAATGAATTTCACTCCAAACATCTCCTTTCCGATCACTAAGTATCTTACTAGATTATATCAAACTCGTAAGTTATACGTATAAGGAAATGATATCATCAGAACATTCGTTCGTAATCCTCCTAATATAAAGAACGAGAAGAAGGGAGACTGCCTACCCATGGCTGCCTCCCTTCCCTTATTCTTTTAGTTGCTGGGGTAGTGTTTGTATGGACGTGATGACGGCATCTAGCTTCGTCTCAATTCTATAAAGAAGATACATCGTGACCACAATCGGAAAACCTACTTCAGAAACAAATGAAATAATCGTCTCCATCCTCTCCCTCCTCTCATCCTCTATATAGGCAATGGAAGAGAAAAAGGATACTCTATCAAAATCTGTTTATGTACAAAACCTTTGTTTGTATAGAAGAACTCTGTTTGAAATTACCGGATAAAAAAAGCAAATCCATTTAGGAATTTGCTTTTTATTTCGGATTACCCGTTTAGATCGCTGATTAAGCTTGAGCTTACTAAACCTGCATCATCAAGGATTGCTTTGATTTGGTTTTCAGCTTCGTTTAATTTTTCATCTGCTGCAGTGAAGTCTGCTTCGCCCTCTTGAGTAAGAGCTTCAGCTTTCATATTATAAGATTCTGTAAGAGTCGATTTAAACGATTCTACTGCTTCTTTTTGATCACCAAGTCCTTCAGGGATCTCCATACCTTCAACTGCTTCAGCAGCTGCTGTTGCTGATGCAGCAGCAGATTCTTTCAATTTTGCTAATTCTTCTCCCGCTGGAGGCTCATCTCCCGCCATCGCTGCTTCATAGCCATTAAGATCGATGTCAACACCATTAACGGTAGTTGTTACATTTAAGTAGAAATCCATTAATTCTCCCGCAACGTCTGTGTTCTCTTCAGTTGCATTTGTTGCTTCCTCTTTATTAGCTTCGTCAGAACCTGAATCAGAACATCCAACCAATGCTAAAGATAATCCTAGACCTAGAAACCATACTTTTTTCATACTTATTTTCCCCTCTCAGTCTCTATCAATATGTTCACGTATTATAGGTAAGCAATTCTTAGAAGAAATCGCTTACTTCACCTTTAATAAGCCGGCAAAAAGTATCTTATCACGGTAATATTCTGTTGGTAAAGAAATATTTGCAGATTTCTCCAAAGTTTAAATCTTATAAATATTTCAAAAAATGCGCATATTATCCACTAATAAACAGTACTTTACTCATAGGTCATTGGTGTATGTATCAAACGATTTGAACAAGTTGTGTTCCCATGGTATAACTGTTATATACTTCAATTCGGGGCTGATTGTTTAGCTGGTGCTTACCTAGGTCTTCAAAACCTCTTGGGAGGCGCGTGCCGTCTCCGCTGGGTTCGATTCCCAGGCAGTCCCGCCAACCTGGATATAACAGTGGATGCTTCGCTGGAATGGCATATGGCCATTTCGTTTTTACCGGATTTTCATCCCTTACCTTTTTGATTTTCTATCTTTCTACCTTTACTGTATAAACTTCTAATCATTTCATTTTTAATCACCACCAATCGTGGTTCAACTACCCTTCATAAATTTTTACAAGATATCTTCTTTCGTCTTTCTTACCTTAATTGTTTTTTTCCATAATAAAAGAGCCTCCTTTTTCTTAAGGGGCCCCTCCAACAATCTAAAATTTCGTTATAGAAAATCAGTCTGCGAAATGAACCCTTTGAAAGATTAGATAGGCTCGAGGATTTGGTGCTACTTTAGCCGTTAAAAGGATGAATATTGATACATCTACACTCAATAAATCACATCATTTTCAAACCATTCAAATTCAATCTGTGATTCGGCATATGTTTCACTATACACAAAAAACATAGCATTGGTCCCAGGTTCAATAATTAATCGACCATCGACCCTGAATCCCAGGTGAGAAGTCAATGGAGTTAAAGCTCTTGTTCCAACGATCTTCCCCCCACAAAAAGTTCCTGTAACTGTTGGATTGTAAAAAATCTTTCCTATTGGTTTTTCTTTTGAAGCTAATTTCAAAACACTCACTTCAGATGATTCTATACGATTCCCAGGAGGATCAGCATTGACAACAAAATCTGCCTTCACCAGTTTAATTGAAAAATTGGTTAATGCAAAAAAAGAAACATACAAATTCACGTTAGATTCTTCTGGATTTACGAGCTGAGCCCATGCATGTTTTCTTGCACTTGTCTTTAATAACCCTGATGTTCCAGCGAATAGTCTTGCCTTAGTACTTTGAAATACAGGATTTATCACATCTATTGTTGGTTTTTTTTCCATATTCCTCCCCCTTACAAGATGGTACCTTCACAATATATATTCATTAGAACCGCACATATTCCCGTTTTCTACATTCCTTGTACGGCTCGCACCGTCTTTACTAAATTCGCATTCCAGCTACTCCCCTATTTCAATAATTATTTCCTATACAAGAGAACCCTCATGCAAGCATGAGGGTTCTCTTTTTCATTGATTTTGTACCATTTCCCGCCTTTTTCTCTCTGAGGTCTGCACACCATCGAACTTAATATGGAAGGTCGTCCCTTCTCCCTGTTCGCTTTGCACACGGATATCCGCTCCATGATCACGAAGGATCCTCAGACATATTGTAAGACCCAAGCCTGTACCTTTCGTCTTCGTAGTGAAAAAGGGCTCCCCTAGTTTATCTAGAATTTCCTTTTTCATTCCAACTCCCTCATCTTTGAAGGTCAGTTGAACTTTGTTTTGAGTAGTGATGTTTGCATGTATGGTAATCGTGCCACCGTGAGGCATAGCTTCGATAGCATTTTTGATCAAATTTATAAAGACTTGTTTTAACTGATTTTCATCGCCACGGATATACAGCTCTTTTTCATGGAAATCAGTTTGAATTTCGATATTATATAAAATGGCATTCGTATTTAATAATTGCGAGACGTGGTCGAGTGTCTCTATAATATTAATTCGCTTATATGTAACGGATTGGGGTTTTGCAAGGATCAATAACTCGCTTAGAACAAGTTCAATCCGCTTAATTTCTGAAAAGACAATCCCTAAGTATTCCCTTGTCTTTTCATTAGCATCATCCCGTAATAACTGAAGAAATCCATTAATTGACGTCAACGGGTTCCGGACCTCATGTGCAATCCCGGCTGCTAATTGGCCGGCAACGGATAGTTTTTGAGACTCGATTGCCAAAGTTTCGTTCATTTCAATCAATTCTTCCTCATTATGTACTCTTTCAGTTATGTCTGAAATTGTTCCGACTGTCCCAAGTAGCTTTCCATCCCCATTATAGTTCAACTTAATATTTACTTCTCCCCAACGAAACTGGCCGTCTCTTCTCTGGTATGAGAAGTCCATTTTAGTTTTCTCTTTTTTTAAACTTGCACTCTGTCTTACTAATCGGAGGATTTCATGACGTTCATTTAGAGAGATGAAATGCAGAGCATTCTTACGTATACTTTCTTTAACCGTATAACCTGTGAAGTCTTCCCAGGACTGATTGAGGAATTGGAATTCACCCTTTTCATTTGTGTGAAAGACTACCTCATCAATACTCTGAAGAACATGATGCATTTCTTCATTTAATATTTTTACTCTCTCTTCACTTTTTCGTAACGCCTCTAGTGTCTTATGACTGCTGTCATAAGTCTTTCCCATATAGTAACTTACAAAGAGAATCAACAGAGTAAATACAATATCCACCTTTATATCTATAGGATAATGCAATACAAAGTAATAAATGAAATCCCACGTAATAACTAATAAAAGTCCAGTGAGTACTGATATGACTCTACCCCTATAAGTCATCTTATTAGCCCCCTATCCATCCAAGCTGAGAATCATAATAGTAAGAATTTTCATGCTATTTGTTATTTATTAGTATATCATTTCTAATTAAGAACAGTATAGACTTCTTTTGTAAAATCATCGATATTCTTGTCACAGGCTACTCCCTTGTCTATAATGAATACGATACATGTTTTGAAAAATTGAGGTGAAAGCATGCTTGAAGGTTGGTTCTTATATTTCATACTTTTTTGGGTCGTTTTTTTAGTGGCATCCTTTGCCATTGGTGGATTCTTTATGTTCAGGAAATTCTTAAAAAGGTTCCCTAAAGAGGACGGGAAGTCTGACTTGGATTGGGAAGAACATTATGTGAATGAAACCATCCACTTATGGGACGATGATGAGAAAAAAATGCTCAATGAATTAGTAACACCCGTACCTGAATTATTTAGAGACGTAGCGAAGCAAAAAATCGCAGGAAAAATTGGAGAATTAGCTTTAAAGGAGAGGGCTAATGCCATTTCGCAGGAATTAGTCATCAGGGGCTATATATTAGCAACTCCAAAGCGGGATCATAAGTTTCTGAGGAAAAAACTGAATGAAATGCATATAGATGTGACCCCTTACGAACATTTATTTTAAATTGAACAGGCAGGGATCTAATTGGGGACGATTATAATCATACCGATTGTTTTATATTTAATTTTTATCATTGGCGCTGCCTTTCTATTTATCAAATGGAAGAAAGGAAAAAAAGGTAAACGTTAGCCGTTTACCTTTTTTATATACACTGTATTATTAATCAATGGGATCTTCTGCTTTACCAAATCGGATTACGTCCAGAATCGCCTGTCCATCACTTGGTTTGCCCTCTCCGTTTCGAAATGGAAACAAGGAGAAGAATATAAAGTATACCGAGAAGTAAGCAAATTGATAGAAAAAAATGTGAACAGGTATGACACCTTCATAGATCAGATAGTTAATCAATAATATTGCCAATAAGTTAAATATACTACCTGAAAGATAAATAAGTACATGAACCCACACCTTGTTGTACTTTAATTCTCTATACTGGCACCAACCCTCCATGAAATACATCCTCTTCACTTCCAGAGGCCCTATATTGATTAAATGCTTCCCTGTCCCAATCGTAAATTTGATCTTGGCACCAAAGATTCTTGCTATAAGAATATGCCCAGCTTCATGGACGATCGTGACCAATGGTAAAGTTAGAAAAAATGCGAGAAAAAAGGTCCAGATGTCTGCTAACGTAAACAATGATTATCCCACCAATATCTTATCGTTTTGTTTTACTTCTCTCTCTTTGCCCCAAATGAACGATCGTTAAGCTACAATATCCCCTTTGTAAAAAAATTGTAATGTGACTGAAAAATCACCATATTAAAATGAGCAGAGTGACATCGGTCACCCTGCTCATTAGGAAGTATATCAAATTGACTTCGTCGTTAAATCTTTATTCTCACCGTGTAGTTTTCTATATTGAACATACATGGCAATCCTCCATGGTACGATCATTCCAAACGCAAGGATCCAGAACATCCCGCTCAGCTCTCCATAATCAATCGACGTACTTAATATGGACTTCGCCACAATCCGGATTAAAAGCAAGCCGATTAAAATGAATGCGAACGCTTTAGAGCGCTTTAAATAAATATCATTTTCTCGAATTTCAAACTTGGAAGTCTTTATCAATAATAATGAAAATATCATCCCAACCGTAATGGCTTCTAAAAACTCTCCTACATTGACTCGGAAAATAGGGAATAAAAACATCAATGCCCCCGTACTCATGAATAATGGAGGTAGAATGATTTTCTTTCCGCTTACCGGTCTTTTCTGAGCTTTCATCCTGATAAATATCACCATAAACCCCATACAAATCGCTACAATGGATGAAGCAATCATCATAAACCATCATCATCCTTTTATATCATACTTTAACCATTCCTATTATAGCTCAAATGAAGAAAAAACAAAAACACAAAAAAAGAGAGTATGAATAGTCGCATCAAGCCCTCTTTCACTTTATCATCCTAGTACACGTTTGATCGCTTCGTCCACTCGAACCTCATCAAAGGGTTTCACAATAAAGTCCTTAGCACCGGCTTCGATCGCTTCCACAACTACCTTCTGTTGGCCCATTGCTGAACACATAATGACTTTTGCCCGAGAGAACTCAGCTAGAATCTGTTTAACTGCCTCTATGCCATTTAGCTCGGGCATTGTAATGTCCATCGTCACTAAATCCGGCTGAAGTTCACGATACTTTTCCACGGCAATAAGTCCATTCTCAGCTTCCCCTACGACTTCATGCCCGCTAGATGAAAGCATGTTTCCAAGTGTCATTCTCATAAATTTCGCATCATCTACTACAAGTATCGTTGCCACAGATGTTTCCTCCTCGTATACACTATCGCTGTCCATTGTGTACTATTTCCTTATTCATCCACCTAACTATACCATAAAACGTAAAATTCATTCAATTTATTCTGTACATTCGAACCTTTTAGTCTATCTCTAAAATCCTTTAAAACCTCCAAAAATAGACGTGAAATACGCAAGTATGACGGTCATCCAATCAAAGAATAGCATAATCCCTACAACAATCATGATATATCCCCCTGCTTTCACAATCTTTCCACTGTTTTTCCTAATCCACTTCATTCTCCCAATGAAAAATGAAAGGATGAAAAACGGTATAGCAAATCCTAATACATAAGCTGTCATATACATGACGCCTGATCCAGGATTGGAAGCAGCTAGGGCTAAAACGGAAGCAAGGATAGGCCCTGTGCATGGTGTCCAGCCGGCAGCGAATGCCATTCCGATTAAGATTGATCCCATGAACCCTGCCGGCCTATTCTTAAATTCAAAGCGCCGGTCTTTCATCAAGGTTTCAGGAGTAAAGACTCCTATTACGACAAGTCCGAATAAAACGATAAATATCGCGCCTAACTGTCGGATGAGGTCCTTATAATCTAAAAAGAAGTTACCTATAAGTGAAGTCCCAAAACCAATCGCGATAAAGATGGCTGAAAATCCGATCAGAAAAAAGAACGTATGAAGTAAACTTCTCCTTTGTAACATTGCATTATCCGTTTTCAGTTCGTTGACGCTCATCCCTGTTATATATGAAAGAAAAGCGGGGTACAGCGGCAGACAACACGGAGAGATAAAACTAAGAAAGCCTGCACCGAATGCTAAAAAAATATTTATATCAGACATTTTGTCATCTCCTACCTTTTAGTATCTATTTCTATTCTATCAGACTCAACTTCAAACTATGAGGAATGATTATGTGAAAGATTTGTGACCATTTCATTACATATTAGCTCGACTCTTTCAAATATGTTAAAGTCTCTTTTCTTTTCTTAAAACTGTTAATTTTACTTTGAAAAATAATGATTAATTCGTTATACTAATTAAAAGTTACAGTTATTACTAGTTTTGTATTCCGTTTGTAAGGACGTACAAAAGAAAGGAAACAGCCGTGTCTAAACAAGAGCTTCTCAAACGAATTGAAAATAAGCGTGCTCAATTGATTGATATTGTTGCTGAAAATGGACTCACGTCACCTCAAGCTATTCAATTTAGTCAGGAACTTGATCGTCTGTTAAATAGCTACAACTCCTTATACATAAAAAAATGCACTCCTCAAATAAGCTGACATTTTTCTTTCATATCATTTTTTTTCACATATAGAATCTACCTTTTTGCAGCAACATTATCTGTCAAAATGAGAACCAGAATCCAGTTCAAATTAGGCATACAAAAAAGCATCTTTTATTGTATAAAAGATGCTTTTTTGTATGGAATTAAAATGAATTAATGAATTTGAACAAACGGCTCTTGGTCTTCTTCTTTCACGATGGTCGCTTTAAGTCCCTTGGGCGTTTTGACGTAGAGGTATACTGGTGTATGAGGGAAATAATCGACTATTTCAGGACCTATCGCCTGTGCAAAGCCAATTAACTCTGTTTCTTTCACCATGCCTGTATGTACATCAATCACCAATTTATTCAACGTGTCCTTCTGGTATAAACCTTTTCCGACAAACTCAATATCCTGATGTGAGAAGAATTTCGAAACATAATCTTCCAAGTCCCGAATTCGATTATACAGGTCCCTGTCCTTCTCTTCTCCTTCATCACTCGGGAAGTAAAAATATTTGTCCGATACATCATCCCATTTTTTAATTTTCGTATCATTTTCGTCTAGGTAGGCAGTAGATATGTAATTACCTGATACAACACTGTTTAAAGGTTGAAGCTTATAAATTGAGATCATTATGGGCACATTTTTCAATTCTTTGTTTGCTCTTACCCGGCTGATGACAGAACCGGCTACCTTCTTGCCGTATTCCTTCATCATTTTCTCATCGATTTTAACTTCATCAAAATGCATCAGCTTTTTATCATCTTCCACTCGTATATAATCAACGGTGTTCATGGCAAGTCCAAGGGAAATTCCTTTTACTTTCCCATCAGTATCTACATAGTTTTGCTCATGGATATATGCAAGGTACATTGGATTCTTTTTCTCAAGCTCCATTTGCTTTTCCCAGTCCATATCATCCGTAATCTCCAAAGCCGGATTAAGACCCGATTTATTCGAGTCAGATTTTCTACCTAACCATGTACTGATTTTCTTTAAATATTGTCCCTCTTGATACACATAGTCATCAGGAGAAAAATGCTCGGTGGACATTGACATAAGTCCTGTTTCAATTTCATCCATATCACTGCGGTTATTGATCATCATCGTGATCAGACCACGATTCACTGATTTTTTTTCTTTGTTTATTTTATAGTTCAAATATTCCCGCGCGTCACCTGCAGCACTATTTTGAACTTCAAGCGTTTCTTCATCTATCACTTCCTGAGGCTTATTGCTACATCCTGCAACAAGAATCAGAAGAGATAATGAAACAATCATCCATTTTTTCATATGACTCCCTCCGGATTATATTCTATCATATATTCAATTTCATTCTGACAGATAACCTTTAAGTTTTTATGAATTCATAAAAATAATTATATTTTCCTACTTTCATCCAGTATCATTCTTCTACTATCAGGGTATCCGATAAATAGAAAAAGCACTCATCAACTGAGTGCTTCCGCCTATTACTTCGTGTTTTTATTCATTGCATTCATCATTTGATTGATTTTCTTCTGGGATGGTTTTTGACCCATCTGCATCATCATCATGCGTAACATTTGCTCGTTGATTGGTGGATTTTTCTTAAGATAGCTCATCATATATTTACGAGCAATGAAAAATCCTAGTGCAACTCCAGCAAGTAATGCCAGAACTCCTACTAGAATAAGTAACCCAGTCGTTCCCATACTCTTACTTCCTCCTTCATGTTGTCCTTATAAAAGTGTACTAAACCCTGAAACATTATACAATATTTCTGTCATAAATTCTTATTAATATATAAATTTTCTTTGTTTAATCGGTTTTAACCAACCATAACGTTCATTTTGAACATCAATTGCCAATAGTTGACCCATATTTCTTCGCAAAATTTCAAAGAAGATATATTCTGATTCATCGTGCCCCCATGAATTCAATGTCAACCACTTTTCATTTAAAATGAGGGAAGCCTTAGAATCCAGCCGTTCAATGCTTGCAACTGAATCAACCCAGAAAGCTCCTTCAGTTTTCATGAGCTCTTGCTTTAATAGTCTTTGAGTAGGAAGGTATGGTATGGGTTTCGTAATGTAGTCCACTTGTTTCGAGATGATTTCATGAAGCTCTCCTGAACTCACTTCCCAATCGGAAAACAATTGATAGAACATTCTTTCTCGACCATAATAGTGCTGGACAAACGTCTCTTCAATCCAATAGATTTGATAATTTCGCACATTTTCTCCCTCCTACCTTTCTTTCATTCAGTATAAATCAACTAGAAGGGAGTCATTGTCATAAATTGTTGAAAATCTTCACTAGTTTTGTCGAACGCCATCTATCAACCCTAATCTGGATGGGACCTCACATCATACGTACTATACCTTTCAATTAAATGACCAAAAGGAAAAGGTCAACTCCTCAAAGAGTGCAAGGAGCTGACCTCTCTTCATTTTTCTATTACTGAATCAAAGCTTTAATTCTTGATGCAACATTTTCCGAAGTAAAACCATACTCTTCCATGACTTTTTCTCCAGGAGCAGAAGCACCAAATCCATCAATGGCTAGAATGTCTCCTTCGTCACCTACATAGCGATCCCATCCCATTGGAGATCCCATTTCAATAGCGAGACGTTTTTTCACACTCTTAGGTAAAATCGATTCCTTATATTCTTTTGATTGTTTTTCAAAACGGTCCCAAGACGGCATACTTACGACAGAAACACTGATACCGTCTTTTCCAAGTACATTCTGAGCCTCTACAGCCAAGTGTACTTCTGATCCGGTGGCAATCAGTATCGCATCAGGCTGTTCTTTCCCTGAAGCAGATACAACATATGCACCTTTATTTACTCCATTGTACGCCTTATCAGCAGTACCTTTAAGAGTAGGAAGATCCTGACGAGAAAGAACTAACATCGTCGGCTGATCTTTTGACTCTAAAGAAAGTTTCCATGCTGCAGCTACTTCATTTCCATCCCCAGGACGGATGACAGATAGATTTGGCATAGCACGTAGCGAAGCAAGCTGCTCGACAGGCTCATGTGTAGGCCCATCTTCTCCAACAGCAATGCTATCATGAGTGAAAACATACGTTACTGGTAAGCCCATTAGAGCAGCCAGACGGATTGCTGGTCTTAGGTAATCACTGAACACGAAGAATGTTCCACCGAATACGTGGAGGCCACCATGAAGGGCCATACCGTTCATTGCGGTACCCATTCCAAATTCACGGACTCCAAACCAGATGTTGCGTCCTTCATAAGATTCAGGCATAAAGTCTCTCTCATCTTTAATCATCGTTTTGTTTGAGCCAGCTAAGTCAGCAGACCCACCGATGAATGATGGAAGATTCTTTGCAATCGCATTTAATACTTCTCCAGAAGAAGCTCTGGTTGCAAGTGCTTTTCCTTCTTCGTATACAGGGATGTCCTTGTCCCACCCTTGTGGAAGTTCTCCTTTTATCGCCGCTTCTAATTGTGCCGCAAGTTCTGGATGATCTTCTTTATATTTAATGAATTGTTTAGCCCAATCTTCTTCCTTTTGAGAACCAACCTGTTGAATTTTCTCCTCAAAGCGTCCATAGACTTCATCAGGTACATGGAAATCCTCATCGAATGTCCACTTATAAGCTTCTTTCGTAAGCTTCATCTCATCTTCTCCGAGTGGGGCACCATGAACAGCAGATTTACCTGATTTATTTGGTGCACCATAACCGATGACTGTTCTCACTTCAATCATAGTTGGACGGGTAGTATCCCCTTGCGCCTCTTCAATCGCTTTCGAAATTTCATTCAGGTCGTTTCCGTCTTCTACGCGGATATATTGCCATCCGTATGATTCGAAACGGCCTTCAACACTTTCAGAGAAGGATTTATCCAAATCACCATCCAATGAGATATCATTGGAATCGTATAGGACAACAAGACGGCCTAATTTTAAATGAGCAGCCAATGAAGCTGCCTCAGAAGAAACACCCTCCATTAAGTCCCCATCTCCACAAATGGAATATGTAAAATGATCGACCATATTGTATTGGTCTTTATTGTATGTAGTAGCTAAATGCCTTTCAGCCAGAGCCATACCAACAGCCATACCAATACCTTGTCCAAGTGGTCCAGTCGTTGCTTCTACACCGGATGTGTGTTTATATTCCGGATGTCCAGGAGTTTTACTACCCCATTGGCGGAATCCCTTCAGGTCATCCATTGAAACATCATAGCCCGATAAATGAAGAAGGCTGTATAATAGCATGGAGCCGTGTCCAGCAGACAAAACGAAGCGGTCACGATTGAACCAATCAGGGTTTTTCGGATTATGGTTCATAAATTTCGTCCAAAGGGCATAAGCCATCGGAGCTGCTCCCATAGGCATTCCAGGGTGTCCGGAACCCGCCTTTTCAATTGCGTCAATAGATAATGTACGGATTGTATTAATTGCTAATTGATCTGTGTTATCAAACATAAGTCAGACATCCTTCCTTTTAATGTACCTTATTAATATTAATCTTCTTTGGCAGTTTATACAACTATCTTGAATAATAACATGACTTCATCATCCTTGAAAATTAAAAACCCTTGTAGTATTTGATATTTTCACATTTCAAAATGTACAGATAAGTCGTATGCAACCTCATGTTGAAATGTCACTGGGTAAATTAATAACCTGTTCTATAACCATGTATATTAATAAATACAGCTTATTTCAATTAAGATCCATTCTCGTAATATCTCTTGATAACTATTGATGTAGTTGTAACCTCTGGCACTAATATACCCAGTCCCTTTGACAACTTGACGAAAAAAACTGTCTGGCCATATCGAAGACCAGACAGTTTTTTTATTAGTTCATTTTCTTTTTCGTTTGGATATCTTGAATCTTCTTGGGGGTTACTTCATTTCCCTCTGGATCAAAGATTCTTGTGTTTTCAATTGTACCTTTCATCGATTGACGAAAGGTTGCAAGATATTCTTTTCTAAGATTGGTCTGCTCTTTTGCTTCTTGCTCCGTTAGACCGCTACTTTTGGACTTCTTTGCAAGTTCATTGATTCGATTCATTTTTGTCTTTGAAAGCATCTATAAAAACTCCTTTTAATGCATAGTCAGCAAACTCTAAAACTACTGATAGTGGACCCTAATACTACCGTCATGTTACTAGATTAGCGAAGATAAAACAAGAGTTACGCATTTTCGGGAGCTTTCATAAATTCTTTGAAACGTCTATGTACCGTGGCTTTTGAGACATCATAACCAAATCCTCGAAGAGTAGCTGCAATCTCAGCAAAGGTTAATTCGTTTTTCCTTAAACGGACGATCTCTTCTACTGGTACTTCGATACGCTCTCTTCCTTCAACGTTCCCTTTATTTTTTAAATTTTTATGTGGTTGAAATCCATTTTCAACAGCCCTTTTCATCCCTCGTTTAATTTTTAAATTATGAAGTTTTCTTTGGTATTCCTCAACCATACTTACGATATTGATGACCATTGAATCAGATTCTGATAAGTCCAGCTCTCCATTATGAGTTTGACTCATGATCTTTACTTCCTCTTTTAAAAGGCAATGAATAAGTGCAATCTTGGCGTTCCCTCTTCCAATTCTGGTTTCATCTTGTATGAGTACAGCATCAATCGACTCATCTTTAATTAAATCAAGTAGCTCAAGTACACCTGGACGATCTAATTCAAATCCACTGGCCTGGTCTTTAATGATCGCTTCTACTTCGTAATGAAGATCCTGGGCTAATTTTACAAGCTCCTCTTCTTGACGCTCTAATGATGTTTCCTGCGTATCCTTCTTTGTACTAACTCTGCAGTAGATTACTGCCTTCATTATCTATCCCTCTATTCTCTATTCATTACCAACTCATAATCCGATTGTGTGGATATTGTTGGATTTTCTATCGGTAAGACAAGTGATTCACCGGGCTTGATCGAGAAGGTTGTTAGATTGTTTTCCTCCCCTACCCAGGCAATAAATTCTTCCACTGTCATAGAATATTCTTCATTGTACTGTTTGGCAATAGTCCAGAGACTGTCTCCGTCCTTCACTGTTATACTCTGATAGGAAGGCTCACTTGTCATAGTGACTAATAGATATGCTGCAGATAAAAAGACTAAAACAAATAATATAATTATGTAAGAGAATCGGCTCCAAATATGTGTTAACATGATATAACCCCTCCATGCGAATGTGTGTTCTGTTTCGTTACATTCATTCTAATACGAACATTCGTTTGGTGTCAACTAATATTCGAACTTATGTTTGTATCAGTTGGAAAGACATGCTATAATGGGAACATAAGATCTATAAATAGAGGTGCGTGAACATGACAAAATTGTCTAAAAGACAGCAGGACATACTCGAGTATATTAAAGTCTCAGTAAGAGAAAAAGGTTATCCACCTTCCGTTCGTGAAATTGGGGAAGCTGTAGGTCTTGCTTCTAGTTCTACCGTACATGGACATTTAGCTAGATTAGAGAGCAAAGGCCTCATTCGCCGTGACCCTACAAAGCCAAGAGCCATTGAAATCTTAAACCTTGAAGAGGACACGATCCCACGACAACGCGTTGTGAACGTACCTTTAATCGGTAAGGTTACAGCAGGTCAACCTATTACGGCTGTAGAGAATGTAGAAGAATTTTTCCCTCTCCCTGAGAGGATGGCTCCGTCAGATGAACAGGTCTTTATGTTAGAAATCATGGGTGATAGTATGATAGAGGCCGGAATACTAGATGGGGACTTTGTTATTGTGCGACAACAACAAACAGCGAACAACGGAGATATTGTCGTCGCTATGACAGAAGAAGATGAAGCAACGGTCAAGCGTTTCTTTAAAGAGAAAGATTATGTTCGCCTTCAACCTGAGAATTCAACAATGGCCCCAATCATTTTGAGAAACGTTTCGATTTTAGGAAAAGTAGTCGGTGTTTACCGACAAGTGCATTGATGAATAACCGCTATGCAGGTATGCATAGCGGTTATTTTTCTATTATCCCTATCCTCTTCTTGATAAAACGAGAAAAAAGCCTACGTTCCCGGCAATCCTGCTGGAAACATAGGCTTTTGATTATGCATTTTTAATACATTTGAATGTATTGCTCGCGCTCCCAAGGATGTACTTGTGTACGGAACATATCCCACTCGATTTCTTTCGCTTCCACGAAATGTTCAAAGATGTGTTCACCTAATGATTTCACGATTACTTCATTGGTTTTAAGGTTTTCGAGTGCAGCGTATAATGTTGCCGGAAGATCGACAATCCCAGCTTCTTCTCGTTCTTTCTTATCCATTACATAGATGTTTCGGTCAATCGGCTTAGGGGCAGGCAGATTGTTTTTGATGCCATCAAGTCCAGCCGCAAGTAATACTGCCATTGCAAGATAAGGATTAGCCGCTGGGTCAACACTGCGCACTTCAACACGAGTGCTTAATCCACGTGACGCAGGGATACGGATTAATGGACTGCGGTTGCGGGCAGACCAAGCAACATAACATGGTGCCTCGTATCCAGGAACTAAACGTTTGTATGAGTTGACAGTCGGGTTCGTGATGGCTGTAAAGTCAGTAGCATGTTTGATGATACCTGCAAGGAATTGGCGAGCTGTGTCACTTAATTGTATATCTCCTTTTTCATCAAAGAAAGAATTTACACCGTTCTTAAATAAGGACATGTTACAGTGCATCCCGGAACCGTTCACACCGAACAATGGTTTCGGCATGAAGGTTGCGTGTAAACCATGCTTACGCGCAATTGTTTTTACTACTAGTTTAAACGTCTGTATATCGTCACATGCTCTTAATGCGTTTGCATATTTGAAGTCGATCTCATGTTGCCCCGGAGCTACTTCATGGTGAGATGCTTCGATTTCAAAGCCCATCTCCTCTAGTTCTAAAGCAATGTCACGTCGGCAGTTTTCCCCTAGATCAGTAGGAGCTAAATCAAAGTAGCCACCGTTATCGTTTAACTCTAAAGTCGGTTCGCCATTTACATCTAATTTAAAGAGGAAGAATTCCGGCTCAGGCCCAAGATTGAAGTCAGTAAACCCTAGTTCTTCCATTTCACCTAAGATACGTTTTAGGTTATTACGGGGGTCACCTTCGAATGGAGTGCCATCCGGATTGTAAATATCACAGATTAATCGGGCTACTTTTCCTTTTTCAGCTGTCCATGGGAATACTAACCATGTGTCTAAATCAGGGAAAAGATACATATCTGATTCTTCAATACGTACGAATCCTTCAATTGAAGATCCGTCAAACATCATCTTGTTATCCACTGCTTTCTCAAGCTGACTTAGAGGGATTTCCACGTTTTTGATTGTCCCTAAAATGTCAGTAAATTGCAGTCGAATGAACTTGACACCTTCTTCATTCGCTAATCGTAAAACGTCTTCCCGAGTATACTTTGCCATTTACGTAATTCCTCCTCAAGTTTATTAAAGGTATTATTTAATGAAAAAAGCGAGACATGTCACCTTGACGGAGAGATGCTTTAGTAAATCGACCAGAGTGCATTAATTCATTTCTGAGTAATTTACGAAGCTCGTCGTCGGATAAATCCTGTCGTGCTTTTTCTTCCTTTTCACTACTTACGTCAGATACTACTTTACTTTCATTATGGCTTGACACAGAAAAGATTTTCTTTATGCCGGCCATGTTGATACCTTGATCTAACAGATCCTTTATTTCTAATAACTTATCAATGTCATTCAAGGAAAAGAGCCGCCGGTTCCCCTCAGTACGTGCAGGGATAATCAACTCATGCTCTTCATAGTATCGAATCTGACGAGCCGTTAAGTCCGTGAGCTGCATGACAATACTGATAGGAAACAATGCCATCGTTCTACGAATTTCACTTCCGCTCATCTTGATTCCTCCCTTTGGTTTCCTTCTTGATTTTATTATATGTAATGTAAGGAGTTCTGTCAATCCTATGTTAGATTTTCTTACATAAAAAATCAAAACAAAAGGATAGTCGAGTATAGACTATCCAATTACTTCTTTATTATCCTTTTTAAATAGTTATTAAACCTTTTTCAATCAAATCATCGACTGCAGAGCAGATTGCAATTTTCACATGTGAATATGTTAACCCACCTTGAACATAGGCAATATATGGTGGCCTTAACGGGCCATCTGCAGATAATTCAATGCTCGACCCTTGAATGAATGTTCCCGCCGCCATAATGACATCGTCCTCATATCCAGGCATATAGTCAGGGTATGGGGTGAAATGTGAATTAATCGGTGACGCAAACTGGATTGCCTGACAGAACGCAATCATCATTTCCCTGTCATTAAATTGTACAGATTGAATCAAGTCAGTTCGTACAGCAAGTGGTGAAGGATTCGTATCCATCCCAAGATCTGTTAGAAGAGCAGATGTAAATACAGCACCTTTTAACGATTGTGCCACTACATGAGGGGCCAGGAAGAAGCCTTGATACATTTCTTGTAAGCTGTAAAGGGAGGCACCGGCCTCTGCCCCGATCCCAGGTGATGTCATTCGATATGAACAAGCCTCAACAAGGTCTCTCTTTCCAACAATATATCCACCGGTCTTGGCAAGACCACCGCCAGGATTTTTGATGAGTGACCCAGCCATCAGATCAGCCCCTATATGACAGGGTTCTTTCTCTTCAACAAATTCACCGTAGCAATTGTCTACAAATACAACGATTCCCGGGTTTATTTCTTTAATGAATTCAATCATTTCCTTTATTTCATCTAAAGTGAAGGAAGGGCGATTCGCATATCCTTTAGACCTTTGAATCCCCACCATTTTCGTCTTAGAAGAAATCGCCTTTGCCACTTCTTCATAATCAACCTTTCCAGTCCTGTCTAAATCTACACTTTGATAATCAATATGAAAATCTTTAAGAGAACCGGTACCCTTTCCACGGATCCCCACTATTTCCTCCAGCGTATCGTAGGGTTTACCTGTTATGTACACCAGTTCGTCCCCAGGACGGAGTACTCCAAACAAAGCGATGGAAATCGCATGGGTACCAGAAATAATTTGAGGTCTTACCAGTCCTGCTTCACCTCCGAATACATCGGCATAAATGCTTTCTAATGTGTCTCGCCCCGCATCGTCATACCCATATCCTGTGGAAGGGATGAAATGAGAGTCACTTACACGGTGCTTTTGAAAGGATTTCAGAACGCTGAACTGGTTATTCTCCGCTCGTTTATCTATTTGTGAATGTATGTTTTGGATGCTATCTTCCACTCTAGTTATTATATTTTTCAATATATTCCCATTTATTAATTGTTCATACATGAGGCCGCTGATTCCCTTCTATCTGTGAAATTTCTTGATGTTACCTGCAATAGGATGATCTTCTAGATGAAAGCCAGTTAAATCATATGTTTGACTTTCTTCTATGAATTCTAATTTTCTTAAAATGGTCTCATTTTTCAATTGTGACAAGAGCTTCCCTTCACTTGCCGGGATGATGACATGATAGGGTATCATATGTTGTTTCACGATTTCTTCTATCTTCACCAATAGCTTTCCACGGTCATCTTCATTTAAAGCGCTGATCAGAACCCGATCCCAATCGCTGCTTGGGACGAAGTCCCGGTCCATCATATCCCGCTTATTATAAACCGTTAACTGCGGCAAGCCATCCATATCCAAATCCTTCAATAATGATTGAACAGTCTCTTCATGCTGACTATAATCAGGATTCGAACTATCCACAATGTGAATGAGCAGGTCCGCCTCTTTCACCTCTTCCAAAGTTGATCGGAAAGCCGCAACCAGGGTGGTGGGTAAATCTTGTATAAATCCAACAGTATCTGTAAGCAACGTTGAGTAACCACTTGGTAAAGGCATCTTACGGGTCAATGGATCCAATGTCGCAAATAACTGATTTTCTTCATATGAATCGGCGAATGAAATTCGGTTGAACAACGTGGACTTACCCGCGTTTGTATAACCGATGAGCGCAATCTGAAATGCCTTGTTTCGCTTTCTTCTCTCCCTGTACCTTTCTCTATGCAAGACAATGGTTTGAAGCTGTTTCTTAATATCATCGATTCTCCGGTGAATATGTCTTCGGTCACTTTCGAGCTTTGTTTCACCAGGTCCCCTCGTTCCAATCCCCCCTCCGAGTCTTGAAAGGGAAGCACCCTGGCCAATAAGTCTAGGCAGCAGATATTGTAGCTGTGCAAGTTCCACTTGCAACTTTCCCTCTCTGGAACGGGCGCGCTGAGCAAATATATCCAAAATTAATTGAGTACGATCAATCACTCTTGCATCTAGTTCTTTCGACAAGTTCCGTATTTGACTCGGAGATAATTCATCGTTGAAAATGATGATATCCGGTTCAAATTGATCTTCCAAGAGGGCAAGCTCTTCCACTTTCCCCTTCCCTATATAGGTACCTGGATGAACGCCGTCCCTTTTTTGAGTGAGAGTAGAGAGAACCTGTCCTCTAGCCGTTTCAGTCAGTTCTTCAAGCTCACTCAGGCTATATTGAAAACGTAAGTCATCTTCTTCTAATTGACACCCAACGAGTATGACTTTTTCTTTCGTTTCATTCTTCAATATACATCCTTCTTTCTTTCCTATTCATCATATTCTTCATCATATCAAATTCGCTTCGTAATCTCTATGTAAAAAGCTATGAAAAATGGTTGCATTTAAGTGCATACATGTTAAAATCAGTATGCTTGATTAAGACATAACACTACTTCAAGATTCTACATAATGGCATGTAGCAATTTGTAATAGGGTTAGGAGGAATGTGTATGACATGGGAAGTACTGAGTATTATTGGTACCATTGCTTTTGCTGTTTCAGGTGCTATCATTGCCATGGAAGAGGAATATGATATTCTAGGTGTTTATATATTAGGAATCGTTACTGCATTCGGTGGAGGAGCTATTCGCAATTTATTAATCGGTGTCCCTGTTTCAGCCTTGTGGGAGCAGGGAATGCTGTTTCAGATTGCTCTTCTTTCGATTACAGCAGTCTTTCTTTTCCCTAATAATCTCCTCAGGCATTGGAGAAGATGGGGGAATTTTTTCGACGCGATCGGTTTATCGGCTTTCGCTATCCAAGGGGCGTTATATGCATCTGAAATGAACCATCCGATTAGTGCGATCATCGTCGCCGCGGTCTTAACCGGAAGTGGAGGCGGAATCATACGTGATCTTTTGGCTGGACGGAAACCATTAGTTCTGAGATCCGAAATTTACGCAGTGTGGGCTGTACTATGCGGAGCGGCAATTGGACTCGGAATTGTCCATACAGCATTTGAACTCTACTCTTTATTTATTATTACCACAGCTTTGCGTGTCCTTTCCTATCTATATAAGTGGAGACTGCCAAACAGGAGTCTGCGGGCACATGCTTAACAAAAAAATGCATTCATATGAATGCATTTTTTTGTGGTTCTATTTTCCCTAAGTGTGTTCACTCAGAGGCACTTTTTGTAAACACAAGATCGTTGCTTCGAATCGTCAATAAATCGTGTCTATCAAAACAGTTTTCCATGAGTAGCCTCATCGCCTGAGCACGGATCGACTTTTCCAATACATTTCGCACATACCGCCCGTTGGAAAACGCCATGGGTGATAAGGAATTCTTGGCAGTATGCAGATGATCCCTTATTTTTCTTTCGGCGTCGTGACTTAACAGATACTGCTTCTCATCCAACATTCTTCTGCCGATTTCCATCAACTGATCTACAGAATAATCCGGAAAATGGAACACAAGTGGAAATCTTGATTGGAGACCAGGATTAAGGGTTAAAAAATGCTCCATTTCCCTTGAATACCCAGCCAGGATCAGAATGAAATCATGTTGCTTATCTTCCATATGTTTGACAAGCGTATCGATGGCTTCTTTGCCAAAGTCCTTTTCTCCACCTCTTCCCAATGAATACGCCTCGTCGATGAACAAAATGCCGCCAAGAGCCTTTTTCACAAGATCTCTTGTTTTTTGAGCCGTATGACCTATATATTCACCAACCAAATCAGCCCTCTCCGCCTCTATTAAATGTCCTTTCGTTAGAACATTCATTTTTAAGAATAGTTTACCTATAATTCTTGCCACAGTCGTTTTTCCTGTACCGGGATTACCCTTGAACATCATATGAAGAGCTTGCTTCCCTGCCTTTAGTCCCATTGCTTCACGCTTTTTATTTACATATATCCATGCATAAATTTCCTTCACCATTTTCTTCATTTCTTCCATTCCGACAAGAGATCCAAGTTCTTCTTCTATTTCTTTCAACGCTATGTGCTCTTGAGGGAGAGATTGTGGAATCGAATCTAACGTTTCCCGTACTGAACTTCGCTTTTGGGAATTCAATACGATACTGATCTGACCATTATTTTTCATTCTCATTGGTTGATCCAAAGATTTCACCTCACCATTCTAAGGACAGTATTCGCTCCTCTGGGTTTAAGAGTGATAA
Source organism: Bacillus sp. BHET2 (assembly GCF_005938125.1). Lineage (GTDB taxonomy): Bacteria > Bacillota > Bacilli > Bacillales > Bacillaceae_B > Rossellomorea. The sequence goes on from NZ_VCQN01000001.1 coordinate 1,147,208, forward strand.
TCGCCTCTATTCACCTGAAATTTTTCGACATTAAAGAAGAATCCTGTCTATTCCTGCGCTTTCCCGAGAAATAAATAGAATTACGCTGCCATTTTAATTTGCATATGTTCCATTCTTCTTGACGTGAGGGAAAGCTAAACTTTTATCCTGCTCCTTCTGGTCATGCACAGGTACTATCCCTGTTCAAATTGAAAATGTATGCCTCTTTAAAAAAAGCCTCTCATATTATCCTATTCAACTACTTTTCGTTTCATTAATTATTCTTGCAACACTCCTACTTGATTTTAATATGTTGTAGCCCATATTAATTTGGAAAATCTGTCGACCACTTACTTATAAGCTATACACACGAAGTTTCTGATGCTTTATACAATGATGTTTCTTAAAGGAGTAAGATCGGTGTAGTAATCGATTTGTAGAAACACATGCTAAGTAAATATCCTATTATAAACAATAAAAAAGCTGCCCCTTAAGGCAGCTTTTACAAGTAAGATTAACTGTTTGTTTCTTCAAAATTTATTTGAACATTTCGCTGTGGAGCGAATGTTGAGATGGCATGTTTATAAACCAGTTGCTGTTTACCTTCCGTTTCAAATAGTACTGTGAAATTGTCAAACCCCTTCACTTGACCACGGATTTGGAAGCCATTTAAAAGGAATACCGTTACGAGTGAACTGTCTTTTCGCAATTGATTAAGGAATTGGTCTTGGATATTAATGGATTGTTTCATGGTTAGTCCTCCTCTTCTATCTCTACATTACTTATTCGACTTTAATTGAAGCTTTCCTGCAATAAATTCTGAAATATCCTCAATATTTTTAGAATGCCGGCTCTTATCTGTTACATCGAACCAGGCTACATCCATCTTATTTCTGAACCATGTCAGCTGACGCTTTGCATACCTTCTTGAATTTTGTTTTAAGTTTTCGATTGCTCTTTCCATACTAATTGTACCATCAAAATAACCGTAAAGTTCTTTATATCCGATGGCTTGCACAGACTGAACGTCCCTCAAACCCGCGTCATATAAACCTTTAACCTCTTCAATTAGTCCTTGGTCGATCATCAGGTCCACACGAAGGTTGATTCTGCTATAAAGTTTTTCCCTGTCCATGGTCAAACCAATCAGGACTGCATTGTACTGCAGATCATGTGATTGGGTTTGCTGATACTCTGTCATCGTCTTCCCTGTACAATGATAAACTTCCAATGCTCGGATTACACGTCGTGTATTGTTGTGATGGATATTCATAGCTGCGACCGGATCGATCTTTACAAGCTCTTTATGAAGCCATAGGGAACCATTCTTTTCACACTTCATTTCTAATTCATTCCGATAGTGTTCATCAGCCGGAGTTTCCGTGAATTGATAATCATATAATACAGCCTGAATATATAGCCCAGTTCCACCCACTATTAAAGGAGTTTTTCCACGGGAATGAATGTCTGATATCTTCTTTCTCACAAGCTGTTGAAATTCCGCAACAGAAAAAGGTTCTTCAGGATTTTTAATATCAATCAAGTGGTGAGGAACACCTTCCATTTCCTCAGATGTAACCTTTGCAGTGCCAATGTCCATTCTTTTATAAATTTGCATGGAATCACCACTAATGATTTCCCCATTGAATTTCTTAGCCAGCGCTATACTTGTATTGGTTTTCCCTACAGCAGTGGGACCAATAAGGACAATCACTTTTTCTTTCTCCAAACTTGTCATATGTTCACTGCTTTCTATGTAAATGATTCTTTACATATTATCGTACCATAATAATAAAAGGGATTAAATCACATCTTGTCAGTATCTCCATTTCTTTTTATGATTATGCATGATAAAAAGCATTTTCCCCTTCCCTCGTCTTTGAAGTGAATGTACCCGTTTCTTCTATTGTTAAAACTAATACCTGTAAGGATGAAAATGGATTTTCCTAATCTCCTTTTCACTTTCATCGAAGTCGATAATGGGTAAACTGTGCATATCAACCGGCAAGAGCAGTATTCACCTCGGTGTCAAGGCTTTAGAAGTTCCTAGATTCATTCTCTTATTTTCTTATAACCTATTTAGAAAAGACCGCTTTACTATCAAATGCTTTTTAAAATGGAACAGCTCAAAGGTAGGTCCTTCGAGCTGTTTCATTTTTTTATTCCGCTTTTAGGATCAATCGATCTCCTCTCGAGCTGTTGATTGAGGTCTCATGATAGTTTCCATCGATCCATGAGTCGATTTGATTTTGATACCACTGGCTTTTATAGTGACCCGCCTGTCCAGGACCGACAATATGATAACCCTTCATCATGTCCTCTGTATCGATGACGAATCGCCATGAAGCACCATGATTGACGATTCCTTCCTCATTATAGCTTGCAGCTTCTACCGTTACCCTGCTACCACCAACAGGAATAGGGTCCCTGTCATTCAAGAATTTCTTTAAGACCTTAGAGGCTCCTGATAAAGGATGTTCAAAGTATACCTTATGATACATCCCCCACTCCCAATCATCCATTGAAGATCCATATGCTTTCTCCAATTCCGCCAAGGCCTGTGTTAATGAGGAAGTCAAAAATGTTTCGTAGCCCCCTACATCCACAAACCATTTTGACTCATCTCCATTGTGTGCTTTCCGAATAAGTTCATCTACGACACTTTGGCGCCCTTCAAATAATTTCATCATTTCCTTTGGTACTTCCTTTTCAAACAGTCCTGACGATATTTCGTTCATCCATTGATGAAAAATCAGGGGACCAGCAGATTGTTTATCATCCCGATAGTTCCATGACTTTATTATATTGATTGCCTTTTTCTCTTTAGTCGTAAATCGCCCCTCATCGAGATCTCCTGAAATGATTGGAACAAATTCCCTTGCTTGTAAATTCAATTGATCCATTTGAAGTTCTTCCATATCTGAAAGAGTCAAATCACTCTTACCTTCCAAGAATTCCGAAATTCTCATGTACCGATACGGCTGTGCCCAGTGATGACTAATATGATAGGGATATTCATCCGAAACCACTTTGTTATTCGCTGTTGCCACAAAGCCAGATTCAGGATTGATCACTTTCGGAAGCTCTTCAAACGGAATAAAGCCCTGCCATTCATAATCAGGGTCCCATCCAGGAACGGGAAGAAGTCCGTCCCCTTTCTTTCTGATTGGAATTTTCCCATTTGCTTTGTATGCAATCGTTCCATCATTCGAAGCGAATACGAAATTTTGGGTAGGAACATGAAAATCCTTTAATGCTTCCTCAAATTCAGCCCAATTCGTTGCTTTATTAATGTTTATAATGGCTAGTAGTTCAAGACTCGGATCAAGGGCTGTCCACCTCATGGACATCACATTCTCACCCTCATTCTGGTGAGCGAACTCTGAAATCACCGGTCCATGCCTTGTAATTGTTACTTTATAAGGAATGGTATCACCATCCTTCACTTGAATCGGTTCTTCAATGATCGTTGCCTTTTCCCATTTATCATCATATAAAAACAGATCGGGATCTTCTTCATTTCGTTTCTCTACGTATAAGTCCTGAACGTCAGGACCCGTATTAGTGACCCCCCACGCGATTTGTTCATTATGACCAAGGATAATTCCGGGTATGCCGGCAAATATTACTCCACTTACATTGACGTCCGGTGATTCAAGATGCATTTGATACCAGATGGAAGGAGTTCCTAGCGCAAGATGAGGATCATCTGCCAAGAGTGGTTTCCCACTGGCGGTTTTATCTCCACTAACAACCCAGTTATTGCTCCCGTTAAATTCAGGTGGTATGAAAGCTTCTTCAAATGATTTACTCAGATCTACGTGCAGTTTCCCAACATCTGCTAATATAGTCGGAGCCTCTTCAGGATAGGTAGGGAATAAATCATATGCTTTTTCTTCAGGGAGGTTCTCCAATGCCCAATATCTGAAAGCCTGTCCCTGCCAATGACCACCTAAGTCGAAGGCCATATACTTTCCAATCGTCAAAGAATCGACTGGTGTCCATTTTTCAGGTTTATAGCCGAGGAGAGTGAATTCAAATGGGAGCTTTCCGTTGTCTCCAGCTTCTTTCATATAGGCGTTGACCCCGTCGGCGTACCATTCAAGCAACTCCTTTGCTTCATCTGGATATGCGGTAAATGAAACCTGTGCTGCTCTGCGTAACCCGAATGTTCGGAAAAATTTATCCCGATCTACCGCCTTCTCACCGACAACTTCACTTAAACGCCCCGAGGCCTGTCTCCTGCTCAAGTCCATTTGAAATAATCGATCCTGGGCCTGGACATAGCCTTGGGCCATATACAAATCACGTTCATTTTCCGCCCGAATATGTGGTACACCGTCCTTATCTCTTATTACTTCTACGTCTTCAGATAAACCACTCAAAGGAATCGTTCCCGAAATTACTGGAAGAGATCTTTCAATGTAATAGTTGGCAAAAATCAGCAAGCCCAGCAAGATAAACAAAATCACTCCCGCTGTCCACAACGTAATCTTAAGACTTTTATTCATTTTCTTCCTTTGAAGCTCAATGCCTCCATTCATTCCTTTTCCCCCTGTATGGTAGATAGAATTTTCTGAAAATATCTATATCTTAACTATTAGCCTTTTGGGAGGGGAATTCCTTCATCTGACAAGTAATCAAAGAAATTTATTAAAAAAGGAATGCTGGGACTATGCTGCACTATCACTATTTTCAGGAGCCGATTTAAACCTTGAATAGAAAACAAAAATAAGAATCCCACTAGTCATAAAGAAAATTGAACATCCATAAAAAATAACGTGGATGGTGAAATAGTCTAGCAAGAATCCAGTTCCCATTACGGCTACACTAGAGAAAATAGAGGTCCAAAAATGATATGCCCCGATACTCTTTCCTCTTGATGCCTGTTCTGTCAAGTCACTAAGTACTACTTTCTCGGATGTTTTCTGGATAGCTCCTAAAATGCCAAGTATCAATTGCACAAGATATACACCTTGAACCGAATCCACAGAAGGGATAAATAGAAACATAAGACTCATTCCGATAGAATACATCAGGAGAAGAACCGGTCCGCCAATCATATCGGACACCTTCCCGATAAAGCGATGACTGAGGGCTGCACTTAACGTGAATAATCCATAAGCAAACCCGAAACTCGAGAAAGAGTTCCCGATATTTTGAATAAACAACAAATAAAAAGGAAAAGACACACCTGCTGCCACCATGGCAAAGCTTTGGGATATGATAAACCACTTCATTGTCCGTAACGCTCATAGAATAAATTCATAAATCGTTCTTCCGGATCAAGCTGTTTCTTCATGTCAAAGAATTCATCTGTGTTCGGGTAAGCTTCTTTCATTTGTTCCACCGTTGGATATTCATAGTAAGGCAGATAATAACTACCTTCATGTTGAAGGCTTATATCGATCATCCCTCGAATAGTATTGCCTGTCTTCTTAATCTCCTCCTCACTTTTCCCTTGATTAATTAATAAAACAAGTGCGAACATATCTTCTTTTGCGTAGGACAAGACGGCTTCTTCATTGTGACTCACATATCGTACGGTTATATTTATTAAATTCAGGTCCTGTTCTGATAAAAACTCCCGTAACTCATCGATATATTCCTCGTATTCATCGACGGGAATAAAATACTCCTGTAAAATATCTGTATCGTTCTTTGCCTCATACTCCAAGAAATCTGATTCTGAGCGCATGGCATTATTCCGGGTCACAAGCTTACCATCCTGCTTTTGAAAAAATGATTTCTGCATCCCCCAAAATACATTTTTCCCCCATTCAAAATCTCTCGAAAGTCCGAGTAAGAATTTTGTCAGGAATGTAAGTTTGTCTTCTTTCAATTGATTAAGGTCGGAGTATTCCTCCTGATCTTTTTGTAATACATAATTCGTCACATACATATCTTTAAGAAATGTCTCAGGAGCAGTTGACAATCTGCCTAGATGCATCTTCACATTATCATTACCCTGCACATTCTTCCTAAAGTATTCTTCATATTTGTCATAAGTCATTTCTTCCGTCTCCAAGGCATACAATTCGTCATTTGTGAGTTTAAGCTCCACATCCAGAATCACTCCAAACAACCCGTAACCCCCAATGACCAGTGGAAAATATTCAGCATTCTCTTCCCTCGATACCTTTATGATTTCTCCATCGGGTGTTAATAATCTAAACCAATTAACCGTTTCAATTAATGATCCATTCCGAATATCTCTTCCGTGAACATTAACGGAAAGAGAGCCCCCAACCGTAAAAATATTTTGGGACTGCATCACCTTTACCGATAGCCCCAAAGGGTTGATGGCTTTTTGGATATCATCCCATGTTGCCCCACTTTGTACATGAACGGTCTGATGGACAGTATCCACATTGAGTACTTCGTCATATGTGGTCATATCCAACATGATCCCATCTGGATAATACGTATGTCCTCCTTGACTATGCCTCTTTCCAGCAATGGAAACTTTAAGGTTATCACGCCTTGCTTCTGCAACCGTATCCACAATACTCTTTTCTTCATTCCCCTTAATGATCTTGTGAATTTTCGTAGGCATCAGTCTCCCTACATCTGTTATTCGATTGTTTGATTCGTTAGTGTTTATGGCCCAATGAAATATCATTATGTATGTGAGCAACGTCAAAATAATAAGCAGGAAGATACTCTTTATATCTTTCAACATCGAAAAACACTCCTCATTTTCCCTTTTGGTGTAATTTTACACTAAAATAAATGTTTTTCAATATAAATGTGAAAGATTTCCTTTGAAAATTCTCTATCGGCTGCCATGATTATTTTTGGACTCTTTGCTCTGCTAGATATTGATGCTGAAGGGGAACTATCATTGATTTTGTAAAATTTTTCTATCACCATTAGTTAACATAATAAAGTTGCAGTTAACTAATGGTGAAGGTGATGGTTAATCGAGCTAAGAGACATATTAAAACGGGCGAGAAACCTTTTTGGTTCCTCGCCCGTTTCTGTGCTCACATAATTCGTTTGAACATTTTTTCCATTTCATAAGTGGAATAGTGAATGATGATCGGTCTCCCATGGGGACATGTGAATGGGTCGCTCGCCAATCTTAATTCATCCAATAACGCCTGCATGTCTCCATTTCGCAAATGATGATTTGCTTTAATGGATCCTTTACAGCTCATCATGATGGCTGCTTCTTCCCGCAATTTTCGAATATCCACCCTATTCATTCTTATAATCTGTTCAATCATATCTTCAATGGTCTGCTGTTCTTCACCTTTTGGGAACCACTGAGGATGTGCACGGACAATAAAGCTGTTGTGTCCAAAATCTTCAAGGAATACACCGACTTCTTCGAGGAGAGAGCGATGTTCATTAATCTTAATATATTCGTCTGTAGAAAATTCAAGAGTAAGAGGAACCAGGAGTTCTTGAAGCTCTTTTGCGACTTCCCCTACTTTCTCTTTATAGAATTCATATTTAATTCGTTCCTGTGCCGCATGTTGATCGATAATGTATAAGCCTCGTTCATTTTGAGCAAAGATGTACGTTCCATGCATTTGACCAACAAGATAGAGAGGTGGGACTCGAGGAGAAGGACTTTCCTCCTCAGAGCTTTCATCCATTTCAGGTTTCTGGTAGTCCTGTTCTTCTTCAATCGGGAAACCTGGATCAGGTGGTTCACTGGAAACAAGTCCTGTTGTTTCATACATTTCATTCCTTAATCGTTGGGGCTCATATAGATTGACCATTTCTTCCTTAGGAAGCATTCGCTCTCGAACTGCCCCATGGAATCCTGATTTTTCTTTCGCTTTGGCCGAATGATCTAAATTCATGAACGTTTGCTCCGATTTTGGCTGTGCTACATTTGGTGCGACTGCCCCTGATGGAATCAGTTCTTTCCCTTTAAATACCCTTTTGATACCTTCCGTCACCAGAGCATTTAATTCAGCTTCTTTACTAATCCGAACCTCCATCTTAGACGGATGTACATTCACATCGACCAGAATCGGATCCATCTCTATGGAGAGAAGCACGATAGGGTGCCTGCCTATCGGAAGAAGAGTGTGATACCCTTCCCCGATTGACTTGGCGATAGCATAGTTCTTGATAAACCGGCCATTAATCATCGTTGATATATAATTCCTAGAGGCCCGTGTAACTTCAGGAAGAGAAATGTATCCTTTTACTTTAAAATCAAGGGAGTCCACGTTGATCGGTACCATCTTCTTGGCAATTCCTACCCCATAAATGGCAGCCAGGACCTGTAATACATCTCCATTTCCATTCGTGTGAAGGAGAGATTTCCCGTTATGCAGAAGTTTGATTGAAACTTCTGGGTGGGAAAGTGCAATTCGATTCACCACATCAGTTATATTCCCGAGCTCAGTATGAATGGTCTTCATGTATTTCAGTCGTGCAGGTGTATTGTAAAACAGTTGTGAAACTGTGATATCTGTTCCTTTTCTTGAAGACGAATTTTCAAGTGACTTGATTTCTCCACCTTCAAGTTCGATAGACGTTCCTGGACCATCCCCCGTACTCGTTTTTAATATGAAATGAGAAACGGAAGCGATACTTGGAAGTGCTTCCCCTCTGAACCCCAACGTACGAATGCGAAATAAGTCATTTTCGTCTTTAATTTTACTGGTTGCATGACGCTTAAACGCTGTTTTCACATCATCCTGTTCAATTCCATCCCCATTATCAATGATGCGTATGGAATGAAGTCCGGCTTCTTCAATATGAACTTCGATAACAGATCCTCCTGCATCGATGCTGTTTTCAAGGAGCTCCTTCACAACAGAAGCTGGACGCTCCACGACTTCACCTGCGGCGATTTTATTTGATAGAGAGTCATCTAGCTGAAATATCTTTACCACAGTTTCACCTCCTTTAGTGCTTTAGGTTTTTTTGGATTCCGTATAGAGTGTTCATCGCATCTAATGGAGTCATCTCCAGAATATCCAATTTTTTAAGATCATCTAAACACTTCTTTTCCTTCGAAGTGAAATGTTCTTGCCTTTCCGTTTTCTCCGCTTCAAAGAAAGAAAGCTGAGCCAAATCTTCAGCTTTGTTTTTTCGTTTATCCATCCCAGCTTCTCGTGTAACAGCTACTTCTTTCTTTGAAACAGTTTCTTCCTTCCTCTCAAGTTCAAGAAGGATTTCATTCGCTCTTTGAATTAAAGGTGAAGGGAGTTCTGCAAGCTCGGCAACATGTATTCCGTAACTTTTGTCAGCTGCCCCTTCCTTTATCTTATGAAGGAATACAAGCTTCCCATTTTGTTCCATGGCACTTACATGTACATTTTTCACCTTTTGTAATCCTTCTTCAAGGACCGTTAACTCATGATAGTGAGTTGAGAATAACGTTTTCGCACCGATATGTTCATGTATATATTCGATGATGGCTTGAGCCAGCGCCATGCCATCATAAGTTGAAGTACCACGTCCGATTTCATCGAAAAGAATCAAGCTTTCTTGGGTAGCGTGAATCATTGCATTCTTTGCTTCTAGCATTTCGACCATAAATGTACTTTGCCCCGAGATCAAATCATCTGCTGCACCAATTCGGGTGAACACCTGATCGAATATGGGCAGGTCTGCTTCACTAGCAGGAACATAACATCCGATTTGAGCCAATATACTCGTTAACGCTACTTGTCTCATATAAGTACTTTTACCCGACATGTTAGGTCCTGTAATGAGGAATATTTCTCCCTCCTGGTCCATGTAACAATCATTTGGAACATATTCCTGTGCACCCATCACCTTTTCCACCACTGGGTGACGCCCGTCCTTCAAGAGAATTTTTCGCTCTTCATTGAAAGCTGGACGTGTGTAATGACGACTCTCGCTAATGGTAGCAAAGCATTGAAGAACATCAAGCTCACTAACCAGTTTCGCTAGCTTCTGTAGGCGAGGAATAAATTCCTTCACCCTTTCCCGTATTCCAAGGAAAAGTTCATATTCTAACTCTACGCTTTTTTCATCAGCTTGAAGGATAAGTGCTTCTTTCTCTTTTAAATCGGGTGTAATGAATCGTTCTGCATTTGTTAACGTTTGCTTTCTTTCATAGCGTCCTTCTTCCAAATGATGAAGGTTCGCTCTTGTCACTTCAATATAGTAACCAAACACACGATTGAACCCAACTTTCAGTGAACGGATCCCTGTTCGCTCACGCTCATCTCGTTCAAGCTTAGCGATCCAAGATTTACCATTTCTGCTTGCATCACGGAATTGGTCAAGTTCTGAATGGTACCCATCTCGGATCAGGCTGCCCTCTTTGATTGTAAGAGGAGGGGTTTCTACTAGCGCTTGCTCCAGGATTTCTGTCAACTCTTCACAAGGATCGAGCTTACTTACAAGTTCATCGGTTGCTTCGTTATCAAGTGACTCAACTAAGTGTTTTAAGACAGGAACCTGTTGTAATGATTTCTTCAACTGAATCAAATCGCGGCCATTTACATTTCCGAATGCCACACGCCCGGCAAGCCGTTCAAGATCGTATACTTCCTTTAACCTTTCTCTTAGATCCTGCCGTTCAAAGAACCTCTCCAGTAACACCCCTACAACAGTTTGACGCTTTTCAATCTCTAATTTATGAATGAGTGGACGATCGATCCATTGCTTTAGTAATCTTGCTCCCATGGCAGTCATTGTCTCATCTAACAGCCAAAGCAAAGACCCTTTCTTCCCTTTGGAACGAATGGTTTCCGTTAATTCCAGATTGCGTTTTGAATAATAGTCCATTTTCATAAATTGGTGGAGTTGATATGGTTCTACCTCTTGCAAATGATCCAGACTTCTCTTTTGTGTTCGGAAGAGATAATGCAAAAGGATGGAAGACGCCTCTACTAGTTTACCTTGTTTCAACCGAGCCAATAGATGGGAGAAAGCTTCCCGAGTGTCGGCTTCCTTCTCAAATGATAACGTTATTTCGTTACGTTCTTTGATCTTCCCTTGCACCTCTGCACTGAAATCAGGGTGAATGACCACTTCCTTAGCACCGATCGTGGATAATTCATTTACTAAAGCTTGCACGCCTCCAGTGACAAGGGTTACTTTGGTCTCTCCAGTTGTTAAATCACTATATGCCAGTCCGTATGTTTCATCTAGAAAATCAGTCACAGAAGCAATATAATTATTCTCTTTATCATTTAAACCCTTACCATCCATAACGGTACCAGGTGTAATAAGCTGAACAACTTCTCTTCTGACAACTCCCTTTGCCTGTTTTGGATCCTCGGTTTGTTCACAGATAGCTACTTTAAATCCTTTATCAATGAGTTGCTCTATGTAATTAGGTGCAGAATGATAAGGAACACCGCACATTGGAATCCGTTCCTTTCCTCCCCCATCACGACTTGTCAACGTTATTTCGAGTTCCTGTGATGCAGCAATGGCGTCATCAAAAAACATTTCATAAAAATCGCCTAAACGAAAAAATAAAAAGGCATCCTGGTAATCTGCCTTAACTTGTAAGTATTGTTTTATCATTGGAGTATATTGTGTCATGGTTTCATTCAAACCTTTCCATCTATATCTACTATTCTCGACTATTCATTATATCACAGGGGTACGGGTTGAAGCATGTGGTTTGAGGAAGCATATTTTACCTAGAAAGGTGTTAAGAGTGAACAAGTGAACACAAAAAAGTTCGCTCCCTTACAATGGGAGCGAACTTTCACCATATCTATTCTGCTTGCTTTACGATATTGGTATCTTCGCGCAAACAATTGGGCTTTGCCTTTCGTTTATAGATGAAATTATATAATAAGTAACCAATAATGAGTACTGCTCCTCCGATTAGTAGGTATGTTTGCACTTCACTCATCATGGATTGGACAGATTTTAAATTTCCATTTTTCCCGACTATTAACATCGTGAGGGTGATAGGGAATATTCCGATGAAGGTTAACGATCCAAATTTCCATTTATTCACTTTACTAATTCCTGCTACATAGGAGATATAATTCCCGATGCCTAAAGGCCTTGTTATCGCTATGCTCCATAAACCACATTTACGAAACCATTTCTGCCCCTTTTCAATTTTCTTAGTGCTCGTTTTCTCCTTAATCTTATCCTTTAATTTAAATCCAATACCGTATGGGATATAACTAAATATGGTATAGATCACACTGCTGGTAATAGCCAATACTACTAGCTTCACCCAAGAGGGATCTAAGGCATACCCATAAGTCAGCGTTACAAGCGCGCCTGGAAAAGGTAACGAAGACGCTTCAATGGCATTTCCAGCAAATAACCCCCACATTCCTAGCTCCTTTATTAAATTCATGACAAACTCAAACATCGGTTGTTTCCCTCCACGATTCATTTAAATATCCTTTTCCCTCTTTTCTATTTTAAAAACTTGATTAAAGGAAAAGGTTTTATCCACTGGAGGAGGATAATGTCAGTTTTATTGACAATTACTGTAATTCTTTAGCCAACGATTTCTCATCTATCTTCCACTGATCATAGACATTATCTTTCAGGATGAGGAGCTTAACGTTTTTTACCTCCTGAGACTGGTCGGACCGTATCCATTTAACTTTCATCTGAATCTTCATTCCTACAATAGCAGGAAGGTCTTCTACAGGGAGGATCGACCTTTGGATAAATTCGATATGGTGAATTTTTTTAAGTGTCTTTTTAACCGACCGTTTATCTCCTGACAATACTAGTGAGAGTAGCTTCTCATCATGTTGATTAATAGCAATCTCCATCACCTGGATTATTTCATATGGGTCCAATCGGTATAAAAACCGATTCAGTTCACCCCCAGCTTTTAAAATCATGATCTTGTGTGCTAAGTCAGGCGTGGGTGTCTTATGAGTTGTACTTCCGTAAAAATGAACACAGAAATGGCCTGGAAAATTATTCTTGAGAGCTCCGGCTCCATGAGGCATTCCATTCATGGAAGCAGATATGAGTTGATCATGAATCAACACAAGAATGGCACGACGATCCCAACTCCACTTCCCACCGTAAATGGCTTTCATTATTTTAGTATCCTTTTCAGTAACCGGTTGGACATCCGCATGTTTACTTCCCGCTCTTCTTTGAACTTTAAAAGAAAGACCGCTTTCGACATCAATTATCGTAAAGTACGACTGATTCGGAATGATTTCTTTTACTTGTTCCCAAGGAAGAATTTCCACTGTGAAACTCGGCATGGCTTCTGCCGGTTTGACTCCGTATACGAAGAGCAATGAAACGACCATGGTAAACCTTAACATTAACAGCATTTACTGAACCTCTTTTTTTATCTTAGTTTAAGTCCGATGAAGCAATCCATGATAATCAATTTTTGGCAATTAGGTTTGAACATAAAATACTTCTCTTTACCGATACTACAAACGAAAGGGAGGATTTACATGCTTTTGTTGAAATTAAGTGCTATTAGTCTTCTCACGCTTCCTTCAATGGGCAATCATGATCAGTTACATATCCAAGTTCCAAATGGCCCACCACTGTATATTGAACGTCACTCATTGGAGGTACCACTGATGGATGAACCTCTATTGAATGAAAAAAACTATTCAGAATTCGTTTTAGAGCTCCAAGAAAAAGTATATACACCTCCCAGAAACGCCTATATCAATGAAAATAATATCATTGTTCAGGAACAGGCAGGGTTTAAACTTAATGGAAATAAATTTCGCGAATCTGTATATGATTTCTTTTTTTCAAAAGGGGATAAACATATCGCTCCCCCTCTCCTGACCTTGTATCCTAGAGTAGACAGTGAGATTTTGGCGCAAATAAAAACACAGTTGATCGGACAGTATGTCACATATTTTAATAAATATAATGAAGAACGCACAAGAAATATCATCCTTGCTACAGAAGAAATTAACAATGCAGTCGTTTTTCCAGGAGAAGTCTTTTCCTTTAATGGAGTGGTAGGGAAACGAACGAAAGAAAGAGGATATCAGAAAGCCCCTGTGATCGTAAAAGGAGAACTATCAGAAGATATTGGTGGAGGGATTTGTCAGGTGTCCTCTACATTGTTTAATGCAGTGGATCAAGCAGGGGTGGTCATATTGGAAAGATACCATCATTCAAAACGAGTGCCATACGTGCCCTCGGGGAGAGATGCGACTGTAAGTTGGTATGGCCCTGATTTCACGTTCAGGAATGATTACAATCAGCCCATCCTCATACGGGCTAACATAGTCGGTGGACAAGTGATTGTATCAGTTTATTCTTCAGAATTCGTAAACGCACAAAAGAGACAGATTCCAAGTGCTTCTCACGACTTATTTCAGGAGAAGGATGTGACTCATTCTGTTGAGAATTAAAGACTGCACCTTCCATTTAGAAGGTGCATGTCTATTTTATTGGAATTCCAAAAATTCGATGCGATTTCCAAATGGGTCAGATACAAAGAAACGAGCTCTTCCTTTAATAGGAGTATCTTCCTTTATTTCAATTCCCTTCTCTTTCATCGTACGCATAAGGGAAGACAAATTTGAAACCAACAGCCCGGGATGGGCTTTCGTTGCTGGTACAAAATCGTCTTGTACCCCAATATGAATTTCCTGTTTTCCATATTGAAACCAGCAGCCTCCCCGTCCCTGAAGGTTGCTGGGTTTCGGTATTTCCTTCAACCCAATGATGTCACCATAAAATTTTTTCGCTTCCTGTTCACATCCTTTGGGCGCAGCTATTTGAATGTGATCAATGTTTTTAAATTCAAAGCTCATGATGGGTGTCCCCCTTTTCATCTTTTATTTCCTCTTCATTATTTTACCATAATATTCAATGTATTCCATAAAATAAAAAGCATCCATTAATGCAGATGCTTTTTACTTTATTACTATTAATGCAGTGTATTAATTCCGGAAATTACTGTCGACAATAACAGATCCAAATCGTCTTCTTCAATATTTAATGGCGGTGATATCGTCAGAACATTGTTGAAACCTGCAACAGTGGCACCATTTTTCCCGATGATAACGCCATTCTGCTTACAATAGCTTATGACTGCGTTAACCTTCTCAAGTTCTAATGGCTGTTTCGTGTTTTTGTTGCATACCATTTCAATTCCGATCAACAGGCCTTTCCCTCTGACATTTCCAACATATTGATGATCCTGCAACAGATTTTTCAACGTATTTATAGCTTTTTCCCCTAAATCTGCTGAACGTTCAAACAGCTCTTCATTCTCCATGATTTCAATATTTTTCAAGGCGAGTGCACACGCTGCAGGATTGCCACCAAAGGTATTGATATGGCGGAAATAATCATAATCCTCTGAACCTTTAAATGCTTCATATATTTCGCGTTTCACTGCGGTGGCTGACAGGGGAAGATACGCACTGGTAATGCCCTTTGCCATCGTTATAATATCCGGTTTCACATCATAATTCATAAACCCAAACGCCTTACCAGTACGTCCAAACCCGCAAATGACTTCATCAACAATCAAGAGAGCACCATGCTTCTCACAAACTTCTTTCGCTGCTTTCATATAACTATCCTGGGGAATGAGAACCCCACCGCCTGTAATAATAGGTTCCATAATAAGAGCTGCCACTGTTTCACTTAATTCCCATGTCATTGCCTGATCAATTGCCTTTACACCAGGAAGTTCATGGGGATCTACTCCTAACACTTCATCACGGTAAGCATCTGGTGGTGCTACATGGTGGAAACCTGGGGCCAATGGTTCATATTTATATTTACGCTGAGCCTGACCTGTAGCAGCTAATGCTCCCATGGAATTGCCGTGATATCCTCTATATCTGGAGAAAATCTTATACCTTCCATGTTCACCTTTTTGTTGGTGATACTGCCTCGCAATCTTAAATGCTGTTTCATTGGCTTCAGATCCACTGTTAGAAAAGAAGATTACATAATCATCACCGAGCAATTCATTTAATTTCGCTGCAAGTTCAATGGCAGGTTGATGACTTTGAGTAAGTGGAAAATAGGCCATTTTCTTAAGCTGTTCGTAGGCGGCCTCTGCTAATTCCTGCCGCCCATACCCAACGTTTACACACCACAATCCTGCCATTCCATCCAGGAATTTCTGACCATCCTGATTTGTAACCCAGGACCCGCTTGACTCTGTTACGACCATTGTTCCATCGGGATTGTAAGGTTTCATCGAATGCCAAATGAGTTTTTCATCATTCTGTAACCATACATCCTGTGATTGACCTGCTTTTACCATGGAGGTTCCTCCTAACCCTGATTAAAAATCGAATCGAGAAGTAATCATTTTCTTCCTAGTATAGAAATTTACTCCGTCTTTCCCGTTAACATGCATATCTCCGTAGAAAGAATCCTTCCAACCTGAAAATGGGAAGAATGCCATTGTCGCCGGTACCCCAACGTTAATACCGAGCATACCAGCATCTGCTTCTTCTCTAAACTGTCTAACTGCTGCTGCATCTTTCGTATAAATTGTTGCACCATTTCCATATCTTGACTGACGAATATAATCGAGTCCTTGATCCAGGTCTGAAGCTCTCAATAAACTAAGAATAGGTGCGAACATTTCTTCTTTCGCAATCGACATGTCAGGTGAAACATGGTCAAAGATAGTAGCCCCCAGAAAGTTTCCTTCCTTGAAATCGTTCATCTCTTTCCGTCCGTCTCTGATAAGAGACGCCCCTTCCTGTAACCCTTTATCAATATATTCAATTGTCTTTTCCCGGTTTTCCTTTCGTATGACCGGAGTGAGCAGGACTTCTTCGTCCATTCCGCTACCAATGCATAGTTCATCAGCCTTTTTATTTAAAGTCTTTACAAACTCTTCATTATCTCCCACAACCACTACTGCACTACATGCCATACATCGTTGCCCGGCACTTCCAAATGCAGAACTGATAATGTGTTCGGCTGCTTTATTGATATCTGCATCAGGCATGACAACATGATGATTTTTCGCCCCTGACAACGCTTGAACCCTTTTCCCATGAGAAGCTGCTTGTTGATACACATATTTAGCTACGGGCTGAGAACCTACAAAGGAAATGGCCGCAATATCTTTATTCTCCAATAAGCCATTAACGACATCGTGGGCTCCATGAACTACATTGAAAACACCTTCTGGCATGCCAGCTTCCGTTAACAGTTCAGCAAGTCTATTGGCTAATATTGGGGTTCTTTCAGAAGGCTTAAGAACGAATGTATTTCCACATGCAATCGCAAGAGGGAACATCCAAAGAGGTACCATCATTGGGAAGTTAAACGGTGTGATGCCTCCGACTACACCAAGTGGGTAACGGAACATTTCAGAATCAATGTCTTCTGCAATTCCACTTAACGTTTCACCCATCATCAATGTTGGTGCTCCACAAGCGAATTCAACACACTCTAATCCCCGTTGTACTTCACCGTAAGCTTCTTTAAAAGATTTTCCATTTTCCTGAACGACAAGTTTCGCCAACTCTTCATGATTGTCAGAAAGCAAAGAATGGTATTTATATAAGATTCGGGCCCGCTTCGGTACCGGGGTTTTCTTCCACGTCTCTGACGCTTGTTTTGCCGCTTTAACAGCGATCGCAACATCTTCTTTCGTGGAGATGGGGACTCTGGCGATTTCTTCATTCGTCGCAGGGTTCAATACTTCTGCGGTTTGTGAGCTAAGGGAATCCACCCATTTGCCACTAACATAATTCTTTAATACTGCTACATCTTTTTTTATTACCGTCATTTTAGTTCCTCCTTATTTCAGTTGGTATTCATACTTCAATTATAAGAGTAGAACCTTTTTTCAATTCGTTATTATCATTATGAAAGAAAATGATAAGGCTTTCATTAGACATTGTGTAAAAGAACATGACATATTCATTGGACATTATTTCATTCAACTAGGGAATACATCTCCAACCGGTCATGAATTCTATTGAGTCCAGATATTAATTGATCTTAGATTTCTTAAGAGTGTGATGTGGTTGCAGATACTCATAAGAAGCAAGTAAAAATTCAATAGCCACTCGTTTATCGGATGCCATGAAATCCTTGCCTAGTAGATCTTCTATTTTCTTCAGACGGTGATAAAGTGTTTGCCTTACGATGAACAATTTTTTGGACGTTTCTTGCTTTGAGCCCTGACATGCGAGAAAAACCTTCAGTGTCTCCATTAAATTTCCATCATGATCGCGATCATAAGTCAATAAGGGGGACAAATACTCCTCGATCATTTCCCACAGGTTCACGTTCTCATGAACACTGGAGATTAATCTGAATAAATGAAGGTCATCAAAGAAGTAATAGGTGTTTGTCCCCCCCACCTTCGATCGGTGCTTGAGACTCTCTATCGCTGTTTCATAGCTCTTATGAATATCCATCATCTCCTCTTGATATTTGCCCGTAGCAAATACGATCGGAGATGAATCTTTAAAGAAATCTGACTGAAGGATCTTTTCATATGCATTTGTCACCCTGGATTTCCAATCCCCTATTCTCCTTGTATCTAAGAGGATAAAAATGAGATTGTTACCTATTCTTTCAGGTACAACTTGAAAGCCATGCTGCTCAAATATGCTTCTTGTCACGAGGTTAAAATACGTTAAATTCAGTGTCTCTTTCTCATTTACCTTATCTGTCTTGCAAATACATACCACTCCACCGTGAATTGTTAACTTTTGTTCCCTAATAAAAGTATCAAGTCTGTCATAAGACTGTTCTCCCTTCAACCAAGACATGATCCATTTAGAATCCTCCAACCGCTTTTGCTCGTTAAAATAAAGTTCCCTCATTAAATACTGAGCAAGTGCCGTTGACGTTCGGTCGAGGATCAACAGCTCATATTCACTAAAAGGGGGGTTGCTTCGATAGATAGTTAGCTCAGCATATTCTTGGTCAAATAAAATTACTTTTGTAGAAACAAATTGACGATTGTAAGTCTTTTTATATCTATCATATTTGTTTATGAGCTTTACTTGTTCAGGCGAGCATAAGAGGGGATAGAACTCTACTTTTTGTTCTTTTAACTGAAAGAGAACCTGAACATTTAGCTCACTATGTAAAACTTGTAGAATGTCTCTAAAATGATTGACTCCAAGTAGCTTCTTATTCAAGTCTTGAGCATAGGAATCTAACTTTTTGATCATGTCATATTGTTGATTAATTAATACAGAATGTATATCCTGGGTAATACTTACAAATGGGACTTCTTTCTGAAAAACAATGACAGGAAAATCAAAATCATCAGCACATTTTAATACTGATACAGGTATAGAGGAAATGTTCGTATCCAATTCAATACAAATGGCAGCTGCATCGCACTCAATTAATTGCTCAATAAGAGAAAGAAAGGTATCTTCTTCTTGCAATGCAATACCTGTTGATAGTATTAGTTCATTTCCATTTAAGAGATTTTTTATTGATGTCACTTCGACTACGTGGACCCATTTCACTTGTCTCACCAGCCCCTTGTGTCCCGCTATGACTTTTGCATGTTCAAAGTGTTTTCGTACAAGCATATCTTCTACTGAGAAATAGTAATTACTTTTCATCCGTCTCTCCTTATTGATTTGACGTGGGAAAATAGGGAAAAAGGATTGGCTGAACCAATCCTTCATTTGTCTTCAATATAGGGGATTGCAAACTGAATCTCTTCACTCCACCAATTTAATAATTCTTCTTCTGTCAGGTGATTAGAAGACAAGACGGTTAACAGCCAATCGATTAACTCATCAGACGTTTGCATTATTCCAGGACTGAGTATATAGCCTTTCTTACTATGCTGATTTCTCAAGTCACTCATCCAATCCCCCCTTTTTAGTTATGAAGTTTGAAATTGAAATAACAGATTAGAAAAATACTTTCGCGCATTCGCCGTTTTAACATGAAGAGTAGCGCTTCTTTTGTTTTCAGTATGTTTAAAAACGACATATGCTCCACTAAGGTTTTCTGTCACCTTTTCAATTTTAAAGCCTTTTTGTAAGAGAAAGTCGATTTTATCCCTTTCGTTTAAGAACTCTTGATAATCGGACATTCTAACACCCTTTCTTCATTCGTATGGAATAGGATTTTAGCGTTTAATTCAAGAAAGACTTGTGCCTGTCGGAGATTCTTCCAAGACAACCTCTTCTTCCACCTCAATTTCCCAATCTCGACCAACTGATAATCCTAAATATTTCTCATCACTTGGATCAAGAAGCTCTGCCTGTTCATATTTCTTGAACCACCAGAATTTTGCCAACACATAATAACAAAGCGCACCAATTCCAAATCCAACTAAAAATGAAAAGTTAGGAACAAAATAGGAAGCAACAGCACCTATGATCCATGAAATGAACCCGGCAAGATTGACACCTTTCATATATTTGAATTGTCCGTTGTCCTCATACAGAGCTGGAACATTGACTCTTCTCTTTCTAATAAAGTAATAGTCAGAAATTAAAATTCCTACAATTGCAGATAAAATCCCTCCTACAAAGAGAAGAACCGGAATGATAACACCAAATAGATTCCAAGGCTGAACAATTGTCCCTACGATTCCAGCAGTTATTACCCCTGCCCAGAAAGGGAATTTAGGTCCACCAACATTGGAAAAGATGGTGGCGGCTGGGACAATATTCGCTGCAATATTTGTTGACCATTGAGCCAGAACGATCATCAGTAGGAGAACGCCTAATACGAAACCACTTGCTGCTTCCTGAAGGGCAACAACAGGATCATAGTTCAAAACGGCGATATAAGATATTCCACCAATCATCACCATAAATGCTTGAGTGATCGGGAGAGCTACAAGATTACCAATTAAAGAGCTGCGATTTCTCTTAAACCAATTACGCTCATTACTAGGAGCCTTCATGAAGCGTGAAATAGAAGGAATATCAGCTGAAAGTGTAGCCCAAAAGCCCATATTACTAAAAATCACTACCAGAAAAGCAGTAAAGGTTGCAACACCCGTTACAGGACTTTCCACCCAACTCCAAATGTCTCTTCCCTGAGTGGCCGCAGAATCTGATAAGGAGGAATACATCCACACTGAAATAAGAATGATGATTGGAGCAGCAAGGTCAGCAAATCGTTCTACCGCTTTAATACCAAGGGCTGTATTCATCAATTGGAGGACTGCAAATAGTAAAAAACAAACGAACCAATTATTAAAACCAAATAAAATATTTAGAATTCCATTCATCGCTGTGGCACCAAAGTAAGTGTTAATACCAAACCACATGGAAGCAGCTAACCCGCGAACAACTGATGGTATATGCGTGCCAATTGTTCCGAATGGTGCCCTCATATACACAGGAAAAGACACTCCATGCTCAATCCCTATATCACCCGTTAAAGTAATAAAAAGACCGATGGCTAGAGAACCGATGATTGTGGCCAGCATGACGAGGGGTAATGGCAAGGATACGACTCCCGCCCCACCGATTGCGAAGGTAGCCAGAACCACTACCATCCCTACCCACATAAATGAATAACCAAGTTTAGTGATTTTCCTTTCACTTTCTTTAATTGGTAATAAATCCGGAGACTTTAAATAACTTCTTTTCACCCTGAACACCCCATTTTCGTTTGCTTCGAATGGCAAAACCAATCATGGTACAAGAGAGGCAAATGGATGGAGGATGACCCCATCCTGTTTGCAGGAGTAGTTCTACATTAAAGATGGATGCATTTCAAGATAGATTGTTAGGACTTGGAAGATTGAAGTTCCTCACTCTCTTCATTAGAAAGCAGATTACCGTATTTCGCTCTCTTCACATACTTACCGGAACCCAGTTTTCCAACAAATTGTTTATCTTTGATCACATAATCACCTCTTGATAATACGGAAACAGGTTCACCCTTCATTTTCATCCCTTCAAATGGATTATAATCCGCTGCCATATGATGTGTTTGTGCAGAAATCACTCTTTCAGCATCCGGGTCAAAAATGACAACATCTGCATCAGAACCTACTGCAATAGTACCTTTCTGAGGATATAGACCAAAGAGCTTGGCACTTCTGGTTGACATGATATCAACAAACTGGTTCAAACTTATTCGTCCTTTATCAACCCCTTCTGAGAATAATATGGATACACGGTCCTCAATAATCGGTCCGCCATTCGGGATTTTAGTGAAATCATCTTTTCCAAGATCTTTCTGTCCTTGGAAATCAAATGAACATTGATCAGACCCCAATGTTTGAAGCTGTCCACTTTTCAAAGCATTCCAGAGAACATCCTGATGCCACTTTTCACGGAGAGGAGGCGACCAAACGTATTTTGCACCTTCAAAGTGAGGTCTCTCTAAATAGGTTTGATCAAGCACCAGATACTGAGGACATGTTTCTCCCCAAACATTCAACCCTTTACTCCTTGCTGCCGAAATCTGCTCTACAGCTTCCGAACAGGAAACATGCACGACATATAGCTGGGAATCGGCCAATCCAGTCAGTTTAGCTGCACGCCCAGTAGCTTCACCTTCAAGTTCAGGAGGTCTAGTCAATGCGTGATAAATGGGATCGGTTTTCCCTTCCTCCAACGCCTTTTCAGTTAAATACTCAATAACATCTCCATTCTCTGCGTGAACCATGACGAGAGCACCTAATTC
The DNA here is from genome assembly GCF_005938125.1 of Bacillus sp. BHET2. Taxonomy (GTDB): domain Bacteria; phylum Bacillota; class Bacilli; order Bacillales; family Bacillaceae_B; genus Rossellomorea. Next base: position 1,169,687 of record NZ_VCQN01000001.1, read on the forward strand.
CTTTGCAGCAATTAAGGTTCTAAATAGCGTTTCGTCGTCTGCCTGAAATACATTTTTATAGGCCATAAATACTTTGAAAGAGGTTATTCCTTCTTGTTCCATGACCTGAGGGAGCTGAGATAGAACGTCTTGATTAATTTCTCCGATCATTAAGTGGAAGCTATAATCAATGACAGCTTTATCCTTAGATTTTTCATGCCATGTATCAATTGCCTTTTGAAGAGGTTCCCCCTTATTCGTTAAGCAGAAATCGATGAGGGTCGTTGTCCCTCCATAAGCTGCTGCAATCGTTCCACTCTCAAAGTCATCCTTTGAAACCGTTCCTCCAAAGGGCATTTCAAGATGGGTATGAGGGTCTATGCCCCCGGGAAAAATATATTTCCCTTCAGCATTTATTACTTCTGCCTCTGAGTGATCGAATGCTTTACCGATTCCTGCAATCTTACCGTCCTGTATAAGAATGTCGGCCTTATATGTGTCTGTCGCTGTCACAATTGTTCCATTTTGAATGATTTTATTCATTACCTTACCTCCTGAATTATTTCACTGCATTGACGATTGAACTTGAAAGGTTACTTACCACCGCTTGACGTTGATTCCAGGTCATCGGCATATGGCCACTTGGAACTTCTATCATGTCAATAGCACCATCAACAGGGCATACGATCGAGCAGAGATTACAGCCTACACAATCTTCTTCCCTCACCTTTAAATAACTGTTTCCTTTAGGGTCCATCAACATCTCAATACATTGGTGAGAAGTATCTTCACATGCAATATGGCACTTATTACAGTTAATGCAAACATCCGTATTGATTTTTGCGACAACACTATAATTAAGATCAAGATTGCCCCAATCTGAAAATCTCGGAACAGACTTTCCGACGATTTCCTGCACAGAAGAGATTCCTTTATCATCTAAATAATTATTCAAACCATCGAGCATATCCTCGACGATTCTGAAACCGTGATGCATAGCAGCCGTACAGACTTGAACCCCTGATGCTCCCATAAGCATAAATTCGACAGCATCCTGCCAATTTGATACTCCTCCCATTCCAGAAATCGGAACGCTTATACGGGGATTTCTGGCACATTCTGCAACCATGTTCAAGGAAATCGGCTTAACGGCAGGTCCACAGTAGCCTCCATGTGCGCCTTTTCCAGCAACATGTGGAATAGTGTTCCATGAATCCAAATCTACCCCCGCTAAGCTATTGATGGTATTGATCATACTCACTGCATCGGCTCCGCCCCGAACAGCCGCTTCGGCTGTTACGGTAATATCCGTAATATTCGGTGTCAGCTTTACAATTACAGGAGTCTTAGCCATTTCCTTGGCCCAATGGGTTTGTTTTTCAACCAGTTCTGGGACCTGACCTGAGGCAGACCCCATTCCTCTTTCAGCCATTCCGTGTGGACAACCGAAATTAAGCTCTAAACCATCTACCCCGACATCCTCAACTTTCTTAACAATTTCATGCCACTTTTCCTGTTTAGGTTCTACCATCAATGATGCAATAATGGCGTGATTGGGGAACCGTTTCTTCGTTTCATATATTTCCTTTAAATTCACTTCTAATGGACGATCGGTAATGAGTTCGATATTATTGAACCCTGCTACCTTCTGTCCATTAAAACTGACTGCTGCGAATCTTGAGGATACATTGATAATGGGGTCACCTAATGTTTTCCAAACTGCTCCACCCCATCCTGCCTCGAAAGCCCTTTGGACTTGGTAACCTGAGTTCGTTGGTGGCGCTGAAGCTAACCAAAATGGATTGGGTGATTTGATTCCTGCTAAGTCGATGCTTAAATTTGCCATGAATTTCCCCCCTTATAAGACATCTTAATTCATTTGAACTTCTGCAAACTTCCCATGTAAATGATAAGCTACCTGCTTCCCTTGTTCTGCAGCGGTGACAACCATTGCTTCCCCAACTCCTTTACCAAATACAACATCCCCACATGCAAAAATCTTAGGATTCGATGTCTGGAAGGTATCTTGATCAATCTTTACAACACCATCAGAATGCTCTAAACCAAATTGTTCAATGAGTGATAAATGACGGGTTTGACCAATGGCTTTGATGACGACGTCCACAGGCAACACAAACTGTGAGTCTTGGACCGGAACTGGCCTTTTTCTTCCGTCCATTCCAGGCTCGCCTAATTCCATCTTGATACATTCGATACCTGTCACTTCCCCAGCGTCATTTCCAATAATTCTTTGCGGTGCTGTAAGCCATCGGAATTCCACACCATCTTGCTTTGCAAATTCGTACTCGAAATCATAGGCAGTCATTTCTTCTTTTGTTCGTCGATATAAGATTTTCACATTGCCTGCCCCTAAACGTACAGAACATGTGGCCCCATCAATCGCTGTATTTCCTGCACCGATCACCACCACATTTTTACCAGCATACTCCTTATTCAAGGTTCCGCTTTTCGTTGCCTTAACAAATTCAATGGCATCATGAACACCAAGCAAATCTTCGCCTTCAATTTTCAAATCAGGGACGCTTGACATTCCAACAGCCAGAATGAGAAAGTCATGTTTCATTGCTATTTCTTCAACAGAAATGTCTTTTCCTACCTTTACATTGGTCCGAATCTCTACGTTTAATTTCTTTACTTGCTCCACTTCCCAGAAGGAAATGCTTTGAGGTAGTCGAAACGAAACGATGCCATAGGTATTCAACCCTCCCGCTTCTTTCTCTGCCTCATAAATCGTCACCTCATACCCGAAGCGGGCAAGTTCTCTTGCAGCAGATAGACCAGCAGGGCCCCCACCGATAATCCCTACTTTCTTACCATTTGATTCCCCTGCTTCAAATAACACAGCGTCATTATGTCGTGCCCAATCCGTTGCATACCGCTGGAGGTCTCCAATCATGATTGGTTTAGTAGAATGATTCAGTACACATGCCCCTTCGCATAATTCTTCTGTGGGACAGACCCGTGAGCAACTTGCCCCAACTGGATTCGCCGTCATGATCGTCTTAGCAGACCCTTTCAAATTCCCAGAGGCTATTTTTTTAATAAAGGAAGGTATATCGATGCTTGTTGGACAGGCTTGAATACACGGAGCATCATAGCAATACAAGCAGCGATTCGCTTCCTCGACTGCTTCTCTGTTAGTCAAGCCCTCATGTGCTTCAAGAAAATTCTTTTCAAGATTGAGTAATGAAAGTGTGTTGGACAAACTGACTTCCCCCTCTTCATTTCCATTTGATGGCTAATTGTACACTATGGTTGACGGTGATGATTCACCGTTCACCTCACCTATTATGGAAGTAATGCTGTCATGTCGTTATAGGTTTCCGGTCTGCGGTCACGATAGAATTGCCAAGTATCCCGAACTTCCCTTAATAGCTTTTTATTCATTTCCCCGATAATGACTTCATCTTGATCTCTGCTTCCAACGGCAACAAAGCTGCCCCTAGGATCTACTAGATAAGACTGACCATAAAATTCTCCCATATTCCAAGGACCCTCATAGCCAACACGGTTTATTGCTCCTAAGTAATAGCCATTTGCAACTGCATGAGCAGGTTGTTCAAGTTTCCATAAATATTCAGAAAGTCCGGCTACTGTTGCAGATGGATTGAAGACAATTTCGGCACCTTTCAATCCTAATAAACGGGCGCCTTCTGGAAAATGGCGGTCATAACAAATGTAAACCCCTACTTTTGCATATGCCGTATCAAACACAGGGTAGCCTAGGTTTCCTGGTTTGAAGTAATATTTCTCCCAGAATCCATACCCTTCTTCTCCGACTCCCACATGCGGTATATGCTGCTTTCGATATTTACCGAGATAGGCTCCATCCGCGTCAATGACCGCCGCTGTATTATAGTAAGTCGCAATCCCTTCCCTTTCATAAATCGGTAGGACGATGACGACGCCAAGCTCTTTCGCTAATGCCTGAAACTGTTTCGTCGTTGGGCCATTTGGAATTTCTTCTGCTGAATCGTACCATTTGGGATTTTGTTCGGAGCAGAAATATGGTCCATAGAAAATTTCTTGTAAGCAAATGATCTGTGCCCCTTTTTTCGCAGCATCCCTCACTAGCTCCACATGCTTATTAATTGCTTGCTCTTTATGGATCTCTACTCCTTCACTTCCATCCACATCATGAGAAGCTTGAATAAGTCCAATTTTCACTAAATCTGACATTCCATTTCCTCCTACAATAATAGATTTTTATAAAATAGTAAGCGCTTTCATTGTTTTTTCGCCAAATGTTTACACTTACTAGATTTCATCTGCTTGAAATATAGTCTGAATTTTAAGTATTTTCACTTTATTTTAACCCTCATCATTTTGAAAAGCACTATACATTTTGTAACACGAACTCGCCTCTTCTTTTGTCACTATGTATATCCATGTCTAAAACTTATTCGTTTCACATAAGGTAGCATACTTATCTTGCGAAATTTGTAGAAATATTTGATAAATTATTTAAAAATTCAGTTTTTAATTCGACAAATACATTTTTTCAGCTTATTTAACTTATATTTCTCAAGAAATTATTAAACTGTAGTTAAATATCCCTAAAAAAAACAGCCTTCTCTATTGAAAAGGCTGTTTCATAAAAATAACTTTATGAACGTATTGATTTCATTTCCAGAACTCTTTGTCTGTTCGGTCTATATTTCACTAATTGAACAACAAACCAAATGAATACTGCGAACCAAATAATTGATCCCATCATCATAGCCTTTGAATAGGAAAATCCAAAGCCTTCAGGGGCATAAAATATATAGGAACTAACAACTCCTGTCATAAATAATGCAGGGAGACTGCATATCCAGTGGAACTTTGCCTTTTGCAATAAATAGATGGCAGCGGTCCATAGCATAACGGTTGCAACTACCTGATTGGACCAACCAACGTATCTCCACAGAAAGGTATAGTTTATTTGTGTTAATAGAAATGTAGGCACTGCCACAGGTACAACGAGAACTATCGGCACCCATTTACCTTCGATTTCTCTTTTGCGCATTGAATTGAGCAAATCTGCAAGCATCATTCGAGAGGATCTCATCGCCGTATCTCCAGTTGTGATTGGAAGAATAATCACTCCAAGTATGGCAAGGACACCACCTAGTGACCCTAATGTTGTCTTGCTTATTTCATTAACCACACCTGCAGGTCCTCCCGCAGCCAGAGCTTCTTGCAGGCCACCTGTCCCATTAAAGAAGGCCATACCTGCTGCAGCCCATATAAGTGCGATAATCCCTTCTGCTACCATCGCACCATAGAATACTTTACGGCCTTCACTTTCTCGCTTTAACGTTCTTGCTAAAATCGGGCTTTGAGTTGAATGGAATCCAGAGATTGCTCCACATGATACTGTAACCATCAGTAATGGCCATAATGGCAATTCATTTGGGTGAAGGTTTTCAAATGTTAAATTGGGAATTGGATTCTCAAAGAAGAATAACCCCACTCCAATCGCTACAGCCATAAAGATAAGGATGGCTCCGAAGAATGGATAAACCTTCCCTATTATCTTATTAATGGGGAGTACTGTCGCTACGAGAAAATATATAAAAATAAGGAATAGGCACGTCATAAAGTTTAGCGGTGTCACTTCTGCCATTAATTGAGCAGGCCCAGACGTAAACGCCGCAGCTACTAGAATCATTAATACTATCGATAAAATGTTCATGAGCGTTTGAACATGTTTCCCCAAGTACTGTCCAACGATGGTAGGAAACTGTGCTCCATTATGCCTTAGAGAGAGCATACCTGAAAAATAATCATGAACCGCTCCAGCAAATAGAGTACCGATCACAATCCACAAAAAGGCTACCGGGCCATATAAAGCACCTAGTATTGCACCAAAGATCGGTCCTAGCCCAGCAATGTTCAATAGTTGAACCAAGCTTGCTTTCCACCAGCTCATGGGCATATAGTCCATTCCGTCTTTTTTTGTATAAGCTGGTGTCACATTGGAATCATCAATCCCGAAAATCTTTTCTACCACCTTTGAATATACGAAATAACCAGCTACAAGAATACAGATGGATGCAAGAAATGTAAGCATCACGATGTCCTCCCTTCAATGTAAATGAAATTACGGTTAATTCTAATACGTTAAACGACAAAAAACAACAGAATTTTCTAAAGACATTTATTTTTCAGATTTTATAAAAGGCACTCTTTTTCGAATATCCCTTGCCATCAATAATGAAAGCGCACACTTTATATTATGGATTTATATATTATTATCTAATTATATTTTCTGAAAAATCTTTCTGTTTAGAAAATAAAAGTAAAAAAGCATCCCTATTTAAGAGATGCGATAAAAAGATCATACTTTACTGGGCTTTACCATTAGAGAAATCTTCGTGTGCTTTTAGAAATTCTTTATTGTCCCTTTCCTTGGCAATCTCTAAAGGAGTACGATGTTCACTATCTGTATACATTTCTTGGCCGTCGCCATAAGCTAGTAACAAAGTCACAATGTCAGCACTTCCATCGAAAGCAGCTATATGTAAAGCTGTATGACCAGATGAGTCCGGTTGGTCCACCTTCGCTCCTTGATCCAGAAGAAACTTCACCAGCTCTTTTGAGGCATTTCCGGCTATACCAGCATGTAAAGCTGTGTTAGAAGGAATGTAGGAGACCTTTGAATTTGAAACGGAATTGATATCCGCACCAAAATTTAATAGTAGCTCGACAATATCTAAGTGACCATAATGGGCAGCCACTCCCAACGCTGTTAAACCATGTTCATTTTCTCCGTTACAAAGATTTGTGTCATTTTTTAATGATTGCTCGACCCTCGCAATATCACCTAATTCAATTGCTTTAAAGAACTCTTCCATTGTAATCGATGTCAAGTATTCCACCTCTTTTTCACATAATTACAAATATTCTACCAATTATTAACAAAAAAAGATAGGGATGACTCTGAAAATAGTTAGTCATCCCTATGAATATTATTGGTCTAGCTTTAATTTGGCTAAAGCATCCGCTAATGCAGTATTGACTGGTTCATCCTTTTGCTGTGTATTCAAATACTTGTTTACATCCCGCTTTGTTGCTTTACTATTCTTTTCTTTCTTTTTTCGTTCGTTGAATGTCGAGAGTTTTTCTCTATGTCCACATACACAGGTGAATGTTTGCCCTTCACCTTCTCCTCTTAACTCAAGGCGCTTATGGCAATTTGGACAACGTGCGTTCGTTTTCTTGCTAATCTGTTTCCGATGTCCGCATTCACGATCTTTACACACCAATTTTTTCCCATGTTTATTTTTTATTTCCAGCATTAAGTTGCCACAATCCGGGCATTTTGTGCCAGTCACATTGTCATGGGAGAATTTTTTTAGTGAACTCTTAATTTCGCTTACAGATTTCCGGGTATAATCCTTGATTTCTCTTAAGAATTCATGTTTTTTAAGAGAACCGTTTTCAATTTTTTCAAGCTTTTGCTCCCACTCTGCAGTGAGTGTAGGGGACTGCAATTCCAGCGGTGCCAAATCCAACAATTGTTTTCCTTTTGAAGTGATATGGATGTCTTTGCCCTTTGGTTCAATCACACCTGAGTTGAAAAGCTTTTCAATAATATCCGCTCTAGTGGCGACAGTACCGAGCCCACCTGCCTCATGTATGGTATTGAGGAGCTCTTTATTGCTTTCCTTCATAAACTTCCTGGGATTTTCCATTGCAGATAATAAGGTCCCTTCATTAAATCGGCTAGGAGGATTTGTCTGTCCTTCCGACTGTTGCATCGACAGAACAGGGTAGGTATCTCCTTTCTCCATTTTGGTTAAAAGTTGATCTTTCTCTGAATCAAAGTCATAGACTTCTTTCCATCCGATTTCTACTATTCGTTTACCTTTGGTCTGAAATGTTTGTGACCCTATTGATGCTTCTACAGTCGTTTGTTCATATAAGTATGGTGGAAAGAATACGGCTAAGAATCGTTTGACAATCAAATCATAGATTTTTCTTTCCCTATCTTGTAACCGTTGAAGGGATGGTGTTTCCTCAGTTGGAATAATCGCATGATGATCTGTCACTTTTTGATCATCCACATATGCCTTTGAAAGTTGTTGTGATTCCTGCAATGCTCGATGAGCCATTTTACGGTAAGGTTGGACATTCACTGCATTCAATCTGTCTTTCAATGTTGAGACCATATCGCTTGATAGATGCTTACTATCTGTTCTCGGGTAGGTTACCAGTTTATGCTGTTCGTATAATTTTTGCATGATTGATAGGGTTTCTTTAGCAGAAAATCCGAAAATTTTATGGGCGTCCCTTTGTAGTTCTGTTAAATTATAAAGCGAAGGAGCATAAGTTTTCTTCAGTGCTTTTTTTACCGATTGAATCGTGATTTGCTTGTTATCTTTCAATGATTCCATGACATGGACAATTTCTTCTTTAGAGAATGTTTTCGTATCGTTGGTTTTAGAATTTGACCAAATAAACGGTCCACTTTCAGTTGCCGCTTGTACACCATAATAGGGCTGTGGGGTAAAGGACTTTATTTCTTCTTCCCTCTGTGCAATGATGCTTAAAGTCGGGGTTTGAACACGCCCACATGATAATTGGGCATTGTGCTTGGTCGTAAGCGCTCTTGTTGCATTCATCCCTACATACCAATCAGCTTCAGATCTTGCTTGTGCAGCAGCATATAGGTTTTCGTAGTTTATGGCATCTTTCAGATTATTGAATCCGTTCTTTATGGCCATATCAGTGACAGATGATATCCACAGTCGTTTTAACGGTTTATTTACCCGAGCTTTATCGATGATCCATCGTGCTACAAGCTCACCTTCACGACCTGCATCCGTTGCAATGACAATTTCTTTGACATCTGGCCGGTTCATTTGCGCTTTGACTGAGCTATACTGCTTACCGGTTTTCTTGATGACAACAAGATTAAGTGAGGCTGGAAGCATAGGTAAATCCTCCAGATTCCAAGTTTTATAACGTTCATCATAGCTTTCAGGTTCTGCCAATGTCACCAAGTGACCGAGAGCCCATGTAACGATATAGTCATTCCCTTCCAAGTATCCATTTCCTTTTCTCGTGCACTGCAGCACTCTTGCAATATCTCTACCGACAGATGGTTTTTCTGCCAGGACCAAAATCTTTTTCATATCAAAAATCCTTTCATTACAGGGTGTATATTAACTATCTCTATTTTATTTTAACATACAATAATATAGCGCGTTTCCGTTCACCTCTATATTCGGTTGTATTATATTTTTCGCAAAAATTGTTGCTTTCTAATATGGAATACGCCATGACTCTGTCAATAAGTGTGTGCTTTAGATGGTGAGGAGGTTCTGCGGGAAAGTAGGAAAAGCGGAGGCTGCAGTTGGTCTATCTTCAAGTGGGAATAAACGATTTTACAAAATTAAGATGCAAACTCCTGCTTACTGAATTAATTGCTTCGAGAAACGTTTCTCATGAAAAAAAGAGCATCTAAAAAGAGATGCCCGCTGGATCATTTAGTATTTCGTTATAAACGATGGATTGCCTTCAGCTAAGAAGAAAATCTAGGAAGAGGCCGTCTTCCTAGTAAATGTTATTCTTCGTCGCCTTCTAAGAAGTCTGGATCTAACTCTTCAAACTCTTCATCATCTAAGTCGCAATCCCAGTCTTCATCGTCACAACCCTCTGGATTAACAAGGACACAAACTTTTGTTTCTCCGATAACTTCCACTAGGAATTCACGTTCCACGTGAACAATGATTTTGTTACCGTTTGGTGATATTACCGCTTCGCAGCAATTAGGCTGTTGTAATACTCGAGCACATACTTCAATGTCATCTAAACAATCAGGATCACGGTATTTTAACTTAATGCAGTCTGTATATTCTACTCTTTCGGTTACAACAGATGTCTTAGTGTTGTCACTGTGGGAGTACCATACGTTGATATCGTATGAACCGTGTACTTCAACCTTCTTGCCTACTTTGTGTGCTTCATACTGGTGATTAATTATCCAGCAGCCTAAAATGCTCGATGGATTATGCGGCGGGCAAATCGTATGATGAGACTGTGTAAATTTGCGTCCCTTCGCTACGACCGCTTTAGTAATAATCTCTCTATATTCTGCCATTCGAGCGAACCTCCTCATTCATTTTCAATTCATCTTATGCGACTATCTAGGTGTTTGTGCGAGTAAAATTAATTACATAATGGGATTGTTGCGAGATAATGTATTGTATGCGAATCACCATTGAATGTTCCGGGATGCACGGTCCTCTAACCTAGAAAAAGGGGGAAACAAGAATCAGGAAGGTTTTTGTCTAAACTGCAATCTAAAATCTCTTCCTATAAAAGGAATCGCATTTAGCAAAAAGGGGGAGATTTACAAAAAAGAACAAATCCAACAAAAAAAACGATCTTTGCTAAAAGGATATTCCTTTTAGCAAAGATCGTTTTGAAAATTTAAATATGAATGCAGTGTCCGGTTGTTGAAACGACGTTCCTTGAAATTACGAGCAACTTCCAGGTGTTGAATTTTTTACGTTAGACCCTGTTTCTCCACGGAGAAGGTCTCCACCAGTTGTTTCGATGATATGATCTGTCACGTTATTTGAAATAACAGACGCAACAATTTGCAGTAAATCATTCACATCTGTTTGAGATTCCTTAAACTGTTGAACAACCGGAATTTCATCGATTTCCTTTTCAAGGTTTTCAATTTTAGCTTCAACCATTTTTAATGCTTCAATTTTCCCATAGTGCTGAAAGTTCACTGCTTGTTTTTGCAAGCTCTTAATACTGGCGATCATTTCCCGCACCTTTTGGTTTTCATGAATCTGTGATTCAGCACGTTTAAAGAAATCCACTTCCTCTGTTTCAGCAATCATCGTCGCAAGCTCTTCGGCCCGCTTCATAATATCGTCTTTTGTGTACTTTGCCATATTAATTCACCTCTACCGCTTCTTGAAATTCTGTTCCAATCTGGCCTTCCTCGACCATTTCCCCATCCAATGACCAAGACTTGGCGTCTATGATCTTTACTTTCACTATTTTGCCAATGGCTGATTTCGGTGCTTTAAAGTTAACAAGCTTACTGCGTCGAGTATAGCCGGCTAATATTTCAGGATTCTTCTTACTTTCTCCATCTACTAAAACCTCAACAACCTGACCAGTATAGTTCTTCATGGCTTCAGCAGAATATTCTTTCACGACTGCATTCAATCGTTGAAGACGTTCTTTTTTCACTTCCATCGGTACATTATCATTCATCTTCGCAGCAGGCGTACCTTCCCGAGGAGAGTAAATATATGTGAAAGCCGATTCAAATCCAACCTCACGATATAAAGAAATTGTTTCTTCAAATTGCTCATCCGTTTCATTAGGATATCCAACGATAATATCTGTTGTAAGAGCCACATCCGGCATGGCTGATTTAATCTTACCGACTAATTCCAAGAACTGCTCTCGGGTATATTTACGAGCCATGATCTTTAGAACATCTGTCGAACCAGATTGAACGGGTAAATGTATATGCTCCACAAGATTCCCTTTTTGAGCCAGGACTTCGATTAAATGATCATCGAAATCTCTTGGGTGACTCGTTGTGAATCGAATACGTGGAATATCTACTTTTCGGAGATCATCCATTAGGTCCCCTAATCCATAGTTGAGCTCTTCTATGTCTTTACCATACGCATTCACATTCTGCCCGAGCAGAGTGATTTCCTGGTACCCTTGGGCTGCCAAGTGACGGACTTCCTGAATGATTTCTTCAGGACGGCGGCTCCGTTCTTTCCCCCGTGTGTATGGTACGATACAGTATGTACAGAACTTATCACAGCCGTACATAATATTGACCCACGCTTTAATGTTTCCGCGTCTGACTTTAGGAAGGTTCTCAATAACATCCCCTTCTTTCGACCAAACCTCTACCACCATAGCTTTAGACATATATGCATCAGAAAGGATTTTTGGAAGACGGTGAATATTATGAGTTCCAAAGATCATGTCAACTTGTTGATAGGTTTTCAAGATTTTGTTGACAACGGATTCTTCCTGAGACATACAACCGCATACCCCAATCAAAAGTTCTGGCTTTTCTCGCTTTAAATGCTTCAGGTGACCTAGTTCACCGAATACTTTATTTTCAGCATTTTCACGAATGGCACATGTATTTAATAGGATTACGTCGGCATCATCAGTTGAATTCGTCGCTTCATAGCCCAAAGCCATGAAGATCCCTGCCATTACTTCTGTATCATGTTCATTCATTTGACATCCATACGTACGAATATAGAATTTCTTGCCTTCCCCGAGGCCCCTATATTGATCATCGATTGTAAAGTCATTATGATATTGAATTTCTTCTTTCCCACGTTTTTTTGCATCTTTTAACGAAGGTGGGATATAGACACTTTCAAAGTATTTGCTGAAATCCTTTTCGGATTTTTGGTCCGCTGGAGATACAGATTTCGATTGTTGTCCTTGTTTTCGCTGTTCTTCGTTCATGAAAAATCCCCTTTCTACCTCTATAACCAAACCGTTTATCTTCTATATAGTAAGTCGGCCGAATTAACAAGATATACATTCTTGCACATTATAATAGTATAAAGGTTTTCAAGGATACATACAATAGAGGCGCTTAAGTGTTGAAAAATGTATACATCTCAACCTTCGATATTAATGTTATTTCACCATGATAGATTCCCATAGACATGTGCCTTTTTTCATCCTTCTTTCAAAGCTGGAAAACTCCCATTTTACTCGAGACCATAGTCATGAATAAAGACTAAAACTATTAATTGTGTAATGAACAATCTATTTTTATCGTTTTAGGCTAGAGGCTCAATCGAATAGTCCCTTTTGAGCGTATGATATTTAGTAGTAAATTGTAAAGGAGTGTAAAAATATGAGTTATTATCAAAAATCAATTACCCAGGACAAATATTTTCATGAGGAATATGAGAATCATAAATGCCAGAAGTCACCTTCCAAGCATTATGAAAATTGTGTTGAAGACGTGTTAAAAGCAATCCTCGAAGCTCAAGAGAAAGTGAATAAAGATCATGATTGCGATTCATCCTGCAAAAAATCCATTGAGGATTTTTTATGTGATAAAAAGACGGCCAAAAAAAATACCATTCCCTTCATCCTCTATTGTGGCTGTAGTCCATTTAAAGGAACCGGTGTTACTACGTACCATTGTCATAGTCAAAAAAATAATACATTCAAATGTATTGAAACCTTCGTCTTCAAAATTAAAAACATCGATCATAAATGTGCTACTCTCGAATTGCTAACCTTTAAATCTGATCATCATAATAACGACTCTCATCCTAAACATGAAAGTAAGTGCGTTTCCAGTTCTCCTTGTAAACAAATAGACGGTAAATGTGTGAAGGATTTAATGAAAACTGGGATATGTATTACAGTTGATCTATCTTGCTTCTGTGCGATCACTTGCCTACCAGCCGTTCATTTGTAAGACAAAATATATTCAAATAAAAAAGGTGAACAAGAATCGTTCACCTTTTTTTATCCCCCAAAGGCTTCAAGTAACTCTTCAACTTCTTTCATGCCTACTGAGGTATGATCTTGTTTTTTTGTACTCAAGATGTTGTTTTCTTTCATGCCCTTCGTTGAATCATAGCCATTTTGGAGCAACAATCTTTTTAATTCTAATAATTCTTCAAATATGGCATGATCTGTTGCCATATTTATTTGAGCAGGTTTAGAGTGGTGTAAGTAATCATGTAGAGCAGAAAAAACAAGATGATTCAGCGTATTGTTCTTTGCATGATAGGCAATCTGCTCTTGAATCTTAGAAGTGATGGCTTCTGTTTCCCCTGTTTTAACATTAATAAAATTATCAGGGACCGTTAGAATCGTATCCTGAAAATAATCTGTATATTTCTTAGGCATATCCATCACCCTTTAGCTTTTTGTATATTCGACATGTACAGGATTGTTTTTTAATTGATTCAATTTTGCAAGAATCATTAATCCTGACACATTTAACTTTTCCATATTTTGCGGGAAGTATAATTCAATAGGGCGTCCTCTTTCTGCCCATTTCACAGCAGCTTCCCTTATATGAGATTCAGCTATTTTGGCAGCACCACCTACTGCAATGTATTTGACTGCACCTTTGATTTCATTTGAACTATTTCTAACCCGGTCGAAATGTTCCAGATATTTAATTGCCAATGATTTCAATTGGGGTATTATATATTTGCTTATGTCCTTTTTCACACCAGCGAATGGTTCTACATACCACTCCGATTGACCAGCCACCAGCTTTTCTTCAAGCTCAGATCTAGAATCGAATCTATATAACTCATATTTACTGACTTTCTGGATGATATGATCTAAAAACTGGTTAATCCCAAATGGCTCACCTTCGATGGAAGCTACTGGCTTATTGTTTTTGATTCCCACAAAATCTACTGAATCCCCCCCTAGATCACCAATGAGGATTCCTTTGGCAGAATCCTGTAAAAGAGATTCATCTTTCACCCCTAATGTTTCCCAATCCCTCGTTAACGCCAGATAAGCACAAGCTCCTTCTGCACCGATAATAACATCTTTAATATGAAGTCTAACGATTATCTCTTTAGGAGGTACCATGCCTGGAACCTTATGAAGATACACGGTATGAGTCCCAATTAAACGGCTTTTCAAAGTATCTTTCCGTTCTTTGTATTGAGTAGTTGGCAGAGAGACCGCTAATTGATCTATCTCAAAGGATACATCTGTATCAGATGGTTTGTTCAGTACAGCATGATGGGCCATCATGCCAAATAAGAGGGTGTAAGTCCGATCTTCCTCTACCTTCTGATTATTAAAGGATGTTAAACTCACATTACGTTGTCTCGCTGCCGATTTACCTATATAAAAGATATCTCTTTTCTCATGCAACGCTGAACTGTTTACTTCCACAATTAAATTGTCTTGTAGTATAACGTCCTCGTCATCGTAAGGTTTCTCATAAAATTCTTCATCAAATAATGCAATAGCATTGGGCATGGAATATTCCATTATTTCACCATTTGTTGAAAACATTGCTTTATAAAAGCTGTTCCCTAAATCCACAGCAACATAATTATTTCTATCCATTACATCATCCTCCTTCCTTAAAGCCTATGCAGGGGTGGAAAACATCTGTGCACGTACTCAGTAATAATTTTTAAATCTAGTAAAGATATATGGAAACGGGTTATCTCTACTATCATGATTTTTCATCGAAAATTTCCACTCTTATACTGATTCATTTAACCACTCTTAATAGATTCGTTCAGCATACAATAAAGTGTAGTTTAAATATTGTAAATTATATAGGAGGAAAAAAAATGAGTGATTATAATAAGAATCGAAATTGTGTGAATGTGGATAAGTCTGCATCACTCGATCACTGCGACAACACAGCTGTAGACCCAATTCTAACACCGGCAGGAGAAAGAACTGTCCATGTTCCAGTAGATTTAGGAATTTATCGTGTATCCAGTAACCTTGAAGCACATATCACATTTCCAGAACCTGTAATGGAAATCAAAGATGTAAAAAAGAAAGTGGAAATTGTTCAATGCCGTCTAATGACTGTTCCAACTAGTGATGGTGATTTCAGTGCGGATGGTGCACAATTTCCTCTGTTACTATCTGGATACGTGCGCAAAAACATTCAATACGCTACACCATGCGGTAGTTCAGGATTTGATGGATCATGTATATCTTCCAACATTAAATCATTAACGGTTCGCGTTCCATTTAAATGTATGACCACGATTACCCTAGAATCTCCAGTCCAACTTCCAAGAACCAATAGCCGACAAGAATTCGACTTCTTTAGAGCTCAAGATTTAGGGACAGGCTATCCTGAGAAAGATCAATATTTATCAAATGACATCTCCCAATTCCATCAATACTGCACGAATTACTATAATCAACTTCCTTACTGTGAACTGCTTTCCAGCAGCATTCTAGAGTGGGACGAATCAACAGATCGTGTATCTGAAGGACCGGTGGGTGAAGGGTATTTCTACAATATGCTAGAGAAAATGTCCCTTAACTTTACTATTAAAGTATTACAAAAACAGCAGGTTCGTCTTGATGCATTAGGGAATGCATAGTACCTCAGCACCCCTTCTACTGTATGTATAACAGTAGAAGGGGTGCCTTTTCTTATCACTCACACAATTCTCTTCTTCGGTTGTAAATCGTTCTCCTGAAATTACTCCTTTACATATAGGCTTTGGCCCAAACAAGTAACATTCTTAATCATAAGATGGCATTATCTTGCTTTAGGAGGCCCCTTATGTTTGATAACCACAATAAAGTGTCTGAATGTAACATAACGTCAAATCTACATGAATGTAAAAGCCATTGTCATCATCCGAATGTTAGTATCGGTAAGATAGTGACGAAGGTACCTGTCGTACTAGCTGAACTGTCACTGGAGGTAAATGTAGATGCGAAGATTACCTTTCCAGAAGCAGTCTTGGAAATTAAAGATATTAAAAAAACAATAAAATTAACACAGTGCAGACTTCTTCTCCCTACAAATAAACTATTTGTAAAAGGGTTTGTTCGAAAAAACATCCAATACGCAAGCCCTTGTAAAGAAATCGAAGAGAGTTCCCATGCATCCATCGCTTCAGACCTTCACTCTTATACTGTTGATATACCCTTTCAATGTGTGACAGACATTAAGAAGTTCTTATCAATGCCTGTGATGCCTGAAGTAAATAATCGTCAGGAATTTGATTTCTTTATTTCGAAACCATTACCTTCTGGATATCCGGAAAAGGATGAATTACTATCAAATGATTTATCTCAGTTCCATCAAGAAAGCCATCAATATTACAATGAAATACCTTACTGTGAATTAGTATCCAGTAAAATCATTGAGTGGGATGAAGCGATCGATCGCTGTCCACTCCCTCATACAGGTCCCATTGGAGAAGGCTATTTCCGTACAATCGAAGAAAAAATGGTCATAGATATATGTGTGAAAGTCCTTCAAAACCAACAAATTCGTGTAACCTCCACCACAAATGATGATTGCGACTGAAAATGAGTATTCATTACAGATAGGAGGCAAAGGATTCGGTGTGATTTCGAAACCGCACCAATCACCATGATTATGAAAAATGATCACTCTGATGATTTAGAAAACCATTTCTCAAATAAGATGGAGGAAAATCAACAAGAAAAAAACAGACATGAAACGCACAAAAAAAATCTTCCCCCTTATTCATTTTCTCTATTTAATCTCAATCAGAAGAATGAACCTTCCAGTGAAATGATTGTAAATAACGAGAAGAATGTACCTAAAGATATTATCTTTCCTCAGGATCCACAGGAGGGATTTCTTTCTCACCCTACATTCTTCCCCCCTCCAAAAGTGATGGATATGGAAATCAGCCTGGAGGAGAATAAAAGCATGGCCGAGGAATTAAATGATATGGTCGAACGGGATGATGGAAAGGAAGATGAAAAACTGCTTCCTAATAATTTCATGGAGGATATACCTATTGAGAGGTATAAGGTCGATCTGTCTACTTCGGATCATATTGAAGGGGGTAACCGGCCATCTATGGATGATGAAATATCATTAGATACTTCAGCTAATGAAAATGAATCTGTGTCGATAAGAGAAGAAATATTTATGATGTTAAATGAAGAGTTAGATGAAGACTTCAATGCATCTGAACAAATAGAACCCCTTCAAGGACAAGAAATTGAGAATGATATAGATTCACTCAGTAACGAACAGAGCTATATATCAAACGATTTTTCCACTATTTCATACAAAGAAGATGATTACTATTCTTTTCTGGATCTTGATTATGAAGAAAATCATCCGTCTCCATTCACTCAATTTTTAGAAACTATATATTGTGAAAAAAAGGCGACTCAAATAAACAATAAATATACAGAATTCGTTCGTTCCATAGACTCCTTGACCTCTGTTCTCAAAAAGATTTCAACTGAGTGGGAAGTGATGAATGCAAGTCAAGAGCATACAGATGACTGTGAACAAAACGATACTGATCTTTCGGCTCTAAAAAAGCATTTCGAAACTGAACTCTTGTCAGAGGAGGCTGGTCCAGAAGAGGATATAGGAACTAAATCAACTGACTATCATTCTTTAACTGTAAAGATCCCTGTTGTATTATCTACTTTAAGCATTGAAGTCATTATCTTTGAGAATCTAGAATTACCGTTTCCGATTGAACATATTCAGACAATCCATTGGTCAATTCATTCTCTTAAGACACATATCCCTATCCCTTCTTCTACCCTATTTGTAAAAGGAACTCTTGTTGCTTCGATTGAATATGTAAATCCAGGGAAAGAAAATACGGTACATTCAGTAAAAATACCAGTTGAATGGAATCAAACCAGCCATATTCGTTGGATCGTTCCACCAAACATCAATAAAAGCTCTCAGAAAGAATATATATTCTTATCTCAACATAACCAAGAAACAACTACTCATTATGATAGTCATCATTCTTTTTGTGAAACTATCCAAGATTCTCTACAAGATTTTAAGTTTATTTGTCAACAAGAGTCTTTGAAGCAAAATGGCAGGTCAATTTTAAAAATTCAAGGATGTTTAACACTATGTCTTCATTTAACACAAGAACAATTTGTCCAAATCGATACAGTTAAATGGATTCAATGATATGTATATGGATTCAGGGGTACACTTCTTTGTGAACCCCTTTTTTGGGCGTTCACTCTCCATTCTCTATAAAGTCTGTACTCATAAGAAAAATGCCGTAAAGGCAGATTCGCATTTTCTATACGGGTCTGCCTATGGCATTTTGAACCTAACACTAGCGTTGGATGATGTTTCTGAAACGATTGAAGACTACTTCAGGTCCTTGCTGCTCTTCTCCTTCACCGGTATCAGCATCTCCAGCCATTTGTTGTTTCTTTTGGGTTAATTTAATAAGCAGGTTAATGTCCATCTTTTCTGTGATTTTATTAAAACGTCCCCAATTATCGAAGTTTTCAGTAATATCCCATTGGTTTACTGCAGAGGCAAGAAGTTTACAATTAATAGGCTCGTTATTGATTTCAAATGTTAATGAACCGAATTCGCAACGGTTTGCACCCATTCCGTCTTTAGCAAGTTCTCTTCTTTGCAAGACATTCTCTTTAATACTGAAGTCAATTCCAAACGGTTTATTGACATCATTAGCCAGTCTCACTCTATCATACGCTTTAAAAGGAATGTCAACACTATAGTCTTTCACTACTCCATAGGAGCCTTCTACATATTGGATATTCTTGTGGACAATTCCTTCTACAAAAAGCTTAACGTATTGAGGAAAACCTGGTACAGGAATTGCTTTACATTGAGTTAATGAGACGTTCTTTTCAATATTTTTAATAGCTCTAGCATAAGTTGGTAGATAGATCTCTGCTTCTGTTAAAGATTGGAGAAACACATCACCTAGAACAACAGTTACTTCCTCTAAGTTTAAGTCTGGTACATACGTTTCAGTAAAAAGGCTTCTTGCCTCCGCTTTATCATTTGGTGATTGTGGAGGGCACCCATCATGTCCAAACCCGCATCCTGTATTCTTTTTCATACTATTTCACTCCTGATAATCATAAATTAATCAACAGAATAGGCTATTAATGTAGTGAAGACAGTACAGATTCCTTTTCTATTGACTTACTATAATCTATGTATATTTTTTCAGAATGAGTGGACGAGTGTCGGTAGGCTTCAACATATTTCTAGTATTAATTCTATTAATCTGTGAAACTTCATGTCATGTGTTAATCAATTCATCTGTGTGAGGCGATTATATATATAATTCGTTGGTGCCTTTGTAACATTTACCCAAATCGGTTCATACAATAGAGTAAAAATCTTTAGGAGGAGATTACAATAAAGGAGGAAGCTAATTTATCACCGATGTACGCTATTTCTGACCAAGAAACCCTTTATTTAAAATCTGAAATAGAGAACCTGAATAAAACAATTCGAAGTCTGAAAAGTAGTTATCTGTATGCTGAAAATGAGTATCATAAGGCCGAACTTAAAAAGGTTCAGGAGGAATTAAAACTTGCTCTCCTTCGAATAGAAGAGAACGATACAGTTGAACGGGAACTCATTGTAGATCGAAACCTGTTTAAAGAAGGTAAAGAGAAAGTAGAAAGTCAAGTACATTCACTTCATGACGCTTTGCATGGAAAAGAAGAGTTATTACAGCAGCAACAAGTGAACAAGAATGAACTCGAACAAGAACTCCTTTCTAACGGGCTTGAACTGAGACAACTCTCTCAAAAAATAACTGAATTAAAGAAGAACCAACAAGAACTATTCAGTAAAAATCAAGCATTGTTGGAGGAAAACATCCTACATTTAAGAAAATCAGACAGCTTAAAGAGTGAACTCCAAAGCAAAAACCTTCATATTTCGGACTTAAATTCGGCATTGGCTCATTCTGAAGATACAAAGAAAGAAATGTTTTATAACCTGATATCCAAAACCGAGGAGTTAGAAGAGTTAATATCCGAGAGAAAACATACCCTTGATTCATTGCAATTTGCAAAAGACCAATTAATAGAAGCAGAAAAGCAAAAAATGGAATATCTTAAAACCTTTATCAGCCAATATCAAAAACATTTTGAAGAAAATGAGTGGTGGCTTTCCTCACAATTTGCCGACATTGATCAACGAACAAAACAACAAGATGAACGAATTGAAGCGGTTGAGCAGGAGCAGGAAAATCATTTTTCTCTACAGAGTGAAGTGCTAGAGGGAAGGTTTAAGCAGGTTGAGCAAAGGTTTCTGAATTTTATTACAGAGGTCGACTCTATTCGGGACTATAATTCCATATTGACACACAATTTATTAGAGCTTAAGAGACTGATGGAGAGCCAAAGACGCAGTCAGGCTCATATCATTAACCCACGTCAAAAACCCTCTGTAGCGAAGATTTCTGCACCGATTGATCAGCAATTTATAGAAGATGAAAAAGAATAAAAAAACGATGCCACAGGGATTCCTTGGCATCGTTTTTGGTTAAAATGTTATCTTAATTTTATTATTTGAGCTAAGCTGGAGCTCCTGATCTTCAAATAATACAAACCCTAAAATGGTTGAAGTTTCCTGTTCTTCAAGATTTTCAACCGTAAATTGCAACCCCTCCACTGCTATTATTTCACCAGGGGGAATGATTGAATCCTGTATGGATTCTATCCAATATTCTCCGGTGGAATATGCCTTTTCCAACCAATCTTTTCCCATATACTTCCATCCTTGTGCACCGTTTTGACCTTGGAGAGAAAATATTTCGCTCATTTCAGGAGGAAGAATCTGTCCTCCAATTTCAATCTTATCAGGTGGATCCATCCGAAAGCAGATTTTTGGATTCGTTAAGTCTACGTTTCCAGTATTCTTTATGAAGAAATCAGCTTTAATGGAATAGCGTTCTGATTTTCGATTGGGAATTAGATTGTAATCAAAATATATTTCCGCATATGGCTTTATTTCCTGAGCTTCACGGACTTTCCGATTTGCTTTTCGCATTTTCATCTCATCATACGTTTTATCATCTATCTGGATATTTTCACTTGAATTCTTCTTCTCACTATTTGTGTCAGTTTGCCCTGTTTGATTACTAGTGGTTCCAAAAAGATGGAGAACATTAAGGTCCAGTAAACTGGGCTTCTGATTTCCAAGTAGCGTTTTAAGCACACATTGAGTTAGAATGGCGGGAGCTTCTCTTAACAAAAAACCTTCCTCTTTACACGTTAACGAACATCTTAGATGC
This sequence comes from Bacillus sp. BHET2, assembly GCF_005938125.1. Classification (GTDB taxonomy): domain Bacteria; phylum Bacillota; class Bacilli; order Bacillales; family Bacillaceae_B; genus Rossellomorea. The sequence continues at coordinate 1,191,445 of NZ_VCQN01000001.1, forward strand.
GGAATGGCATGGTGCTCAGGTATTAAATAATACCCTTTAAATTTCAGTTCATGCTTATATATTGATAGATTTTTTTTAACATTAATGGAATTTAGCTTTTCATTATATCCGACAGAAATAAATCTGCTATCCCCCTCTGACTTACTCGACACTAAATCAATAAATAGATCCCCGTCTCTTATCCTTCCAGTATCACTTTTACTGGTAACCTCAATTCCATGATCCGTTAATACCCTGGTCACTTTTTCAATTATTTCTTTGTTTATGCTCGCATTTGGTGTGTTTACTGATAACCATATTTTTTTCCCATGGAGTGAACTCTTCACTTCCACGCTTTGTTCTTCTTCGTTCAAATGGAATTGATGATTATTCTCCGCACAATAAAATTGGATGGCAGCTATGGAATGGGCTGGAATCGTTCCCCAATCATGGTTGTTGATTTTTAATTTCATTTTTAGGCTCACCACCCTTTAGAAGTAGTCTATGTATCATATGAACTCTAGAAATAAATTATGAATCTGTTCAAATAATATGCTTGTCGCCTCTGTTCAAGCCGCTTCTGCTTTTATGGTTCATCCTGCTCCAGCGGCTAGAGACTCGAGGTCATAAGCTGCTTACGCTTTTAGGTGTAGGCTAATGCTTGTTTTGTATTACAGCCCTCTCCTCTGGTTCATTTTCACATAAACTAGTAAAAGCAAGTCAGCTTGCACTTTACCCTTCAATATATGGACTCGTTAGATCAGATGTCTGGTCTTAACCGTTCTAATAAAATTCACTCTATTTGAAAGGAGAAATGTATATGATTTCCCCACACGGAGGTAAACTCATTAATCAAGTTGTAAAAGGGAAAGAGCGTGATGAACTACTAAACAACGTGTCCACTTTATCCACTATCACATTAGATTCTTGGGGGTTGTCTGACTTAGTCCTCATCTCAACAGGAGCCTTCAGTCCCTTAAAAGGGTTCATGAATCAGAAAGACTATTTACAAGTGCTGAAAGATATGAGGTTAGCAAATGGTGTTGTTTGGAGTTTGCCTATTACACTCCCTGTTCCAAAACGATTGAGGGAAACTTTATCGATTGGGCAAACCGTTTCTCTTAAAGGAGAAGATGGAGTGATCTACGGCACTTTGGAAATAGAAGAAATGTATGAATATAGTAAAGAAGCTGAGGCTCTTTTCGTATTTAAAACATTGGACAAACTCCACCCGGGCGTGCAGAAAACCTTTCAGAAAGCAGATGTGTATGTTGCTGGATCTGTTAAGCTCCTAGCCTTCCCGGATATATTCAATGCAGATTTCCAAACCCCTGATCAGCTTAGGAAGCGTTACAAGGATTTAGGTTGGAAAACAGTGGTGGCATTTCAAACACGGAACCCTATTCACAGGGCCCATGAGTACCTTCAAAAAACAGCGCTTGAGAATGTCGATGGTCTATTGATCCACCCCTTGGTAGGGGAGACAAAACAAGATGACATTCCTGCAGATATTCGAATGAAAAGCTATAGAGTATTACTTGATGAGTACTATCCAAAAAAGAGGGTTATATTGTCTACATTTCCTGCTGCGATGAGGTATGCGGGTCCACGTGAAGCATTATTTCACAGTATTGTAAGAAAAAATTTTGGCTGCACCCATTTTATTGTCGGGAGAGACCATGCTGGAGTTGGGGATTATTATGGAACCTACGATGCACAGGAAATCTTTAATCAGTTCACTAAAGAAGAGATAGAGATTGAAATATTGAAATACGAACATGCTTATTATTGCATTAAGTGTGCTACGATGGCTACTTCTAAGACGTGCCCCCATAAGGATGAATATCATATTCACCTTAGTGGAACGAAAGTGAGAAAGATGTTGAAGGATGGAATCATGCCTCCAAAGGAATTTTCCAGACCGGAAGTAATCGAAATACTCATGAATGAAATGAGTTCAGATTCTTAGAATGGGAGAATCGCTAAGGAGACATCATCATGTTTGAATTTTATATTGTTATAGTTGGAATGGTCGTTATGCTCTCTTGTTTAATCTTTGAATTGGAGCGCCCTGAAATCGTTATTCCCACCACGCTCCTACTTTTCGTTATGACTGGCGTTATAACTCCCCAAGAAGCAACAAAAGGGTTCTCGAATGAAGGGATGCTTACCATAGGTTTATTGTTTTTGATTGCCGGAAGTATACAATCGAGCGGCATCGTAGATCACGCTCTTCTGAAACTATTAGATCACTCCTCTTCAAGAAAATACATGCTCGCCAAACTGCTCGTTCCGATTTCAGTACTATCGGCTTTTCTTAATAATACTCCTATCGTCATCGCTTTTACTCCCCTTGTGAAGAAGTGGTGTGAAGACCATCAGCTTTCACCTTCAAAATTCCTAATTCCACTCTCATATGCCACGATTCTCGGCGGTACGATCACGCTCATCGGGACGTCAACGAATCTTGTTGTTCATGGTTTAATGCTAGATCATGGTTTGCCTGGATTTACATTTTTTGAATTGAGTAAAATAGGCATTCCGATTACTCTGGTTGGTTTGTGTTATCTTATTTTCTTTAGTTCTTATTTGTTACCAACCCGGCAAAGCCCCAAAATGACAAACATTGAAGCCTTGAGAGAGTTTACGGGGGAAGTGCTAATACTAGGAGATTTTCCATACCTTCATAAAACAGTTGAACAAGCTAGGCTGCGGAGCTTAAAAGGACTATTCCTTATCAGTATAATCCGGGATGATGAAATTATCACCCCTGTCTCAAATGCAACAGTACTAAAGGAAAATGATCGCTTAATTTTCACAGGGGACATCACGACCATTACGGAGCTTCAATCGAATAAAGGACTTCAATTACAAAGTAATAGCGGGGCTTATTTTCCTTACCATCATCAATTAGTAGAAACAGTCGTATCTCACCATTCTTCCTTATTATATAAGAAAATAAAAGAGACGAATTTTAGGAGCAGATACAATGCAGCCGTCATTGCTGTCCATAGACAAAATCAACGACTCAAAGCAAAAATCGGGGATATTGTTTTAAAACCAGGCGATATCCTACTGCTTGTTGCAGGTACTGACTTTCATAAGAAAGCACCTACAAATGACTTTTACTTTGCCTCACTAATTGATAAAAAAATCCTTACTCAAAAACAAAAAAAACAGGGCTGGTTCTCAATTGTTCTATTAGGGACCATGATCCTCCTGGTCACGTTAGGATTTGTTTCAATGCTCACAGGCATGACGTTTGCCTCTTTAGTATTATTCTTGTTCAAGATCATTCATCCTCAACAGGCAAAGCAAGCTGTTCAATGGAATGTATTAATGATGATTTCCTGCTCTTTCGGTATCGGTTATGCGTTGATGAACTCAGGCGTTGCCGCTTTTATTGCCAATTTATTAATGGAAGCGTCAAGACCATTCGGAGTGTTCGCCGTTATCATAGCAATCTATCTATTAACCAATTTGTTCACTGAATTGATGACGAACAGTGCAGCTGCTGTGTTGATGTTCCCTATCATCCTTGAAGTTGCAAGTACAATGAATTTAGATCCGATTCCATTAGCCGTGCTTGTTACCATAGCAGCTTCAGCAAGCTTTGCTACACCGATTGGTTACCAAACGAATTTAATTGTATATGGACCAGGTGGCTATCAGTTCAAAGACTTTCTGAAAGTGGGGATTCCCCTGAATATCCTTACAATGATTACAACAGTCGTATTGGTCTACTTTTTTTGGCTATAAATGATTGAATGATGGAGGTGGAAAAGATGAAGAAAAAGAATATTTCATGGCATGAGGGTAAAGTAGAAAAAGAAAATCGACAACTTCTTCACAATCATAAAAGTGTATTGGTTTGGTTCACGGGATTATCAGGTTCTGGTAAGTCTACCATTTCAGTGGAACTTGAAAAGGCGCTCTATGAAATGGGGATACACACGTATCGACTCGACGGAGATAATATCCGTCACGGCTTAAATCGAGACCTGACTTTCTCTGAGGAAGACCGTAATGAGAATATCCGGAGAATTGGTGAAGTAGCGAAATTGTTTGTGGATGCAGGTGTCATCACCTTAGCTGCCTTTATTTCCCCTTTTAAAAAAGACCGTAGGTTTGTACGTTCTTTATTTTCCGAAGCGGAATTCATAGAAGTTTATGTAAAAGCAAGCATAGAGGAATGTTCTAAGCGAGACCCTAAAGGGCTATACAATAAGGTACAGATGGGGGAAATTAACAATTTCACAGGGATTGATTCACCTTATGAGATTCCTGAGTCCCCGGAACTTTTGATCAATACTGAAATTCAAACAATTGAGGAGTCCGTTAAGCAAATAGTCCACTACTTACAGAATAAACGATTGCTATGATGGTGGAATTCTATGTATTTGTTCACCATTTTATTAAACTATACAGGAGTTGAAAAACACCATGCTGAGAGATGTAATCGAGATCGCCATCCAAGCAGGTCAAAAAATTATGGAGGTGTACGATGAGATCTATACTGTACACCAAAAAGCAGATCAATCCCCCTTAACCCTTGCAGATCAATTGTCTCATGAATATATACAAACAAAATTAAACTTGCTACAGTTGAAACTGCCCTTACTCAGTGAAGAAGGAGCACACATTCCTTTCAAAGTGAGAAAAAATTGGTCAACATTTTGGTTGATTGATCCTCTGGACGGCACAAAGGAATTTATTAAGAAGAATGGTGATTTCACAGTCAATATCGCACTCATTCAAGGAAATCGACCTGTACTGGGAGTCATCTATGCACCTGCTCATGATATTCTTTATAGCGCTGAAAAAAATAAAGGAGCTTTCAAATTACTTCATGCCAGTTCTAACACAAAACGGAAGAAGATCAAAATCACTTCCTCCTCTTCAAAGATTAAAAAAGTGGTTATTTCCAGATCTCATCTTTCTGAAGCTACCAAAAACTATCTTGAGAATCTTCACCAACAGGAAGGGAAGCTTGAATACTCATCCATTGGCAGTTCGTTAAAGTTCTGTCTGGTTGCTGAAGGGGCCGCTCATTATTATCCCCGCTTAGCACCTACAATGGAGTGGGATACGGCTGCGGGTCAAATTATAGTAGAAGAAGCACACGGACAAGTGGTCGTGTACGATACAGGCAAACCTCTGGAATACAATAAAGAAAATCTTACGAATCCCTCTTTCCTGTGTACCATTCGATAATACAAAAAAAGGCTGTGTATTAAGTGTTGACATAGCCTTTTACTATATTCACGGAAATTCTCTGTTCACATATACTATCGTAGAATATCTCGGAGTAAGGGAGAGAAAACATGGGAAACAAACCTCCTAAAGTATCTATCATTTTCCCCGTACGTAATGAAGGCACAAATGTCAAAATGACACTTGACTCATTATTTACGGTTAAGACTAATATCGAAATTGAAGCAATTATCGTGGATGACGCCTCGGATGATCAATGCTGTAATTTTCTAACAAGCTATCCCCACCGAAACAAAGTAACGTATATTCGAGCAAATGGTGTAGGTCCGGCAAATGCCAGAAATCTTGGAGCGGAGAAAGCACAACATCCCTATTTAGCCATCTGCGATGCTCATATGACGTTCGAAAACTTCTGGATTGACCGTTTGGTCTATCATCTTGTCAAAGGAACAACGGACGCAATCTGTCCAGCCATAGGATCTATCTCTGACCCAACGATTAAAGGATATGGACAGTCCCTGACTCCTTCCTTGAAGATCAAATGGCATCAAAAGCGAAAGTCCTTGTTTGAAACTGCAGTATTACCCGGTGCAAGTATTATCACGTCCCAAAGAGTGTTTAAAGAAGTGGGGGGGTTTGATACAGGATTTTTAACTTGGGGACATGAAGATGTGGAATTCTCCCTTAAGCTCTGGCTATTTGGATATCGCTGTCACTGTGATCCCCAAGTAACCATTTTACATTTATTCAGGACCAGTCACCCCTACAAAGTGAATTATGAAGGTATTTATTATAACTTATTGAGGATGGCTTACCTGCATTTTGATGATAAAAGAATTAAAAAAGCGAAAGCCCTTATTGTTCACAGTCCTCCCAACACAATAGAGAAAAAAGTGATCAAAGATGGGGTTTTAGTAAAGAGAGCTCAATATGTAAAAAGAAGAAAGATGGACATCGAGGATCTATTTAAAAAATTCAACATTTACTTTTAGTCTAATAAAAATCTCATTACTGCTGATACCATCCGTCAGCAATAATGAGATTTTCGTTTACCCTCTTACATAGTAATCAATGATATCTTTCAAACTGTTTTGCAAAGAATGTTTCGGTTTCCAATCTAGTTCGCAAAGTTTCGTATGTTCATGTCGAATGTCAGCTGTAGGATAAAAATGGTCTGTAGTTAATGGAAGGTCGCTTTGTGATATGCTCTTAAGTTCCTTTGCCACCTTTAGAAATCTGTAGTTTTTTCCAGATGATACGATATAACTCTCATTCTTCTCACCTCTTTGAAGAATGATGTCATAAGCCTCTACTGCGTCTCTTACGTCCACAAAATCCCTATTATCCAGGACATTATGGAAGTGGAACGAAATTGATTTATCATCTCGGTATTGCAAACATTTTTGTGCAAGGAGTGAGCATATGCCAGTGGAATGTCCTGGTCCTATTAAATTGGAAGACTTGGCAATTCGTATATCAAGATCATAAAACGTAGACCAGCACAATGTTAATAGAGTTTGAATATATTTAGACAGGCCATAGGGGTGGTTGGGGAGTGAAGAATGACATGGATTGTACTCAATAACAGAGCCTACAATAAGAAGAGTCGCATCAGGAACAGACTTCTTTACTGCTTCGAGAAGATTCATTGTACCGATCACATTTGTATTTATGGTGGAAACGGGATCTTCCCATGATCTTCCACTATGGTTCTGTGCTGCTAAATGCAGGATAAAGCGAGGTTTCACGACCTTAAGAACTTCTATTAAACCTTCAATGTCAAATAGGTCGCAATGTATGCTTTGAATTTGCTTAGAGGAAAGAGATTGACTATGGACTAAGCCGTATACATCATATCCCTTCTTTGTGTAATACTCGCATGCATGCCTCCCAGTAAATCCTGATGCGCCTGTAATGAGAATCTTCTTCATTTCCCTGACATCCATTCTTGAAGTTCATTCAGCATCTCCCGATAGCTTCTCACAGGATATTTATAATCCGTTCTAGTATGAATAAGGGTTTTATCATGAACCGGTTCAAGGACTGGTTTGATTTCCACTTCATCATTCTGAAAAATCTCCTTAAAAAGGAGAAGAAGTTCATATTTGGATATTCTTTTATCTACACTTAAGTGGTAAAGTCCTGACACGTTCCCCAGTATGAGAGCTTGAATGGCTTTAGCCAATTCAAGTGTGGTGACACCATTCCAGAAAACGTTCTGGTATCCCTGAATACTTCCTTTTTGCTTAAGAAACCAATGTAGGAGACCGATTCCATGACTCTTCAATTCCGGTCCTATAATCGAGGTTCGTATGGTCAAGTGAGGAGCGGTTTCAATTTCACCTAGTGATTTTGTCTTGGAATAAACACTTACACCATCCTTAGTCTCCTGCTCTGTATACCCCCCCTTATTTCCTGAAAACACGCAATCTGTGCTGATATGAACCAATTTCCCCCCATATTCATTGACTACATCCACCAAGACGTGAGGTAAAAGACTATTAACTTGAATCGCTTCTTTCACGTTTCGTTCAGCGTACTCATTTAAAAGACCAGTAGCATTAATGACGATATCTGCTTTATGTTCAATCAGGAGCTTCCTTACTTTTTCAAGATTTCTAACATCTAATTCAATTCCCTTTGAATCTTCTTTTCGAACCGTATACAAAACGTCATGACCACAACGCTTCATATAGTCAACAATGACATGTCCTGCCATGCCATGACCTCCTAGAACGAGAATGTTCATTCTAGAAAACCTCCGTCCTTCAGCATGATCTTGATCTCATCGTAGGAGATGATATTGTCACTTGAAGAGTACGTATCTAAATCAACTTGGGGAAATTCCTCGTAATACTCCATCAGCCCTTCAATAGGAATGGTTGGAAGAATGACAAAATACTCATTATCGTAAGCAATTGTATTGTGGCTTTCAAATTCTGTTAAAAGGAGCTCATGCAGTTTTTCACCGGGACGGATTCCAAGTTCTTCAATGGTAACCTCTTGATCAGGTGAATACTGATCGATTAAAACTTGTGCAAGGTCGATGATTTTACAGGTTGGCATCTTCATGACAAAGATCTCTCCACCATGACTTTCGTAGGTTGCTTTGAATAGTAGTTTAATGGCATCCTTTATCGTCAAGAAGAAACGGGTCATTTTTTTATCGGTTATACCGATTTTCGACTTTGATTTGATCCCATGTTTGAAGACATGAATAACACTTCCATTCGTGCCCAGGACGTTCCCCCCACGAACACAAACAAACTTTGTTTTATTTGTTAATACATTCGCATTTATAATCAGTTTCTCTCCCATTGCTTTAGTAAATCCGTAAAAATTGGAAGGGTTCGCAGCTTTATCTGTCGAGATGTTAATCACTTTTTCCACATTGTTTGCAATGGCTGCATCAATGATGTTCTGTGTCCCCATCACGTTTGTTTTCAGCGCTTCCAGAGGCTGGAATTCACAGACTGGAACGTGTTTTAGAGCTGCAAGGTGAAAGATGTAATTGACCCGTTGGGAAGCTTCTGAAACCGCTTCTTTGTCTCTAACATCTCCAATGATGAACGTCAGTTTCCGATGATTTTCGAATTTTTGTTTCATTAATACTTGACTCGTTTCATTCCGAGAGAAGATGCGAATCTCCTTTGGATTTTTTTCAAGTAATTGAGATACAAGTTCATTTCCCCACGATCCAGTACCACCAGTTACAAGAATAGTTTTATTAGTAAACAATGTCAGAACCCCCTAATAGAATATTAATCACTTTATCTGAAACATTTGTATCAAGATACTCAGCTGGACAAATCCAGTTTGAATCTTTAGAACACATTACCTTCACTCCATTTAAAATGGCCTTTTCCTTTAACCCGGATATGAAATTGCTTCCACAATCTACGGTTTCCGGCCTCTCTGTCGTTTTTCTTACCGTTACGGTTGGAATATGAAAAATACAGCATTCTTCTTGAACTGTCCCGCTGTCTGTCAACACACAAAATGCGTTTTTCTCAAGTTTAATAAAATCAAAAAAACCAAATGGTTCGTGTAGTTCGATTAATGGATGTAATGATAGGTGGGGTGACGAGTGCAGTTTGGACCTGGTCCGTGGATGGGTGCTCAGAATAAGTCTCTTTTTGTAAGTATCCGCCAATTGATTAAGTGCATTGACAATAGAAGAAAGATGATCAGGGTTGTCGACATTTTCAGCACGGTGAATGGTTGCGAGAAAGTATTCCTTTTCCTCTAACGATATCTGTTGGAGGATGCGACTTTCTTCAATTTGGGGATAATAATGGGTCAGAACTTCAAAAATTGGGTTTCCCGTAATGATGATCTTACTTGCAGTCATTCCTTCCTTGAGTAAATTGGTTTTGCTGTACGGGGTGTAAACCAGATTGTAAGAAGATACGGCATCGATGATTTTCCGGTTTTTTTCTTCCGGAACATTCAGATCGAAACAACGGTTTCCAGCTTCCATATGAACAACTGGAATCATCATTCTTTCGGCGAGGATCGCACTTAGTCCGCTATTTGTATCCCCTAACACCAGTACTTTGTCAGGCTTCTCTTTTAATAGGATTTTTTCCAACTCCGTAAATAAAGATGAAAGTTGTTCTCCTAGTGTTTGCTGTGCGTTTGCTAATACATAGTCAGGCTCTCTCAAACCTAGTTCCTTAAAGAAGATGCCATTTAACGAATGGGTGAAATTTTGACCCGAATGAACAATAATATGCTCATCTGCTAGCACATCCAATTTCTTCATTATTAAGCTCAATCGGATGATTTCAGGCCTCGTTCCCAAAACAGTTACGATTTTCATACTCACCTCTCCTTTTTCATTCTCTTATTATATTTATGTTCAGTAGAGGGACATGTCCTAGACTATTCTCTCTATTTTCAAAAAAGGCGTTTGCCTTATTCTGCATTTAGGGAGTTCGTATATTTTTCTTGAACGTTTCCAGGCTATTTTTCTCATTGGGGGAGAGAAGAGATATTTCGTTATTCAGCCGTGTTTTTCCGTATAGGTAAAGCTTCATATCCAATGTGTTGTATTTTTCAATAAGCTTTATGATTCTTTCCGGAACATCTTCTTTCAATGGCCTTTTCTTCGTGATGTTCTGTTTTTTATATTGAACATGCTTCCATCCATACGCTTTTTGCAGTAGGAAGAGTGAATCATCGAACTTCTCTGTCAGCCCTACAACCTTGAACTCACTTAGATGATCCAGAGCCTTGTCCAGTTTTGGTGTTCTCCCTATACCACTGATCATTGCCGTTTGGAGATTATGAGCAACATGTTTCGTTTTAACAAACTCTTCCAACGTCAAACTCCGGATATGCTCATGCCCAGGAAAATCACGTAGAAAATAATATGAAGATAAAACTCGGTCAACAGGTTCCCTCAGTAGTGTAAAGTAGGTATAATCCATTGAAAAGTGCTGATGAAACCCATAAAAATAATGTCCGGAAACTGCTTTAATCTTCTCTTTTTCTACTGGGGATATGGTATCGATCAATTTCCCTTTTCCATCTATCCGATCATGGTCGAATAGTTCCCCAGTACTATATTGATTTCGGAAAATGTTGTTCATTGTTGTTCCACCAGTTTTTGGAACATGCAAAAAAACCGTTAATGGCTGTTTAGTCATTTCTTCCCATCCTATTCTTGATATATTTTAAGAGATTGAAAAAGCCCCGAATATGAGGGGCTCCTACGTCTTTTGAGGATATTTATATTTGACGAAATCGTCATGGTAAACATGATTACACAGCTGAATGGTTTCCTCATCAAATAAACATTCAGCATTTGGTAATGGTCCGTGAATTAATTGTTCAGGGGTTAAAATCGTGTTTGAATTGAACTCAGTCTGCGTCATTTTAGTCTTAAAGGAATGGGGAGAAGTTAATACGTGGTCTGGTGATGAAAGAAGTTTGTATTTTTCTTCTAGCCTCTTTATTACCTGATTGAAATTTTCCAATCTGATTAATTTAGGGTCAAGGTATTCCTCTTCAAGGCAATACTGTTTGGCTATATGTCCATCTACGATCGTATAATCTGAACCAACTTTGGATAAATAGTATAAAAATTGTTTAAATGATATTCCCTTATAGGAAGAGTGTGGATAATACATGGAGAGAATCCTATCTTTATCCTTGTTCATCGGAGAATTGGGAAGGCCGTTTGAGTAACAGTAATTTGCGATGGTGAAATAACTGCTTACTGCTCTTTTGTAAGGGTCTCTGATTAACTTATATGTTGTTTTTTTATTAATTGTAAATCCACTTGAATACGAGTCCAGATAGTTTTTTTGTTTGAAATGAACAGCACCTTTATACACATGGATGGACGGATGGTACGCTAGTGCCTTCTCTAATAGTCCTATTTGAAAAAAGAACCAACGTGCAAATGTCGTGCATCCAGCTTTTGGGGACCATAATAATAGTAATGGGAAATTCTGATGATAAAGTGGAGTCCTGTAGTTCTTCCTTAAAAAATCTATTGCTATTTTTCGATTCAAGTTTTCACCCCCTTTCTACCTTCAGTATTTATTTTTGGTGTAATTTAATGGAATTAGCGTATAACTGAACCGTATTCCTGCTTAATCTGTTTACATCCCACATTTTTTCTCCTTGTACTTTTGCATATTGACTCATCTGATCCCGTTTTTCCTGATTGTTCAACAGGTACTCTATTCTCTCAGACAATTTTCTGCTATTTTCCCTTTCTACTATAAAACCGTTCTTATTATGTTCCACCATTTCAGGAAGTCCACCAGCATCACTTACAATCGTAGGTACGCCAAGTAATTGTGCTTCAATAACTGCAAAAGGTTGATTTTCCAGAAGGCTGGGAAGAACTAGCATGTACGATTGCTGTAATATTTCTTTTACTTTTGACGTATTCCCCCAGAAGATTACATCCTTCTCGATCCCTAGATTTTTGCAATCTTTCTTTAAACTGTTTTCAAGTTCCCCCTCTCCCAGGATCCAACATTCCCAATCATTTCTTGATTTCAAAAATGAAAGGGCTTCAATTAAATGATGAAGACCTTTTAAGTAAACAAGTCTGCTATTTGCTAGGATGATTTTTTTCCCATTCACTTTCCAAGGAGACGATTCATGTATGAAATCAGATAGCTTTACCCCATATTTAAATGTTTTGATTTTGGATGGAGAGATGTTGAATTGAGTTTCGATTATTTTCCTCAACCAATAACTAGAGGTATGGATGTAATCACTCGCTTCATATCCTATTTGTTCCATTCGAGAATAGTAACGAAGAACGAATGTGTTCCAGATTTCCTGATGACTCATATTCAGGTTTATGGATTTGTATTGATGAAATATCGCCCCGGATAAAAATCCATGAATGCTTGTGACTAGTGGGACTTGAGCACGCTTCAACCGACTTAGTGCCACTGCACATAATACATCTTGAGCATGAATGATATCGTATTTAGTCAAATCTATGGTAGAGACTCCTTGTTCAAATACATAACGGTTCATTTCTGCATGATATACCCAAGGATTGTTTATAACGTGGGGAACAGCCCGTAATAGCCTCCGCTGCACAGAAGAACGATATGGGTTAAGGTTGACAATGGTTTGGCCATTCAATATGACAACCTTTGAGTTGTTATCCGACGTGCAAAGAATATCAACCTTATGACCTTGCTTTACCAGTTTTTCACTCAAATTAGAAACAAACGACCAAATCCCCCCTCCTGGCAATGGAAATACTGTTGCAATAAGAATATTCAAGCGTATCACCCCTTAGGATATTGATTTAGAATAGATAGTATTCTTGTATCTGGAATCGAAAGTTTTTGATGACTCTTTGGAACATACTGTTGATTCTTACCCAATGATGTCTTGCTTCCGTTTATATACCTGAAGTAATTCTTTCTTGGTAACATATGATTCACTCCGATGGGCTAATTGATTTTTCTACCGGTACAGGAACGGTGAGAACCTCGTCAATGGATCGAATAGATAACATTAAGATCAAATTCTTCAAGGTTCTTTTCCCATAAAAGTTTGTTTGATTTAATATTAAAACATGATAATCTTGTCGGCATGACGCCATACTCTCCAACATACATCGTAGAGCCATCTTCCTTTTTCTTGCTGGATGGACGTATCCTCGAAAATCCAACCAATACCAGATCATCTGATAAAGGTTTGATGCCTCTGCACCATCCAATCTTCTGCTGATGTTGACTTATCTCCACCAAATTCACAACTTTCTCAACACTGAGTGTCTTAGCATTTGCAATGACGACTCTCCCGTCCACCTGTGTAAAATAAATTTTCCCTTTAAATACGACCCCATCATGTATAAGCTGGCGCCCGATATTTATTCTCTTCGTTCTGTCCGTTAAGCAAATTGCATCTTTTTGCAAGCATCTGGTTACCCAAACTTCATCATTTAATTCAAAAACAAAGTTTGGGTGTGACTGATGAGGTTTTGTAGTTGGGACCTTCCTATAATCCACTCTTTGATCAAATCTCTCCCATGGATCTCCACCCATCACATTCCAAAGGTTGATGATTTTACCGCTTGAATGTAGTTCAATCACCATATCTAGCCCAGTGTTTACGACCAATAGATTTCCATTTTTTCTCGGTTTCACATGGTGCACGTCGTTAAACAATGGCAAACTATAATAATCTTCCAGTTTATATGTGAAAGAATTATAAACCAGAATTTCTGTTTGGGTTCCAACATACAATTTCTTGTTTTCCAATGTTGCTGCTGTGAATGAAATGGAAGCTTCCCGTGAAGGACACACCTCTTTCGGTGAAATGTATTCAATGACTCTTTCTGCCTTTTTGGTAGACCCATCAAATTTCAACACAACCGCTTTTTTAAATTGTTCCCAATCCTTCAATACATTTGATTTTTGCTCTGCCCCAACTAGGTATAAATCTTTCAATCTTTCTCACCTCTCCTGATTTAATATGTCAACCTCGGAAAACGCTTCATTAACGATCCAAATCTGTATGAAAAGGTTCAAGTGCTTAACCGAATAACTGCTCTAGATATTCTATGTATAGCTTGTATCTTTTGACATTGGAATCAGAGAAAATAGTACCTTCTTCAAAATAATAGCCGCATAGCCCTCTACAAACCCTTTGAATTCACATATAAAAATAATAGGATTGTTTAATGAGAACGTAAAATTGTTTGGAGGAAATTCTATGAAATTACTATTTGTCTTTTATGTACCGAGCGGAGGCGTTGAAACGTTAAACAGACAAAGAGCCGCTGCCCTCAAAAAAGCCGGGATGCGCTGTGATTTCTTATATTACAGCAAGCGCAGAAATTTAATAAATCATGAAGAATCGAATGTATTCATCACAAACGATGACCAGGAAATTAAGTCCATTCTCCAAAAAGGAAAATATGATGCAATCATCATCACTTCAGATTATGCAGCCATGGAAAGATTCAGAGGATTAGGATTTAAGGGGAAGATCATTCTTGAAATTCAAGGATACGGTCCACAACACGTGGCCAGGGAAGAACTAAAGAAAGCCCTCCCATATGTACAAAATCATTGTGATGCACTTCTATATCCTAAAACACCTCATATTGGAGCTATATTCAATGAATTTTTCAAATCAACCCCCATTTTTCAATTTAACAATTGCTTTGATCATAAATCATTCGCTTATCAAAAACTCCCTAAAAATGAAAAACCAATCATTGCCTGGATTGGTCGATTGGAGGATAACAAAAATTGGAGAGAGTTTTTACACATTGGCCACCAATTACGGCAAAAAGGACAATCCATTGATTTATACATGTTTGAGGACCCAAGCCTTTCGACCCCTAAAGAGAGGATTAATTTCACCCAGTTAAAGAGCAGATTGAATCTGGATCAACATGTTCACCTTCTTCAAAATGTACCGAACAGTCAGATGGCTCGCTATTTTTCCAAAATTGGAGACTCAGGCGGTTTTCTTTGTTCGACATCGAAAGTCGAAGGTGCACCCTATTCAATATTAGAAGCCATGAGCTGTAGATGTCCGATTCTTACAACTGATTCTGATGGGGTAAGAAGCTCTATTCTCCATAATCAATCAGGAAAATACTATCCAATAGGGAATATTCAACATGCTGTATTGCAAGCCGAAGAGCTCATGGGGAATTCGACATTACGTCAATACATCATCGAGAATGCATTATTGCACTTAAAATCACAATTCAGCCATGAACAATACGCCTTGCATTTCACCCGTATGCTAAGTTCCATAGGGGCATAGATTCCGATAAAACATAGGTCATATGGTCGATCAAAAGATTGTCCACTGGCATATGCTGGTAAAAACAATGAAAAGGTGAGATGTCAATTGAAAGCACTTGTAACAGGAGGAGCCGGGTTTATTGGCTCCCATTTGGTCGACACTCTTATTTCAAAGGGTTTGACCGTACATGTAATCGATAACTTGAGTAGCGGCAAGAGGAATTTCATTCATCCATCCGCGATTTTTCATCAAACAGACATAACTTCTCTTGCTACTCAACGAATCATCCTCGCTGAAAAACCGGATTATATCTTTCATATGGCTGCACAGGCCGATGTTTCGCAATCGACTTTATCCCCCCTTGAAGATTTGCACATTAATGTAGCCGGAACCGTAAATTTATTAGAAGCTTGTAAACATGTAAAAATCAAAAATTTCGTGTTTTCTTCGACTTCAGCGGTGTATGGAAATGTGAATATTGACAAAATCGATGAAGCACAGCCTACCTTCCCTATTTCTTTCTACGGTTTATCTAAATTAACAGCTGAACGGTATATAAAGTTATACAACGAAGCATATAACATCCCTTACTCCATTCTTCGTTACGGTAATGTATATGGACCTCGTCAAACCTCAAAGGGAGAGGGAGGAGTCATTGCAGTGTTTCTTGAAAGACTTCAACAAAACGAAGCGTTAAAAATAAATGGAGATGGGCTTCAAACCCGTGATTACATTTATGTACAAGACGTTGTCGAAGCCAATATAGCTGCAGCATATAAAAAAATCAACATGTTAATGCAAATAAGTACCGGAAAAAAAACCTCCATCCTTCAATTGATCGACTTGATCGAAACCAATCATGCAGGACAAATCAATCGGTTTCACAGTGCAGATAGACAAGGAGATATTAAACACAGCTGCTTGGATAACTCCCTTGCTAAAACAAAATTAAAATGGAAACCTGCCTACACTATTGAGGAGGGTATCAAAAAAACCTATCATTCTTACTTATCTACTTGACTCATTTTACACAAAAACAGCATTCACATTATTAAAAATGTGAATGCTGTTTTTGCATTTCAACTTCTATTTCTCTTCCGTTCCATTTCATAATATTTTCGATATTTTCGTTGAATAGATTGTGATTCCTTTATCATTCCCTTACCATTCGTGGCTGAACCCATTTTGGGATGAACTCTATACAACACGAGTGTTTCATCTAAATAATCCATAGTGGTATGAAGGTTCAAGCGGCACCACATTTCATAGTCTTGTGTGTATTTTAAATTCTCATCAAACCAACCAGCTTGTTTTATTAAATCAATATCAGCGACCACTGTGCATCCATTCACAGGGCAACCCTTCAAAAGCAATTTCCGAAACGTACTCCTTGTCATTTTTCTGGAACGGACTTCATTCAGCACTTTGTTATTTTCATCTATGGTTTTAAATGCAGTGTAGGACACTCTTGAATTAATGGACTTCATATACATGACTTGTCTTTCAACCTTCCTATCAACAAACATATCATCAGAACTTAACCAAGCAAAATATTTTCCAGTTGCATGCCTTAACCCTGTATTTAAGGCAGAGGCTGTACCGCCGTTTGGCTTTCTTACATATTTAATTCTTTGTTTATAGGGTTCTATTTTTTCTATATATTGAGTCGAGCCGTCATCTACAACGATCACTTCAATATCTTGATATGTTTGCCTGAGAGCACTCTTGATGGCGCGGTCAACGTATGAACAATTATAAAATGGAATGATAATGGAAACCTTCACTTCGTTCCCCTCTTTCATCAACTTAAATGGCATTAATAGTCATAGTGTATGTATTTAACTGGAAAATTCTTGTATCAATACCCAAGAACGAGGCACATTTGTTGTGGTTAACGCCAAAAAGGTGAACCCTGAACCTATAACATAAAGATCAAATGAAAAGAGCCCTGCAAAGAGGACTCTCCTATTGAACGACGATCTCGATATGTCTGACCTTTCCATTATTAATCTTATAACACCTGAGTTCTTCCTTCCTCCCTCCAATTGCAGCAATGAAATAAAAAAGTTCTGGGTATTGGGAATAGGCAACGTCATCCCTTGAAGGTACAGGGATTCCGAAAGGATGTGAATGATAAATTCCCAGGAAGGATTCATTTTTTTTGAGCATATTTTTAATCACCCAATCCTGTTCATCTAGATCGATTGCGAAGGAATAGGGGGAGGGATCGGTATTTGTCATCGGCCAAGTGGTAAGACAGTGATTATTCTTTCCTGAAATGAATCCACATGCTTCATTTGGTAAGCCTTTTCTGACTTCTAACATGATCCTCATGTACACACGCTTGGACATTACAACTGAATTCTCATGCGTTGCATCCGCAGCCTTTGTATTTAAATTTCGTTCTTTTGACTTCCATTTGCATTCTTTCTTCTTTTTTAATGCCAATGGGAACACTTTTTCTTTGCTTGTAAATATTGTTCAAATCTTTTGATTGCATTTATATCCCCCCCTTCAAATTTAGCGAATATATTTATTCGGATTAAACATGGTCCGTTTTGAATCAGAATCCATCGGGATGCTTCCGTATTCTTCGAATTGAGCATTCCTTTGAGGTTTTTTACTTGTAATCGTACTCTGTTGCTTCATTTTATTGTAGAGTTCGTTTTTCTTATTGGATTGAGATTGAAGATCCTTTCGAAGTGAATCTAATTCCTGTTCCATTTCGACTTCCCTTTGACTTTTTACCTTTTGCCCACTATTACCTTTTTCATTCAATAAGTTCACTTGTCTTTCCAGGTCTATTTCTCGCTGTTTAAAGTCTTCCAACTGATTTTTTAATGTTTCAAGCTCTTCTTCATAATAACCTTCGATTTTTTTCAACTGTTCGTGTAATGCACCCATTTTCTTCAAGTAGCCCTGGGTGGTCTCCTCTCTTTCTCCTCCCATATCCAAAGCTTTTTTCACTTCATTAAATGTCGTTGAGTACGATACTAATTGTTGTTCAATCAAGTCAAGTTTCTTTAAAATCTCCGGATGATTGTTCTCATCTTCTTTACCCCATAAAAATCTCCACACAGTTGTATACCACCTATCTCTTTTTATATTTGAAAATTTCTTACGTTTCACTTGTATCCATTCCAAATGTGTAAAGAAAGCATCATTATACTTCTCTACATAAATAGACCTATCTCGGTTTGAAACAAAGAATCGATTTACTTCAATCAACAAAGAAATGACATCATTTTTCACATTTTCAAGCTGTGATTTTTTTTCCCATCGAGTGCTTTCATAAATCACTCTGATCTCTGGTATCGTTGCAGGAGGTAAGGACTCCGTCATCTCCCATAAACTATTTTCAAGTAGAAGGTCATCCTTTACTACTTCCATTTCAGATGCGGAGATGGTCGTTAATCCTTTGTCATCTTGAATGACCTTTTCCCTCTGATACTGCTGTAATTGAAGGTAGAGCTCATGCTTCACTTCAACTTCTTGTAGTAAATATTCAATTTGCTCCGTAAGTGTTTGAATCGTATAATGGTTTTCTGCAATCTCAAATTGATATATCTTATGTTTTGTTCTTTCTCTGGACAATTCCTCCGACACATTCTTGATTCTTCGTGAATAATGATTATAGAGGGACTCCAATTCATAGGAAATGCTGTGAATATCATGCAATACCTCAGAATGCCCTTCCCCCAATATAGACTGGCCCTCCTCCGATTTCATCCTCTTCACCTCCAGTGATTGCTTTTTATTATCATATGTAAGGTTTGTATACATGTTAAAAAAAAGGAGAGAGTATTTCTCTCTCTCCCTCATTTAATTAGTCATCCAATCCGCCTAGTAAGTCAGCAAATGTATCACACTCACCAAACTCTACCAAAGCTTCTACAACTCCACTATCAAAGATAACAACATTCGCTGTATTTCTTAAGATCAAGCGGAAACCTTCAGTTGGTGCATCAATGATTTGAAGTTCATAGAATAATTGTTCAGGAGCACCATCAAAGTAGCGAATTCCTTCTCCAACAGCCGTAAGTGCACCATCACCGCACGCTACTCTATCGATAGAAGATGGATCGAAAGTGAAGCTGAAATCTGGTTGGAAGCCAGTTGCAGTAGGAGCTGGCGTAGGACCTACTTCAGTGTCAGTGAAAGAGTATGACCAAGTGCTATCTGCAAGTGAACACTCTTGACAGATTTCTGCTCTTAAAGTGGAGGTACCTTCAATGACTTCTCCACCGATCGTAGCAAGAGTATCTTCATTTCTTGCAAGAGCTGTCGCTTGGCACTCACAGTTATCAACCGGGAATAACCCTGGGCATTGACGCGGGAATTCAAGTAAGCTTAAGTCACACTTAAGTCTTTCTTCTGGAACTGGAATATTGTTCGGGCGTGGGAAACAGAATTTAGCTAATACTTCAAGCTTAACCGGATACTCCACTTGAACATCTTTACATAGTACTACTTTCAGTGGGATCATTGGTCCGAATGGATCTGGTCCCATTAATACTCCACCAGATGTTGCAAGGACTTGAGTCGCTCTGATGTTTAAGTTTTCATTTGTAATTCCTACCGGCACACAAAGCATAATTTCATCTGTGAATTGTGTACGTACTGTAAAGGAACACTCTGCCACTCCATCAATCAGAATGGTTACATCAACAGGAACTGTCCACACGATAAGCACTTTTCCAGGGTTACCATTTTCAATGATTGAGCCTGAAACGCTGACGTCTGAAGGGTCTACTGGTGCTGTTTGCACCTCAACTCTTAGGCCTGCCGCCAATGCTGCACTTACTGCTGCACGACATGCTTCATCAGGAATGAAGTTCTTATTCTCGTATCTGTTTGCAAAGAACACCCAGTCATATACTTTGTCTACACGGATACATTCCGGTGCTAAATCGTTCGTGTCCAATGGTAGTGGAGACGGAGATGGTGTCGGAGTCTGGGAACCCCTAATTTGTTTACGCTTCTTCAAACAAATCCTTCCTTTCTTTTAATGAATATTTATATCACAATATATCCTATGGACGAGAATGAAATCGGTATAGAGTAAATACCTATTTATTCAAAAAAAATTTACTAGGCGCATTGCTAGCTTTTAGTAAACTAGTAAAAAATAGGCTGATTCTATAGACATTTGGCGGTACTCCGAACTTCAGATCGGCATATCATATATCATAAGGAAAGGGGGAATGTGGAGTTTATCAATATCCGCTCTATCCAACTTGTGAAGTTCTTACTATAACCATTACGATGAAATGTTAAAATATAGCTCCTTTGAAAAACCTCTATTGAGTTACGCTTACTCTTTTAAATGAATATTACGAACGTGAACGATTATCCTATCATTGCAATGATATTAATTATATATAAAAGCCATGTAAACGCTGGGAAGTTTACATGGCTTATTTTATTGACGATTAGCGTTAAACTTGCTTCGAACATATACATACTAGTAAAAGCGCACAGAGAGGAGAAGTCACATGAAACAGCTTTCTTCCATTCAACTTCAACAGCAAATCATCCACTATAAATCAGAAATGGAAAAATACAGACAAAAATGTTCCTTCTTAGCTGAAAAATCCCTTGCTCAAAAATACAATGCCTTACAAAAAGAAAATCAGGACTTACGAAAGAAAGTCGACGAATATGATGAATACTTGGAGAATAAGGAAATGCAAATGGAGAAACAATCACAAGATTCACTTTCCCTTCATATTGCACAAGAAAAGGAGATCTCAAAGCTTCGATTTACAGTTAATCAACTCCGGGATCAACTTCGGAAAATCAATCACCGCTATACAACAGATTCAAAACTGTATACGGAGAGATTACAATTATTTAAAGATTCCTTTCACAAGGAAATCATTTCATCACAAATGACCATTACTCATTTAAAGAATGAATTGGAGATGTTCCTTTCAACCAAGGAAGCTACGGAAAAACAATTATATAAGAAAGAAATCGAACTTTGGGAACTGGAGAAGCTATTAGAGGGCAAGGAGCAAGAATGGAATAGAGAGCAAGAATCTTTACTCCTTCAGAGTGTTTCCCAGAAGAACAGGATTGACCTCCTCGTGAATGAACAGGATACCTTTCACAAGGAAATCATTTCATCACAAATGACCACATGTCATTTAACGAATGAAATGGAGATGCTTCTTTCAACAAAGGAAGATACCGAAAAACAACTATATAAGAAAGAATTCGAACTTTGGGAACTTGAGCAACTATTAGGGGGCAAGGAGCAAGAATGGAATAGACAGCATGAGTCTTTACTCCTTAAGAGTGTTTCCCAGGAGAACAGGATTGATCTCCTCATGAATGAACAGGATACCTTTCACAAGGAAATCATTTCATTACAAATGACCATTTGTCATTTAACGAATGAAATGCAGATGTTTCTTTCAACCAAGGAAGAGATGGAAATGCAATTATATAAGAAAGAAATCGAACTTTGGGAACTGGAGAAGCTATTAGGGGGAATGGTACAAGAATGGAATAGAAAGCATGAGTCTTTCCTCGTTAAGAGTGTTTGCCAAGAGAACAGGATTGATCTCCTAGAAAATGAAAATGATAACTTAAAGACTCAGCTTTCTTTAAAGGAAGAAGTAATGAATGATGCCTTTCAACAGTTAAAAGATATGACATTCTATTATGAGAACATCTTATTTCACCAAACGAACAAACTTACAGAAGCATCCCACCTTGAAAGGAATTATGAAGAAACTATTCGAACCCTTAAAACAAAGCTTGAAAAACAACAAGCTGATATTGAAATGTACACCAATACACTCCAAACAGTCAAAATGAATATTAGACAAATGAAAGAAGAAGCTTTCATATTCGGTGGAGGAGATTCATCAGAAACGAAAAAATTATTAAAAAACCAGGAGAGTACCATCCAACACCTTCAATTCACAAATGCCCTTCTAATTGATGAAATCAATAAATTAAAAAATAAGAGGCAAAGGACATAACTAAATCACTCCAATCACAC
The DNA here is from genome assembly GCF_005938125.1 of Bacillus sp. BHET2. Lineage (GTDB taxonomy): Bacteria > Bacillota > Bacilli > Bacillales > Bacillaceae_B > Rossellomorea. Next base: position 1,213,904 of record NZ_VCQN01000001.1, read on the forward strand.
CTAGAGCAAGGTAAAACTAATAAAAAAAATCCGAACTTATTCGAATTCTAATGAAAGAATTTCAAATGATCGTTCGGATTTTTCTTCGACTATTAAACTTTTGTCCCAGCCTCTTATTCTATTACATGAATTCCTTCACCAAATCATCGAATTTGCATTCATCCAGCTTTAAATCATGACTGCTCAATGGTTCTTTAGAATACCCTGCCACTAGATCTTGATAAGACGGCTGTTGTAAATTTTGATAAATCAGTCCTGTTACAAGTCCATCTTTCTCCATAAGTGTATTCATTGCTTGTTCCCGATTAGAAGGGTCATAACCTTCCACTTCAGAAAGCTTTGTCAGATTCTGTTTGAACCAGTCGTACGTATTGATCTTATTATATGTTACACAAGGACTGAACACATTAATCAATGAGAAGCCTTTATGATTAAGTCCAGCTTCAATTAATGATGTCAGCTCTTTTAGGTCGGAAGAGAAACTTTGGGCAACAAATGTTGCACCTGCCGTAAGCGCCATTTCCATTGGTGCAAGAGCTGGCTCAATGCTTCCCTCTGGTGTCGATTTAGTTTTGAAACCGGTTGACGAACGTGGAGATGTTTGACCTTTCGTCAAACCATAAATCTGATTATCCATGACGATATAGGTAACATCAACGTTACGGCGTATGGCATGAATGGTATGTCCAAGCCCGATGGCAAACCCATCCCCATCACCGCCAGAAGCTATCACTGTTAAATCCTTATTTGCCATCTTCAACCCTTGGGCAATAGGAAGTGAACGCCCATGGATACCATGAAACCCGTAGGAATTGATATATCCTGAAATACGGCCTGAACATCCGATTCCGGAAACGACAGCCAATTGTTCAGGGTCCAACCCCACATTGGCAGAAGCCCGTTGAATCGCAGCTTGTACCGAGAAGTCACCACACCCAGGACACCAGTTTGGTTTAACATTATTTCTGAAATCTTTAAAGGTAGCCATGGATTAGTTCAACTCCTTACATCTAGTATGAATTTCATTAGGTAAGTATGGTGTTCCATCATACTTCGTCATCTTTGTGATTTTATTTCCGTATCCAACGTTCATTTTAATGATGTTGGCAAGTTGACCTGTGGCATTATTCTCGATCACGATCACTTTCTTCGCTGATTGCATAAGCGGTTCCAATTCAATTGCCGGGAACGGATGAATTAAGCGGATGTGAGCATGATTCACTTTAAGACCATCCATTTCCAATCTCCCCATCGCTTCTTCAATAACTCCACGTGTTGAGTTGAAGCCAACTAACAAAAGGTCCGCTTCTTCATGAGGTGCGTTGACGTGGATTGGTTGATTGAATTTAATGTTATCAAGCTTCCTCATACGCTTATCCATCTGGGCCTTTCTATTCACAGGAGATTCAGAAGGCTTTCCTGTTTCATCATGCTCTACTCCTGTTACATGATGAATTCCGTTTCTCATTCCAGGAATTACACGAGGAGATACCCCATCTTCTGTTACTTCAAATCGCTTATAATATTTTTTCGGTTCCAGTTCATCCAAATCAGATTCCTCACCAACAAGCTTCCCTCTTCGGATTTCCACTTTGCTGTAATCCAAAGGTTCAACGGTTTGCTTCCCTAAAGAGAGTTGAAGATCAGAAAGAATGATTACCGGACATTGATATTCCTCGGCCAAATTGAAAGCTTCCACTGTGTCATAAAATGCTTCCTGTACTGTGCTTGGTGCCAGTACGATTTTAGGTATTTCACCATGGGTGCCGTAAATCATAGCCATTAAATCTGACTGCTCCTGTTTTGTGGGAAGTCCTGTAGACGGTCCTCCACGTTGAGTGTCTACGACAACCAAAGGCTGTTCCGTCATCCCAGATAGTCCAATCGCTTCCATCATTAGTGAAAGACCTGGTCCAGCAGAAGCTGTGAAGGATCGGATTCCACCGTAGTTCGCTCCGATCGCCATCGTGGCAGCTGCAATTTCATCCTCCGTTTGGATGACCGTTCCACCCACCATTGGAAGCTTCTTGATTAGGTATTCCATAATTTCAGATGCTGGAGTAATCGGGTAGGCAGCCATCAAACGCACCCCCCCAGCCAGTGCACCAAGTGCTATGGCATCGTTTCCGATCATAAACATGCGCTTATTTCCATCTGCTTCCTTCAGTTGTAACGAGCCAACCTTATCTCCGAGTTCATCTATCATCGTTTGGAATCCTTGTTTAATGGCTTCCATATTTTTCTCTACAACCGCCTCACCTTTACGACCAAAGATTTCTTCCACTACTTCCTTGAAAACGTCCGGATCAAGGTTCAGAACGGCACAAGTCGCACCTACTGCCACCATGTTCTTCATTAATGATGTTCCAAGTCCCGTCGCTAATTCAGTGAAAGGAACGATGAACAGGGAAGCATCTGTATCTTCAGGCTTCTCAGGCTTGAATTTCGCATCTGCTATAATAACGCCACCACTATGTAATTCTTTATAATTCACATCGATCGTTTCCTGGTCAAATGCAATCAGGATATCTAAGTCGTCAGCAATCGCACGAACTTGTGTGGTGCTTACCCGAATTTTATTATTTGTATGCCCACCCTTAATTCGAGAGGAGAAATGGCGGTAACCATATAAGAAATAGCCAAGGCGATTGAGGGCCATGGAAAAGATTTCACCTGTACTCTCTATTCCTTCACCTTGCTGTCCGCCAACCTTCCATGAAAGTTGTTCCTTCATTTATTACACCCCTTCAATCATTATTTGCAACATCTATTATAGAAGCATATTTTTTTCATTTCATTCATACAATCGATTATTAATAAGGATTGTTTCAACATTCTACTGCGTGTTCACTCTATCAGTTTATCACTTTTCCATTTAAATCACTACTGTATTAAAGAGATTATGAGTGTAATCACTTACCTATAGTCATGAATGGGGCTGGGACATAACCAAATCAATATAATCGAAAGACGAACAATCAGGATATAAGACCATGTTAGGGTTTCTTGTGACACCGCTGTTGATTTCCGTGCAAGACTTCGCTTTCCTCGGGGCGGAAGGCGAGCCTCCTCGTCGCTGACGCTCCTGCGGGGTCTCACCTATTCCGCTTTTCCCGCAGGAGTCTTCGTCTTGCACTCCAATCAACAGCTAGAACCAGTTAAATACACTGTGTATGCTTTTAAAATAACATTAAAAAATCCTTTTGTCCCAGCCTCATCTTTCTTAATCTGGCATTCTTCCGACAAAGTTTTCGTATAAGAATTTTTTCACTTGTTTCTCACTATAGTATCGTTGAAGTGTGTTAATTAAATGATCATACTGATCGAATGAAGATAAACCTATCACCGTCTCTGTTATCCCGTCGAAGTCTGAACCAAAGCCAATATGATTCTCTCCGCCCAAACTACATACATGTTCTACATGCCTGATCACATCCGAAATTTCTGCTATCCCTTTCTTGGTTAAAAAGGGTGGAACAAAGGTGATTCCCATCACACTATCTTTTTGAATAAGAGCTTCGATTTGATCGTTTTTCAAGTTTCGGGGATTGGGACAGATTGAATATGCATTTGAGTGAGAGGCAATGGGGAAATCTGCGATTTCAATCGTATCCCAGAACGCCTTTTCGCATAAATGGGACACATCTGTCCACAATCTCTTCCCATTCAAAAAAGACACAACCTCATGACCAAAATTTGTCAATCCTCCACCCCTTGGTTCAAGTGCCCCATCTGCAACCCCATTTGCCCAATTCCAAGTTAATCCAACAGAGCGGACACCGAGCCTGTACAGAATCTCAAGCTTCGTGAGATCTTCCTCTATTGCCTCTGCTCCTTCAAGAGTAAGCATTGCACCAATCTCTTCCTTCCCTAGTCTGTCTAGATCCTTTTTACAGGTTATAAATTTTAGTTTCGGATTGGGCTTTAAGATTTGATTATGAAATATGTTCACCATTTCTAACGCGGCTTGAAATCGTTGACCGGGCTTTAAATAGGACGGTATGTAGATTGCAAACAATTGAACCTTACCTTTGCTTTGAATGAGCTGAGGGTAGGTAATATGTAATTTGTACTTCGTTTGAAATGCTCCCATTCCCGGTTCTACGTATAACTTCATCAACACATCACAATGTGCATCAAATATCATGTACCCTCATCCTTTCGGTCACAATGAAAATCTGTACCATTATTAATAGTATAAAGGCTGTCCACTAAAGAATCCTCTTTAATGAACAGCCCATGATTTATTATCTTGGTTCTACAATTAGCTTTATCGCCGTACGCTCTTCCCCATCGATCAGGATATCTGTAAATGCTGGGATACATATTAAATCTAAACCACTGGGAGCCACAAACCCTCTCGCAATCGCCACTGCTTTAACTGCTTGATTTAAAGCACCTGCTCCAATCGCTTGAATCTCAGCTCCTCCTCTCTCACGAAGAACACCGGCGAGTGCACCAGCTACAGAATTAGGATTAGATTTTGCTGAAACTTTTAATATTTCCATTCCTTTTCCTCCTTGTCATTTCCCCCATACCGTATGTCCGTGGTAAAGAACAAACTTGGTATAAATGATTCCACTGCTACTATATTCAGGAAATGGACAAATCATTCCGGTCATACCGAAATAGGAAGGAAAACATTTAATATTCTGTTATGAAAGGGTGGTCTTCGTTTATTAAAAGTCTTTCGATTTTTTTTGCTTTTCCTGTTTTTTGATCAATATCGATTAAACATGCACTCAAAATCTTCCGTCCGGTCTTAGGTACTTCAAAACGAACTGGTAAACTGGTCTGAAATCTCTTTAAAACAGAATCTTTACTCATTCCTAATACTTCGTCATACGGTCCGGTCATACCCACATCACACATAAACGCTGTGCCATTTGGTAGAATACGATTATCCGCTGTTTGAACATGTGTATGGGTCCCGATAACCGCAGATACCCGTCCGTCTAAAAACCAACCTACAGCTTGTTTTTCACTGGTGGCTTCTGCATGGAAGTCTACAAATATGATTGATGTCCTCTTCCTCGCTTCATCAACGAGTTCATCAAGTGCCTTAAACGGGTCATCAAGTGGAGGCATAAAGGTTCTTCCTTGGGCATTAATAATGGCTACTTCTTTCCCATACACTTCAGCAAAAACCAAACCGCTCCCCGGTGTTCCTTCCGGGAAATTGGCTGGTCGCACCATTTGCTTTGCAGAATCGATAAAATCAAAGATGTCCCTATTATCCCATGTATGGTTTCCGAGGGTCACCATATTGGCACCATCTTGTAAAAATTGCTTATAAATTTTCTCTGTAATCCCTCTGCCAGATGCAGCATTCTCCCCATTAACGATCGTAAAATCAGGCGAGTGCTTTTTTTTAAGCTTTGGTAAGTATTCTGTAATCATCTCTCGGCCCATTGAGCCGACAACATCTCCAACAAATAATATTTTCATGAAAATTCCCTTCTCTATATGTATTGAGTCATGTAGTTATTGTATCACAAATGGCTTTCGGTCTATTCATCATAAACGGTTTGAGCGATTGTTTCATATCAAAAAATACGCAGCCGATAAAAAAAGCTGACTCAAAAAGGGATATTCCTTTTTGAGTCAACTTCTTATTTTGCGTATTCAACGGCTCTTGTTTCACGGATAACCGTTACTTTAATATGACCTGGATAATCAAGCTCATCCTCGATTCGTTTACGGATATCCCTAGCTAATCGGTGAGATTCCAAATCGTCAATGGCTTCTGGTCGAACCATAATACGTACTTCTCGGCCAGCTTGGATCGCGAAGGATTTCTCAACGCCTTCATAAGACTCTGAGATTTCTTCAAGCTTCTCAAGTCGACGGATATAGTTCTCCAACGTCTCACTTCTTGCTCCAGGTCTCGCTGCAGATAAAGCATCTGCTGCGGCAACGAGGACAGCTATAATGGACGTAGGTTCTGTATCTCCGTGGTGAGAGGCAATACTGTTAATGACTACAGGATGTTCTTTGTATTTCGTTGCAAGTTCCACTCCAATTTCAACGTGGCTTCCTTCTACTTCGTGGTCAATCGCTTTTCCGATGTCATGAAGTAGTCCAGCACGTTTGGCAAGTCTTTCGTCTTCGCCAAGTTCTGCTGCAAGTAATCCTGATAGATACGCCACTTCCATTGAGTGTTTTAAGACGTTTTGACCGTAACTTGTACGATATTTTAATCGTCCCAAAATTTTAATTAAATCCGGGTGAAGGCCGTGAACGCCAACTTCGAATGTTGTTTGTTCACCAATTTCACGGATATACTCATCCACTTCACGTCGGGATTTATCCACCATCTCTTCAATTCGCGCAGGGTGAATACGTCCATCCTGAACTAATTTCTCTAATGCAATTCGAGCCGTTTCTCTACGAATCGGATCAAAACCAGAAAGAATAACTGCTTCAGGAGTATCATCAATAATCAAATCGATTCCTGTAAGTGTTTCCAGCGTACGAATGTTACGTCCTTCTCGCCCAATAATTCGACCTTTCATCTCATCATTCGGTAGGTTCACAACACTAACCGTTGTTTCTGCCACGTGTTCTGCGGCACAACGTTGAATAGCCAGTGAAAGGACTTCTTTCGCCTTCTTATCTGCATCTTCCTTCGCACGTGTTTCATGTTCTCTCACCATAATAGCGATATCATGGGAAAGTTCATTTTCAACGCGGTCAAGAATGATTCCTTTCGCTTCATCACGGGTTAAGCTCGAGATACGCTCTAGCTCTGTTTGCTGTGATCGTACCATCTCGTCCACTTTGCTTTCCATCTCTTCAATATGTTGTTGTCTCTCGTTAAGAGTTCCCTCTTTTCTCTCGAGTAAGGCTTCACGCTTATCAAGCGTTTCATCTTTTCGATCGAGGTTTTCCTCTTTTTGCATCAAACGATTTTCTTGTTTTTGCAATTCATTTCTTCGTTCACGAAGGTCATTTTCCATTTCTGTGCGAAGTTTATGATTTTCGTCCTTTGCTTCCAAAAGTGCTTCTTTCTTCAGAGCATCTGCCTCGCGCTTCGCATCTTCTAAAATCTGCTCCGCTGAACCTTTAGCACCAGCAATCTTTGCTTCAGCAATGGACTTACGAATTAGGTATCCAACAACTACACCGACGATAAGGCCAAGCAAAATGAAGATGATTGTAATAGGTTGCATTATTTCACCTCCTCTTGCTATGAACTGTCATCATGTCTTTTACATGTCGGCTTGTACATTGCTCATTTGAACAAAATATACAGCGCTAGGCTTTCAAATATTCATTCGAAAAATTTGTAAAATATACATGTTAATTTTAAATCTCTGAAAATTTATTGTCAAGGGGTAGAGCCTTCTATCACTAGATTTCTCAAGGGATTTTTCCCAATCGACATAAATTGACACTGTCACTCTGGGGTTATGGATGACTTTGAACCCATAAACAGCTTTTTCAATTTTTTTTAAACTTGTGAAGATATTTGTAAAAATTGGATTTGCAATCATCCATTTATGACAATTAGGGGCTATCTTTGAGAAAAAAGGAATATTACTATTTTCTACCAAAAGGTTGTTTGACATACATATGGACTGTATTCTTCATTATTTCGTATACAGGTAGTGACTGATTTCCGCTATTATGTCGGTGGTGAGAATTGTCTGTATAGTGTCATAGCGCTTCTCCACATCTACTTCTGCAGAAGTCAGTACAAAGAAAGAGTGTTGAATATGTAAAGAAACGTAACAATCTATTTTTCACAATGAGCCTATATAATAAAGAGAAGCAAACCAAAAGATGGTTGCTTCTCTACCAACTCACTTAGTCTTCTAATAGACTTAAGTCACCTTGCTCGTCTGTTTCAGCTCGGCCCGTATCCAACCCATAATGTTCACGGATTTTCAGCATGATTTCACTACGGATCTCAGGATTCTCTTTAAGGAAGACCTTTGCGTTTTCACGACCCTGACCTAAACGTTCCTCATTATATGAGTACCAGGCACCACTCTTTTGGACAATATCCAGTTCAGAACCAAGGTCAACGATTTCACCTTCTTTGGAAATCCCTTCTCCGTACATGATATCAACTTCAGCTACACGGAAAGGAGGAGCAACTTTATTTTTCACGACTTTAATCTTGGTTTTGTTACCTACCATTTCGTTCCCCTGCTTAAGCGTTTCGGCACGTCTAACTTCCAAACGTACAGAAGAATAGAATTTAAGTGCGCGACCACCAGGTGTTGTTTCGGGATTACCAAACATGACTCCAACTTTTTCACGAATTTGGTTAATGAATATCGCGATGGTTTTCGATTTATTGATAGCACCTGAAAGCTTACGAAGAGCCTGAGACATTAAACGGGCTTGAAGTCCTACATGGGCATCTCCCATTTCCCCTTCAATTTCCGCTTTCGGCACAAGGGCTGCAACAGAGTCAATAACGATAGCGTCGACTGCTCCACTACGTACTAAAGCTTCAGCAATTTCTAATGCCTGCTCACCTGTGTCAGGTTGTGAAAGTAATAATTCATCTATGTTTACTCCAAGCTTCTGTGCATATTCAGGATCTAGTGCATGCTCAGCATCGATAAATGCCGCTTGACCACCCTGAGCCTGAACCTCTGCAATCGCATGAAGCGCTACTGTTGTTTTACCAGATGATTCTGGGCCATATACTTCAATGATTCTTCCACGAGGATATCCGCCTATTCCAAGCGCAGCGTCCAATGCCAGTGAACCACTTGGACATGTTACTATGTTTCTATCCGTTTTCTCTCCAAGCTTCATGATAGAGCCCTTACCAAACTGTTTTTCTATTTGTTTTAACGCCATATCTAAGGCTGCTTTACGATCGCTCACAAATTTTCCTCCTTTGAATATAGAACTTGAAATCGACAACTTATAAGTTTGTCTCAAATCCAACCTATCTATACTATAAACGTTTTTATAATAGAAAACAAGAAAAAATCGAACATTCATTCGGTTTTTTTCTATTGGTTTAGTTGATTGATATGTAGAGGGTTCACTCGAATAAATGATCGTATTTTCACTTTTTTCACCAATTCGAACGATCAACATTCTGCTCATAGCGAACTTATTCATTCAGCATCTTAAAAGGCTGCCCTCAAAAAAGAAAGCAGCCTTCGTTCATTTAACTCAACGCCTTGATCAAAAAATGCCAACCATACTTTACTGTTCTCATGCGATTTCCATTTCGTCCTCCACCCAAATCTAATCGAAATGTCTTGGTTGGTTGGCCTTCCATTGCCATTCCGATCCAGACAGTCCCTGAAGGGTGGCCTTCATGTGATCCTGGACCGGCAACACCGGTAAAGCTCATTCCGATGTCGGAAGAAAGAAGCTCCCTTACATTTTCAGCAAGTTCTCTTGCACACTGCTCACTTACGGATGTATGTTCTGTCAGTGTACTCTCTTTCACGGATAAAACCTTTTGCTTAACCTCGTCCTGATAACATACTACTCCGCCATTGAGAATAGAAGAGGCACCAGGTAACGATGCCAATTGGGCTTGAAAGAGTCCGCCGGTCAGGCTCTCTGCACAGGATAAAGAGAGACCCTTCTCCTTTAACAGGTTGAATCCAACTTCAACTAGAGAATCTTGGTTGTATCCATAAAAATACTCCCCAGCTGTTTTCATAATTTCTTCCTCTACTTCGTCCAGTAGCGTAATAGCAACATCCTTTGATTCATGTTTGGCCGTCAGCCTAAGTGTGACTTCTCCATCACCTGCAAGTGGTGCGATGGTGGGATTGGATTGGTTATCAATCAGCTCTTCCAACTCTGTTTCAAGTTGAGCTTCTCCTATGCCGAAAAAACGTAGGACTCTTGAATAAATAACTTCCTTCTTCTTTAGCAAGGTGAATATCGCTTGTTTTCCGTATTTACTAAACATAGGTCTCATCTCAGAAGGAGGACCAGGTAAAAGCATATATGCCTTTCCATCCTTTTTGTATAACATACCAGGTGCCATACCGTGTTCGTTTTTCAAAACATCAGACCCTTCTAATATGTGGGCCTGTTTTTCATTATTTGGGGTCATTTCCCGATTCACTTTCACAAAGTAGCTTTTGATTGATTCCAGGGCTTCCTCATCCATCGTCAAAGTCGTGCCTAGCGAGCTTGCAATCGTTTCTTTCGTTAGGTCATCCTTTGTTGGGCCAAGGCCACCGGTGAAAATCAGTAGATCAGCTCTCTTTTCTGCCACCTTAATGACATCCTGTAATCGCTCCGGATTGTCACCAACACTAGTGTGGTAGTAAACATTCACTCCCATTTCAGCAAGTTGCTCTGAAATGAATTGAGCATTAGAATTGACGATTTGTCCTAGCAACAATTCAGAACCAACCGCTATGACTTCTGCATTCATTCTTATTCCCCCTATTATTGATGTAAAGAAGGGGTTGATTCCAGTAGAATCACCCCCTTTTTAAAACGATTTATTTCGAATTTACGAATGCTTTTTTATTATGTTTGAAATAATCCCATCCAGACCAAATGGTAAAGAACATGGCCACCCAAAGGGCGATCGTAGCAAAAGGAAGATTGATTAGCTCGAAAATAGCATTATGCAAAAGCAATGCTGAAATCGCGATAATCTGAGCCCAAGTTTTAATCTTCCCAAGTTGACCCGCAGCAACCACTTCTCCTTCTCCTGCTAAGACGAGACGCAATCCTGTTACTGCGAATTCCCTGCTGATGATGATAATCACGATCCAAGAGGGAGCAAGACCGAGCTCTACCAGAACGATTAAAGCAGCAGAGACGAGTAATTTATCCGCTAATGGATCTAAGAACTTCCCTAAGTTCGTCACAAGATCGAGCTTACGTGCATAATATCCGTCCACCCAATCGGTTGTTGCGGCAATAATGAAAATCAATGCTCCTATAAAATGTTTGACAGGTAATTCTGCACCAAGAAACATCATATCTCCCCAATTGAAGGGAACAAGCATAATGATTAAAAATAATGGAATTAAAAATATCCTTGAAACCGTAATCTTATTAGGTAAATTCACCTTTCTACCTCCAATACTTTAAACAATGGTCTACCTATAGTATGTAATAAGAAAGGAGTTATTAAAACTCCTTTCTTATTATTGTTGTGTTCCAGCTTCGTAGTTGATGACAATGTCCTGCCTTACAACTTCCGCAGCGGGAACTTTGTATTCAAGTCGTTTTCCGTTTACTAAGATATCTGTATTCGTAGCATCCCCTATGATTAGGTAGGCCTGTTTTTCAGAAGAAAAATCAAATTCTTTTTTATTGCCTTCTTTTAATAAACCTTCAAACAACAATTCATCTGCTGTATTATATACCCCGATCCATGTATCTCCATTAGCTGATAATTGCAGTTTGAATTCATCCGTATTTTTGAGGTCATAGGTTGTTTTTTTGCCTGCGGTATCAACAGCCTCTAATGATTGTTCAGACTTTTGTTCCTTCTCACCATCAGCAGAATCTTCCTTGGAATCTTTACTTTCATCCGTTTGTTCTTTTTCTTTATTTTCTTCCTCAGGCTTTTCATCTTCAGCACTTTTATTTTCATCAACATCCACTTGCTCTTGGTTTGCTGACTGATCTGATTCTGTTGCCTTGTCCCCTACTCTCCCCTGCCAGAACACCCATACAGCAATAAGGGCACCTATAATAAACAGGGATATAAGAAGCTTAGGTATAAAGTCAAATGCCTTAGTTGAGCTTTCTGAAACCGACTTGCGGGACTGGACCCTAGACAAAGAAACTGGGATCTCATCTTCATGGGTTGTCGGGATATCATCCTTGTGTTCCTCAAAAATCACTTCAGGCGGTAGCCCAACTGCTTCAGAGTATTGCTTAATGAATGCACGGACATAGAATTTCCCTGGCATCGCATCATAATTTCCTTCTTCTATACCAATCAAATAACGCTTTTGAATTTTCGTTATCCTTTGTAAATCCTCAAGGCTATAGCCTTTTGCTTCACGAGCTTCCTTTAAACGATTTCCTAATTCCGTCACCACTTAACACCTTCCAATATTAAAAATCAAAACCTCCAAAATCGGAATTTTGAAATAGATTATTTTGTTCGACTAATTCATATGTAATTTCTTCATCAGGATCGTTTCTAAGTTCAATGATATAATCAAAATCTTCAAGCGAATATTCAGAGTTTTGAACAAAAACATCAGGATGTTCGATTACTTTCACTGCAGGCAATCTCATAATTTCCCTTACAAGTTGCCAATGCTTCTCGCTTGCACGGCGAGTTGACACGATGCCATCAATAATGAAAAGGTTTTCAGATGAGTATTCGTCTTCGATCAGCTTGCTTCTTATTGTTTGTTTCAACAATGTCGAGGATACGAATAGCCATTTCTTATTTGCACATACGCTTGATGCCACGATGGATTCGGTTTTTCCTACTCGAGGCATTCCTCTAATCCCAACAAGTTTATGTCCTTCTTGTTTAAATAATTCAGCCAGAAAATCGACCAACAAGCCCAGCTCGTCCCTTACAAATCGAAACGTTTTCTTGTCATCGGCGTCACGCTGAATATATCGGCCGTGACGGACAGCAAGGCGGTCCCTTAATTTCGGTTCTCTCAGCTTTGTAACATTGATGGTATCCATCGTTTGCAAAATGGATTCCAATCTGATGATCTGTTCATCATTATTTGCAAGAAGAAGCATTCCCCTTCTTCCTTCATCAACGCCATTTATCGTTACAATATTTATTGAAAGCATTCCTAATAAAGAAGAAATATCACCTAAGAGGCCTGGACGATTCTTTTGAATTTCATATTCTAAATACCATTCTTTCCGTTCCATTCGTAACCCCCCTAAAAAACTGTGACATTCCAATTGGAGAAAATTCATTCAACATTCGTTTAAACATCTAGGTATTATAATAAATGATTTTCAGGTAATAGAAAAGCAAAACCTACATAAATATGTACATTTTCTCATTTTATCCCTAAGGAAATTGTTTGCCTGAGGCGGTTTAATTCCCTTCATAGGGTCTACATCAGTTGGGAGTAAGGTAAATGCATAAAAAAAGAAGAGGGAAATCCCTCTCCTTAACGAGTACCATTGTTATTAACAAGTTTCACCATCATATTGGCAATGGAATGCTGTTCTTCAGGAGAAGCGACAGACCATAAATCCGCTAATACTTTTTCCTGATCGTTCTTGGCTTCAACCTGATTCGCCAAGTAATCACCGATTTGATAGGCTAAGTCCGTTACTGTTTCATTTTCCATTCCACCGTGTTCAGCCTGGTTAAGACGATCACCTAAAAAGTTTTTCCAATCAGACCAGTTATCTAAAACAGACATTTGTCATGACCTCCTTTATTGAAATACACTCTTAGTTTGTATCCGAGAGAAAAAATTATGCGCCATAATCTATTGGTTGCAAAAACTTTTTCAAGTATGCCAGCCGCCATTGACTGACAGGGTTTGGCCAGTGATGTAGGAGGCTTTGGTTGACAGAAGAAACTGGATAGAGTCGGCTATCTCATCTGCTTTGGCGAGACGCCCCATCGGTATTTCTTCATGAAGTGCCGTCACCTCTTCTTCAGAAAATATGCCCATCATTGAAGTATCTACGGCTCCAGGAGCTACTGCATTCATTCTCACTCCACTTAAAGAAAGCTCTTTGCTAAGAGATTTCACGAATGCCAATTGGGCTCCTTTGACCGTTGAATATACGACCTCACAAGCAGCCCCTATCTGCCCCCAAATTGAGCTTACCATGACGATAGCTCCTTTTCGCTCAATCAGCTTTGGCAACAATCTTTGAACGAGGAGCATGGGGCTTTTCACATGAAGGTTAATCATATAGTCAATGTCCGATTCGGTGATATCCTGAAACAATCCCCAATTTGAATTCCCACTACTATAGACCAGTGCATCAAGTTGAAAAATATTCCCTATAAGGAGCTCCACTTCTTCTGGAATCGAGAGGTTTGCCCTAATGGGAATTACTTCTACTCCATAATGATCAATCCTTTGTACCAACTCTTTCACAGCCTCTTCATTCGAATAATAATGCAAATATAAGTTCCAGCCCTCTTCGGCCATCTTCAAAGCCGTACTGCTCCCAATCCCACCTGAAGCTCCTGTTATTAAAGCATATTTCATCTGTTTCACCCCAACATTCGTAACATAAAGAAGGGAACTGCCTTTTGAGCAGTTCCCACTCTCATTATGATTTAGGTACTACCTGGCAAACCGTAAAGCGCTCTTCACTTATAATGGTATTCACAATAGATTGAATATCATCATACTTTAATGCTTCAAGTGTCGGTACCACCTCAAATAGATCCATTTCATTGAAAGCGTACCGTGTAAATTGATTCGCTATATACTCGGGAGAATTAATGGCTCGCAAGAAAGCTCCTATTTTCTTCTTCTTCGTTCTTTTTAACGCCTCGTCAGTAAACAGGGATTCTTGTTTGGCTTTAAGAAGGAGTGATTGAACCTTCTCCGCTAATTCATCAGGTCTTTCCGTATCTCCACCTACTGTGAGAAAGCCAAATCCATTTTCCTGTGTGTAATCATAATGGAAGGTTTCATCAATCAAGCCTTCATTGTAAAGATCTGAATAATAGGTTGAACTCTTCCCAAACAGCATATCCAAGAATACGTTCATGGAAAGTTCTTGTTTAAGCATTTCCTTCCCTTGTTGCTGTGGTTCGGGAGCTTTAAGACCGACCAGACATTTAGGGCTTTGTACATTCATTTTGAGTACTTGTTTCTTTTGGGCAACCGTATCTGGCTCATCTTCGAATTCACGCTTGATTTCAGGCATTTTTTCATAATTCTTTTTTTCCTGATTCGAGCGAATTTGATCCATGATCTGATCAGGTTCCACTGAGCCGACAACAAAGAGGAGCATATTACTTGGATGATAGAACGTATTGTAACACTGATATAGCATATCTTTCGTAATCGGTGTAATGGATTCGATCGTACCTGCAATATCAATTTTCACAGGATGGTTTTGGTACATGTTTTGGATCACACCGAAGTACAGGCGCCAATCTGGATTATCATCATACATTGTAATTTCCTGTCCAATGATCCCTTTTTCTTTTTCCACCGTTTTTTCGGTGAAATATGGATCTTGAACGAAATCGATAAGGGTTTCAAGATTTTGTTCTACATTGGTGGTACTTGAAAACAAATAAGCTGTCCTTGTAAAAGATGTGAATGCATTCGCTGAAGCACCTTGCCGGCTGAACTGTTGGAATACATCCCCATCTTCCTTTTCAAATAATTTATGCTCAAGGAAATGTGCGATCCCGTCCGGTACTTTAACGAATTCGTCTTCGTCCAATGGAAGGAAATGATTATCAATACTTCCATATTTCGTGGTAAATGTTGCATACGTTTTATTGAATCCTTTTTTAGGGAGAATGTATACGTCCAAACCATTGGACATTTTTTCATAATATAAATTTTCTTGTAATTGATCGAAGGAAATTTTCTTCATCTTCATCCCTCCATTCCTGTTAAAAAGTAGATAGTATCCAGTTCAACTTTATTTGCGGCTTTCACTATATCTTTTTTAGTTGTTTTTTCAATTTCATCCAGCCAATGTTTCAAATCGATTTCTTCATGAGCCACTGCATTATGGTAAAGAATTTCTACCAGTCCCCTTGATGTATCAATGGTTTCTAGAAGCTGGTTTCGAATGACCGCTTTCGTTTGATCAATCTCCCCATCTGTAAAGTCGCCATCTTTCATGGCTTGGAGCTGCTCATTGATGATCCCAACTGCTTGATCATATTTTTCAAATTCTATTCCAGACATCACCATTAATAGCCCTTTATGACTCTCCAGTCTACTTGCTGCATAGTAGGCGAGACTCGCCTTTTCCCTCACATTAATGAACAATTTAGAATGGGAGAAACCGCCGAATATCCCATTGAATACTTGAAGAGCAAAGTAGTCATCATCGCCATATTGAGTGTGTGTACGGTAGCCCATATTGAGCTTTCCTTGCTTAACGTCCTGCTTTTCTTTCACGACCTTTTCCTTGTCTTTACGTTTCACTTCAGATGAATCCACTTTTTGAGAAGTACGATCACCTAGTTGAAGAAGTTGATCACATAGTGCTTCAACTTCTTCAACTTCCACATCACCAATTACATAGAGATCAAATTGATCTTCATTCATGACATTTTGATAATACTCATACAAGCTTTTAGCCGTTATGGATTCAACTTCCTCACTAACACCATTAACGTGAAGAGCAAATCGCTCACCTTTACACATTTCTTCCACTAGCCGTGAATTGGCGTAGCGCATTTTATCATCGTAAACTGATTGTATTCTTACTTTTTGGTTTCGTTTTTCTTTCTCTACTATTTGCTTATCGAATTCACCATTGTCAACGTCAGGATTTTGCAAGACATCCGCCAAGAATGCAATCCCTTTTTTAAGCAAGGGCTCTGAATCCTTTAAGAACTTCTCGTTGGCAATTTCAACTGACATACTGACCACATGATACTCACCCTTTTTCCCAAGATCAACGAAGAAGTTCGCACCATATAGTTCATCCAAATAGGAACGTAATTCCGTTGTACTCGGATAGGTTTTCGTACTGCTTTGCATCACATGAGGAAGTAACCCCCGGAGCGTCACTGTATCTTGATCTAAGGGTGCTTTCATTTTCAAAACCAGGCTGTTGGTTTTATACTTATCTGTTTGAACGATATGTAGCGTGTACCCCTGTTTCTTTTTTACGATTTCATTAATGGCTGTCATCGTACCGTCCTCCTTAGTTCCACACTTGTCGTCAATTTGTAATGAAAATAGATATAAACACCCTTATTGTGCGGTATTTATGTATAACTATACATGTAGTGAGTTATTGATTTCAAGCATCTTCCACTCCTGGAAAAATACCCATGGAGTAAACCATTATATGCAGGTGGAACATCCTTTATGTTTTGCCTACATATCCAAAAGAATTTTCGTTTGTTTCACCCAATAAAGTACTTCGCAAAGTACTTCACGCCTTTGGGAACTTTAGAACAATCTTCTTGTAAAAAAAAGGATACCTCCGAATTAAATGTCGGGATATCCTTTTTTTGATATTCAATTAACGGTTTCCTTTAATATAAGGTGTTCCGAGTGCTTTAGGTGCGTCAGCACGACCGATGAATCCTGTAAGGGCCAGGATGGTTAACACATAAGGTGCGATCAACAAGAATACGCTAGGAATATTTTCGAATAAAGGAATACTTGATCCGATAATACTCAAACTTTGAGCGAATCCAAAGAATAAAGCCGCTCCCATGGCTCCCAGTGGATGCCATTTACCGAAAATCAACGCTGCAAGGGCCATGAAACCTTGACCGCTTATTGTGGCGTGGCTAAAGTCTGATGAAATCGATTGAGCATAAACTCCCCCTCCGACCCCTGCAAAAGCACCAGAAATAATGACTCCCATATAGCGCATTTTTGTCACATTAATCCCCATTGTATCTGCTGCCATCGGATGCTCACCCACAGAACGCAGTCTAAGTCCAAATGGGGTTTTAAACATGATGAACCATACAATAAAGGAAACTAGAATCGCTACGAACGGCGGCCAATATGTGTTGGTAAAGAAAATATCTCCAATGACCGGAATTTTGTGAAGCAATGGTACATCGACTTTACCGAAACCTTCGGAAATAATATCCGTTTGACCTTTACCATAAATGCGTTTGACTAAGAATAGTGTCAAACCAATCGCTAGTAAGTTGATTGCTACACCAGAAACAACTTGGTCAGCTCTGAATGTAATTGACGCAACAGCATGAAGGATTGCTAATGCCGCTCCCATTATCATTGCAATGATTAAAGACACCCAGGGAGTCGCTGAACCAAACGTATCTGCGAATGCAAGATTGAATACAATACTTGAAAATGCTCCAATGACCATTAATCCTTCAAGCCCGATATTCACTACACCAGATCGTTCTGAGAAAGCTCCGCCTAAAGCAGTGAAAATAAGTGGTGACGCCCAGAGTAATGTCGATGGGATGAGGATTGTTAAGATATCAAAAAAGCCCACTTATTTCACCCCCTTTTTACTAAATCGTTGAATAAGATATCGAATCATATAACCAGATGCTACAAAGAAAATAATAAGGGCAATAATAATGTCTACCAGTTCATTTGGAATACCTGCTTCTAGTGGCATATTCAGAGCACCCACTTTAAGTCCTCCAAAAAGAAGAGCAGCGAACACAACACCAATTGCTACATTTCCTCCTAAAAGAGCCACAGCGATCCCGTCGAATCCAACCCCTGTAAACCCTCCTTTAATTGAAGCATACCCAAATGTTCCAAGTCCTTCCATAGCTCCTGCAAGTCCTGCAAACGCTCCGGAAATAACCATTGAGAGAATGATATTTCCATTCACGTTCATTCCTGCGTATTGAGAAGCATGCTGATTAAAACCTACGGAGCGTAACTCATATCCACGAGTCGTTCTTTCTAATAGGAACCACATGATGAACACACACGCAAGGGCAACGAATATACCCCAATGAAGACGTGAATAATCCGTCAAGCTTTCAAAGAAGGGGGACTTCAATGAAGCCGTTTCTGCTATATAATCTGTTCGATCTTTACGTTCTGTTAACACATCACGGATAATTGCATTTGCTACGTGAAGTGCAATATAGTTCATCATGATCGTTACAATGACTTCATGTACCCGATATTTTGCTTTAAGTAATCCTGGAATGAATCCCCATAGGGCCCCAGCTAATGCTGCTGCAATAATGGCAAGTGGTAAATGGATCAACTTAGGTAACCCGTCAAAAGCAATCCCTACCCAGACAGCAGCGAGCCAGCCTACAATCAATTGCCCTTCTACCCCAATATTGAATAAACCTGTTCTAAATGCAAAGGCAACGGCTAAACCTGCCAAAATGTATGGTGTGACTTGACGAACGGTCTCACCTACATAATAAATATCACCGAAAATCCCATTCCATAGGGCAGAGTATCCTGCAATCGGATCGTATCCACTGACAAGCATGATAATGGTACCGACGATGATACCTAAAAGGACTGAAATAACCGGGATTAATATATTTGTTAATCGATTAGACATGTGCGTTCTCCCCCGCTTCCTTCCTTTTCGAGCCAGCCATAAGAAGTCCAAGCTCTTGTTCGGTTGTTTCCTTTGGATTCACGATAGCGACAATTTGTCCCTCATAAATAACGGCTATGCGATCACTAACATTCATGATCTCATCTAGTTCAAATGAAAGTAATAGAACTGCTTTCCCGTTATCACGTTGCTCTATCAAGCGTTTGTGAATAAATTCAATTGCGCCAACATCAAGGCCCCGTGTCGGTTGAGCCGCAATCAATAAATCTGGATCACGATCCACTTCTCTGCCGATGATCGCCTTCTGTTGATTTCCGCCGGATAGCGCACGGGCAAGAGTGAATTCAGAAGGGGTTCTTACATCAAACTCTGATATGAGTTTTTTTGCTTGCTTATAAATATTTTTATAACTTAGTACGCCTTTATTAGAATAAGGCTTCTGGTAATAGGTTTGAAGTACCATATTTTCACCAATAGGGAAATCCAACACTAACCCGTGCTTATGTCGATCTTGTGGGATATGACCTACTCCGGATTCGTAAATCTGACGAGGTTTCATATTAAGTATTTCTTTTCCGTTCAATTTGATTGATCCACTATCTGCTTTGTGTAAACCCGTTATAGCTTCAATCAATTCACTTTGTCCGTTACCATCAACCCCGGCAATACCAAGGATTTCTCCGGCTCTTACTTCGAGATCCAAACCCTTAACAACTGATACATTCCGGTGATCTTTCACGTTCAGATCCCGAATTTCAAGTACATTTTCAGCAGGGTTCGCTTCCTTTTTCTCTGTTTTAAACGTTACTTCGCGTCCAACCATCAGACTTGCAAGGTGGTTCGGATCAGTGTCTGAAACTTTGACTGTCCCGATGCCTTTCCCTTTTCTGATAACGGTTACATTATCACACACTTCCATAATCTCTTTTAGTTTGTGAGTGATTAATATAATGGACTTTCCTTCTTTTATGAGCGTTTTCATGATCTGGATAAGTTCTTTAATTTCTTGTGGTGTCAATACAGCCGTAGGCTCATCGAAAATCAGGATCTCAGCACCACGGTATAGAGTTTTTAATATCTCTACACGTTGCTGCATCCCTACTGAAATTTCAGAAATCTTTGCAGAAGGATTGACCTTTAAACCGTATCGTTCCGAGATTTCTTGAATATCCTTTTCTGCTTTTTTAATATCGACTGTTGCACCAGACTTAGGTTCTCTTCCAAGTATGATATTCTCTGTTACAGTGAATGTATCAACAAGCATAAAATGCTGGTGGACCATCCCAATTCCTAAATCATTCGCGATATTAGGGTTTGTGATATTTGCTTTCTGCCCTTTTACACGAATTTCTCCTTGCTCAGGCTGGTAAAGTCCGAACAATACGTTCATCAATGTAGACTTACCTGCTCCATTTTCACCAAGAAGCGCATGAATTTCACCTTTTTTGAGCTGGAGGGTAATATTATCATTTGCTACGATGCCAGGAAATTCTTTACGAATATTCAACATCTCGATTACATAATCCATTGCTATTCACTCCTTGCATAGGCTAGGGATATTTATCTAGTAGTTAGAGGTCAGACCTTGAAACTCTAGAAAAAAAGGGTTTCCCCCGTTTAAAACTCTAAATGAAAGATAGAAAGAAGTTTCTATACTTCAATTAAAGTTTTTAGTCCTGTTGGCCTATATTTTGTTTTTTGCTGAATAGAAGAATACAAGACTATAGACTCACCATTCACATGTCAAACAACTTTTAGTTCTAAAAAAAGGGATAAGAGACCGGCTTGCATTGATCCCCTTATCCCTGTTCAATTAGTTAGCTGAGAATGATTTAGCCGCATCAAGAGATTCTGGAACAGTGATGTCCCCGCTCTTGATTTTCTCTTTCCATTCATCAACTTTCGCCATTACTTCGTCTTTGTTAGAAAGCTCTTCATTAAGAGGAGCTAGTCCAACGCCATCTTCGTTAAGGCCGTAAGAGATAACTTCTCCACCTGGGAACTTACCATCTTGCGCTTTGCTTGAAAGATCGATAACCGCATTATCAACACGCTTCAATGAAGAAGTTAAGATAATGTTATGATCTCCAACTTTACCTTCTGCTGATTGATCAGAGTCAACCCCGATTGCCCATAGTTCGCGTGAAGGATCTTTTTCTTTTAAGTCACGTGCTTCCTTGAATAGACCGTTACCAGTACCGCCTGCTGCATGGAAAATCACATCTACATCTTGAGAGTACATTTTTGAAGCGATGGTTTGTCCAAGTTCCGCTTTATCAAATGCACCTGCATAATCTGCAACGATTTCAGCATCGGGATTAACCGCTTTCACACCAGCGATGAAGCCAGAGTGGAAACGTTCGATTACTGGAATTTCCATTCCACCGATGAAACCGATTTTGTTTGTCTTTGTTGCTAATCCTGCTGCTACTCCAGCTAGGAACGAACCTTCTTGTTCTTTAAACGTAATGCTTGCAACGTTTGGCTGATCTACAACCGCATCAACGATTGCAAATTTTGAATCTTTTTGTTGTTGTGCAATATCGTTTACTGCACCTTCCATAAGGAAGCCGATACCATATACTAAGTCAAAGTCTTGACGAGCTAATGTGTTTAAGTTCGTAGCATAGTCTGCATCAGATTGTGATTGTAAGTAGTCGAATCCTTTTTTACCTTTTTCCATGTCATTTTCTTTACCAAATGCTTTCAGGCCTTCCCAAGCAGATTGGTTGAATGATTTATCATCTACTCCACCAACATCTGTAACCATCGCTACGGTGAATTGATCTTCTTTGTTGTTACCTTCACCACTAGATGTACCTTCTTTGTCCTCGCTTGTTCCACAAGCACCTAATAATGTACCTGCAGCTAGAACAAATGACAACGCTAAACCGAATTTACGTTTTTTCACCTAGAGTACCCCCTAATATTGTAATAAATTAGTAGAAAGATGGATTGTTGTTATACACGCTTTCTTAATACGTGGAAGCTAAATTTGTCTGATCTGAAATAGTTTACTGAGTACAGAATCGGTTCATCGTTTTCATCAAAATGCATTTGTTTTAGTACGAGTAAAGCCGTTTCTGGTTCGCAATTGAGAATAGGGGAGATTTTATCGTGATATCCCATCGGTTCAATTTGTGCAACTGCATGAGTAATTCTTTTATTCTCTCGTTTTTCTAAAACGGTGAAAATCGAATTATCTTCATGGGTAAAGTTCCTTGGCAAGATCTTCTCAGGAATTTTGTCAACACAGTACACAACCGGTTCCCCGTTTGCAGTACGAACACGTTCGATCAGGATCACGTCTTCCTCTTCATTGCAAGTAAACCTTTTCACATCATCCTCAGTAGCTTCTTGAGTTGTCGAGCTTAAGAAAATGGTCCCTGGCTCCATACCAGCCTGTTTAATCATGTTGGTTACACTGTTTAATTGCTCAATACCAGAAGTAAAGAGCGGTTTGGCGTTTACAAATGTACCTACACCATGACGTCGTACGATAACACTTTCTTCCTCAAGAATTCTGAGAGCTTCCCTAAGAGTCGCCCTACTTACACCAAGTTGTTTGGAAAGATCAAATTCGGACGGGAGTTTCTCTTTTTCTCTGTATATTCCCGCTTCGATGTCTTTCTTCAAACGATCAATAACTTGTAAGTATAAATGCCTATTGTCTGTTTTTATTGTCACTGGAACCACCACCAAATTTTCTCAAGACATCAGACCTCTGATGTATATCTTTCCTACTAATCGAAAATACTATAACACTTTTCTTTTGATAAATAAATAGTATTGCGTGATTTTGTCGAAAAAAATGATTAGAATGACAATTTAAAATCTTTTTTTCCAATAAGTAGTAATAATATCTTTATGAATGGGTTTACATGGGATATTTTAACTTATTTTTAACAAAAATAGTGTGATTCATTTTCAAATTTTACATAGACAATTCATTACCATTACATTTGTAAACGCTTTTAATAGTATAACACATTCGTGGATAAACTAAGATAACTTTCTTTCATAGAAGCTAAAACGGATTTATCATCCTTTATTTTTCATAAAAAAGGTGTGTTACCCCGCTCCTTTTTCGAATAGGGTAACACACCTTTTTTTTATGAACTTTGCTCCTCTGAAGGCTTGCCGATTAAGACGGTTCTCGGCTTACTTCCTTCATATGGCCCCACAACTCCCCTTACTTCCATTTCATCGATCAGTCTGGCTGCTCTCGTATAGCCAACTCTAAATCTCCGTTGAAGCATGGATACAGATGCGGTTTGCATTTCTGCGATGAGCTGTACAGCATCATTATATAATTCATCTTCCGCTTCCCCGGTTTTTTCATCCTCTTGAATTTCATCCGGTATCATTTCTTCTTGATATTGGGCCTTCTGTTGTGAGATAACGAAATCGACGATCTCCTCTACCTCTTCATCCGACAAGAAGGCGCCTTGGACCCTAGTTGGCTTAGAGGCTCCTACAGGCATGAAAAGCATATCTCCACGGCCTAATAGTTTTTCAGCTCCACCGGAATCCAAAATCGTTCTGGAATCGGTTTGAGAAGATACAGCAAACGCAATCCTTGAAGGTATATTCGCCTTAATGACACCCGTGATAACATCTACAGATGGGCGCTGCGTGGCTATGATAAGATGGATTCCAGCTGCTCGGGCCATCTGGGCCAGTCTAGTGATGGCATCCTCGACATCGTTTGAGGCTACCATCATCAAATCAGCCAGCTCATCCACTATCACCACAATATATGGGAGCAGAGGCTGTTTTTCTTCATTCTCACTATTTTGTCTTTTGACATAGTCATTGTATCCTTCAATATTTCTTGTTCCTGTATGAGAGAAAAGTTCATACCTGCGTTCCATTTCATTTACAACCTTTTTTAATGCCTGAGACGCTTTTTTAGCATCAGTGACAACAGGTGCTAAGAGATGGGGGACTCCATTATATACATTAAGCTCAACCATTTTCGGATCAATCATCATAAGTTTCACTTCATGTGGTTTTGCCCTCATAAGTATACTTGTAATGATACCGTTAATACACACACTCTTCCCGCTCCCTGTAGCACCGGCGACAAGTAAGTGAGGCATTTTATTAAGCTCTGCCAGTACCGCTTCACCAGTGATATCTCGTCCTAATCCGATTTGTAGTTTGGCATCCGGCTTATTTTGTTCTTTCGCCTCGAGTACCTCCCTCAAGGAGACCATTGCCACCTCGGAGTTAGGGACTTCAATACCGATCGCTGACTTACCCGGGATCGGTGCTTCGATTCGGATGTCTTTCGCCGCAAGGGCCAATGCCAAATCATCGCTCAGATTAACGATACGACTGACTTTCACTCCCACATCTGGATGCACTTCATACTTCGTGACAGCGGGACCCAAGTGAACTTGGGTAACTTTGGCTTTCACCCCGAAGCTTTGGAACGTTCTTTCCAATTTGGCAGCATTGGCATGTATCAATTGGTATTCATTGCTTTGATCTGTTTTTCTTGGACTCTTCAGTAACGTAATAGAAGGGAGTTTATAATCTTTATTCTCCACTTCAGTAAAGGTAATCGGTGGAGCTTTTTCTTCTTCTACTCCTGACCCTTGGTTTGAATTTTGTGAAGTATCCTCTTTTTCTTCATTCACGCCAGCAGCAGAAGAGGAAATATCTTCTTTAGGTTGTGTTCCACCATATGCCCTTTCAGCGAAATTCGAGATGATAGGTTCTCTCGATTCATCTTCTTGTGGAAGAAGTGATTCGGTCACTTTTTCTTTATTCTGTGGATTCTCTTTCTTTTTCTGTTCCTTTATGTTTTTTTTCTTGGATTGGTCTTCCTTCCAATCACTCATGTCCTGTTTAAATGCTGCCCATTGGCCACTAATGAATGCGCCAAAGCGATTACCCGCTCTCCCAAGTACATCACCAATGGATTTTCCCGTCACTAATATGATTCCGATCATTATGAATGTAGCGCTCACGATTCTTGCTCCTTGTGAATCGAAGAGAAAGTAAGAAACGGCAAATAGAATGCTCCCTATCATACCACCACCAAGATCCGATGTACTCGTTTCGCCAGTAACATCTATCCAATACAAATCCCATGTATTCATAATGACACTTGGATTGTCGAATGATCCATCATTAGAAAGTAAATCAAATAATTTCACATGACTTAAGAGCAAGAAGCTGGCTATGATGATATATACACCTAACAATCTGCGACTAAATAACATGGGTATCTCCCGTTTAACCATAAGGTAAAGAGCGACGTACAGCATCCAGAGAAGCGCCACCATATACCATTCCCCAAGAAAGAATCGATCGAAATAAACTAATGCCTTCCCTACAGCCCCAAGCTCTATGATGGAAATTAAGCTTAATGCAGCTAGTATCAATCCGGTAATTTCATATTTTATTGTTTGTTTTAAAGTCGAGCTCGTTGCCGACCGCTTTTTTCTTTTTTTCTTTTTTGCCAATCTAATTCACCTAAATTCTATTGAAGTCTATCAAGTTATGTACTTAAAGATGAAGGAAGGGCTGACCCTCGGGGGCAAATCGCGTGCCTAAGGTGTCAGACCCTTCCCGGGACTGTATCGTATGTTAATCTACTCTTCCAGTAATATTATAGCATAACCACTATTTCGGGAAAATCATCTTTATCACTTAATTGTTGATAAATTCCCCTGGGCATAGTTGATCATTGAGGTAGTGTGCAGGATCGCTACTCATGATTCTTATGACTCGATATTTATTTTCTTCCTGTTGAACAAGAAGTGGGACACCTTGATATTCCATCATCATTTGTCCACTGAATTCACTTTCATCTGTCGGATAAACAAGGTCATTTGGAACAACAGTATAAAGAATCATTGAACCAGCCCCTCTTGGTGATCAGTTTGCTTTTTAATTTCTATCAGCTCATTGATCTTTCTAATCGCCTTCCCTATTCCACCAATACCGTCTATTAAACCGTATCCCACTGCATCGTCCCCCACCACATTTGTTCCAATATCCCTTGTAAGATTGCCTTTTGCAAACATGAGGTCTTTAAAATCTTCTTCAGTGATGTTGCTGTGTTTAGTAACAAAGCTTACCACCCGTTCCTGCATCTTATCAAGATACTCAAATGTTTGGGGTACTCCGATGACTAGTCCCGTTAATCGAACAGGGTGAATCGTCATGGTAGCTGTGCTCGCGATATATGAAAAATCACATGATACGGCAATCGGAACACCGATACTGTGACCTCCTCCGAGCACGACTGAAACGGTAGGCTTAGAGAGTGAAGCAATCATTTCTGAAATAGCCAGTCCTGCTTCTACGTCACCTCCTACAGTGTTTAAAATGACCACCAATCCCTCTATTTTAGGATTTTGCTCAATGGCAACTAACTGGGGTATGACGTGTTCATATTTTGTCGTTTTATTTTGCGGTGGAAGTTGCATATGCCCTTCTATCTGACCCACGATCGTTAAACAATGGATATTTGAATCCTGAGATAGCTGCGGGACGTTGGTTTGTCCTAATTGTTGAATTTTCTCCATCAGTCCTGATGGCTTATCTTTATTATCATCCTGTCCTTTGTTTGGCTGGTCCTGCATCGATAAATGATTTTCTTCCATGAAAACATCTCCTTTTCATTCCCATTCTCTTGTTATTATTTTATTAATGGAGTGTTTTCATACTTTATACTTTCCCATGCGGACCAAAGCGATATAAAAAGAGGCTGTTTGTTTAAACACTCTTAAACAAACAGCCTCATGGATTATACTTCCATGATGATCGGTAAAATCATAGGTCTTCTTCTTGTTTTGTTGAACAAATAGTAGTTAAGCTGATCCCTGATATCCTGTTTGATGGATGTCCATTCAAATGATCCCTTTTGTAGGTATGAATGTACCACATCCGTCACGATGCCTCCTGCTTCTCCAATCAATTCCTCCGACTCACGGACATAAACGAATCCACGGGATATGATTTCAGGTCCTGCAACAATCGATTTGGATCTGCGATTGATGGTAACGACAACGGTGAAAACACCGTCTTCTGATAATAATTTTCGATCCCGGAGGACGATGTTCCCAACATCTCCAACACCGATACCATCAATGAGAACATTTCCAGCCTGTACACGTCCGCTCATCCTCATCTTGCCGTCTTTGTATTGGAGTACATCCCCCTTGTCCAAAATAAAAATTTGCTTATAGGGAAGGCCTGTGTCATGTGCCACTTGAGTATGGGCAACTAGCATCTTATATTCACCCTGTATCGGTACAAAGTACTTGGGTTTCATGATATTTAACATGAATTTCAAATCTTCCTGGCTTCCATGACCCGATACCTGTTCCTTTTTAGAAGAAGTTAATACTTCTGCTCCAGCACGGTAAAGCATATCGATTGTCTTACCAACGATCACTTCCATACCTGGTGAAGGAGTAGCGGTTATTAGAACAGTATCTCCTTCTTCAATATTAACTAGACGATGGGAGCGTTTAGACATGCGCTGAAGGGCCTCAAAGGGCTCGCCTTGTGTTCCTGTAGCTATGATGAGAATTTCATCTTTTGGATAGTTTCCAATTTCATCTATTCCAATGATCATTTCATCCCGAACGTGAAGATAGCCGAGTTTCAAAGCTACATCATACACTCTCTTTAAACTCTTACCCACTACAGCAACTTTTCGATTATTTTGTTCTGCTGCATCAAAAACTTGTTGAAGGCGGATTAAGTTCGAGGCAAAGCACGCTACAATCACCCTTCCAGAGGCTGTACGTATTGATTTAGTTATCTGTTGCTCCATCACTGCCTCAGAGGTAGTATAGCCGGGTCTCTCGGCGCCTGTACTGTCTGATAATAGGCAAAGGACACCCTTCTCTCCAATTTGTGCCATCACCCCTAGATCGGGTCTATAAAGATGTTTGGCAGATTGGTCAAATTTAAATTCCCCCGTATGAACGATGACGCCCTCTGAGGTATGTATGCACACTCCTACAGAATCGGGAATACTATGAGTCGTTTTGAAGAAGGTTACATTCACTCCATCAAAATTGAGGTGACTATCAGAGTGGACAGTGAAAAATTTCACATCTTCACGGATATTTTCATCTTTCAACCTTGCCTTTACCAGTGCATTTGTCAATCGTGTACCATAGACAGGCGCTTTAATTTTACTTAATACATATGAAATCGCACCGATGCTGTCTTCATGACCATGAGTCAAGAAAATACCTTTCACACGATCCTTATTTTCGATTAAATATTGAATGTCCGGGATGACGATATCAATTCCGAGCATTTCATTTTCAGGAAACATCAGTCCTGCGTCTATCACGAATATTTCCTGATCCACTTCAATCACGTACATGTTCTTCCCTATTTCTCCCACTCCTCCTAGAGGAATGATCTTAATACTTTCATTCTTAGACTTACCCACTGTTATGTCCTCCTATGCTGTGCCTTCCCCGATCTTCAATCAGTTATGTTCATTATACTTGATAATATTTTGGGATTACAACCAAATTTATCCTACCCTTATCAAGATTAGGAAAAAGACTACAATCTTTTATACTACGTTACTATTTCGATACAGGGCGAGGAAATCCTTCTTCTGTATGTGTAAATTATATCGGTATTCGAGTGGTGCAAGCATCATATGCTTAAGATTATTATGGATGACACTTAACAAGGACCTCTAAACGTCAAAAGACTGTGAAGTAATCCTTCACAGTCTACTCTTTAGCGAATATTCAATTAGGTTAGACGACATAGTAAATGTGTTGCCCGTTTATGTTTCCAATCAAGATAAAGTCTGTAGTAAATGAGACAATTTAGCTCGTTCTACTTCGGTAAGCGGAATTAAAGGTAGGCGTACCGAGCCCACGTCAAGACCTTTGATTTGGAGGGCCGTTTTTACAGGTGTAGGATTAGGACTTGTAAACAGCCCTTTCATGATCGGAAGCAGCCTTTGATGAAGCTTGGCTGCTTCTAGAGTTTTTCCCCCTGCAAAAAGGGATACCATCTCTTGCATTTCGTTACCGATCACGTGGGACGCCACGGAAACGATCCCCGTACCCCCTATGGATAATACAGGTAATGTAAGTCCATCATCACCACTATAAAGCATAAAATCGTCAGACGTATGAGAAAGGATCTCTGTCATATTATCAAGGTCACCACTTGCTTCTTTAACAGCCACGATATTTTTCAACTCCGAGAGTCGAATGATCGTTTCAGGAGATATATTAACGCTTGAACGACCTGGAATATTGTACAGCATTATAGGGAGGGCGGTTGAGTCTGCAATAGCTTTAAAGTGCTGAAACATCCCTTCCTGACTAGGTTTATTATAATAAGGAGCCACAAGCATAATGGCGTCTACGCCCGCTTCTTCTGCTTTCTTTGTAAGCTCTATAGAAGAATGTGTATTATTGCTTCCAGTTCCAGCAACCACTGGCACTCTACCATCCACCACTTTTACGACATGTCGAAATAATGCAACTTTCTCTTCTTTCGTTAAAGTAGGCGACTCACCCGTGGTCCCTGCTACCACTAACGAATCTGATCCATTGTCGATCAAATACTGAATCAATTGGGTCGTCTTTGCAAAATCAATATTTCCTTTACGGTCAAATGGTGTAACCATTGCCGTAGAAACCCGGCCAAAATTCACTATTCTCACACTCCTTTTAAGATTATCCCACTCTAAATGTAGCATTTCTCTCTTGTAATTGAAACGTATCATGAAGTGCATTAATCGCATTGATCAAATCCATCTCTTTCACCAACACCCAAATAGTCGTATGACTGTCAGCAGATTGGAGAATCCGGATTCCCTCATTAGAAAGGGAAGATACGATTGCCGAAGTTACCCCGGGAACTCCTGTCATTCCAGCACCCACTACTGAAATCTTAGCACATTCTGACTCTACGATTGGATTATGCCCAATTCTCCTTAGAACCGATATCGCATCATCTGCTAAAGATGATGCAACCGTATAGACAACGCCCCTGGGAGAAATGTTAATAAAATCGACACTTATCCCCTCTTTAGCCATCGCTTTAAATACTTCAGCTTGAAGATTATACTGATCTTCTTTAGCGAAAACTTTAATTTGGGTGAGATTGGAGACATGGGCGATTCCAGTCACAGGATGACTCCGAAATTCTTTATGGGCCTTCGTATTCTCAAGGGTGGTCACAAGAGTACCTTCCCCATTTGAGTAAGTGGAGCGAATACGCATGGGAACATTCGAATTCATTGCAATTTCAACTGCCCTTGGATGAATCACTTTCGCTCCCTGATAGGCCATATTACATACTTCATTATAGGAAACAACCGTTATCGGTCTCGCTTTCGATGAAATACGTGGGTCAGCCGTCATGACCCCTTCTACATCAGTAAAAATATCAATAAACTCTGCTTTTAATGCAACTCCTAATGCAGAAGCGGACGTATCGCTTCCTCCCCTGCCGATGGTTGTGACATCCCCATCTTTGGTTGCCCCTTGGAATCCGGCAACAACTACAACATCATGCAATTCCAGCTCTTTCACTAGGCGACTGCATTTCATTTCGATAATTTTTGCATTAGAAAAATCATTATTAGTCCGAAATCCCGCTTGTGCCCCTGTCAGGGCAGTCGAACGGATCCCATGCTCAAGAAGTATGTTGGAATACACCAGGCTAGAGATGATTTCTCCACATGATAACAATAAATCCTGTTCCCGTTTACTGATTGAGGTATTTTTTCCCCCGATTAATGACAATAGGGAATCAGTAGCGTAAGGCTCACCTTTTCTTCCCATGGCTGAAACCACTACCACGACTTTATATCCCTTATCTATTGCTTGCTTTGTGTGGTCAATTGCTTTCAAACGACTTGCCTCGTCACGCACAGATGTTCCACCAAATTTTTGAACGATCACTTTCATGACTACACCTCATTGTCATATGTTCAAAGAGGTAAGAGAAAAACGAGTAGTGGAATTAGATATATTCAGCTGGAATGATCCCTCTTCATTAATGTATTAAACCAAGCTTCATTAGACTTTCTGCGATTTGAACTGAGTTCCAAGCGGCTCCTTTAAGTAAATTGTCAGATACAACCCACATATGAAAGCCTTTGTCTTCATCAAGATCTTTACGAACCCGACCTACAAATACATCCGGTTTTCCAACGGCATATGCAGGCATTGGATAGATCTGTTCATCCGGAATGTCTTCAAGTGTTACACCAGGAGCATTCTGTAGTGATGTATGAATTTCCTTCACTGTTACAGAATCCTTCTCAATTTCAATATATACACTTTCAGAGTGACCTGTTACAACTGGTAATCTCACGCATGTCGCAGATACCTTCAAATAAGGCATATGCATGATTTTTTTCGTTTCATTAATCATTTTCATCTCTTCGAATGTGAAGCCATTATCCTGAAATTTATCAATTTGAGGTATGGCATTATAAGCAATCTGGTAATGTTTTTGATCGCCTTTTACAGGTAATACACTTGGCTCAAACGTCTCACCCGATAGAATGGCCTGTGTTTGATCATGAAGTTCTTCGATAGCCACGGCACCCGCACCCGAGACTGCTTGGTAAGTAGATACGATCACTTTCGTTAAACCATATTGTTTCCGAATCGGTTCGAGTGCTGCCACCATTTGAATCGTTGAACAGTTCGGATTCGCAATAATTCCATTATGATTTTTAATATCCTCTTCATTTACTTCAGGTACTACAAGGGGCACATCCGGATCCATTCTATATGCACTCGTATTGTCGACAACAATAGCACCGCGCTTTACGGCTTCTGGAGCAAGAAGCTTGGATACATTCCCACCTGCACTAAATAAAGCAATATCTACTCCTTCAAAGCTTTCAGGCTTTGCTTCCTCAACCGTCCATTGTTTTCCTTTAAATGTAACAATTGAACCTGCAGAACGTGCTGATGATAATAGTGTTAAATGTTTTATTGGAAAATCCCTTTTTTCTAATGTTTGAAGCATTTGCTGTCCTACCGCACCTGTTGCACCAACAACAGCTACATGAAATCCCGTTGTATTCAAAATCTTCTCTCCTTCCACACATTCAAAGTTTTCATAGTACAATAAGTGAATTATTTTAGTCTATTACTATAATAAAGAATATTTTAACATAAACAATTATTCGACAATAGGAATTTTTCATTTTAGTTTTCATTCCATCATTTCTCGTAATGCAGGATGGTTAAATCTTAAATAAAAAAATACCTTCTTTAGGCATGAAAAGAAGGCCATCTTAGCAGTGCAAGGTGATAGCCTTCTTCATGTATTAATCTAAATATCTTTCGATGACGACCGGCTGAAGCTGCCTGCCTTCTATCGCCGCTTCGACTGTTTCCTGAATTAATGTCATTCTTGCAACCATTGACTTCGGCTTATTTTCAGGTGCATCCTGACCAAACGGGATAAAATAAATATCTTTCGTTGAGATAAGTCGCATTAAATTCACACCGTTTAATCCTAATGCATCGTTTGTGGAAATTCCGAGGACTACAGGACGGTGATTACGTAAAGTCGCTTTGGCTGCCATTAACACTGGAGAATCAGTCATCGCATTTGCAAACTTACTCATTGAATTACCTGTCAGCGGGGCAATCACCATGCAATCCAAAGGTATTTTGGGTCCGAGGGGCTCTGCCTTGACGATTGAATCGATTACTTTATGTCCGGTCACGTCTTCAATTCTTTTGATCCAATCTTCCCCTTTGCCAAACCTCGTTTCAGTATTCATAACCGTTGAAGTGACAATAGGCATTACTTCTGCACCATTATTCACTAAACGCTCAATTTCGGGAAATACAGCATCATACGTGCAATGAGAGCCGGTCAGTCCAAACCCTATACGTTTACCTTTCACACTCATGATGAACTCTCCTTTCCTGAATCAAAATCTTCCTCTATTAATTGGTAAAGGACATTCGCCAATATTTGGCCCGCGGTCTTTGGTGCCACGATCCCTGGCAACCCTGGAGCTAATAGTGCTTTTATCCCACGCTTTTCTGCATAACGAAAATCTGTACCACCAGGCTTTGAAGCCAAATCAATAATTAAAGTATGAGATGGCATTTTGGCTATCACTGCAGCCTTTACTATATGCACTGGAATTGTGTTAATACAAATATCACAATCCTCAACTTCTTTTTCTAAATTATCTAAGTGGAAAGGCACTAATCCCATCTCGGACACGCGAGCTAGATGTTCACTTTTACGAACCCCAACCTTCACTTTACCTCCTAGATGATGAAACGTTCTAGCTACACTCATACCCACTCGCCCAAGACCCAATATGACAACGGTAGATCCATGGATGGTAAAGTCTGTATGTTGAATAGCCATCATAATCGTTCCC
Source organism: Bacillus sp. BHET2 (assembly GCF_005938125.1). Taxonomy (GTDB): domain Bacteria; phylum Bacillota; class Bacilli; order Bacillales; family Bacillaceae_B; genus Rossellomorea. The sequence goes on from NZ_VCQN01000001.1 coordinate 1,247,400, forward strand.
TCTACGGTAGGAATAGAATTATAAATGGCAACGTCGTCTCTTTCAAACAACTGAACAAGTTTACGGTTCGTTGAAGACATGATCTGGTCTAAATACACATTACTAATTCCTGAATAGATCGTACAGTGTTCTGGCGTCTCAGATACAACTTCTTCTGTTAACATGATTTTCTCATTGGAAAATATCGTATCTATTTCCCCTTGTAGATTCGTGCCAGGCACAGGTAAGATAATGGCATCAATCATCGAAAAATCCACTTCATCGAGCTTTTCCTTCGTAGCCCCTGTAAAAGCATGATCTAATTGTTCAAAACCTACGAGTGATATTTTGGCATCCAATTCCGTAAGCTTCCGAATAATCTCAAGTTGACGAGCATCTCCGCCTAGAACTGCGATCTGCATTCCGGTCAGCATCACTGATTTCACCTACTTTTTACATAATCGCTATTCTAAATCCCTTTTCACTTCAACAGTGTATGTTGCACTTACTCAATAGGTGAGAAGAAATAAGAGAGTAGACCGCTAATAAAAAAAACAAAACAAAAAAACGGGTCTGGCCCGTTTTTTGTTTCTAATATTTTTCAGCTGTCATTTGATACTTCCAGGATGATCATGTCCGAACCGATTGTTCTGATCTGATGCCAAGGCACTCGGATCTCCCCACCTTGTTTCCTTAGCCATTTCCCTGTCGGAATAATTAGGGCGTTGATACTTCCTGATTGATCATTGAATTCGAGGTCGGTTTGCCCAAGGATACCAAGCCGTTCTGCTTTTTTATAATCAACAATTTCTTTTCCGCTTAATTCACTTAATCTCATGTTGGTTTCCTCCTTCAAAAAGCTCTTTAGTACAATGTATACACTGTCCACTTTTTTTAGAAGAAAAATGATTTCTTTGTTTAAAGGGTCACGGTCTAAAAAAGAGTTGGGTGAAGTCACTGTAAACGTGATGTTTAGGTAGTAATCTGGTCATTATGTATGATTAGACTCCCTGAGAAATGATGAGGAGAAATAGGTAGCTGCTTTATGCTAAAAAAAGATGCCTGTAATCCATGACACGGATTACAGACATCTTTCTGATTTTCATCATTTATCAATACAACTTAGTTTTTCTTATCGTTTCCTAAGTGGAGTCTGCTTGTTTACATTATTTTTTCATATTTTGAGGAAGAGTACCTTCTGGGCTGATTAGGGATGATGCATAATCGTCCGTAAAGATTTCAAGCGCTAATCGATTAACTTTGTCCATCGTCACACCATCAATTTCTTCTACAATCTCATCGAGTGTTCGGTGTCGTTTCAGCAACAGTTCATTCTTTCCGTTTCTGCTCATCCGACTGTTGGTGCTTTCTAAACTAAGCATAAGGTTTCCTTTTAATTGCTCTTTACTATTCATTAATTCTTTAGAAGTGATTCCTTCGCCTTTAAGGGCTTGCAATGTGCTGTCAATCGTATCAAATAATTGATCCAATTGATTTGCTCCTGTTCCGCCATATATCGTCACCATCCCACTATCTTCGTAGGCTGAATGGTAAGAGAAGACGGAATAAGCGAGTCCTCTCTGTTCACGCACTTCTTGAAATAGTCGGGATGACATGCTCCCTCCTAATACGTTGTTTAGTACAATCAAGTTGTAGATGTCAGGATGACCGATTTCGAGACCATCAAATCCTAGACATAAATGGGCTTGTTCAGTATCCTTTTTCCGGGCAAGTTTATTGTTATGAAAGGCTGGTTTAACTCGGTCTTCTGGCCCTTTCCCACCTTCATATGAGCCGAATAGCTTCTCAACTTCTTTGATGAATGATTCGTCTACATTACCGGCAACTGAAACCACTACCTGCTCGGGTGTATACATATCATGCATGTATTCCTTTAATTTAGCTTGATTGAATGAGTTCAACGTATTTTCAGTTCCAAGAATCGGATACCCTAGCGGATGCTCTTCATATATTGCCTTACTGAGCAAATCATGAACGATATCGTCTGGAGTATCTTCATACATTTTTATTTCTTCATACACTACATTTTTTTCCTTCGTCATTTCCTCTTCTACATAAGTGGAATTAAAGAACATGTCTGAAAGGGTATGTAATGCATAATCAGCATGGTTGTCCAATACTTTCGCGTAATAGCAAGTGTACTCCTTAGAAGTGAAAGCATTTACCTGCCCACCAATACTGTCGAAGGATTCTGCTATCTCACGTGCGGATTTTGTTTTTGTCCCTTTGAAGAACATATGTTCCAGAAAGTGAGAAATACCATTATTTTGTTCTGTTTCATTTCTGGATCCTGTAGCGATCCAGACTCCGATTGCTACTGAGCGGACGTGTGGAATTTCTTCAAGTACGATTCGTAGCCCATTTTGACATGTATATTTCTTTATCAAAAGAATTTCCTCCTATTCATGTTGCAAACTTACTGCTTCTTTATACTATTTCCTTGTTCAGACGAATTATCGATGTCATCAACGATTCGCTCTTCCTTTACCAAACTTGATATCGTACCGATTCTTAAATTTTTTTCTTTAATTTGAAGGATCAAGGTATTGAATGAATTGGCTGTGGATGCGGTAGGATGCATGAGGACAATCGCCCCCTTATGCACTTTACTCATCACACGCTCTACTAAAACATGAGGTTCTGGCTTTTGCCAATCAATCGTATCTACACTCCACATAACTGTTCTCATATGCATTTCATCAGCGATATTTACGACTTCATCCCGATAACTTCCACTTGGTGGAGCAAACCACTTCACCTTTTCCCCAGTCGTCACTTCAATCATTTCATTCGTCTTCTTCAATTCTTCCCTTACCTTTACGGGCTCTAACGTTCTCATATCTGGGTGGGAATATGAATGATTTCCGACCTCATGACCTGCATCTACAATCATCTTGGCTAGGTCAGGATTATTCTTCACCCATCTCCCCTCTAGAAAGAACGTAGCATATACCTGGTGCTTTTTCAAAGTAGCAAGCATATCGGGGATGTATTCATTCCCCCAGGCTACATTGATAATAAAGGAAACCATTGGTTTATCCGGATTACCTCTATATACCGGGGACGCCGGTAGATCAGGTAAATGCTTAACCGGAGGGATTTGTTTGTAAACCAGTTTATCTGCATTAAACGATTTTTCTTTCTTCATATTTTTAAGAGACGCTTCTACATCCACTTTCAATCCATTATAACCCGGAGTAGCTTTCCAAACCGTATCGATTATAGCATCCTGAGCAGGAATTTCTCTCAATTTTGCTTCATCTTTAATTTGACGAGTCAAATCGTTCGGTGCAACCGACCCGCTCACTTCTAACGCCTTATGCTTTAATTCCATCACATATTGATTTGATAGTGGATTTTCAACGGCTACTAAAGTCAGAATAGCAATTAGACTTATTCCAATCAAGTATTTTCTTTCCATACTTGCTCACCTTCCTTCTCCTTAAAAACATATGAAGGAAAAGGACAAGGTAGAACAAAAGCGGAGGGGCTTTGCATAGAGGCGACAAGCATAAGGCGAACCTATCGGAAAGGCGTCCTTTGCCTTTTTGATAGGTTTGGCCTATGACCTCGAGCCTCTAAGCCCCGGAGCTGGATGATACAAAAGCGGAGGCGGCTCTTTCAGCCCCGACAAGCATCAGACGGACCTATCGGAAAGGCGTTCTTTGCCTTTTTGATAGGTTCGGCTTTTGACCTCCGATCCTCTAAACCCCGCAGCTGAAATAATACAAAAACCTAGACGCCAAAAGGAAATATTGATTTCCACATAAAAAAACTGTCCCTAGGAGAATTTCCTCCTTTCAGGACAGCCTGCCAATCTTAAGAGATTATGCTTGGTTTTGTTCTTCTTTTTCACGCTGTTCCTTAAGAACGGCTTTTCTTGACAAATTGACTCTTCCTTGATTATCGATATCAAGAACCTTTACAAGGATCTCATCACCGATTGCAACTACATCTTCCACTTTGCCTATACGTTCTTCTGCAAGTTCAGAAATGTGAACCAAACCATCTTTACCACTGAAGATTTCTACAAATGCGCCGAACTTCTCGATTCGTTTCACTTTACCAAGATACATTTGACCAGCTTCAACTTCTCTTGCGATATCTTCAATTGTTTTCTTGGCCACTTTATTCATCTCTTCATCGGTAGAAGAAATAAAGATTGTTCCATCCTGCTCGATATCAATCTTAACGCCTGTCTCATCAATGATCTTATTGATCTGCTTCCCACTTGGCCCGATAACATCACGGATTTTGTCAGGATTAATATGCATCGTTAAGATTTTTGGAGCATATTGAGAAAGATTTGTTCTAGCTTCACCGATAGTCGCTAACATGCTTTCAAGAATTTGCATTCTTCCTATTTTTGCTTGTTGAAGTGCTTCTTCAAGGATTTCACGTGAAAGCCCATCTATTTTGATATCCATTTGAAGAGCAGTTACTCCTTTAGAAGTCCCGGCTACTTTAAAGTCCATATCACCCAGATGATCTTCCATCCCTTGAATGTCCGTTAAGATCGAGTAGTTTTCACCAGATTTAATCAGACCCATGGCAATACCGGCTACAGGTGCTTTGATAGGAACACCCGCATCCATCATCGCTAATGTACTTGCACAGATACTTGCTTGGGAAGTTGACCCATTTGATTCAAGTACTTCAGAAACAAGACGGATTGTATAAGGGAAATCTTTCTCGTTTGGAATAATCGGATCTAACGCTTTCTCTCCCAGTGCCCCATGCCCTATTTCACGACGGCCCGGTCCTCTAATCGGTCCAGTTGAACCTACGCTGAACTGAGGGAAATTATAATGGTGCATAAAGCGTTTGGACTCTTCAATTCCCAAACCATCAAGAACCTGCACATCCCCTAAGGCTCCAAGGGTACAGATGCTCAGTGCCTGAGTTTGTCCACGTGTAAATAATCCTGAACCATGTGTTCTTGGCAGTAAGCCAACCTCTGAAGATAGTGGACGGATTTCATCGACTTTACGACCATCCGGACGGACTTTATCCTCCGTGATTAATCGGCGGACTTCGTTTTTCACAAGTTTGTCCATTACTTTTTTCACTTGCTTTATTGTAGCATCATCGGCTTCTTTTTCTTCTTCATAGACAGCCATCACTTTATTTTTAACATCTGTGATTGATTCTTCGCGAGCATGCTTTTCTTGCACTTGAATAGCTGGAATCAGTTCAGCTTCACATAATGAACGAACCTCAGCTTCAACATCCTTATCCAACTCAACAAGTGGAATATCTAATTTCTCTTTACCAACTTTAGCAACGATTTCCTCTTGGAAAGCAACCAAACGCTGAATTTCTTTATGCCCAAACATGATGGCCTCAAGCATCGTTTCTTCTGGAACTTCATCTGCACCAGCTTCTACCATATTAACCGCATCTTTCGTGCCTGCTACAGATAAATGAATTGTACTCTTTTCCAACTGCTCGACAGAAGGGTTGATGATGAATTCCCCATCAACCAGGCCAACAATGACTCCTGCAATCGGCCCCTCAAATGGGATATCGGAAACAGAAAGTGCCAGTGAAGATCCAAACATAGCTGCCATTTCAGATGAACAATTTTGGTCTACACTCATCACAATGCTGATTACTTGTACTTCATTTCGGAATCCATCAGCGAACAATGGACGAATCGGGCGGTCAATCAAACGGCTGGCAAGAATCGCTTTTTCACTTGGGCGTCCTTCACGTTTAATAAATCCACCAGGAATTTTACCCACTGCATATAATCTCTCTTCATAGTTTACTGTTAATGGAAAGAAATCCAATGGTTTTGGTTCTTTTGAAGCTGTTGCACTACTTAATACAGCCGTATCGCCGTAGCGTACCATTACCGCTCCATTTGCTTGTTTGGCAAATTGGCCAACTTCAACCGTTAATTCTCTCCCGGCCCATTCAATGGAAAAGGTTTGTTTAGTTTGTTCCATAAAGTGTACCCCTCTCTTTATATATCACTAAAGGGTTCGGTCTGCACCTTACCCGGATAAATATTAAAAAAATCTATATCATGCACTACAGTGCCGTTATATACGTTTGAATGAATCACATAAGAAACTATGTAAATATGCGGATAATATCAAAATTGGTCAAGTTCCTTCATTTGAAAGAATTGCATCAACATATTATGTATTTTAGACAAAAACGATAAATTTGAATACTACTATTGAAAAATATTTAAAAGAAATGGCGTATCATACAAAGATTTCCACTTATGAAAGCTAAAGAAAAAGCGGGACATAATCCCGCTTCCTTTGTCTGTTTATCGACGTAAACCTAATTTTGTGATTAACTCACGGTAGCGTTGTACATCATTCTTACGTAAGTAAGATAAAAGATTACGACGGTGACCTACCATTTTAAGAAGACCGCGACGAGAGTGGTGATCTTTCTTGTGAACGCGTAAGTGATCGTTCAGATTGTTAATTTCTTCAGTTAGGACAGCAATTTGAACTTCTGGAGATCCAGTATCGTTCTCATGTACCTTGTATTCACTGATAAGTTCGTTTTTACGCTCTTTAGTGATAGCCATCCTTTTCACCTCCTATTAATTTCTTTCAAATCCCCTGTTACCGAGCAGCCGTTGGTGAATCGTGATGCCAAGCAAAGGTTCATTTCATACGCTATTTAGAATACTACTCTTTTAATGAAAAATCAAGTCTTATCATCAAATTTCCGAAAAGTAGTGAATTGCCTTGTCCTTATCTTTCTGGATTTGAGAGATAAGTTCATCTATTCCAGAAAATTTTTGTTCATCCCTTATTCTTTCGTACCATTCAATATAGACCTCTTCTCCATAAATGGATGTGTGAAAATCAAAAAGATGAACCTCTATTGAAAGAGAGTACTCTTCCGGATTTTTAAAGGTGGGCTTATATCCAATATTACAAACTCCATTGAACCATTTATCATGAATCTTCATTCTTACCGCATACACACCTAATCTAGGTGTGAGGTAGTCATCGGACAATTCGATATTGGCCGTTGGAAATCCAATTTTCCTGCCTCTTTTATCCCCATGAATGACTGTACCTTTCATCTTGAAAGGCCTGCCTAATAGTTGATGGACCTTCTGTACATCTCCATCTTTGAGACTTTCTCTTATAAATGTCGAACTTACTTTCAAGTCCTGATCTGAAAGTTTGGGGATTGTAGTGGATGTGAACTCATCTCTTGAATGGAACGGAAGTGTTTCCATCGTTCCTTTTCCAAGTCTTCCATACGAATAATCATATCCTGCCACTACATGTTTAACATTAAGACCGATAATATATTGATCTACGAAGTCCTGAGGAATTAAGCTTGCAAACTCCGATGTGAAGCGGACAATAAATAAATAATCTACTCCCAGTCCCTCTATGATTTCTTTCTTGTCCTCTAAAGGCGTTATGTAGTGTATATGTTTGTGTTTAGACCCTAGTACCACTGAAGGGTGAGGATCGAATGTCATAACCGCACTACAACACTTAAATTCCTTCGCCTTGTCTACTGCTGCCATGATCACCCTTTGATGCCCTCTATGAACTCCATCGAAGTACCCAAGAGCCAATACAAGGGGTGGAAAATCACTTTTACTAATTGAATGTGGATGATGTACAGTTATTACCTTCACAGTATTTCACCTTTTTCACTAGTCGTTGAAAAGCACTTTGACAGGCTTGATAACCCCAGGCTTGTCCGGATGTCGATGATAGATGGCAATGGCCTTGTTCTGATATTCCATTACTACCTCCGAGCATTCTGGCCAATCCTCAGGCTCTTCTAAGCGTGCCCCATTCTTCACTTTCTCTGCTAATGTATCACTAATTGCCATTTTCGGCAAATGAGAAAGCCCCAATTCAAGAGGAAGAAGGAGTCCTTCTTGATGGTTTTCCTCAACAAACTCTCTTATCTCTTCTAAGGTGAAACAATCTTCTTTTTTAAAACTTGCAGATTGTGTTCGGGTCAAAGCAGACATATGGGCGGGGTATCCCAGTCTATTCCCAATTTCAACAGCCAGAGTCCTCACATAAGTACCTTTTCCACAAACAACTTCAAAGGTGAACGAGCATGAATTGCTGTCTAACTCGTTCCAATCCTCTAGCAAGTTCAACTTATGGATTTGAACTGTTCTGGATGGTCTCTCAATCTCGATCCCCTGCCTTGCATATTCATATAAACGCTTTCCATTTACTTTCACCGCTGAAAACATAGGAGGCGTCTGATTGATTTCTCCTCTTAAACTTTGTAGGATTCCCTCTACCTCAGTTCTTGTTATCAAGCGGTCTACTTTCTTTTCTTCTACTTTCTCTCCCCATGCATCTTCTGTTGTAGTAGAAAAACCGAGAGTCACTTCCCCTTCATAAGTCTTTCCAGATGATGTAATGTACTCTGCTATTTTGGTTGCCCTGCCTATACAAATAGGCAGGACACCGGAAACCTCTGGATCCAGTGTGCCGGTATGTCCTACTTTCTTCGTTCCAAGGAGCTTTCTTAATTTAAATACGCAATCGTGGGATGTCATACCACGGGGCTTCCATAAGGGCAGGATGCCATTCATATTCATACCTCCATTATGTGAATTTTACATTCATATAAAAACATAAAGGACCGATCCATTGGAATTGTGCTTCCGTCCGGATCAGCCCTTTCATGTTACTCTTCTGTATCTTTAGACTCTTCTGGTTCATCTTGAACCTTTTTCAATAAAGACTCAATATGATTACCATAATCAATCGATTCATCAAACTCAAAAATAATTTCAGGTGTTTTACGAAGACGGATTCGCTGTCCTACTTCAGAACGAATGAATCCTTTTGCCTTCCCGAGACCTTTAAGAGTGTTTTCTCTTTGGTCTTCTCCACCTAGAACGGTAATATACACTTTTGCCTGTTGTAAATCCCCGGTTACTTGTACATCAGTAACCGTTACAAAGCCAATGCGTGGATCCTTTATTTTTCGTCCGATAATATCGCTGAGCTCTTTCTTCATTTGCTCGCCAACACGATTCGCACGATGGCTCATCAATATCACCTCTTATATATCGTTAATGTTTATACGTCAAACATAAGCAACTCATTAAAGCGACTCGATTTGGGTTTCCAGTCGTTCCCACTCAGGAAAAGAATCAATGAATTTCAATGCGTGCTCGATTTCTCTTTCGCTCGCTCCTTTTGAAGAAGCGACAGTAACCATCGCAATCCTTGTTCGTTGCCAAACATCCTGGTGGTTGATTTCCGAGACAGAAACATTGAATTTTTGCTTTAGGCGTGACATGACCCTTTGCAGGACCGCCCGCTTATCCTTTAATGAGTGAGAATCATAAATCATACACTCACATTCAACATATGTGATCATTTACGTGTAATTTCCTCCATGATGAAGGCTTCAATTACGTCGCCTTCCTTCACGTCGTTAAAGTTCTTAATTGTAATACCACATTCGTACCCTTTTGCTACGTCTTTTGCATCATCTTTAAAACGTTTAAGGGCATCTAGTTCACCTTCAAAGATAACAATTCCGTCACGAATAAGTCGAACGCCACTATCACGCGAAATCTTACCTTCTGTTACATAGCTTCCCGCAATGGTTCCAACTTTAGACACTTTAAATGTTTGACGAACTTCTGCTTGCCCAATGATTTTTTCTTCAAATTCAGGATCAAGCATACCTTTCATAGCGGCTTCAATTTCTTCCATTACCTTATAGATAATGCGGTGCAAACGAATTTCTACACCCTCGGCGTCTGCTGTACGCTTTGCGTTCACATCAGGACGAACATTAAATCCAATTACAATCGCATTTGATGCCGCTGCCAGGGAAATATCAGATTCATTAATTGCACCCACACCAGTGTGGATGATTCGAATGTTTACACCTTCGACCTCAATTTTCAGTAACGATGCAGCAAGTGCTTCAACTGACCCTTGAACATCTGCTTTAAGAACAAGGTTAAGGTCTTTCATTTCCCCTTGTTTCATTTGTTCGAACAAGTTCTCAAGGCTCACCTTCGATTTTTCACCACGCTGAGCTTGTAGAGCTTGGGATGCACGTGATTCACCTACTGAACGTGCCGTTTTCTCATCTTCGAATACGACGAAACGGTCACCTGCTTGAGGAACATCATTCAAACCTGTGATTTCAACCGGAGCAGAAGGACCTGCTTCCTTCACACGTCGCCCAAGGTCATTGACCATTGCACGGACACGGCCGAATGTATTTCCTACTACGATGGGATCCCCGACTTTTAACGTTCCATTTTGAACGAGTAAAGTGGCAACAGATCCACGGCCTCTATCTAATTGAGCTTCAATGACAGTTCCTTGTGCCAGACGGTTTGGATTCGCTTTAAGCTCTTCCACTTCGCTCACAAGAACGATCATTTCAAGTAAGTTATCAATACCTTCACCAGATAGTGCTGATAGAGGAACAAAGATTGTATCTCCACCCCAAGCTTCAGGAACCAATTCAAATTCCGTCAGTTCCTGCATAACACGATCAGGATTAGCCGCTTCTTTATCCATCTTATTAACAGCGATAATGATTGGAACTTCTGCCGCTTTGGCATGGTTGATTGCTTCAACCGTTTGAGGCATGACACCATCATCAGCTGCAACAACGATGATCGCGATATCTGTTACCTGAGCACCACGTGCACGCATTGTAGTGAAGGCAGCATGTCCAGGAGTATCCAGGAATGTGATCTTCTTCTCATCCACTTCGACTTGGTAAGCACCAATATGCTGAGTAATTCCCCCAGCTTCTCCAGCTGTTACTTTCGTGTTACGAATCGAATCAAGCAGCGTTGTTTTACCATGGTCGACGTGACCCATGATGGTAACAACAGATGGACGTTCTTGTGCTTGCTCTTCCGTATCTTCAGTGAAGTATACTTCAAGATCATTTGTATCAACTTTGATCTCTTCTTCTACTTCCACTCCGTATTCGCCAGCAATCAGTTCAATTGAGTCTTTGTCTAATTCCTGATTGATTGTAGCCATAACTCCAAGCATGAATAGCTTTTTAATAATTTCAGAAGGCTCTTTATAGAGCTTTTTTGCAAGTTCTGAAACCGTCAATGACTCAGTGAACGTTATTTTAGCAGGAAGCTCTTTTTTCTTAGCAGGCTGCTGTTGTTGCTGAGGAGCCTGTTTGAAATTTTTGTTTTGCTTATTTTGTTTATTATTTTTGTTTTTGTTGTTGTTGTTATTATTATTATTGAAGACCTTCTTCTCCTTTGACTGGTGCTGTTGTTCGTGTTTTTTACCTTCACGACTTTTCGGTGCTGCTTTTACCTTCTCCTTGTTAGGAGCGTCTTCTGACTTAGATGCACTTGTTTTAGAATCTTGCTGAGCTGATTTGTTTCCTTGCCCTTTGGAATCTCCTTTGTACATCCCGTCCAACTTGGTTACTGCGTCGTCTTCTATAGTTGCCATATGGTTTGATACCTCAATATTCAGTTGCTTTAATTTTTCGATCACATCTTTACTTGATACATTGTGCTTCTTTGCATATTCATATACACGCATCTTGCTCATATGTTCACCCCCACTGAGATTCATCGAGCAGTTCGGATAATTTTTTGGCAAAGCCTGCATCCATTATGGCTACGACTACCCGTGCATCTTTTCCAATAGCTTGACCTAAATCATGCCTGTCCTCTACTAAGCATACCGGGACATTATACGATTTACATTTGTCCGTGATTTTCTTGTTTGTATTAGCAGAAGCATCTTTGGAAAGAATGACAAGATTCGCTCGTCCACTACGAACTTCTTTAATAACAAGCTCTTCACCTGAAATAATCTTACGTGCCCGATTCGCCAATCCTAAAAGTGACATCCAACGATTTTGTTTCATACGCTAAACGTTACTCCTTCTCCACAAGGCTAATCAATTCATCGTATAGAGATTCATCTATTTTCGCTTGTAATTGATTGGCTAAAGTATTTTTCTTTTTCGCTTGTAAAATGATGTCTTTATCCTTGGAAAGATAAGCACCCCGACCTGATTTCTTACCAGTAGGATCGATGGAAACTTCCCCTTCTTTCGAACGGACAATTCTAATCATTTCTTTTTTTGGTTTCATTTCACCAGTTGCAACACATTTGCGCAATGGTATCTTCTTATTCACAGCCATCTTGCTCACCTCTTAATCTTGATTTTCGAAATCAATATTTAAAGGTTCGTTATCATACTCGTCCTCTTCATCCTGAGGAAGGAAAGCCTCTTCTCGAGGATACAACCCTAGCTCTCGTGCGTCTGTCTCACTCTTGATATCAATCTTCCAGTTTGTCAATTTAGCTGCAAGACGAGCATTTTGCCCCCGTTTACCGATGGCAAGTGACAGTTGATAGTCTGGTACAACGACTCTTGTCGCTTTATCTTCTTCGTTCACCTGTACATCTAATACTTTAGAAGGGCTTAAGGCATTTGCTACGAATGTCACAGGGTTTTCTGACCACTGAACGATGTCGATTTTTTCACCTTTTAATTCGTTTACAATCGCCTGGACACGTGCTCCCTTTGTTCCTACACACGCTCCTACTGGATCAACTTCAGAATTTTCTGCATGAACAGAGATTTTCGAGCGATCCCCTGCTTCGCGGGCAACCGATTTGATTTCAACCGTTCCGTCAAAAATTTCAGGAACTTCGATTTCAAATAATCGCTTCAATAGTCCAGGGTGGGTTCTTGAAACAAAGATTTGAGGACCTTTTGTAGTCTTTTCTACCTTTGTAATAAACACTTTAATCCGGTCATGAGGCTTGTAAGTTTCATTTGGCATTTGTTCACTTACAGGTAGTAGCGCTTCAATCTTACCCAGTGCTACATAAATAAAGCGATTATCCTGACGTTGGACAATTCCAGTCATGATGTCTTCTTCCCGGTCTACAAATTCAGAATAGATAATGCCTCTTTCCGCTTCTCTTACTCTTTGCGTCACAACCTGTTTAGCTGTCTGAGCAGCAATACGTCCAAAATCCTTTGGCGTTACTTCAAGCTCTACAACGTCTCCAACCTCATAACTAGGATTGATTTCGCCAGCGTCTTCAACCGAAATCTCAAGACGTGAATCAAAAACCTCATCCACCACTTCTTTACGGGCGAATACTCTCATAGTCCCTGTATCAAGGTTAAGATCTACACGAACATTTTGTGCTTGGTTGAAATTTCGTTTGTAAGCAGACACAAGTGCTGCTTCAATTGCTTCTATGATGACATCTCTTGCAATGCCTTTCTCTTTCTCTAAAACAGTAAGAGCATCTAATAACTGAGTGCTCATGGTGGTTTCATCCCCCTTTATAGTGCGGTTCGTTCCTATGAAAATGTAACAGCCAATCGTGCGATAGCTATCTTATCTGTTGGAATTTCAACCTTCTTTTTTCGTGTCTTAATGGTTACGTCTAATGCTAATTGGTCTGAAGTATAGGAAAGAAGTGTCCCTTCGAAGGCTTTTTCACCGTTCAATGGCTCATACGTTTTCACATAAACGTTCTTGCCAATGGCTTTCTCGAAATCCTTGTCTTTCTTTAAAGGACGCTCAGCTCCCGGTGAAGAAACTTCTAAAAAGTAATTATGAGGAATTGGGTCAATTTCATCTAACTTTTCACTAAGTCTTTCACTTACTATTCCGCATTCTTCAATGTCAACACCTGCATCTTTGTCAATGAATACACGGAGGAACCAGTTGAATCCTTCCTTTACATATTCCATGTCAATGAGTTCCAAAGACATGTCATCTAAGATTGGTGTGACGATTTCTTCTACTAGTGTTGTTATTTTGCTCATACTTACCTCCTGGTCTATATGAAAATCTTGCACCAAGACTAGAAATGATAGTTCAAAAATCTCCATGTAATAACGAAAGAGTGGGGTGCGACCCCACTCTTCTACCTTTAGAGCTATCTTTAGTATTTCCAATAAAAATATACCATAATCAACATTTTTATGCAAACAATTCCCATGGTATCAGCTTAGAACAGGGATAATTGGTTCTTATCCGGCAATGACTCCAAGCAGCCATGATTGTCCAAATATTCGATAATGGTCTTTGAAACACGGCCTCTTTGTTGGAGATCTTCCTTCGACAGAAATTCTCCATCTTTCCTCGAATTCACAATATTAATGGCAGCATTGGTCCCAAGTCCTGGAATGGAGTTGAAAGGAGGAATCAATGTATCTCCATCTATCACAAACTCTGATGCGTGAGAACGATAGAGGTCTACCTTCTGGAACTTATACCCTCTTTCACACATTTCGAGTGCTAATTCGAGTACGGTCAAAGTATTCTTTTCCTTAGGAGAGGCGTCCAATCCCTTACTGTTGATCTCTTCTATCTTTGCTCTCACAGCCTGAGATCCTCTTACCATGGCTTCAATATCGAAATCCTCTGCACGAACGGTGAAATATGCTGCATAGTAAAGCAAAGCATGGTGAACTTTAAAGTATGCAATTCGAACCGCCATTAATACATACGCAGCCGCATGGGCTTTAGGGAACATGTACTTGATCTTCAGACACGAATCAATATACCAATCCGGTACCCCGTTTTTCTTCATCTCCTCTACCCATTCATCCTGCAGTCCTTTTCCTTTTCGAACAAATTCCATGATCTTAAAGGCAAGCGATGGCTCAAGTCCTTGATAGATCAAATAAACCATAATATCATCACGACAACCAATTACTTCACTCAGATTACATATACTGTTATGAATGAGCTCTTGAGCATTACCTAGCCATACATCCGTTCCATGAGAAAGGCCGGATATTTGGACGAGTTCAGAAAAAGTCGTCGGCTTTGTGTCTTCAAGCATTTGACGTACGAAACGAGTACCGAATTCAGGTATCCCTAAAGTTCCGGTTTTACACATAATTTGTTCTTCCGTTACACCCAGTGATTCAGTTCCACTGAATATCTTCATCACTTCTGGGTCATCTGTTGGAATAGTCTTTGGATCTACACCAGATAAATCTTGAAGCATACGGATAACAGTTGGGTCATCATGACCAAGAATGTCGAGCTTCAACAAGTTATCATGAATGGAATGGAAGTCAAAATGTGTTGTTTTCCATTCTGAACTTGAATCGTCAGCAGGGAATTGGATAGGAGAAAAGTCGAAAATATCCATATAATCAGGTACTACGATGATTCCTCCTGGATGCTGTCCGGTTGTCCTTTTCACTCCAGTACAGCCGTTTACCAATCGATCGATTTCAGCACCGCGGATTTGCAGTTGGTGATCATTCGCATAGCCCTTCACATACCCATAAGCAGTCTTTTCCGCTACTGTACCAATTGTTCCTGCTCGGTATACATTGTCTTCACCGAATAATACCTTCGTATAGTTATGGGCATTTGGTTGATATTCACCTGAAAAGTTCAAGTCAATATCAGGAACTTTATCGCCTTTGAATCCAAGGAATGTTTCAAAAGGAATATCGTGGCCATCCTTCTTAAACGGAATGCCGCAATCAGGACAGTCTTTATTCGGCAAATCGAAACCCGATCCCACAGATCCATCATCAAAGAACTCAGATTTCTTGCAAGATGGACATACATAATGTGGAGGTAGGGGATTTACTTCGGTAATTTCCGTCATGGTTGCGACAAATGAAGAACCTACCGATCCACGGGATCCAACCAGATAGCCATCATTCAATGATTTCTTAACAAGCTTGTGTGAAATTAAATAGATGACAGCGAAACCATGACCGATGATACTCTTTAATTCTTTTTCGATTCTCGCCTCTACAATTTCTGGAAGCTCTTCCCCGTAAATGCTTTTTGCCATTGTATAACTCATCCGCCGCATTTCTTCATCTGCACCTTCAATTTTAGGTGTATACAAATCATCCCTGATTGGTTTGATGACATCTACCATATCGGCGATTTTATTGGAGTTTTCCACGACGATTTCTTTTGCCGTGTCTTTTCCCAGGAAGGAAAAGGCATCGAGCATTTCATTCGTTGTTCTGAAATGGACATCAGGGAGTTCATGGCGATTTAACGGATTGGCACCACCCTGTGAACCTACGAGAATCTTGCGATAGATCTTATCGGTTTCATTTAAGTAGTGTACATTTCCGGTTGCCACGACCGGCTTATCCAATTTCTTTCCAAGATTCACGATATTCGTAATAATGTCTTCCAGGTTCTTCTGACTTTGAACGAGATCCAGTTCGATTAAATGTTGATAAACCTCTCTTGGGTGAACTTCAAGGTAATCATAGAAACGAGCAGTTTCCTCGACCTCTTCTTTCCCTTTTTGCATCATCCCTTCGAATACTTCCCCTTTGTCACACCCTGACCCGATCAGGATGCCTTTCCGATATTTTTGAAGCTGGGAACGGGGAATACGGGGAACACGGTAGAAATAATTCATATGAGAAATTGAAACTAGCTTATAAAGGTTTTTTAACCCTTCTTCCGTTTGGGCAATCAACGTACAATGATATGGCCTTGACCGCTTATAAGCATCACCTTTACCCATATAATCATTAAATTGATTATGGTTAGTGATCCCTTTTTCAACGGCATCTTTTAGCATTTTCAACAGAAGGTATCCTGTCGTTTCTGCATCATAGATCGCACGGTGATGCTGGGTTAATTCAATATCAAACTTCTTCGCCAGCGTATTCAAGCGATGATTCTTAAATTGAGGATAAAGAAGTCTTGCAAGTTCCAGCGTATCAATGACAGGATTAACCGCCTTTTTTATACCCGCTTTTTGATATCCTGCATTTAAAAAGCCCATATCAAAAGACGCATTATGGGCGACTAAGATATCCTCTTCGATCCAATTATAAAAATCGTGCAGTACATCATTTATTTCAGGAGCCGTTTGCACCATGTCATCTGTAATCCCGGTCAAGTCAATCGTGATCGCGGATAAGGGATGATGAGGGTTGGCAAATGACTCGAATTTATCAATGATTTCTCCATCCTTGATTTTCACTGCGGCAAGTTCAATGATGGTGTCATAAACAGCTGAAAGCCCAGTTGTCTCTACATCAAAGACAATAAAGGTACTATCTTCTAAAGAAAGGTCATGTACATTATAGGCAATCGGAACTCCATCATTCACAAGATTGGCTTCTACACCGTACAGAAGTTTAATATCGTTTTTCTTACTTGCGTTATAAGCTTCCGGAAAAGATTGGGCAACGGCATGATCAGTGATTGCCACTGCATTATGTCCCCATTTTTTCGCTTGCCCTACAAGACTTGCCACTGAAGAAACTGCGTCCATTTGGCTCATAGGTGTATGCATATGAAGCTCTACCCTTTTCTCGTCAGCTGGAGCAGTATCCAGTCTAAGAACAGGTTTAATTTCATTCACATCATTGGCAATCATCACAAGGTCACGTACAAACGTATCGTTTTGGATACTCCCACGGCAGCGAACCCACATGCCTTTTTTCATATTATTCATGACTGCAGCGTCTTCTTTGTCTCTTGAGAACATTTTGACAAGAATTGAACTTGAGTAGTCCGTTACTTTAAATGTAAGTAAGGTACGGCCGCTTCGCAATTCACGTGTTTCACAATCAAAGACATATCCTTCCACAGCAATCCGCCGCTCTTCATCATATATTTCTTCAATCTTTCTGAAGTCAGCATCGTCTTTAATCGATAGACCAAGCATAAATGGACCACTAGGCACACCGCTTGCTTCTTCCTTCTCTGCCTTTTCCATTTCAATAAGGGCCTGTTTGGCTCTTTCTTGATCTTCTTTAAGCTTTTCTTCTAGAAATTTCTCATACTCATTGTTTTGCTCCTCTACCTGACTTACTTCAGCATCTAATACCAGTTTAGGAAAACCGAAATTCTCGAAAGTAGAAGTGATCATTTCTCCGTATTTTCTTTTTAATTGTGTAGCTTCTGTATCATTCGAAGTCTGAACAATAATCTTGTTTCCAATGATTTTCGGCTTTTGAGTATTTAATAGTTTCAATAATGGTGGAGAAATGCCTTGAATTTCTTTCACACAATCCTGCCAATAGTCTAAAATATGCTGATTCGTTGCTTCAGCTTTCAATACTTTAATCGTATAGCTGACGTTTGCAATATGTTTAAACGAGGTATGCAGGGCAATTGAAAATTCATTCCACACCGTACACGGAATGATCTCATCAAACGTAAAATAAAAATGCCATTTCTTTTCTTTCCGGTACACCGCTAGTTTTTCAATTTCAGCATTCTGAAAATACTGTACAAATGCATCCTCTGTTAACCCCAACTGTTGAAGCAACAGTTGAAACCTTTCTCTTTTGCCCAGGGGCTTTTCTTCCATATTCATTCTCCCCCATTTCTTATCGTGTTTTACGTTATCATTACAGAAGAAAAAGGGCTGACAGATAAGGATTGCTTCCTTTAAAGTCGAGCCCTTTATGTTTAAGAAAGAGTCTTGAATAGTGCTTGAAGATTTGAAAGAAGTTCATCTTTATGAATCTCCAACATTTCACCTGTTTTTCTTACTTTCACTTCTACGATTCCTTCTCCCGCTTTCTTTCCTACCGTTATTCGGATCGGAAGTCCAATCAAGTCGGAATCGGCGAATTTCACACCAGGACGCTCAGCTCGATCATCCATTAACACATCATATCTATTTTCTTTGAAAGAGTCATATAATTCGTTCGCAAGCATCGCCTGCGCTTCATCCTTCATATTGATCGGAATCAAATGAAGATCATATGGGGAAAGCTTCGTTGGCCATACGAGACCGTTGCTATCATTGAATTGCTCTGCAACGGCTGCAAGGGTACGGGACACCCCAATACCGTAGCATCCCATGATAATGGATTGAGACCGCCCATTTTCATCCAGGAATGAACTTCCTAAAGCATCCGAATATCTTGTTCCCAGTTTGAATACATGCCCCACTTCAATGCCTTTTGCGAATACAATCGTACCATTCCCGTCTGGTGATGGGTCTCCTTCTTGAATAAAGCGAAGGTCGGCATACTGAGATACCTCAAAGTCACGTTCTGGGTTGACGTTTGTAAAGTGGAAGCCTGCTTCATTTGCCCCCGCTACTCCATTACGAATGTACTTAACTGCCTGATCAGCAATAATTTTAATGTTTTCTATTGAACAAGGGCCAATCGATCCGATCTCACACCCGATGAGAGCCTTCGTATCATCGGCAGATGCCATTTCAACCACACTTGCATTTAGAAGATTCTTTACTTTAATATCATTTATTTCGTGATCACCACGAGATAATACCAACACGTATTCATCATCCACTTTAAAAAGAAGTGATTTAATGCATTGGTCTTTATCTACAGAAAGGAAAGTGGATACGTCTTCGATTGTTTTACTATCAGGAGTAGAAAGCTTGTCTAATTCAAGCATCTCTTCCGCCTGTTGTGTGTAAAAATCCACCACTTCTGCCATTTCAATATTCGCAGCATAATTAGATGAATCGGAATATGCAATCGTATCTTCTCCTACTTCTGATAACACCATAAATTCATGGGTATCTTTACCGCCCATCGCTCCAGAATCAGCAATGACCGCCCTGAAATTCAACCCACATCGACTGAAGATATTCGAGTATGCTTGATATAATGTATCATACGTATCGTCCAGGCTTTCAAATGAGGAATGGAACGAATATGCATCCTTCATAATGAATTCCCTACCTCTAAGCAGTCCAAAGCGAGGTCGCTTTTCATCCCGGTATTTGGTTTGAATCTGATACATTGTGAGAGGCAGACGCTTATACGATTTTATTTCGTCTCGCACTAGGCTCGTAATGACTTCCTCATGAGTGGCCCCAAGTGCAAATTCGCGATCATGGCGATCATTCATACGCATCAGTTCCGGTCCATAAGTCCCCCAACGTCCCGATTCCTTCCAAAGTTCCGAAGGTTGAAGCGCAGGCATTAGTAATTCCACAGCCCCTGCTGAATCTAATTCTTCACGTATGATTTCTTCTACCTTTTTTAACACTTTATTCCCAAGTGGCAAAAAGCTGTATATGCCGCTTGCATTTTGTCTAATGAAACCTGCACGCAAGAGAAGCTGATGACTTTTTATCTCTGCATCGGCTGGAACTTCTCTTAGAGTGGGTATGAATGTATTTCGTTGCTTCATTTACTAGCACCTCAGTTACTATATAAATTAGTTATGTAGAGTAGGAAATTCCTTCTCACTATTTTATCTTAATTCAACAGGCAGTAACACCCTCATTTTTTGAGTACAGAGGGAGAAACTGCCTGTTATAAATTCATACGTTATATTTTACAAGAAAAATCTTTGGATGTCATTCCATGTAACGACAAGCATCAGAACCATGAGGAGGGCAAACCCGACAAAATGGACCATACCCTCCATTTGACGATCGACTGGTTTTCCTCTTACGGCTTCGACAACGAAGAACAGAAGCCTGCCTCCGTCAAGAGCCGGAATTGGTAGAAGGTTCATGATTCCAAGGTTTATGCTCAGGATGGCTGCCCACCTCATTAAATAGTAAATTCCGGATTTAGCAACTACATCTGTTGACTGATAGATCCCGACGGGTCCTGATAATGCATCGATTGAAAATTCACCGGATACCAGTTTTCCTAGAAGTACAAATATCATTTTGGTCCATTCATAGGTTTGCTGGGCACTATTGGATACCACCTTGAGAGGAGATTTTTCAACAGGACTATGGACACCGATAATTCCTATTTCTTCCCCTTCAATTTCTTGAGGCTTTGGCGTAACAGGTACCTCTGTGTTTGCGCCATTACGATCCACGTTAAATCTCAACTCATCTCCCGGGTGCTTCTGAATGACCGTCACAATATCATCCCAGGTGGAAATCTCTTTTCCATCGATGCTTAACACAACATCATTCTTTAGCAGGCCGGACTCTTTCGCTGCACCATCTTCAGTCAGTTCTCCCAGAACAGGGTCATTTGTCGGGACCCCTTGTAATAGACCGACGAGGATAAAAATGAAGAAGGCCAAAATGAAATTGAATAATGGACCTGCAAAGATTGCCAGTGCCCGCTGGGGAAGAGTCTTTGAAGCGAATTGACGATCCCAAGGTGCGATTTGCGTTTCCACACCGTCTTCAATAAATACAGCATCTCTCGAAATAGAAAATGTTTTCAATTCTTCTTCATCTTCTTCATATCCACGGATATGCAGCCTGTGTTCCAAGTCTGCTTCTTCCACTTCAATGACACGGATATTCGGATAGCGATCTTTGTTATTCAAGACAATTTTTTTTATTTTTTCATCTTGATCGATTACAAGACCAACACGATGTCCGGCCTTTAATTCGACCATTTCCGGGTCTTCGCCCGCCATTCGCACAAATCCCCCAAGAGGTAATAAGCGAATCGTGTAGGTTGTTTCATCTTTTTTATACGAAAAAACTTTAGGACCAAATCCTATGGCGAATTCACGACACAGAATTCCTGCACGTTTAGCGAAGATTAAGTGTCCAAGCTCATGAAAAAATACTAAAGCTCCAAAAATTACAACAAAGGCAATCACCGTTTGCAAATAAAAAACCACCTTTTTATAACCTGCTCGTAACAGATTTAAATGTTAAATGATAGACGGAAGTAACATGTCCACTATCATTCTACGCACAATTTCATGTGAACATGCCTCAATGACTATACTACTCTACAACCAACTAAAAACGAGTTGGCGAGTTTGTTGATCAATCTCATGAATGGTTTCAAGATCCGGTCTATGTATCACTTGGTGAGCACTCATGGCTTTTTCAATATACGTTTCAATGTCCAGAAATGAAATTTTATCCTCCAAGAACATTGCTACAGCTGCCTCATTTGCCGCATTTAATACCGTTGTCATGCTTCCACCGATGCGTCCTGCCTCATAGGCAAAAGCGAGACAGCGAAAACGGTCAAAATCCATCTTTTCAAAATGAAGTTTACCTATTTCAACTAAATTCAGCCTCTTACCTGGTCTATCAAGCCTGTCCGGGTACGTCATCGCATATTGGATCGGTACACGCATATCTGGTGTACCCAATTGCGCCATGACGGATGAATCATGAAATTGGATCATAGAGTGAATGATGCTTTCTCTATGTTGCACTACGTCAATTTGATCATATGGGATATCGAATAACCAATGAGCCTCTATGACTTCCAATCCTTTGTTCATCATTGAAGCTGAGTCGATTGTAATCTTTGCTCCCATGGACCAGTTGGGGTGATTCAGGGCTTCTTTTACCGTGACACCAATCAATTCATCCCTTGTCCGGTCTCTGAAACTGCCACCAGATGCAGTAATGATCAGCTTTTCGATATTTTTTTCCTTTTCCCCTTGCAGGGATTGGAAGATGGCTGAATGTTCACTATCAACAGGTAACAAAACAGTTCCTTTTTTCCTTGCAGCTTCCATCACTAAGTGTCCAGCAGTTACGAGCGTTTCCTTATTCGCGATTGCGATGGTTTTACCTGCCTCAATCGCCTGAAGGGTAGGATATAATCCAACACTTCCAAGAACCGCGTTAACAAGGATATCCGCCTCCTGGTGACAAGCCACCTCCACCAGTCCCTCTTCCCCGTAGAGAATCTTGACGGTAGAAGGGAATTCTCTGGACAATGATTCAGCATCTTCCTTGCGCTGTACCGAAACCATGTGAGGACAGAATTCTATCATGATTTTTCTGGCTTCTTCTATGTTTTTGCCAACAGACATAGCTGTCAGTTTGAATTCTTCAGGATGTTCTCTTATGACATCAAGAGTCTGCATGCCAATCGAACCCGTAGCACCCATTATACTAATTTTCTTCACCAACTACACTCCTCTCGCTGAAGCCTTCTTCCTATTATCAATGCTTGTTATAATAGAAAGTGAAGAAGGGGCAAAACAAATAATAAACTATCAAAACGATCCAGCATTCCACCGTGTCCTGGCAGCATTTGTCCGGAATCTTTCACTTTGTAATGTCTCTTTAGAGCAGATTCCACTAAGTCACCCACTTGCCCAAAGACAGATAGTATAGCAGTCACGATCATGAGTTTAGGGATCGACATATCAAGGTCTGCAAAGAACGTCATAATGACTCCAACGATCACAGCACACACGATGCCTCCTACAAACCCTTCAATCGTTTTATTCGGGCTAATTTCAGGCCACAGCTTCTTCTTCCCCATTGCTTTTCCAATGAAGTATGCCCCTGAATCTGTTGCCCATATGATGAATAGCGCATAGAATACAAACTGAACTCCATATTCCAAACGGATTTCCATAAAATAATAGTAACCAATTCCTACATATAAAACACATAAAATGGAATAAGCTACATCGTCAAAATTAAAACGATTCTTGGTAGCCACTGTATATGTTAAAAAAAGTAACACCGCAAGAAAAGCAAGCTCAATTTTGGAGTATCCGAAATCGGTTATGATTTCAATCGCTTCTCTCGGAATAAGGAAAACCCATAGCAACGCTAATGATAATAATCCTGGAATGGTAAAAATCCACTGCCCTCTCATCTTTAACGCTTCATATAAACTGATAGATGCAATGAGATACATTAAGAGCACAAATGGCAATTCACCAAAAATGATGATCGGTAAAAAAATCGCTGCCGCTACCACCGCTGTAATAATTCTTTGTTTCATTATGATTCCTCACTTTGTAACCCGCCGAATCTTCGTGAACGACCTTGATATGCTTCAATGGCTTCAATTAATTGCTCCTTGCCGAAATCAGGCCACAGTACATCTGTAAAAAAGAACTCTGTATAAGCCAGCTGCCACAGCATAAAGTTACTTAGGCGGATTTCTCCACTCGTTCGAATAAGCAGGTCCGGGTCTTTTAAATCTTTTGTCATTAAATAACTTGAAAATACTTGTTCATTCAGTTCGTTTTCATCTAGTATTCCATTCTGGACATCTTTTAAGACATGCTTCATGGAATCGATAATTTCTGATCGGCTTCCATAGTTTAAAGCAAAATTCAATATTAGCCCATCGTTATGTTTCGTCGCTTCCATTGCCTTTGTTACAGCTGTCTTGGTATGTTTAGGCAACGCTTCCGGAGATCCCATCATTTTCACTTGTACATTTTCTTCTACTAACTCAGGAAGGAACGTTCCCAAAAACTCCTCTGGTAGTTTCATAAGAAACTCTACTTCCATTTTCGGGCGTTTCCAATTCTCGGTTGAAAAAGCATATAAGGTCAATGCTTCTAATCCCAATTCATTTGCAAGTTTGGTAATCTTTCGCACGCACTTCATGCCTTCATGGTGTCCTGCTATCCTAGGCAGGGCCCTTTTCTTTGCCCATCTACCATTGCCATCCATAATAATGGCTATATGACCCGGAATCGGGTGATTTAATAATTCTTGAAATCGTTCATCCACTTCCTCAGAAGTCTGTTGTCGTTTCCATTGCTTAAGCTTGTTTAGCATAAAAAATCCTCCACCAACAATCAAAAAAATATTTGCCCTTACTATCATATCAAAAAATAAGGAAGATATCTTCAAGAAAATAGATTATGTATATCCCTATTAGTATAGAAACGTTTATTTGGTCCAAACGTACCGCTGATCATCACTAGATCAAAACATTCATTAAAGAAAAGCATTATTGCAAGTAACCCTACCCTAAACAAGCTAAAACAAAGGGACCGGCCCATAAGGAATATGAGTTCACTTATAGGACAGCCCCTTAGGTTTGAATTATGATTGATTATACTTCTAACATTTCTTGCTCTTTATTTTTTGCGACGGCATCTATTTTTACGATGTTTTCATCTGTTGCTTTTTGAACGTCATCAGAGAATCCACGAAGATCATCTTCAGTAATATCTCCGTTTTTCTCTTTTTTCTTAAGGTCATCATTAGCATCACGACGAATATTACGGATGGCTACTTTCGCTTCTTCCGCTTCTTTCTTCACAAGCTTCACAAGTTCCTTACGACGTTCTTCTGTTAAAGCAGGAACAACGATTCGAATAATATTTCCATCACTTGTTGGTGTAATCCCTAAATCAGATTTCAGAATTGCCTTTTCAATATCACCTAAAGCCGTTTTATCATAAGGCTGGATAACCAACATACGTGCTTCCGGAATCGAAATCCCTGCTAATTGGTTGACAGGTGTCGGTGCCCCGTAGTAGTCAACTGAGATTTTATCTAACAAAGAGGCATTGGCTCTCCCTGCACGGATACTCGCTAACTCACGAGAGAATGTTTGGACCGCTTTGGTCATTCTTTCTTTTGCATTTGTTATGATCGTGTTTGGCATTATGATTTCCCCCTTACGATTGTACCTATATTTTCACCAGTAATTGCTCTTTTGATATTCCCATTCTCCATAATAGAGAAGACGATAAGTGGAATATCATTGTCCATACAAAGAGAAGAAGCTGTCGAATCCATTACAGCTAATCCTTCTTTCAACACATCTAAATAGGAAAGTTCTTTGTATTTCACAGCCGTTTCGTCCTTCTTAGGATCTGCTGAATACACACCATCTACATTGTTCTTAGCCATTAGAATCACTTCAGCATCAATCTCCGCTGCTCGAAGTGCCGCAGTTGTATCCGTTGAGAAGTATGGATTTCCAGTTCCTGCTGCGAAAATCACAACACGTTTCTTCTCTAAGTGACGTATGGCTCTACGCCTAATGTATGGTTCTGCAACCTGACGCATATCGATGGAAGTTTGAACTCTTGTTTCGATGCCCATCTGCTCAAGACTGTCTTGAAGAGCCAAAGAATTCATGACGGTAGCAAGCATTCCCATATAATCGGCAGATGCACGTTCCATTCCCATTTCACTACCTATCTTACCACGCCAGATATTACCTCCGCCAACAACAACGGCCACCTCTACATCTAGTTCAGCAATTTCTTTTACTTCTTCTGCTACATTTTTAATGACAGAAGGATTAATTCCGAAGCCATCATCACCTGCTAATGCTTCTCCACTAAGTTTTAGAACGACACGCTTGTATTTTGGAACGCTCATGGAAACCTCCATAAAATAGAATTTTTCTTGAAAAATAGGGAACACA
Organism: Bacillus sp. BHET2; assembly: GCF_005938125.1. Classification (GTDB taxonomy): domain Bacteria; phylum Bacillota; class Bacilli; order Bacillales; family Bacillaceae_B; genus Rossellomorea. Next base: position 1,273,410 of record NZ_VCQN01000001.1, read on the forward strand.
CTAAGTGTTCCCTACAAAGAATTGTTTAACTTTAGCTGATTTTATTTGTTTACTTGGTTCATTACTTCTTCAGCGAAGTTTTCTTGACGCTTCTCAAGACCTTCTCCTACTTCGTAACGAATGAAATCAGTTAAAGTAGCTTTATTAGCTTCAAGGTATTGACGTACTTTCTGATCCGGATTCTTAACGAATGTTTGATCAAGGATACAGATATCCTCGAAGTATTTGCCAAGACGACCTTCCACCATTTTTTCAACGATATTTTCAGGTTTTCCTTCGTTCAACGCTTGTTGTTTAAGCACTTCACGCTCACGATCCACTTCTTCAGCAGATACTTGATCACGAGATACATATTTAGGGTTTAATGCAGCAGCGTGCATCGCAACGTCTTTCGCAACACTTGCATCAGTAGTACCTTCCACCACTGTAAGAACAGCGATACGGCCACCCATGTGCAGGTATTCACCGAAAGCAGCGTTATCATCTTTAGTACGGATTTCAAAACGACGCAGTGTGATTTTTTCTCCGATTTTAGCGATAGCAGCGTTGATGAATTCACTTACAGTAGAACCATTGGCCATTTTTTGCTCAAGAGCATCTTCAACAGAAGCTGGTTTGTTAGCAAGTAAGTGGTCAGATAATTCTTTAACAAGGTTTTGGAAGTTTTCGTTTTTCGCAACGAAATCTGTTTCTGCGTTCACTTCGAAAATAATAGCAGTGTTTCCTTCACTTGCAATGTAAGTAGTTCCTTCAGCTGCGATACGATCAGCTTTTTTAGCTGCCTTTGCAATCCCTTTTTCACGTAGGAAGTCAATTGCTTTATCCATATCTCCATCAGTTTCAGTTAACGCTTTTTTACAGTCCATCATTCCAGCGCCAGTTTTTTCACGAAGTTCTTTAACCATTTGTGCAGTAATTGCCATTGTAGGTTTCCTCCTTAGTTTGACTATGTAGACTTTTATCGCCAAATGACGACAGTCATAAAATATGCTGTCTCTGTATTTGAGTGCAGCACATGTGAATACTCTTTAAAAAAAGGTGATAAGGGTAAGCCCTCTTATCACCTTTCCTTAATTACTCAGCTGCTACAGCTGCTTCTTCACCTTGCTTAGCTTCTAAAATAGCATCTGCCATTTTACCTGTAAGAAGCTTAACCGCACGGATTGCATCATCATTCGCAGGAATTACGACATCAATTTCATCCGGATCACAGTTTGTATCAACGATACCCACGATAGGGATATGAAGTTTACGCGCTTCAGCTACAGCAATACGCTCTTTACGAGGGTCAATGATGAATAGTGCATCAGGTAGCGTGTTCATATCTTTGATTCCGCCTAGGAATTTAACCAAGCGTTCATGTTCTTTTTTCAGTTGTACAACTTCTTTCTTCGGAAGTACTTCAAACGTACCGTTTTCTTCCATCTTTTCGATGTCTTTAAGACGTGTAATACGCTTTTGGATTGTTTCGAAGTTAGTAAGTGTTCCACCTAACCAACGTTGGTTAATGTAGTACATACCAGCACGCTCTGCCTCTTCTTTAACAGACTCTTGTGCTTGTTTCTTTGTTCCAACGAAAAGAACTTTACCGCCGTTACCAGCTAATTCTTTCACGAATTTATAAGCTTCTTCAACCTTTTTAACTGTTTTTTGAAGGTCGATGATGTAGATGCCGTTACGCTCAGTGAAGATGTATCTCTTCATCTTTGGGTTCCAACGGCGAGTTTGGTGTCCGAAATGAACACCAGCTTCTAGCAATTGTTTCATAGAAATTACTGACATGTGTGTTTCCTCCTAATGGTTTTTGTTTTCTCCTCCGTTTCTGTCATTTTGAAAGTAGAAACTATTCTATTGAATAGCACCATCCACTTCAATCGAGAAACGTGTGTGATAACACCATGAATACTATAGCATACCTATCCCAACCAATCAAGAACTTCCTACATAATTTGTCGGAATTTTAACAGGAGCTCAATTTCTGTTTGACCTTTTCCTACGCTCTTAGCAATTTCTTCAATTGGCATCCCTTTTTCCTTAAGTAAGATGACTTGTTGAATAAGTGGATCGTTCTCTGGTTGTTTCATTTTCATTTGTTCGGTCGGGTGGGCAGGTTCCGATATGAGGTTATTCGTTTGTTGATACGCCTTCTGAGCAACCTTATAACCTGCGCCTGTCCGTATTGTCCGCGCGTCGGATGCTTGACCATTGTCTTGATTCATATCATTCGTCTGACCAAACCCCTCTGTTTCGTCCTGTACCTTGGTTTTGAAAGTCCTGATAAACTCATCATTTTCTTCTTTCATTTCTATCAGATAAGCTGAAATAACATCTTCCATATCACTTATCATTTTCTTTTGTTCTTTTTCCATGTGTACAAAACGATTTTGTCTGGAGTATAAAATAACGATCGAAAGCAGGGAAATAATATTTAGAAGAAAAGATAAAAAGAGTAGAAACGTTACCATGTCATCACCTAGTTTGTATGATTTGCACCCTTTGTATTAAGAGCCAAGCAGATTGCGTAATTTAAATATGGATTTGGAATGAATTTGAGAAATTCGGGAAGTAGATAGTTTCATGATTTCTCCAATTTCAGTCAATGTTAATTCTTCTTTATAGAATAAGCTTAACACAAGCTGTTCTTTATCTGATAGGGTCCTGATTGTCTTCTCAAGTTCACTCAGCTTCTCACCTTTTAGCACTTCCTCTTCAGGCGAAACTGTCTTGTCATCTTTAAGAGAATAGTTCTGCGTTTCGTGATCATCATCTGTTAACTGTTCATCCATGGACAGGACATTGGCAAAAAAATGCTCGTTCGTTGCTTGATACACTTCTTCTGGGGACATCTCCAGGGAAGCCGCTACCTCCTCAGCTGATACGTGACGCAATAGCGTCTGTTCCAATTCAACCGTTTTCGCTTCGATTTTTTTCGCTTTATCTCTAGTAGACCTGGGAAGCCAGTCCTCTTTTCTCAAGCCATCAAGTATGGCCCCCCTTACCCGAAATGAAGCATATGTATCAAATTTCAAATCTCTTGTCGGATCAAACTTCTGAAGTGCATCCAGTAATCCCATCAACCCAAGACTCTTTATATCTTCTCTCGAGACATTTCTTGGCAGCCCAACGGAAATTCGCTGAACATGATACGATACAAGAGGCATGTACTTCTTCACTAACATGTCTCCGGCTTCTATATCACGACTGTTAATCCATTTCTCCCAATATTGTTGTTCATCTGTTCGAGGGGGTTGTTGAGACATAAGAATCCTCCTTGCTACCTATTTTCTTTCTCAGAAACATTTAGATATTCGATTTCGGTCACTGAGGACGGTAAATGAATGATTTAATAGATGGAATTCACAATTCCTTTATCCCTTCATTGACTGTCCGAACCTGAAGAATCCCTGTAGAAGTGAAGAATTCAATGGTTCTGCCTTTGTTACCGCCTAAATCCTCAGCCACAATTGGTACCCCATGCTTCAAGAGGACCTCTTTGACCGCTTCTGCATTCCTCGGGCCAATTCTCATGACATCACTCTTGGATTGAAATTGGAACATTTGTGCTCCTCCTGCCATTTTGCATTGGAGCCTCCTCAAATTGGCGCCACGCGTTTTTAGTTGGCGGATAAGCTCTTCTATTCCTGTGTCAGCGTATTTGGCTAAATTCGGCTTAACTTCTTTTCCAATCGATGAATCGGGGAGCATCACATGCACCATCCCGGCCAACTTTATCCATTCATCATACAGAACGACACCGATGCATGAGCCCAGTCCTGACGTACGGATAGAGGTTTCACCATCAGCGATATTCATATCTGCAATACCGACTTTCACTACCGTACTTACACTCATCATAGTTTCACTCCGAGTGATTGGAAAATGATTTCGAATGATTCAGGGTCAGGCAGAAGGAAAAAATGTCCCTTCACACTCTCAGACGACATCCCTTCATCTTCTTGTAAAGCGGTATCAATGACGATTGCATAATCACTCACTTGAGATATTTCCAGTAAACCAAATCCGATTATTGCACCAGCCATGTCTACGGATAAAGCCGGAACAGATGGTAAAAGCATTAAATTTGTAAAATCAGACAGTGATGATAAGTAAGAACCAGAAAGGATATTACCTAATTCTTGCATAGCAGATAGCCCTAACTCTGAATAAGGAGGCTCATTAAAGGAAAACGAACGATCGTCAATCATCGTTCGTATGTACATGGACGCTTGTTCAACTGGTAATAAGAAAAACATGCTACCAGGGGCTTCACCTTCAATTCGCAAGAAAACACTTACGACGACATTGTCGGGACCCCCTGCCATATCCATCATTTCATCAAAGGAAACGACTTGTACACTCGGTACTTTCATATCAATCTTTTTTCCAAGAAGGGTGGAAAGGGCGGTTGCTGCATGCCCTGCCCCGATGTTACCTATTTCTTTCAATATATCCAAGTGCATTGAAGAAATTTGCTTTTCATAACCCATGTCTAATCGCCCCCCTTAGATGGATTGTAGTATTTTATCCAAATGGAGCAGAATCAGTAGTCTTCTGTTTTGCTTTACTACTCCACCTATATACTCTGCTTCGACTACTCCCACAACTTCTGGAGAGGGCTCTATCGATTCCCTTGTGACATCCAGTACGTCGTTTGCCGCATCCACTATCAAACCTACTTCTTTGTCTTCTACTCCTGCGATGATTACCCGTGTGCTTTCAGTCGGCTCTGAGGATGGTAATTCAAACCTGCTTCTTAAATCGATTATCGGTGTTACTACCCCTCGTAAATTTATAACACCCTTTACATATGAGGCGGTACTCGGCACTCTTGTAATATGTTGCAGCTTTTCGATTGAACGAACCTGATTGACCGGTATCACATATTCCTTATCCACTAATTGGAATACGATAAGTTTTAGGTCTTCCACTGTTTCTGTCACTTCACTCATTACCCTTACCCCCTATTTAATTAACGCATTACAATCAACAATTAACGCGACTTGACCATCCCCTAGTATCGTTGCACCGGAAATGGCAAATACATCATTCAAGTAATTCCCTAAAGATTTCAGGACAATCTCCTGTTGACCGATGAAGGAGTCGACCACTAACCCTGCCATCTTCTCTCCCTTACGTACAATGACAACAGAATACAAATCCTCTTCTTTTGAATCTTTAGGAACTTCAAATACATCTTCAAGGAATAATAACGGAACTACCTTCCCTCTGAAATCGATGACTCTTTGATTGTGGGCATTCATGATTTCTTCCTTTTTCACGATGGCTGTCTCTATAATGGAAGAAAGCGGTATTGCATATTTCTCTGCTTCGATTTCAACAAGCATGACAGAAATAATCGATAACGTTAATGGTAATTGAATCGAAAACAATGAACCATGTCCGACTGTGGAGTCAATAGTGATCGAACCACCTAAAGATTCAATTGTTGCTTTCACAACATCCAATCCAACACCTCTTCCGGAAATATCCGAAATTTGTTCGGCAGTAGAGAAACCTGATGCCAAAATTAGTTCATAAATTTGTCTGTCTGACAATGTATCGGCTATGTCTTCAGAAACGATTCCTTTTTGGATCGCCTTTTCCAACACCCGTTGCTTATTGATACCGGCTCCATCATCTTCAAGCTCAATAAATACATGATTTCCACTATGATATGCTTTCAATTTGACCGTTCCCTGTTCAGGTTTGCCATTTTTCACACGAATGTCCGGCATTTCAATCCCATGATCAAGGGCATTACGTATTAAATGGACAAGTGGGTCACCAATTTCATCTATTACTGTACGGTCAAGTTCGGTTTCGGCACCGATGATTTCAAGTTCGATTTTTTTATTTAAATCTCTTGCCAGTTGTCTCACCATTCGTGGGAATCGGTTAAACACCGTCTCTACAGGAACCATCCGCATATTAAGGATGATGTTTTGCAAATCTCCGGAAATCCTCGTCATTCTTTCTACTGTTTCATTAAGCTCTGGATTGTTCAAATCTTTTGAAATTTGCTCCAGACGACCCCTATCAATAACAAGTTCTTCAAAAAGATTCATTAGGACGTCAAGCCGTTCGATATTGACCCGAATCGTTTTACTGGTTGGGCTCGTTTGTTTGGCTGGATTGTTTGCTGGTTTAGGCGTCTGAACTTCTTCCTGCCCCTTATCCGCTATTTCCTTTCGTTCTGGTGCTGTGTCATTGAGGTTAATTTGAAGATGGTGGGACGTTAGTTCGAAAATTGAGACTTTTTCCACTTCAGAAACCTTGCGGATACTTTCCTCAATAACACGTGCATCTTCTTTTGAGACAACGGCGATAACGAAGGAATGGTCAAATTGCTCCTCTTCTAGCTGATCTACCGTTGGATGTGATTTTATTACTTCTCCAAGTTTCCCAAGCACCTCAAATACCATATAGACTCTAGCTGCTTTCAGTAGGCAATCCTCACGTAATGATACAGTAATTTCAAAACAGTTGAATTCTTGCTCAAAGGATTGTTGAATGACCGTTTGTTCAAATGCTTCGTATTGCATGGATACCTTCATGTCGGGAGCTGCTGTTGCAGCAACTTCATTGCTTGCAGAAGGTAATACGCTTTCACCTTTTTCAATCGCCTGTAGCATCGCCACTACTTCTGTTACATTTCGTTTTCCATCCCCTCCATCCGCAATGGAAAATACCATCGCTTCAAGATCATCCACAGATTTAAACACAACATCTAAGATTTCAGGTGTTACTTTTATTTTTTCATTCCGGATCGCATCCAGTACATTCTCCATTTTATGGGTGAGATTGGCTAAATCTTCATATCCCATTGTGGCAGACATCCCTTTTAAAGTATGAGCTGAACGAAAGATCTCATTGACAATAGCAAGATCTTCAGGATTTTTCTCCAATTCTAGTAACTGCTCATTGCAGGTTTGCAGATTTTCTTTACTCTCTTCTATAAAAACTTCTAAATATTGACTCAATTCCATGTGCTCCACACCTCTCTACATCATGTACTTCATTATTGATAGGGATATATCCTCGATATTTTCCACACTATCTACTAACTTAGTAGCGATAGCTGATTTCGGCATTCCAAACACAATACAGGTCTCTTTTGCTTCAGCAATTGCTTTAACTTCGCCCTGTTCTTTAAGCTTAATTAATCCTTCAGAGCCATCAGACCCCATCCCAGTCATGATGACAGCTATCTTTGCATAATTACGAATCAAACTTGCTGATTCGAATAAGGTATCAACGGAGGGTCTATGTCCATTTCTTGGTGCCTCTTCCTTAGTCAATTGAAAGGATAAATGTGAACCTAGATCCATCACCCTTGTGTGAAAACCACCAGGTGCTATATAGGCTGTTCCTTTTTGCAGGGTTTCTTCATGTTCCGCTTCTTTAACTTTAATAGCGGATTGACCGTCTAATCGATCGGCAAGTGATCTTGTAAATCCAGGCGGCATATGTTGTACCACTACTACCGGTGCATCAAGGTCAGGAGGTAATTCTGTCAGTACTTGCTGCAAAGCCCTTGGACCTCCGGTTGATGTCCCAATTAGGATTACTTTAGATGAATTCATGTTCCACTTACGATTGATTGTTTTCGGTGAGTTTGCTTCAAAGACACTTTGATTTGGTTCTATTTCTTCTGTCCTTTTTCGATACACTTTCGTCATTTTCTTTATGTTCACTTTGCTTGCGGCAACTACTTTATCAACGATTTCATCCTGTACTTTGTGAAGATCCAGAGAAATGGTTCCGGACGGTTTCGCGATAAAATCAACAGCCCCCAGTTCCATTGCTGTAACTGTTTCTTCTGCCCCTTCTTTCGTTGTGGACGAGAGCATAACCACAGGGAGAGGACAGTCCTGCATAATTCTCCTTAACGCTTCAATCCCGTTCATCTTCGGCATTTCAACATCCAGGGTGACGACATCAGGACGAAGTTTATGAATCTTTGCAATCGCATCTTCACCATTCCTGGCGATACCTATTACTTCTAGCTGATCTGAGGTCGTTAAGAAGTCACTAATGAGCTTTCTCATAAATGCTGAATCATCGACAACTAAAACCTTTTTCATTTAGGACTTTTACCTCCCAAAAAATAATTTTTTGATTTTTTTTACAAATCCGGTCTGGTTGTTAGCTGAAGGACTCGACGTGCCTGTCAGGTGATGCACCATCGTCCGCAGGCTTAAGGTCATAGCTGAAGCAGGATACCCCACCACTATTGGGGTTTGATCAATCACGGATCTCCTAACAGCTGCATCTTCTGGTAACACCCCTAAGGATACGATTTCTTTGTGAAGGAATTTTCTGACCGTCTCTTGTAATCTAGTGATGGTTTCAAGTCCTTCTTTCTTTATTTCAGCCCTATTACAAAGAAGGTAGAAATGCTTCTCTTGATCTCTCAAGTATATATATTTCATCATGGAGTAGGCATCTGTAATAGAGGTGGGCTCTGGTGTTGTGACAACAATGATCTCATCCATTGCGAGGAGAAACTCCAGCGTTTCTTTCGTCGCACCCGCTCCCATATCGAACAAAATATAATCATAATGATGGACAGCATAATCCATTACGTGGAAGAAGCGTTCGATCTGTCTATCTTTCCACTCCACTATATTTTTCAGGCCGTTCCCCCCACTAATGTAAGAAATACCATGAACATTTTCACATATAATGGTCTCGATTCCTAGTTCTTTTTCCTCGATATAATCCATAATAGAGTAGGGATGATGACTTCCTAGTAAGATATGAATATTCCCCATACCTATATCAAGATCAAATAACAATACCTTCTTATTCTCTTTCCCTAGTAAAATGGAAAGGTTAGTTGATATATTCGATTTACCAACCCCTCCTTTTCCGCTAACAATCGCAATCGTTTTCGCAGGTTCAGAGTCATTTAAGAGCATTTTCCTCCTTAGGTTGTATGCTTGATCATTCATAGCTATATCCTTTCATTAGCAAATGGGCAATTTCATCATCGTTCATCTCGATAATGTCTTCCGGGACATCCTGACCAGTCGTGACGTAAGCTGCACCGATCTTCACTTCTGTCATTACATTTATCATAGAGCCATAGCTTGAAGTTTCATCCAATTTCGTGAAAATAAAGCGGTCAATTCCAACAGAAGCGAATTGTGAGATGATTTCTCTCATATCCTGTTCTTTGCTCGTTAGAGAGAGAACCAAGTAAGTCTCCATTTGATGTTCGAAATCGATGATCTCTTTCAAATCATCTACATATTTCTTTTCTCTGAAATTGCGGCCAGCTGTATCGATGAATACATGATCATAATCCTGAAACTTTTCGATTGCTTTTTTAAAGTCATCCATTTTATATACAACTTCAACCGGAACATTTAAAAGACCTGCATACGTCTTTAATTGCTCAATGGCGGCAATCCTGTATGTATCCGTTGTGATGAAGGCGATTTTCATCCTTTTCTCAATGACAGCTTCAGCCGCCATTTTGGCTAAGGTTGTTGTTTTACCTACACCAGTCGGACCAATCACATTGATATATTTCTTCTTATAGCTCATTCCACCTGACTCGATACCCAAGAGATGATTCTGAAGAAATCGATTTACTTCTTTATGCGCCCACTCATCTTTAGGATCTGTGGAAAAAGAGCCAATGTTTATTCTTTCTTCCAGATACTCTCCGAGGTGAAACAGGATTGAATCATTTACCTCCTGCTTTTTAAGATAAAGGAGAATTTCCTGAACAATATCCGTGAATTTTTCAAATTGGTTTTTGGAATTCAAAGTAGAAATCATTTGTTTTAATTCCTTTAACTCTGACTCAACCGATTTATTGGAAGCCTTCTCAGTTTGTTTTTTTATGGGTGCTGTAGTGGTTGGCGGAGGAGGAGTCGCCTTTGTTTTCACCCTACTCATTTCAACCCTCTCATTTTCAACCTCTGGATCGATTGCTGCAATCACTTCAATCATTTTCTTTTTGAACAATCCCATAAACCCACCGGTATAAGTGACTTTAGAGTTCAATATGACTGCATCTTCACCTAATTCAGCCCTTACCCTTTTCATTGCTTCATTCATGGATGGAGCTCCATACTTCTTTACCTTCATCCTACATTCACCACCCCTAAGCTTTGTACTTCTACATTGGCTTCCAACTCGTTATATGAAATGATCGGCACTTGTGGGAAATACCTTTCTGTTAATTGTCTAACATACATTCTCACTGCCGGAGAGCAGAGAATGACGGGCGACTCCTCCATAAGAGAAAGCTGTTCCACTTGGGAGGCGACTGCTTCTAATATACCTTGCGAGTCATTCGGATCCATAGATAAATAATTTCCATGCTCTGTTTGTTGAATGGCATCTGCAATCATTTTCTCCACTTTTCCTGACACCGTTACCACCTTTAGTGATGCATCACCCTGCACGAATTGGTTTGTAATTTGCCTTGCTAACGATTGTCTTACATACTCTGCCAACAAATCTGTATCCGAGCTCATTTTCGCATAATCCGCCAGTGTTTCAAATATGATCGGCAAATTTCGTATAGATACGTTTTCCTTTAATAGCTTAGCCAATACCTTCTGAACTTCTCCCACGGTTAACGGATTTGGTGTCACTTCCTCCACGAGGATAGGATAGGAATCCTGTAAGTGATCAATGAGTTGCTTCGTTTCTTGTCTCCCTAGGAGCTCGTGGGCATTCGACTTGATCATTTCGGTGATATGTGTTGATACCACTGATGGGGGATCCACGACTGTGTATCCGAAAATTTCAGCTTGCTCCTTCATTTCTTCCGAGATCCATTTAGCAGGGAGACCGAATGAAGGTTCGATAGTATCGATTCCTTCAATCGAATCATCTTCTACTCCAGGGCTCATAGCCAGATAATGGTCGAGCAAGAGCTCTCCCCGTGCCATTTCATTTCCTTTAATTTTCAAGCGATATTCGTTTGGCTGTAGTTGTATATTATCCCGAATTCGCACAACAGGTATGACGAGACCCAGCTCAATGGCTAGTTGGCGTCTGATCATCACGATCCGGTCAAGGAGGTCTCCTCCCTGATTGGCATCAGCAAGGGGAATCAGTCCATATCCAAATTCGAATTCAATGGGGTCTACATTCAATAGATTCACAACGCTCTCAGGGCTCTTCATTTCATCCTGCTCTACTTCTTCTTCCATCTCCATAGCGTCAGCCTCATTTTCAGTAGGTGACCTCGAAAGCAAATATCCGCCGATTCCTAATAAAGCTGCAACAGGAATCGTTAAAATATCATTTATGGGTGTAGCTACACCGAGCATAAAGATCGTGAACGCCGATACATAGAGCATGATAGGATAAGCAAGGAGCTGGTTCATAATATCCTGTCCCAGATTTCCTTCCGATGCTGCCCTTGTGACGACGATACCAGTAGCTGTTGAAATCAGCAGGGCAGGAATCTGGCTGACGATGCCGTCGCCAACTGTTAATAATGAATATCGGGTTGCCGCTTCAGCAATTGGGAGCCCTTGTTGGGTCATCCCAATGATGATTCCGAATATTAAATTGATCAAAACGATGACAATTCCAGCGATCGCATCACCTTTTACAAATTTGGATGCCCCGTCCATAGCACCATAGAAATCGGCTTCTCTACCTACTTTGTCTCTTCGGTCTCTTGCATCATGCTCTGAAATCATGCCAGCATTTAAATCGGCATCAATACTCATCTGCTTACCGGGCATGGCGTCCAGGGTAAAGCGGGCCGCAACCTCAGAAACACGTTCTGATCCCTTCGTAATGACGATGAATTGGATAACGATCAAAATGATAAACACAACAAGTCCTACAAGTATATTTCCACCAACAACGAATGTTCCAAAGGTTTCCACAACGTCCCCTGCTTCACCCTTACTAAGGATCGATCTCGTTGTGGAAACATTTAGACCCAGTCTGAAAAGCGTCAAAAGCAATAATAAAGAAGGAAATATAGAAAATTGCAATGGTTCATTCATATTCATAGAAATTAGGAGGACAAGGAGTGCGAGTGAAATATTAATAATAATCAACAGGCTTAACAACCACGATGGGAATGGGATGATAAGCATAGCGACGATTAATATGACACTTGCTAGTACGGATAAATCTCTTGCTGACATTGTTTCTCTCCTAACTGCTTACAGCTGATTTTTTATACGATAAACGTATGCTAAAATTTCTGCCACTGCCTTGAAAAATTCTTCTGGAACGGCATCGCCTATTTCGGCCGATTCATAGAGGGACCTGGCTAACGGACGATTCTCTACCATTACGATTTCATTTTCATTGGCAATGTATTTTATTTTTTGTGCCAGGTAGTCCACTCCTTTTGCCACAACAAATGGAGCGTCCATTTTATTCTCATCATATTTTAGAGCAATGGCGAAGTGAGTGGGGTTAGTGATGACTACATCAGCATCAGGCACTTCCTGCATCATACGTCTCATGGCCATCTCACGTTGTCTTTGTTTGATCTTTGATTTAATCAGTGGGTCTCCTTCGATATTTTTATGTTCGTCCTTTAAATCCTGTTTTGACATTCGGATGTTCTTTTCAAAATCATATCTCTGATATAGAAAATCAAATAGGGACAAAAATAATAATGCCAAGGATGCCGCGATTCCCATTTGAACCGTCAAGCTCGCCATGGTGGCTAATGAATCACCGACTGATTTAAATGAGAGACTTAACACTTGTTCGATGTTCATCCATAGAATGACAAATGTGATCGCTCCCACAAATGAAATTTTTAAGATTGATTTCAAAAGTTCTACAATCGCGCGTATTGAAAAAATCCGTTTAAACCCCTTTATGGGATCGATCTTTTCTAATTTAGGTTGTAAAGGTTCTGTCGTAAACATGACACCTACTTGTATATAATTGGAGACCAATCCAGCAAGAAGTGCCACAAGCATAATGGGACCGAGAAGCAAGGCAACTTCCTTCATAATGTCCATAGTAATGACTTGTACGGTATTCTCTGTAAGCTCCATGAGCATATATTCCTGAAACGTTTGATGGAACAGATCAAAAACGATATTCCCGATATAGGAAGCACTGAAGGTAAGAAATAAAAAAACAGCAAGAAGGATAATGGCAGTATTGACATCCTGACTTTTCGCTGTTTGTCCCTTCTTTTTTGCATCTTCCCGTTTTTTCGGCGTCGCTTTCTCAGTCTTTTCCCCACTAAAATACTGTAGGTCTAATGATAGCCACTGCAATTTATGTGCCTCCAATAATTTTCATTAAATCTCTCATCGTCACAAACATCATTTCAAACAGTTGTTGCATGACCGTAAACGTGACCCCCATCACAATGAATAATACAATAAAGGCAACTGCAATTTTTATGGGGAATCCAACAACAAAGATATTCAACTGGGGTACGGTTCTTGCAACGATACCTAAAGCCACGTCCACCAGAAAAAGAGTGGCGACAACGGGAATGGACATCTGAAATGCAATGATAAACATAGAATTAAAGGATGTTATAACATAATCGATTAATTTCTCATCTCCAAAAGGAATCCATGGACTATCGATGGGAATGAGCTGATAACTATAAAAAATCCCATCCAATAATAGATGATGACCATTCAGTGCAAGTAACAATAAGAGGGCAAATGTATATAAATATTGTCCCGTTAAAGGACTTTGAGCTCCTGTTTGAGGATCAATCACGTTGGCTATGGCAAACCCCATTTGGAAATCAATGAACCCCCCTGCTATCTGAATAGCGGTAACAATCATATAAGCAACAAAACCGATTAACAATCCGATCATTGCTTCTTTCATTATTAACAGGAAGTACTGACCGTTGATTTCAAATGCCTTTGAATCTATCGTATAGTACATGACCCATGAAAGTACCACTGAGAAAGCGATGCGATGTTGTGCAGGTATATTCCGATATGAAAATAATGGCATGGTGACAAAAAAAGCGGACACCCTTACAAATACGAGTAAATATACCGATAGAATAGGTACAAGCTCTTCCATCCCTCTACCCTACGAACCTTGTTAAATCCGAGAAGATTTGGGATGTATACGTGACGAGCTTTGTCAGCATCCACGGGCCAAAAAAGACAATCCCGATCAAAACTGCAACGATTTTCGGTATGAATGCAAGTGTTTGTTCTTGTATTTGTGTTGTTGCTTGAAAAATACTGACGATTAACCCCACTACAAGGGCTAATAACAATAAAGGGGCAGAAACGATTAGGGTCACGTAAATCCCTCGTTCTGCTATGGCAATAACCGATTCAGCATTCATTGAAACTCACCTACTTAAAAACTTTGTAAAAGAGATTTTATTACTAAATACCATCCATCCACTAACACAAACAGTAAAATTTTAAACGGCAAGGAGATCATGACCGGCGGCAACATCATCATTCCCATTGACATCAAGACACTGGCTACGACCATGTCAATGACTAAAAAAGGAATAAAAACCATAAAGCCGATTTGAAACGCCGTTTTAATTTCACTTAATGCAAAGGCCGGCACCAAGGATGTGAGAGGGATATCCTTCACAGATTCTGGTCGTTCAGCCCCGGAATATTGTAGAAACAACTCAAGGTCCTTTTGTCTTGTCTGCTTACTCATGAATTCTTTAAACGGTATCGAAGCTTTGTCGTAAGCTTCATCAAGATTTATCTCTTCGTTAAAAAGAGGTGTCAATGCTTCATCGTTTACCTCTTGAAAAGTAGGAGCCATAATAAAGAATGTGAGAAATAAAGAAAGTCCTATCAAGACTTGGTTCGGTGGCATTTGTTGTGTTGCAAGGGACGTACGGACAAAGGATAGGACTATCATGATCCGGGTGAATGATGTCATCAAGATTAGAATGCTTGGAGCAAGTGAAAGAACGGTAAATAATAATAATAGCTTTACACTTGTGGAAACATTTTCTGCAGAACTACTGTTAAAAAACTCCATGAACTCATTCATCTGAATGATTCCCCTTGTTTTTCAAATCCTGAAGCATCTTTTTTCTCCCCTTGTTCATTTCTTCCAGTTGAGTTTTTAACTGTGATTGAAATGAGCCAGTGGGTTGAGGTGATCCTTTAACCTTTGTCAGCCAGCTTGATACCGCTGCCTTTGCATCGGGAAATTGAGTCTCCTGATAATAGGATAGAATCTCTTCCTTTTCCTTTTCATCCCGGACCTCTTTCAATAACTGAATATCCTCGCCTACGCCTAATACGAGTACTTGCTTGCCTACCTTCACAATTTGTACGGAGCGATTTCCCCCAAGAGGTGCTCCTCCTAAGTGATTGATTAATTTCGTTTGTTGAAAGGATCTTCCCTTTTGATTAATAAACTTCAATAAAAAATAGATAAGAGCTACGACAAAGATAAGAGCAATGATCATCTTTAGGTAATCTATAAATGTAATAGAGGTGGAAAGCCCTGTTTCAGAACCGTCCACTTCGTTTGTTTGTTGCCCGTTGCATTTTTCTGGTTGATCTATACAGTCTTTCACATTATTCACTTCTGCAAATGCTGTAACACTCCCAACAGATGCAGTTACGATGAATACCATTATAGCTAATAGAATTTGAAACTTCTTCAATCACATGCACCTTCTTATTGATCAGTTAGCTTAGAGCTTTCTGGATTGCTTCAATTACACGATCTGCCTGGAATGGTTTTACGATAAAATCCTTCGCACCTGCTTGAATGGCATCGATTACCATTGCTTGTTGTCCCATGGCAGAACACATGATGATTTTCGCGCCAGCATCAACTGCTTTGATTTCCTTCAAAGCTGCAATACCATCTTTTTCGGGCATCGTAATATCCATGGTGACAAGATCAGGTTTCAGCTCTTTATACTTATCAACTGCCTGATTTCCATCCGCTGCTTCTCCAACTACATCAAACCCGTTTTTCGTTAAGATATCTTTAATCATCATTCTCATAAAGGCTGCATCATCCACGATTAGAATTTTATTCGACATTACCTTCATCCTCCATCTTCTAGTTAAAATTAATTTGTTATTTTAGTTTTTTTATACGATCACTTTGACTAACAATATCTGTGATCCTGACACCAAAGTTTTCATCGATTACGACGACTTCACCCTTTGCCATCAGCTGGCTGTTCACGAGAATATCAACCGGTTCTCCCGCTAATTTATCAAGTTCAATAATAGATCCCGACGATAATTCCAAGATATCCCTGACTGATCGATTCGTCCTTCCAAGCTCAACCGTGACTTGCAAAGGAATATCCAACAACATATTTAAGTTGTTTGTTTCATTTTGTCCCAAAGTAGTAGGCTCAAAGTTACTAAATGTAGCAGGTTGTACATTGACTGGTTCAGATTGCATCCCTTGTCCACCCAGATGCTGTGGAGGTGTCTGCTGTGTTGAAGCAGCAGGCTGTGCCTGTCTTTCCTGATGTACAGGCTGGGGTGTTGCATGGGCTTGTTCAGGAGCTTGAGTAATAGTGGCTGCCACTTCCGCTTCCGTTTCTCCCCCATTCATTAATTCATCAACAAGACTCTTTGCAAAGTGTAATGGTAGAAGCTGCATTATGTTTGAATCAATGAGGTCTCCTATTTTTAATGAAAATGAGACCTTTAACAGCAAATCTTGATTGGGAATGTTTTCTTCCCCTTCCCCTTCAGGTATGTACATGAGGTCAATGGAAGGTGGTGAAATATCCACTTTCTTACTGAACACCGTTGACATAGAAGTCGCTGCGGAACCCATCATTTGATTCATCGCTTCTTGTACTGCACTAAGCTGAATTTCCCCTAATTCACCGGATGGATTTCTTCCATCCCCGCCGAGCATTAAATCAGCTATGATCGAGGCATCCGATTGCTTAATCACTAATAAGTTAGCTCCTGAGAATCCTTCTGTATATTTAACCTGGATGGCTGCATATGGATGAGGGAATTCCTCTTCTAAATAGTTCCTATCAATGATACTTACTTTAGGTGTCGTTATTTCAACCTTCTGATTTAATAACGTGGATAAAGCTGTTGCTGAACTCCCGAATGAAATATTCCCGATTTCACCTAAAGCATCCTCTTCCATGGTACTGATGTATTCACTCATGTCAATTTCTTCGCGGACTTCAACTTCCTCTTCTGGCTCAGCAGACCCCCGGAGCAACGCATCTATTTCATCTTGTGATAACATATCATCACTCATCATCGTCGTCTCCCTCCTTCAACGAATCTAAAATTTGCACAGCCAATTTTTTATTTGATTTACCTGGCTGAGCTGTGAATTTAGGAACCTCACCCACTCGTATTGTTAATGGATCATCGATTCGGGTATTCATCTCGATGACATCCCCGACACCAAGCACTAGGAATTCTTCAATCGTTATATCAGAATGTCCTAATTCAGCAACAATGGGTACTTGTGCTTTCTTGATTCTTCTTTCAAGTTGGGCGGTTTCTTCTGGATTACTTTCTTTCTTTTTGGATTCCATCCAATAACTTCCGGATAACTTCGGAAGGATTGGCTCTAAAACAACGTGTGGAATACAAATATTGATCATGCCGCTTGTTTCACCGATTGTTGTATTTAAAGAAATGACCACAACCGTCTCATTTGGAGACACCATTTGAAGGAATTGAGGATTCACTTCAAATTCAGCAAAGAATGGATCTATATCTGCGACCGTGCTCCACGCTTCCCTTAAGTTCTCGAACGCTTTTTCAAACAGCTGACTCATGATCCTGGTTTCAATTTCAGTTAAACTCTCTACTTTATTCACGCTGACACCTCTGCCCCCCATTACTCGGTCCATCATCGAGTAGGCAATATTCGGGTTGATTTCCATCAGGATCCTACCGTCCAGAGGGGGAAGTTCATATACGTTCAATATCGTCATTTTCGGGACAGACCTTATAAATTCTTCATAAGGAATTTGGTCGGCAGAGGCTACATTAATTTGAACATACGTCCTGAGCTGTGCAGAGAAGTAAGTCGTTAATATCCTGGCGAAATTTTCATGGATTCTGGTTAAACTTCTAATTTGATCTTTTGAAAAACGCAAAGCCCTTTTGAAATCGTATACTTTGACTTTTTTCTCTTCTTCTTCTTTCTTGAAATCGTCTGCACTCATCTCCCCTGTATTGAGGGCAGATAACAACGCATCGATTTCACTTTGAGATAAGATTTCACTTGCCATTCCTTCACCTCCAAACCTTCCGCCATAGGCTGCTTTATTGAATCATCATAGAGGTGATATAGACTTTTTCTACCATTCCTTCTTGCATAAGGGAATTCACTTTATCCTTGACCTTGGTCTCGATCAAATCTTTTCCCTTCTTCCCTTGCAGTTCTTGAGCTTTCAATTCTGAAAGCTCTTCTATGATGATATTGTTCACTTGAAAATTTCTCTTTTCTAATTCACTTTTCGCTTTCTTACTATCGGTTTGAATCTTAAAGGAAATTCGAATAAAGTCATTGCTCATTAAGTTCGTTGTCGTCTCAGGTATGTCCACTGAGTATTCAATCACTTCTTCGATGCTAGGTTCTTTCGATTCTTCATCTCCTGAGAATTTCAGAACCACGACTAATGCTATAACACCAACGAGAGTGATCGTCACTAACGAAATCATCATGATGGTTAGGGCTTTACTCTTCAACCTGTACTCCCTCCCTCATGTGGCAGACTGAGTACATTTACTTTTTGAAAGAAGGAAAGTGAAAGACTGTTGACCTCATTCACTGTTTCTTTCACAACATATCGTCTACCATTTGTTAATAGAATTGTCGTATCCGGGAACGCTTCAACTGTTTCTATGTATAGAGCATTCAATGTGAATGTCTTTCCATTCAGTCTTGTCAACGTGATCATTAGCTATTGGGACTGACCTAGCCATCTAGTGAAATTGCATCTTTACCGATTAGTCAGTCCCTTCCTCCCTTTTTTAAGGAATTATCGTTTTAAGTTTACAAGTTCTTGCAGAATTTCATCCGACGTTGTGATGATTCTTGTGTTTGCCTGGAATCCACGCTGAGCCGTGATCATTTCAGTGAATTCTTCCGACAAATCTACGTTTGACATTTCAAGCGATCCGGACTGGAGTGCCCCCCTACCCTCACCCGCAACTCCCAGGTTTGGAAGGCCGGAGTTGTTCGAAGCTTGGAACAAGTTATTGCCAGCTTTCGTCAGACCACCAGGGTTAGAAAATGTGGAGAGAGCAAGTTGGCTCAACACCCTTACTTCACCATTCGAAAATACTCCGTTCACTTCACCGGAGGAACCGATGTTAAAGCTTTCCAAATAGCCTTCTGAGTTTCCATCCACCGTATCGACATTAGCAGATGAGGAGCTGTCAAACTGAGTGATCTTTGAGAAATCAAGGTCAATTGCTTGGGTTGGGTTAGCACCAGTACTATTATTCAGTGTAACTTTATAAGGAGTATAGCCAGTTGTTGGTGCTATGACTTTTCCTTCGTTATCAAATTTTATGTTGGTGGAAGAAGTACCTGCATTAACCGCAACCCCATTTGTCAAACTTGATATGTCCACGCTCCACTCATTTAACCCAGTCTTTTTCATAACCATTTTTAAGCTAATATCTTGACCAAGAGAATCTTTCACCTTAGTCTCTAATTCTACTTCTGTAGCGTTTGGTGCACTTGACTTCAAGTTCCCATTGTAAGTGGCTTTGCTCGTAGCTTGAGGTGCCATCGTCGTATTTGTATCAATTTTGATATCTGCTACACCGCTTTTATTCACTTCTCCGTTTGCGTTAACCGGATACCCTTGCACAAGATTCCCCTGACCGGTTACAAGATTGCCGTTTGAGTCCAAGTAGAAGTTACCTGCACGGGTGAACATTTCGTTATTTCCTTGTCTTACTACGAAGTATCCATCACCTGATATGGCAACATCTAATGACCTTCCCGTAGTCTGAAGGCTTCCTTGAGTCTGGATTGTATCAATAGAAGAGAGAGATGAACCAAGTCCTATTTGCTTTGCATTTTGCCCTCCACGATTTTCAGTTGCTCGGCTTGCACCGGAAACGGTTTGGTTCATAAGATCCTGGAACGTGACGCGGCCTTTTTTATAGCCGTACGTATTCACATTGGCGATATTGTTGCCGATAACGTCCAGTTTTGTTTGAAAGTTTTTCATTCCACTAATACCTGAATACATTGAACGTAGCATGAATTTTTTCCCCTTTCGTATCTGCTGCTTCAGTCAATCCACAGCGTTAGGCTTCCATCGAAGGTCCAGCCTATGAATCGATTAATATGGTTCCATTAATATTAGTGAAGATTTGTGAGCTTGCTTCTTCACGGTCCAATGCTGTAATCACCGTTTTATTGGTTGCACTTACAATCAATGCGGCATCTTTCAATATCACCAGTGAATCCTTAACACCTTTGGATTTTGCTTCCTTCATTTTCTCCCCTATCTCTTCCCATGTTTGTGGTGAAATAGAGATGCCTCGTTGTTCCATTCTTATCTTTGCATGTTTACTGATCTGTATAGTGGGATCATCTTGAATCGCGTGATCCAATTGAACGGCAAAGGATGTTGACAGACGTGCAGAGTGTTTAGCTGTCTTTGAATGATAATTTGGCGTAATAGGTTGCGGTGAACGATGAAAGAAAGTCTTTTCCATACGGCCACCTCCTAAGATTCGATTTTAGTCAATGTTCCACTGGATACTTTCTCTCCTGCCTCCGTATGAATCCAAATCTGTGAATCCTTCTTGGAAACCGATTGAACCACTCCGCTCAGTTCCCCATCGTCGCCAGTCCAGGTTACCTTCTTGCCAATTAATAGAGAGGCATTTACTAGGGAAGACTCCCCTGTGCCAGTGGTATTTACTTGTGAAATATTTCCTGGATTCAAGATCGTTCCGTCCTCCATTATGAATTCCACAGAGTCTCCTTTAAAGCGAACTCCTTTAACAAGTCCTTGACCTTCCTGAATCTCTGGTACTTCATCAGCTTCTGACTCCTTGATTTTATGCCAGGTCACTTGTTTCCCTACAAATTGATTATAGGAGATCAATTGTGACTGACTTTGGTTCTCAACAAATTTCTCCATCGTTTTAGTGAGATTCGTCATTTGCTCCAAAGAAGAGAATGTAGCCATCTGTGCAATAAAATCTTTGTCTTGCATCGGGTTTAACGGATCTTGATTTTGCAGTTGTGTCATGAGGATTTTCAGGAAATCATCTTTCCCTAAAATATCCTTCCCTCCTTCACGCTGCTTCGCTTGAACGGTGGAATAAAGTAAATTGGGATCAATTTTCGTCATGTTATCACCTATATTTCGGTATTTACGAGATAATCTTTAAAAGATTGAATTTCTTCTTCCCGTTGTTCTGATTGCTCAGATTGATTTTGTTTTTGTTGTTGTGAAGAATGCTGCTGGGACTGACCTTTATATGGTCGTTCTGTATCTGCGAATGCCTGTGCGATCTCAATTTTTTCCACTTGCAGATTCTGAGCAGAGAAGGCATGTTTTAATCCCTGAATTTGAGAATCCAGCATTTCTTTCGCAGTTGAGGTCGAAGCTAGTATCTTCGCTGTCATAACTCCATTTTGTTGAAGTAGTTCAATCCGCAATGAACCCAATTGTTCTGGGTAGAGCTTAATTAATAACTTACTCATATTTGGTTGAGTCGTCATTTGTGCTTTACTTAGGATCTGTTGAAATTCTTTGACAAATTGCTCATATTGGATGGAGCGGTTGCTAGAAGTGAGATTCATAGAAAAGGTCTCCGTCTTCGGAAGAACAAAGTGAAGATTATTTCCTTGAATCCCTTGTGTACTTTTCTTTTCTACAGATATGACCTCATCTTTGGGATGGTTATCAAGAGACTCAAGAGATACTTGTCGTTGAAATGCTTCCTTTAGTAAACCTTTCCAATCCTTCGATTGTTTCATGAGGTTGACTATCGTGCCTTCAATACCAGCTTGAACGTTCTTTAACACATCTTTCAGCTCAGATGCTTTTGATGCATCTTTCACATGAAGATCTTGGGTTCCGGATAATAATTCGATTACCTTCGCAAGTTTCAATACCTCTTCTAGTTGTCTTCCGCTTCCATCGTTCCCATTCTGTTTCAGAACACCTTGTAATCCTTTACCATTATGATGAAGAGCAGATTGCATAAGCTGCATCATTCCAACCAATAGTTCATAAGGATCTTCCTCACTTTCAGAAGAGAAATCCTTCTGAGTACCAAGCAAGGTCGTCTGGAGATTCGTAAATAGTAACTTTATCTCATCCACATTCACCCCGATTATTTCAGCAATCTTAGCGAAGTCAAGATCGGTTATTTGCAAGAGTTCACCCTGCTGCTCTTCGGTAAGACCAAGCTCGTTCACATTCACTGCACTAATAATATCTTCCATGCGAATAAGAGAGGAAAGTGTTTCTGGTGGGTTCATTTGCTTCTGGTCAACACCTTGAGATGATATAAACCCTAACAGTTGCTGGGAAAAATCTTCGACTCCCCTTTTTGGTAAGGTAGATCCCTTGCTTACCGCCATAGGGGGACTGGTACTCTGATTAGCAATTCCGATTTCCACTGTTTCACCTCCTCTAAATAAATCTTTTATCATTCCTCAGTTGAAAGTAGTTCCGTATATCTAGCTGCATCTTCTGGAGGCATTTTCTCCAAAATATCTGCCAAGGTATTCGGTTTAATGCTTGATAGAATCTTCATCGCTTCGTCATCTTTCATATTCAAAAGAACAGGGGCTGCACTCTTCGCAGACATTTCCTCAAAGGTATTGACTACCTCTTTAAAGGCCCTTTTGTTTTCTTCTCCGATTTGTCTTAATTCTTCAAGCTCTTCTTTCTGCTGTTGAATAGTTGCCTGAAGCTGTCCGTTATCGCTATCTTTCGTTTCGATTTCGCTTTGAAGTTGAGCGATTTTGGCTTTTTGGTCTTCAATGGACGCCTTTAATGAAATCATTTTCTCTTGTAACTGTTCACTTTCCTGTCCTTCGTTTGACGGTATGACATCCGCCAAAAATGGGATGTCCGAGCCCAATGTTTGAGCTTTTTCGAAAACATTAATTCCTGCTACAGCCATGATGACAAGAGCGAAGGTTATGGCAAACAAGAGAGGAATCAAGATGATAAAAACGACCCTCTGGAAACGACTGTTTGACTCTTTCTCTTCTTTTTCGATTACCTTTGCCATGAACTCACCTGACTCCCCGCTTCAAATATTGTACAACCGACACTTCATCTAATTGTTTATTCTCAATATCTTTAATGTTTTGAAGGAAACGGTCGAAATCCTTTTCCTTCATCTTCTCGTATTTCTTAACTTCTACATTCATATCAACAAGTTTCTCTTCGTACCAGTTCATACGATTTCTCGCTTGTATCACCAAGTCCTGATAATAGGAAATGGTTTTTTCCAGATTAGTAATGAACTGTTGATGATGACGAATATCCAGTACAGATAAGCCTCCCTGTAACTTATTTTCTTGATGCTGTTCCAGGGTTTCTTTCTTTTTCAGAAATTCATACAGTTTCTCGGCAACTGTTTCAAACTTTTCGATGGATCCCCTGTACAATTCTTGGACCTCATCTTTTTCTTTTTCTTTTAACGTTAATATGCGTTGGAACTTGTATTGATAACTCATTGAATTCATCCACCTTTTTCCGATAGCTTTATAAGCTCATCAACACTCGCGGGAAGAGAAATCTGTTCGTAAACCCCCTGCTTCAAGAAGGAAATGATATCCGGATAGTATTGAATGGCTTCATCAATTTCACGGGAAGTTCCTTTTTTGTAGGCGCCAATTTGGATAAGATCCTCTGAGTTTATATAAGTACTTAACAATTCTCTTATTCTAGTGGCCGCTTGTAGATGTTCGCTTGTAGCTAAATGATTCATTAACCGACTTACACTCTTTAAAATATTGATGGCAGGATATTGCCCTCTATTGGAGATTTGCCGATCAAGCACGATATGGCCATCCAGGATCCCTCTAACAGTGTCGGAAATAGGTTCATTCAAATCATCCCCATCCACAAGGACTGTGTAAAATGCTGTGATACTTCCATGGAGATTCGTTCCGGTTCTCTCTAATAATTTCGGTAATATAGCAAAGACAGAAGGTGTATAACCTTTCGTCGTAGGCGGTTCGCCAACTGCCAATCCAATTTCCCTCTGTGCCATTGCCACACGTGTGGCGGAATCCATCATAAGCATGACGTTCAAGCCTTTATCCCGAAAATATTCAGCAATCGCTGTAGCCGTAAAGGCACCTTTTATTCTCATTAATGCGGGTTGGTCGGAAGTTGCAGCAACGACTATCGTTCGCTTCAATCCTTCTTCCCCTAGATCTCTTTCAATAAATTCTCTTACTTCTCTTCCCCGTTCGCCTACCAGTGCAATCACATTTATATCCGCTTTCGTATTTCGGGCAATCATTCCGAGCAACGTACTCTTACCCACACCGCTTCCAGCAAAAATACCCACTCTTTGTCCTTTACCCACTGTCAACATACTGTCGATGGCTCTGACTCCTACCTCCATTTTTTCGTCGATGGGAGGTCTTGATAAAGGATTGGGTGGCTCTTGCTCAGTATAAGCTGTACTTAAACTAGATGGCAGTTGACTGCCATCTAGTGGGTGACCAAGGGAATCAATCACTTTTCCAATCAATGATGGGCCTATTTTGATTTCAAGGGGCTTCGCGGTTGCTTCCACCAAACTACCTGGTGAAATGTCCTGCATATTCGTATATGGCATGAGGATTACTAAGTCATCATTGAACCCAACAACTTCCGCTAATATCACTTTTTGTTTCCCTCTGGAGAAGATATGGATATGACACACTTCCCCAACAGAACTTTCCGGGCCCTGAGACTCGATCATCAGCCCTACAACTCGTTTCACCTTCCCGAACTTTTTGAATGTAGGAATATGTGGGATATGCCCGATAAGATCTATAGCTTTCATTCTTCATCACCCTCTAGGAGATGATGAAGTTTCAGCTTTAATTCCTTTAATTGAGTATCGACACTCACGATGACACGCCCTTGATTCGTTTCGATGTAACATTCCTCATCGTTCAAGTCATCATTGGCATATATAAAACATTGAACATCTGTTGGAAACATGACCTCTAATTCAGTTTTATGATCAACAAGAAGTTTATGCTTTTTGGGGTGAACATGAATTTGTATATGTGGTAAATCCCTTACTTCCTTTAACCCACGTTCTACAATGGAAAGAAAGTGTTGAGGTTCTTCCTCAAGCTTTTGATTCATAATCTTCTCAGCACATGCTAACCCTAAGTTCAAAATGATCTTCTCTGCTCTTTGAATATAATCTTCATACAGTTGTTTATTGCGCTCATTTATCTCATTAGCCTCTATTAACCGATTACGATACTCCTGGTAGCCTTTGTTTCTTCCTTCTTCTTCTCCTTGAAGAAACCCCGTATTATAAGCCTCCTGCATAAGCTGTTCCCGTTCGATTATCCACTTCTCTTTCTCTTGTGACAACTCTTCTTCTGAATGAAGACTTTTTTCTTTTGCTGCTTGGATAATTCGTTGGGCTTCTCTTGTCGCTTCTTCTATCAATTGACTCCCTTGAGACTCCTCAAGGTAATCTTCACTACTTGATAAAAGATCCTCAAGTGGTCTTACACTTTTTAACCCAATGACCTTTTTGTTCTCTTCAATGGTTTGAGCTAAGGTAGACTTAATGATTCTAGACAATGATATCGTCTCCTCCACCACGGGCAATGATGATTTCACCTGAATCCTCTAATCTTCTTATTACAGCAACTATCCGTGACTGCGCTTCTTCCACATCCCGTAATCGAACCGGCCCCATGAATTCCATTTCTTCTTTAAGGGTCTCAACCATTCGATTAGACATATTTCTAAATACCACTTCTTTCACTTCATCACTTGATACTTTAAGCGACAACAGCAGATCTTCATTTTCACAATCTCTGATAACCCGTTGAATGGAACGTCCATCGAGGGTGACAATGTCTTCAAATACAAACATTCTCTTCTTGATTTCTTCTGCCAGTTCTGGATCTTGAATTTCAAGAGCATCGAGAATTGTCTTCTCTGTTGAACGATCAACCCCGTTCAACACTTCCACAACAGCCTCCACACCGCCAGTTTGTGTGTAGTCCTGTGTAACAGTCGCAGAGAGCTTTCTTTCTAATATGGCTTCTACCTCACTGATCACTTCTGGGGATGTACCGTCCATTATCGCAATCCGCCTTGCAATATCCGCTTGAACTTCTTGAGGAAGCTCTGAAAGGATTTGACCTGCTTGTTGTGGGTCAAGGTAAGATAAGATTAACGCAATCGTTTGTGGATGTTCGTTTTGAATAAAGTTAAGAATTTGCGCAGCGTCTGCTCTTCTTGCAAAATCAAAGGGCTTGACCTGTAAGGATGAGGTCAATCGATTGATGATAGCCGAAGCTTGTTCTGAGCCTAGAGCCTTTTCCAAAACGGTTTTCGCATAGCCGATTCCCCCTTGGGAAATATAATCCTGGGCGATCGCAATATTGTGAAACTCCTCGAGGATTCCTTCTTTGGCTTCCGTTTCTACCTTTTTCACTCCAGAAATCTCTAATGTTAACTTCTCGATATCTTCTTCCGACAAATGCTTGTACACTGATGCTGATACATCAGGACCAAGAGAGATCAGGAGGATGGCTGCCTTTTGTTTACCTGTTAACTCTCTCTCTCTTCTAACCATAAACTCATTCCTCCTAATCCTCTGTTAACCATGTACGTAATAACTTTGCAAATTCTTCTGGTTTGTCCTTAGCCATTCTTTCAAGCTGCTTCTTGCGTATCGATCCTTCTGTTTCTTCTTTCGGTTCGATTTCCGGGATCTCTGTCGGTTTCGTTTCTTCTACTTCGAATTCTTCTAGCTTCTCTTTCTTTCTTGAACGTAATAGGAAAAATACCAATAGGAGAATAACTACTAGCAGGATTCCTCCTACAACGTATGTCCACCAAGGTAGGAATGGCTTCTGTTCAGATGTAATATCCACCTTTCCATTAAATGGTTGAACGGATACCACGACCTTATCTTGAATCGCTTCTTCAGTTAACTCAGGATTTGCGTCTTTATCAATGGACGTACGCACAATGGTAGACAATACTTGACGTATATCATCTACTCTATCCTGTGGCAGTGAATTTACTTCATCAGGATTCGGAGGCTCAACCATAACCTGTATACCGAGATCCCTTATTTTATAGGGGCTTTCAACAATTTCTTTATGAATGCGATTAACCTCACTGTTGATTGTTTCTTCCATACGTTCATAATCACCGTTCGATTCTGAACTAGATCCGTATGTCACTCCACTATTTGTCGGTTCATTCGCATCGCCCGCTCCAGCTGTTCCTCCAGGATTTGCACCCTCACCTGAGAATGTTTCAGTTATTCTTTGAGCACTGACAGCGATTCCCTCAATATTTTCTTCATCAACAGGGGTTACGATGTTTTCTTCTCTGTTTTCTTGGGTAAAGTCAATATCGGTAGTGACCGATACAACCACCTTATTGAAACCGATTAACGTTCCAAGCATATTCTGAACTTGGCGTTGAATATCACGCTCAACTTCTTTCTTGATATTCATTTGACCGGCGAAATTACTGCCGCCCATTGAATTATTTTGAGATTCTAAGTCGAAATACTCAAAAAATTGATTCATTATGACGATATTGTCAGTAGGTAGATCCGGTACACTTTTGGATACAAGATGATAAAGTGATTTTATCTGCTTTTGATCAATGCTGAAGCCAGGATTCGTATTTAAGACGATGGAAGCTGATGCTTTTTGCACCTCATCATTTAAAAATACCTGCTTCTCAGGTAGATTGATCATGACTTTAGCATCCTGGATTCCTTCTATCCCTTTTATCAACTGAGCTAGCTCCGTTTGCATGGCGTCTAGTTTCATAACGTTGAACTCATTGTCTGTCATACCAAATCCAGCATTTTGACTAAAAAATGTATAATCGATACTTCCAGAATTAGGGATACCCTCCGCTGCCAATTCCACCTTTAATGTATCCACCTGTTCATTAGGAACCATGATGGTCGAGCCACCTTCTGATATTTCAGAAGGAATTCCTCTCCCATCTAGATTCTCCTTAATAGTCCCCGTCTCTGAAGGTGATAAATTACTATATAAGGGAACGAGGGTCGTTCTTGTTGCAAAGAAACTCACAACACTAATCAGAATGACCGAAATGAGGAAAATGGCTCCCATACTTATTTTTTGTTTTTTCGTTTTACTTGCCCAAAAAGACTTTACCTGTTCTGTGAATTTCTTAAACGATTCATTCATTACAATCCTCCGGTACTTGACTGCATGAGTCTACTACATTGGCATTCTCATTATTTCTTGATAGGCTTCCACTACTTTGTTGCGAACTTCCATAGTTGTTTGTAGAGTGATGCTTGCCTTCTGTGATGCAATCATCACTTGATGAAGATCGACATTATCTCCTCGCACTAACTTCTCGGTCAATTGATCGGATTGAACCTGCGTCTTATTGACCTCATCTATGGATTTTTTTAATAATTGACTAAAATCCTCTGTGGACTCTGATGGAGAAATATTTCTTTTTGCTATTGACGGACTAATAGATGCTGGATTGATCGAACTGATATTATATAATGCCATCGAACTATTACCTCGCTTTATTTACCGATTTCTAATGACTTCATCAACATCGCCTTGTTTGCATTAAACACCGTTACATTTGCTTCATAGGAACGTGTAGCAGAAATGAGATCGACCATTTCCCGTAATGGATCGACATTAGGTAACTGAACATATCCATCCCCATTTGCATCTGGGTGCTCAGGGTCATAGACCATCTTGAAAGGTGTTTCTTCGTCGTCTATTATTTTAGACACTTTTACTCCACTACCTATCGCGTCATTGTCTCTTGTATTTATCGCTTTGTTTAAAAAAGAAGAAAATGGATTTTCCTTCGGTGCCATTACAACGGACTTTCGTTTATAAGGCTGCCACTCCCCGTCCACCATTTTCCCTCTTGTGGTATCTACGTTCGCCATGTTGGATGAAATGACATCCATTCTTAAACGTTGGGCGGTAAGAGCAGAAGAGGTAGTATTCATTCCTGTAAATAAACTCATATTTACTTACCTCCCCTTACAACTGATTGAAGACTATTAAACTTTCCATTTAAGCGGTCCGTCAAGGCATTAAAGTAAATTTGGTTTGTTGCCATCTCTGACATTTCTTGATCCAAGTCCACTCCGTTTCCATTGTGATTATATTGGTAGGCTGCTTTTGTCTTAACAGCAGGATGTTGACTATCTGATTGAAAACTAAGATGACGTTGATTGGTCCGTTTCGCATCTAGTTGATGTATGGTTTGATTAAAAACCGTCTTGAATCCCACTTCTTTAGCTTTATAATTCGGCGTATCGACATTTGCTATATTCTGGGAAATGACCTTCTGATTTAAAGAGGCGTAATTCAACCCTCTTTCCAGAGTAGTGAAAGTATTGGAAAAAAGTTTCACTCCAGGCACCTCTATCCTTTTTTTTGACATGTTTCAACTATTTTTGACATATTTAGTATACAACAGTATTTATTGTAATGTTTAGCAAGAATAGTGTCTATGAATATTAGGTAAATTTTTGAGAAAGAGAGAGATATTAGACGGATTTGTGACTTTTAATCCATATTTAATACTAATATTTCCATGTATATTTTTTCTAATAAATGCTTATTTTTCTATATTTGTTACATTAATATTACAAAAGTTTGAATGCACCTAAGAAGAAGACGTTTTTTTCACGTCTGGTTCTCAATTCTTTTTTCTCTGAATAACATCCATCGTCCATTTTCACATGAAAATACACCCATAAAAAGGTGAATCGCTTGAATATTCAATTATCCCCCAGTTTCAGCTGGTAGTTGTCGAAAAAGGTCGTAACATTGTTGTAACTTTATTGTACTATTCATAGAATAGATGACAATACCTTAAGATAGATTATCGGTAGTTCATTCGGCTTATTTTAGCTAAACAATCAGATATTTTCGTTAATTAATAACAAGAAGCAAACAATTGCAATACTTCATTAAAAAATCCACCAATCTCCCTAACTCACGTACAGAAGGTTAAATGGATTACACCATAAATGACTTAGACAGAAGCTTCACCTATTATCCATTGTTCACACACAAAAAAAAGCTGTTTCCCGATGAAGGAAACAGCTTTTTAATTTCATTAGTTTGTTCGAAGTTTATCTAATTCAACTAAGAATTTGTTATTCAACACTTTAATGTAAGTACCCTTCATCCCTAATGAACGGGATTCAATAACGCCGGCACTTTCCAGTTTACGAAGGGCATTTACGATTACAGAGCGGGTAATCCCGACTCTATCGGCAATTTTAGAAGCGACTAAAAGTCCTTCATTCCCGTCCAATTCTTCAAAGATGTGCTCAATCGCTTCAAGCTCACTGTAAGATAACGAACTAATCGCCATTTGAACGACAGCTTTGCTTCTCGCTTCAACTTCGATTTCTTCAGCTTTTTCACGAAGAATTTCCATTCCAACTACAGTTGCTCCATATTCACCCATAATTAAATCATCATCTTCAAAGCTTGCTTCTAAACGAGCAAGGATCAATGTTCCAAGTCTTTCTCCTCCACCAATAATAGGAACGATGGTCGTTAAACCATTTTTAAAGAACTCTCTGTTTTCAACAGGGAAAGCAGTATATTGGCTATTCACATCAAGATTTGGAGATGTTTCTTGAACATTGAAAAGGTTTTGAGTATACTCTTCAGGAAATTGACGGTCAGCAAGCATTTGTTTCATACGCTCATTTTCAATTTGCTGATTGATGGCATATCCAAGTAATTTACCTCTACGGCTAACAACGAATACATTTGCTTCGATCACTTTGCTTAGAGTTTCGGACATTTCTTTAAAATTAACTGGTTTACCTGCTGCTTTTTGCAGCATTGCATTGATGGTTCTTGTTTTACTTAATAAATTCATTTCATTTCCTCCTACTACAACTTAAGTGTATCTATTATTTAATTTAGTATGATAATGATTTCATCTTTCTTTACCCCAATAAGGTTGTTCGAAAACTTATAGGATAAACTGGCTTAAATCTTTATCCTTGGAAATTTCCCCCAGTTTATCATCAACATACTTAGGTGTGATTTTGACCGTTTCAAGGGTAATATCCGGAGCTTCGAATGATAAATCCTCAAGGAGTCTTTCCATGATGGTATGAAGTCTTCTCGCGCCGATATTATCTGTGTTTTGATTTACATCATGAGCAATTTCAGCTAGTCTACGAATAGCATCGTCAGAAAATTCAATTTGTATACCTTCAGTTTCCATTAATGCAATATATTGTTTGATTATGGCATTATCCGGTTCAACTAGAATTCGGACAAAATCTTCTGTAGATAGCTTCTGAAGTTCCACCCTGATTGGGAAACGTCCTTGTAATTCGGGAATAAGATCCGAAGGTTTACTCATATGAAAGGCACCTGCCGCAATGAATAGTACATGATCTGTTTTCACTGACCCATATTTGGTGACGATCGTCGAGCCTTCAACAATAGGAAGGATATCACGCTGAACGCCTTCTCTTGATACGTCAGCAGATGATTGACCAGAGCTTTTGCTTGCTATTTTATCAATTTCATCTATAAAGATGATCCCCGATTGTTCTGCTCGGATAATTGCCTCTTGAGTTACCTCATCCATATCAATAAGTTTTTGAGCTTCCTCATTGGTTAGGACTACCCTTGCTTCTTTCACCTTTAATTTACGTTTTTTCTTTTTCTTTGGCATAAAATTACTCAACGCATCCTGCATATTCATGCCCATTTGCTCCATACCCGAGCCTTGGAGCATATCAAACATCGACGCTTGTTGTTCCTCCACATCAATTGTGATGAACTCTTCTTCGAGTTCACCATTCTCAAGCTTCTTCTCCATTCTTCGCCTTTGCTCCTGAAGGGAGATCTCCTCTTGTTTCTCTTCCTCTTCTTCTGTTGTCCCTTGTGTCTGGTTGCCGCCAAAGATCATTTCGAATGGATTTTTGTAAGAGGAAGCTTTTTTCTTCGAAGGAACGACAAGTTCTACTAAACGGCGGTTTGCATTTTCCGCTGCTCTTTCACGGACGCCAACCATCTTTTCCTCTTTCACAATGCGTACGGACGTTTCGACTAAATCTCTTACCATCGATTCGACATCACGACCCACATAGCCGACTTCCGTAAACTTCGTAGCCTCCACTTTGACAAAAGGCGCTCGGACTAGCTTCGCAATCCTTCTTGCAATCTCTGTCTTACCTACTCCTGTAGGACCCATCATCAGGATGTTTTTTGGAATCACTTCATCCTTTAATACATCGGAAAGAAGGCTGCGTCGATAGCGATTCCGTAAAGCAACAGCGACCGCTCTCTTTGCATCTTTCTGTCCTACAATATATTGATCTAAGCGTTCAACAATTTGCCTTGGAGTTAAGTGATCAGTACTCTTCATCGAATGGCACACTCCTTACTTTCTCAAGTAGTATGAAAGAAAATAATGTTCAACCTGCTGTATTAAAGTTCTTCAACGATAATTTGGTCATTGGTATATACACATATATCGGCAGCGATCTGCAGGGAAGATTTAGCGATTTCTGTTGCAGACAAATGATCACCTGCATATTGTTTTAGTGCTCTACCGGCAGATAATGCATAATTCCCGCCTGACCCGATGGCTAAAATGCCATCGTCGGGTTCGATTACCTCGCCTGTACCGGAAATTAACAGAAGGTGATTTGCATCCATCACGATTAACATCGCTTCAAGTTTTCTCAATATCTTATCGCTCCGCCATTGCTTAGCTAACTCTACAGCGGCCCGAGGTAGATTTCCGTTGAACTCCTGAAGCTTACCTTCAAACATTTCCGACAAGGTAAATGCATCGGCAACAGACCCTGCGAAACCAGCTAATACTTTCCCATTGAATAATTTTCGTACTTTTTTGGCCGTATGCTTCATGACAACTGAATTACCGAATGTAACCTGCCCGTCACCTGACATCGCGCATTTTCCATTATGCTGTACGGCAAAAATAGTGGTTGCGTGGAATTGTTCCATATCCTAAACCTCCAACTCTTCTAAGCACGTGGATGATGTGCTAAATACGTTTTTCTCAACTGATCCTTTGATACATGAGTATACACTTGAGTGGATGATAACTGAGAATGTCCAAGAAGCTCCTGGACCGTCCTTAAATCGGCACCATTATTCAAGAGATGCGTTGCAAATGTATGCCTTAACATATGGGGGTGGATTTTCCCGGTCAAGGAAGCTTTCTCGATAATCTTATTGAGGATTAAACGAACCCCTCTTTGGGTTAATGCCCCTCCACGATGATTAACCAGCAATTGGGAATGCGATTGGCTTTTCACCAACTTCGGCCGGGAGTGTGTTATGTATTGTGCTAGAGCATCGTGAGCATAACTGCCAAATGGGACATATCGTTCTTTGTTACCCTTTCCTTTTACAAGGATTGTAGACAAACCAAAATCCACATCTTTCACCTGCATATTCGTACATTCACTTACGCGGATGCCTGTCGCATAGAGAAGTTCAAAAATGGCCCGGTTACGAATATCCATTGGAGTCTCCCCTCCGCAAGCTTCTAACAGAGCTTCTATTTCTTCTTCATAAAAAAAGGTAGGCAGCCTCTGTTCTTTTTTAGGAAGGTTGACAAAGGAAAAGGGATTATCAAGCAGCTGTTTTTCCCGGTTTAGAAAACGGTAAAAGCTTCTTAAACTGGAAACCTTCCTAGATATGGAAGATCTCATTAAACCATGATCATGCAGCTTAGTTAAAAAAAGTCTCGCATCAGAATACTCGACATCTTTTAATGAACGTAAACCTTGTTCTTTCATAAATACGTAGAACTCTTCGATATCATGACGATATTGTTCAAAAGTGTGAGCAGAATAATGCTTTTCTATTTGTAAATATTCAGTAAAGGAATGTAGTTGTTCATCTAATTGATTTTTCATGTTTAACACCTCACAAGGGCTTCTAAATAGTAACACAAGCGGGCAACCCTTGCAACGAATTTCACACTTTTTTCATAAAGTTCTGAATTGTTTCCAAGGCCCTATTCGCATGTAGTTCATTACGCTCATTCTTCCCTTTTACCATCTTCGGTAAATCCGGGAAAAGACCGAAATTGGCATTCATCGGTTGAAAATTATTTTTGTTAGCCGTGGTAATATACCTTGCCATGCTTCCAATGGCAGACTCATGAGGAAAGACGACAGGTTCTTCACCCAATGCTAGCTTTGCCCCATTAATCCCCGCAATCAAACCGCTAGCAGCCGATTCAACATAGCCTTCCACACCAGTCATTTGACCGGCAAAGAGCAGGTTTTCATGATCTTTAAGCTGATACGTATCCTTAAGTACTCTTGGAGAGTTGATGAAAGTGTTTCTGTGCATTACTCCATAACGGACTATATCGGCATTCTCAAGGCCTGGAATTAATTGAAGCACTTCTTTCTGCGGCCCCCACTTTAAGTGAGTTTGGAATCCAACGATATTGTAGAGTGTTCCAGCAGCATCATCTTGCCTTAATTGAACTACCGCATATGGTCGCTTACCTGTTTTCGGATCTTCTAACCCTACTGGTTTCAATGGGCCGAACAACATGGTCTTCCTACCACGGGAAGCCATGACTTCAATCGGCATGCAACCTTCAAAGAAAATTTCCTTTTCAAATTCCTTTAATGGTACTGTTTCCGCGGAAATCAGTGCTTCATAGAATCGGTTGAACTCAGTTTCAGTCATAGGACAATTTAAGTAAGCAGCTTCCCCTTTGTCATACCTGGATTTCAAGTACACCTTATCCATATCGATGGAGTCCTTTTCAATGATAGGAGCGGCTGCATCATAGAAATATAAATGTTCCTCCCCGGTCAGTTGTTTAATTTTCTCAGAAAGGCTCTGACTTGTAAGTGGACCGGTTGCTACAATGGTAATCCCATCTGGTAAATCCGTGACTTCTTCATTATATACCGTGACATTAGGATGGTTTTTTACTTTATCCGTAACATGAGCTGCAAATTCATGACGGTCGACCGCCAATGCTCCTCCTGCTGGAACAGAACATGAGTCTGCAGCAGTCATAATGACTGAGTCCAGACGTCGCATTTCTTCTTTCAATACACCAACTGCATTTGTTAATGTATTCGCTCTTAGAGAGTTACTGCACACAAGCTCTGCAAATTTATCTGTATGGTGGGCAGGAGTTTGGCGAACTGGCCTCATTTCGAAAAGGTTTACCTTTATGCCCCTTTTCGCTATTTGCCACGCGGCTTCACTTCCCGCCAACCCTGCTCCTATAACATTTACTGGCATTTATATAGACCTCCTACAGTTCGAACCTCTTCATCTTCCAAATGGGATCGTGCATCAAGGATAAATGATAATCAAGGTGAAAGATTCGTTGAAAACAGAAAAAGGCTGACCCACCAGGCGTTAGAGAAATCACCTGTTGGGACAGTCCCTCGTTACATTGTATAAGTTCATTGTTCAACAATCAATCGTTTTTTATTTGGTACTGCTTACATTTTCTATCGGCATCCTAATTGTTGGATAATCCCGTCATTTAAAGCTAGTTTACTGCCATGACCTGTAGATAAACCCTGTGAACAATAGACATAAACTACTTTTGCGTTTCTTCTTTATAGTCACAAGTCGTACATTGGATTTGGTTACCTTTTTTAAGCTTTTTCTCCACGAGCAGTTCAGAACACTTCGGACATTTACGTTCAATCGGTTTATCCCATGATAGGAAGTCACAATCAGGATATTGATCACACCCATAGAATATACGCTTCTTCTTGCTTTTTCGCTCAATGATATTTCCTTTTTCGCATTTAGGACACTTTACACCGATTTCCTTGACGATTGGCTTTGTATTTCTGCAATCGGGAAAGTTGCTACAAGCCATAAATTTCCCATATCGCCCCATTTTGAACACCATCGGATTACCACACTCTTCACAGTCTTCACCTGCTGGTTCATCTCGGATTTCGATTTTCTCCATCTCATTTTCCGCTTTTTCCAAATGCTTTTCAAAATCCTGATAAAAACGTTCAATGATTCTTTCCCATTTCACATTCCCATCCTCAATATCATCCAGGCTGCGTTCCATGTTTGCCGTAAATTCTACATCAATGATATCAGGGAAAAACTCTCTCACTAGCTCTAATACGATCTCCCCAAGTTCTGTAGGGATAAATCGCTTATTATCCAGGGTCACATACCCTCTTCTTTGAACGGTATCAAGGGTAGGAGCGTAGGTTGAAGGTCTTCCTATACCTAACTCTTCCAATGTTTTCACGAGTCTTGCTTCAGTATACCTTGGAGGTGGCTGAGTGAAATGCTGATTGGGGTCGATGCTTTCACTTTTCACTTTATCGCTTTCTTCCAATGCTGGAAGGAATTTATCTTTTTCTTCCTTCTGATCGTCAGAACCTTCCACATATACTTTCATAAAGCCGGGAAATTTCACTTTGGAACCGGTTGCTCTAAACATGACAGATCCATTTATAAGATCAACACTCATCGTATCCATGATTGCTGGCGCCATCTCACTAGCCACAAATCGTTCCCAAATCAACTTATAGAGTCTGTATTGGTCTCTCGAAAGAAACTCTTTCACTGATGATGGGTCTCTTAATGTGCTGGTCGGGCGAATTGCTTCATGCGCGTCTTGAGCTTTTTGTTGTTTTTTATCTTTGCGCTCAGATTGCTTAATGAAATCTTCTCCATACTTATTCACGACGTATTCTTTGGCTTCTTTTTGAGCGACCTCTGAAATGCGGGTAGAGTCTGTTCTCATGTATGTGATAAAACCAACGGTTCCTTGTTTCCCCATCTCAATTCCTTCATATAATTGCTGGGCAAGCATCATTGTCTTCTTTGCCCGGAAATTCAATTTACGGGCCGCCTCTTGTTGTAGAGAAGAGGTTGTAAATGATGGAGCAGGATTTCTTTTTCTTTCTTTCTTCGTTACCTTATTCACTTCAAAGGATTTTCCTTTTACTTTACCAAGCACATCTTTAACGTCTTCTTCGGTCTTCAATTCAACCTTTTTTCCATCAATTCCATAAAATGAAGCTTGGAAGGTATCTTTTCCTTTCGTGAATTCAGCGTCAATCGACCAATACTCTTCTGGAGTAAAGCTCTTGATCTCATTTTCCCTGTCAATGATCAAGCGGACTGCAACGGATTGCACTCTTCCTGCACTGAGACCTTTTTTTACTTTTTTCCATAGAAGGGGGCTAATATTGTACCCTACCAGGCGGTCCAATATTCTTCGTGCCTGTTGAGCGTCAACCAAGTCCATGTTGATTGCACGGGGATGCTTAAATGACTCTTTAATTGCATCTTTCGTGATTTCATTGAAAACAACTCGACATTGGGATGTGGTATCCATATCAAGGCTATGAGCCAAGTGCCAGGCAATTGCTTCCCCTTCTCTGTCGGGGTCAGCCGCAAGAAAGATTCTTTTTACTTTTTTCGCGGCCGTTTTTAATTCTTTCAATACTGGCCCCTTACCACGGATCGTAATGTACTTCGGTTCGAATTCATTTTCGACATTGACGCCCATTTGACTTTTAGGCAGGTCTCTGACGTGACCCATTGAAGCCCTTACCTTATATTTCTTTCCTAAATAACGTTCAATCGTTTTCGCCTTAGCTGGCGATTCCACTATTACTAAATAATCTGCCATCCAATAAGCCTCCTTAAAGAGGAAAATAATCACTGTTTTATAGCACCTTGGAATGTGTCTAGCGAACGGAAACGGTTACACTTACATTCGCGATAGGTATAGAAATGATTTCAGTGTAGAGAATTACTGCTTTTGCTTATAACTTCTCTTATATATAGTTTTAGATACCTGTTGCAAAATGTATAACAGTTTTACCTTAATTGCAACCATTTTGTATAAAATACTTGTAATTACTCATTCATACCAAGAGAAAATGCGGCTTATTACATGATTCTATATCATTTTTCCTCCATTTATACTCGAAGCTCTGAATAAATATCTTCTATAGATAATACCATGGTGGCACCTTCTTGAATTAAACTGTTTGTTCCTTCTGCCAGTGGTTCATGAATCGAGCCCGGTATACATAAGACTCCCCTACCTTCATTTAATGCATAATCAGCAGTAATGAAGGTTCCACTTTTTTTCCTTGCCTCTGTGATCAGTACCGCTTCTGAAAGGCCGCTGATGATTCGATTTCGAAATGGGAATTGCCTTTTTTCCGGTTTGATATAAGGTGGGTATTCTGATAGAAGAAGATGGTCCATCATCATTTGATGCGCTAAGTATTCATTTTGTTTAGGATAGATGTGATTGAATCCACTTCCCAATACCCCAATTGTCCTTCCACCAGAGGAGATGGTTTCCTTATGGGCGATAGTATCTGCACCTTGTGCCAGGCCACTTACGATAACAATATCTTTTCGAACAAGTTTTGGAATCATGGTTTGAAGAACCTTTTCTGTGTAGGAGGTTGCATCCCTGGATCCTATTACTGCCAATTTCTTTGTAGCAACCAGAAGAGATTTATCTCCTTTTAAGAAGAGTAGCAATGGGGGATCATACACCTGATTCAGTAATGGAGGGTAGTCTGCATCCATGAGAGTAATCCACTCTATATCGTTTTCTGAATAGAGCTTCATATATCGTTCTGATGGGAAAGAATGAAGGTCTTTATAGAAGAGTTCTATATTAGCAGGAGTAGAGCGGGTTATCTGTCGAAGAGTTGATGGCTTAAGGTCAAATATTGAATGAAGATTCGGAAGTTTTTCCAGCAATCTTTTCGTCCCTTTTAACCCAATACCCCGGCAATGATGGATATGAAATAGGGTTTGTCGTATATCTTTCATATATGGCCTCCCTCATAATAACTAGTAGAATATATAAAACTGAGACTGATAGCATCATCGCTATCAGTCTCAAAAAATGATTAATGAGTTTTACACTTATCCAGAATTCCTTCTTCTTTCAGAACCTTGATCAATGTTTCACCCATATCTGAAGGTGTTGGTGCAACTTGAATACCGCACTCGTTCATTACACGGATTTTCTCATCAGCCGTTCCTTTACCACCAGAAATAATCGCTCCGGCATGTCCCATACGTTTCCCTGGAGGTGCCGTACGTCCACCGATGAATCCAACTACAGGTTTCGTCATATTGGCTTTTATCCATTCAGCTGCTTCTTCTTCAGCAGTACCACCGATTTCACCAATCATGATGACAGCATAAGTGTCTTCATCTTCATTGAATGCTTTCAATACATCGATAAAGTCTGTACCGTTCACAGGGTCTCCACCGATACCAACTGCAGTCGATTGACCGATTCCGGATTGAGAAAGTTGGTGAACAGCCTCATAAGTAAGCGTACCAGAACGAGATACGACACCTACATGGCCTTTTGTATGGATGTAACCAGGCATGATCCCGATTTTACACTCGTCAGGAGTGATGACTCCAGGACAGTTTGGCCCGACAAGACGTGTTTTCTTGCCTTCCATATACCGCTTAACCTTTACCATGTCTAACACAGGGATATGCTCTGTGATACAAATAGCTAAATCAAGCTCGGCATCTACCGCTTCCATGATTGCATCTGCTGCAAATGGTGCTGGAACATAAATGACGGAAGCATTTACACCAGTTGCTTTCTTTGCTTCTTCCACTGTATTGAAAACAGGCACGCCTTCAACCTCAGTTCCGCCTTTTCCAGGTGTTACACCTGCAACGATCTGTGTACCGTATTCAAGCATTTGCTTCGTGTGGAAAAGAGCTGTTGATCCTGTAATTCCCTGTACAACAACCTTGGTATCTTTATTAATAAATACGCTCATTAGTCCCCCGCCTTTCTTAGCCTACTTGCTCAACGATTTTTTGTGCGCCGTCTGCCATAGATTCAGCTGCAATAATATTCAATCCTGATTTATTCAGGATTTCTTTTCCTAAGTCAACGTTTGTACCTTCAAGACGAACAACCAGAGGTACTTGAAGACCGATTTGCTTAGCTGCTTCTACAACACCCGTTGCAATAACATCACATTTCATGATTCCACCGAAGATATTAACGAAAATACCTTTAACGTGTTCATCAGAAAGAATGATTTTGAACGCTTCTGTTACCTTTTCTGCTGTTGCGCCGCCCCCAACATCAAGGAAGTTAGCGGGATCTCCGCCATAATGCTTTACGATATCCATCGTAGCCATGGCAAGCCCGGCTCCATTAACCATACAACCGATATTCCCATCTAAGGAAATATAGCTAAGGTCATATTTAGATGCTTCAATTTCTTTTGCATCTTCTTCTTCAAGATCACGTAATGAGATGACATCTTTTTGACGGTATAAAGCATTTGAATCGAAGTTGAACTTCGCATCCAGTGCCATTACATCCCCATCTCCCGTTACAACTAGTGGGTTGATTTCAACAATTGAAGCATCCTTTTGGATGTACACATTATATAATCCCATCATGAACTTGGCTGCTTTTCCAACCAGTTTTTGAGGAATGTTGATATTAAACGCAATGCGTCGAGCTTGGAAGCCTGTTAAGCCGACAACCGGATCAATATACTCTTTAAAGATCTTTTCTGGCGTTTGTTCTGCTACTTCTTCAATCTCTGTACCGCCTTCTTCAGAAGCCATCAATACAACTTGAGAAGTCGCTCGGTCTAAAACTAGACCTACGTAATATTCTTTTTTAATATCACAGCCCTCTTCAACAAGTAAGCGTTTAACTTCCTTACCTTCAGGACCTGTTTGGTGAGTCACTAACGTTTTACCAATTAACTCATCTGCATATGTACGCACTTCGTCAAGGCTTTTGGCGATTTTAACCCCGCCAGCTTTTCCTCGACCACCTGCATGGATTTGAGCTTTTACTACATATACGCTAGAATCTAACGTTTTCGCCGCTTCTACTGCTTCTTCAGCTGTAAAAGCCACTTTACCATTTGGTACGGACACCCCGTAATTTCTGAGGATTTCTTTACCTTGATATTCATGGATATTCATTTTCCATCCTCCTATCAAACTCTTCAAAAAATAGACTGCGCTTTCATTGTATT
Source organism: Bacillus sp. BHET2 (assembly GCF_005938125.1). Classification (GTDB taxonomy): domain Bacteria; phylum Bacillota; class Bacilli; order Bacillales; family Bacillaceae_B; genus Rossellomorea. Next base: position 1,314,596 of record NZ_VCQN01000001.1, read on the forward strand.
AAATGACAGTATAGATGTCTACCATTATGCAAAAAATATTATATTAATTTAAAAATTCTGAACATAACTCACTAGAATTTGTCCATATTGCGCTATGTTTATTGAAGAGAATTCCATTCAATTATTATACTTAAAAAATATATTTCTTCGCATTACCAGATAGGATTCAACCAGTTCTTATTCAAACTGCATATTATATTTCACATCTTTTTAGAAATATCCCTGTCCAATCTGTAAATAAAAGCAAAAACTTCAGCTACTGCACCATATAATTCTTCAGGTATCGATTCTCCTACATCCAAATTCCCGAGAAGCGACAATAAGCTCTTGTCTTCTTGTACAGGTACTTTATGCTCTCTGGCTTTTGCAAGAATGTTTTCAGCTATGATTCCTTTCCCTTTTGCCAGTACCCTTGGGGCTGATCCTTTTTCTTGGTCATATCCTAGAGCAATTGCTTCTTTACGTGCTTGTTCCCTTTTCATATCTTTATATCAACTCCAGAGAATGTCCTACTAGCATGCTCCTCTATACTTGTTTCAGAAAGTCCAATATGTTTATCCGGTATTTTCACTTTCACAGTTGATAACCGGTAGTCCAGTCCTTCCAACCCTTCTTTTAAATCGGGAAGCAAGAAACGGGAGACTCTTTCGACATCAGGATGCTCGTTCCATACCGTTAAGGTGATCACACGGTTTTGAACTTGCATATCTACCAAGGTTTCATTCAAGCTATCTAGTTCCAAATAGAATAGTACCCGGCAGTAATCTTCATCAATGACCCCTTTTTCCTTTTCTTTTCCGGTCCATTGTAAAGTAATATCTGTGTCTCTGCCAAATAAAAAAAGAGGGAATTGTTGTACGATTGTGAGAAAAGGAGCATTCTCTTGTGATTGAAGAACTTGATGATTCATTTTCAGGACGATGTCATCAGCTAATTGGCGTATTTCCTGTAAAGGATGATTCCCGCTGAGCCCGACTAAATGCTCTTTTAATGTAAGGTTTTGAATGTCGTACCCATTATTCTGCAATTGAGCTTCGTAGTTTACCCCAAACGCACCGATTACCCTTTTCAAAACCTTTGCTAATTCGTCTCCTTGGATTTGATGGGTAATATCCTGCTCTAATTGATGATAAAGCTTCTGAAAGATCCGCTCCTGGTTGGATGCAGGTACACCATTGCTCCAAGTATTCTCGAGCTTTGTGTAGTTCACCTCCATCAACTGTCTCTTCTCCTCCCCGACAAGTCCCATCAGTAGTTTTGCCATATTTAAAGTGGGTTTGTCTGTATGATCATTCATAAAACCTTCCGAATCCTTCATGGCATTTATCCATTTATCTACAAAAGATCGGACTGCTTTCGGGATGTCAGATTTGTTGTTTACCATCGTTTCTTGTAGCTTTGTCACTTCATTACGAAGCTTTTCCCCAACAGGATTGCCTTCTACCGTTCCTTTCAAAAATTCAAGCTTCCTCTCTAATGGCTCATTAGAAGAAATTCCTTCCTGGATCGTAGCTGTTAAACCTTCCTTCCATTGATTCATGGCGACTTCTTCCTGAAAGAACCCGAGGGACTTCAATAAGTCGAAATGCCCTAATCGATTCGAGAAGGATTGGGACGGGTTAATCAATCCTGATAATGCTTTTATCACAAGCCTTTCTACCAAAACCATGCGCATTGGTTTCTGAAACTTCTGTAATAAAGCAAGGGAAGAGGCATCCCTTCCTGTTTCATTTAACTTCGAAGAGAGAATGTTTAACTTTGAGATGAAGCCGCTATTTGCTTCACCCGCTTTCATGGAAGAAAATATCCTTTCAGTGAACGGCAAGTCCCGTTTCGCCATCTCTAGCAATACCTTCACGTTCTCAGATGCACCTTTTCCAAAAATGTGCTTGTGTGCAAATAAAAGCATTTCTTTATTGACCGGTATTTTATTTTTCACTAACTCCATAACCAAAGAAGTCATCTCTTTTTCTTTACCAGTGAAGGACAAATGACGTAAAAGGTCTAACGCTATACTTTTTTCATCAATTTCACCAGGTTGAGCCCGAATCAGCCTGAGACTTACACCCGTTTCTGATTGCTTTACTTCCACCCAGTAACGTTCTCCTTCTTCCAGTGGGGCATCAAGTTTTGCTATGAACCGTTGCCCATTGGCAGATACTTCGGCAATACTTTCTCCTATTAGCTTATGAACCCGTATATTTAAAACTTTCCCATCCTGTAATGAGAAAGCATTGCCATCCCTGGAGGAGACTGGCTGATTACTAGTCGTACCATGAATGTGGGTCATCTTCCTATCTCCCGTTCCATGATTTATTGGCGTTTTACATTATCCTCGATTGAGTCAATTCAAATATTAACCTAAAAAAGAGTTAGAGTAGCTCTTTCACCGGCGCGAAACTCTTGCGGTGAAGAGGTGTTACGCCGTGTTTTTTCAGGCCATTCAAATGTTCCTTTGTACCATACCCTGCATTTTTCTCAAAACCATATCCCGGATATTTTCCAGCATGCTCCTTCATCATCCGGTCCCTCGTCACCTTTGCAATAATTGAAGCGGCCGCGATGGATATGCTCTTCGAATCGCCTTTGATGATGGATTGACTCGGATAGGGAGAATCGATTTTCATCGCATCAATCAGTAGATACTCTGGATGCATAGGCAAATTTGCGACTGCTTCATTCATCGCCTTTTTGGTTGCTTCATAAATGTTAATGGAATCGATCTCATTTGCATGAACCATTCCTATTCCAATAGAAACGGCATGCTCCTGGATGTAATCATGGTACTCTTCCCTTTTCGACTCAGATATCTTCTTGCTATCATTCAAACCTGCCAAATAGAAGTCAACAGGCAAGATGACGGCTGCCGTTACGACTGGACCTGCCAAGGGGCCTCTACCGACTTCGTCTATTCCTGCTATGAGTTTGAAGCCCTGAAGGCGTAAATTATTTTCATATTGAGTGAGTACTTTAAATTCTTCTAATTCCTTAACCCGCTTCATTCGAGCACGTTCAACTTGTAAAAGGAGTTTTTGTACACCTTTTCTGTCATCCCTCTTAAATTCTTTTAAAACCGGATCGGAATCTGAGACAGATCCGATTATTTCACTAATCTCTTTAATCGTTCTTTGTTCTTTCGCCAAATGGGCTCCTCCTCTATATATCGGATATACAATATAAAAATAAAGAGGCTGTGTAAAAGAGAGTCCTTCTCTCTATACAGCCTCTTTGTTTATTCATTATCCTGGTCTGATTCACCGATAAAATCAAACGTCATAGGACCTAATTGCACATTTCGGATATCCCTAACGATGATCTCAGACGTTTTGTCATAATTCACAGCTCCACCGGCCATCAGACAGCCTCTTTTGGCGCCGATTTCATTAAAGCTATCCACTACCTCTTCCGGTATTTCTTCGAGGCCGTATCGCTCTTCTAAGCGCTCAGGGTAGTGCTCTTCGAGAAATCTTAAACCGTATACAGCAATATCTTGTAAATTCAAGATTGTATCCTTAATGGCTCCGGTTAGAGCAAGTTTATAACCGACCTTGGGATCTTCAAACTTGGGCCATAAAATACCCGGTGTATCAAGCAATTCAAGCTCTTTCCCCACTTTGATCCATTGTTGGGCTTTCGTCACACCTGGTGTATTCCCGGTTTTTGCTATATTTTTCTTGGCAAGCCTGTTAATTAACGTCGATTTCCCCACATTTGGGATTCCTACGATCATCGCCCTTATGGCACGAGGTCTCATTCCCCTTGATTTCATACGGTCAAACTTCTCTTTAAGGATTTCTTTAGCGGCTTGAACAATAACCTGCAGTCCTTTGCCTGCTTGCGCATTGACGGCAAGCGCAGTTATTCCCTGTTTTCTAAAGTAGGCAATCCATTGATTCGTTCTATTTGTATCTGCCATGTCTGCTTTATTTAACAATACGAGACGGGGCTTCTCTCCAATGATCTCTTCAATCATTGGATTTCGTGACGATAACGGAATTCTTGCATCTACTAATTCAATCACAATGTCGACAAGCTTTAATTTCTCGGTAACTTGTCTACGAGCTTTAGCCATATGCCCTGGAAACCATTGTATTGTCATATGACCACCTCCAAACAATTTTTTCTTTTATTTCACCAATCTTATATCTTTAACAGGCCAATAAATCACTTTGGTGTCACCGATTACCTCATCGATACTAACCGTACCGATATGACGGCTATCTTTACTGAAACGACGATTATCACCCATTACAAAGATTTCCCCTTCAGGAACGGTCTCTTGTTCTGTAATATCCTTCAAGGTGAAATCTTCCGTTAACACGCCACCGTTTAATTGGTCTTTATATTCATTTAAATAGGATTCTTTATAGGCTTTACCATTTATATATAGTGTATCATTTTTGTACTCTACTTTATCTCCAGGCAAACCGATGACCCGTTTAATATAATCCTTTTGTTCAGGAGCATGGAAAACGACGATATCGAATCGCTCAGGTTCTCCGAGTTTATTTACAATCATTCGATCACCGTTATGTAAAGTAGGCATCATTGATAATCCATCTACAACTATTGGGGCAAATAAAAAGAATCTGATAATAGCAGCTAATCCCACTGCAATTAACAGGGCCTTCATCCACTCCCACCACTCATTTTTTTCTTTAACCACATCTCCACCACCCAAAGTATTTTACTATCTTTTTCTATTCTACTAGAACCTCTTCGATTTCTCATCATAAAAAGGTGGTTTCTTGAAAATAGTGAGTCATTCTAAAACAAGGAAAAGGAGCTTGTCTCCAAGCTCCTTTTCTTACGTTCTTATCGAATTTCTTTAATACGTGCCGCTTTACCACGTAGGTTACGTAGGTAATAAAGTTTCGCACGACGTACTTTACCGCGACGAATAACTTCTAATTTAGCGATTTTTGGTGTGTGTACTGGGAAAGTACGTTCAACACCAACACCGTAAGAAATTTTACGAACAGTGAATGTTTCGCTGATACCGCCACCGCGGCGTTTGATTACTACTCCTTCGTATACCTGAATACGTTCACGAGTACCCTCAACGATGTTAACGTGTACACGTACTGTATCACCAGGACGGAAAGATGGTAGATCAGAGCGAAGCTGTTCTTTCGTAATATCTTCGATTAATTTGTGCATCTTATTCAACTCCTTCCAACAGATGCTCTTACAAAAGCGATAGATTGCAGCGGAACATCGGGATCAATGGCTTAAAGAAGCTATCTCCTCAAGCCACAAAGAATATAATATCATACAGGAAACAAGGATGCAATAGCCTATTTAGACTTTTCCCATTCCTCTATCCATACCATTTGTCGATCTGTTAGTGGATAGGTTTCCAATAGATCTGGTCTTCTTTGGTAGGTTCTTCTCAGACTCTCTTTCTCTCTCCATTCATCGATCAATCGGTGATTGCCCGAGATCAACTCCTGAGGCACCTTCAATCCTCTGAAATCGGCGGGACGGGTGTATTGAGGGTGCTCCAGGAGTCCTGAAGAAAACGAGTCCAATATAGGAGAGTCTTCATTCCCGAGAACCCCGGGAAGCAGTCTGACGACACTATCAATGACCACCATGGAACCTAGTTCCCCACCCGTCAGGACGTAGTCTCCTATCGAAATCTCATCTGTTACGACATGTTCTCGAATTCGTTCATCATAGCCTTCATAATGACCACATATAAATACGAGGTGATCTTCCTTCGCAAGTTCCTCTGCTTTTTGCTGAGTATAGCGTTCTCCTTGAGGACACATGAGGATGACTCTCGGCTTTGACTTCTGTTCTTTCTTCAATGCATCAACAGCGTCAAAGATCGGCTGGGGCTTCAATACCATGCCAGCTCCACCGCCGTAAGGGTAATCATCCACTTTACTATGTTTATTATCTGCATAATCTCTGAAGTTGATCACATTATAGGTTACAGCTTCTTTTTCCGTTGCCTTTTTCAGAATCGATTCACCAAAGATCCCCTCGAACATGGCAGGGAATAGTGAAAGGACGTCAATTCTCATCATGATAACAAACCTTCCATCGGCTCGATCATGATAAGTTGTTTCTCGATATCAACGCTCTTAACAACATCTTCTATGTAGGGAATAAGATGTTCTTTACCCCGTTCTCCCTTGACGACCCATACGTCGTTTGCTCCCGGGCTAAGGATCTCTTTGATGACCCCGATGTCTTCTCCTGAAGTGGTCACAACCTTACATCCAACGATTTCATGGAGGTAGTATTCCCCTTCTTCTAGTTCCTGAAGTTGATCTTCCTGCACCTTCAGAATACCTTCTTTAAATTTCTCAACCTCATTAATATTTTCATATCCTTCAAAAGTTAGCAAATCAAAACTTTTATGATTTCGGTGAGATTTAATCACAAGACTGATCGGTTCCTGCTCCTGACCTTGGAACAAAAATAGCCTGTTTCCCTTTTGATAGCGTTCTTCGGGAAAATCTGTTGTCGAAACGATTTTCAATTCACCCTTCACTCCATGGGTGTTGACAATCTTACCTACATTAAACCACTTTTCCATCGCTTTCACCTCTTAACTTAACGAATTTCTTTCACTATACCATCTTCTATCACAATCGTCTTGGAAAGGGTTTCCTCTTCCCAATTGTCACCAACTTGAATATCCATCATACCTTGTACTTCTTTTTCCTTTAATTCGCTTCCTATGGGTAAAATCGATAATTGCTCAATCTGAAAATCCAACAATTTGATTTTTTCCGCACGATCATTCAACTCTTTTTCAAAATGCTGATTCAATTTATGTGAAGGATATTTTTTCCCTCTCTCAATCTTTTTCATCTCGAACTGTAACTGGTCACTTTCCTTTGCTAAATGAAACTTTTGGTTTTCATACCGTTTCATTAACAAGTTCTTACTTTTTTCTGTTAATACCTGTTTAATCGTAATTGTATGTATTACATTCAAACGTGATCCTCCTCCTTATCATTCACCCCACGCTGAAGTATGGATCTTTAGGGTGTTCTTAGGGGAGCAGTGAATTGTGTAAAGGGTTTATAGTCCCTATAGATCTTGCCATTTCTGGTCTTTGATTCCTATGAAAAAGGAGACTGACGTCTTAAGGCTATATAGTAACCTTTGTGTGTCAGTCCCCTAATTCCTAGAGCCGAAGCAAGTAGCTTATGAAAGCTTCCTTACTCCACAATCTCTAAAAAGATTTTCTTCTGTTGTGAAGATCCTGCTGCAGCGTATACCACAGTTCGAATCGATTTAGCTACTCTCCCTTGTTTCCCAATAACCTTACCCATGTCCTCAGGATGAACGGATAACTTATACGTTAAACCGTTCGTTCCTTCATCCAAGTCGACACGAACATCGTCCGGATGGTCCACTAAGGGTTTCACAATCGTTAGAATAAGATCTTTCATCGATCTAATCGATTACTTGCTGTTTTTAGCATTGTGGAATTTTTCCATAATGCCTTGTTTTGAGAATAGGTTACGAACTGTGTCAGATGGTTTCGCACCATTAGATAACCATTTAAGAGCTAGCTCTTCATCGATTTTCACTTCAGCTGGTTTGGCAACCGGGTTGTAAGTTCCAACTGTTTCGATTTGACGTCCATCACGTGGTGAACGAGAATCTGCAACTACGATACGATAGAAAGGTGATCTTTTTGATCCCATACGTTTTAATCTGATTTTTACTGCCATTATTAAAGCACCTCCGAATAGTTTCACACAAGTTAGTATAATATCAAATGTGTATTTTGTTTGTAAAGTGTTTTTTCTTAACAGTTCAATTTTTCTTTTGAAAAACCGAACAAAAGTCTTACATAAATGGGAATTTCATCCCTTTTTTCTTACCTTTTCCTTGCATACCACTCATCTGTTTCATCATTTTCTTCATATCCTCGAACTGCTTAAGAAGTCGGTTTACCTCTTGAATCGATGTTCCGCTCCCTTTGGCAATCCGTTTACGACGAGAGGCATTGAGGGTTTCAGGATGGATTTTCTCATCCTTTGTCATTGATTGGATGATGGCCTCAACATGACTAATTTGCTTGTCATCGACTTGAACCTTATCGAGACCCTTCATCTTGTTTGCTCCTGGCATCATCTTCAGCAATTCATCAAGAGGACCCATTTGTTTCACCTGACCTAGTTGCTCCAGGAAATCATCAAATGTGAAAGACATGGTACGCATTTTTTGCTCAAGCTCTTTAGCCTTGTCTTCATCCACGTTGGCCTGGGCTTTCTCAATAAGGGACAAAACATCTCCCATACCAAGAATCCTTGATGCCATGCGCTCAGGATGGAAGGCTTCCAAAGCATCCATCTTCTCACCCGTCCCAACAAATTTAATTGGTTTTTCAGTGACTGAACGGATGGACAGAGCTGCCCCACCTCGTGTGTCACCATCAAGCTTGGTCAAAACAACACCAGAAATGCCAAGAGCTTCATTGAAGCTTTGAGCGACGTTAACGGCATCTTGACCAGTCATGGCATCCACCACGAGGAAAATCTCATCTGGATTTGAGAGTTCTTTAATTTCTTCCAACTCTCCCATTAGATTTTCATCAATATGAAGTCGACCTGCTGTATCAATCAGGACATAATCGTGATGTTCTTCTTTTGCTTTTTCGATGGCGCTTTTCGCAATTTCCACCGGGCTTACCTGATCTCCCATAGAGAATACAGGGAGGCTCAGTTGCTTCCCGATTGTTTCCAGCTGCTTGATGGCAGCTGGACGGTAAATATCAGCAGCTACTAATAGTGGTTTGCGATTATGTTTCTTCCGAAGCAGGTTCGCAAGCTTTCCAGTGGTCGTCGTTTTACCTGCACCTTGTAAACCGACCATCATAATGACGGTTGGTGGACGTTTCGAAACAGCAATTTGACTCTGCTCGCCGCCCATCAAGTTTGTAAGCTCTTCTTGAACAACTTTAATGACCTGTTGTCCTGGTGTAAGACTCTTCATGACTTCCTGTCCTACAGCACGTTCACTTACTTTCTTGACGAATTGCTTGACCACTTTAAAATTAACGTCTGCTTCCAAAAGAGCAAGACGAACTTCACGCATCATTTCTTTAACATCCGCTTCTGAGATCTTTCCTTTACCGCGGATTTTTTGTATCGTACCTTGCAGTCGGTCGGCTAATCCTTCAAATGCCATTCATGCCGCCTCCTAATCCAATATTTCAAGATCATCAATGAGTTTTAAACAATGAGAAGAATCGATTGATGGCTCTTCTATTTTTTGTCTTAGTTTATCAAGAATCTCGTTGCGTTCTTGAAATTTATTAAATAATAAAAGCTTTTCTTCGTACTCCTCGATCATTGCCTCTGTTCGTTTAATGTTATCATATACTGCTTGTCGACTAACATTATACTCTTCAGCGATTTCACCTAAAGAGAAATCATCTAAATAATAGAGGGACATATAGCTTCTTTGCTTGGGAGTTAACAATGATTGATAAAAATCGTAGAGATAATTCATTCTGGTCGTTTTCTCCAGCACGGATATCCCTCCTTGTTAAGTGAAAAACCTTTACATATGAAGAATACAGTCTTTACGGGCGTTTGTCAAGAATACTACGTGATATTTTACGATTTAAAATTGATGTTATTTCATTTTAAGCGGAAATTTAATTATAGCTACTATGCTTCTATCAAGAAGTGAGCGCTATAGATGGTGAGGGGAATAACTTCACTTTCCTAGGACCTACAATCCATCCTCCTAGCACCACCAATCGTTACCTTAAATAGCAACAAAATTTACGAAAACAACTTTTAAATAGAATATAAAAAAGAGCAACCTGGAAACTATTCGTTTCTTCAGGCTACTCTTTTTTTATTCTATTCTTCTTCTTTATCAACGAGATTGGAGAACAGGCCGTATACATATTTTTCTGCATCAAACGGCTGCAGGTCATCCATTTTCTCGCCAAGTCCCACGTATTTCACAGGGATCTCAAGCTCGTTTCTGATCGCCAGTACGATCCCACCTTTTGCTGTCCCATCCAGCTTCGTCAGGACGATCCCTGAGACATTTGTTGCTTCTTTAAAGGTTTTTGCCTGTACCATGGCATTTTGACCTGTTGTAGCGTCAAGTACTAACAGCACTTCATGTGGCGCTCCTGGGATCTCTCTTTCAATGACCCGTTTAACTTTTTCCAATTCTTTCATCAAGTTTACTTTATTTTGTAATCTTCCAGCTGTATCACATATGAGTATATCTGCTTTCTTCGCTTTTGCAGATTGAACGGCATCAAACATGACAGCCGCAGGGTCACTTCCGGCTGCTTGTTTAATAACCGGAACCCCGACTCGCTCTCCCCATACTTCTAGTTGTTCAATTGCTCCAGCACGAAACGTGTCTCCCGCTGCAAGGACAACTTTCTTTCCTTGTTCCTTAAACATATGAGCCATTTTCCCGATAGTGGTCGTCTTCCCAACACCATTTACTCCGACAAACAATAAAACGGTCAGTTGGTCTTCTTGAATGTTAAGGCTGCTATCCTCTACGCGATCTCCTTGGTAGATATCAACCAATTTCTCTGAGATGACAGATTGAACATCCTCTGTGTCCTGTATATTACGACGTTTCACTTCAAGCTTGAGTTCATCAATCAGCTCCATGACGGTATCAAAGCCAACATCTGCACCGATTAGGATTTCTTCCAGTTCTTCAAAGAATTCTTCATCCACATTACGGTATCTGGCAACCAGATCATTTACCTTTGAAGTGAAGTTATCCCTGGTTTTACTTAACCCATCCTTGAATTTCTCCGTTACATTGTCACCGGATTGCGTAAATTTGTCTTTAAGCTTCTTAAAAAAACTCACTCTTTCACACCCCGCTCATTAAGTTTCAAGTAATTCCTTTGTTTCTTGTAATCTGACCGATACTAATTTAGACACACCTGATTCCTGCATCGTTACTCCATAAAGCACATGAGCCTCTTCCATCGTGCCCTTACGGTGAGTGATGACGATAAATTGTGTATCGTCACTGAATTTCTTCAAATATTGACTGAACCTCTGTACATTTGCTTCATCGAGGGCAGCCTCGACTTCGTCAAGTATACAAAATGGGACAGGTCTGATCTTCAGAATTGAAAACAATAGAGCGATCGCCGTCAAAGCTCTCTCTCCACCGGACATTAGTCCCAGATTCTGAAGTTTCTTCCCTGGTGGCTGTGCTACTATATCAACCCCGGTATGGAGAATGTCTGAAGGATCTGTAAGCTTCAACTGAGCTCGCCCTCCGCCAAACAATGCTTTAAATACCCCTTCAAATTCCACTTGTATGGCTGTGAAAGTCTGATCAAAGCGTTTGACCATTTCTGTATCCATTTCATTGATGACCAGATAAAGAGTATCCTTGGCTTCTGCTAAATCGTTTTTTTGCTCTACTAGAAACTCGTATCTTTCTTTTACTCGTTCATACTCATCAATAGCTCCCAGATTAACGGTGCCCAGTTCTTCTAAAGCTAATTTGACAAGCTTTACTTTTTTTCTTGCTTCTTCCACCTCTAGCGTCAATGGGTAATCTGCCTTTGCCGCTTCGAAAGAGAGCATATACTCATCACGCAAATGATCAAGTCGATTTTCTAGCTCAACATCCAGGCGATTGATTTTTACTTCTTCATCCCTTAATGCTCCGACAAGCCCTTTGTGCTGACGTTTTAATTCTTTTAACTCAAGCTCTTCGTCTTCAACAGCGTGTTGAAGATTTAAACGCTCGTCCCTCCGCAATGAGATCAGCTTGGTTGTTTCAGCCTTTTGCAGGGCACATTCTTCTGCTTTTTCACCGAGTTGTTCTTCTCCAGAGAAATTATCCTTCATTTCAGTTTGAAGCCATTCTAGATCATCCTGGAGAGCTTCTTTTTGTTTTTTTGTTTCCAGCATAGATTCGTTCATGCGTTTCAACTGCTGGCGACTGTTTACCAATTGCTCGTTCTTAGCGGCTAGATTTGCCTTCATATCACTGATTTCATTCAATAGTGCATCCTTGGAAGTCCGTTCGCTATTTTTCTGAGTAGTGAGTTCGCTGATCTTTTGGTCAAGCTTGGATATCTCTTCTCCAATTTCTTTTAGAGACTCCTCCAGTTCTTTCGTTCTTGAGCTATGTTTTTCTTTTATCGAGGTGAAATCTTTTTTCTCTAAATCATATAATGACAGTCTTTCGTCGAGGTTTTGTTGCGACAGTTCAATTTCACGAAGTTGAGAGAGCAGTTCTTGCTCTTTAAGGCGCAAACGTTCCCCTTTCACCCTCATTTCTTCCAGCTTTTTCTCCCTGAAACCGCACTCTTCTTTGAGTGATTTCACTTGAGATTGAAGCTGTTCAGTCTGATTTTCCATTGCCACGAGCTTTTCTTTCATTTCTTCAAGCTCACCTTTTCTGGAAAGAAGTGAATTCTTCTTCTGCTTCACCGTACCACCTGACATCGAACCGCCAGGATTGACCACATCCCCATCCAATGTAACAAGACGATAGCGGTATTGAATGAGCTTGGCGATTTCATTTGCGCCCTTTAAGTCCTTCGTGATGATGACATTTCCAACCAGATTAGAGATCACCATTTGATAGCGTTCATCATATGAAAGTAAATCAGCTCCTATTCCAATAAAGGAAGCATGCCCTTTCAGCATATTCTTTTGACTATCAGGTATCGATTTTCCCTTGATTACATTCATCGGCAGAAATGTTGCACGTCCATATTGGTTCTTCTTTAGAAAGGCGATGGCTTTTCGACCATCTTCCTCCTTTTCCACAACAATGTGCTGCATGGAAGCAGCGAGAGCGGTTTCCATAGCCGTTTCATATGATTTAGGAACCGAAATCAACTCAGCTACCGCTCCTTTTATACCAGTTAACTGGCCAGTGCGCTCCTTAAGAACCTCTTTTACCCCCTGGAAGAAACCAGAATAATCTTCTTCCATCTCTTCAAGCATTTCTTTACGGGATTTTGCTTGTTGCAGAAATTGATACGCTTGATAAAGTGTTTTTTCTTGTTTTTCATATTTTACTTTTATCGATTCGAGCTTATTTTGTTCCTCTCGATAAAAGAAAATATGCTCATCGATTTGTTCTTTTTGCTCTTGGAGATTTTTCGCCCGCTCTTTGTGGCTCAACTGTAATTCTTCCCGTTGAGTCACATATTTTTCATTTTCTGCTTCCAACCGTCCACTTCGACTGGATTGTTGGTCCAGTTGCTGTTGAAGGTATTGAATTTCATTTTTCGCTGAAGCCTGTTGATTCAGTTTTTCGATGTAATCACTTTTATAAGATTCGATAACATCTTCAATATTTTCATTGTAGTGCTTGAATTGGTCCTGTTTCGTGATGAGTGTTCTTTTCAGGTCTGCCACTTCTGACTCGATTAATGTGAATTCACGTTCTGCCTCATCTTTTTCAGAAGATAACCGGGTAATCTGTTTCTTTGCATCTATTATGAATTGAATTAATTGAGATTCGTTCGTTGATGAATTTTTTTTTCGTTCCACTAACACTTGTTTTCTACCTTCAAGTTTCTCTAACTCTTCGCTGGTAGAAAGGAGCACTTCTTGAAGATTTGAAATCGATTCATCAAGAGCCGCGATTTTATCCCTGGTTTGGGTCAAGAACGCTTCTTTTTTTTGGATATGCATAGATAGAGCTAATTCTTCTTTTCCATGATGTTCAAATTCTTCGCTAAGCTTTTTCCACTGCTTATGTATATCTTCTATGTCATAAACCGTTAAGGCGACCTCGAACTTCTCCAGCTCTTCTTTCCTTTCGAGATAATCCCTGGCCATTGATGATTGAATCTTAAGAGGTTCCACCTGACCTTCTAATTCATGAAGAATATCATTTACTCGATTAAGGTTTTCTTGAGTTTCAAATAATTTATTTTCAGCCTTTTTCTTTCGTGACTTGTACTTTAATACACCAGCAGCCTCTTCAAAAATGGTTCTCCGTTCTTCCGGCTTACTATTCAGGATTTCTTCTACTTTCCCCTGACTGATAATAGAAAATGCTTCTTTACCAAGACCGGAATCCATAAACAATTCAATTATGTCCTTCAACCGACAAGGCTGTTTATTGAGTAAATATTCACTATCACCAGAGCGATATACTCTTCTTGTGACACTGATTTCTGAGTAATCGATGGGAAGAGCTCCGTCCTCGTTATCTAACACGAGGGTCACTTCTGCTATATTCAGGGCTTTTCTCGAATCACTGCCGGCAAATATGACATCTTCCATTTTCGATCCCCGTAAGCTTTTGGCCGATTGCTCCCCAAGTACCCATCTGATTGCGTCGATAATATTGCTTTTCCCGCTGCCGTTTGGTCCAACAACAGCCGTAACTCCCGGGACGAATTCCACGGATATTCTTTCTGCAAAAGATTTAAACCCCATTACTTCTAGTTGTTTGAGGAACATCTTCTTTCCCCCTATTTCGCGTCTAGCTTTTGTTTTAACATTTCTAGCGCCTTCTGTGCAGCTTGTTGTTCCGCCTCTTTCTTGGAACGCCCTTTTCCTACCCCTAGTTCTTCCCCATTTAAACTGACACGGGAAATAAACTGGCGGTTATGGGCGGGGCCGCTTTCTTCTAAGATACTGTATTCAATCATTCCAGCACTGCCCCTTTGGACCAGCTCTTGTAACTGACTCTTATAATCCATCACATGAGAAAAAGCACCGACATTAATTTTTGGATAGACAACCTTCTCTAAGATTGATACGACTGTTTCCAATCCTTGATCTAAATATACCGCTCCAATAAAAGCCTCAAAGACATCTGCGAGTAAAGCAGGTCTCTCTCTGCCACCAGTCATTTCCTCTCCCTTACCAAGGAGAATGAGCTCTCCAAAGTTCAGTTCAATCGAGAACGTAACAAGTGACGGTTCACACACGATCGCTGCCCTTAATTTCGTAAGTTCTCCCTCACTCATCATGGGATATTTCTTAAAAAGAAATTGTGAAACCGTTAATTCCAGCACGGCATCACCTAGAAACTCCAAGCGTTCGTTGTCTTCATAAGGCTTTCTGCGATGCTCATTCACATAGGATGAATGGGTAAAAGCTTGTTTAAGTAGTTTTTCATCTGTAAATTGAATTCCCATTTGATTTTGAAACGTTTTGAACTTTAAATCATTTTTATGTTTCGATGATCCATTATTTCTACTTTGCTTTCGCATAAGGCACTCCACCTTGCTCCATATGTTCTCATAGTTTACTAATCCAGTTTATTCTAAAAAAATCATTTACGCAAAAATTTCTTCAACATTAGGTTAGAACACAAATAAACTTGGTAGAAGTGAGACCTCTACCAAGTTTGAAATGATGTTGAACGAAAGACGGGTTTATACCACCTTTAATTCAAGCTAACGATTAAGCCTTTGCGTTTATGTAGTTCACAGCATCACCTACTGTGCCGATTTTTTCAGCATCATCGTCAGAGATTTCCATGTCGAATTCATCTTCAAGTTCCATAACCAGCTCAACTACATCAAGGGAGTCTGCTCCTAAATCTTCTTTGAAAGAAGCTTCAAGATTTACTTGAGATTCATCTACACCAAGACGATCTACGATAATTTTTGTTACACGATCTAATACTTCTGCCATTTTTGTCACCTCCCCTCAAGTATTATAGAGCATTTTGACCTCTTATGAAAAGAGTATACATGAAAACGTTCAATAAAATATTTATATCATGAAATTACATGACCATTCCACCATCAATATGGAGGGTCTGGCCTGTCATATAAGAAGCTGAATCAGATGCAACGAACGATACTGCTTTCGCAATATCCTGCGGATCCCCAAAACGGCTTAAAGGAATTTGCTTTAACATTTCCGCCCGTACACCCTCAGGAAGCTGATCCGTCATGTCAGTGGAGATAAATCCAGGAGCAATTGCATTCACTGTGATCCCACGAGGAGCCAATTCTCTCGCTGTTGTTTTCGTTAATCCGATTACACCAGATTTAGCAGCCACATAGTTTGCTTGGCCAGGATTTCCACTCACTCCGACAATAGAGGAAATATTGATGATTCTACCACTTCTTTGTTTCATCATCTGACGGGTGACAGCCTTTGTACAGAGGAATACACCTTTTAGATTGATGTTGATGACATCATCCCATTCGGTTTCCTTCATTCTCATTAACAAATTGTCCTTCGTTATTCCAGCATTATTAACTAGAATATCAATTGAACCGAATTGATGAATGGTTTCCTTCACCATTTCTTGAACCGCTTCGCTATCGGATACATTACATTGTAAGGCAATTGCCTCTCTGCCTAAACTCTTGATTTCGTCAACAACTTCATTTGCTTTCGCTTCGCTTCCTGCATAGTTCACTGTAACATTGCAGCCTTTCTTCGCAAGCTCTAGAGCAATTTCTCTTCCAATCCCACGGGACGCTCCCGTTACCAGGGCTACCTTACCTTCTAAATTCATTTAAGCTTCCTCCTTCAACGATTGAATGGTTTGTTCTAAGGATGCTTCATCATGAACAGCATACGTTTTCACTCGTCTATTCACTTTCTTCACCAAACCCGAAAGCACTTTCCCAGGTCCAACTTCGATAAACGTATCCACGCCTAATCCCAACAGTTTCTCAACAGAATCTTCCCATTTAACAGGTGAGTATAATTGTTCGATTAATAAACGCTTGATTTCTTCAGAATCGGTCACAGGTAATGCTGTCACATTCGCCATGACCGGTACAATCGCATCATCTATCGTAATCGAATCTAAGATTGAAATAAACTGTTCTGCAGCAGGTTTCATTAATTGAGAGTGGAATGGCCCACTTACTTGAAGTGGAATGATGCGCTTTGCTCCCTTTTCCTTGGCTAATTCTGATGCAAGCTCCACGCCTTTCATTGTTCCCGAGATAACAATTTGACCTGGGCAGTTTAAGTTTGCGAGGCCGACAGGATGTCCGTCATTCGTAACAAAATCGGTTATTTCCATAAGAGGTTCTCTTGGCATTCCAAGGATAGCTGCCATCGTTCCCTCTCCGCTAGGAACAGCTTCCTCCATAAATTCCCCTCTTTTACGTACGGCATATACGGCATCTTCAAAACGGAGTGCTCCTGCTGCCACCAAAGCAGAATATTCTCCCAGGCTATGTCCTGCAGTATAATCAGCGGTGATGCCTTCTGCTTTTAACCGCTCCAGAATGGCCATGCTCGTTGTTAATAATGCAGGTTGAGCGTTAGTCGTCTGCGTAAGCTCCTCTTGTGGGCCTTCAAAAATAACTCTAGTTAGCTTTGTATCCAGTCTTTCATCCGCTTTTGTGAAGTACGCTTGAACTTCCGGGTGTTTTTCAGCCAATTCCTTTCCCATACCAACTGTTTGTGAACCTTGACCGGGAAAGATGAACGCGATTTTACTCATATTATTCCACACTCCCCTTAATAGCATCTTTAATTGTATGGCAAACATTGTGTTTTACCATTTCCCTCGCTTGCCTCATCCCATTATAAAAGGCCACTTCATTTGAAGAACCATGGGCTTTAATGACCGGTGCCTTTAGACCGAATAATCCCGCTCCTCCGTACTCCGTATAATCAAGCATGCCCTTTAGTTGTTTCAAGTCATTCTTCACCAATCCAGCAGCAATTTTATTCTTTGTTGAAGCTGTAAACGTCTTCTTAAGCATAGAGAATACGGAAAGAGCCGTTCCTTCTATCGTTTTCAGCACCATATTTCCAGTGAACCCATCGGTTACGACAACATCAGCGGGTCCCTCTAGTAAATCACGGGACTCTACATTTCCTACGAAATTGATCGGAACATTCTTTAATAACTGGAATGCTTTCTTCGTTAATTCATTTCCTTTTTTGTCTTCTGTACCGATATTTAACAATCCGATACGAGGATTGTTAATTCCCCTTACCTTTTCTGCATAAATACTACCCATAATGGCATATTGAGCAAGATGCTCGGGTTTTGCATCAACATTGGCACCTAAATCAAGCATAAGAAATCCATTACCATTCAGTGTTGGTAGCGTCGGAGCTAAAGCAGGACGTTCAATCCCTTCTATTCTCCCAACTATAAACAATCCCGCAGTCATAAGGGCACCGGTATTCCCAGCTGAGATACAGGCATCAGCTTCTCCATCTTTAACAGCTTGGGCCATTAGAACCATCGATGCATTCTTCTTTCGTTTCACGGCTCTGACAGGCTCATCTGTAGCCTCAATCACTTCATCAGTATGAACAATCGTCAGGCGATCATCTTGAGTAATGTATTGCTTGATTTGATTTTCATCTCCGTATAATAGAACTTCCATATCGTTATATTCGCTTAAGGCCCGCTTTACACCCAGAACGATTTCTTTAGGGGCATGATCTCCGCCCATTGCATCAACGGCTATTTTCATCTACTCTTCATCCTTTACAGATTTTTTAGAGCGATACATGTCAAATTCACCTGTAAAAACGAGCTCTCCACCGACTAAGCTTTGGACTTCCACCGTTGTTCGGTCCTTTTGATCTTTCGTATGTACCACTTTTGCTTTAGCGACAACCCGTTCCCCTTCTTTGACTGGCCGGGTAAAACGGATAGTTGATTTAGCTGTCAATGCCAGATCGTCATTAATAACAGCGACTGCAAGGGAATTCGCCTGTGCAAATAAGTGATGTCCCCTCGCAATTCCATTTCGAATAAACACATGTTCCCGTTTTACGTCAAAAATGGAAATAGCACTTTGATCTAATTCTATATCAATAATTTCTCCAATAATTTCTTCGATAGGCAAAGATTTCACTTCGTCTTCAAACGATTTCTCTGCAACATATTTTATTCGTTCCCGAAGCTCTGGTATCGACAATTCCATACGGTCCAACCGAATAGTCTGTACGCTCACCCGAAAACGGTCAGCCAATTCCTCATCAGTGATGAAAGGATTTTCTTTTATCGTGTCAGTAAGGTTTCCCTGTCTTTCTTTTTTTGAAAGTCTCAATATTAACACCGTCCAGTATTAGTACTAGGTACTAATAGTAGTATATAATCAAAAAAAGCAGATTGCAAGAAATAATCTCACAATCTGCCTTTCTAGTCCAGCTTCTCTCCCTCTAATACACCCGATTCAGATAAATATAGTCTGAGGGGTTCAAATTCAGGATTTTCCCAAAAATGATCTGATTGAATTAAGCTTGTCGCATCGTCCCTGGCAACTTCTAACGCCCGGTAGTCATGCACCATATCCGCAACCTTAAACTCAGGAAGCCCGCTTTGTTTTCTCCCAAAGAAATCACCTGGTCCCCTTAGCTCAAGGTCTTTTTCACTCAAAACGAAGCCATCATTTGTTTCCGTCATGATTTTCATTCGTTCTTTTCCGACCTCAGTCTTTGGTTCAGCGAGGAGGATACAATACGATTGATGCTCTCCTCGTCCTACCCTTCCTCTCAACTGATGTAATTGAGATAAACCAAATCGCTCAGCGTCGTATATAAGCATAAATGTGGCATTCGGAACATTCACACCAACCTCGACAACAGTAGTAGATACAAGTACTTGAAGGTTATTCGCACTAAACTCTCTCATCACTCCGTCCTTTTCGTCAGGATGAAGTCTCCCGTGCATCAGGCCGACCTTGTACCTTCCCTCAAAGTAATGAAGCATTTGATTATAGACATCAATGGCATTTTGAACATCCAGTTTATCGGACTCTTCGATCAGCGGACAAATCACATAAGCTTGCCTTCCCTGATCTAATTCCTTATCCATAAATGTAAGCACCCGAGATAGCATATCCGCCTTTGCCCAATAGGTTTCAATTGCCTTTCTTCCTGCTGGCATTTGATCGATTATGCTGACATCCATCTCCCCAAACACTGTAATGGCAAGTGTCCTCGGAATCGGAGTCGCTGTCATGAACAACACATCAGGACTTTCCCCTTTTTCCCTTAGAACCCGTCTTTGGTTTACACCGAAACGATGCTGTTCGTCAGTTACTACTAGTCCAAGATGTTTGAATTGAACATCCTGCTGAATAAGAGCATGTGTTCCGATAAGGATATCAATTTCTCCCTCTTGCAACTTCTCCAACAACAGTCTCCTCTTCTTTCCCTTTACCGAACTTGTTAACAAGGCAACCGATACGCCTATAGGGGCAAACAGCTCACTTAGGGAGTTAGCATGCTGTTCTGCTAGGATTTCAGTCGGGACCATTAACGCCCCCTGATACCCGGCTGTCACACTCGAATATAACGCAATAGCCGATACAACCGTTTTCCCCGAACCTACATCTCCTTGTAAAAGACGATTCATCCGATAAGGAGATAACATGTCTGCTGAGATCTCATTCACGACCCGTTTTTGCGCTTCGGTTAGCGGGAACGGCAAAGATTCAACGAATCCCTTCACCTTATCCAAATCATAATGCTGTTGCATGCCTGAAGAGTGTTCTCTTTCAAACTTCCTTAGTGCCTGCATTTTAAGCTGAAACAACAAAAATTCTTCATATACAAATCGTCTTCTTGCCTGCTTCATATCTTCAGTGGAATCAGGAAAGTGGAGATGATACAAAGCTTCCTTTCGGCTAGAAAGCTTATATTTCTCCATTAAGCGTTGAGGAAGGTTTTCTTCGAGCAAATGGTCATAATCCTCGAAAGCCTTTTTAATGAATTTCCGTAGCGTATTATTTTTCACTGAACCTTTCAATGAGTAAACAGGTTCGAAATCTGCCTGTTTACTGTGAGGTCCTGCCTGGAAATACTGTACTGTGATAATCTGCCGGTTTTTATCCCATTTACCTGTTACTGTCACAGTATCATTGAGGTTGATTTTCTTCTTCAAGTAAGGCTGATTAAAAAATACGGCTTGAACTAAATTTCTTCCCACCAATATACGCAGAGTCAAACGGGATTTCTTTCTTCCATAAAACATTAAGGAAGGCTCAGAATGTACTTTACCTTCCACCGTGACACGCTCATCATGGGCTACTTCCTCAAGGTCTCGAAGCCTGTAATCTTCATATCGGTAAGGCAGATATTCTAACAGATCCAGAACTGAATAAATCCCCATTGTATTCAGCTGTAAAGCTATCTCTTCACCTATCCCCTTAATGTTCTGGATCGTTACCGATTCATTATGAGTCTGCACGTTTATTCAGGGAAACCCCAAAAATTTTCGCTTCAAGCTCTCGACCGGTAGGTGTTGCAGCCAGACCCCCTTGAGCTGTTTCACGAAGAGCAACAGGCATTGTTTGCCCGATCTTATACATCGCATCGATTACTTCATCGCATGGGATTCGGCTTGTTATACCAGCGAGTGACATATCCGCTGCGACCATTGCATTGGCAGCCCCCATTGCATTACGCTTCACACACGGCACTTCAACGAGACCCGCAACAGGATCACATACAAGGCCTAACATATTCTTTAAGGTAATCGCCATAGCCTCAGCTGATTGACTTGGCGTTCCTCCTGCCATTTCCACAATCGCAGCAGCAGCCATTCCACTTGCTGAGCCTACTTCGGCTTGACATCCACCTTCTGCACCTGAGATTGATGCGTTATTCGCCACAACAAAGCCAAATGCTCCTGACGCAAATAAAAATCTGATCATTTCATCCTTCGTGGGATTCAGCTTGTTTTTTACGGCAAACAACGTCCCCGGCACCACCCCCGCAGACCCCGCTGTCGGTGTAGCACAAATCGTACCCATTGCTGCATTCACCTCATTTGTCGCTACTGCCTTACTCACTGCATCTAGAATGGTGTCACCACATAGAGAGTGACCCTTTTCTATATATTTCTGTAAAAGCACAGCGTCCCCACCGGTTAGACCTGAATGGGATTTGACACCTTCAAGCCCTCTTGCAACTGCTTGTTCCATTACTTCTAGGTTCTTCTCCATTTGACTGTATACTTCTTCAAATGTTTTCCCTGTAAATTCGATTTCTTGTTCGATCATGATATCAGAAATTTTCTTATTCTGACTCTCAGCAAGTTCAACTAACTCTGCTACATTTCGAAACATTTTAACGACCTCCTAGTATGTAAACGCTATCATTATAGTAGTTGATTAATCGGTAATCCGTGTAACTTGAGTGATATTAGGCAGAGACGTCAATTCAGTAATGACTGCCTCATCAATCGGCTGATCTACTTCAATGGTCATTAATGCCATCTGACCTTTTTCTTTACGAGAAACATCCATATGCCCGATATTCAACTGATGCTTGGCAATGATGTTGGATACGGACGCGATCGCTCCAAATCGGTCATCATGAACAACCAATATCGCTGGATGGTGTCCGGATAGTTTAAGTTCAAATCCGTTCAATTCAATGATTTCAACTTTCCCACCACCAATGGAAATACCGACCAACTCAATTTCACCTTGTTCATCCCCCATACGGATTCGGGCAGTATTAGGGTGGTCCGTAATGGCATCTTCTTCTAAAAACTTAATCTTTATTCCTTTTTTCTTAGCGACATTAACCGATTCAATTATTCGTTCATCATAAGTATCATAATCAAGGATCCCGCCTACGATGGCTACATCTGTTCCGTGACCCTTGTAGGTCTTAGCAAAGGAACCATAAAAAGAAATCGTTGCCCATTTTGGTTCACGTCGAAACAAGGTTCTTGCCATTCTCCCGATTCTGGCAGCACCAGCTGTGTGAGAACTTGAAGGACCAATCATAACAGGACCAATTATATCGAATACACTTTTGTACTTCATTCTATTTTCCCCCTCACGATACGATCCAGTCTATGCATTCATTCTAACATAGTTTAAGGGGACAAACTCTATAATAGAGCTGCCCCCTTCCTTTATTCCTTATTCAACTGAGAATATATAGGAGTAAAGTGGTTGTTTCCCATTATGAATTTCCACTTCTACATCTTCATGATTTTCTTCTACATATTTTCTAAGTGATTGAACATCCTCTTCGTTTACACCTTCACCGTACAGGATGGTCAAGATTTCAGAGTCTTCATCCAACATTCTCTCTAACAGGCTTTGAGCGGACTTCTGACGATCATGGTCAGAGATTACAATCTTACCTTCTGCAATTCCCATAAAGTCATCTTTCGCGATCGAAACTCCATCAATGTTTGTGTCTCTGACAGCAAACGTGATTTGACCAGTTTTCACCTGCTTAGAAGCTTCTGTCATGAAACGCTTGTTGTCTTCAACTGAGGCAGATGGATTAAAGGCAAGTAAAGCAGCCATCCCCTGTGGCACTGTTTTCGTCGGAACGACCGCCACTTCCATTTCAAGAACTTCAGCCGCCTGCTCTGCAGCCATGATGATATTCTTATTGTTAGGCATGATGATGACTTTCTTCGCGTTCACTTCTTCAACAGCTTTCACAATATCTTCCGTACTTGGATTCATCGTTTGTCCACCTTCAATGACTGAAGTGGCACCAATGCTCTTAAATAACTCAGCAATCCCTTCACCCATCGATACAGTCACAACTGCAAAGTCTACTTCCTTTACAGCTGCAGGGGCTTTCGCCTTCACCGGCTTGCTTTCGCCCACGATACTGCTATGTTGCTGTCTCATGTTTTCTATTTTGATAGAAATTAGGCTCCCATATTTATGTCCATACGTCAATACGTCGCCCGGTTGTTCTGAATGGATATGTACTTTAGCTAATTCATCATCACTGATTACAAGCAATGAATCACCAAATCCGCTTAAGTCCTGACGGAAGTCTTCTTCAACAAATGATTGTTTGTCTTCTTCAAATCTGACCATAAACTCTGTACAGTATCCAAATTCAATATCTTCGGTACTCATGAAATCCTGAGCCGTCTTGTGGTGTTCTGCACTGACAAGGTCATTCATCGATGGTAAAGAAGCTTGGTCTGAAACTTTTTCACCTCTCAGCTCTGCCAAAAAGCCTTCATAAACGAATAATAGGCCCTGACCCCCACTATCGACTACTCCCACTTCTTTTAATACAGGAAGTAAATCAGGTGTACGATTTAATGAAGCCTGTGCTTCTTCTACGATTGCCTGCATCACCTTTACGAAATCACTTTCTGTTTCCGCAACAGTTACACCTTGTCTGGCAGCATCTTTCGCAACCGTTAAAATCGTTCCTTCAACAGGTTTCATAACCGCTTTATAAGCTGTTTCAACACCTGTCTGAAGTGCAATGGCAAATTCTGCACTCGATAAGGATTCTTTACCTTCAATGGCTTTACCAAAGCCTCTGAACAATTGGGATAAGATAACACCTGAGTTACCTCTTGCTCCCATCAATAGCCCTTTTGAAAGAGCAGTAGCCACATTTCCAATATGATCTTGAATATGGTTTTGGACTTCCTTAGCACCAGAAGTCATTGATAAATTCATATTTGTTCCAGTATCACCATCAGGAACAGGAAAAACGTTAAGCGCATCCACCAACTGCGCATTGGCAGATAATTTGGTGGCACCTTGTATCACCATTTGGGCAAAACGTTTTCCTTCCAAAGATGTAATCGACACGAATCTTCCTCCTCACTACGGGTTCGTAACACGAACCCCCTGCACAAAAATATTTACTGAATCTACCGCCAAGCCGACGGTCTTATCAAGAGTATATTTAACCTTGGATTGTACATTATGAGCAATCTCAGAAATTTTTGTACCATAACTCACAATAATATACATATCGATATGTACTTCCTCTTCATCTTGACGAACAATCACTCCGCGAGTGAAATTTTCTTTACGTAAGATATCTGTGAAACCGTCTTTAATTTGGTTCTTTGAAGCCATTCCAACAATTCCGTAGCAATCCACCGCTGCACCTCCAGCAATCATTGCAATGACATCATTCGTAATATCAATTTGTCCGTACTGCGTTTTTAATTCGATGGACATGGAATGTTTTCCCCCTTTAATTACATGCTTGGCTAAAAACATTTTACTATAAGTATGGTGTTTTTGAAAGCTAAACTATTATCTCTCCGTGATTTGTTGGGTATATCCTCTATTTTTTCCTTATAATTCAAAGATTAATCATTGAATCTCTGGAATAAAAACCTTCGCTGGGTATAAGATTGATTAATAGATCGCATGCCAGTAAGGTAATAAAGCGTTTACCCATAGCACCTAGGCAATGGTTTGTGATGGTGGAAAGAAGCAAGTCCCATGGTAGAAGACAAAAAACTTTGTTAAAAGAGCCTAGAAAAAAGACGCCTAGTAACTAGACGTCTTCTCATTTTAAGTATTATACGCGTTCAACTTTACCAGATTTCAACGCTCTTGCAGAAACCCATACTTTTTTAGGCTTTCCGTCTACAAGAATTCGAACTTTTTGCAGGTTTGCACCCCAAGTACGCTTGGTCGCATTCATTGCGTGAGAGCGAGCGTTACCTGAGCTAGCTTTACGGCCTGTTACTACGCATTGTTTTGCCATAATATATTCCCTCCTCACTAACAAGAAGCTGAAGTTAATTTCAGTTCTACATTTCACTTATTATCATAAAGATACTTTAATAATTTATCACACAACTTTCTATAATGCAATACTACATTTAAAACCTTTCAAGAAAAATTACTTTACACCAAGAAAAGCGGAGGCGGCTTGGTCAGAGTCGACAAGCATAAGGCGAATCAACCGGAAAGGCGTTCTTTGCCTTTTTGGTTGATTTGACTTATGACCTCGAGCCTCTAGCCGCCGGAGCTAGCCTCGGTCACAATTTGGCCCAATAAACTCTGAATGTGGCCCGAATATCAGTAAAAGTGGCTCAATACAACCTAAAAGTGGCCCAATTATCAGTGAAAGTGGCCCAATAATACCTAAAAAAATCAAAATATTGCTTTCACGACACTCTAACATGTTCCTAATAAAACAATATGTACTTATCTATCTCCAAACCTCTTCAAATACAAAAAAGAAGATGGCCCCGAGCCATCCCCCACTAAACTATTTATTCTTTTTTAAACGTTCCCAACATCGCCCTCACAAGTCCACCTAAGAATTTTGGTAATTTGATTGTATAAAAGCGCATTTTTAGTCCCTCCCCACAATCTAAAGAACGTAATGTTTCGCTTGACAACATTTTAGTCTATTCAAGCAGTCTCAGTTAAGTACGTCTTCTTTCCCCCTGATTTAAGAAGCTTTAATCACTGCTTCTTATCACCATTAATATGCCATTTGAAAAGGAAAAAGTACCAGATGATTGTATAAGTTCATTACTAATACATAGTGTGGATCCCCTAGAAATATTCCGATTTTTTAATGGATATTTAAAGCCTGAGAGGGTGATCCCCTCAACTATTCCGGTGACGGGAACAAAAGAAATGTAGTTTAATTCAGGGGTCTTTTCAACTCTATGTTCCCCTGATTTCGCAAGGTATAATCGATTTTGCACGTCGATGATTTCTACTATTATGTCCGTTTCTAAAAGACTTGGCATCATTAATAATTGAAGGTTCCCCATGAAATGATCAAGTCGTCCACCAGTAGCACCAAAAATGGTAATTTTATCAGGGTTCTGATCAATGGCCCAATTGAGGGCAAGCTCAAGATCAGTTTCGTCCTTTTCCGGCAAATAACGATTTACTTCCTGAACGCTTTCTTGAATCTGTTTCCATTCTTTCTCATTCACTGAGTCAAAATCTCCAAAAGCAACCATTGGTGCGATCTTTTGTTCCAATAAGGTGTATACGCCACGGTCCACACCAATCCACTTAACTTTATCACCCATATACATTTTTAATTCAGGAATGTACCTTTCAGGGCCACCAGCTACAATATTTAGGTCCATATTCCCTTCACCCCTTCTATAAAAATGGGCTGATCCCCTACAGGATCAGCCCTTGTTCTCTATTATGCTAGAGATTTCTTTAACTCTTCAATTGCTGCTCCACGGTCGTTGCGATTATAGATAGCGGAACCAGCTACAAATACATCCGCACCTGCTTCTGCACAAAGAGCTGCCGTTTCAGTATTAATTCCACCGTCCACTTCGATCTCAAGGGTCGGATTCACTTCATTTGCCCAATCGCGTATTTGTTTGATTTTCGGCAAGACAGAAGGGATGAAGGACTGACCGCCGAACCCTGGGTTTACAGTCATTAGGAGAACCATATCCACGTCTTGCAGGATCGGCTTAATCGACTCAGCCGGTGTGCCAGGATTCAATACAACTCCAGCTTTTACCCCTTTGCTCTTAATCAACTGAATCGTTCGATGAAGATGAGCAGTCGCTTCAACATGGACGGTAATATAATCCGCTCCAGCATCAGCGAAGGCATCGATGTATTGATCAGGATTTTCAATCATCAGATGGACATCCAGGGGTAAAGTCGTGATCGGGCGGATGGCTTTTACCATCATTGGACCGAGTGTGATATTCGGAACGAAGTGACCATCCATTACGTCAACATGGATATAGTCTGCTCCGCCTTTTTCTACATCTTTTATCTCATTACCTAACTCAGCAAAATTTGCAGAGAGAATCGATGGTGCGATTTTCATGATTAGTACCTCGGCTTTCTTTCTTTGATTTCCTTATGGAAGGTTAAATAGTGTTCGTATCGATAAGCAGGGATTTCTCCATCTTCCACGGCCGATTTCACCGCACATTTCGGTTCATTGATATGAAGGCATCCCCTGAATTTACACTTCTCTGCTACTTCAACCATTTCAGGGAAGCATTGTGGTAGCTCTTCTATTTCAAGCTCTGAAAACTCCAATGAACTAAATCCAGGCGTATCAGCTACTAACCCATTTTCAATATCGATGAGTTCAACGTGACGAGTCGTATGCTTCCCTCGTCCTAAATGTGAAGAAATCATGGCAGTCTTTAGTTCCAGCTCAGGTTTCAAAGCATTAAGCAATGATGATTTCCCTACTCCTGACTGGCCGGCGAATACAGAAATTTTATCTTTTAAATAAGGAGTCAATTCTTCTACCCCGTGCTCTGTTTTCGAAGAAGTCATGAGTACTTCATAACCAAACGACCGGTAATCCTCCACAAATCCTTCAATCTTGTTTGATTGATCTGGAGTCAGTAAATCCATTTTGGTTACACATATAAGCGGTTCAATTTCTTTACTTTCCACCAAAACAAGAAAGCGATCCAATAAGGCAGGACTGAAATCCGGTTCGCTGGCTGAGAAGACCAATATCGATTGATCCACATTGGCAATCGGCGGACGAACCAATTCATTCTTACGGTCAAAGACTTTCAAAAGGTATCCTTCCGTTTGATTCTCTGCTTGGAATTCAACATAGTCACCCACTAATGGGGTCACTTTATTTTTACGAAAAATCCCTCTGCCCCGACATTGGGTAACGCTACCTTCTGAAAGAACATAATAAAATCCACTTAATGCCTTAACAAT
This sequence comes from Bacillus sp. BHET2, assembly GCF_005938125.1. Lineage (GTDB taxonomy): Bacteria > Bacillota > Bacilli > Bacillales > Bacillaceae_B > Rossellomorea. The sequence continues at coordinate 1,342,905 of NZ_VCQN01000001.1, forward strand.
TTTTCCTTCCGGCATTCGAAACCTCCTATTCAATTGCGTTTATCAATACAAATCAGTCATCTATAGTATGTATCTTGATTTATTTCCATTATAAATGAAAACAAGAGGACTGTCCCGTCAGGTTGATTAAAAACCCGGGTACAGCCCCTTGGCATTTGAAGTTATTCTTCTTTAGGATACTCGACATTACCTGATTTATACTCTTTTCCATCAACGAGAATGCTATATGCCCCTTCAGTTCCTTCTTCTAATGTGAAGGTCAAGGTAAACTCTGTATCTTTGGTGATACCATCAATTTGATCTGGATCATCAAATGTACTGTCCTTGTCTTTAATTAGAATTTCCACAGACTGAGGTGCGCCATCTTCTTTCGTATAAGGAACCGTTACTTTCATTGTTACATCCTTAGTCGGAACTTCTTTAGGTGGTTCGGGACCTTTAGACATAACAACATAGACCGTTTCCCTTTTGTAAGTTGGGGTACCTGGTTCTGGTTCATGGGAAACTACTTTACCGGCTTCAACTTCTTCAGAAAAAACTTCTTCTTTTACTACAATATTGACCTCTTTTAAATCTTCATATTGATTTAGAGCTTCCTGGTCATACCCAGCTAAATTATCTAAATCAAATGGCTTGGATCCCTTACTGACCGTTAAGGTAATCGTCGTCTCCTCAGCCACCACTTCATCCCCAGGCGATGGATCTTGGTCCAATATGGTTCCTTGAGGTTCGTCTTCATTAAACTCCTCTTCTTTCTCTACAGTAAATCCTTTTTCTTCTAAATCAGAGGACACTTCCTCATAATCTTCCCCTATAAAATCCTCTACTTCAACCTTTTCCTTACCTGTACTAACATAGAGGTCTATTTCCGATCCTTCATTTGCCATCCGACCAGCTTTCGGATTTGTCTTTATTACTTCTCCTTCGGGTACACTGTCGCTAGGTTGTTCTTTCGTTTCACCTACAACAAAACCTTCGGATACAATCATCGAGACTGCTTCCGTAGTATTTTTCCCTTCTACATTAGGCACCTGTAATTCTTTCGGTCCTAGTAAACCAGGCACCAGCGTTACAGCAGCCACTCCCAATAAAATCAGCAAAAAGAACAGACTAATAATCAGAATCGGCCACTTCTTTGTACTCTTTTTCTTTTGAGAATCTTTCTTTTTGCCCTTCTTCTTTCCCTCTTGGACTGGAGTGGTGGTTTTTGTTTGGATTGAATCTGTACTCGCTTGATGGTGAACGATCGTATCATCTAAATTTGAGTATGCCTTCTGGTCTGTGATGACAGGTATTGCTTTCGTCGCCTCATCATCAATAGGAACGGCAAATTTAGGCTCATTCAGTCGGTAAGGATCCAGAGCCGAAGAGAGATCTCCATCCATTTCCTCGAGGCTTTCGTACCGTCTGAACGGGTCTTTTGCCGTTGCTTTTAATACAATATTCTCCACACTCTGTGGGATATCAGGATTCCATCTTTTTAATGATGGCGTTTCCGATTGCAGATGCTTTAAAGCAATCGAAACCGCTGACTCTCCTGAAAACGGTAATCTGCCTGTTAATAATTCGAACATGACGATCCCCAGGGAATAAATATCCGATTTCTTTGTAGCCATGCCTCCTCTCGCCTGTTCAGGTGAGAGGTAATGAACTGATCCAAGGACAGAATTGGTTTGTGTGATTGAAGTGGCACTAAGCGCCATCGCGATCCCGAAATCGGTTATCTTCACATTCCCCTCTTCATCGAGAAGGATATTGTGCGGTTTGATATCACGATGCACGATATGATTCTGGTGAGCATGTGACATAGCAAACGTCAGCTGTTTCATAATATCGATCGCCTTATCTACTTGAACCGGTGAATGCTGCTGTATGTATTGCTTTAACGTCATGCCATGTACATATTCCATGACGATATAATAAAGCTCATCCTCTTCTCCAACATCGTAAATACTGACAATGTTCGGGTGGGTCAAACTTGTAGCCGATTGAGCTTCCCGTTGGAATCGTTTTATAAACTCTTCTTCATTGGCAAAGTCGATCCGGAGCATTTTAATCGCCACTTCACGATCCAGAATCACATCGTGAGCTAAATAGACGTTGGCCATCCCTCCGCCGCCAATTAATTTGATAATTCTGTAACGCCCACTGATGCGCTTTCCTTCCATCATGGTATCACCCGCTTTCCGTTTCAGCGGCAAACTCGACGATTACTACGGTAATATTATCTTCACCGCCATATTCATTGGCTAATTGAACGAGCGACTCCCCTTTAGTTTCCAGAGAGTGGTCCTGTACTAATACCTCTTTCATTTCCTTTTCAGAAACTTTATTAGAAAGACCGTCTGAACATAAAAGAATGACATCATCATCTTCGAACATAATCGTTTTGATATCCATCGTAATGGAAGCTTCCGTTCCAATCGCTCTGAGTATCACATTTTTTCTAGGATGATGCTCTGCGTCTTCCTTCGAGATTTCACCACTCCTGACCAATTCATTCACAAGCGTATGATCTTCAGTTAATTGGTGAAATCCATTTTCGTTCAGAATATACCCCCTGCTATCCCCAATATTTACAATGGTGGCAAACAAAGAAGTACAGATGGCCCCGACAAGCGTGGTTCCCATCCCTTCACATTCTGTGTTGGATTGAGAATAAGTATATACTTTGTTGTTTACTTCGTTAATGGTCGACTTTAACCAATTTTCTGCATCATCAGCAGTGTTGAATTTCTCGGTTTTCTCCCATAGGTCCTTTAAGATTGAAATGGTCAGCTGACTCGCCACATCTCCAGCTCTGTGGCCCCCCATCCCATCTGCCACAATAGCTAAATGATCTCCATGATGATTTACAAATACCCCGGCACTATCTTCATTAAGTTGACGCACTTTCCCTTTGTCCGTAAAATAAACCGTCTTCACTTAGGTCACCTCGTCTCTTCTTCTGCACCAGATTCCAGCAGCTCCTTAACATCCTGTGTGCATCTTTCTTCAAATAAAAATGAAATCATTAAGGGCTTTTGTACTTTTACGACTCTTCTACTGGATTTTCCTGCTTTTCTTTCAACATTTGATTATATTCGACTTAATCTTTTTTCGAAAGCATGAAATGAAGAACCCATCTCCTCCGAAATCTTGAGGAAATACTTGCAAATGATGTTCTTGAATGAACGGTGTTACAGAATCCGGGAGCTGGTCGAGTGGATGTTTCTCAAATTCCGGATGATCACTTAAGAAAGCTGCTACGGTACCTTCATTTTCATTTTGATCTACAGTACATGTACTATAAACCAATAAGCCATCTTTTTTCAGCAATGGGGCAACAGATGATAATATATCTAGCTGAATCTTCTGTAATGAAAGAAGATCCGCTTCTTTTTTTGCGTACTTTATATCCGGCTTTCTCCGGAGGACACCTAATCCTGAGCAAGGTGCATCGACTAAAATACGGTCAAAACTTTCCTGTTCAAACTTTTCCGCAGCTTTGCGGCTATCGAGGGTGGCTGTTTTGACATTATTCAATCCAAGTCGGTTTGCATTGTCGTCGATTAATTTCACTTTATGTTTATGAAGATCCAACGCATGAACTTCTCCGGTACCAGAAAGCTTTTCTGCAATATGGGTCGCTTTTCCACCCGGTGCAGCGCAAGCATCCAGAACCTTCATTCCTTTCTCGAGCTTTAATGCATAGGAAACGAGCATCGAGCTTTCATCCTGGATAGAGCATTGTCCGTTGCGATAAGCATCTGTTTTAGCCAGGTTCCCCCGCAGTGACTGAATCGCTTCCGGGACGATCGGGCTTTCTTTCACTTCACTACCATTGTCGGTCAACAATAGCATAAGTTCTTCCCGGCTTATTTTAGTTGTATTCACACGAGCTGTCTGTTTCGGTGCAATTAGATTGGTCTCGCACATTTCTTTCGTTTTTTCTAATCCGAATTGCTCTTCCCATCTCTTAACCAGCCAATAAGGATGACTTGTTTCGATAGCCACTCTTTCGACAGGATCTTTAATGGACTCAAGAGAAGGCAAACCTTTGCGCTGCACCGATCTCAAAACGCCGTTCACTAATCCGGATATCCCTTTATGCCCCCTCTTTTTGGCGATTTCAACCGCTTCAAAGAAAACAGCACGATCTGGAATACGATCTAAATAGACAAGCTGATAGAGCGATAAGCGCAACAAGTGACGAACCCACTCATCAAGCTTGCCTTTAATGAATGGTGCCAGATAGAAATCCAGCGTCATTTTCCGCTGAATGGTTCCGTACGTAAGCTCCGTCAACAAGCCAATGTCTTTCGTTGGAAGCTCATTTTTTTCGATCACTGAATGAAGCAATAAATTACTATATGATTGATTTTTTTCAACCGCCTCAATGACATCAAGTGCTGCTTCCCGGACGGTTTTGTTTCGTTTACTCATTTTTCTCTCCTAACTTCATTCCCGCTTTTAAATGTGCTCCAGCTCCGCGTAGGTAATCTTTCGCATTCATTCGTTTTTTTCCGGAAGGCTGTAAATCTGTTATTTTAATTCCAACTGAGTTACCTGTAGAAACTACGAAACCATCTTCTTCTACACTCAGTATTTCTCCAGGTGATGTGGAACGACTTTCGAGCTTTTCTCCCCACCATACTTTCATTACGGAGTCTTCCATGGTGGTATACGCAACCGGCCAAGGGTGAAGTCCTCTAATATGGTTATAGATTTCTTCTCCGTCTTTCGTCCAATCTATTATTTCTTGTTCCCGTTTAATGTTACGGGCGAACGTTGCCTTCGAATCATCCTGTTTCAAAGGAGAGATATCCCCTGACAATAATGCCGGGATCGTGTCTATAAGTAGGGCTGCACCGGCAACACTTAATTTATCGTGAAGCGTCCCGACATGATCCCGCTCTTCGATATCCACTTCTACTTGACTAATAATGTCACCTGCATCCAACTTCTCTACCATATACATAATGGTGATACCCGTTTTCTCCTTCCCTTGGAGAATGGAATAATGTATCGGTGCTCCTCCTCTGAGTTCTGGAAGAAGGGAAGCATGAACATTTATACAACCATATTCCGGTGCCTCAAGCAAAGCGTTGGGAAGAATTTGTCCGAATGCAGCCGTCACAATAAGATCAGGTTTTAATGCAAGCACTTGGTTTAGTTCTTCCTCATTCTTTATCTTTTCCGGTTGGTAGACAGGAATGCCATGCTTTTGGGCTGCTACCTTTACAGGTGGAGGTGTCAGGGTTCTTTTTCTTCCCACTGGTCGATCCGGTTGAGTCACAACCGCGATCACTTCATAATTTTCATCTACTAAAGATTGGAGAACGGGCACCGAGAAATCTGGCGTTCCCATAAAAATCACTTTCGTCATTGAGCTTCATACCCTTCTAAATCTTCTTCTGTAATATATTTTTCTACTTTTGAGGTGAATAAAATGCCGTGAAGATGATCAATTTCGTGTTGAATTGCTCTTGCCAAAAAGTCCTGGGCTTGATATTCGACCATTCTTCCTTTTCTGTCCAGTGTCCGGAACTTTATCGAATAAGGGCGAGTCACTTCTCCGTAAAGACCGGGAAAGCTAAGACACCCTTCAAGATCGGTTTGCGATCCTTCTGATTCGATGATTTCAGGATTGATCAGCTCGAGCGTTCCTGAATCATCGCCGATGTCTACCACGGCAACTTGGAGATCTATTCCTACTTGAGGTGCTGCAAGTCCTACACCATCAGCTTCGATCATAGTGTCATACATATTTGTAAGTAATTTTTTTAATTTTTTATCAAAATCCGTAACCTTTTCGCATTCTTTTTCCAGGATAGGGCTTGGATGCATTACAATTGGAAGTATTGCCATAACTGTCCTCCATCTTTCTGAATAAATATTCTTACATCATCATATAAGGGTTCACATCTATAGAAATTGTTAATCCACTTGATACGTACTGCTGTTGAAATTGGTCTAATACTGTTTTTAAGGTTATACCAAGATTTGGTTCCCGCTTGTATTTTATCAAACATTGATAGCGATATCTATTCTTTATCCTGGGAATAGGTGAAGCAGCCGGTCCAAGAATGATGGTTTCATCAGATAACTTAGAACGAATATACCCAGCCATTTTCTCCGCTATATCCACGACCTTCAAGAGGTCCTCATGACTCAATGTGATCAAAGTAATATAGAAAAAGGGAGGATAGGACCCCATCTTCCTCATCATCATTTCCTGCTGATAAAAGCGGTTGTAATCATGATTTGATGCTAATTCGATTGAATAGTGTTCCGGCGTATACGTTTGTATGACAACCTCTCCTGGCAATGTGTGCCTGCCAGCTCTCCCACTCACTTGAGTCAACAATTGAAACGTCTTTTCCGCTGCCCTGAAGTCTGGTAAATGGAGCATTGTATCTGCACTGAGAACACCTACCAGAGTGATATTCGGAAAGTCGAGACCCTTGGCAATCATTTGTGTGCCCAGGAGGATATCTGCCTTTCCTTCCCCAAAGGCTGTTAACAGCTTTTCATGGGACCCTTTTCGTGAGGTTGTATCCACATCCATCCGAATAATTCGAGCATCCGGGATCAACTTCGTCAATTCTTCCTCGACCTTTTGAGTTCCAGTTCCAAAATAACGAATATGTTCACTTGTACACTCAGGGCAAGTAGTTGGGACGCTTTCTTCATATCCGCAATAATGGCATTTCATCCCGTTCGAAAATCGATGATAGGTTAGAGAGATGTCACAATTTGGGCATTGAAGGACAAAACCGCAATCTCTGCACATAATAAAGGATGAGTGCCCTCTTCGATTAAGGAATAGAACCGTTTGCTCTCCTTTTTCCAACCTATCTTGAAGCTTTTCGAACAGCTCTGTTGAAAACATGGAGCGGTTTCCCTTCCTAAGTTCCTCTCTCATATCGACAATATCAACTGAGGGAAGAGGTCCATCATTCATCCGTTTATCCAGGGTGAGTAGCTTATAGACCCCCTTAGATGCACGGGCAAAGGATTCTAATGAAGGGGTGGCACTTCCCAAAATAACCGGGCACTGATGGTAACTCCCACGATGGATCGCTACATCTCTCGCATGATACCGAGGATTTTCCTCTTGCTTATAACTCGTCTCGTGCTCTTCATCAATAATGATGATTCCAATGTTTTCAAAAGGAGCGAAAACGGCTGAACGTGCTCCAACCACTACTTTTACTTCCTTTCGTTGGATCTTTCTCCATTCATCATATTTTTCCCCAACTGATAATCCACTGTGAAGAACGGCGACATCATTGCCAAAGCGCCCCTTAAACCTGTGAACCATCTGAGGTGTAAGAGAAATTTCAGGAACCAGGACGATGGCTTCCTTCCCTTCTTGTAAAACACGCTGAATGGATTGGAGATAAATCTCAGTTTTTCCACTTCCTGTTACCCCATAAAGAAGAAACGTCTGGTGTTTCTTCTGATCGATAATACTCAAGATGGGACGAATCGCTTGATCCTGCTGTGATGTCAATGTGAGAGGAAATGTCTTCTGAAACGTTCGGTTTTCAAAAGGATCACGGTACATTTCTACGTTTTTCTCCATCAAATACCCTTTATTGACAAGTGATTTAATTGTGCTTGATGTTGTAGACATCTCGTCAAGAAGTGTCGTAGCCAGTAGCCCATCTCCTCCTGGGGCAGAGTCGATCATATACTCAATGATTTGCTTTTGCTTACTTGCCTGAGGAGGAAGGCTGTTCATCACTTCCTCTAAATCATTTTGCGAAATAGTAAGATAAAGCTTTCGAACCGTTTTCTTCTTCCCCTTAGCTTTTACTCTATAGATTACTTCAACTGAACCACGCTTTACCTCTTTATGAATGAGAGGGAGGAAACCATTTTCTTCAATCGCTTTCCAGGCAACTTCTCTTCTGTTCTGAAAGAAATGTTGTAGAGAAAGATGAAGATCAGCTTGATGTTTGTTTTCTTCAAGCTGAAAAAATTTTTCGTATTTCGCTTTCATCGCTGCCGGTAGCATCGCTTGAAAGGCAGATATTTTAAAACAGAGGGTCTTCTCAGTAAGCCAGTTCCCCAATGACAGTAATTCTTTATTAAGCACGGGTACAAGATCCATAGGCTCAACGATTGGTTTGAGTTTCGAGACTTCTCCCTTTTCCTTTATTCCGATGACGAATCCTTGGATTTTTCTCGGCCCAAAAGGAACAATCACCCTCATGCCTGATGTAATACTACCTTTCCACTCATCCGGGATGCTATAATCATAGGTTCGATCCGTCTGCATCGCAGGAACATCTACAATTACACTAGCTACGTTCATGGGGGGGACCCTTCTTTACGTGCTGGGTTGCTTCTCTAAAGATTTCTTTTGCTACCTCAACCTTTGACAATAACGGCAGTTCTCGAACATTCCCATCACTCGTTACAATCGATACTCTGTTTGTATCTGTTCCAAAACCTGAACCTAGTTCTTTCACATTGTTTGCGACAATCATATCAGCTCGTTTTTTCTCAAGTTTTGCTTTCGCATAATTTTCCACATTCGTCGTTTCTGCCGCAAAACCGATAAGGTATTGGTCATTTTTTCTTTCACCTAGACTCATTAAAATATCCTTTGTTCGCTCAAATTCGATCACTAGATTGCCTTCTTGTTTCTTTAACTTATCCTCATATATTTCTTTCGGTCGATAATCCGCTACCGCAGCACTCTTGACAACAATATCAGCTGTCGGGAATGCTTTATGAACAGCGATATACATTTCTTCAGCACTTGTGACAGAAACAAATTCTATGCCTCTTGGAATCGGCAACTGGGACGGTCCTGAAATCAACACGACCTGTGCACCGAGAGATACTGCAGCTTCAGCTAAAGCATAGCCCATCTTCCCTGTTGAGCGATTGGAGAAGAAACGAACGGGATCGACCATTTCCCTTGTCGGTCCGGCAGTTATAACAACTTTTTTTCCAAGTAACAACATTTTATCGCTGTCTAGTTCTAAAAAGTAGCGATCAACCAATTCCACTACTTTCTCTGGCTCTTCCAATCTTCCTTTTCCAACATATCCACAAGCTAAATACCCTTCACTCGGTTCGACAAATTGGTATCCAAACTGGTAAAGGGTTTCTATATTGCGTTTTACCGCTGGATGGTCATACATATGTACATTCATAGCCGGAGCAACCCAAACGCCCGCTGTTGTGGCAAGAATGGTTGTGGTAATCATGTCATCGGCAATACCATTCGCAAGCTTTCCAATGATATTGGCAGTAGCAGGTGCGACAAGAACAAGGTCTGCCCAATCCGCTAAATCGATATGGGCAATTCTCGATGGGTCTTTTTCATCAAAAGTATCCCAGTATACATCTTGACGGGACAATGCCTGGAAGGTGAGAGGAGCGACAAATTTCTGGGCCGATTCCGTCATAATCACCTTTACTTCTGCACCACTTTGAACCAGCTTACTTGTTAAGGCAGCCGCTTTATATACAGCAATTCCGCCAGAGACACATAACAATATTTTTTTCCCCTGCATCATTTTATTTCCCCCATTACTCTTTATCCTCCCTATATTATGAAGGATACTGATAGAAAAAGAAAATAGGGTTGTCTCGAAAAGATGATGAAATCTTTTGAGTCAACCCCGTAGAGTTATTCATTACGCTTCCCGCTATTTATTCATCCGAATAAACTGCTTTGGCATCTCTTTCTTTCATGGATAATTGACCAGCTTGAATTTCTTCCAGCGCTTTTCCTACAAACTTCTGGGAATCATATCTGTTCAGACGGTAGTCTCCTGTGTCTTGCAGGTTTCTCGCACGCTTAGCTGCAATACTGACTAACGAATATTTAGAGTCAATCTTCTTCATTAATGAATCAATCGATGGGTTTAACATTTATTCAACCTCCAGCATATTTAAGTATCGTTGTTGCACTCGTTCTCGCTTGCAATGTTCAGCCTGCACAATGGACTTGATCTTACCGACCGCATGTTCAATCTGATCATTTTCAACAATGTAATCATATAGATTCATCATTTCTATTTCTTTTCTCGCTGTATTCATTCTTCCCTTGATGAGATCATCCGTTTCAGTTCCTCTTGTTACAAGGCGGTTCTGAAGTTCAGAAAGACTTGGGGGTGCGAGAAAGATAAATAAACCTTCAGGGAACTTATCTCTAACCTGCTGTGCCCCCTGTACTTCAATTTCAAGAAATACATCTTTACCGGCATCGAGTGTTTGGCGAACATAGTCCACCGGCGTTCCATAGTAGTTTCCAACGAACTCAGCATGCTCCAGCAGCTTTCCTTGCTCGATAAGCAATTCAAAATCTTCTCTTGACTTGAAGAAATAATCTACCCCATCCACTTCTCCTTCCCGGGGATTCCGGGTTGTCATGGAGATGGAATATTCAAACTTGGTATCTTCCTGGGAAAAAATCGCTTTACGAACAGTCCCTTTCCCTACACCTGATGGTCCGGAAAGAACGATCAGCAATCCTTTTTCTTTCATTTATTTACCCTGCCCTTCTTCTACTAAATCCTCTTTATCAGTTAAACGATGAGCAACGGTTTCGGGTTGAACAGCTGAAAGAATAACGTGATCGCTATCCGTAATAATAACCGCTCTAGTTCTTCTTCCGTATGTAGCATCAACGAGTGTTCCACGATCTCTGGCATCTTGAATCAAACGTTTAATTGGTGCTGATTCGGGACTGACAATTGAAATGATTCGGTTAGCGGAAACAATATTTCCAAATCCTATATTGATGAGCTTGATCGACATAACGCTCCTCCTAATCAATAGTTTAGTTTCGCCGGATTAATGGGAACCTAAACTTCTTATTCTACATTTTGAACTTGTTCTCTAAGCTTCTCAAGTGTTGATTTCAGTTCTACAACAATTGTGGCAATGAAGGAATCATTTGCTTTCGAACCTATGGTATTCACTTCACGATTCATTTCCTGAATCATAAAATCCAATTTTCTGCCCACAGGGCCTTCACCTGTCAAGGTGGCATGAAAGTACTGGATATGACTTTCTAACCTCGTCAGTTCTTCCGTAATATCGGATTTATCTGCAAAAATGGCCACTTCCGTAAGTAATCGACTTTCATCGAATGATGTTTCATTGTATTCTACAATCCTTTTTCTCAAACGTTCCCTATATTGATTGACCACTTCCGGAGCATGCTTGGTTAGTTCTAATACACTATTTTCAAAATGGTTGAGATGGGTGAGAAAATCTTTCTTTAGGAGCTCCCCTTCTTTCGTGCGCATTTCCTTAAGGTCTGTCGCTGCTTGATCAACAGCTTTCAAAACCAGATGCTGAAGCTCTTCATTCTCCTCTTCCATTTCTTCTATCAACACAAACTCTTCCCTGTTTAAGAGATGTGATAATCGCACTTCATCTTTTAAGGAGTAGGTTTCTTTCACTTTATTTACTAACTGATAATAATCTTGAATGAGCTTCCAGTCAATATGTAGATTTTTATGTACCAGGCCATCCCCGGTTATGGTGATGAAAATATCCACTTTTCCTCTTTTAACGCTGTGGGATACTTGCTTCTTGATTTTATCCTCGATTTTCATTAATTGTCGGGGCATTCTTATGTAACATTCACTGAATCTGTGATTAACGGATTTCATTTCAACCGTTACAGTATGTTGTTCAGAATCCACTTTGCTTCTTCCAAAGCCTGTCATACTGACAACCATTACGATCACATCCAATCTTTTGACGATATTTCTATGTAGATTAAAAGGATAGAGATTGATATAAAAAAGGTAATAGAGGCTTTTCTCTATTACCTTTAGGATTATACCATATTTCACTGTTTTTTTCTTGCAAAAAATGACCCGGCAAGTAAAAAGGTTGGAACGGAACTTAATCCAATGATTAAAAGCCAGTCCTTTAACACAATCGGCACGGTATGGAAAACCGGCTGCAAAGAAGGGATATAGATAACAAGTAACATTAAGACAAGTGAAGACAGTACAGCGAAGACCAGATACATATTCCCAAATGGATTTCTCGAAAAGACCGATACTTCACTACGGCAGTCGAATACATGGATTAGCTGAGCCATGACCAAAGTGGCAAAGGCAACGGTTTGAGCATAGGCTAGGTGATCAGGGTGGGTCTTATACGATAATATAAACGCGAGTAATGTTGCACCACCAATCAAAAACCCCCTCGACACGACCTTCCAACCTAAGCCTCTTGCGAACACCCCTTCCTTAGGATGTCTCGGCTTTCTCTTCATCACATCATCTTCAGGCTTATCAAGACCAAGTGCCATGGCAGGGAGCCCGTCTGTTACAAGGTTCACCCAAAGAATCTGTATCGGGACCAGGGGTAGCGGAAGTGCCAGAATCATTGCAAATAGCATAACAAGGATTTCCCCTACGTTAGAGGCCAGCAGATACCGGACGAACTTCCGGATATTTTCGTAAATATTTCTACCTTCTTGAATTGCTGATTTAATTGTGGCAAAGTTATCATCCAATAATACGAGGGAAGAAGATTCCTTCGCCACGTCTGTACCGGTTATCCCCATGGATACACCGATATCCGAGGATTTGATGGCCGGGGCGTCATTTACTCCATCTCCCGTCATCGCCACTACATGGCCTTTATTCTGCAATGCTTTGACTATTTTTAGTTTATGCTCTGGTGATACACGAGCAAACACCGACACATCGTCTACCATTTCTTCGAGTTCATGTACGTCCATCTCGTTTAATGCTTTTCCATCGAGTACCCGGTCTTTATTCTTTAAGATTCCAAGCTGCTTGGCAATTGCCTTAGCCGTCAAGACATGATCTCCTGTAATCATCACTGTCTTGATTCCGGCTGCTCGGCACTCTTTCACCGCTTGTTTCACTTCGGGGCGAGGAGGGTCAATCATCCCCTGCAAACCAATGAACGTTACTCCATGTTCTATATCCCCCTCTGTCATCGATTCGACTGATCTTGCATCGATTGGTTTATATGCAATCGCAATATTTCTTAGCGCGTTGGATGACATTTCACTGATCGCATCTTCCACTTTTTGAGATAACTCGTTTGTTTTGGCATGCAATCTACCTTCCCATAAAATGGATTCACTTTTCCCGACTAATACGTCTGGAGCCCCTTTCGTTACTGAGAAATGTTTACCATTTTGGTCAACAACGATGATACTCATCATTTTTCTGGTGGAATCGAAAGGAAATTCTTTTACAATCGTAAATTTTTTCTGTAAAGACTCTCTAGTGAGTCCCGCTTTTAATCCTGCCACAAGGATTGCACCTTCTGTAGGATCTCCATCAACGATGAAGAGTTGTTCCCGAGTTACAAGCTCTGCATGATTACATAACATCCCGAAGGTCAATAATTGCTGAAGGGGGGGTTCACTGTGAGGCGTGACCCTTTGTTCTTCGCTGTAAAATTGACCATTGGGTTCATACCCTGATCCTGTAACGGTCCAAGTTCTTCCTCCGCTCCAAAGATGTGTAACCGTCATCTTGTTTTGGGTAAGTGTTCCTGTTTTGTCCGAGCAAATGACCGATGCACAGCCTAATGTTTCAACTGCCGGAAGCTTACGAACGATTGCTTTTTTCTTAATCATACGCTGAACGCCTAGGGAAAGAGCAACGGTCACAATAGCCGGTAACCCTTCAGGAATGGCTGCCACAGCCAAAGAAACTCCTGCCAAGAACATTGTATACATGTCATGGCCTTGGATCACCCCTATACCAACAACGAGCGCCGTTAATATGAGGGCAACCGTAATAAGGATTTTCCCGAGTTCCTCAAGTCTTCTCTGAAGAGGTGTAGTCATGGTTTCCGCCTTCTGAATCATATCAGCGATTTGTCCCATCGCTGTTTTCATCCCAATTGACGTTACGACCCCTATCCCGTTGCCCCTTGTGACCATCGTCCCCATGAACGCCATATTTTCCAAGTCTCCGAGACTCATATTTTCCCCGTTCACGGGATTTTTGGATTTAGTAACAGGTATTGACTCCCCTGTTAAGGCAGATTCCTCCACCTCCAAATTATTCACTTCAATGAGCCGGACATCCGCTCCGATCCGATCTCCGCTGCTGAAGCGAATGATATCTCCAATTATCACTTCTTTTGATATCATTTTCACCCAGTTACCGTCCCTCAATACCGCTACCTGTGGTGCCGAAAGCTCCTTTAATGCTTGCAGGGATCGCTCTGCTTTCCTCTCCTGAAAGAAACCTAGGAAACCGTTAATCAAAACAATAGCAATGATGGCAATCGCATCAATATATTCACCAAGCAATCCGGAAATAAGCGTGGCTGCCAATAACACGAGAACCATGAAGTCCTTGAACTGACTGAAAAACAATAATAAAGCTGACTGTTTCTCAGCTTCTTCTAATTGATTATAGCCAAATTGTTTTCGTCTCCCTGCTACATCCTCTGATGAAAGCCCTACTTGATAATTTGTATTTAATGACTGCTCTATGTCCTCTTGTCTCATCTCATGAAATTTCATGCAACCATTTCACTCTCCTCCTACGATACGAAAAGTTGTCCTTCTCATAGCATTCTTATTCAGACTCGTCCTGAAAAATGATATGATTTAGATACGTTTTGCATTTTATCCTGTAGAAGGGTAAAATCGATTACATTTGGTACTCTCAAAACATACCACTGATAGAAGGATCATGAACGAATGAAACCGTTTAAAGCAAAGGATGTTGTATATGTCATTTGATGGATTATTTACTAGAAGCATGACGAACGAATTGAGCGAGAATTTATTACACGGACGAATCAATAAAATACATCAACCATATAAAAATGAAATCATCATGATCATCCGGGCAAATGGGAAAAATCACAAGGTGCTTTTATCCGCCCACCCAAGTTATTCCAGGGTTCAGATGACCAATGAAAACTATGAAAATCCCGCTGTCCCGCCCATGTTCTGTATGCTTTTGCGCAAGCATCTTGAAGGGTACATTGTCCAGGGAATAAATCAGGTAGGACTGGACCGGATGATCATTTTCGAAGTGAAAGGCAGAAATGAAATCGGTGATATTTCCTATAAACAGTTAATTGTCGAAGTAATGGGTCGACATAGTAATATCATTTTGGTCGATAAAGAACGAAATATGATTCTTGATAGCATCAAACATATTTCACCAAGCATGAACACACATCGTACCGTCTTGCCCGGACATACGTATGTACTTCCACCTCAGCAGGACAAGAGAAATCCTCTTGAAGTAACGGAGGATGACGTACTTAGGGCTCTGGATTTTAATTCTGGCAAGCTCGATAAACAGATTGTTCAATCTTTCGCCGGAATTTCCCCTCTTTATGCAAAGGAAGTAGTTCATCGTGCAGGAATCGGAAACCAGTCTACGATTGCAGAATCATTCTTACGATTAATTCAATATGCAAAAACGGATGACAGAACGCCTACCCTTATCAGCAGTGACAAAGAAACATTTTACTGGTTGGATCTTGAGCACATCCAAGGGGACAAGCAAACGTTCTCCACTTTAAGTGAATTATTGGACCGCTTCTTTTACCAAAAGGCAGCACGTGATCGCGTTAAACAGCAAGGGAATGATCTAGAGCGATTTATCCGGAATGAACGTGATAAAAATGTAAATAAAATCGAGAAATTAAAGCAAACATTAGAAGATGCAAAGCTCGCTGATCGCTATCAATTACTTGGTGAACTCCTTACCTCGAATTTATATGCGGTCGAACGGGGCATGACTGAAGTTAGCGTGGTCAATTACTATGATGAGAACGGGGAGAGTATTACGATTCCTCTCAATCCGCAAAAATCGCCATCCGACAATGCACAACTCTATTTCTCACGATATCAAAAAGCCAAAACTGCTATAAAGATTGTTCATGAGCAAATTGAAAAAGCGAACGATGAGATTGCGTACTTGGAGCAATTACTGCAACAGTTGGAATCGGCTTCTACGAAAGACGTTGAAGAAATAAGGGAAGAACTTGAGGAAGAAGGCTACTTAAGGATCCGAAAACAAACCAAAAAGAAAAAAGCCAACCAAAAGCCCGTCTTAGAAAATTATACATCAAGTGACGGAACGCCTATACTAGTTGGGAAAAATAATAAACAAAACGACTACTTAACAAACAAGGTTGCAGGCAGGGAAGAAACCTGGCTTCATACGAAGGATATCCCAGGCTCTCACGTCGTCATCAAGAGTCAAAATCCGTCAGAAGAAACGATCAAGGAAGCGGCTAATATTGCAGCTTATTTCAGTAAAGCACGTGAATCAAGCTCGGTCCCTGTTGATTTCACTGAAGTCAAACAAGTGAAGAAACCAAAAGGTGCAAAACCTGGTTTTGTCATTTATGAAGGACAGCAAACCGTTTATGTGACACCTGATTTGGATTTGGTACGATCGTTGAAGGATTGATATATTGAGAATGCACTTTCATTTAGTCTGAGATGGGACTGGGTGGGAGTGTTTTTGTTTTGGTCGTTACAGGAGGTTTTAGGATTTGTCGAAAGATGCATATAGTTGTGGGATGGCAGATAACCGAAAACATGACCTTCCACACGTCCTTTTCCCAGTCTTTTTATACAAAAAAAACAAAAAGCAACTCACTAACGAGTTGCTTCCCCATCTTAACTATCCCAATTCTCCGGATCCTCTCTCCAAAGCTTCAGTTGTTCTAATTCATCTTCACGAATAATTGAATTTTGCAGTGCTACATCCAATAAACTTGAATAATCGGATAAAGCATAGGCTTTGATGTCATTTTCATTCAGCATCCTTTTTCCTTTTTCAAGTTCATATGTAAAGATGGCAACCACTCCCAATACGTCACATCCCGCTTCCCTTAATGCGTTAACTGCTGTTATACAGCTTCCGCCTGTAGAGATAAGATCTTCCACAACGACGACTTTTTGTCCTGGGACGACTTTTCCTTCAATTTGCTTTCCCTTTCCGTGGGCTTTCGCTTTTGAACGAACATAACACATCGGAAGATTTAACTTCTCACTCACCCAAGCGGCATGTGGTATTCCTGCCGTCGCAGTTCCTGCGATAACTTCTACCTCAGGAAGGTGCTGTTGAATCATCTTGGCAAGCCCTGTTGAGATTTCATTCCGTACTGAAGGATAAGACTGTGTTAGTCGATTATCACAATAAATCGGGGACTTTATTCCGGATGACCAGGTAAACGGCTCACTCGGGTTTAAAAATACAGCTTCGATATCTAATAGTCTTTTGGCGATTTCTTGTTTCATTGTTTTCCCTCCCATTCATGTACGATGCGCTCATAAGCCTCCACTGGATTTCCGGCACCTGTAATGCTTCTTCCCACGACAATCAAGGAAGACCCTAATTCTTTTGCCCTTTGAGGAGTAGTGACTCTTTTTTGATCTCCCTTTTGATCTTCTGCTAACCTTATCCCTGGAGTGACACGGATAAAGTCCTCCCCACAGTGTTCTCTTATCTGGGTTGATTCGTGCGGGGAACATACCACTCCATCGAGTCCCGCCTCTTTTGCAAGAGTAGCGTAATGCAAAACAGACTCATTGATGGTCTTAGGTATAAGTTGTTCTCCCTGCATTTGTTCTTCCGTCGTCGACGTCAGCTGTGTAACGGCAATCAGATTTGCACGTGTTTGATTGGCAGATGTGCCAGCATAAAGACCTTCCAGCGCCCTTTCCATCATCACGCTTCCACCTGCAGCATGTACATTTACCAGTTCAAGGTCGAACCCCGCAAGGCCCTTCATGGCACCGTAAACTGTATTGGGTATATCATGGAGCTTGAGATCAAGGAAAATACGATGATTTTTATTTAGAAGCTTCTCTAAGATAACCGGTCCATTTTGAAGGTACAGCTCCATACCTACTTTTACGTTTAATCCCCTTGGAAATTGATCCAAAAAGGTTGATGTCATCTCCCAAGAAGGGAAATCAAGAGCTATAAACGGTTTTTGATTCATGCTTCCCCCAGCTCCTTCCGGTTAAATCAGATATATGGTCCACTCCAAGTTCATCAAGTAAAGTGGGTAATTCGTTTATGATTCGCTGACACACGAAAGGATCAACGAAGTTCGCTGTCCCTACGGCGATGGCACTTGCTCCTGCGTAGAAGTATTCAATTACATCTTCAGCTGATTGGATTCCACCCATCCCGATAATCGGAAGATCCACTTGTTGACTCACTTCATAAATCATCCGGATGGCAACAGGCTTTATGGCCGGTCCGGATAATCCCCCAGTCTTGTTCGCAAGGATCGGCTTTCCTGTCTTCATATCGAGTCTCATCCCGAGGAGTGTATTGATCATCGTCAAGCCATCCGCTCCTCCTGCTTCAACGGCTTTAGCCATTTCAACGATATTGGAAACGTTCGGAGATAGCTTTACATATAGAGGTACCTGTGAGACTTCTTTTACCTTCTGGGTCAACTCCTTAGCCACTTCAGGAATGGTCCCAAAAGCGATTCCACCCGTTTTTACATTTGGGCAGGAGATATTCAGTTCAAGAGCTGTCACGTTTTCTGCTTTAGAGACGACTCTTGCCACTTCAACATAATCCTCAACTTGGGACCCTGCAACATTTGCAATGATCGGTACATCATACTGGGAAAGCCATGGAAGTTCATTTTCCATTACACTTGCTAGCCCAGGATTTTGTAACCCGATCGCGTTTAACATACCTCCATTTGTTTCAGCTACCCGGGGAGTCGGATTTCCAAATCGTGCTTCTTCCGTCGTCGCTTTGATCATGATTGCTCCAAGCTCACTTAGATCATAGAACTGACTATATTCACGACCAAAGCCAAAACATCCTGAAGCTGGCATGACCGGGTTCTTTAAAGACAAGCCTGGTAATTCGATTTGTAATGATTTCATAGTTGCACCACCCCTACTGGAAATACAGGCCCGTCACTGCAAACCTTTACATAACTTGGCCCTTCCGGATCATCCTGTTTGTGACAAACACAGGCGAAACAAGCACCAATCCCACAGCCCATTCGTTCTTCTAATGAGATGAATCCAGGTTTGTCACCCAATTGTGATTCCAGTGCTTTAAGCATCGGTGTCGGACCGCAGGAATAAAACACATCATAGGCAGGCGCTTCCTCACGGATGACATCTGTTACAAAACCCTTCACGCCAAGGGAACCGTCCACTGTGGCAACATACGTTTCACCTAGTTCCCTGAACCTGTTTTCATAAAAGCTTACCGATTCAGTCTGAAAACCGAGGATGTGTTTCACTGTCCAACCGTTTTCTACAAGCTTTTTGGAAAGACCGTAGAGCGGAGGAACTCCTATTCCTCCACCTACTAACAGAGCAGTCCTTCTTCCCTCTTCCACAGGGAACCCATTTCCAAGCGGTCCTAAAACGTCGACAACCTCATTACATTTCACTAAGGAAAGAAGTCTCGTTCCTTTCCCTTCAGCCCGATAGATCAATGCCATGGTAAGATTTTCATGGTCGAAAGAGGCGATTGAAATCGGCCTTCTAAGTAAAGGGTCGATTCCCGCCCCTACTTTCACGTGGACAAATTGGCCAGGTGCCTTTATTTCACCAACTAAATCTCCTCGTAGAACCAGTTCAAAGATGTTTTCAGCTATCCTTTCATGAGAATGCACAACCATCTTTTCGTTTACGATCATTGAAAAACCGCCTCTCTCGATTTCGGTTGTGATCCAAGGGCTTCAGCTGAGAATGTCATGGATTCGATCACTCTCAGGATGGCTTCAGCTGTGTCCAGAGATGTTAGACATGGAATGCCGTTTTCTACTGATTCTCTTCTGATTCTGAATCCATCCCGTGCAGGTTGCTTTCCTTTTGTCAGAGTATTGATGACAAGCTGTGTTTCTCCACTTTGAATGATATCCAATAATGTAGGTCCACTGGAACCGATCTTATCCACTTCACGAACAGCGATATTGGCTTTTGTCAGATGGTCTGCAGTCCCCTTTGTCGCGAGGATCTGATAGCCAATATCGATAAAACGCTGAGCTAAGAGAACTGCTTCGTTCTTGTCTTTATCTGCCACAGTCATGAGTACCGATCCATATTCTTTCATTTGCATTCCTGCTGCAACCATCCCTTTGTAAAGGGCTTTTTCCAGTGTAATATCTTTCCCCATTACTTCGCCTGTTGATTTCATTTCAGGTCCCAAAGTAATGTCCACCCGTCTTAATTTGGCAAAGGAGAATACCGGAACCTTTACATACACACCGTGTTTTTCTGGAATCAATCCTGAATCATATCCTTGATCCTTAAGGGAAATTCCGAGGATGGATTTAGTTGCAATATTCGCCATCGGTACATTTGTGATTTTACTAATAAACGGCACTGTCCGGCTGGAACGCGGATTCACTTCCAGAACAAAGACTTCGCCTTTTGAGATGACATATTGGATATTTAGTAACCCAACAATGTTTAAGCCTTTCGCGAGTCGCGTTGTATAATCGACTATGGTTTGTTTCTGTTCAGGTGTCAGCTGCTGTGGAGGATACACCGCAATTGAATCTCCAGAGTGAACTCCAGCTCGTTCGATATGCTCCATAATACCAGGAACGACAACGTCTACTCCGTCTGAAATGGCATCCACTTCGATTTCTTTCCCGATCAGGTAACGGTCTATTAATACCGGGTGCTGTGGATTGACTTTCACTGCATTATTCATGTAATGAAGAAGTTCCTCTTCCCGGTAAACGATTTCCATCGCTCTTCCACCGAGAACGTATGATGGTCTGACCAGTACCGGATAACCGATGTTTTCTGCGATTTCAAGTGCTCCTTCTACAGAGACTACTGTTTTCCCTTTTGGTTGAGGGATGCCGAGCTCGTTCAGTGTATGTTCGAATTTATCCCGGTTCTCTGCACGGTCCAGATCCTCAAGTGACGTGCCGAGTATCGTTACACCCCTTCTCACTAGCTCATCTGCCAGATTGATAGCGGTTTGACCACCAAATTGAACTACTACACCTTTAGGTTTTTCTAGATCAATGATGTGCATGACATCTTCTACAGTCAGCGGCTCGAAGTATAATTTATCCGAGATACTGAAGTCAGTCGAAACGGTTTCCGGATTGTTGTTCACGATGATCGCTTCATAACCTGCCTCTTTAATGGCCCATACAGAGTGAACCGTGGCGTAATCAAACTCCACGCCCTGCCCAATCCTGATGGGTCCTGATCCAAGGACCATGACACTTTCCCGTTCTGAAACCCTAGATTCATTCTCATCCTCATAGGTTCCGTAGAAGTATGGGGTTTCTGATTCAAACTCTGCTGCACAAGTGTCTACCATCTTATATACAGGAATCAGTTCATTCTCTTTTCTCCAGTAATAAACATCTGCCTCTGAGCTATTCCATAGCTTTGCCACAGTGATATCTGAAAAGCCCATGCGTTTTGCTTTTTGACCTAGTTCAAGATTGAATGAATTTCGGGATAATTCCTTTTCAAACTTTACGATTCTATTCATTTTGTATAAGAAGAAGAGGTCAATTTTGCTCCAATCATGTATGGTCTCAATCTCCACTCCCCTTCTCAGCGCTTCACCGATATAGAAAAGGCGTTCATCTCCGGCTTTGCGGATTCTTTTCTCGATCCACTCGTCTGTCATTTGGTCAGCATCACTTAATTCCATGTGATACGTATTGCTTTCCAGGGAACGAATTGCTTTAAGAAGTGACTCTTCGAATGTTCGGCCAATCGCCATTACTTCACCGGTTGCTTTCATTTGAGTCCCAAGATTACGCTTGGCGGCTTCGAATTTATCAAATGGCCATCTAGGAATTTTGGTCACTACATAATCAAGTGCAGGTTCAAATGATGCATATGTTTTACCCGTTACCGGATTCATCATTTCATCTAGGGTCAGACCAACTGCAATCTTCGCTGCAAGCTTAGCGATAGGGTATCCTGTTGCTTTTGATGCAAGTGCAGACGAACGACTTACCCTTGGATTTACTTCGATGATGTAATATTGAAAGCTGTCAGGGTCCAGGGCAAGCTGAACATTACAGCCTCCTTCAATTCCTAATGCACGGATGATCTTTAAGCTTGTATTCCTCAGCATTTGATATTCACGGTCACTCAAGGTTTGACTTGGTGCCACGACGATTGAATCTCCCGTGTGGATCCCAACCGGATCAATGTTTTCCATATTACATACGACGATGGCGTTATCGGCTGCGTCCCTCATAACCTCATATTCAATCTCTTTAAATCCTGCAATACTTTTCTCCAATAGACATTGGGTTACCGGGCTATATTTTAATCCTGAGGTTACAATTTCGATCAGTTCATCTTCGCTGTGACAGATTCCCCCTCCAGTTCCACCTAACGTATAGGCAGGCCGTACAATGACCGGAAATCCTACTTCTTTCACGAAATGAAAAGCTTCATCCACAGTACGTATGATTTCACTCTGTGGAACCGGCTCTTTCAGTTCATTCATTAGGTTTCTAAATAAGTCGCGGTCTTCTGCTTTCTCTATTGCTGAAAGTTTCGTACCCAGAATTTCTACTCCGCAATCTTCTAAAACCCCCGATTTAGCGAGTTCAACAGCCAAGTTTAATCCCGTTTGACCACCTAAAGTTGGAAGGAGGGCATCCGGACGTTCTTTACGGATGATCCTGCTGACAAATTCCAGTGTCAATGGCTCAATATACACCTTATCTGCCATTTCAGCGTCTGTCATAATTGTTGCCGGATTCGAATTTACAAGAATAACCCTGTATCCTTCTTCTTTTAATGCGATGCATGCTTGAGTTCCGGCATAGTCGAATTCTGCCGCCTGTCCTATGATGATGGGTCCGCTTCCTATAACTAAGATACTTTGGATGTCTGTACGTTTAGGCATGTTGAAGCTCCTTTCTTTTCTCTTCTTTCATAAGTTGTAAGAAATCATCGAATAAGTAATTTGAATCCTCTGGTCCTGGAGATGCTTCCGGATGATACTGAACCGTAAATGCCGGAAAGTCTAAATGTTTCAGTCCTTCTACTGTTCCATCATTGATGGCCATATGTGTTACTTGGATTCTTGAACCTGCCAATGACTTTTCATCGACTGCATAGCCGTGATTTTGAGAAGTCAGGGCGACTTTTCCAGTTTTCAACTCTTTTACTGGATGGTTGCCTCCACGGTGACCAAATTTCATTTTGAAGGAGTCTCCCCCACATGCCAGTGCAAACAATTGATGACCTAAACAAATTCCGAAGAGTGGTATTTCTCCTATTAGGTCTTTAATAGTTTCAATGGCTTCTGGCACATCTTTCGGATCCCCCGGCCCATTGGATAGCATGATTCCGTCAGGCTGCAAACGGCGAATCTCTTCAGCAGAAGTATCGTAAGGAACCACTATCACGTCACAATCACGCTTATTTAACTCCCTCAAGATTCCGTGCTTCATCCCAAAGTCCATTAACACGACACGGTAGCCTCTTCCTGGACTGGCATATGCTGTTTTCGTGGAAACTTGCATGACTTGATCTGTTCGTAATGGTGCATCATGCAATTTCTCAAGCATCGCTTGTGGTTCTAATTCTGCTGAGCAAATGATACCTTTCATTGCCCCATGCTGTCTGATGATTCTTGTTAACTTTCTGGTATCGATTTCTGAAATTCCTGGAATTCCTTTTACTTTTAATAATTCATCCAATGTTGATTCATTTCTCCAGTTTGAAGGAAAGTCTGCCACTTCTTTCACAATGAACCCTTTGATTGCAGGAATGATCGATTCAAAATCGTCACGGTTGATCCCGTAATTCCCTACAAGTGGATAGGTCATGGTGACAAGCTGTCCGCAGTATGATGGATCTGATATAATTTCCTGGTAGCCTGTCATGCTCGTATTGAATACAACTTCACCAATCGTTTCTTCATTTGCTCCAAATCCCTCTCCTACGAAAACTGTTCCATCGTCTAAAATGAGTTGTCTTTTCATTGATTGTTTCCTCCTTCATTCCATACAAGAGATCCCTGATAAAAAGTAGCTGCCGGCCACCCTTTACACTCCCATCCTTTAAATGGGGTGTTTTTACCTTTTGATAAAAATACAGCCGGGTCAATCATTTTTGGTTCATTTAAATCTATGAGAGTGAAGTCAGCATCTCCTCCTACTTCGAGTAGTCCAAACGGAAGATTGAAGGCTGAGCTCGGTTTAATCGTCATCCAGTCAATCAACTGCTTCAATGTAAAGATTCCTTTTTCAACAAAGTGAGTGTAAAGGAGCGGAAATGCTGTTTCCAATCCTACTATGCCGAAAGGTGCAAGTTTCATTCCTTCTGACTTTTCCTCATCTGTATGAGGAGCATGATCGGTGGCGATAAAATCAATCGTTCCATCTAGCAGCCCATCTATTAGCGCTTGTTGGTCCCCTTTACTTCTTAATGGTGGGTTCATTTTGAAATTCGGATCATGTCCTGGTATATCTTCTTCACACAGTATCAGATGATGCGGTGTCACTTCTGCTGTCACATTGATTCCAGCCTTTTTCGCATCCCGGACTACTCTGACAGATTCTTTCGTCGAAATATGGCATACATGATAATGTACGCCAGCCGCTTCTGCCAGAAGCACATCCCTTGCTATATGTACGGCTTCACAAATGGAGGGAATTCCCGGCAGGTCCTGTTCTTTGGAGAACGTCCCTTCATGAACTACCCCTCCGTAAATCAGCGTATTCTCTTCACAATGGGCCACAATAGATGCCTTGATGCTGGCTGCCTTTTTCATCGCTTCAAACATCATGCCCGCTGATTGAACTCCTACTCCATCATCAGTGAAGGCAAATGCCCCCGTTTTCTTTAAGGACGGTAAATCATTGATCGTTCTCCCAATTTGCCTTTCCGTAATGGAGGCATATGGTAAAACCCGGACGCTTGCTGTTTCGGTGATTATCTGGTTAAGAGACTGCAAGGTTTCTACAGAATCAGGTACCGGTCTTGTATTTGGCATCGCTGCTATCGTTGTGAAACCACCCTTGGCAGCGGCTTTCGTTCCCGTTTCAATCGTTTCTTTGTGTTCACCGCCAGGTTCTCTTAAATGGACATGAAGATCAACAAACCCCGGCGAAATCAGTAATCCTTCTGCCTGAAATTCCTGATGTTCATTCCCCATCAAATTCGTTCCCATCTCGATGATTCTCTTATTCTCTACCTTCACATCGACCTGTTTAACTTCACCATTTTTTGTTAGAATTTGTGCATTTCGGATTATCCAATTCATTTCAATTCCTCCTAGTTAGTTAATTTCAAGTGCTCTTTTTAGCACAGCCATTCTAACGTATACTCCATTTTCCATCTGCTTAAAGATTCTTGATTGATCGCATTCCACCAATGAATCTGCCAGTTCGACTCCTCGATTGACCGGTGCTGGATGAAGGATGATGCCGGATTGTTTCATTCTTGCTTTTCGATTCTCCGTTAAGCCAAAGCGTTCATGATATTCTTCTTTCGTCAGGGAGGATGTACTACCGTGGCGCTCATGCTGTATTCGAAGCAGCATGATCACATCAGAATCTGTCATACACTTATCTACTGGCATATATTGATGTCTATCTTGTAAAGGGAACCATTCTCTTGGTCCTGAGAAATTGACTTCTGCACCCAGTTTTGTTAAAGCATCTGCATTGGACCTGGCAACACGGCTATGGGCGATGTCTCCAATAATGGATACCTTCAATCCTTCAAATCCCCCAAACTCCTGACGTATGGTTAGTAGGTCTAACAAGCATTGAGTAGGATGATTCCCACAACCATCACCACCGTTGATCACGCTTATGTTGAGTGTTGCCAATTCATCAAAGTAACGTTCAAGCGAATGGCGTATGACCACAGTTTCAACTCCGATACTTTCTAGTGTTTTCACTGTGTCATATAGGGTTTCCCCTTTTTGAACGCTTGACGTTTGAGCTTCAAATGGAATGACCTCGAGCCCAAGCTTCCTTTCTGCCATTTCAAAACTGCATTTCGTCCGGGTACTTGCCTCGAAGAAAAGATTAGCTACATATTTAGTTGAGCCATCCTTCCACGTTTCCCCCTCTTTAAAACGTTCGGCTGCATCTAAAATTTCTATGATTTCTTCATTTGATAAATCATTCATTGTCAACAAGCTCTTCATCACGGGACAACCCTTTCTTCTCTCAACTTTCAAAAAAAACACCCCGTCATTTTCCTGACAGGGTGTTTTTGAACATGTCAACAGGGACAGTGGGAGAGTCCTCTCCCTACCTGTCTTGTTCAAATTCACCCTTCTTAGACTCTCTGGACCATGTTAAAAGGTGGTTCTATGCAACATCATGCTGTTTTGTATTTTCTTCTTCAAATAGGTTATTTTCCCCTTCCGACTCTTCTCTGCCTGGTAACACCAGGTTAAGAAAGACGCCTACGATTGCTGCCAGAGCCATACCAGATAAGGAAACATGTTCGTTCACCTTTACGAAAGCTCCTCCCACTCCGATCACCAGAATGACACTGGAGATGACTAAGTTACGCTTGTTACCCAAATCCACTTTGTTATCAATCAACATCCGCAGTCCGCTTGAGGCGATGATACCGAAAAGCAGGATGGATACACCACCCATGACGGCAGATGGAATCGATCCGATCAATGCGGTTATCTTTCCGACAAATCCGAACATAATAGCGAGGACAGCGGCTCCACCGATGACGAATACACTGAAGACACGGGTTATGGCTAACACGCCGATATTTTCACCATACGTTGTATTAGGAGGTCCCCCAAGGAAGGAAGCAATCACGGTTGCTACTCCGTCTCCAAGAATGGAACGATGAAGGCCTGGCTTTTCAATGAAGTTTCGTCCTACCACTTTACTTAACACCATCTGATCTCCCGTATGCTCTGCTAAAGTGACAAGGGCAACCGGGACCATGATGGAGACAATTTCCCATGAGAAGCTTGGCGTGTAGTCAACAAATGGGACAAAGAAGTCCGGCACCTGTAGGAAAGGCGCCTCGATTACCTGTTGAAAATTCACAAGTCCTGCGAAAACCGCGATGATGTATCCTCCAATAATACCAGCCAATATTGGCACCATTCCGAGAATTCCCTTGAAGTAGATCGAACAGATTACAGTGATCCCTAATGTGGCTAAGGCGACCATAAAGTGTGTATTACTGTAAACCAATTGTTCTGCACCGGGATTTTCATACATGGCCATATTCACAGCCGTTCCTGCCAACCCCAATCCGATGACCATGATCACGGGTCCCACTACTATAGGAGGAAGGATTCGCACGAGCCATTTCAATCCCAGCTTTGATATGAGTAAAGCGACGATTCCGTAAACAATTCCAGCTAGGAAGCTTCCCATCATGGCTGCTTCCGGTCCTCCAAAGCTCTTAGCTGCAAGAATCGGAGCAATGAATGCAAATGATGACCCTAAGTAAGCTGGAATTCTCCCCTTCGTAATTAAAAGATAAGCAAGCGTTCCTAGTCCGCTTGAAACCAAGGCCACCCCAGGGCTCAGCCCTACTAAGAATGGAACTAAAACCGTTGCTCCAAACATGGCGAATAAGTGTTGAATGCTAAGAATTATCCATTTACCTATTTTCGGTACTTCCTCTACATCTAAAACGATTTGCTTATTTTGATTCATATATGTTTCCACCTCTAATACCCAAATTTCCCCATAAAAAAACCCTCTTTGTCCAAAAGAGGGCACAAAGAGGGTACAAGAAGGTCTGGTTGCTACCTTCATTCCCATCCTTTGTCAGCCTCACGGGACCAATCTTAAAAGGACTTCCGTTATTCTTTTTCGTGTATGCTTACTATATCTTCCTGATCAACTTCTGTTAAAGCCACCATGATTTTTTCCGAACCTGATGTCGGGATGTTTTTCCCGACGAAGTCTGCTCGTATCGGAAGCTCTCTATGTCCTCGGTCGACCAGTACGGCAAGTTGAATCTGGCTTGGTCTTCCAAGGTCCATTAAGGCATCCAATCCTGCCCTGACCGTTCTTCCTGTAAATAAGACGTCGTCTACCAAAATGACTTTCTTATTTGTAATATCCACCGGCAGATTCGATCCTTTCACTTCCGGTTCATGATCCTCTGTCTTCTTTGTTAGATCATCCCGGTAAAGTGTGATGTCGATCTCACCTACGGGAATCTCTTCTCCTTCAATGGCGTGAATTCTCTCTGCCAATCGGTTCGCGATGTATATGCCTCTTGTTTTAATACCTACAAGGATACAATCTTCAATTCCTTTGTTCCGTTCGATGATTTCGTGAGCGATCCTTGTCAGAGCTCTTCGAATGGCGGGTTGATCCAGTACTGTTGCTTTCTTTGTCATTTACGCCACCTCGTCTTCTTGTTTTTAATATAAAAAATCCCTCTCACCGTAGAGATGAGAGGGCACAGTTATCGTTATAATCTGATTGCACGCCAAAGAGTTTGGTCGTACTTTGCTCCTTCTCAGCCTCACGGGACCGTATTAAAGGTTACTTATTCGATTAACTACATGATAAGGCTCA
Organism: Bacillus sp. BHET2; assembly: GCF_005938125.1. GTDB lineage: Bacteria > Bacillota > Bacilli > Bacillales > Bacillaceae_B > Rossellomorea. The sequence continues at coordinate 1,371,384 of NZ_VCQN01000001.1, forward strand.
AGTCGAAATTTGTCAACGATTATTTTCCAAGTGTGTTACGAGTTTCGTGAACTCCTCTGGCAGCTCTGCATGAAACTCCACGTATTCTTCCGTTCTTGGATGAACAAATCCTAATACTCCCGCATGAAGGGCTTGTCCTTCAATACTCAATGTTTTGCGTGGGCCATACTTCGGATCACCAGCAAGTGGAAAACCGATGTATTTCATATGAACACGGATCTGATGGGTTCTACCAGTCTCCAATTCACACTCAACCAACGTAAAATCCTTATATCGATCCAAGACTTTGAAATGAGTGACCGCTTGTTTGCCGTTATCCACAACAGACATACTTTGACGGTCTTTAGGGTCTCTTCCAATCGGAGCATCAATCGTGCCGTATTCGTGGGGAATCAGACCATGTACGATGGCCGTATATTTTCTTGTTACAGATTTCTCCACCAATTGATTCACCAGATGCTCATGAGCCAAATCATTCTTGGCTACCATCAATAACCCGGATGTATCCTTATCGATCCGGTGGACAATTCCCGGTCGAAGAACTCCATTAATGCCTGATAGATCTTTACAATGATGCATCAACCCATTGACCATTGTGCCTGAATAATGCCCCGGTGCAGGATGAACCACCATCCCTTTCGGTTTATTCACAACGATGACATCCCCATCTTCATAAGCAATGTCAAGATTCAGGTTTTCAGGCTCTACATCCAATTCTTCCGGCTCCGGGATCGAAACCGTGATCACTGCATTCATCGGGCACTTAAAGTTAGGCTTGACCGACTCTTCGTTTACCTTAACATGACCTTCTTTAATCCATTGTTGAACCTGGGAACGGGACCATTCCTTATTCAATTGACTTACGACCTTATCAATTCGTTCTCCCTGGTCTTCCTGCTGTATGTTGTGCTGAATTACTTCCATTTTTGTTCTCCTTCTTTGCTTTTCGTTCGTCTAAATACATGTAAATTAGTAACAACGCCACTCCAATCGTTAAAGCTGCATCTGCAATATTAAAGATTGGGAAATCATAGGAAAAGATGTATGTATTTAAGAAATCAACCACTTCTTTTCTGAAGACACGGTCAATAAAGTTTCCAATCGCTCCACCAAGCATAAAGGCCAAACTTAAGCTAAACAATGAATGCCCTTTTGCATGGACTTGCATATAATACACGATACCTACAATCACTACTAATGTAATAATGTAAAAAAACCACATTTGCCCTTGGAGTATTCCCCATGCTGCACCTTGATTTCGATGAGAAGTGAGATAAAAGACATTGTCAATCATCGTGATACTTTCTCCCTCTGCCATTCGTTTCACAACCAACCATTTTGTTAATTGATCGAGTCCAATCACAACCAAAGCCACTAAATAATAATACACAAAGGTAACCTCCGAACATCGTTAAATGATTACCTTTGCATTTTAGCACAAAAGGGGAAAGAAAGACACTTAAACCGGAGAAGAACGAGGGAATAAGTGTTCAAGGATTTATGAATAAGATGAGATTTTCCCAAACCGCCTCCACTCTAATGCCTCATCGAGAGTCGCACAGGTAGGATTCATCTTCATGAAATCAAATGGGATTTCTTCCCCACTCATCTCACAGAAGCCGTATTGATTATCTCTTACACGCATCAATGCTTGTTTCACTTCTGTAATTTCTTTATCTATATACTGTTGAATTAAAGGATGTTGAGATTCACTAGCCTCTAGCTCTTTCAAGGATGTAATCAGGTCTTCTACAATGGATGTGTATCGGTCATATGTCATCTTGATCCCTCCATTTATAGTATGGAGGAAATGCACGTGAAAATTGTGTTGCAAGATATAGCAATTATGGAATTAGAAAAGTTCACGTATAGAACATGAAAAAGGGTGACCCACTATAGGAGTCACCCTTTTTAACATTATGCTAAGTGAGAATAGCTTTCTTTCACAACAGATGCACAACGTGTGCAAAGCGTCGGATGTTCATTATCCTCGCCTACTGTAGTTGTGACAATCCAGCAGCGATCGCATGTTTCACCTTCAGCTTTTTCAACGACAATATTATTTTCACCGAGGCTTAAAGCATTTTCTGGTGCCTCGTTCACTTCTCCACCGATTTCAAATGCGGAGACTATGAACAATTGCTTTAGATCTTCTTTGATAGAACCGAGTAACGCTCTTGTTTCATCATTTACGTAAAGGGTCACTTTAGCCGTTAACGATTTACCGATCATCTTCTGATTCCGAGCTTCCTCGAGGGCTTTTAATACATCATCTCTTAATTCCAGGAATGCATTCCATTTCTTCTGAAGCTCACCAGCATTTTCCAATTCCTGGACATCAGGCATATCGGTCAGTTGAACACTTTCCCCTTCAACTCCAGGGATATATGCCCATACTTCGTCGGCTGTATGAGAGAGAATTGGAGACATTAGTTTCGTAAGTGCCAATAAACATTCATATAGCACAGTCTGAATTGCCCGGCGCTCGTAATGATCTTCTGACTCAATATAAAGAACGTCTTTCGCAAAGTCCAAGTAGAAAGAGCTTAAATCCAATGTACAGAAGTTATTCACTGCGTGATAGATGCTTGCAAATTCATATTTATCATAAGAATTTTTCACATTCTTCACAAGATCATTTAGCTTCACTAGCATAAATTGATCCACTTCTCTTAATTGATCAAAGGATACAGCATTGGTACTTGGATCAAAATCGGAAAGGTTCCCTAGTAAGAAACGGAAAGTGTTACGGATTTTGCGATACACTTCAGCTACTTGCTTCAGGATTGGATCTGATACCCGGACATCTGCCTGGTAATCAACTGATGCTACCCAAAGACGAAGAATATCTGCACCGAGTTGTTTCATGACTTTTTCAGGAACAACTACATTGCCCAATGATTTACTCATCTTTCTTCCATCACCATCAAGAGCAAAGCCGTGACTTAGTACGCCTTTATAGGGAGCTTTCCCGGTTACAGCTACACCTGTTGTCAAAGAAGAGTTAAACCATCCTCGATATTGATCTGAGCCTTCCAAATACAAATCTGCTGGACGTTTTAAGTCGTCTCTTTCCTCTAGCACTGCCTGATGTGAAGAACCTGAGTCAAACCATACATCCATAATATCCTGTTCTTTGGTGAACTTACCATTTGGACTTCCCTCATGAGTGAATCCTTCCGGTAGCAGATCTTTCGCTTCTTTTTCAAACCAAATATTCGACCCTTGCTCTCGGAAGAGCTTTGATACATGCTCGATTGTTTCATCGGTGATGATCTCTTGGCCATTTTCTGCATAAAACACAGGGATTGGTACACCCCAGGCACGTTGACGTGAAATACACCAGTCACCACGGTCTCTTACCATATTGTAAAGGCGTGTTTCGCCCCATGCAGGTAACCACTTCGTCTCATTTACAGCTTCTAGTAGTACTTTACGGAATTTGTCAATGGACGCAAACCACTGAGCCGTAGCTCTGAAAATTACAGGTTTTTTCGTACGCCAATCATGTGGATATGAATGGGTAATAAAGTTTAGCTTTAATAATGCTCCTGCTTCTTGAAGCTTTTCGGTAATTGGTTTATTCGCTTTGTCATAGAATAAGCCTTCAAATCCTGGAGCCTCAGAAGTCATAACCCCTTTATCGTCTACTGGACATAATACATCCAGTCCGTATTTCTTTCCTACAAGGAAGTCATCCTCACCATGTCCAGGTGCTGTATGAACACAACCTGTACCTGAATCTGTCGTCACATGCTCTCCAAGGACAACAAGTGATTCCCGGTCATATAGTGGGTGTTTCGCTACGATATGCTCAAGTTCAGCACCTTTTACTTTTTTGGAAACCGAATAGTCTTCCCATTCAAGATTTTGAGCTACATCTTCAAGCAATTCTTCTGCAACGACATAGCTATTTTCTTTCACGTTGACAACGACATAGTTCAAATCTCCGTGAACAGCAATTCCAAGATTGGCAGGAATCGTCCAAGGAGTTGTCGTCCAGATCACTAACTGGGTGCCTTCCTGAAGGATCCCCTTTCCTTCTGAAACAGCAAAGCCTACATAGATAGACGGAGATCGCTTATCCTGATACTCGATTTCCGCTTCAGCCAGGGCAGATTCACTAGAAGGTGACCAATAGACCGGCTTTTTCCCTTTGTAGATATAGCCTTTTTTCGCCATATCTCCGAAAACTTTAATCTGTTGCGCTTCATATTCGGGCTTTAATGTGATATAAGGGTTTTCCCAATCACCACGAACTCCAAGTTGTTTGAACTGTGTCCGTTGGTTGTCAACTTGCTCATAAGCATATTCCTCACATAATTTACGGAACTCAGCTGTCGTCATCTCTTTACGTTTCACGCCTTTATTCGTTAACGCTTGCTCGATTGGTAGACCATGTGTATCCCAACCTGGCACATAAGGTGCACGAAATCCACTCATGGATTTATATCGGACAATGAAGTCCTTAAGGATTTTATTTAACGCGTGACCGATATGGATGTTCCCATTCGCATATGGAGGTCCATCATGCAGCACGAACAAAGGACGATCACTCGTTCTTTCCTGTACCTTTTGATAAATATTCATCTCTTCCCATTTCTTCTGTGTATCTGGTTCGCGCTTCGGTAAATTTCCTCTCATCGGAAATTCAGTTTTGGGCATCAGTAATGTATCTTTGTATTCCATGATTTCATCCTCCTAGACGTTTCTCTTTATTGCCAGCTTTTCTAAATCATTCACTTCTTAATCAGACCATTACTCATTGAAATAAAAAAAAGCTTTCTCATCCCTGAAAAGGGACGAGAAAGCTTTTCCCGCGGTACCACCCTCATAAAGATCGCTGCCGATCTTCACTCGTTAAGATTCGTAACGTGAATAAGACGCTATTCATTACTATCCGCAAAGAATTTCATGAATAGGGCTCGAGGGTGATATTCCGCACTTGTGTTCCTTGTCGAGCTCACACCGTCCCCGACTCGCTAGAAAGGATTCATTATAACTACGTACTGTCCCTGTCTTAGCCTTGTAAATGACAATTTAAGATTGTTGTTCAATTATATGAAAGTATTACTCTTTTCGTCAAGACAATGTCTCTTCTTCTTTTAAAGTTTTTAAATCTGTCGCATCCAAATCGAATTCCATTAACTGTTCCCAGTCGTTTGTATCAAGGAGATCAAGCTGAGCTTCAATCAACATTTTAAAACGGGTTCTGAACACTTTTGACTGTTTTTTGAGCTCTTCGATTTCAATGGCAATCTTCCGAGCTTTAGACAACGATTCGTTCACGATTCGATCTGCGTTCTTTTCAGCTTCTCTGATAATTAACTTGGACTCTTTCATAGCATTGCGTTTAACTTCTTCCCCTGCTTCTTGAGCGATGACGATTGACTTGTTTAACGTTTCCTCGATGCTCGTAAAATGACCTAAACGTTCATTCAAAGAGTTTAAACGCTCTTCCGTTTCTTTCTTCTCACGAATAAGGATTTCGTAATCTTTAATAATTTGATCTAAAAATTCGTTAACATCGTCCTCATCATAACCACGAAAGCCACGACTAAATTCCTTATTATGTATGTCTAATGGCGTTAAAGGCATGGGAGCCACCTCCAGTACTTGGTGAATTACATATTTATTATAACTAAAATTTCGACAGCATGTGGGGGAATTCCTTTATTTTTCTTAAATTATTTCAGTATTCCTACAGAAATTCGCCATTTATCTCGTTTTGTTCTTCCTTCAATAGACAATAACTTGCTTCTTCCGTACCCTCTTGCTGAAATTACATCCCCTGCTTCCACTTCAAATGAGGCATTTTCGACGGGTTTCCAGTTAACTTTCACATGATTGCTTTTAATCAAGGTTTGAGCCTTTTGACGGGAATCATTATAAATGGAGGCAAGTACCACATCCAGCCGTAGGGAACTTACGGTTGTGACTTTATCCTGCCATTGTTCATGACTTTCGATTCTTTCTTTAAGATGAAGATCCTTTAACGAAATCTTCGCCTTACCTATCTGTGTGAGTTCCATGCGAACGTATTCTGAAATTTCTTCAGCTAGCAAAAGTTGAATGGTATCGTTCTCGGATATGATATCCCCGAATTTTTCCCTTTTCAAACCTAATGACATAAGAGTCCCTAATACTTGCCTATGTTCTATTGTAACAAACTTGGACGGATACTGTATTTCAAAAAGCCTAATTCCAAAATCTTCTTCCTCGGGCTGGAAATAGGAGGGATACAATAAAGCTCTTTTCCGTTCAGCATTTTCCGGATAAAAGGAAAGGAGGATTTCATCGTTATGTCCAATAATTGATTCAACAATATGTTGCTGTCTCGGATCTAAGAAGTCCGTGCGCTTCGCCGAATATTGGTTTTCTACGTTCAGTTTCCATTCCAATACCGCGTCCACAAACTCTTTCTCGTCCGGTCTGAAGTGTTGATGGATTGAAGACATATGCACACCCCTCTTTGCTTAAAGTATTTGTTCTGACTCTCATTACAAAATAAAAGAACTGAAACTGTTCAATCCGGTTTCAGTTCTTCCATGTTAATCTGGATTACTTCATTCACCATTAAATAAGCCATCTAAACAATTGGTATAAACCATTTTGGGCCAGGTTCAACACAATGAAAGCCACAATTGGTGAAATATCGATCATACCGATCGATGGGACAATACGTCTGAACGGTTCTAAATACGGTTCGCAAATTTTTACCAGGAACTGACCGATCGATGTTTCTCTTGCACTGGGAAACCATGACATCAAAATATAAATGATTAATGCCCAGGAGTAAATTTGAATTAGTTTTGATAAAATTTCATAGAGCAATACCATAATTTACATTACCACCTCGAATCTGATAGATCTTCCTCTTTTAAAAATTCAGAGATATTCCCGCTTACTTCTACATTGTCAGGGGTGCATAGGAAAATATTATCCCCTACCCTCTGAATATCACCGCCGATTGCATAAACCGTCCCGCTAAGGAAATCGACAATCCTCTTTGCTTGGTCATGCTGAATTCGCTGTAAGTTCACAAGGACAGAGCGCCTATTCTTCAAGTGATCTGCAATTTCCTGAGCTTCAGCATATACCCTTGGTTCCACAAGAATCACCTTAGATGACTTTTGAACACTCTGCAGACTCACAACATTTTGTTTAGAACCCGCCACCGATTGTGACTTCATAGGCTTTTTCTCCTCAAATTCTTCTTCATATTGCTCTTCATCATAATCGTATTCATCTTCATCGAGCAAAAAGAATGTTTTAAACTTTGATTTTATGCCCATTTGTATTCATCCCCTTTCAGTCATTTCCAACTAATGCAGTTCCAATACGAATGCACGTAGCCCCTTCTTCAATCGCAATCATATAATCATTGCTCATACCCATGGATAATTCTGTACATGGTGCATGTGAAAGGTGTAGGGAGCATACTTCCTCCTGAATCGTTTTCAACTGGCGAAAACAGGTCCGTAAGAACATTTCATCGTCTGTATGTGGGGCCATCGTCATTAATCCAACGACCCTAATATTGGTGAATTCTTTTATATTCCCAATGAATTCGATCACTTTATCAGGAGATAAACCATGTTTCGATTCTTCTCCAGAAACATTTACCTGTACGAAACAAGCAATGGGCTTGTCAGCTCTTTTGTGAATTTCTTTCGCTAATGACAGACGGTCAAGGGAGTGTATGTACGATACTTTATCTATGATGTTTTTTACTTTTCTCGTTTGTAGAGATCCGATGAAATGCCAGTGAGGCTTGTCCTTCAGTATCTCCCATTTTTCAGCAAGCCCTTCATCCCTGTTTTCACCTAGGTGGTCGAGGCCAGCTTCTAGCGCTTCTTCAGCTCGTTCAGTCGATACATATTTCGTGACTGCAACAACACGTATATCTTCAGAAAATCTACCACTGCGATCACAGGCAGTCTTAATGTTATCTTGGATGATTTTAAAGTTTTCAATTACTTTCATCTTTTTTCTCCTTCCAGCCAATATAACTCATTATTCTCCCTGTCTTCCCACCATCTCTTCTATAGGAGAAGAAATCATCTTGACAGGATGAACAAAAACCAGAAGTGTAAATTTGATTCGTGTTCAGCCCACACTGAACTAATAGACGCTTATTTATTTCCTTTAAGTCCAGCTGGTATTGTCCCTCTTCTATTAAATTATAGGGTAAGTTGTTTTCATCTTCTAGTGTTTTTTTCACTTTATCGATTACATAGTCATCTACAACGTAGCATTCTTTACATATGGATGGTCCGATGACCACCTCTAGTGAAGATACCTGAGACCCATTTCCCCTAAATGATTCGACCATTTTTGGACCTATTTCAAGGACTGTTCCTTTCCATCCAGCATGCGCTAATCCAATCATTCCCGTCATCCTGTCCAGGAAATAAAGGGGGACACAGTCTGCATAACACATGGTTAACAGTATTCTTTCTTCCCGTGTTATAAGGCCGTCAGTATCTTTAATGCTGCTTTCATAATTCTTTGCACCTTTTCCTGCGTCTGTTGTCCCTGGAATGAAAATATTATTTCTATGAGTCTGTTCAGCTGCCACCCAGTTTTCGACAGGCATGTTTAAGCGAGAAGCAAGTAATTGACGGTTATGATTTACTGCCGCTTCTTCATCACCTACATGTAATCCCATATTGAAAGATTCGAATGGTGATACACTAACACCACCCCATCTTGATGTAATCCCAGCGACCAACCCTTGGCTTTCTGTTTGCCATGGATCAATGGAATAATAAGATTCTGTCTCTTTAACAAAAGGTTCTTTGGACACGTTGAATCTCCTTCTTTTTTTAATTAGTGTACCATAGTCCTTTAAGAGCCGTCATGTATCGGGAGATTGTTTCGGCTCCTGTAATTGTCCTTGTATATAATGACTATCTTTATATCTTACAAGAATAACATCTTCGCCAATTTTCACAATGCTGCTCCACGGAATCACAATATCTTCTTCCTTGCCAAAAAAACCCAATATTTTCCCTCCGCTACCAATCACAATTGCATCAATTCTGCCTGTATCCAAGTTAATCTCAATGTCCCCAATATTACCTAATTTTCTTCCGTCTGAAATACTGACGACATCTTTCACCTGAAATTCAGATATGCGTACCATATCAATCGCCCTCGTTTCTTGTTGTTCATATTGTATATAAAAATGGTGATGGTCTATTGACATATCCCTCACCTATTTAACCTGTTTATACTATAAGTGTATGCAACAAAAAGAAAGGCAGACCTTCTGTGAGGATGATCTGCCTTTCTTTTCTTTTATTCACCTACATTACTTGTCGCCTATGGGCAAAACCCTCCGCTTTTCGTTTCTCCATCTCCGGCGGCTAGTCCCTCGAGGTCATTTCGTTTCTTATTGAATATTTTTGTTCATTTGTTTGATTGCTGCTTTTTCCAGTCTTGAAACTTGCGCTTGAGAGATGCCGATTTCGTCAGCGACTTCCATTTGTGTTTTTCCTTGAAAGAATCGTTTACTGATAATGAGTTTTTCACGATCATTTAATCGTCTCATTCCTTCTTGAAGCGCAATTTCTTCTATCCAATGGAAGTCACGGTTCTTTTCGTCGCTCAGTTGATCCATCACGAATATTGGATCTCCCCCATCATTATAAATGGGTTCAAACAATGAAACAGGATCCTGTATGGCATCTAAAGCAAATACAATTTCTTCATGGGACACATCAAGTACTTTTGCTATTTCTTCTGCAGTCGGTTCCTTTGATGTTTCTCCCATTAATTTTTCCCTTACTTGGAGAGCCTTGTAGGCAATATCGCGCAAGGAACGTGATACTCTTATTGGGTTGTTGTCCCTTAAATATCGACGGATCTCCCCAATGATCATTGGAACCGCGTATGTAGAGAATCGAACATTCTGACCCAAATCGAAGTTATCGATGGATTTCATTAATCCGATGCACCCTACTTGAAATAAATCATCAACATACTCACCACGGTTATTAAAGCGTTGAATTACACTTAAGACGAGGCGTAAATTTCCATTTACAAGCTTTTCTCTTGCACTAATGTCGCCTGCTTGCAATTCTTTGAATAATATTCTCATTTCATCATTTTTGAGAACAGGTAATTTGGAAGTATCTACACCACAAATCTCGACTTTATTACGTGTCATTCTTTCCCCTCCTTGTAGGAGCTGCTGTACAAAATTCAGTATTTCCTTGAAGAGGAAAAATATGCATTTCATTCGAACAAGTTGTGGTCAATTCATCCCAAACCCCTTACGTTATCTGGATAAATCAGAGAAAATTTATTCGGAAATTGCTGTAAACGTAAAAGGCTGATCTTTTCGATTGAAAAGATCAGCCTTCACATTATTAAACCATTTTATTAAATTCTTTCTTTAAACGTTTTATAATCCGCTTTTCTAACCGGGAGATATAAGACTGGGAGATCCCTAGCATATCCGCTACATCCTTCTGTGTTTTTTCTTCTTCTCCCATTAAACCGAAACGAAGCTCCATGATTTGTTTTTCACGGTCTGAAAGCTGATGTAACGCATTAAAGAGCAATTTTTTATCAACAGTAGCTTCTAGGTCTTTTGTAATAATATCTTCATCGGTTCCAAGTACATCAGACAGTAGCAATTCGTTCCCATCCCAGTCAATATTAAGTGGTTCATCAAAGGAGACTTCTGAACGAATCTTGTTATTTCTTCTCAAATACATTAGGATCTCATTTTCTATACATCTCGAAGCATATGTGGCTAATTTGATTTTTTTCTCAGGGTTGAAGGTGTTAACTGCTTTAATGAGACCAATCGTTCCAATGCTGATCAGATCTTCTATATTGATTCCTGTATTTTCAAACTTTCTGGCGATATACACTACAAGCCTTAAGTTACGCTCAATCAGTAAAGAACGGGCCGCTTTGTCCCCATTAGGCAATTTGTTGAGTAGTACTTCCTCTTCCTCTTTCGTCAACGGAGGGGGAAGGGCTTCACTACCACCTATGTAGTAAATTTCATCTGTCTTTAGTCCAAGCTTGATTAAGAGTTTGTACCAATAGTATAAAAATTTAAATTTGAACTTTTTCATTGTTGCTCCCCCTTCTATTTCTTTAAATTGTGAGTATAGTAGTTATAATTGAACTACGAAACGTTCAGTACCGGTTTCCGTGAAGCCATTTTCGGATGAACGATTGCTTGAAAATTTCCATCAGCTGAAAATGGTTCTTCCCGAAAGGCAATTAATCCGTTTGGGATATTCCATTCTGATTCATGATCCATCAACACCAATGAATCCGGTTTGATAGCAGCTAGAAGCTGACTCTTTCTGCCTACCGATTGTGCAGGAACGATTCGCAGTCGATCAGTCCAGCGTGTATCAATGCTTTTCTCTCCTGAAAAAATATCATCAACATCATGGCATAATGCCTTTACTTCAGACGGAATACTCCCTTCTAATTCAGCAATCGATAGGATCATCACAGGGCTTTTGGAGATGGGGTCCTGGAGCTGATTCCCGCTGTCTACAAGGCCGGTAACAGTCCAATGATAATCTTCAATCTTGATGCTTACTTTCAGGAGTTGGTCGTATTGGAGCTTCACGTGCTCAATACTATCCAATCTCCCTTTTGAAAAATACCAGGCAATCGGCAACGCAAGCATAATGAATATCCAGCTTATCGGATCACCAAACCCCCGAATATTAGCTAATATAACCGATGATTCTGCACTGGGATCAAAACGAATAAAATAATGAGACCCAATCAATATCCCCCCTGTAAAGAAGGTAACAAAATAAAACATCAGAAGATTTGATAAATAATAGCGTAATCTTCTATAACCAAAGGCTGAATACACCATGAAAATGGAAAATAATAATTTAATAAATGGGTTTCCAGTAATATGTGCATAAGGTGAAAATGCAAGGAGAATAATAATTGATCCTATTAAACTCCCCATTCCAATTCTCCAGAAGGCATATTGTCTCTTTAAGATGATCCCTGTAAACCATAGCAAGAAAAAGTCTACTAACAGATTTAACAACCAGATGACATCCAGATATAAAGCCAATCTCTACCCTCCTTTTGAAACTTCACCTAGTCTATGTTTCTTGTCTCAATCTTTTATTCTTACGATGGGAATGACTTATCAGAAGTATATCCTACATACCCTTTAAAAGGTTGTCATTTTTTGTATGCTTCATAGAAAAACTTTTCAGAGATAAGAACGAAATATGTCATTATTTTTTTGTAATATTCATGAATATGTGCATAGGCTGTATTCGGTAGGATTTATGCTTAAAAAAAGCGAATAGTGGTTGAATACCGCTGAGTTCCTTCATAGTGATTAAATATAAGGCTCTTTTCGTAAACTTTGTTGCTATTGAAGGTAGCGAGTGGTGGTTGATTTCCGCTGCAGGTGCTCGCTTTCCGCGGGGCGTGAGTTGAGCCTCCTCCGGCTTTGCCCTGCGGGGTCTCAACTTTCCCGCAATTCCCGCAGGAGTCGAGCACCTTCCGCTACAATCAACTTTCTAAGCATGATGATGAATCTAATACCAAACACTTCTAGAAAATATCAATTTTCAACCTGTACAGTGATCGATTTTAGTTTCAATAGTTAAATTACTGTTGCATTCGTTTTTGTCACTATTAAGCTCTGTCACGACATCTTTATTGGATGGTGAGGGGAACGGCGTAGACTCCTGCGGAAAAACGGGCGTGCCGAGACCCCGGAAGCGTGAGCTGAGGAGGCTCGGCCGTTCGTCCGCCGGAAAGCGAAGCCGTTCCCCTCACCATCTATCGCACACACTCTTTGACAGAGCCTTGGCAGTTCCTATGTTAGAAAACAACAATCTTTACGAATACAGCCAAATATAAATAAAGGATTAGAAAATAGCATTTTTCGAAGTGTGCAGTAGTGGACTTAATCTCGTATAAGGAATTTCCTTTTTCGTTTTTCCTGGCTGATAGCTTAAGGATTCTTCCTTACCTTAGCCCAGTAAGTAGAGAGCTCTTTTTTTTATAGGTTTATAGCCTCTACTGACGTCCTATCATTGCATAAAAAAATCCCACCAGGCAAAAAGTGCCTGATGGGATTTCCTTGGTAAGTTTGTCGTGCTAAGCTAGCCGCACCTGCTTTACTTCTTATCGGCGGCGGTTACGGTTGCGCAGGAAAGTTGGAATGTCCAGAGTTTCTTCCGCACCTTGATTTGAAGAGGTTCTCACCGGCTCTTGCTGTTGAGGTTGCTCTTCACGCTTAGGTTGTTCACGTTTTACATGTTGGCTTGGATTCTGACTTTGATTTGGTTTCATTCCACCAAATGTAGGCCTTGTTTGCTTTGGAGGCTGAATTACCTCTTCATTGAACCCGGTTGCAATAACGGTGACGACGATATCATCTTTTAACTCTTCGTTAATGACAGAACCAAAGATCATGTTGACCTCTTGATCTGAAGCAGAAGCTACAATGTCAGCAGCCTCCTGAACTTCATAAAGGCTTAATGAAGTGCCTCCCGTAATATTCATCAGGACACCTTGTGCTCCATCAATGGAAGTTTCTAGCAAGGGACTTGAAACAGCTTTTTTAGCGGCTTCCGTCGCACGGTTTTCGCCAGATGCTGCACCGATTCCCATTAAAGCAGACCCTTTGTTAGACATGATTGTCTTAACATCAGCAAAGTCCAGGTTAATGAGACCAGGAGTAGCGATTAAATCTGAAATACCCTGTACACCTTGTCTCAACACATTATCCGCTTCACGGAAAGCTTCGAGCATCGGAGTACTCTTGTCCACAATCTCAAGAAGACGATCATTTGGGATAACGATAAGAGTATCTACTCCTTCTTTCATTGCAGCGATACCACCGCTTGCTTGATTAGAACGCTTTCTGCCTTCAAATGTGAATGGTCGTGTCACAACCCCAACGGTCAATGCTCCAATTTCACGAGCAATTTGAGCGATTACAGGAGCTGCACCAGTCCCAGTTCCTCCACCCATTCCAGCGGTAACAAAGACCATGTCCGCTCCTCTAAGAGCTTCTTCAATCTGTTCTTTACTTTCTTCAGCAGCTTTTTTACCAACTTCAGGATTGGCACCTGCGCCTAACCCTCTAGTTAATTTACCACCGATTTGCATTTTTATTTCGGCTTTTGATAGATTCAAAGCCTGTGCATCGGTATTTACAGCGATAAATTCAACACCCTGTACACCATGCTCGATCATGCGGTTAACAGCGTTGTTTCCTCCGCCACCGACACCAATAACTTTTATTGTCGCTAAAGAATCTAAATTTGTATCAAACTCCAACATGACAAATCCTCCTAACTCGTCGAATCTATGGATTCCTTTATTTATTCAAAGAAGTATCCAAAGAACTTTTTCACTTTTGACATGGCCTTCTCATCTTCATGTTCTTCTTCTTTAACCTTTGCAGGCTTTGGCTTTTTATTTACAGGTTTAGATTGACGCTTCTCAGCAGCCTCTACAGGCACTGGTTCTGCACTTACGGATCTTCCTTGCAATCTAGCATTCTTTTGAGCGTATTTGATTAAACCAACCGCAGTCGTATACTGGGGCTCTCTCACTCCGATATAATCCGGAATGGCCACTCGTACACGATTTTGGAAAACGATTTGTGCTAATTCTAACACACCTGGGAGATTTGCTACACCACCAGTTAGCACATAGCCACCTGGGAGGTCCCTAATCCCCAATCGTTTCAGTTCATGGTTAATGAGGTCTAAAATCTCTTCTAGCCTTGCTTCTATAATATCAGAAATTTCTAATTGATTAAATTGCTGATGTTGATCGCTGCCAATAATTGGTACACTGAACACTTCATCTTCTGACGCATGATCATAAAAAGCATGTCCATATTTGGTCTTGATTTTTTCAGCATCGTCCGTTGATGTACGTAAGCCGATAGATAAATCCTTCGTAATATGTTCTCCACCTACAGGCAGTACTGTTGTTGCTTTCAAGTGACCCTGTTCAAAAACCGCTATCGTAGTAGAGCCACCTCCAATATCAATTAATGCAGCTCCAAGACTCTTCTCATCTTTTGATAAAGCAACCGTACCAGCAGCTAAAGGCTGGAGGACGATATCTACGATTTCAAGGCCTGCCTTTTCTACACAACGGAGAGTATTATGTAAAATCGTCTTTGATCCCGTAATGATGGTTCCTTCCATTTCCAATCGGACACCAATCATTCCACGGGGATCCGTAATCTCATCCAGTCCATCAACGATAAACTGTCTCGGGATTACATTGATGATTTCTCTTTCTGGAGGAATAGATACAACCTGGGCCGCATCCATAACTCTAAGAACATCTTCATCGCCTATTTCTCGATTATCACTCGATACTGCTACCACTCCATGACAAGATTGAAGGGACACATGGTTTCCTGTAATGCCTACGATGACCTGGCTTATTGATAAACCAACCATTCTTTCAGCTTGTTCAACTGCCTTCTTAATTGTATGAACAGTTTCGTCTATATCTACGATGGAACCTTTTCTGATTCCTTCTGAGTTCACATTCCCTACACCGATTATGTTCAAGGAATCATTTGACATTTCACCAATGATCACTTTCACTGTGGATGTACCGATGTCTAGGCTAACGTAAATTTCATTGCTGTTCACTCTATGGCACCTCCTTAAAGAATGTTTGTTTGGAACAACAATCCTAGAAAAACATTATTCTAAGTATATCTTATTATGATATTCGTCGTAACAAAAACGATTCCCTTTTAAAATTCTAATTTTTTTCTCTTTTTTCTTGATTATTTGACCAATTACTAATCAATATTCTTCTAATCACTGCAATGTTCTGGAATAATCTCACTCCAAAAGCAAACACAGCCGCCAAGTATAAGTCTACACCAAGATGTACACCTAGAAAAGCTAAACTTGCTGCTAGTAATATATTAAAAAAGAATCCAGAAACAAAGACCTTGTCATCATAAATATTTTGGAGGTGAGCACGAATACCGCCAAATAATGTATCCAGTGCTGCTAGAACGGCGATCGATAAATAATTCGAGTACTCTTCTGGTATTCTTATATCTGTAAGAAGCCCCAAGACGACCCCTACTAGCAACCCTAAAACGGGAAGCCACATTTAATCGTTCCCTCCTCTTTCTTTAACCGGTTCCATAAGGCGGACACGGATTGTTTCTTTATATGGTGGTACAACCACTTTTTCTAAAGGCTTGGAAATAGTGACTCGTAGATTATCGATAAAGAAGTCTTCCACAGACCTTGAAACTTGCATTCGGCTATAGAGATCTTTTGCAGCTTTTAAATCTTTGGTCAACACCTTTACTTCAAACGGTATTTTCCTAATCGAATTTCCGTCCACTTTGGTCTCCCCATTAATATCCCGGATGACTGATGTATTGACTAGGCGATGATCATCTATCGAGATATCTACTGCATCGTAGAGATTCAATTCATTTACCAGTCTTTCCAAGAGCTCCGGTGATACATTCTGAACCTTCTGGCCGAGAAGCACTTCCTCCATGGCCGGTTCAATTGTTAAAATGAGACCTGGGCCAGTTTTCTCAGTCAGACCAATCTCAGTCCTTAATTCCTCCCACGTTTGCTTTAATGCCTGTTCGGGACTGGACGCCTGCTCTGTCTTATATTGTTCGAGCTTAGCCTCAACCGAACGCATTTCAGAATATAGACTGGAATTAACCTCTTTCTCTTTCAATAATGCTTCCCTCAGCTCCCAAATATCTCGTGTATCCCGGACAACAGGTTCTTTGACGGTTTGGAACTGAATCGCAATCATAAACCCGATGATGATTGTAATCACGGTAAAGCTAAGCTTAAGTTTGTTGTCCATTTAGTGCACCTTACTTTCACATCTAACCCGCACTTGGCAAATGCGCTATTCGTTCAAAGGAAAATGAACAAGCTTATGATTCACCGATGGTGGGTTCTAAAATAACTGAACTCTCTTTCTTCATTTCAAAAATGATATTATCATTGACGAGTTGATCTTTTACCCCGCCTGTTATATTCATAGCAGATGATAATACTTCCGAATCCCCTATAGCCGTAATTTTAAACGGGGCAGGATATTCGATTCCATCAATCTGGATAACCGGACCATTACACAATATGTAAGAATCATGCTTAAGTCTTTGTCCATTAATCGCAACAGCAGAAGCCCCTGCAATATATAATTCATTGATCACCTTAAAGACATGATGTTCATGGACAATATAATTGTTTGCGTTCTCTTCCTCCGGGTCGTATTTAGCATCGGACAGCGTTACGGTCACACCGGGTCCCTTCACTTTGGTTTTGCCTAGGTACATTCGATACTTCTCAGCATCCTCTGCCAAGTTAAAATAGATTTGTTTCTCCTTAGAGAATTCCTTCTCCATATTGACTACCTTGTCTTGTTTCTCATAAAGATCTTCTTGAAGATTATTATTCTTCTGTTGAAACTCCAGGATCTGGTCCCTTAATGCCTCTTCCTGTTTCCACTGGCCATTTGTTCGACTACCCTGTTCAGCTTGTTCTGAATTGGCCAGACTAAATGAAAATGCAAGGATGAAGCCCAACACTAAACATACAAGAGAGAGGACAACATGCTTACCTCTCACCTTCATCCTCTTCATCGTTTTGTTCACCTTCCGTTTCATATGCTCTGAAATATGAGCCTACCTCTAAATCAATGATCCCTTTTACTGAAGGATCTAATTGACTGACGATTGAAGGATAATGCACCATCTTTTCTGAAAAACTCCTTATGGTCGCGCTCACTTCGAAACCATCATTCATAAATAGGGTCAAGTGATATTGGTCCGTTTTCTTTGGAACAAGATTAATCTCTGAAATAAGGTGCTGAACTTCTTTCGGAAGCTCACCTAATTCTTTCACCATTTTGAGCAGAACCTTATCTTCTTCGAACCCTCTTAATAAAGGGGCATCGACAGGTATCGACTCTGTCCCTTTATCAAGTACCTTTCCATTTTCTAAAATGACAAAAAATTTATTGCCCTTCGAGAGATACGCTTTTTTACTATATTCTTGAATCGTAACCTCATAAGAATTGGGAAAGGAAAGCTTCACCGTTGCATTCTTCACTTCAGGTAGTTCCTTCAATTGATTTACTGTTTTCTCTTTGTTTACACTCCACACATTCATTCCATTGTTAATCCCACTTTTTTGAAGAACCGCCTTACTTGAAACAAGCTCATTTCCGTGTACGGTCACTTCCTTCACATGACTAAGAGGTGATTGAAAATATACAACCGATAATATCATGAGTAAGAATAAAGAAAGTAAAAACAGCAGCCTGCGGTTTGCCTTCTTTTTTCTGTGTTGTTTTAATTTAGGAATACGCTCTTCAATGGAAACAACATTTTCTTTTTTCATTTCGTTCTCCTCAACTTCACTTTGAATTCATTAAGCCATGAATACACTATTCGCACCACGTCTTATAATGAAAGTACACTTTACATTGGGATACCTTCTATTCTATACGAAGGAATCAGATGTTAAAAGAGGAACAGAACGCAATTTATGACCAAACACCATTTTTCGGAAACCCAATAAAAAAATAGAGTTGTAGGATGGACCAGTGCTCACCTTTTTAAATGGAAACGGAATAAAAGGAATGATTTAAGTAAGATGGATTATCTATACCGCTTTTCCTATATGTACGTATATTCCATATAAAGGGCCACCCTATGTATTACACTCTTGAACTCTATTTTAAACAACAATGCATGCTTTATGAATGCATGTCATTGAATTGTAAAAGTTTTGGCTAACAAAAGTAATAAACTCTCCTTAATTTTGAAAAGGTATGATCATTATGCATTACGTATATGTAATTTATTGTAACATCTCATCTTTCATTATCCTATTGTTATTTCTATAAAAAACGTAGAATTTATACGTTTTTCTAGAGCTTAGTGCCAATATCGTTGAAGTTTGATTCAATATAAGTGATCTTCAACCTTGAGTATAGAGTAAATCAATTCTTTAGAGTAAATACTTTCTACCAACTCTCATGAAGTATCAGTGAACAATCACTTGTGATAAAAGGATTTATTAGCACCATTCTTTTAGAAATAAAAAAAGAGACGGACAGGAATACAGGGAAGAGTGAAGAGTTAAACCCTGGAAACCGGATTTTCACTTTTCGTTTCTCGTCCTCTGTTATTCATCGTCAATCTCATTTTTTATCATTAATTCCTCGTGTAGCGGCTAATGTTCAACAGAACCCCTACAGCCATTAACATTAGGGTCAATGAAGACCCTCCGTAACTAAGAAATGGAAGAGTGATCCCAGTAACCGGCATAAGGCCCGTCACAACCCCCACATTGATCATCACTTGGATAGCGATCATGGAGACAATCCCTAAAGCCAGAAAGCTTCCAAATAGGTCCGGTGCACCTAATGCGATTCTGATCCCCCTCCACAATATCAATGAAAACAGAAGCAGAACCAGGGTGCCTCCTATAAAGCCGAGCTCTTCTGCCAAGATGGCAAATATAAAGTCGTTTTGTGGTTCTGGCAGATAAAAGAACTTTTGTCTGCTCTGACCAAGACCCAATCCGAACAAGCCACCAGGACCAATTGCATACAGTGACTGAATAATTTGGAAGCCACTATTTAACGGATCCTGCCAAGGGTCTAGAAAAGATGTAATTCTCTTGACTCGGTATGGTGCTGAAATAACGAGACCAACAAAGCCTATTAATCCTATCATTCCAAGTCCCACAAAGTGTTTAATTCTTGCTCCTGATATAAATATCATGACAACGGAAGTTCCGACCATCACGGTACCTGTACCTAGGTCAGGTTGCAGCATAATCATGCCAAATGCTGTAAACACCAACAACAAGGCTGGCAGGACACCTTTTCTAAATGACGTGATGTACTTTTGGTTCTCAGATAGATATTTTGAAAGAAATGCAATCATGGCAAGCTTCATGAACTCTGATGGCTGAATCGAGAAAGCACCAACCCCAATCCAGCTCCTTGAACCATTCCGTAATACCCCTATCCCAGGGATTAGAACGAGTAAAAGTAGGACGAAGCAAATGATGATGATGATTTTCGACCAATTCTTCCACGTCCAATACTCAACATTCATGATGAAGAACATAGCAAACAATCCTACACCGGCAAAGAGCACTTGCCTTTTCGCAAAGAAAAAGGAATCAGCAAACTTGTAATCCGCCCATACAGCACTCGCACTGTACACCATGATTAATCCAATCGCAAGCAAAGTAAGTGTGACCACAATGAGTATAAAATCGGGAGTCGATTTTTTTAAGGGCAATCTTAAACACCTCGAATAGACAATTTTAGAGCCGTTCGAGCAAAGAAAACTACTTATCTTGGATTGAATGACTGGTTGTAAAAGTATGGATGCTCTTTATGGACAAGCCCTTATTAAAGCTTATGCACTGCATCGATAAAAATGTCACCGCGTTCTTCAAAAGTTCGATATTGATCCCAGCTCGCACAAGCTGGAGACAACAAGACGACATCTCCTTCTTTAGCATGTTCGAAAGCAACAGGAACAGCCTTTTCAACATTATCGACAGGAATGATAGTCCGTATCCCTGCCTTTTCACCTGTTTTAACGAACTTCTCAGACGTTTCCCCAAATGTGATTAATACTTTCACTTTATCTAGAAACGGAAGAAGATCATCAAATTCATTCCCTCGATCCAAACCGCCTGCCAGCAATATGGTAGGGGATTCAAAGGCATTGAGGGCACTTTTCGTCGCTAGACTGTTCGTCGCTTTAGAATCATTGTAGAATTTAATGCCATTTACTTCACGAACAAATTGAGTCCGATGTTTCACTCCTGCAAACCCACTAAGCACCTTCTCAATGCTATAGTTGGATACACCATAAATCTTGCATGCAGCGACGGCACAAAGGATGTTTTCAAGATTATGTGCACCTGGTAACACGATGGAAGCTAATTCAACGACCCGTTCTTCCCTGAAGAAAACAGCGCCATCTTTAATATAAATTCCACCATCTACTTCTTTCTTTGTTGAAAAAGGAATCACTGTGGCTTTTGTAAAACGAACTGCGTCCCAGACATGTTCTTGATCCCCATTGATGATCAAATAGTCCTTTTCAGTTTGATTTTTTGTAATATTGGACTTCGCTTTCCAATATTCATCCAGATTTCCATGATAATCAAGATGGGCATCATACAAGTTCGTAATGATGGCGATATGAGGCGCAAATTCTTCGATCCCCATCAATTGAAATGATGAAAGTTCCACTACCATCTTCTCGTCTTCTTTCGCAATTTGGGCCACTTCACTAGCGACTGTCCCGATATTCCCCGCTATTAGAGGATTTTTCTTATCTTCATTCAGCATGTCGAACAGAAGTGTTGTTGTCGTGGTTTTCCCATTTGTTCCGGTAATCCCGATCATTTCTGCCTCTGAAATTAAATAAGCAAGCTCTACTTCCGTTAAAACAGGGATGTTCTTTTCAAGTGCCTTTTTTATTAATGGATTGTGATAAGGGATTCCAGGGTTTTTCACGACATATTGAAAGCCCTCGTCAAGCAGTTCGATTGGGTGGCTACCGCATATTACTTTGATTCCTTCCTGAAGAAGGCCCTGCGCTTCAGGGTTATCCGATAAAGGCTTTTGATCGTTTACTGTCACAAATGCATCTAACTTATGTAGAAGAGAGGCTGCACTTACCCCACTTTTCGCTAAACCTAATACGAGTACTTTTTTATGTTTAAACTTTGTAATGTTCTTCAATTATAACCACACCTCAATATAGATTCCTAAAACAGCAAAAAGCAATCCCACTGTCCAGAATGTTACGACAACACGCCACTCAGACCATCCGACCAACTCATAGTGATGATGCAGTGGACTCATTTTAAAAATTCGTTTCCCTGTGGTTTTAAAGGATGCGACCTGCAAGATGACTGAAAGAGTCTCAATGACGAAAACTCCACCAATAAGGATTAAGATTATTTCCAATTTGGTTAATATGGCAATCGCTGCGATTGCTCCACCGAGTGCCAATGACCCCGTATCTCCCATGAATACCTTCGCAGGATGAGCGTTGAATACTAGGAAGCCCAGTACCGCCCCAACTACCGCCACACCAAAGATTGCAACATCATACTGTGATTGATTCCAGGCTAAGACTGCTAGAGCACCGAAAGCGATTGCGCTTGTTCCGGATACCAACCCATCCAGACCATCTGTTAAATTGATTGCATTTGAAAATCCGACCAGCCAAAAGATGATGAATAAGCAATAAAACCAGCCTAATTCAAACGAAGTGTCCGTTAATGGAATTGAAACCGTTGTCGGGAAATCGTTCTGTTTAAAGATGAGATAAAAGATCACCGATATGACAATTTGGCCAAATAGTTTCTGCTTAGACGTTAATCCCAAATTCCTTTTCATAACGACTTTAATAAAGTCATCTAGAAAGCCCAATAGTCCAAAGCCGACAGTCACAAGAATCATTAAATATGTTTCAGGTCCTGGCTCAGAATATTTTCCTGTCATAACAAAAGTTGTAATAACAATGGCTACTAAAAAAACGATTCCACCCATCGTTGGTGTTCCAGTCTTTTTTTGATGGGACTCTGGTCCTTCGTCCCGGATGCTTTGCCCAAACTTCAATCTTCTAAGGAAGGGAATAAACACGGGGGCAAGTAATACGGTTATAAGAAATGACATGATAATTGTAAATAAGATCACTTGTTCCATCATTTTAATTCCCCTCCCTTTCCGCTGTTTGGATCCTTATTACTGTTGAATTCATTACTGGTTTGTTTTGTTTCGGATTCATTGCTGAAAATAAACTTCGTCATAATTTCCCACTTTTCTTGATTGTGATTTTGTTTGTATTGCTCCTGTAAATTTACATATGCTGTATATACATCTTCAACCATGAATAACGGAAAGTGGTTTGGAACAAATGATGGTATCAATTCACTCTTCGGCCAAAAAGAAGCAATCGCTCCATTTTCAATGCTTTTAAAAAGATTTATTTCATCACCAAAAGGGACATATAGTCCCTTTTCCATTCCCATCCTAGTTGAATTTGAAACTACTAGAAACGTAAAACCAGGCAGAAGTATTCCTTTTGTATCTGGAAATAATTTTTTCACCTCATCATAAAAGAGCATTTCTACATCCCCTTTATAATGTTTCTTGCAACTTCACGGTCATCGAAATCGAATACATTATTTCCGATGATCTGATACGTTTCATGACCTTTTCCTGCAATCAGTACCACATCTTCCGGTTCAGCAAGACTTATTGCTTCTTTGATTGCATCCTTACGATCTACGATTAATTGGTAGTGTTTCCCGACAACACCAGATTCCATATCATGCAAAATCTTGTGTGGAGCCTCTGTTCTCGGATTATCTGAGGTAAAAATGGCATAGTCCCCATAATCACATGCAATTTCTGCCATGATTGGCCTCTTAATCTTATCCCTGTCCCCTCCACAACCCACTACAACAATCACTTTCCCTTTCGTAATAGTCTGGATGGTTTCTAATACATTTTTCAAACCATCAGGAGTGTGGGCATAATCCACTATGACTGAAAAGGGCTGGCCCTCAGAAACCGTTTCAAACCTTCCTCTGACACCCTGCGCCATTTCAAGACTACAAATACTGTCTTCAATCGATATACCCGCAGCAGAAGCCGTTGCGATTGCAGCAAGTGCATTGTATACATTAAACTGTCCTGCTAACTTCAGGACCATCTTCCGCTCTCCAAATGGTGAAACAAGCGTGAAAATGGACTCTGTTGCTTTTAAGACGATATCTCTCGCATGGAAGTCAGCTGAGGGGGACAGGCCATATGTAAAAACATGGGCGGCTGTTGATTTAATGAAATAAGCAGCTGCTTCATCGTCTTTATTAATAATGGCATATTTAGGGGATTTCTTAAAATAAGTATTCCCTAATTGAGAAAACAATAAGCCTTTAGCGTTACGATATTCCTTCATGGATTTATGATAGTCAAGGTGATCCTGGGTGAGGTTTGTAAACACCGCTATATCAAAGTCACAACCATGAACCCGACCCTGATCTAGGGCATGGGATGAAACTTCCATGATCGCAGATGTAACCCCCTTATCACAAAATCGTCTAAAGGTTTGCTGCAAGGTTAAACTGTCTGGAGTCGTATTATGACTAACTTGTAACTCATCCCCCACTTTTATATGCAGAGTTCCGATTAAACCGGTCTTCATTCCACTATGAGCAAAAACCTGATCTATCAGATGGGTGGTCGTGGTTTTCCCGTTTGTACCTGTCACTCCGACCAAAAGAAGCTGATGGGAGGGCTGCTTATAAAAGTAATCTGCCAGAATGGCCATTGCTTTTTTCGTATCAGGCACAATGATCACCGGGATATCAGCCTCCAACTCCCTCTCGGCAAGAATCGCAACGGCACCGTTCTTCTCAGCAACCCCTGCAAGTGAATGACTATCGATTTCTAACCCAGTAATACAGATAAACAAATCACCAATCTTCACTTTCTTATGGTGGTTAGCGATGTTTGAAATAGCTGGATTCCCTTCACCCTGTACTGAGAAAAACGGTAGTACTTCCAGCAAAGTGTGCAATCTCATCTTTTCAACTCCTCACAGGTAGAAAGCAACCTTTTTATATTTTACAAAAAAAAGCGTTTGAAAGCTATCAACCTTTTAACTTAGTTCAATATTTTTATTGGAAGCTATCAAACACCCTATACAGACCAAGGGCTTTCATCACATTTAAAAAATTAAGCCCATGGCGCAAATGAAAAGTATATCATTAATCTGTTCCGATGTAGACCATCGTTATTGTTATTCCGACAAGTAGACCCTCACTTTTGATCCCTGTTTGATCTTCACCCCTGGGTCTGGTGACTGACTCACCACCTTTTCGCCATTTCCACTAATATCCAGGTCGAGGTTTACGAGCTGTTCCCGTAATTCATTTTTGGTCAATCCGATTAAGTCAGGGGTTTCTACCAATGGAATGTCCGTCCACGTCAATTCTTTTTCAATTTGCCCTTTACGTTTCGGCACACCCATTGCTTCTAGACTATCACCGATGATGCTCCCACCGATAGGGGCAGCAACTACTCCACCGAATTGAATCGTACCCTTCGGATTATCCACTGCAACATATACGACAATTTCAGGATCATCCGCAGGCGCCACTCCCATAAAAGAAACGATGTGATTGTTTTCTAGATATTTACCATCTTTTGCTTTTTGTGCGGTTCCCGTCTTCCCTCCTACCCGGTATCCATCTACAAAGGCTTTCTTACCACTACCTTTTGCAACAACGCTTTCCAACGCTTCACGAATTTGTTTCGAAGTTTCTTCGGAAATGACTCTTTTCTTGATTTGAGGTGTCTTTCTCATAACCACTTCTCCGGTTGAGGGATCAATAAGCTCTTTTGCAATATAAGGTTGATACAACACTCCACCGTTGACTGCTGCAGATACAGCCGCAACCTGTTGGATAGGGGTTACAGCCACACCTTGACCAAATGCTGTTGTCGCCTGCTCAACCGGCCCCACCCGGTCCAGATTAAATAGAATTCCCTTTCCTTCTCCTTGAAGATCTATTCCCGTCTTTTGACCAAATCCAAAATCATCAATATAACTGAACAATTTTTCTTTCCCAAGTCTCTGACCCAGTTCTACAAACCCAGGGTTACATGAGTTTTGTACCACTTCCAAAAACGTCTGGGTCCCGTGGCCACCTCGCTTCCAGCAATGCAGGGTCGATCCGGCAACTTCAATATAACCAGGGTCATGAAATGTTTCTTTATAAAGATCGACTTTCTTTTCTTCAAGGGCTGCAGCCAGGGTTATGATTTTAAATGTGGACCCCGGCTCATACGTGCTCCAAATCGGTAAGTTCCGGTTATATACTTCTTGAGGCACGTTTCGGAAATTCGCCGGATCAAAGGTCGGTCGGCTGGACATTGCCAATATTTCACCGTTCTTAGGATTCATGGCAATGGCGATAATACCATCCGGATTATAAGTAGCCTGGGCTATATCCAATTCACGCTCCACAATTGTTTGTACCTTTGAATCGATCGTTAACTTTAGATCCAGCCCATTTTCTGGTTTTTCAAAATCATCTGCCATGTCTGGCATTCTTTTTCCTTTTGCGTCAGAGAAAAACTTCACATATCCTTTATCTCCGCTAAGCTCTTCATCATATGAAAGTTCGAGTCCCATCAGGCCCTGATTATCAATACCAGCAAACCCAAGAACATGGGATAAATAGCTCCCATATGGGTAATATCGTTTAGAATCTTCGCCTAAATAAACACCCTTCAAGTTTAGATCCCTAACTTCCTTTGCTTTCTCATACGAGATCTTCCTCGCTTCTTTAATTAGCACCATATTGGCTTTCTGTGTTACATATTTATATGCAGATTCTACTGAAATATTAAGAACCGCCGCCAGTTTATCCGCAGTACCCTGAGGGTCTGTGACTTGTCTAGGGACGACAAATATCGTCGGTGCACTTTGATTTCCAGCGAGTTCAACTCCATTGCGGTCGACTATTTTCCCTCTCTCCGGTTGAAATGGGATATTTCGACTCCAGGAATCTTTCGCCAAACCGGTAAGCCAGTCCCCTTTGAAAAACTGAACATACCCCAACCTTATATCAATGATGGAGAAAACAAGGACACCTACCACAAGCGCTATAGCTAACCTTTTCCTTACTGTTACATTGGATACTCTTTTCACAAATGGAACCTCCCCTTCTATGGCTCGTTCCATTATATGCTTGGACTTATTGGGGTATGTTTGAAATCAATGATTGGCGTTTTGTATATACTTCACTACCGGTACCATTTCAAGGTGAATTTCTGGATAATTTGATTTGCAACATGATCAAATTATGAAGCGAAACAACAAAAAAGGGTGACCCGGACGGGGACTTTCCTTTTCCTGTTTCATCATCCTACAGGTAAAGGAAAGTCCCTCACATACACGAGTCAACCCTTTTTGCTAATTTAGCGGCTCTTCTTCATCTTCTTCCTTTGGCTCCGCTGCTTCTTCAGGAGTCTTGAAGTTAACGACAAGAGGCTCTCCCTTCTTGACATTTACCCCAGGCTGAATGTTTTGGCTAACCGCATAACCATTTCCAACCATATTGATT
This sequence comes from Bacillus sp. BHET2, assembly GCF_005938125.1. Taxonomy (GTDB): domain Bacteria; phylum Bacillota; class Bacilli; order Bacillales; family Bacillaceae_B; genus Rossellomorea. The sequence goes on from NZ_VCQN01000001.1 coordinate 1,398,575, forward strand.
TTTAGGCCGGCAAGGTTAGCCACCTTAAAGACATCTCTTACTGACCATCCCTTCATATCAGGAATTGTCACTTCACCGTCGGTTTTGATTACCACTCTCTCACCTTCGAGAATTCCACTTCCGGCTTGAGGGAGCTGTTTAACCACTTTGGAACCATTCCCGACAACGATTGGTGAAACCCCTGCTTTTACGAGTTCTGTTTTCGCTTCTTCTACAGTCATGTCTCTTGTATCAGGAAGCTCCTGTTTTTTTAAGCTAACTTTTTCCTGTGGTTTGATATTTAAATATTTCAAGCTGTTTTGCATAACAGGTCTGAAAATAGCAGAGACAGGATCTGAACCTATCTCGGTCGGCTCCAATTCTGGCTGTTGAACTCCAACGTAAACAATTAATTGGGGATCATCGATCGGAGCCATTCCCATAAATGAGAAAAGATAATTTTCTTTTCCTACCATATATCTGCCATTAGCAGGATCAGGAATCTGACCGGAACCGGATTTACCACCGACACGATACCCTTCTATCGCAAACTTCTGCCCAGTCCCATGTTCAGAAGTGACGGTAGTTTCCAGGTACTCCCTTGTTTTTTCGGCCGTCTCTTTCGTAATGGGACTTCCTGATACTTCAGGCTTTGTCTCTTTAATCACTTTCTTTGTGTTCGGATCGACGATTTTAGATATAACATAAGGCTTCACCATTTTCCCATTGTTGGCAATCGCAGATTCGGCTTGGATCATTTGAAGCGGTGTTACGGTAGTACCTTGTCCGAAAATAGTCGTGTATTTCTCGATAGGGTAATGATATAAAATTGAACCTGATGCTTCATTGGGTAGGCCAACATGGGTGGTCTCACCAAATCCAAATTCATGTAAGTAATCCTCATATTTTTTGAATCCTATTTTATCCAGAAGGTTAGCAAATGCCACATTTGAAGATCTTTGGACACCTTCTAAGTAAGAGATGGTTCCCCAACCTTCCCCACCGTTATGATCCCGTATCGGGTTTGGGACATTATCAACGTAGAACTTACCAGATTCATAGGTTTCATTCGGATTAAACTTCCCTTCGTTCACAGCAGCAGCCAAAGAAAAGGACTTCATTGTGGAACCCGGCTCATACGTATCCTCGACAATGATGTTGGTCCAGTTGTCCAATAATCCTTCTCGTGAATCAGGATGGAATGTCGGCCTTTGAGACATGGCCAGTATCTGCCCAGTTTTCGGGTCTGAAACGATCGCAAACATCTTCTTCGGTTTATACTTCTTTTGGACTTCATTCATTGCTTCTTCAAGAAACGTTTGAACCTTCTTGTCTATCGTCAAATAAATGTCGTCTCCGTCTTCTGGAGGTGTAACATGCTCATCAGCATTGGGCAGCAGGTAGCCCCAAACATCACTTTTGTATGCTACTGAACCATCTTTCCCCTTTAAAACATCATTAAAGCTTGCTTCTACTCCCATCTTCCCAACAGTTGTAGAATCGCCGTTATCTAAGGTTGTTTTTTGAGCAAACCCTATCAAATGTGAAGCAAATGAACCATTCGGATAGAACCGTTTCGCTTCTTTCCTGAATGTAACACCTGGCAGGTTTTTTTCTTTAATGTCCAACATTAATTGGTGGGATAAATCTCTCCCTGCAGCCCCGAGTTCCACTTGATAAGGACCCTTTTTATTTAATCGGGCGTAAATTTCACTTTCCTTCATGTCCAGATACTGAGCCAATACCTTAGCCGTTTTCCCGGGATCGGTCACATGTTTCGGTTTTTTAGGGTCACTCGTAATGCTGGGATCCAAGATAGCAACGAGTGTATATGCAGAGGTATCCTCCGCTATGACCTCTCCTTTACCATCGAAAATCGTTCCTCTATGGGCTTCTAAAATATGACTTTTTATATATTTTTTTGCCGCTTGGGATGCAAGTACTTCCCCTTCCGCTTCCCCCGTTACCTGAATCGTGACAAAGCGAACCATTAATACAAAAAAGAGCAAGCCGAAAATCCCGAAAAGGATGGCTGCCCCTATGTTCATACTTGGTCTTTTTTTCATTACTGTTCAACAACCTTAACATTCTTTTCTTTTAAGTTAAGTCCAAGCTCTTTGGCTTTTTCAAGGATACGCTCGTACGTACTCAATTCACTGACTTGAAGTTTCAGGTCATTGTTCGCCTTTTGTTGTTTTTCAATTGTGGATTCAACATGCTGAACCTCTTTATTCACATCATAGATAGCGGCTTGAGTAGAAACAATTTGCACCGCTAAGAAGCAGAATATCATTGCGAAGATAGCCACAAGGATTTTTTCACCCGGAGTGACAACTGACCTTCTTTCTTCTCTGAGACGCTGAGGTTTGGCTTGTACAGACTGATAGGAATTCTCCACTTTTTGTTGCTCATAATTTCTGGCTAAGTTACTCAAAATTCTCCCTCCCGATTCCTTCTATTTATATATTTTTTTCTGCGATTCTTAATTTAGCTGACCTAGCTCGATTGTTTTCTTCTAATTCTTCTTCACTAGGTAAGATTGGCTTTCTCGTAACAAGTTTAAGCTCTGCTTCATAACCCTCTGGAATAATTGGCAATCCATGGGGCAGGTCTGGCCCTGACGCTTTTTCCTTAAACATCGTTTTACAAATTCGATCCTCTAAGGAATGAAATGTTATGACACTAACTCTTCCGCCTTTATGAAGCAGTTCAATCGTCTGCTCAAGGGAATCCTCAAACGCTCCAAGCTCATCATTGACGGCAATTCGGATTGCTTGAAATACTCTCTTAGCAGGGTGGCCACCCTTTCGTCTCGCAGGGGCAGGAATTCCATCTTTGATCAGTTCGACAAGTTTTCCGGTGGTTTCAATTGCTTTAACCTCCCGGGCTGCTTCAATCTTTCTTGCAATTTGCTTAGAGAACTTTTCTTCCCCGTATCGATAAAAGATGCGGACTAAGTCTCCAAACGACCAATGATTTACAACATCATAAGCGGTTACGTCTCCTTGCAGGTCCATTCTCATATCGAGTGGTGCATCATGATGATAACTAAAGCCTCTTTCTGGAGTGTCCAGTTGAGGTGATGACACACCTAGATCGTATAAAATCCCATCCACACTATGTACTCCAAGATGTTCAAGCTCTTCCTTAATGTTTCGGAAATTTGATTGAACGAATGTTATTCTGTCTTGGTATGAAGAAAGCTTCTCTTTCGCGTGGTTGATGGCTGTTTCATCCTGATCAAAGCAATACAGATGTCCTTCAGACGATAACTGGCTGACAAGATATTCACTATGTCCAGCCCCGCCTAACGTACAATCTACATAAATTCCATCTTCTTTAATATTCAAGCCATCTACCGTTTCCCTTAATAATACAGTGGTATGTTTAAACATGTTGATTTCACCTTTCCAATCGAACGTTTTGTGGGGATTAGATATCGAACCCTACCATATTCTCTGCAAGCTCAGCAAAAGAATCTTCAGACTGTGTAAAATAGTCTTCCCATAATGACTTACTCCAAATCTCAATTCGATTGGAAACTCCCAAAATAATGCATTCTTTATCCAATTTTGCATAATTCACAAGTGTAGCAGGAATATTGACTCTACCTGTTTTATCCAGTTCACTCTCAGTTGCTCCCGAGAAGAAAAAACGTGTAAAGGCACGGGCATCTTTCTTTGTAAGTGGCAGGGCTTTGAGCTTTTCTTCAAGAGCTCTCCATTCTTCCATGGGATAACCAAATAAACATTGATCCAGCCCCCGTGTGATGACAAATGCATCTCCGAGGTGATCACGGAACTTGGCAGGTACGATTAAACGGCCTTTATTATCAATGTTATGTTGATATTCGCCCATGAACATATGCACTGCCCCCACTTTCTAACACAAATGTACCACATCCCCCCACTTTTCTCCACTCTTTTCTAAATTCTTTCTTTACAAAAAATCCCCTCTATTTTTCATTAGTCTTTTTCTTTCTTTTATAGACAATTTAGCACCGCAGAAATTTGTCTTTATACAACGTAAAAAGGACCTAATTCGCAAGATAAAGCGAATTAGGTCCTTTTATTTTTATGATTGTCGAGAATTACTTTTTCTATTAAAGATATACCACCTTATGGGTACCATCAAAAGTGAAGTCTTGAAGGGTGAGATCTGTCACGAAACCGGGACCATATTTATTAAGGAAGTAGAGGAGATTCCATGTTCTTTCCTGTGGTCCTCCATTTGGCCTAATGCTATTTTCCACCTTCATAAACTGAGCAAACGTTAATGAGTGCTTATCCTCCTGTGCTTTATCCACTTTTTTTCGCAAATAATTGAATTGAGCAAGGTGAAATTCAAGGTTCTTATCGATAATGGAATTCAATCCTTTATCAATCATAGCCGCCTGTTGCCTGATCATTTCATACTTCCGTTTAAGTTCTTCTTCTATTTCTTTCATTTCTGACTCTAATCGCGGGCTTTCAAGAGACTTCCAGAAGGCATCACGAGCAGTTGAAACCCCTTCAGTTATTACTCCATGAAGAGTTAATTGAAGGTCGCGGATCTTCTTATCCACTTCTCTTTCCACGATTGTAATATTCAGTCGAGGTACAACCGGAGGCATCTTTAGGTCTACAAATTCAAATGCTTTTTTTAATTCTCCCCAATAGGCAATTTCACCTGGACCTGCTATGAACGCAAGTGTAGGGAATAGCCATTCCTGCATCAAGGGTCTTGTCACAACATTGTTGCTAAATGTCTCCGGGCTTTCTTCCAATTTTGATAACAATTCCATTAAAGAATAGTTTCGGCCATTATTCTTCTCAAAGAACGTATTCCCATCTCTATCTAACAAAGCCCGCTCATTTCGGATTTGCAGAAATAGGTTCGCCGATGTCGGAGCGATGTCCAATTGAGGATGAAATCCATTTCCTCGAATCTCATCTTGCTGCTTAAGAACCTCATTAGTAATCGACTGACTGTTTTCAATTAAGTATTGAAAATGTTGGGATTCAAGTCTTCTTAAAGAAGGATAGGAAGAATCTATGACTAGTAAACCGAAATCCTTGAATAAACTCATGATAATACGAGCAAAGAAGCGAACGATGGATTCTTCATTGTCTATCATCTCATAGAGCTCTACAGAAAGAGGTTTTGTATATTCGGTTTCTCCAAAGGCAGCCAAAATCTCATCAAGCCACTTCTTCATCACGGATTTGGTATAAGTGATTTGAGATGTCATCTTCTTATCAATCACTCTTTCAGGGTAACCGGTCTTTTCTAACTTTGAACCTTTCTCTACATAAATATGGTTCACTTCTTGATAATCGTGATCTTCTCCAGCAATCCAAAATACGGGTACAACAGGATGTTTTAATTCAGCTTCCTGCTGTCTGGCCAATTGAATAACTGATATTATTTTATGTATCGTATAAAGTGGGCCTGTCAATAAACCTGCCTGTTGACCGGCTACGACAGTTACTGCGTCCTTTTTTATCTTTTCAAGTGATTCTTCTACTTTTTTAGACCCTGGCAATTCTTCCATGTAAGATGATATGCATTCTGCCAGTCCTGCTCTCGGAAACCCGCGTGACTGTATATCGTTCATCCGTTCAGAGTAGACTGTTGGGCTGTTTAGATTATAGTGAAAAAAAGAAGTGACAGGCTCTTCTTGTTTTAAGTATTGAGAGGCAAATCGATTTATTGCTGGAATGTTTAAGCTTTCCAATTCCATATGAATTACTCCTTTTCTAGCTCTTTATATCCTAACGATGAGTATATCATTCCACATTCGGAAAAGGAAAAAACTTGCCTGACTTTTTTACGGGGCACGTTATGCAAGTGTGTGGAGTGAAGCGTAGTGAACCTCTGCTCACACAAAGGTTACATAATCCGCCTTTTAGTACAAGTCAAGAATACGGAGTATCAAGCCTGTGATCATTAACGTAATGTACGCTGTGAAAAATAACAGGAAATTCATGCGCCAGAAACCCCTTAACAGCTTCGGATAGTGAATTTCTCCTTTCACCTTCCAATATGTAATGACAAAAAGAACCCCTATTGAACAAATCGCCAAAAAAATGAGCCATAAATAAGAGGTTTGCCAAATGGCAATCACAATAAAGTGCACAGAGATAATTAATAGAAATGTGGTAATATCGATAGCGACATGAACCGCTTTACGGTGATTTTTCAGGATTTCCTTTGCCAGGATAAAGCTAATAAAATATCCTAAAAATGGAATCATCACGAAAATGGCGATAATCGTTGAAAAAACGGAAGCCATTTTATCCCCCCAGACCTTCTCTTTCTATTCCTTTAACTAAACTGTAAAGTATATTCATGATGGGCACAAAATGGTTTTCTTCATGGGCTCTCTCTAGCAGAACGCCTAAGATCGATTCGATTTCTGTTTTTCTTAGTGTCTCAATATCCTTCAACATAGATGATCTGTTTAGATATGTATTATGACAAATTCCTATTACATCCTCTATAGAAATTATGCCTTCCATATGAGGAAACAGGAGAAGAAGCTCATGGAATAGTTCTCTCTGTATTCGGTGAAAATGCGGGTTATCAACTAGCTTTCCATTCGTCACGCCGGTTAAAGCTGTCAGAGGATTGATCAATACATTAATAAATAACTTTGATAGAAGCATTTCCTCGTAGTCTGACTTATATAAAAATGGAAAGGTATCAATGCTCTTTGCTGCTACTTCTTCTACAACTCCCCATTCTCCCCTAATTAAAGCAATATTTGTCTTTGCTTCCCCGAGATGACGCACTGTATCGTCATTTACTCTCATTGCTCCATGCTCGACCGATGCTGCGACAAGATTGGGGTGGGGCAACGATTTCACCCAATTGATGTGTCCGATTCCATTTTGAACAAATAGTATTGGCAGAGTTATCCCAATTTCAATAAGCTCGTTTTCAATAGAGCTCAAATCGTATTCCTTTACTGTCACTATTACGAGATTGAAATCAGACTCGGCTTTCATGCTAGTTGTCGCTTGTACGATCGTTGTGATGGAAGTGCTCTCTTTGTGGATCGTCACCCCATTCCTTAATAGGGCATTTACTTGTGACTCTCTTCTTACGATAAGTGTGACATCGAATAATTCCCCTAAATATCCTGCAAATAGGAGACCTATTGACCCACCTCCAACAATTCCTATTTTCATAATAACCCCTTGTTGTTCATAATTACTATTATTTTACCAAATTTTTCTCATTAAGAAAACAATAGGCTGAAAGAATCACTCTTCAAATATAAGGAAGGACCCGTTCTATAGAACGAGCCCCACTCAAATCATCTTATACAGGATAGACAGGATGTTTTCTTTCACTGAATTGAACATCCTTTGTTTCATAAAGCTTATAACGTTGGATCAATACCGAACGTAATTCGTTTGGAGCGGTGATCTCATCAACAATCAATTCGGAAGCCAATTTGTAAATATCAATATGCTCTTTATATTCTTTCTGCTTTTGTTGCACATACTGAATTCTTTCTTTCGGATCTTCGATGGCTTGAATTTTGTTCGAATAAACAGCATTCACCGCGGCTTCCGGTCCCATTACAGCAATTTGAGCTGTAGGAAGTGCGATGCATACATCCGGATCGAAAGCGGGGCCAGCCATCGCATATAATCCTGCTCCATAGGCTTTTCTTACGATTACAGAAATCTTGGTGACCGTCGCAGAACTCATGGCTGCGATCAACTTCGCACCATGACGAATGATTCCAGCTCTTTCCACTTTTGTCCCGATCATAAAGCCTGGTACATCAGCAAGGAATAGTAACGGAATGTGGAAAGCATCACATAACTGAATGAATTTTGCCCCCTTGTCAGCCGAGTCATGGAAAAGGACTCCTCCTTTGACTTTTGGCTGATTGGCAATAATCCCTACTACATTCCCATCCAGTCGTCCGAAACCTGTAATCAATTCTGGAGCAAAGAGCTTTTTCATCTCAAAGAAGCTACCTTCATCAATCAACGTGTCTATACAGTCGTACATATTAAATGGTGCATTTTGATGTTCTGGAATAATGTCTTCTAATAGCTTTTCGTGTTTAGGAGCCAGTCCATCTTTTACTTTAGGCTTATTTTGATAATTCGCCGGGAAATAGCTTAAGTATCGTTTGGCCTCTTCAATCGCTTCCTCTTCTGAAGCAGCGAGCAGGTCTCCACATCCACTCACAGAGCAGTGCATTCTTGCTCCACCCATTTCCTCCAGAGTAACCTTCTCCCCTATTACTTTCTCTGCCATACGAGGAGAACCCAGATACATGGAAGCATTCCCATCTACCATGATTACAATATCGCAAAACGCAGGAATATATGCTCCTCCGGCTGCAGAAGGTCCGAAAAGGACACAGATTTGCGGAACCATCCCTGACATCTTCACTTGGTTATGAAAGATCTTACCTGCTCCACGTCTGTTTGGAAACATATCCAACTGATCGGTAATGCGTGCCCCTGCTGAATCCACCAAATAGAAAATCGGCACTTTTAAATTCAATGCCGTTTCTTGTATCCGGATGATTTTCTCAACCGTTCTAGCCCCCCATGACCCAGCCTTTACTGTGGAGTCATTGGCCATCACACATATTGTCTGACCTCCCACTTTCCCAATCGCTGTGACGACACCATCGGCAGGTAGATCTTCGGCTTTATTGTTTGCAAACATACCATCTTCTTGATAATCCCCATTATCAAAGAGTTGTTGAAGTCGATCACGAACAAACATCTTCTTTTGTTCTTTTAATTTCTCATGATACTTAGATTGGCCGCCTGATGCGATCCTTTCTCTCGTTTCTTCGAGAGTATCGGTGATTGTTTTAGATGTAGACATACTATCCCCTCCGTCGTAATATACATGATCCTATTCCTCATAATTCAGGTTCTAATTAATCGTCAAATGATGGAGAAGTCAGAGATTAAGGAATAATCTCTGACAGTCTCGATTGATTAGTCTATCACCCTTCAATGACCAGTAATACGTCTCCTTCGTTCACGAAATCTCCTATATTTACTTTTATTTCAGAAACTTTCCCTGCAGATTCAGCTTCGACAGGTATTTCCATTTTCATTGATTCAAGCATTAGCACCGTATCTCCAATAGAGACTTCGCTATTTTGTTCTACCATTACATTTAATACCGTACCAGCCATAGTTGATGTGATTTCTTTCATGATTGATTCCTCCAGTTTGTTCTCTTTATAGTTGAGTGGTGTTAGTTTACACACCATTAGTTACGTCCGGTTGGCAGTTAAAAAGTCCTGAAGCCATTGGGTCGTATAGGTTCCTTCAATAAAGCCTGCATCTTCTATAATATCCTTGAATAATGTGACATTCGTTTTGACTCCCTCAATAGATACACCATCGAAGAAGAGCTTCGCTTTATGTAATGCATCTTCACGATCGCTCCCTTTGATGATACATTTTGAAATCATGGGATCATAGAACGGAGTGACTTTATTCCCTTCTTCATATCCGCTATCGATCCGGACATATTCCCCTTCTCCCCAAGCCAATGTCGTTAACTGACCAGGTGATGGGTAAAAGGTCTTTGGATCTTCTGCATAAACTCTAAACTCAATGGCATGGCCATCAGCAGATATTTCTTCTTGCTTACATAGCGGCAAAGCTTCTCCCGCTGCCACAAGAAGTTGCCATTTCACTAAATCTAATCCTGTAATCGCTTCAGTGACCGGGTGTTCTACCTGGAGGCGCGTATTCATCTCCAAGAAGTAGAAATTTTCTTCTTCATCCACAATAAATTCGACTGTTCCTGCATTCGTATAGTGAACAGCCTTGCCAGCTTTTACAGCCGCAGCGAACATATTCTCTTTCGTTTCCTTCGAAAGTGCAGGGGAAGGTGATTCTTCAATTACCTTCTGATTTCTCCGTTGTACGGAACAATTACGTTCAAAAAGATGAACCAAATTCCCGTGGTCATCTCCGAAAATTTGCACTTCTACATGGCGTGCATTTTCGATGCATTTCTCAAGGAAAACTTCTTCTTTACCAAAATAGGCTTTTGCACGATTTTTAGTAGAATCAAAGTTTTGAACGAGCGCTTGCTCATTTTCACAGCGAATCATTCCGATTCCACCGCCACCACCACTTGCTTTCAACATGACCGGGTATCCGATTTCAGCTGCCACAAGTTTAGCTGTTTCAATGTTTTCCACACCCCCGTCACTTCCGGGCACAACAGGAACCGACGCTTGTTGCATCGCTCTCCTAGCTTCTACCTTATCCCCCATTTTTTCAATAATGCCATGAGCTGGCCCAATAAAGACCATTCCCTCTTCTGTCACTCTTCTAGCAAAATTTGCATTTTCAGATAATAGACCATAGCCAGGATGGATCCCATCTACTTGTTCTCTTTTCGCTACATCGAGTATATTCTCCATTACCAAATATGAACGATTCACTTGCGATTCACCTATACGGTGTGCAACATCCGCTTCTTTAACAAAGGGCATATCCTGATCTGCATCTGAATACACAGCGACTGTTTGAATGTTTAATTGTTTACACGTTTTAATAATCCTTGAAGCAATTTCTCCCCTATTTGCAATTAAAATCTTTTGCACAATCTCTCCCCTTTCTTCTAAAACACACCTGTTCATAATACGAATTCTACAAAAACCGTCGAATTCCTTCTTCTCTATTGTAAACGTTTTCTTAATTAAGTGCAGAATTTTTTGTTTTTTTGTTATATAATAATAATAAATACTTGTTTAACCATTTGAACAATTGCACAAGGATACATGATTCATCATGTTTTCCTAGAATTATTTTTCAGTATTTTAGGAGGTAAAACGATGGCAGTGAAAGTAGAGAAATTAAAAGTAAATTATAAAACTCTTGAAGAGTTTAAGAAATTTAAAGAATATGGTGTTCAGGAATTATCTATGTTGGAGGACTTACAGGCAAACATCATTGAAAATGATAGTGAGTCACCATTTTACGGAATATACTTTGGTGATACACTGGTTGCTAGAATGAGCTTATATCAACGGAATACACGGTTTGATCAGTACTTCGATCCACCCCAAAATTACCTGGAGCTTTGGAAACTTGAAGTACTTCCCAAGTACCAAAACAAAAGCTATGGGAAAACGCTTGTGGATTTCGCCAAAAGCTTTGGGTTACCGATCAAGACAAATTCACGAATAAAATCTCAAGGATTCTGGGATAAAATGGGATTCGAAGCCGTAACCTATGATGTGGAAAGAGATTTAGGTGAAAATCCATATGTATGGTTCCCTGAAGGAGTAACTGAGCAAAAAATCGGTTAATACCCTTTCACTTCTTTTATCAGTGACAAATATGAGGGGAACTTACCGGTAGGACGCCTTCCGGCTCTCTGGTAGATTCTTCTTATGTTCCTGGGACACCTTCAAGTACTAAATGATTTTGACACTACTTACATAAAAAATACGAAAATAGACCGGCCAATGAGATTCTTTGGCCGGTCTATTCTTCATTTCATTTATTCAACCTTTGTAAATTCCCATTCTTATCCATTTGAAATTTCACTTTGTCCTCATTCCCTTGCAGAAGTGCCATTTTTCTGGCCTTTTCAAAAATGGACAACAATGATTTATGATCTTCTTCAAGAAGGTTAAATTTTGCTTCATATTCTTGCAAAACTGTTTCTGCTTCTTGAAGCTTTTCCTGAAGTTGAGAGATTTGTTCTTTAAACTGGCTGTTTTCAGTTCTAACTATTTCTTCATTTCGAACAGCCTCTTCAGCTTTTTGAAGGTATTTTATCATACCGTCCATTGAAAATACTTCTGGAGTAACTCGTTCTGTCGCACTCTCTTCCTTCGTTCCCTTAGGTTCAGTATATGTTTTACTTACATGAGAATGCTTCTTAGATTGTTTCCTTTGTTTTTTAGCAAGTTCTATCCCAGATTTGTATTGTTTTCGTACGAACGAGTTCCAACGAAAGCCACATGCCGCAGACGTTCTTGATAGTTTTCTTCCAACCTCTTCAAATGCTTGCAGTTGTGTTCCGCCTTCTCTTATATATCGTAATACTACTTCTGCCAACAACACATCTTCATCTTGACTCCATGCATCTTGTCTATTTGAAGACATTTCCATCCCCCCTGTAAAGGTCAGTTTCTCCATACATATGCTCTTACTAGAGAAGATAGAATCTGCATCGAATTTTTTAACCCAAAAAATAGGAACAGGTTCATCCTTTCACCTGTTCCCTCGCAGGATCAATACCCTTATTTATTTAAGAAGCTATCCACCGCTTCATGATGCTCATCACTTGCCCAAAGCTTGGCACATTGCCTAACTTCTTTCATGATATTTTCTTCTATCCTTTTTTTATCCCACTTATTCAGAATTTGCTGTTTATATGCCTTTAACACGCCCTCAGATTTAGATGAAATCATCTTTATAAAAGGGATCTCATGGACTAGCATACAATCATCAACTAATTCGTCTATAAAACCTATGTCCAAAAGGGTTTCAGCGTTTTCCACACGGGCAGTCATTAGCAGGGACAGGGCGATATTTGCTGGAAATTTTTCTAACAGCAGCGTCCCTCCTCCCCAACCGGTGGTGATGGCAAGCTTCCCCTGTACAAACCCCATTTCAGACGTTCTTTTTGATATTCTAAAATCGCATGCGGTTGCGATTTCACATCCACCTCCAATGGCAGTCCCATTGATGAAAGCAATCGTAGGTTTTGGAAATAAGGCCAGTCTTGTCAGGATTGAACCCATTTGACGTAGCATTTCAAAGCTTTCATTCTCTGTTTTCAAACTGTGAAACTGTGATAAATCCCCACCGGAACAAAAAGCCTGATCACCACTGCCAGTTATGAGTACAGCCTTCACATGGTCATTCTGAATACCTTCATCCAGCGCTTTGCTGAGCCCCTCCATGACTTCATAACTCACAGCATTTCGTTTTTCAGGTCGGTCTATGATAAACTGCATGATCCCTTCTTCGTTCGTATGTATCAAATATTCTCCCAAATCCGTACCCCTCCTGTCTTACTTATAGTGTATGGTTTTTCATATTGGATGAACAGATATTTCTATCTAATATTCCATTAATCTGGGTGATAGTCTACATTTACATCATTCGTCCATTTCCCGACTATTCTTATATACACCAAAAAAAGCGTGAAGAGCCATGGCCTCTTCACGCTTTTTTCCGAAGTAAACAATTATTTGCTTACAACTTCTTTTCCTTTATACGTTCCGCACTCTTTACAAACACGGTGTGCTAATTTCATTTCACCACAGTTTGGGCATGCTACCATACCTGGTACACGTAGTTTGAAGTGTGTACGACGTTGTCTTTTTGCTGTTTTAGAAGTTCTTCTAAAAGGTACTGCCATTCTTCCCACCTCCTTAAAAGAGATTCATACTTATTATGAAGCCAGTCGAACTGGTACTTCGCTTTTAAGATTTCTTGTTTTGATCAAGAAGTTTTGCTAAATCAGCGAGACGAGGATCCACTTTCTTCTCTTCCTCTTGTTCGACTTGATAAGCTTGCTCTTCAGTCAGAACTTCCCAGTTCTTACCAGAAGGCATCTCATCTTGTTCTCTCGCTTCATCACTGATTACTTGCATCGGAATCTCAAGTAATAGTAATTCTCTTATAGCAGGTTTCAAATCAATAACATCACCTTGGATACGATGTATTTCCTCTTCTTCGTACTGATCATAATCAGCTTCATTTAGAAGATACGTTTCAATCGTATTGATGTCAACAGGTAAATCAACATCCACAAGGGTTCTTGAGCAAGGTAACACTAACTTTCCTTCTATATGAAGATGGAAAGTGACACGGTTGGAACCGATATCTGCCTTTCCAGACACTCGAATAGGCGAGACTTCTATAATTTGGGGATCGATTTCTTTCAGTTCGTCCAAATTAATTGATTCGTCTATGGAAAGTCCCTTGTCTCTAAATTTTTGTAATTGTATTATTGACCATTTCAATGTAATCACCTCAAGGCAACAAAGGTAATTATAGCTTTCATAATACCGTTTGTCAATATTTTTTCTTTACACTCATTACAACCATAGTGATGTAATTATAACGTTTAAATACAACGTCTTTCAAATATTTTATTTCTTTCGTGATGATTCTTTCAAAAAAGGGGAGAAACTATATCATTTCCTTATATAATGAACAGTATAAGCACATAGTGAGAATATAGAAAGGATGAGTGGAATTTCATGAAAGCCACAGGTGTAGTAGTAGAATATAATCCCTTTCATAATGGGCATTTACATCATTTAAGGAAAACCAGGGAAACGACAGGCGCGGATATCGTAGTCGCTGTGATGAGCGGTCACTTCCTGCAACGGGGTGAACCGGCCCTTATCTCCAAATGGTCCCGTACAAAAATGGCAATAGAAGCTGGTGTTGACGTTGTCATTGAGCTTCCATATAGCTTCGCCACTCAGCATGCCGAAATCTTTTCGAAAGGAGCTATTTCACTACTAAATAGCATTGGCTGTGAGAGCTTTTGCTTCGGAAGTGAAGACGGGGACATTGATGCCTTTGAGGAAACGATACGGTTTATTCAGGGAAATCGAGCTCAATATAATTTTCACATTAGAGAATGTATGCAGGAAGGGATGAGTTATCCTTCCGCACTTGCCAAAGCATTCAAAATGTTAGGGGAAAAGGAATCAATTCTTGATTTAAGCAAGCCGAATAATATCTTGGGATTTCATTACATGGAAGCAAGAAATCAACTTTCATCTTCATTAAAGGCCTATACCATTACAAGAGAATCTGCAGGATACCATGATCAACACTTTTCTTCCCCTTCCATCGCAAGTGCTACCAGCATACGAAAAAGTATATTCGATCCAGACAGCAAAGATGAAATCGGGTCTTATCTACCCGATACGTCTGTAGACGAGCTACAAAAATATCAAATTGAGTACGGAGGTTATCATCGTTGGGAAAATTATTGGTCTCTCTTACAATACAAACTCTTATCTTCTACTAAAGAGGAACTGAAGGGAATATATGAAATAGAAGAAGGCATCGAAAACAGGATGATCGAATGTGCGATAGCGTCTTCGTCCTTTGAAGAATTCATGACGAATTTGAAGACAAAGCGTTATACTTGGACCCGACTCCAACGGATGCTCCTTCATATATTAACCAATACCCACAAAGAAACCATGCGGGAAAGGCATCATTCTCCTAGCTACATCCGACTGCTTGGCATGAACCAAAAGGGGAGAGGATTTATTCATCATCAGAAAAAAAAGCTATCTCTGCCTTTGATCAGCAAGCTCTCTAGTGCCAACCCACGGGACATTGAGTTAGACATCAAGGCTGCTGAAATTTATGCAATGGGATTAGAAAATGTAACTGCCCGTAAAAAACTGCTTCATCAAGAGTGGTCTCAACCACCTCTTATGATTTAGGCATAAAAATAACAAAGAGACTGCCCTGATTGAAGGCAGTCTCTTTGTTTATTCCTCTATTGAATTCAGGAAAGTCAATGCTTCATCAAACGTTTTGACAGGTATCACTTTCATATCCGTACCAATGTCTTCTGCTGTTCTTTTTGCTGCGATATAATTTGACTCAAGATCAGGGTATTTATCTTTCATTTCCTTCGTAATCGTTTCATGTGGAGCAAGAAAATACTCTGCACCTGCTTTGTCTGCTGCAATGATTTTCTGTTCAATGCCTCCGATGCGCCCCACTTCCCCATCCTCAGAAATTGTACCGGTCCCTGCAATCCGATGTCCTTTCGCAAGGTCGTCTTTTGTTAATTGATCGTAGATTTCAAGACTGAACATTAAACCGGCAGATGGTCCACCAATTTCGTCGGTATCAAGGTCTACCGGGGGATCTGTCTTGATCTCTTTATCATCGCTTAGTGTGATTCCGAGACCAATTTTATCTTTCATATCCGGAAATGATTGCAGGGGAATCGTTTCATCCATTTTTTTATTATCTCTGACAAAAGTGATTTCTACCTTATCCCCTTGCTTTTTCCCACTGACATAGTTAATAAATTCTTCTGATGACTGAAATATTTGACCATCGATGGCAGTGATGCGATCACCAGGTTTAAGTATCTTTTCAGCAGGCATAGAAGGATATATGTTCAAGACGTAAATTCCATTATACTTGTATTCATAGGGTTTTCCTGCTTTTTTATAAGCGACTTCAATGGCATGACTTTGAGAATTGGCCATGAGCTGCAGCTGGCGAAGATTGTACTCTTCATCACTTTCGTGGGGACTTCTGATATCCTCTACTGGAAAGATATATTCATATTTCCTTATGCTCGCCATAAGATAAGCATAAATATTCGCCCTTCCCATTCTGACGGTTGTAAGCATCAATTCACCTTCATCATCATACCCATTTTCCACATGGACGATTGGATCCAGTTCATGTGCACTTCCAGGTTTCGTTACATAAAAGGGTAGATAATAAAAAGAAGTGGCCACCATAATAATCGTCATGATGACTAGGGTTCTTATAAGTGTTTTCGTTTTCATACGTTTACTCCTTCCAATTGTCTAATGCTTTTTGAATTGAAGGAATAACCTTCTTCGCCTCTTCTTCACCCATATCGATAATTTCTTCAATATTCTTGAAAGCCCTGGTACTGTACATTTCTACATGGGGTCTAATCATGAAATCAGAAGCAAATTCCCGGTGAGCGACAATTTCGAGCTGTAGGATATCGATGCTTTGCATGATCACGTCATAAATGTTTGTGATTTCTGCATTTCGCTTCACGTGGGATACATCGACCCCTATCACAATATCCGCACCCATCTCTTTCACAACGGAAACCGGGACACGATCAATTACTCCCCCATCAACCAAAAGACGGCCGTTTATTCGTTCTGGCACAAAAATCCCTGGTATTGCAATACTTGCCCTAACAGCACTTGAAATAGGACCAGTGGTAAAGATGACTTTTTCCCCGTTTGTAATGTCTGTTGCCACAACACTTATTGGAATATTTAACTCTTCAATATTTTTATTATGTGTAAATAGTTGAATGAATTCTTTAATTCTTTTGCCTGCGATAAAGCCCATTTTAGGCACGGTAAAGTCTAAGTAATACTTCCTTCTGAAAGTGGTGGAAAGCTTATATAGGTCCTCCATCTTATGACCCACTCCATATAAGCAGCCGACCAACGCCCCCATGCTGCTTCCTGCAATCATGTCAATCGGAATATTTGCATCATCAAATGCCTTTAATACACCTAAGTGAGCAAATCCTCTTGCGCCGCCCGAGCCGAGGGCTAATCCGATTTTTGGTCTGTCCATGCCCTTCCCCCTTTTCCCGAGTTATCGGTTTATTCATCATATGGTCTATTTCCATTATGTATGAGTATATTGAATAATATGAGGACAAGTTGAATTAATCTCATTTTATCATTCTTTTCCTTTTTCACAAGGAAATGAGATAGAGGATACCTTATTCATAAGAGGGGGACGTCCGGTTGTTTAAATCAAAGCTCAAAACCTTGGCATTATCCATCGGCATCACCGTATTTGCTTCATCCCTCATCCTGATGCCAGGGGAATCTCTTGAAGCATCCATCAGGGGATTGGATATGTGGTGGGAGATTGTATTTCCATCTTTATTACCTTTTTTTATTGTTTCTGAGATGTTGATCGGATTTGGCGTAGTCCGGTTTATAGGTGTAATGCTTGAACCATTAATGAGACCCTTATTTAGAGTTCCAGGTGTCGGAGGATTTGTGTGGGCAATGGGGATGGCCTCTGGATTTCCCTCTGGTGCAAAATTGACGGCTCGTCTTCGTCAGGAAGAACAAATCACGAAACTTGAAGCAGAACGTCTCGTTTCCTTCACCAATTCCTCCAATCCCCTCTTTATATTCGGGGCTGTTTCCGTCGGTTTTTTTCAAAACGCCACGCTCGGCATTGTATTAGCTGCCGCTCACTATATTGGAAACTTCTTTGTGGGAATCACCATGAGGTTCTATGGCGGAAAAGAGAACACTGACATAAGAGAAAGTGCATCAAAGAAAAACAGGTTCATCCTCATGGAAGCCTTTACAGCTCTTCATCAAACAAGACAAGAGGACAAGCGTCCCATCGGGAAGTTAGTAGGGGATGCCGTTACCTCATCTATTCAAACTTTATTAATGATTGGAGGCTTCATCATCTTATTTTCCGTCATTAATAAAATGCTTTATCACTTGCATATCACGACCTTTATTGCTGAAGGCTTATCTTCTCTATTTATACTGCTCCAATTGCCTGAACAGTTGAGCATTCCGTTAATTTCAGGCTTGTTTGAGATTACATTAGGGTCAAAACTCACAAGTGGGGTGTCAGAAGCGAGCCTTCTCCATCAAGCGATTATTACTAGTTTTATTTTGGGTTTCAGCGGGTTCAGCGTTCAGGCACAAGTAGCGAGTATTCTGGCCGAAACAGATATTCGGTTTAAACCTTTTTTCTATGCACGTTTTATTCATGGACTTGCAGCCGCAGTCATAACCTTACTCATTTGGAAGCCGGTATATGAACGATTCTCCGATGAACAACTCTCCAATGCCATTCCAGTGTTCGCAAGGGGCAATGACGCATTCTGGGGCGAGATGCTTTATTGGTTCAAAACATGCGGTCCGGTTATTACCATTCTCAGCCTGATAGTGTATATGATCCTGTACAGAAACAGGTCTATGAATGAAAAACAGGGATGATATCCTATGCCTTCTTCACAATTTGAGAAAGGTAGATGGAATCATCCCCGTATTATTAATCGTTCTTATTTAATTCATGGTATTTTTCCTTCAACGATTCTTCCACACGCTTGGGTACTAGTTCAGAGATATCGCCACCGTATTTAGCTACCTCTTTCACAATGCTTGAACTCAAGAATGAGTATTGGTTATTCGTCATAATAAAGAATGTCTCAATATCATCATCAAGAACCCGGTTCATAGATGTAATTTGCATTTCGTATTCAAAGTCTGAAACTGCACGCAACCCTCTTATAATCGCTTTTGCATTCACGTTCTTTGCATAATCGACTAATAAGCCTTGAAATGAATCAACTACTACATTTGGAATGTTACCCGTGACTTCTTGAATTAATTCAATTCGTTCCTCCACAGAAAATAGCGGTTTTTTAGAAGAGTTATTCAACACTACTACATAAATTTGATCGAATACTTTGGCTCCCCGTGTAATAATATCTAAATGCCCGTAAGTAATGGGATCGAAACTCCCGGGACAAACTGCAATGCTTGGCATTTTCTTACCCCCTACCTGATTACCTATTCTTCAATCATTCACTCTGGAAAAAATCGATATCCTGATGATTCCATAGGTCTCTTCCCTGATTTTCTTCAAATTCCCTGACTTATCCGCCAATGTAATTTCCGATCCATGTTCACACATAACGAAACCGCTTTCATTTAGAAGATTGTGTTCGTCGATGAATTCCAGGAGTTGTTGAAGCTTTTGCTGTTTATAAGGGGGATCCAAGAAGATGTAGTCAAAGACTACCTCTCTTTTCACTATCGCCTTTAACGCTCTCGTCGCTTCATTTCGATACACTTCACTTTGATCCGAAAAATGGCAGTCTTCAAGATTGGACTTGATGGTTTGAAATGCCTTTGCGTCTCGGTCCACGAAGATGACCGAATCCAGTCCGCGGCTAAGGGCTTCAATTCCCAGACCACCACTTCCTGCAAACAAATCCAAACCAGTCCCGCCTTCAAAATAGGGTCCTAGCATATTAAAAATAGATTCTTTCACTTTATCTGTTGTGGGTCTCGTGCCGCTTCCAGGAACAGCCTTGAGCGGCCTACCCTTTAATGTACCTGATATTACTCTCATAATCATCCACCATATATGTATTTTTTCTTCACTATCCTATCATATCTTGACACATATCGCCACAATCTAAAATTGATCAAAAAAATGTATAAAAACATTTTGGTAGGTGATAATAAAACTAACAGCATCCTAACTGATGTTGTTGCCAACCGCGGAGAAGACTTACGATTCCCCATAAGTTCTTCCTCCGGTTTCTCCTCTCCCTTTGCCTTCTTTCCAGAGATGGATATAGAAGGACCCTGCAGAAAGTTCTGCAGGGCTTTTTATGTTTCATTTAAAACCTGGATGGAGTCAGTCTTTCTCCTCACCTTTACCTTAAACAATTTCTCAAACCAGTGGACATCCATATAAACGGAATCACCTATCGTCTGGACAGGCTTTATGAGTAGCCCATAATTTTCTTCATTATAGATAAAATAATCTTCATTCACATAGAACCTAAATGTATTTCCATTCTTAGATGCAAAAAATACTCCAGGCTGAAGTTCTTTGATTTCTATTCCCAATCCCTTCACTGCTTCAGGAAATTGAATGAATTCCTTCTGTTTATAAGAGATATAAGTGAATTCAACTGATTCCTTATTGAAGACGATGGGCTTATTCGTGATCAGGACAAGAGGGATATTCTCTTTCCCTTTATCATTTTCAGTAAAAAAAGAAGTTTGAAACCCTGTCACAGATTCTACTATAGCATCAAGTTTCATGGCACCTACTGATTGAATCCTCTCATTGTCAATCCTTTGTCTAAACTTATCGAGTTGAGGTGGACTCAATCCTTCGACTATCTCCTTATACGACCATGATGACTTTGAAGTATAAGGAGGAGCTTTGAGGAGGATTGCCGCAATAAATTCCTTCATCCAGTCATCTTCGTCCTTTGAGGAATAAGATTGATACAGCAAACTTCTCATTAAATCACCCCGAGTCTCTCCTGTGATTTCATTCAACACAATCAAGTGAGGGGAGTGATGTGGTTTGATTTTATTTGATATGATTACCGTCAGGAAGCCTTTGAAAGTCCCCAAACCTTCTAACTGCTCCTGAATACCATCTAAACCCGCACCATCAGAGTATACTCTTCCAGTGGACGTTTCCTTTTCATTCCATTCATCGATTGTCCACACTAAATCAGATGGTTCCCCTTTACCATCAAAGAAATAATAATCAATATAATCAAGCTTTTTATGACTCGACGATTGATAACCCGCTATCCATTTACCATTCCTGAAGCTCTTTTCCGTTAATTGAATATCTGTTTGGACTGTAGCAACGGATGAAAGAACTGGATACCAATCCTTTACTAACATGACATCAGATTTAGGTGGCTGCTTTAAGGAATACGTGATAATGATTTCCTTACTATCATTATTCACATTAATCAAAAGGAATTTCCCGTTCTCTTTCGATAGACAATCTACTCCTTTATTATTACTGCAAGCATAACCCTCAGCACCTTCCGGCCATTCAATTGTCATCCGCTCAGGTACCGTTGATAAGAAACGGACGGTTTGAGTGATCAGGAACCGATCAGCCTTATGTGTAACGGAATAAGACTGATTCACCTCAACGGTACCAGACTCTTCAGCACTTTCTGTAGAAAAACCCATCCATTGGAAGATGAGGATGCTCGAACTAATAAGGACCATACTAAAAATGAAAGTGAATAGAAAACGTTTCATACCTTACCCCTTAACTCCTTTTATTACTTATACGATAGCAGATTATTAAACCTGATGGTGAACTTTTTTGGGGGAAATGCGAGGTTTTCATCCCATATCCATATTCTTGCTTTCAATGAATGCTGTGTCATTATCTAAATGGTCTGTAAGTATTTGAATCCATTCTCCTTCATCCACAACTCCATGAACGAGTAGAGCGTGTTGAAGATCAATCAGAGTGAAAGCTTCCCATTCTTTTTCCTGTGCAAGTGAAATCATTCCATGGGCGGCTAAAGCGGAAAGGGTTGCCGTGACAATAAATGAATCACTATCTTTAGTCTGAATATCTTTTCCCTCACTTCTTCCTCCTATCATATACATGACCGATAATCCTAGGACGATACAAAGGAATACCCATATCATTTAGATCACTCCCATACCTTATTGTAGAATCTTTACTTATGACTATATGTTTGAAATAATAAGGAATTGATTAACTCAGTGAGAAAAGGGGATTAGAAGAATGATTCAACGTTTTATTGAATTAGGAGAAGGATATTCAGATATTTATGAGCTTATGGAGCTTGCAGAATCGAATAAAGGACGCTTACAGCACATGATGGCGTTCCATACCGTTGTAAAGAATCGTGCTGTAACCTCTTTAGCTCTTGTCATGAACCCGACAGAACAAGGGAAGTTCCAAGCCATCTATGTGTCCAGAGAAGGAATTCCGAATCCGAATATCACACCAAACCAGCGCTATTCGCTTTTTGAAGAGACTGCGAAAAAGGTGGACAAGGTCATTATCCAAATGGATGTAAAACCTTCCTCACTTTTTCCTGAAACGGTACTTTACTATCAACACTTGATTGCCATCCTGCGATTAAATCATTACATACTTCCTCTTCAATGATTGTTTAGGTCCACAGAGTAGCTTTTAGCAAAAGAAAACATTTTGTGGGCCTATAAAAAAAGCTGCCAAGACAACATTCTTTGGCAGCAATCACTAAAATCCCATTTTGTAATCATATTCCTTCGCTTTATCTGGTCGGGAATTTTCAAAAACTGACTTGATAAATGGTTTAAAAGAAGGATCTACTTTTTTTACATATGAGTAAGTAGATATTCGTTCCATCACCGAATCAATTTCATCCTGATTACAATAAAGCACAACATATTTCATTTTCTTCGATACATAGTGAACATTCCCAAATCGTCTAAGGGACTTGGCATGTTTCAAGCTATGTAACCAAACAACTAAACCTTGTCTTTGCGTTAACATATAGTTTCCCCTCTAGGAATCACTTTTTTATAAGTCTAGCATAAAAATATGGGAATTAGCAATACGAAAAGCGTAGGTGGCTTGCCCAGAGGCGACAAGCATAAGCCAAGTTAAGCGGAAAGGTGCTTTTTACCTTTTTGGTTAACTTGGCTTATGACCTCGAGCCTCTAGCCACCGGAGCTAGACAATACGAAAAGCGTAGGTGGCCCGTCAAGCACAACTTTCTCACACAAATTGAGATTTATGCACACTATCATTAAATATTGGGTAAAGTGAATACTACATACTGAGGATAGGAAATGGGGGATATTCATGGATTTGAATATGATTTGGGACTTTTTCATCGAACAACTTCAGCTGGAGGACGGGATTGAGGCTGCACATGTAAAAAGAAGTGCAGGCATTCCATTTCTCTATATTCAATCCAATAAAGATAAACCTGATATTGAGCATTCTATTAAAAAGTGGTCTGCCAAGGCAATGCGTGGAAAGAGATTACATTCAGACACGATATTTTTCAGGGAGAAGGAATCACTATATGTATATCGACATCGGTTCTACGTTCCCCAGGAAAAAATGTTTTGCTGTGGAAACCTTTGCGTTGATTGTGTTCGTTTAAAGCAATAGACTAAGGTTTTCTCTAATAAGAAAAAGAGCAGACAGTATGTCTGCTCTTTTTCTTATTATGCTGAACATCCGCAACCTCCGCCAGAGCCGCATCCGCCTCCGCAAGAACTTCCACTTGAGAAGAAAGGATTTCCTGATGGGACCTTTACACTTTTAGACACGGAATGTCCAATTAAGTGGCTCACTTGATCAAGGAGATCTTGCAGTTCATTCTCTGCCCTTCGGAATTCGGCTACATTTTCATCTAGATCCATTTCTCTTTTGATCTCACGGATCTCTTTCATGATGGTCTTGTAATCCGGGTGGTACCGGCCAAACCGCTGAACTTCTTCGTAACTCTCTTTCATTCGGGAAAAGGTTTGTACTTTTCGCTGAGTACCTGAGTTGTTGCGAAGTTTATATAAAGACTTACGATAGTTTTCTGCCACATCAGATTCCAAAATCCACTGAGATAATTCATCAGCTGAATCTAATATTTCCATTCTTTCTATAGTAGCAAGCATTATGCCCACCTCCGTAAAGACATTTTAACACGTTTCACGAAAGGAAGCGAATAGGCTAACACAATAAAAAGGAAAAAACATACAGGAATATCCTTTATGGTTAAGGCACGGAATGTTTTTACTAAGAATATGAGAAAAAGCCGTCATGATGGTATATCTACCGGCGGCTTTTTTCCATTCCCTATTGAATCGTCACATAGAATTGTTTTTTCATCCCTAGTGGTTTGTTGTTCTTCCCCACTATTTCAACATTGAGAAGATGAACTCCTTTTGGTAAGTTTTTCACAACAAATGCTGCAGTATGGTACTCTTTGTAAAGATTACCAGTATTTGAACGGACGACAATCTTCCCTTTCTCCGCCCCTTTTTTGCTAGAAGTGAATGTTACGTTGGGAACGATACATTCAATATATACCTGATTACCTTGTACCATATGTTTAATGGAAAGGTCCTTGTTCTCATGATTAGCTGCTTCAGCTTTTTTAGTGAATGCAAAGCTCTCAGGTTCAGGCATTTTTTCCTTACAGCCGCTTAATAGTATTAGCAAACATACAGATAGAAAAATGATTTTCTTCATCGTCTATACCACTCCTTACTTATAGCCTTTCCCAACCAAGACGATTATTACTCAATTCAATGTAAAGAGAGGCTGATCCACGCTAACCCAATGCATGAATTTCTTGTTAGATGTGAGACCCTTCACACTCCTTTAGAAAATCGGCAAAAAAAAATAGTGCATCAATTATCGGCACTATTCATTGATTGAAACATACTGATCATCATGGAGGCCATTTGGACTCCATTTGAGAACTTTTGTACACGGTGTGGAATGGTTTTCTGAAAATGGTTTATGGACGCAATCTCGAATTTCCCCAGCTCATTGGGGCTTCTGGAAAGGGTACGGTACCACTGTGGTTGATCTCTTAAGAATAATTTCAAATCTTCTTTGGAATAAATATATTCAATAACATCTGCTCTCATTTTCTTTATAGCCCCCTAGTCTTTACGAAATGAGAAAGGATGGGAAGGTTTGGATGGTGTTTCCGTTTTAGTCGAAGTTGAGCCCCCCCGATTGCTGCCGCTTTGAAATTGACTAAGTACCCCCTGGACTGTTCCAAGTGCCTCACTCAAGCTGTTAATATGCTGCTGCAATTGATTAGCGTCCATCTTCTTTACCATCTCTCCCACTTGATCCATCCACCCCCCTTTATTTTCTGGGTTATTTGAAGTCGTATCCTTTTCTTTCATCGAATCGTCTTTGTATTTTTCCCATCTCGTATCATCTTCTCCAAGTAGGTACCAGTCTTCAAATAGGTCTTGCCAATTTGCATCCCCATTCCTAACATCTTTCACAATTTTGGGATGTTTTTTCACAAACCCTTTAAACTCTTTGACTTTAGGGTGTAATGTTTTACCCATCTTTTGAACACCTCCATTACAGTCATCTACCTATTACACTTTATGAAGAGATGAAAAGAATGGTGATACATTCCTTTTTGTAGTAATATTTACATGTATCTCGGTTCATTATTAAACAAACAGTTACCGATAGATGCTAGCTGTGAAAACAGAAAAGGATGTATAAAAGATGAAGCAACAGGTTCAGGAATTATTTAATGAATGTCTTTCAGGAGCGACAGATGAAGAACTTCTGATTATAAACCAGCTTTTAGAAGGTGTACAACGGAAGAAAAAGAATGAAAATGGATCCATCATTGGCGGAATATTCGCCATGGACCGTGAAGTGAAAGACGGAAATTTTGAAGTGAGTATTCCGATCACCTCGGTTACGCATAATTCTCTGCAGATCGTCCATGGAGGAGTAACTGCTACATTGGTGGATACAGCCATGGGAACATTGGCCAATATGGTTCTTCCGGATGGGTTTGGTGCTGTAACGACCAACTTAAACGTACATTATTTGGCCCCAGGGGTCGGTGAACGCCTGACAGCTCATGCGACTATTGTTCATCAAGGAAGCAAGACACTCGTAGTGGACGGCAAAGTCGTGAGCTCAGAAGGTAAGGTCGTGGCTCATTCAACGGGATCCTTTTTTATATTCAAAAAGAAAGAATAAACAAAAGATGGATCCCCCAATCAGTATTGGAGGATCCATCTTTTTGTTTATTCTTCTTCATCTGTTTTTTCGATAAAATTCTGAGTATATAAACCTTTATACACACCTACCCCTATGTGGGTGAAATCCTGTTCCAGTAATATCTTTCGATGGCCTTCAGAATTCAGCCAGCCATGTACAGCTTCAGGGGCATCGGAATACTGTGAAGCAATATTTTCTCCAGCTGCCTTAAACATTACTCCTTCTTGCTCCAAGCGCTGGCTCAGATCACCATATGTAGGCGATTCATGAGAAAAGTAATCCTTGTCGTACATTTCTATACTGTGTCCTCTTGCAACCTGTGCTGTGTCTTCATCCCATTCAAGTGCATTTTCTTCGAATTGGTGTCTGAGCACGTTGGTAATATCAAAAATCTGTTGCTCACTTGCCCTATTCACTTTTTCCCACTCATCATCACTTCGTTCTTTCTCTTCAGCCAATTCACCTCGATACATCATTTCATAAGGATGCATTTCAATCAGCGTCTGGCTATCCAGAAAGCGTATGCTTGTCAGCTTACCTGTGAATTTATCCAAATAAAGCTGCGCATAGATATCACCTAAAGGTACTAGTAGCCGTGTATTCAAATCTTCTTCATTTAATTCAAATTGATAGGCGCCCGAATCATCGTTCACGACAATTTCCGAGTCCACAATCGTAAAGCGATAGATGTCTTCTAACCTTTGACCAAGCTTATAAGGTGCAACATCCACTTGATTACCTATTGCGTACAGTGTAACGACTTTATGATTCTGAACACCCATTTGTATGTATTGATTCGTTGATATCGGGTAGACCCACCATTCATAACCATAGGAGCTTGGTTCGATCCTTTTAGGCTCGCCAAATGATTCCTTTACCTTTTGGATGTCTTTTCCAATCCATGTGGTCAATCCGGATGTTGGCCTTTCCCCTGGTGTTTCAATGTGTTGATTCAATTGATTATCTTTGTTTTCCTTAAGAGTTTGGGTTTCTGGTCCTCTAAGTGGTTCATTTTCCTGTTTTTGACCTTGATAAATACCAATAATTAAAATAATGACAAGAATGATCAAAATACGCAAAACCGATCTCAGAATTTTCCCTCCTCTCTACTTTCCATATCAACATATGACACAATTACTAGAATTATTATACCACTAATGTTGATTCTAAAAATTGTGTCTACTAGTAAGAATAGCATATTTTCTTTTCTTCTAAAACTAACGAACTCTTCATAGATTACTGACTAACAAAAAGGAGATGATCATATGATATGACCACCTCCTTACGATTAAAATGGTTTATTCCTAAAATTCGATTCTGAAATATTTTCAAGCGCGACATAAGCTTGTCTACCCAAAGATTCCCTAATGGCAAAATCACCTAACGAAATCATTCCAATCAAACGTTGACCTTCTACAATGGGAAGTCGTCTGACCTGATGTTCAGCCATAATATGAGCTGCTTCATCAGCTAATGTGTCTGGACCTACTGTTATTAAATGTTTGCTCATTATATCTTCTACTTTCGAAGAGGCTGGATGTTTTTCAGCAATACATCTGAGGACAATATCCCGATCTGTCATCATTCCGACAAGTTTTTCTGCGTCTACAATTGGGATGGATCCAAGGTTATGTTCTTTCATTTTTAGGGCAACCTCATAAACATTGTCGAGTAACGAGCATGTTTCAACTTCTTTTGTCATAATATACTTGAGTTTTGTCATAATGATCCTCCTCTAGTCCTCTAGCTATGTTCATCTTCCCTTTAATTTTTCCTTTTTCAGGAAATATATTCACCTTTTGTCATTTCGTCCTAATCAAATGATCGAAGACATTGCAAGATAAAGATTTTTCCACTATTATTAAGAATGAGAAATACCGCATTTAGTATCAAAATACATATTGCGATATAAATGCTGCTACCATACGAACAGCATCTGGGCTAAATTGAACAAAAAAGTCCTCATGCAAGCCAATATAGGAGGGAAACATTATGCGTTTTGAAGCAACTGAATTTGAAAGCTTAAAAGTAGATTTAAACCGATTAGACGAAATCATGGAATCTCACGGACTTGTTCGTGCAGGTCAATGGGATTATGAGCGTGTGACATATGATCGCAAATTCGAAATTAGAGAAGGTATTTTCTATTTGCGAATCCAAGGTCTTGCAGTGGAAGGGGATATCGGAAAACATGATGCCGTAATCCAATTAATGACTCCGCTTCTAGGGAAACATTACTATCCACATGGAGTCGAATATGGTGAAGGCGAAGAATTCCCTAAACACCTTATCACTTCATGTGAAAAGCTGCTTGCAGATGTTAAAAAAGATGCAACCACCTTCGCTTGGTAATACTCATGTAAAGACTGTCTGCCCTTAAGACAGTCTTTATCTATATTTTCTTCACTATGTGATTCTTTTCCCATCATATTATCGAAATCCTGTCAGGATAAATAAATTGCTCCAACTCCTTCAAAATTTCACTTTCTACCCTCTGTTCATTCTTCTCCCACTCTAATATAATAAGAAGAAGAGGTTCCTGTTAGAAAGGGGTACACAATTGTCCAAGTTTTTCACTAAAAAGGTATTAATGATCACCTTGATCATCACCATAATAGCCATCATCGCATTTTTCGTTTTACCTGTTTCCGTCACGCTAATTATGGCGATTATTACCGCTCTTTTTTTAGAACCTGCGGTAAGCTTTATTCAAAGGCGCTTCTCGGCCAAACGTCGAATTGCGGTACTCTCTGTTTTCATTCTGTTTTTGCTTCTTATTAGCGTTTCAACCTTTTTTGTCACAACTAAAGTAGTTGGAGAAGGGATAAATCTAATTGAAGACGCTCCAAAGTATGTGAATCAGTTAAGTGATATTTGGCTTGAATATGAAGATAGACTATTAAATGCAACTGAGGATCTTCCGGATGAATTGGTGAAAAGCTTTAGCGAAGACGTGCAGAGTTTCTTAAACAGCGGGAAAACAAAAATCCTGAACTCGTTCAATATAGAAAGAATAAGCGTATTTTTGTCGTACATTCCAAATTATTTAGTTAGCTTCCTCGTATACTTGATCGCTCTCTTTCTGTTCATGTTAGATTTACCCCGGATTAAAAAGTCTATCTATGGACACCTTACGGAAAGAACAGCTGAGAAAGTTACCTTTATGACTTCGAGGCTGACTTACGTCATTTTTGGATTTTTCAAAGCACAATTTTTAGTAAGTATCATTATCTTTTTCGTTTCGTTGATCGGCCTTCTCTTTATCGCTCCGGAAGTTGCCGTTGTGATGTCGATTATTATTTGGGTCATTGATTTCATCCCTCTGATCGGGTCCATTGTAGTCCTGGGTCCCTGGGCCATATTCCATTTGTTGACTGGAAGCATTGCATTAGGAACACAATTAGCTGTATTAGCCGCCATTCTATTGATCATCCGCAGAACCGTAGAACCTAAAGTAATGGGTACTCATATTGGATTGTCTCCTCTTGCTACGCTCATTGCCATGTATCTCGGTTTGAAACTCTTTGGTGTATTGGGATTTATTATCGGACCATTGATCCTTATAGTGTTTAATTCGGCTAAAGAAGCAGGAATCATTAAAACGAATTTCAAATTATAAAAGGCAAATCCACATGTAGTGGATTTGCCTTTATTTGATTCATACGAAAAAAACTGCCATGTTAACATTCATGACAGGTTTCCTTCATTAATAACCCAGGATGGCTCTGATAGCAGATGTTGTTTCTCCGCCCTTGTAGAAAACATAAAGAAGCATATAAACAGCAACGCCTGTTATGGCAGTAAAGAACCAAATGAAGCTCGTAATTGGTCCAAGCTTCCGATGCCTCTTCAAACGATCGTTATAACCTGTCCAGAGGCTCAAAATACCAAACACAGCGCCTACTGTAGCCAAAGTAATATGAAAAACTAAGAAAATCGTATAATAAAGCTTGATAGAATCAGGTCCACCAAAAGAGGTATTTCCGATAAAAATGGTTCTACTTAAATAGATGATGAAGAAAGTGAGCGCAAAGATCCCTGCAAGTGTCATCGTCTTCTGATGTTGCTCGATCTTTCTCTGTTTAATCTGCCACCAGCCGATGGCCACTGTAATAGCACTCAACACGATAAAACTTGTGCTAATGGAAGGTAATATAGGTAAATCCATCTGGTTTCCTCTCTTTTCTTAAAAATTATTAATCAGGTCAGGAATATTGATTCCCCTTCTTCAAGGCGATAATAACATAACCTATGTACTTTCAGGGACAACTGATCTAAAAGGTGTTATCCCTATCCTCTCTTTATTGTTCAGGCAATGTCGAATCGACTACAGGATCGTAGGAAAGATTTTCTTGCTGCTCCTGATCCTTTCGATACCACTGGAAGAATAAATTAAAGAGAACGACTCCAAATACAATTTCCTGCACGATTTTCATCAGTACTCCACCTAACTGCTGGTCGTTCAGGGTAGACATGGACGTAAACAATTCCGGCCCTGTCAATGTCAATCCTTCAAGTGTATTCACCGGCACACAAAGTGATAATGCCTGAAGCCATTCATTTGGGTCATAATAGGTCGCATACATTGGATTTTCAGCAAAAATGATTAATCCGCATGCAGGAGTTAATAATACAGCACTTCCAAGTATATATCCCATTCGTTTTAATCCGCTTAGTTCAATATCATCATCCACAGGGTTAATCAATGGCCACCACATAAATAATGATAGAAGAAACAATATGAAGGTGGTCAAGGAGTGTAAAGTAATATCTGTTCGGACGTTATCAAAAATTAACGGGATATGATAAACCGAGAAGACCAAGTTGAATGACAATAAAGAAATAAGAGGCTTAGTCATAAAGGTGAATACCTGCTTCACTACCGGTAATCCGAGTGTTGCTTTCCACAACCAGTTTGGTATACCTAAAATCATTAAGGGAGTAAATACGAGATATAAAAAAGCCATCTGCGTCATATGAGCAGAGAATAAGATCCCACTCAATACTTCAACGGGTGATCCCTTAATCGCATACAATAGAATCATTGAAGAAAGAAAAAATGCAGCTTGTTTCACCGTCAGCTTTTTACTTTCTTTGAAACTATCTCTCCACTTTATTGTAATTAAAAAATAAAGGACTGTCAGGAACGTTAGAGTCATGAGAAAAAACGGACTCCATAACGCCATAAATCCAAAAATACCCAAAGGCATTCTCTCACCTCATTTCACATTTAACACCTATTATCATTATACTGACAACCTGCACTCACTTCAATGCAAGGTCATGACAAGTTCTTGACAATTCGAAAAGTGGAGGGGCTTTGCCCAGAGGCGACAAGCATATGGCGAACCTGCCGGAAAGGCGCTCTTTGCCTTTTTGGCAGGTTTGACTTATGACCTCGAGCCTCTAAGCCCCGGAGCTGGACAATTCGAAAAGCGGAGGGGCTTTGCCCAGAGGCGACAAGCTTAAGGCGAACCTGCCGGAAAGGCGCTCTTTGCCTTTTTGGCAGGTTTGACTTATGACCTCGAGCCTCTAAGACCCGGAGCTGGACAACTCGAAAAGCGGAGGGGCTTTGCCCAGAGGCGACAAGCTTCTTCTCTACTTCTGGCACAAAAAAAGTCAGCCAAATGGCTGACTTCTCCTTTAGATCCAAACAATTGTTAAAAATGTTAACACTGTGATAAATGCAACAAGTGCACCAGAATACAAGAATAATGAAGGTGCTTCATGTCCTTTATGACTCATATGCATGAAGTAATAAAGTTGAAAAATGAGCTGAACGACTGCTAGTAAGAGTATGAACGGTACAATAAAATACTTGTCAAAATCTCCTGCGACAGCAATAAATGCAACTAATGTTAAGAAAATCATTAACATAAAGGACGTTAACTGCATTCTCATGTCTTCTGCATTCTTTTTACGACGATATTCGTAATCTACACTTGGGTTACCTGAATTTGATTGTTGATTCGCCATCAGTTTATCCCACCATTCCCATTAAATATACTACTGTAAAGATAAATACCCATACAACGTCGATAAAGTGCCAGTATAAAGAAGCTAAATAGAACTTCGGAGCGTTATATAGATTCAATCCACGGTTAGCATTACGAAGCATTAAGCTTGTAATCCATAGGAGACCGAAAGCGACGTGACCCCCGTGGAATCCTACTAGTGTGTAAAAGGCGGAACCAAAAGCACTACTAGTAAATGTATGTCCGTATTCATGTACATAATGATTAAACTCATAAATCTCCAATCCAAGGAACCCTGCTCCCAATAACACGGTGATTAATAACCAGGCTTGCATTCGTTGGAAATTAAAGTTTTTCATATGGTACATGGCGTACACACTTGTCAATGAGCTTGTTAAAAGAAGCATCGTTGCTAAAAACGAAAGCGGTAAATCAAAAAGATCCGTTGTTAGTGCATGACTATCACTTGGAACTCTGTTTTTTAGCGCTAAATATGTTGCGAAAAGTGATCCGAAAAGGACTGTTTCCCCACCAAGGAAAAACCAGAAGCCCATAAATTTATTTTTCCCCTCAAGGGTTGCCTTTTCAGGGGAGGCTGGCCAGGTCTTTGGCGTGAATTTCTCTTCAGCGTGCATTATGCCTTACCCCCTTTATCGTCATCCATCAAATCTTCTTTATGAACATGATAACCGTGATCATCTACAACAGAGCGAAGGAACATTGATCCTAAAGTGATAAGCATACCAATAATCAGTACTGGAAGTGCCCAAGCTTTATCATCCACGTGATACATAGCACCGAACGCGGCGATAAATAATCCCAATGAAATAAAGAATGGAAGAATGGAATTATTAGGCATATGGATATCACCAATTGGTTCAGCAGGAGTCAAGTCTTTCTTCCCTTCCATTTTTTCTAACCAAAAAGCGTCTAATCCACGGATAAGTGGTGTTTGCTTAAAGTTATAAAATGGTGGAGGTGATGGGATTGCCCACTCAATGGTACGTCCGTCTCCCCAAGGATCATTTGCAACTTTCACACCTTTAACTTGTGTGACGATTACATTGATCACAAGAACGATAACCGCTACGCCCATGAAGCCGGCACCGATTGAACTGATCAAGTTTCCAGTTTCAAACCCTTGACCAGGTAAGAATTTCCACACACGACGAGGCATCCCCATTAAGCCAAGGAAATGCTGAATGAAGAATGTTAAATGGAATCCGATGAAGAATAACCAGAAAGAAATTTTCCCTAGGAAATCATTTAACATGGTTCCAAACATCTTAGGCCAGTAGTAATGTACTCCTGCGAGTAATGCAAAGACCACACCACCAACGATTACGTAGTGAAAGTGAGCAACAACGAAATACGTATCATGGAACTGATAATCTGCTGCTGCAGATGCAAGCATGATACCCGTTACTCCACCGGCTACGAATGTAGGAATGAATGCTACAGCGTAAAGCATTGGAGTCGTAAATCTCAAACTTCCCCCCCACATGGTAAGAAGCCAGTTAAAGATCTTGATACCAGTTGGAACGGCAATAGCCATTGTAGCTACTGCGAAGATTGCATTTGCAATCGGTCCTAAACCTACTGTGAACATATGGTGAGCCCATACCATGAAGCCTAAGAAACCGATTAATACGGTTGCAAATACCATGGATGAGTAACCAAATAAACGTTTTCTTGAGAAATGTGGAATGATCTCAGAGAAAATTCCGAATGCAGGCAATACAAGGATGTATACCTCTGGGTGACCGAAAATCCAGAAGAAGTGTTCCCAGATAATCGTATTACCGCCATTCGCAACATCGAAGAAATTCGCTCCAAACATGCGATCAAATAACATTAAGAATAAACCTACTGTTAAGGCTGGAAATGCGAATAAAATAAGTGCAGATGTAACTAATACTGTCCAAGTGAACAATGGCATACGCATGTAGGTCATCCCTGGAGCACGCATATTAATAATGGTAACAAGGAAGTTGATACCACCTATTAGTGTACCTGCACCGGCAATCTGCAATCCTAAAACATAAAAGTCGATTCCATGACCCGGTGATGCCATGGAAAGAGATGCGTAGGATGTCCACCCTGCATCTGGTGCTCCTCCCATAAACCATGATAAGTTAAGGAATACTCCACCTAAGAAGAATAACCAAAAACCTAATGAGTTCACGAAAGGAAACGCAACGTCACGAGCACCGATTTGTAATGGTACAACCGCATTCATGAATGCGAATATTAGCGGCATGGCAGCCAAGAATATCATCGTTGTACCGTGCATTGTTAATAATTCGTTGTATAAACCTGCACTAACAAAATCATTGTTAGGAACTGCAAGTTGTATACGAATGATAAGAGCTTCTAAACCGCCGACTAGGAAGAAAAATCCTCCCGACATAAGGTAAAGGATGGCGATCTTCTTATGGTCTACAGTTGTCATGTAATCCCATACAGTCGCGCCGAAGCCTTTTTTCTGTGCATAGCTACTCACGATTAAACCTCCCTTTTACTAATCCCCAATTAATCTTGAACTTTTAAACCCATTAAATATTCTGCAAGTGCATCAATTTCATCTTCCTGCAGGTTACCATATGTACCTGTCATTTTATTGCCTGGTTTGTACTGCTCAGGATCAGTTATCCAGTTTTTAAGCTCTTCTTTATTATGATCCAAAACTCCAGCAATACGGCTACGTTCACCGAAGTTAGATAAGTTTGGAGCAAGTCGAGCTGATTCTGGTCTTCCATCCTGTGGTGATACCGCGTGACAGCTTAAGCATTTTTTGTTGAAGATTTCTTGTCCTTGTTGAGCTATATCAGAAGTCGGTTTAGGCTCTCCTGCATTTTTCATATCTTCAACCCATGCTGTAAATTCTTCTTTAGGAAGCGCTTTAACTTTAAAGTCCATCAAAGCATGAGAAGGCCCACATAGCTCAGCACATTTCCCATAAAATGTTCCGCCTGCTTCTTCGGATTTTTTTCCGTCAAATTCAAGGAAGAATTTGTTTACACCATCAACGTTTGTATCAATCTTTCCTCCTGCAGCAGGGATCCAGAATGAGTGTTTTACATCAGAAGCTGTCACATTGAAATATACCTTTTGATCAGTAGGGACAACTAAGTCTTGAGATGTAATGATTTTTTCATCGGGATATTCGAACTCCCACCAGTAAAGGTTGGCACGAACATTTACAACCAATGCCTCACGATTACCGTCTGCATCTTTTTTGTCCATGGCCTTTGTATCTGCTAACTGGAATGTTGCAGTTACAGTAGGCACAGCCAAGATTAGAAGAAGGATGATTGGAACAACTGTCCACACGATTTCAAGTGTGTGACTACCTTCAACTTGTTTTGGGATTTTTGTATCCCCTTTCTTTCTACGGAAACGAACAATCGCAACCATATAGACGACCATGACTACAATGATAACCAATACCATAATTAATGTAGCTAGTATCATCAGATCATATTGTGTCTGTGCTACTTCACCAGCTGGCTGCAGTGTGGAGAGAAATGGCTCTCCACAGCCAGAAAGAACTAGCGCCAACATTGCTACAATCGAGAATAAGCGCCACTTAGATAGCCTTGCTTTCATAGCTTAATCAAACCCCTCTTTCATGTAATGTACTTTGGAATAAAACAAGGACTCATAAAAAATATCTATTTGGATTTCTTATCAGAAAGAATTCCCACTAATCTTAAAGTACCGTAACGATGACCATTGCTACGAACAAGATAGTTAAATAATTTAATGAATAGACAAACATCAGCTTAGACCACTTGATATCGTCTTTCATTTTATAACCTGCCAAACCGAGTGCCAGCCAGCCAATATTAAAGGCTGTCGCAAGAACAAAGAAGAAGACTCCAAGGTCCATCAAGAAGAACGGTAATGGCAATAATGCCGCAACCCATGCCACGATATGATGCTTTGTTGTAGCGAATCCCTTGACTACTGGGAGCATTGGTATATTCGCTGCTCGATATTCTTCCACTCTCTTCATCGCTAATGCGTAGAAATGAGGAGGCTGCCAGATAAACATCATAAGAAATAGTACCCAAGCAATCGGATCAAGATTTCCATCTACTGCTGCCCAGCCGATTAATGGCGGAACCGCGCCAGAGATACTTCCAACGATGGTGTTACTCACATATTTTCTCTTAGACCACATTGTATATAATACAACGTAACTAAATACCCCTACCAGACCGATTACACCTGCAGTGACCGTTGTCATAAACAACATAATGAGACCCACTGCAATCATGATGAACCCGAGCATCAACGCCTTGGGTCCATTGATTTTGCCTGTTACGGTTGGACGTTCCTTCGTTCGTTCCATCAAGTGATCAATGTCTCGATCGTATACATTATTAATTGTGCAGGAACCAGCAATAATTAGAGAAGAACCTATCAACGTAAGAAACATTGTATCCAGGGAATTTAGAAAGTGTGTATTCGTAAAGTAAAAAGCTAACCACATTCCTGTAAAGGTTGTAATTAAATTAGAATTAACGATACCAATTTTGATGAGTGCTAAAAAATCCTTCCAAGCAGTTGAAGCTGTCACATCTGCTTTTTCAATGTCTGTCATCATTCGACTATTAGACATTTTTTTCCTCCTCTCTATAAAAAGCAAGAGGTACACTGTCACCTCTATACTATATAGGAAATGATTAACTATTTCTATATGCATCTGTAAATTCATTCATAGATAAGAAATAGTATATATGCTATCAATATTATATTAAACCATATATTTTTTCCTTTTTGGGGGAGAATTAGGCAATAATGTGAAGAAATTGTGAAGAAAGAAAATCGCAGAGAATTCTTCAAATTTCTACAAACATTTTAATCTCATCATACCATAAAACAGGGCTAAGCGCTTACAGATTTTGTTTTTCATCAAATTAGTCCATCTCTACTATTATTATTCACTATAGACTTAATATAAATGCTCATAATTCTGTAACATTTTATCGGTTGAGTTTTAGAGACCTTTTATGTATTATCGTAGGGGCATATATATTTTTCTACTATATTTATTTATAGAAAGTGTGTAGAGTCTATTAATTAAGAAGGTGAATAGATTGCATAAAGGTGTTCACAAAGGATTAAAGTGGCTTTCTGTTCTAACTACTCTTGGTATGCTATTTGTTCTATTAGGAGGAGCCCTGGTAACGAAAACCGAATCCGGGATGGGCTGCGGGAGGTCTTGGCCACTTTGTAACGGGCAATTGATTCCAAGTGATATAACGTTTGAGCTTGTTATAGAATTAGCACACCGGGTCGTATCAGGTGGTGTAGGTTTATTAGTAGTTGCATTATCGATTTGGTCTTGGAGAGCCATCGGGTATAAACGGGAAACGAAACTTCTTGCAGCCCTATCATTCTTTTTCTTGGTCTTGCAAGGACTTATCGGAGCTGCAGCCGTTTTATGGGGACAATCAGATTTCGTCCTTGCTCTGCATTTCGGTATTTCTCTTATTTCCTTTGCATCCATTTTATTATTGACGCTTCTCATATTTGAAGTAGATCAGAAATTTGAAGCGAATTCATTGAACATCAATAAGCGTATGAGATTTCATACAGTTGGAGTTACGCTATACAGCTATCTTGTCGTATACACCGGTGCTTTAGTGAGGCATACGGAGTCAAGCCTTGTTTGTAAAGATTGGCCATTATGCGTCAACTCTTCCCCAGGGCTGCCCACAAATCTGTATGAGTGGATTCAAATGGGCCACAGGGCTGCTGCTGCTTTCATTTTCATATGGATCGCTTACATTACTTTCATTGCAATTAAAGAACATAAGCAACAGAAAGTGATTTACTGGGGCTGGATCATTGCTTTTACCCTCGTATGCCTACAAGTGTTTTCAGGTGCGCTTATCGTCTTCACACGACTGAATCTGGCGATAGCCTTGATGCACGCTTTAATTATTGCATGTCTGTTTGGATTACTCTGTTACCTTAACCTCCTTGCTTCAAGAAGTAAGCGTAGAGAATAGAAAAAAAGGATTCCGAGATTTGTCTCGGAATCCTTTTTTTATGCTTTATTCACTTCAATGAGTAAATCACCAGGACTGATTGCATCTCCATTTTGTACATAAATATCTTTTACCGTTCCTGCAAAAGGAGCTTGTACGGTCGTTTCCATTTTCATGGCTTCTGTGATCATTAAATGATCTCCCTTTTCAACCGTTTCACCCTTTTCTGTTATAACCTTGATTACGGTTCCAGGCATGGAAGCACCAATATGACTTTCATTTTTAGCGTCAGCCTTCATTTTCTCAGCAACCGTAGATTTAATGCTTTCATCTTTAATGACGATTTCGCGAGGCTGTCCATTCAATTCGAAATAAACGATTCGTGTACCGTCTGCCTGAGCTTGGCCCATGGAGACGAGCTTAACAATGAGTGTTTTCCCTGTTTCAATTTCCACTTCAATTTCTTCACCAAGCCTCATGCCAAACAAGAAGGTTGGTGTATCGAGCACGGAAATGTCTCCGAATTGGTCCATCGTTTGGGCATATTCCATAAACACTTTTGGATACAGCGCATATCCCAACGCATCAAAGCTAGTGACTGGACGCTGAAGCTCTTCGAATAACTTCTCTTTAAGGGCTGTGAAATCTACATCATCCAGTAGCTCTCCAGGGCGAACGGTTAATGGATTGCGTCCCTTCAAGATAACTTTCTGTAATGCATCTGGGAATCCACCGTGGGGCTGTCCAAGGTATCCCTCAAATAATTCTACGACCGAATCAGGGAAATCAATTTTTTCTCCTTTTCCAATCACATCTTCTTCTGTTAATTCGTTTTGAACCATGAATAATGCCATGTCCCCTACAACTTTAGAAGATGGAGTGACTTTAACAATATCTCCGAAGAGATGATTGACTCTTGCGTACATTTCTTTTACTTCTTCCCAGCGATGTCCCAATCCAACGGCTTTAGCTTGTTGCTGAAGATTGCTGTATTGTCCCCCTGGCATTTCATGCTTGTATACTTCTGAATGAGGTGACATCATGCCGCTCTCAAAATCTGTATAGTACTTTCGTATATCTTCCCAGTAGTGAGAAAGTGTTTCCAAGGATGTAATATCTACATTTGGTTCTCTTTCCGTTCCTTTTAAAGCGTAGTAAAGGGTATTGGCACTCGGTTGAGATGTTAGACCGGACATCGTACTCAGAGCTGTGTCCACAATATCCACACCTGCTTCAACAGCTCTTGCATATGTGTATATCCCGTTTCCACTCGTATCATGGGTGTGTAAATGGATTGGCAAGTTGACTGTATCTTTCAGTTCTGAGATAAGTCGGTAAGCTGCCTGTGGCTTGAGGAGTCCCGCCATATCCTTTATCGCTAATATATGGGCTCCGCTTGCTTCTAACTCTCTTGCAAGATTCTTATAGTAATCAATACTATATTTTGTACGGGTCGGATCATCAATATCGCCCGTATAACAAATGGCTGCCTCAGCAATTTTACCGCTTTGTCTTACAGCATCAATGGCGACTTCCATCCCCTTTACCCAGTTTAAACTGTCAAATATCCTAAAGACGTCAATGCCGGCAAATGCTGATTTCTCCACGAATTCCCTAATAACATTATCAGGATAGTTCTTATATCCAACGGCATTCGAAGCTCTCAGGAGCATTTGGAAAAGGACATTTGGAATTCGTTCCCTCATTGTTAATAATCGATTCCATGGATCTTCCTTTAGGAAACGGTACGCTACATCAAATGTTGCGCCTCCCCACATTTCGTAAGAAAACATATCCGGAAGTAACTGGGAAGTAGGTTCCGCTATCTGCTTGAGATCATTGGTCCTAACCCGGGTAGCCAGCAGGGATTGATGGGCATCCCGGAATGTCGTATCAGTTAATAATACTGAGTTCTGTTCTTTCACCCAATTAACCAGTCCCTCTGCTCCATGCTGATCCAAGATTTGTTTGGTACCAGGTTTGAACTCCTTTTTCACATCAATGGACGGTACTCTCGGCTTTTGGAACACGGGCTTTTTCTTCTGCTCAATTCCCGGGAAACCATTGACGGTTACATTTCCGATATACGCAAGCATCTTCGTTCCCCTGTCTTTACGTTTTGGGAAAATGAAGAGCTCAGGAGTAGTGTCGATAAAGGATGTATCGTACTGACCCGAAATGAAATTTTCATGCTTTACGACATTTTCCAGAAACGGAATGTTCGTCTTGATGCCACGAATTCTAAATTCTTGGAGATTTCTGACCATTTTGGATGCAGCTTGGTCAAATGTAAGTGCCCACGTAGAAAGCTTAACAAGCAGAGAATCATAATAGGGTGTAATGACCGCTCCCTGAAATCCGTTACCAGCATCAAGGCGTACGCCAAATCCGCCTCCAGAGCGATATGCCATTATCTTTCCGGTGTCTGGCATGAAATTATTTAATGGATCCTCTGTGGTAACACGGGATTGAATCGCAAATCCATTCGTTCTGATGTTATCCTGAAGAGGAATCCCAAGCTTTTCACTATGGAGGGCATGTCCTTCTGCAAGCATTAATTGAGATTGGACGATATCTACCCCAGTTACCATTTCAGTAATAGTATGTTCCACTTGAACACGCGGGTTCACTTCGATGAAATAGAATTGATTATTAGCAACTAAGAATTCTACAGTTCCGGCATTCACGTATTTCACATTATCCATCAATCTTACTGCAGCTTCGCAAATATCCTCTCTCAACTGATCAGTTAAAGAAACCGATGGAGCAATTTCAACTACTTTTTGGTGACGTCTTTGGATTGAGCAATCACGTTCATATAGATGAACAATGTTTCCGTCTTCATCTCCAAGAATCTGTACTTCAATGTGCTTAGGATTCTCCACAAACTTCTCAACATATATTTCATCGTTCCCAAATGCTGCTTTAGCTTCAGATTTCGCACGCTCATAAGCTTCCTTAAGACTTTCCAGGTTGCGGACAATACGCATTCCACGTCCTCCACCACCTAATGAAGCTTTAATGATGATCGGAAATCCATGGTCTTTCCCGAAGCTAATGACCTCTTCTAGTGTCTCTACAGGTCCATCCGTCCCGGGAATGACCGGAATATTCGCAAGTTGTGCCTGATGACGTGCTTTCACTTTGTCACCAAACATATTTAAATGCTCTGAGTGTGGTCCTACAAAGGTGATTCCTTCTTCTTCACATCGTCTCGCAAAATGAATATTTTCCGATAAAAAGCCATAACCGGGATGGATGGCATCGACGTCTGCAGTCTTAGCAATCCGAATGATCCCCTCTATATCTAAATAAGCATCAATAGGTTTTTTCCCTTCTCCTATTATATAAGCTTCATCTGCTTTATAACGGTGATACGAACCTGAATCTTCCTTACTATAGATCGCAACGGTCCTAATATTAAGTTCTGTACAGGCACGGAATACTCTGATGGCAATTTCGCCGCGATTTGCTACTAGTACTTTTTTAATTTTCTTCAATACTCTCTCTCCTTTTGGCTATTCATGATTGATTTTCCTTTATTGAAGTCTATGAAAAAAGGGCTGACCCGAAAGATAATTAGAAGTATCTTAGGGGGCAGACCCTAGACTTAGAGTTTTAGATACTCTATCAAAGTGACCTACATTTTTACACCATATATTTTTTTGCTATTATCCATATTCTCCGAAGGAAAGCCATTTTCCTTCTTTGTTTTATATTTTTCTTCATATTTTACGAACATCGACACATTTACAAGGACACCCATCGACAAAGATAGCACCAAGAGGGAAGACCCTCCGTAACTGATGAATGGTAGGGGGACTCCTGTGATCGGAATTAATCCCGATACCCCTCCCAGATTGATAAATGCCTGAATCCCGATCATACATGAAATGCCGATGGCAAGCATCGTTCCGAAGGGATCCTGACATTTCACGCCTGTATAGATCCCTCTGAGGACGATATAAGACAATCCGAGTATGACAAAGCTTACTCCAAATACACCCAGCTCTTCAGCAATAATGGCCATAATAAAATCGGTTTGTGGCTCAGGTAGATAGCCCAGCTTCTGCACACTTTGTCCCAAACCAAGCCCCTTCACCCCGCCTGAACCTATGGCAAGGTAGGAGTTCACCAAGTGATACCCCTCTCCCTGTGCATATTTGAACGGGGAAAGATAGGCTTCAATCCTGCTAAGTCTTTCTTCAGTAAAGATAAAGCCTCTTGCCAAATAAATGACCGGGGAAAGAGCAATAAAGAACCCCACCCCTAAGCCCCCAAGCTTAAAGAATGTTTTGAAACTAATCCCTGAGCATGAGATGACAATCGCTCCAATCGCAAAAATGATGGCAGCTGTCCCAAAGTCAGGCTCCAGAAATACCAAGAAACAAATAAAGCCCAGAAACAGTAATGGTGGTGCCAAGCCTTTATTGAAGTCATCTATGTATGCTTGTTTCTTGGAATATACTGATCCAAGGTAAATAATGACGGCAAGCTTTGCGAATTCCGATGGCTGAATTGGCATGAAGCCTAGGTTGATCCAACTTTTGGCGTTATTTACTTCATAACCGAATAAATGAACCCCTATTAATAAGCCAATGATCATGATCATAAGTCCTTTGATGATTTTATTCACCTGGAAGGCTTTGTACGGAAACCATGCTGCAATCGTAAATGCACTGAAACCGATGATGATATTAAGCATCTGCCGCTTATAAAAGTGGTCACTATCCCATCCGAATCGTTCCACAGCCATCACCATACTTGCACTATAAATCATAACAAGACCAAACAAACAAAGAAATACGTATACAGCGATCAACGAATAGTCATAGGACTTTGCAATTTTTTTAATCATGACATTCAACCCTTTTTCTCTTATATCATTTTAATACAACGTAATTATTCAGAATCGTTAACAAAAAAACTCAAACAACAGGTCTATGCAGTGTTTGAGTTGTCATGACTATTTTACTTTTTTGTAGATGCTTCATGAAGGGCAGAAAGTTGTCTTTCTAAAGAATCTATCAGTTCTTTTCCATCTTGATCATCTACCAGCCCTAAACGGACTGCAAATTCTATTTCACGAGATAATCCGAACATTTGGGTATCCAATACTTCCTCATAAAGAGGGCATTGGGGCATCGTTAAATTATCCATTTGCA
Source organism: Bacillus sp. BHET2 (assembly GCF_005938125.1). Classification (GTDB taxonomy): domain Bacteria; phylum Bacillota; class Bacilli; order Bacillales; family Bacillaceae_B; genus Rossellomorea. The sequence continues at coordinate 1,441,720 of NZ_VCQN01000001.1, forward strand.
CCTTAATAAGTTGTAAAATTTTCTCTGCGTCGGCCTTTAAAAGTTCATAGGCTTTTTCTCGATGATTAATTGTCATTTCTGACGCCACAGTGATCCCCCCATTCCGAACAAATAGCTTTCCTGTCTTAAAATTTTATCGTTAAATCGCAGAAATTGCAAGAAAAATAAGTGTTTTCCACTGGATTCAATGACAGAATTTCGAATAATATTTGTAGGAGGATCTTTTTCCGATTTTTATCAGCTCATTCCTTTTTCTTCTGATGTTATTATAGATATACAGTCAATTTCCTCAATCAGCACTATATATCGGTGTCAACGCTTTCCCATTAAAATATACTCCATGAATATTCTTCACTAAGCATTTCAAGCAACTTTAATCCAGCGCTGCTATTTCCGACATCATCCAATGCTGGCCCAAAGATCCCAATTCCGCACTTACCGGGAACGGCTCCCATAATTCCTCCTGATACGCCACTCTTTGCAGGTATCCCGATTTTAATGGCGAACTCACCTGATGTATTATACATTCCACATGTTACCATGAATGTTTTACAGACTCTTGCTACATCCCTGGTAATGATTTCTCTTCCACTTTCAGGATCTACACCGTCATTCGCAAATACGGCCCCCATCTTTGCAAGATCTACACAGCTCATTTCCACTGCGCATTGCTTTGTATAGAGGACAAGTAAATCTTCTACATTCCCTGTAATCACTCCATGCTGCTTCATGAAATAACATAAAGATCTGTTTAAGTGTGCTGTTTGCAATTCTGAATAGGCTACATCCTCATTATAAGAGACTGTATCGCCGGTCATATGGTTGATGAATTCAATTAGCCGTTGCCACTTTTCCATACCTGTGTTTCCCTTGATCATATTCGTCACGGCCAGTGCGCCGGCATTGATCATCGGATTTAGGGGCTTTGATGGTTTATGGGTTTCAAGTTTTGCAATGGAATTAAACGGATCCCCGGTCGGTTCCATCCCTACCTTCGAAAAGACATACTCCTCCCCGTAATCCATCAGCACAAGAGCAAGGGTAATGACCTTCGATACACTTTGTAACGTGAATTTTTTTAAATGATCACCTGCATAGCAAGAGCTGTTATCTAATGTGTAAATACTAATCGCCAAGTCAGTGGGATTTTGATCCCTTAGTGCAGGTATATACTCTGCCACTCTGCCTTCCGCTGCAAAAGGTCTAGCCCGTTCAACCAACTCTGCCAACAGTTCTTGTGTTTTTATCATTCTAAACATCAGCTCCTTCTGTCCTACCTATAGTTTCCCTAATTTCCTCCTTTAAAAACGCTGTAAATGCTTTCATCCATATGTGACAAACCCAATAAGAACATTTATACTGTTAGTAACAGCGAGAGGAGGAATCTGAAGTGGAAAGTATTGTACCTATAAAAGGAAAAGTGAAATTCACCATAACATTGGATGCCGGTGTTTGGATATTTGATGATCGTAAAGTGGATTTAACTACATATTTCGAGGAAACGCATGAACCCGTTGACGAGTTAGAAGAATATACAAAGGCCGTTTCGAAGCATTGGTCCAGAGAAATTCAAGAGGGCGCCACATATCCCCCTACACTTAAAACAGAAAAAAAATATGAAAAAGAAAAGATCCTAAATGGAACGTTCGCTATTCCATTAGCCCCTTTTCTTATTAATGCTGAACCTTTCGAAGAAGCCACTACCATTGTGATCGAAACCGAAACCACGGAACATCCCATTGATCTCGCCCAGTCAGATCAGCTTTTAATTGGATTCTCGAAAGAAGGGAAACCTTTAAAGGAAAATGGTCCTGTTCATATTTATTTCAAAGATGGATCAAATAGAGAAAACCCTATTACCAATGTAAGAGCGTTCCGCGTGGAATAAAGGGTATGAAAAAACCGGTTCAGGAACCCCTGAACCGGTTTTTTCATACGTTATAAATGTGTTTCTTATCCACCCGCGTTATAGAAGATCAGCTGCCAACTGTGCAAGACCCGATCTTTCACCTTTCATTAGCTTCACATGCCCAGCTAGCTTTTGATCTTTGAATTTTTCTACCACGTACGTCAAGCCGTTATTATATTCATCAAGATACGGGTGATCAATCTGAGCCGGATCCCCCATCAATACGATTTTACTCCGCTCCCCAACACGGGTTAAGATCGTTTTCACTTCATGTTTCGTCAAATTTTGAGCTTCATCAATGATGATATATTGATCAGGTATACTTCTACCTCTTATATAGGTTAAAGCTTCTACTTCGATTGATCCCATTCCAGCCAGAATATCATCCAGCTCTCCTGGCTTTTTCGTATTAAACAAGTATTCCAGGTTATCGTATATGGGTTGCATCCACGGTCTCAACTTCTCCTGTTTTTCACCTGGCAGATACCCTATATCTTTTCCTACTGGAACGATTGGGCGGGCGACGAGCAGTTTATTAAATTTATTGAAATCCTCTGTCTGTAACAGTCCCGCTGCAAGTGCCAATAGTGTTTTTCCTGTACCCGCTTTCCCAATCATAGTCACGAGCGAAATATCATCCCGTAATAATAGTTCAGTTGCCATTGTTTGTTGGACGTTTCGGGCTTTAATTCCCCACATATGCTCTTGATCGTATACTAATTTTTTCACTTTCAGGCCAGTGGCATCAACCATTCCGAGTGCCGATGCTGAGCTCCCCAAAGCATCTTTCATGATCAGAAATTGATGGGAATAAAATCGCTGTTTTGTTATATCTGTCAGGGTCAATTCCCCTTTATCATAAAATTTATCAAGAAATTCTCTCTCAGTGTAAAGTTCGATAAAACCTGTATAAATGTCATTCACTTCAATGACCCTGTCACTCAGGAAATCCTCGGCCTGTAACCCCAATGCATCAGCCTTTACCCGGACAAGAGTATCTTTACTAACCAATATGACCGATTTACCATCCTTTTTCGATTCTTCCTCAAGAGAAAGATTTTTAGCTACGGCAATGATTCGATTATCATTTGTCTTCTCAACGAATATATCTTGAAGCTGCTGAAATGAGCGGTGATTAAGTTCAATCCTTAATGATCCACCTGTATAAAGTGGGATTTTTTCATGGAGCTTTCCTATTTGCCGTAGATTATCTATCAGTTTCGATACATGTCTTGCGTTTCTTCCGATTTCATCCATATAACGCTTTTTGGAGTCCACTTCTTCTAAAACGACTGCAGGTATAACCACCTCATTATCCTGGAAAGAAAAGATGGCTTGTGGATCTTGTAATAAGACATTGGTATCTAATACATAAATTTTTTTCAAATCGATGCCTCCTGCTCCTGATTTCTTATTACTATTGTATGTAGCCAATGTTGTTCCGGTTATTCCCAGCTACTCAAATAGGACGGCCCGTTTCTTAAAATATATGAATAAACGCATAAAGATAGAAGAAAATTACACAATAAGAAAAGATATTGATTCTAATTCGGGAGGTATTCACATGTTAAAGCTCATCTCTCTACTTATGGTAACCATTATTCTTGGAGCATGCGCCAACAATAATGATGTGGGGTATAAAAATGATGCGAACAGTCAAAATAATAAACCGATAACCGTTCAGGATAGCAATATTCAACAAGTTGAACGAAAGTCTGGCCAACAAATATCAAAGCATCTAGTTGATTTGACCACCAGTGTCCCAGATGTAAAAGACGCAACAGCTGTCGTCATTGGAAAATATGCTTTTGTTGGAATCGATATCGACTCCAACGTGGAGCGATCTCAAGTGGGATCTATCAAATACTCTGTCGCTGAAGCCCTTCAACATGACCCCTACGGTGCAGAAGCAATCGTGATTGCAGATCCTGATCTATTCGCTCGTCTGAAAGAGATAAGCAAGGATATACAAAGAGGCGAACCCGTGCAAGGAATTATGAATGAGCTTTCTGACATTTCAGGAAGGCTAATGCCTGAAATTCCTAAATCATTGAAACAAACAGATCCGGAAAATGCACCAAATGAACCTAAGAAGAAAATGAATAATAAAAAAGAGAAACAGCTTAAGAACAAACAAGAAGATCAAACGTACGATAAGATCGATTGATTCGCACTCTGTGATGTCCCATACATGAGAAGAAGCCATGAAAAAGCTTAGTACTCTAAGCTTTTTTCATGGCTTCAATTACTTGACGGTCCAAACGGTCAGCGGCTTTCTTATCATATGTTTTCTCATAGGAAGGCACAGCTGATATTTTCGATCCATAAAACATGACATCTCTCACTTCAATAATCGCAAGTTTAACAAGCGTCAGTTTTAACGGAACCCCATTTAATTTCTCTTGGGAGACCTCTGCTTTCCCGCTTATAGAATAAGTTGATTCATTTGCAATTAAATTCACCACAACAAGTGGATTGCCATTAATATTTTGAATAATTCTTGACCGTTGATCCACGGCAAACAACAACGTATGCTCATCACTTGCAAGAATCCAAGATATTGCACTTACATTCGGCCCATTCGTTTCATAATCAACGGTAGCAAGTGTAACGAACCGCTCTGACTGAAGTTCTTCGAATAACACAGGAATTAAACTGGGTTCGACTTGATTAGCCATACAATCCCCCCTAATGATGCCTCATATTCTCTCTAAGCGCTTCTTTTCAATCTTGATTCATCTTGATTATACTATACCAAATTCTATTGTTAAAAGCATACATGAAAGTTAAATAAAGCGTTTGACTATACTACATGATATACTAAAAAGACTAGACTTATGATTAGAACAAGTAGAGGTGAAATAAATGAGAGTAAAGTGTGCTTTGTGTGAAATAATTGAAAATATCGATGACTATTCCTTACAAGCCAAGAAATTGCGCAACAGACCAATTCATACGTATATGTGTGAAAAATGTCATGAACGCATCAAAGAAAAGACGGAAGATCGTGTATCGACTGGAAACTTTCGTTTTTACCGTTCTCCTCAAGTAGAAGATGACTTTTAAAACCTTCGGAACAGGCATGGTACTTGGTCTTGTTTCTGGTGCATTCTTAGGTTTTTTTCTTAAAGTGATGCAAGCATGGACAGGCATAAAGGTTTATGTACTTTTATTGAATGTGGATTTCATTCCTTTGTTGGGGGAATTCAACCTCCCTGAATGGCTTGAATTTTTGTTTCACTTACTCATTTCATGTTTCATCGGTGTATTGTTTGTGTACTTGGTGAAAAGAATGAAACTTTCAATGAAGGGAACTTGGATTCTTTCCTTTCTATTGACTTTGCCGACAATATTCCTTTACTTCCCCCTTTCTTATCTGGCAGTGAAGGAGGTCCCGGCATTGTTAAATGGCGCGGCCATTCTCTTATGGGCAACAGGTCATTTCCTTTATGCCTTGACTCTACTGCCACTCTATAAGGTCTTACTGAAGTCCGAAACCAGAAAATAAAAAAAGCTGTAGTCCCTACGTGAGGGACTACAGCTTTTTTATGCTTAAAAGGTGCCTTTTTTCTTTTCGTTGTTAAGACGGATCTTATAAATCACTAAAATCATTGCCGCTACAACCAATCCTTCTGCGACAGGCAGAAAGATGCCGAGAAATGTCAGGACAGTGCATCCGATAATAAGAAAAGTATAAATCAGGATGGATTTCATCACCGGCAGCTTCTTCGCAAAACCGAGCTTATAAACTAAGATCGAGAGACCAACTATGGTTAAATAAAGCAACCACATACCCATTTCCGCATTTTGGTCAACACGGTAAAGGGATGCGAAAAAGGACAAACGCTCCGTTACATCCATTTCCTACTCCCCCTTCACTTAGTTTATTGAGATACCTTATTTTTCTTTTCAGCTCTTTCACGTTCATTTTTATCAAGAACTTTTTTACGGAGACGGATTGATTCTGGTGTTACTTCACAATACTCATCATCATTTAAATATTCAAGAGATTCCTCGAGTGTCATGATTCTTGCCTTCTTAATAGTTACTGTTTGATCTTTATTAGCAGAACGAACATTTGTCGCCTGTTTCAGCTTTGTGATATTAACAGTAATATCATTTTCTCTCGTATGTTCCCCGACGATCATACCGCCATAGATTTCTGTTCCGGATTCAACGAAGATGATACCTCGATCTTCCACTTGCATAATTCCGTATTGAGACGCTTTTCCAGTTTCCATCGATACTAGAACACCTTGGCGACGTCCACCTACGCGACCTTTTTGAAGTGGTTGATAGCTGTCGAATGTGTGATTGATGATACCATAACCACGAGTAAGGGTCATGAACTCTGTTGAATAACCGATTAATCCACGTGCAGGTACCATGAACATCAGACGAACCTGGCCATTACCGTTGTTCACCATATCCAGCATTTCACCTTTACGTTGACCAAGTGATTCGATTACGCCACCCATATATTCTTCAGGAATATCGATTTGAACACGTTCAACAGGCTCACTCTTCACGCCATCGATTTCTCTGATGATAACCTGTGGTTTCGATACTTGTAATTCGTACCCTTCACGACGCATGTTTTCAATCAGGATGGAAAGGTGAAGCTCTCCACGACCGGATACTGTCCATGCATCAGGTGAATCAGTTGGTTCAACACGCAAACTCACATCTGTTTGAAGTTGAGCCATTAAGCGCTCTTCAATTTTTCTTGAAGTAACGAACTTACCTTCTCTCCCTGCAAATGGGCTGTTGTTCACTAAGAACGTCATTTGAAGAGTAGGCTCGTCAATGCGAAGAACCGGAAGTTGATCTTGATGTTCAACAGGACAAACCGTTTCACCGACGTTAATATCTTCCATTCCTGAAACAGCGATTAAATCTCCCGCTTTTGCTTCTTGGATTTCTTCACGCTTTAATCCGAAGAAACCGAAGATTTTCGTCACACGGAATTGTTTGACAGATCCATCAAGTTTCATTAGTACAACCTGTTGACCTACCTTCATTGTTCCTCTGAAAACGCGACCGATACCGATACGACCAACATAGTCATTGTAATCAAGCAGTGCAACTTGGAATTGAAGAGGATCTTCAGAGTTGTCTACTGGTGCAGGGATTTGCTCGATGATGGACTCATATAAGCACTGCATGTTTTCATCTTGCTTCTCTGGATCTGGATCTTTACTTGCCGTTCCATTGATAGCAGATGCATATACAACCGGGAATTCAAGCTGTTCATCATTGGCGTCAAGTTCAATGAATAATTCCAATACTTCATCAATTACTTCTTCAGGACGTGCTGACGGCTTGTCAATTTTATTCACTACAACGATTGGTGTAAGATTTTGCTCTAGTGCTTTTTTCAGAACGAAACGAGTTTGGGGCATACACCCTTCATACGCGTCCACTACTAATAAAACACCATCTACCATTTTCATGATACGTTCTACTTCACCACCAAAGTCAGCATGCCCTGGTGTATCAAGAATGTTGATACGTGAGTCTTTATATTGAATCGCCGTATTTTTCGCAAGGATTGTAATACCGCGTTCTCTTTCTAGATCATTTGAATCCATCGCACGTTCTGAAACTGTTTCATTTTCGCGGAAGATTCCAGATTGCTTTAAAAGCTCATCTACTAATGTCGTTTTCCCATGGTCAACGTGAGCAATAATAGCAATATTTCTAAGGTCATTTCTTAATTTCATATTTCCACTCCTGAATATTGGATTTCTTTATAGTGTAAAAGATAATATATTTCAGTTCAACTAGACCATTATATCACAGCATTGACAAAAGCCCTAATAATTATTTCAAATCCTTCATTCAAACCTACTAATCGTTTCCATATAGAATGAATTTATTCTTTCTCTCAAACCGTCCATTACCCATTGCACATTCGTAAATAGATAGGTAAAATTCAATAGGAATAGTAGATTACAATCAGTGAACGTACCAGCTTAATAAACAGTCAACATTTTTTGGGGGTTATTATATGGGAAACATCAAGTGGATTTTTGTACTTTTTTCAGTTTTGGCCGCAGTTTCATTGATGGGAATAGCGGTTTCAATCAGCCTGCAAAGTTTTTTACTGGCAGGAGCAAGTATCATATGTTTATTTATTGTGATGGGGTTTGGTTTCAAGACAAAGAAGAAATATCGGGAAGAAGGAAAGCTTTAAGGAGCAGGTTGATTTCGTAAACGGTGTTGCTTTACAAATTGGCAGCTGGTGGTTGATAGTCAGAGTCCTCGTTTTTAGAATTGGGTAATTTTACCACATTACACTACAAACAGCTTTCTAAGCATGCGTTTCTTACTGCTATTAAAACAACAATCTTAACAAGATAAGTCAATTAAAAAAAGGGAGATCCGGACAGACACTGCCCGGATCTCCTTTTTTTTACCTTTTCCGATGAAGATAATCTGTTAATATAGTTTGATGCAAACCAGGTTTCCCTACAAAGACAGAGCTTTTGTTTAGCGGATTCAAAGGATCCCCTTCAAGGTCGGTTACAACCCCTCCGAGCTCCTCTATCATTATTTTCCCTGCAGCAAAATCCCATGGTGCAAGACGCATTGTGAGATATGCATCAAGTCTTCCAGAAGCAACATATGCAAGTTCAAGAGCAGCCGACCCATACGAGCGGGTCCCCCGTACATCCTGTACTAATGGAGAAAGGATGGTTGGGTCAATACGTTTATTATCCGTAACCCAAAGTGCATTCAATGCTACAATGGCATCCTGAACCGGTACAGAGTCGAGTTTGGGCAGCTTAACATCATTCATAAAGACCCCTTGACCCTTGCTAGCAAAATAAAGTTCATCGTGTACCACGTCGTATATGTATCCTAACTTTCCCTCGTCTCCATCATAAATACCAATTGAGATAGCAAAGTTTCGTTGTTGATGGACAAAATTCATCGTTCCATCGATAGGGTCGATAATCCAGGTGATACCTGATAATTCTTTAAAATCATCACCGTACCCCTCTTCACCCAATATTTGATGATCTGGGTATGTGGTACGAATGTTTTCGGTAAAATAACGCTCTGTCGCTTCATCCATGTCCGTAACCAAATCATTACGGTTTGATTTCGTTTTAATACTCAACTCTGTTTTGAATGACTGACGAATCCTCTCGCCGGCTTCCTGAATCCATGTTCTAACATTTTGATCTAAATCAGTCCAATTCGTCATATATCTTTAGCCTCCAGTGTGTGTAACATAAATCTGTATCGCCATTTCTAATATGGTCAATTGAGTTAATGTTGAATCTGGGTTCGTAGATTCAAAAACGATGTGCTTAACTAATTACCTTAATGGATTATGTAGTCTCTTTCAAGTGATTGAGCTCAAAAAGGGGGGGGTACGTATACTGAAAAGGGAAAGGGATTTTATACAAGTTAAATAAGAACATTCAATTTATCCTTAGTAAAGCAATTGTAAGGGAGGGGGTTTTCTCCATAAAAAAGCGAACTCTCTAACCACTATGAGCTCGCGTTCAAAAGTAGATTATTTAATCCGCATACTTTATATCCATTGAGAGGATCAATGCTCTATAAGGCCTTCATCTTCATAAGCTCTTCTCGAATGTTCATAAGCTTTTGTTTAGATTTGTTTTGCGTTTCTGTATTCTTCGTTTGAATTGCCTCGAACAATACAGCTAATTCATAATCCATTTCCAGTCTCAATACATTCATTCTTTGCTGTTGGACATCTCGTTTTTTTGAAGTGTTCATTACTTGTTTCATGGCCATACACCCCTTCCGGTTTTTCGTTTTATCTGATTGTTCTGATAATATTTACTACATGTTATGAAGTTTCCCTTCATCTTGTAACTAAAATGTGCAGACACCCATGGATAAGTCAATTGACTTCAAGCTTGTACCCTATTATGGTAAGATACTACTTGGATACAAGGAGGTTACACCATGACATTTAAAGGTTTCACAAAAGAAGATTTCAATGTTTTCACAATTGTTGGGCTTGAAGACCGAATGACTGCCATCCAGGAACAGGTTAGACCAAAACTGGAATTACTCGGTGATCATTTCGCTCCCACTTTAAGCGCCTTGACAGGAGATGAAATGTTTTACCACGTTGCAAAACATGCTCGCCGATCAGTTAATCCTCCTGATGATACATGGGTTGCATTTGCGAATAATAAGCGAGGGTATAAAAAGCATCCTCATTTTCAAATTGGATTGTGGGAAACCCATGTGTTTATTTGGTTTGCAATGATCTATGAAGCTCCAAATAAAGCTGAATTCGGTAAAAAGGTCGAAGAAAAGGCTGTTGAGATAAGATCATTGATTCCTGGTCATTTTGTTTGGTCAGGAGATCACACAAAACCGGATGCTACGCCTTTTTCTTCCCTGTCTCAGGAACAATTCGTTGCTTTAAGTGAAAGAGTTCAAAATGTAAAAAAGGCTGAACTGCTTTGCGGACTTCATTTAGATCGTGAGAAAGTCATTAGTCTTACAGGTGATGAACTACTTAAAAAAATAAAAAGTGCCTTTGAAACACTTTTACCCCTTTATAAAATGAACTAAACCATATGCCTGTCGGGAATAATACAGAAAGAACGGCTGCCAAAAATGGCAGCCGTTCTTTCTGTATTATTCTTTCCCCACACTGTATTTGCTGAAAATGACTAATTCATTGATATTTTGTCTGCTTCAGAAATTTCCTTCATTTTTTTCACTACACGATAAGAGGAATAGCCGCTGGATTCTTCAAATTCATTACATATTCTCTTTTCTTCCGCTTTTCCCGGTACGATTTCTTTAAAACGCTTGTACCGATCCATAAGGTCCTCTCGTGAGACTCCTTTTTCATAGGCTTTTTCAATGGCTTCGAAAAAGGCTATAACATCTATAACTTCCTCCGTTGACCAGTCTATATCGAATGGGTATTGATATTCCATCCTGTACAACAACTCCTTGATGAATGATGATGTGTTAGTTCCATTTTTGGCGAATGTTTTCCCCTTGCGAAATCATCCGGTGAATGAGATCTTTAACAGAAGGGACATCTTGGATCAATCCCATCACTTGTCCCGCCCACGCAAACCCGCCATCCACTTTTCCATCGTAAATATACCGTTTGTTCGCTTCACCGCTTATGTATCTTTTTAATCCTTCATAACCAACATTCGATGTTTCAGCTTCAAGTATCTGTTTGGTCCAAGAGTTTGACAGCGCTCTCGCCGGAGCACCTAAAGATCGTTTAATGACTACTGTACCATTCTCATCGCCCTCAATCAAGGCACGTTTATAAACCTCGGATGCATGGACACACTCCTTGGTAGCAATAAATCTTGTGCCCATCTCTACTCCTTCTGCACCAAAGCTGAGAGCGGCCATTAACCCTCTTCCGTCTCCGACACCACCCGAAGCTATAACCGGAATGGATACTGCATCAACCACTTGCGGTATCAAGACAAATGTTCCGATATCAGCTTTCCCGAGGTGACCTCCCCCTTCTTGCCCCACAACCATAACGGCATCTGCACCAAGTTCCTCCGCTTTCACTGCCTGTCTTTTCGAGGCGACTAATACAAGCTTTGCAATATCCTTCCCTTCAAGTTGTTGGAAGAAAGGAGTTGGGTTCCCTCCTGTCACGGATACGACAGGGACATTTTCTTCAATGGCTACCTTTACAAACTCACTAAATGGGCGTCCATGTTGACCAATGGCAAAATTTACGCCAAAGGGCTTGTCGGTAAGAGACCTGACCTTTATGATTTCATCCCTCAATTGCCCAGGATTGTCTAATGACATGGCAGTGATTTGTCCTAGCCCACCTGCATTCGACACGGCCGCAGCCAGTTCTGCGTAAGCAAGATGAGCCAACCCTCCTTGTATGATCGGATATTGAATGTTCAATAAATCGGTTACTCGTGTATTCCACTTCAATTGAATCCCTCCATACACATCTATTCTCGATTGAAGAGCGGAAATCCTTTTCTTACTAGAGCATCTAATAAAGAGAATATGCTCCAAGTATCAGGTATTACGCGTATGATACTATGCAAAGATTTTCTTAAGTGCTATAATTCATGTGTTTGTAAAAATTATCGTGTGAAAAGTTATGAAATTATGGGAAGAATCCTATATAATAATATCCTTAGCAAGGTTGTAATACGTACTAATTAAGAATTCGAAGAGGTGTTGAATGAATTGTCTCAAAATGAAACGCCGTTATTTACCGGCTTAATTGAACATAGCAGAAAAAATCCTGTCCAGTTTCACATTCCCGGCCATAAAAAAGGTGCAGGTATGGATCCAGCATTTAAAGAATTCATCGGAGAAAATGCCCTTTCTATTGATTTAATTAACATCGGCCCATTAGATGATCTGCACCAGCCTAAAGGGATGATTAAAAAAGCCCAGGACCTGGCTGCAGAAGCTTTTGGTGCTGACCATACATTCTTCTCTGTTCAAGGAACTAGTGGAGCAATTATGACTATGGTCATGAGTGTATGTGGACCTGGAGATAAGATCATTGTTCCAAGAAATGTCCATAAATCCGTTATGTCTGCAATTGTATTCTCAGGAGCCACTCCTATCTTTATCCATCCGGATATTGATGAAGATCTAGGAATCTCTCACGGAATCACTACAGATGCTGTTGGCAAGGCGTTAGAGCAAAATCCTGATGCCAAAGGAGTCCTGGTCATCAATCCGACTTATTTTGGAATTTCTGCTGACCTGAAGAGAATCGTAGAAATCGCACATTCTTATCATGTTCCCGTCCTTGTCGACGAAGCCCATGGAGTGCACATCCATTTCCATGAAGAACTTCCACTGTCAGCAATGCAGGCAGGTGCTGATCTTGCAGCTACAAGTGTCCACAAGCTCGGAGGATCCATGACACAGAGCTCAGTCCTTAATATGAAAGAAGGTCTCGTTTCAGCTAAACGTGTACAGACGATATTAAGCATGCTGACGACAACTTCCACTTCATACTTATTACTCGCATCCCTGGATGTTGCAAGAAAGCGACTTGCCACTGAAGGGCGTGAGCTCATTACAAAGACAATTGAACTTTCCCAGGATATAAGAAACCAAATCAACGGAATTGAGGGATTATACTGTGTAGGGGAAGAAATACTTGGAACAAAAGCTACCTATGCTTATGACCCTACAAAACTTATCGTTTCAGTAAAGGATTTGGGAATCAGTGGATTTGATGCCGAGAAATGGCTAAGAGAAGCTCATAATATCGAGGTAGAAATGTCTGACCTATACAATATCCTTTGTATCATCACTCCAGGAGACACTGTGGTAGAAGGAAATCAATTGGTGGAAGCATTAAAAGAACTTGTTACAAGCCTGAAGAACCAAGGAGAAATGGCACCAGTTAAAGTGATGCTGCCTGACATACCTGTTCTCTCCATTACACCTAGGGATGCCTTTTATGCTGATACTGAAGTCATTCCCATCGATGATTCCGTGGGAAGAACGATTGCAGAGTTCATTATGGTCTACCCTCCAGGAATTCCGATTTTCATCCCTGGTGAGATCATTACTCAAGAAAATATTCATTATATCAAGACAAACATAGAAGCGGGCCTCCCTGTACAGGGACCTGAAGATTATGATTTACGTCACCTAAGGGTCATCAAGGAACATCGGGCCATACGCTAAAAGAAAAAAGGATGAAGAAGGCCCCACCCTTCTTCATCCTTTTTATTTATAAGGAACCCCTTTAGATTCCATTCACTCCCTGCTCCCCTTAGCAGGTATTAATCATCTAGATCTTTATCGTCGTTGCAATCACAACAGTTAGAGAATAAAACAGAAACCTTCTCATCTTCATAATGCTCAATAGTACTAAGGCATGACTGACATACAATTGTTCCCATCTTTTTTCCTCTCCTTTACGATCTTTTTGTAAACGCTTTATCTTATCTGCTTCTATAATAATATAACACATTTAAAATATCAAGCCTAAATTGTATAACATATTTAACTTTTTATTCTCCCAATCAATCATACTATTGAATAATAAACTGTATGTAAGCGTAACCAATATTATGATTAATTTTGTATATGTTTTTACCCGTTACCTTATTGTCAAATTAGAAATTGTGGCCTCATTTCATTAACATGTGTACGTATTAACAGATATTTACCTGATTCAACCTTCTAATCCAATTAGCCAATAATAAAGTCTGCATGAAAGAAAATCATGCAGACTTTATTATTAATCATTATTCAATGGTTTTTATGCGGTCGGGATCCAATGTTTCATACCCCTTTTCCCGAAGACCCTTCACAATGTCAATAAGGGCTTCACTTGTCCAGGTGCGATCATGCATGAGCAGATTTGCACCGTCACTCAGGAAAGGGCTATTCACCATTATATCCGTGATTGCTTCTTTATCTTGATATTGCTTTTCCCAATCGTATCCGTAGGTCCAGTTCATTAGAGACATTTTCTCTTCTGCTGCAAGCTGCTGGCTGTAATCGGTATTTTGACCGAATGGTGCCCTGAAAAATTTCGGACGTTCTCCTATGACGGATTCCACCAGGTCGTTGAGAGAGAGGATTTCTTCTTTTTGTTCTTCTGGTGAAAGATCTCTTAAGCTGCTGTGACTATATGTATGGTTCCCGATTAAAAATCCCATATCGTGTATCTGTTTTAACGTCTCTTTTTCCTCCGGGGTGTCAAGGAAATGACCATTCACAAAGAAAATGGCCGGGGCGTTCAGTTCTTTAAGGTCTTTCGCCATTTGTAATGCATGTTGATCTGGAGCATCATCAATGGTCAGAAGAACCACTTTGGTATTTGCATCTTTAATAGGATTGATGCTCCAATTATTTTCATTTATCTTGTAATCTTTCGTTTGTACGACCTCATCAACAGGGCCAGCTTCTGTGTCACCACTAGCCTCTTCAGAGTTTATGTCTTCACTTTTCTGTTCTTCATCTTGTTTCACTTCAGTCTGATCGGTTTCCTTTGATTTTTCGTTGGTGCTGGTTGGTTCACTTGAGCAGGACGTCAATAATAGTAGGGCTAACCCGGATGCTAGAATCTTTTTCATGTCTCTCACCTTTCCTTATCCACTTTGAATATATTAACATATTCTAAGGGGAATCTGGGAAAGAATTAAAATATTTCCATTACATTTTCAAATACCACTTTAAAGGCAAAAAAGCAGGTTAAGCTGAATGATGTAATAAATAACGTCAGTTTTTTTGAATGAACAATTTTCTTTGCAGCAATAAAAGCCAGATAAAAAAATAGAACAAACATGATCCATTTATACTCTAAGTGATCTTTATCAGATATCCATTCCGCAATATAAAATACACTCCACAAAATCATTTGAACTAAAAAAGCAATATAGGATTTCATGTTTATTTTCATCCTTTAAAAGATTTATTTAAAGACGCTCTTCTGGAAAATGGTTGGTTGTTTGTTTATTTACCCATTCTTCAATCATACAATCATTCCTTCAATTCTCCTTATTAATATAGTATATTCTTTTTCCAGACCTTTCATTATGAATGTCTTTTCAATTTTGTAACATTTTAATGACTTGACCCTTTTACATTTTCTCCTATGATAAAATGTGACGTAACATCTGTTCAATAATCAAGAATTCACAAATATCCAGTTCATAGCATCGTTTAAGAAAAGAGGATGATGTATGAAGCAAATACTCACTTTTATAATACTTACTTCCACGATGTTGCTTTTGACTTCATGTGATTATATTTCTTCCAACAAGGTTGTATTAGCAAAGGACCAGTTTATCAAAAAGCAAGTGATCTATTTTACGGATGAACGAAATGTTTCTAACGAAATACCTTATTACGATGCAATCATTGAGCTTAAAAAACAATACCCCAACCACCTTAAACGATTAAAGGTAGTCAGCTTAAACACGGAGGAACCAAGCAAAATCACGGA
The DNA here is from genome assembly GCF_005938125.1 of Bacillus sp. BHET2. GTDB lineage: Bacteria > Bacillota > Bacilli > Bacillales > Bacillaceae_B > Rossellomorea. The sequence goes on from NZ_VCQN01000001.1 coordinate 1,457,568, forward strand.
TTCCCCCCAAAGCTCCCCAGCCATAGTTGTGGTAGAAAACAATCAGGTCATATGTAAAGTGGAAGGTAACACCTCTAAAGAGAACATTATTAAACCTGTATCAAGTGCTATAGATAGCTGGTAACGCTAGAGGAGAAGGAAGCGTCGCTTCCTTCTCCTCTTTTTGTTCAATAAAAAAAAGGATGACCCCAGTCTCGGGGGCCATCCTTACGTTAAATTATATTATTTCACAATGTGAATTGGACTTCCCATCGCAACTTCAGCAGCTTCCATGGAAATCTCACCTAATGTTGGGTGAGCATGGATAGTCATCGCTACATCCTCAGCTGTCATACCTGACTCGATTGCCAGTCCTAATTCAGCGATCATGTCTGATGCTCCAGAACCAACAATTTGCGCCCCGATAATTAAGCCATCTTCTTTACGTGTAATAAGCTTCATGAAGCCATCACTAGCATTAAGAGCTAAGGCACGACCATTTGCAGCAAATGGGAATTTAGCAGCAACTACTTCGATGCCTTCTTCTTTCGCTCCAGCTTCAGAATAACCTACTGTTGCTAATTCAGGATCTGTGAAGCATACAGCCGGAATACCAAGGTAATCGATTTCCGCTGGTTCACCTGAGATAACTTCAGCAGCGATTTTTCCTTCGTAAGAAGCTTTGTGAGCAAGTGGTGGTCCATCAACAATATCACCAATCGCAAAGATGTTAGGGATGTTCGTGCGGCACTGTTTGTCAATTTTGACAACCCCGCGGTCTGTCATCTCTACTCCAACTTCTTCAAGACCAATTTCATCAGTGTTTGGACGACGTCCAACTGTTACGAGAACGTAATCAGCTTCAACAGATTTCTCTTCGCCTTTTACTTCGTATTTAACAACAACGCCGCTGTCACTTTCTTCAACACCTTTAGCCATTGCTTTTGTTACAACGTCTACGCCTTTTTTCTTAAGCCCCTTTTTCACGATGGTGGTCATTTGCTTTTCGAATCCACTAAGGATATCGTCAGCCCCTTCCAAGATCGTTACTTGGGAACCAAGATTTGCATAAGCAGTACCAAGCTCAGTTCCGATGTAACCTCCACCGATTACAACAAGCTTGCTTGGAATTTCAGTTAACGCAAGAGCACCAGTAGAATCAAGTACGCGTTTAGAGAACTTGAAGCTTGGGATTTCAATAGGGCGAGAACCGGTTGCAAGAATCAAGTTTTTGAACTTGTAAGTTTGAGCTGAATTTTCATCCATAACGCGAAGTGTATTAGCATCTACTAGGTAAGCTTCACCGCGAACGATTTCAGCTTTATTTCCTTTAAGAAGTCCTTCAACACCGCCAGTTAATTTCTTTACAACGCCGGCTTTCCACTCTTGAACTTTATCGAAATTTACTTTTACGTTTTCAGCAACGATCCCCATGTCATCAGAGTGTTGGGCCTGATGGAAACGGTGACCAGCTGTGATAAGAGCTTTAGATGGAATGCAACCCACGTTTAAGCAAACTCCACCCATATTTTCTTTTTCGATGATTGTCACTTTTTGTCCTAGTTGAGCTGCACGGATTGCAGCTACATATCCTCCGGGACCTGAACCGACTACGATTGTATCTGTTTCAATTGGGAAATCTCCTACTACCATTGTATTACGCCTCCATTAATAATAATTCTGGATCGTTCAACAAACGCTTGATATGGTTAAGTGCGTGTTGAGCAGTAGCTCCGTCAATCATACGGTGATCGAAGCTCAATGATAATGCTAACACAGGTGCCGCTACAATTTCACCATTTTTAACTACAGGTTTTTCAGCAATGCGTCCAACTCCAAGGATAGCAACCTCTGGATGATTAATGACCGGAGTGAACCATTGTCCACCAGCTGAACCGATATTCGTGATTGTGCATGATGCACCTTTCATTTCATCACCTGAAAGTTTTCCATCACGAGCTTTTCCAGCCAGTTCATTAATTTCATTTGAAATTGAGAACATTGATTTACGATCTGCATTTTTTACAACAGGTACTAGTAGACCTTTGTCAGTATCTGCAGCGATACCGATGTTGTAATAATGTTTTTGAACGATTTCACTGGTAGAGTCATCGATTGATGTGTTTAGAACCGGATATTCACGTAAAGCGCTCGTTAATGCTTTAACGATGTAAGGTAAGAATGTTAATTTAACACCTTTTTCAGCTGCAACTTCCTTGAACTTCTTGCGGTGAGCCCATAATTTTGTCACATCGATTTCGTCCATCAATGTTACGTGAGGAGCTGTCTGCTTAGAATTAACCATTGCTTTGGCAATTGCCTTACGCATTCCACTCATTTTCTCACGAGTTTCAGGGTATTCACCTTCAGGAGCTTTAGGTGCAGCCGCTTTAGATTCTGCTGCTGGTGCTTTTTCTTCTGTTTTCGCTTCTTCTTTCGATTCAGAAGATGTAGCATCTCCACTTAAGAAAGCATCGATATCTTCTTTCACAACACGGCCGTTCTTACCAGATCCAGATACTTGGCGAATTTCCACGCCGTTTTCTCTCGCATATTTGCGTACAGAAGGCATAGCGATCACTCGTTTATTAGGATCGACTTCTGTATCCGCACTTTGCTTAGTTCCAACAGATTTTTCTTCAGTAGCTTCTGGAGATGGATCTTTCTTAACATCTTGACCTTGTTCAGCAGTTCCTTGAACTTGGCCTTCTGTTTTCTCTTCGGCTTTGGCTTCTTTCTTCTCTTCGTCTCCACCTTTGAACTGAAGATCTTCGTAACCAGGTGCGTCGAACCTGATTAGTGTATCGCCTACAACTGCTACTGTACCCTCGTCAACAAGAAGCTCTTCAACTGTTCCTGCTACTGGAGATGGGATTTCAACAACAGCTTTATCATTTTGTACTTCACATAGTACATCGTCTTCTTCCACTTTGTCGCCAGATTTCACAAACCACTTGACGATTTCACCTTCATGAATACCTTCACCAATATCTGGTAATTTGAATTCGAATGACATGGACTCGACCTCCTGTATTGAATAATGATTGAAAATAGATGAATGTTATTTGTTATATTTGTCTTTTTCTTATATCTATAATTGGAAAAGAGAAGGGTGGAATGCCCTTCTGTTTACAAGTTTATATCGAGAAGGGACATTTACGCCCCTTCCTCATTAGAAATTAAGTACTTTTTTCGCCGTTTCAATTACGTCTTTGTGGTTCGGTAACCAGATTGGCTCTGCTTGAGAGAAAGAGAACACTGTATCTGGTGCCGCTACACGAAGTACTGGTGCTTCAAGGCTAAGGATTGCACGGTCATTGATCTCAGCAACCACGCTTGCTGCAATACCAGCTTGTTTTTGAGCTTCTTGAACTACGATTGCTCGGTTTGTTTTCTCAACAGATGCCATAATCGTGTCAATGTCCAATGGGCTTACTGTACGTAAGTCGATTACTTCTACTGAATGACCTTCTTTTTCAAGTTCTTCAGCAGCTTTTAACGATTCGTGTACCATTGCACCATATGTGATGATGGAAAGGTCTGTACCTTCGCGCTTCACGTCCGCTTTTCCTAATTCAATCGTGTACTCCTCTTCAGGAACCTCTTGACGGAATGAACGGTATAGTTTCATGTGCTCCAAGAAAATGACAGGGTCATTATCACGGATGGATGAAATCAATAAACCTTTTGCGTCATAAGGTGTTGATGGAATAACCACTTTAAGACCAGGTTGTTGAGCCATCAATCCTTCCAAGCTGTCCGCATGAAGTTCAGGAGTATGTACTCCACCACCAAATGGGGAACGAATTGTTACTGGTGAACTATACGTACCACCTGAACGGTAACGCATACGCGCCATTTGTCCACTTATTGAATCCATCACTTCGTATACGAAACCGAAGAATTGGATTTCTGGTACTGGACGGTACCCTTCTAATGCTAAACCGATTGCTAGTCCACCGATTCCTGATTCTGCTAGTGGCGTATCGAATACACGGTCTTCACCGAATTCTTTCTGAAGTCCTTCCGTTGCACGGAATACACCACCGTTAAGGCCTACGTCTTCACCAAAAACTAAAACGTCTTCGTTGTTACGTAGTTCTGTGCGCAGTGCATCAGTGATTGCTTGAATCATTGTCATTTGCGCCATGGCTTATTTCGACTCCTTCTCTTTGTAGATTTCTAATTGTTCTTTTAAGTTATAAGGAAGCTCTTCATACATATTGTTAATGAAGTCTGTAACTTTTTGTTTTGGAGCTCCATCTGCTTCTTTAATCGCTTTTTTGATATCTTCTTTTGCTTGATCGATTACTTCGTTCTCTTTCTCTTCACTCCATAATCCTTTTGCTTCTAAGAATTTACGGAAACGTACCAATGGATCTTTCTTTTCCCAATCAGTATCCATTTCTGAAGTACGATAACGAGTTGGATCATCACCAGCCATTGTATGTGGACCATAACGGTAACATAGTGTTTCAATCAATGATGGACCTTCACCATTAACTGCGCGGTTACGAGCTTCCAATGTAGCAGAATACACTGCTAATGGATCCATACCGTCAACTAAGATACCAGGGATACCCGCTGCAACTGCTTTTTGGGCAATTGTGCGTCCAGCTGTTTGCTTGTCCCTAGGTGTCGAGATTGCGAATTGGTTGTTTTGAACAACGAAGATCGCCGGAGCTGCGTATGAACCTGCAAAGTTGATTCCTTCGTAGAAATCACCTTGTGAAGATCCTCCGTCCCCTGTATAAGTGATGGCAACAGCTTTCTTACCACGTTTCTTAAGACCAAGCGCTACCCCTGCAGTCTGGATGTATTGAGCACCAATAATAATTTGTGGTGATAGTACATTTACACCTTCAGGAGGTTGATTCCCTTTGAAGTGTCCACGTGAGAATAAGAACGCTTGAGCTAACGGAAGTCCGTGCCAAATGATTTGTGGAACGTCACGGTAACCAGGTAGAATCCAGTCTTCCTTCTCTAAAGCGAAGTGAGAAGCGATCTGAGATGCCTCCTGACCAGCTGTTGGTGCATAGAAACCTAAACGTCCTTGACGGTTAAGTGAAATTGATCTTTGATCAAGAATACGAGTATAAACCATACGGCGCATTAATTCCTGTAGATCCTCATCAGAGATCTCAGGCATTGCGTCTTCATTTACTACTTCGCCTTCTTCGTTCAAAATTTGGAACATTTCAAACTTGTCTTCAATTTGTTCGAGCGTCTTAACTGCATCGAATTGTGCCTTCTTGGATTTAGAAGCCATCGAAGTCACCTATCCTTTCTTTATACATTTATTTTGGATTTTTTACATACAAAGTTTAGATTACCCAAATTCAGTATGCCCTACCACAATACTTGCGGACACACACACTATAAGTAGTTTTCCACAAATACCAAGAAAGAAAACCCGAAATTACATTCGAGTTCATCTGTATTAGTCATAATTTCGTTATCACTAATACAATTCATAAATACCTTTATTAGTTTACAATATAAAAATTCAGTAAGTCAACGACAAAGTATTATAAATTAATGTTTCTTAACAATCTTAATAATCCTTAATTTTCTTTTTCTAAAAACTGTATCACTACCCACCAACTACCTGTTATATATAAACATGTCAACAAAACCTATCTGTTATAGAGTAAGAAAATGAAACACTTCTAAAGTGCTGACATCTATTCGTCAACCTGGCCAATCCAATTTTCCAAATCAACAATAGGTATGAACAAGGTCCTTGAAAAAAGTCTATTAAAAATGAGCATAAAAAAATGAAAGAGGCATCTGTTCCTCTTTCACTTATATGTACGATATTATTCTGAACCTTCCATATCAAGTTCAGCTTTTGAGTAGATTTCCTGCTTTTGCTTATTGAATTCTTCGGTCTTATTATTGTAGCCCTCATTGAACTTCACGATTTTTTCATATTGTTCGTTGATGGACGCGATTTGTTTCTCAAGCTCTTCCATTGTCAAATCTTTCTTTTTGAACATATTATAAAGTTTCTTATCCAGAGTCAGAGCCTCTAAATAAGAAGAGGTTAGTTTTTCATGAAGCTGATAACGTTCATCCATCGTTTCATTCAGCTTTTTAGCTTGTTTTTTTAGATCTTTATTTTCCAACTTATCAATATACTCGTCTGCTTTAGCAAACTCTTCCTTCGCTTCACTCATGGACGCACGTTCTTTATCGATATATTCTTTTCTTTTCTCGATATTTTCCAGAGCTTCGTCGGAGAGTTTTTCAATCTGGTCAAACTCTTTCATACCAAGATCCATAATTTTCGTATAAATCTCTTTTTCTTTTTCTTCTAACTCTTGAAGAGGTTTTTGAACTTCAACAAATTTACCTTCTTTGGATACTGTTTCTTCAAGAACATTGTACATATTCTCTTCGGGTGAAGAACCACCGACACAGCCCATTAATACAAAAATAGCGGCCCCTAAAATGAAAGCAAAACGAAATTTCGACACAACTTGATCCCCCTTAACTATTTACCACCTTCTACTATATCTATGTCTACAACGTTTGACAATAGGGATTTACAACTGTGGAAAAAATTGTCGATTAGACTATTCTTCCTATTAGAATAATTATGACTTTTCGCTGATAAGTATTCCTAATTATATCAAATCTCATTCATTAACTTTTTTATATTATAATGATAAACTATGATCATACATATTAGTTTATGAAAAAACGTAAAGTAGAGAAGGGAATACAGCCCTGTCATTTCCCGTTTGTATAGAAGCCTAGCTTTTTACTCATATCTCTATTGTACTTGAGGAGGAAATGCAATGATTACGATGAATGACATCATTCGTGAGGGTCATCCTACATTAACGATGGTGGCTAAGGAAGTTCCGATTCCACCATCTCCAGAAGACAAGGAAACATTAAGAAACCTATTAGAGTATGTAATAAATAGCCAAAACCCTGAAACAGCAAGTAAGTACGGGCTTAGACCCGGAATTGGCCTTGCTGCACCTCAAATTAATATCTCCAAGCGGATGTTAGCAGTCAACGTGACCGACATTCAAGGGAAATTGTACAGCTATGCATTGTTCAATCCAAAGATTATCAGTCATTCCATCGAGAAAGCATACTTAACCTCAGGTGAAGGATGTCTATCCGTCGACCGGAGCGTCCCTGGCTATGTTCCTCGTTATGCTAGAGTGACAGTCAAAGGATGGGATATGGATGGTACTGAAGTGAAACTCCGCTTGAAGGGTTTGCCCGCCATCGTGTTCCAACATGAGATCGATCACCTGAACGGAATCATGTTTTACGATCATATCAACCCAAAAAACCCATTCGAACCCATCCCTGATGCGATTGCCATTGAACGATAGATCACAAATAGATTTAAGAGGATTATAAAATAAGGCCTTCCCCATTCATTTTGAGGATGGCCTTTTTTAAAATTATATTAATTCAAGCTCTTTCAACCCATGGTAGATTCCATCATCATCCACGTTTTTAGTAATCAAATCTGCATGCTTTTGTACTTCCTTGACAGCATTCCCCATTGCCACACCTGTTCCAACCGACTGAATCATTTCAATATCATTCAATCCGTCTCCAAAAGCATAGACATCTTCCATATCAAACCCGAGCTTAGCAATCATCTTTTTGATTCCTTCAGCCTTGGATCCGCCCCTTGGCAGAATATCCATGGAGTATTGATGCCAGCGAATAAAGGTAAATTCATTGTATTTCTCACGATAGAAATTCTCTTCTTCTCTTGTACAGAATAATAAGGATTGATAGATATCTCTCCCTTTATAAAAATCAGGAGCAAACCCTGGATGAGGGAACTTCAAGCTGTTCATGCTCTCCTCGATATATTTATGATGCTTTTCATTTGACTTCATCGTTTCATGATTCAAATGAACAACAGGATGTTCTTTCTCGTACGTATCTTCTAATATCTCTTCCAACGTCTCTGTTTTTAAAGGATTCGTATAGATGACTTCATTTTCAAACACTACATACTGACCATTGAAAGAAATGAAAGATTCGATTCCTAATTCATCTCTCAAATTCTCGTACATAAATGGAGCCCTGCCCGTCGCAATCGCAACATATGTCCCATTTGTCTGAAGCGTTTGGATGGCTTCCTTAGTCGCCTGAGGCAGCTTCTTATCGTGATCAAGCAGAGTACCATCTATATCGAAGAAAACTATTTTTGACATAACCATTCTCCTTTTCCTAACGAACGATTTAAAATCTCTTTTACCCGTTGATTAAGGTAATCCTTTGCGAAATAAATGTCAATGATGTGGCACAGACAAAGCGATTTACCAAACATAACCATGTAAGAGATTCCATAAATTCCGTACAATATAAGTAAGACAACAGAGAAGTCTGTATTATTGTTCCTTTACTTCAAAGGGAAATCTCGGTAAACTATTGATAAGGAGTGATCCACCATGTTAAAAAAGCTCAGAAAAAAGCTTTTAAAACAGTGGAAAGAATTGCTTAGAAAAAAAACGATTGCTTAAATCATTCTTTCCTGAAGATCGAATGCAAGCAGGCACACTAACAACTTGAACCTCAAAGCAGCTATATTAACATACCTTTACACACTGAATAAGGGACTGATGCCACTAGTGAGCTTTACGTCTCCAAGGGCTTTAGTCCCTCTTCTATATTTGTAATAATTTAGTGAAGGATTATTCAAAAACTTTATTTACAAGGAAGAATCCTTTATACTTTATAACATACATAAATTTGATGATTCACTTCTATTTAAATGATAGGTTATTATATAAGAGTAAAAACAAGAATTGCCGATTACTACTTAACTTCATTTAAGTCATACTGAAAAGTCGCCTTGTGTTAAGGAAATGATTTCAATAGGAGAATCGTTTCCTTAACACAGGGCGTAAATGAGCAATAGATGAACATACTAATTGTTCCGATCTCAGAAGGTATTCCTATACCGATTAGGGGGAAACTTGCCCCTAATATCCAGCTCCAGCGTCAAGCCCTAGTAGTCATGGAAGATACCTCTCATATGCAGAGCTTGATTCCATGTCGTTAGGTGTCTCGGGCGCCGCTTATGTTATGTAGTTGATAACTTTTTTATCATAGAAGAAAGTTAGATTTTTGAAAACGGATAAGGAGAGAGAAAAATGATTTTTAAAGTATTTTATCAAGAAAGTAAAGCTGAAGTGCCTGTTCGCGAATGCACTCAATCTCTTTACATGGAAGCAGATTCCGAACGTGAAGTACGCCTGAATTTAAAAGAAAAACCGTATAACATCGAATTCGTACAAAAGCTAGAGGGCGCTTTTTTAGAGTATGAACAAAACCATCATTCTTTCGGGCTGGAGCAATAATTAAATGAAATTTGTAAAGAATGACCAAACCGCTGTATTTGCCCTTGGCGGTTTAGGTGAAATCGGTAAAAACACATACGGCGTACAATTCCAAGATGAAATTATCCTGATCGATGCAGGAATCAAGTTCCCGGAAGACGAATTACTCGGTATTGATTATGTTATCCCTGATTACACCTACTTGGTGAAAAATGCGGACAAAATCAAAGGCCTTTTCGTTACTCACGGCCATGAAGACCATATCGGAGGAATCCCATATTTACTTCGCGAGTTAAATATCCCAATATACGGTGGAAAACTTGCACTGGCACTTATCAAGAACAAACTTGAAGAACATGGATTATTACGTAATGCGAAATTAAATGTTATCCAAGAAGATGATATCATCAAGTTCCGGAAAACATCTGTCACCTTCTTCAGAACAACTCACAGTATTCCTGATTCTTACGGAATCGTGGTAAAAACACCACCTGGTAATGTTGTGCACACAGGTGACTTTAAATTTGATTTCACACCGGTTGGTGAACCTGCGAACTTAACCAAGATGGCTGAAATCGGAAAAGAAGGCGTCCTTTGTCTTCTTTCGGACAGTACAAATGCTGAGGTTCCAAACTTCACCATGTCAGAGCGCAAAGTCGGAGAGAGCATCAATGATATATTCCGTAAAGTAGATGGAAGGGTCATCTTTGCTACATTTGCTTCGAATATTCACCGTCTTCAACAAGTAGTGGAAGCAGCTGTGTTCCACAATAGAAAGGTCGCTGTCTTCGGAAGAAGCATGGAAGCGGCCATCACAATTGGTCAAGAATTAGGTTACATTAATGCTCCAAAGGATACATTCATTGAGCATAACCAAATTAATCGCCTTCCAGCGAATGAAGTTGCTATTCTTTGTACTGGTTCACAAGGTGAACCTATGGCTGCATTATCCAGAATAGCGAATGGTACACATCGTCAAATTCAAATCCAGCCTGGTGACACGGTTGTATTCTCATCATCACCAATTCCTGGAAACACGATCAGCGTCAACCGAACAATCAACCTGTTATATCGTGCCGGTGCAGAAGTCGTTCATGGACCATTAAGTGACATTCACACATCTGGTCATGGTGGGCAGCAAGAGATGAAGTTAATGCTCCGTCTAATGAACCCTACCTTCTTTATGCCGATACATGGTGAGTTCCGCATGCAGAAGATGCATGCACAGCTTGGTGTCGATTGCGGAGTGCAAACAGAAAATTGCTTCATCATGGACAATGGCGAAGTTCTTGCATTAAGCAATGATTCCGCTCAAGTAGCTGGAAAGATCCCTTCAGGTAACGTCTATATTGATGGTAGTGGAATTGGTGATATTGGAAATATCGTCCTTCGTGACCGTCGAATCCTTTCAGAAGAAGGTTTAGTGATTGTGGTTGTAAGCATCGACATGAAGGATTTCAAAATCGCTTCCGGTCCCGACCTAATTTCAAGAGGATTTGTGTACATGCGTGAGTCAGGTGATCTGATCAATGAAGCACAAACGCTGATTTCTAAGCACCTGAACAAAGTTCTTGAAAGAAGAACTTCACAGTGGTCAGAAATCAAAAATGAAATTACCGATACATTAGCTCCATTCTTATATGAGAAAACAAAACGACGTCCAATGATTTTACCAATCATCATGGAAGTATAATATTTAAAACGAAAGAAGAGGCGGACCAAATAGGTCCGCCTCTTCTTTCGTTTTATAGAACCTTTTTTTCAAATCGATTGATATCCGTATCGGCTCCGATCACAATGAGAATATCCCCCACACGGATCTGTTCATCCGCTTGAGGTGAAACAATAATATCCTTATTCCGTTTTATCGCCACGATATTAATTCCGAATTGCGCCCTGATATCTAAATCAATCAGTGAGTTCCCACTTAGATGATCATTTGCCACGATTTCTACAATAGAGTGTTCATCAGAAAGTTCAAGATAATCCAGAACATTATTCGATATAATGTTATGAGCTATTCTTCTTCCCATATCCCGCTCAGGATGAACAACCTGGTTCGCCCCGATTTTCCGCAATACTTTTTCGTGGTAATCATTCTGGGCTTTCACTGTAATCTTCTTCACACCAATTTCCTTTAACATCAAAGTCGTCAGTATGCTCGACTGTATATCGTCTCCAATTGCTACAATCACGTGATCAAAATTACGGATCCCCAAACTTTTTAATACGGATTCATCCGTTGAATCCGCCACCACTGCATGGGAAGCGATGGACGAGAATTCATTCACCTTATCTTCATCTTGATCAATGGCCATCACTTCCATCCCCTGGTCTGTCAGTGAACGGACAATACTGCCTCCAAATCTCCCTAACCCTATTACAACAAACTCTTTTTTCACCATTATCCCCCCGTACTATGTATAGTCTATATTTTAGCATAAAAAAAAGGAGAAAATGAAATTTCTCCCTGGCGATGAATGAATTATTCCAGCAATAATCGGTGAACGATTTATTTTCTCCCTTTTACATAGTCGGCATCGAATAAAAACAGTCTCATTAATAGATAAAGCGATGGTATTAATAGCAATAGGCCGGCGATAAAGACAATCACTAGTGCCATTCCCATAGTGGGATTCGTTACGCTCCCTCCGACGGTAATGTACGGTTTAAGAATATAAGGGAGATGCGATGCCCCGTACCCAAAGAATGCAAAGAAAAATTGCATCATTACCAGTACGAATGCCAATCCGAAATGCTTTCTTCGATAAATGAATAGTGATGCACCGAAGAAGCTGAGTAAGGATAATCCAAACATCCACCAAATATCAATCGCACTCGTAAAATGCTCCGGATTATGTTCTCTTAAAGACACAAAGACTACTAAACTCGCTAAGATGGTTGGAGGGCTCCAAAAAAGTGAAAATCTTCTCAACTCTTCCCTAGAATCCATGTCCCCTGCTCGATTAGCATAATAAGTCAGAAAGGTAGCACTAATAAATAAGACCGATACGATCGACAGCGCGACAACACTCCATGAATAAGGACTGGTAAACAGTTTTGTTGCCAGAAACACAACTTTATCCCCTTTTTCCTCAAGGAATCCTCCCTCTGATATCGTTAAAGCCGTAGACAATGACGCTGGGATCAACAGCCCTGTCGCTCCATATAAAAACAAATAGACGATATTATCCTTTGAACCGTAGTTCCCGAAAGCATAAAAGCTCCCTCTGATGGCTAACAAGATGATCGCAATGCTCCCTGGCAATAGTAAAGCCGTTCCATAATAATAGGCTGCATCAGGGAAGAATCCAACCAATCCTACAAAGAAAAAGACAAAAAAGACATTAGTCACTTCCCACACTGGGGAAAGATATCGACTGATCAACACATTTAATGTATGTTCTTTCCCTTTCATTCTCCCGTAAAAAGCGAAAAATCCGGCTCCAAAATCAATAGAAGCGACAATTAGGTACCCATATAGAAATATCCATAGGACGGTAATACCCACTATTTCTAAGCTCATACCAATTCCTCCTTCGTAACAATATCAAATCGGAAGAGTCCCTTCATTCGGAAGGAACCTTCCATTCTACCTAACTCTCTTTCTTAGGAAAACGCTGTTCTAGCTCTGCCTCTGCAGGCATATTTTTAAACATTTTGATTAATACAACGACACAAAGGATGCCAAGAATAAGATAAAGTCCCACAAACAGTGCAAACGTTAAACCTACTCCATCGGCTTTCGTTGCAGCATCTGCCACCTTCATATACCCTCTTAAGATCCATGGCTGCCTACCGACCTCTGCATAGATCCAGCCAAACTCAATGGCTAGCATCGCGAGTGGCCCGCTCGCTACAATTCCCCATAACAACGGTTTATTCCACTCATTCCGCTTTTTCCACTTCCAAAATAAAATAAATGCAGCTGCAATGAAAATACTGTAAAACCCAATGGAGACCATTAGATCAAATAAATAGTGTATCCATAAAGGAGGCAGCTCGTCTTCAGGGAATTCATTTAAACCAATTACCTCCGTTTCAAATGAACTTCCTGCCAAGAAACTCAAGAATCCTGGTAACCTGATCTCATTATGAACTTCATTGTTTTGATCAAGCGTTCCAAAGACAATCAAATCAGCTTTCTCTTCCGTTTCAAAATGCCACTCTGCCGCTGCAAGCTTTTCAGGCTGGTATTCTGCTAAGAACTTAGCTGACAAATCCCCTGCAAAGGCAGTAGCAAAAGCAAAGATCAACGCAGAAACCATTGTTAATCGAAGAGTTTTCTTATGATAATCCCCGCCCTTCTTGCGGAGGATGGCAAAAGCCGTAATAGCCGCTAATACCAGTGCAGATGTCAAATACGCCGTCGTTAATACATGAAAGACTTTAGTTGGCGTCGCCGGATTTATCATCGCTGCAAACAGATCGATATTAATGGCTTTTCCGTCTTTTAATTCAAACCCCTGAGGCGTATTCATAAACGCATTCACCATCGTAATAAACAATGCTGAAGCCGAAGATCCGATCATAACCGGAATCGTCAGGAGCCAGTGAATCCACTTATTCTTAAATCGATCCCAAGTATATAGGTAAATCCCTAAAAAGATTGCTTCAAAGAAAAAAGCAAAAGTTTCCATAAAAAGGGGTAACGCAATCACTTGTCCTGCCACCTGCATAAATGATGGCCATAACAAGGAAAGCTGCAACCCGATTGCAGTACCGGTCACAACCCCAACCGCCACCGTAATCGTAAAACCTCTTGCCCACCTTCTTGCGAGCAAAAGATAGTGAGAATCGTTTCGTTTAATTCCCATAAACTCAGCTATGGAAATCATAATCGGAACCCCTACCCCAATCGTTGCAAATAAAATATGGAATGCAAAGGTTGTCGACGTGAGCATCCTGCTCAAAATTACACTATCTAATTCCATTCTATACTCCCCCACTCATTTACTTAATAACGTAAACATCTCTTTCCTATTGTTTATCACTTATTGTTCATTATAAAACCTTATCTTAAGTTTGTGAAGTGTTGAACATGAATGTTTTGTGACGTTTTTCACAAAGATTTAATTGATTGATATTTTTGGGAGAGCGGATGTTGAATTGAGTTCAGATTCGTAATTTTGATTGAGGTATTTCAAAAAATGTTATGGTGATTTTCGGGGAATGAGTAGGTTCGACCTTTGCCTTTGCCTTGTGGGGTGAGATTGGTTAAGTTTAGGAGACGATAGGATACTCTGGAAGATTCAACACCTAAGAATTCTCTTGCTTGTTGGTTGGAAATCGTTGGATTTACGAGCAGTAAGTAGTCATATAGAGCCTGTTGATGGGCATTTTTATCGAATAAACCACAATCATTGCAGTACCAAGACCTTATCTTGCGCACCATATTAAACTGCTCACACTGAATGCATCTCACACCAGATAAAATTTCTTCGGGATATCGCTTGTAGTTAGAGTAGGGACTGTGATCCTTAATCAGTTGGTTCGCAATCCTTCTTTGTTCCTTCAATTCAAGAAAAGGGGGAATAGAAGAGTAGCTTCGTTGAATAGTAAGATACTTTGCAACGAGGTTATCAATTTTAATAGCTTTATTTTTTGTCATTTCATTTTGATTTACGGAAGTTATTATCGATGAGGAATTTGTAAATACAACTAAGAATTCAATAGGGAGAGTAGGAAGTTTTTTCTTGTGGAACCACTGTTTTAGATGTATCTTACTTCGATTTGCTTGGGAAATTGGATTTGGAAAACCCTTTATTTCCCCATTAAGACTACGAGAAAATTGTTCAAACTCATTATCAAATTCCAAGGAGCCTGCAATATTTTTTATTTCTAAAATCAATAAATACTTACTGGTGAGTATTAAAGTATCAATTTGAAAGAAGCTATTACTAATAGGAAGACATAAATCATTGAGGATGAAGGTATCGTGATTATTGTCTATCGTACTAATGTGTCTGTCAGCTTTACATTCTCCATGATAACCCGCCCATGCTTTAAGCAAATTCTCTTCAATCTTAGACCTAAGGTTGGATTTTCGAGGCAACCTTCGTAATAAGGCTTCAAAATAGTGAATAAGCAGTGGAATTTCTCTTTCTTTTAAGATCAAACTATCAATCCTTTCTGTTATGGTCATAGTATTATTCTATTTCTTTATTGGAATTCCCTTTATTTTTGTAAAAAATTTTATTTAGTATAATTTATCGACCGTTACAAGATTTAATAAACCTTTAATCTAATTTATCGACCGAAAATCTAATTTATCAACCACTCTTTCATTTTATCAACCTTATTTACAAAATACCGACCGCTCTCCAAAACCTGACAAATTTCACCAAATTCCGCTTGATTCCTCCTACCTACAACCAAAAAAACCCCACACACCAGTGCAGGGTCCTCACATAAAACTTACATCGCTTCCAGCATCTTAAACTGCGATTTCACCAATTCATAGTAATCACCCTGCTCTTCCATCAATTCATCGTGATTACCGGATTCTTTGATTCTTCCATTTTCAAGGACAAAGATATTATCCGATTCCCGGATTGTGGACAGGCGGTGGGCGATGATGATTGCAGTCCGGCCGTTTAGCAGTTTCTTAAGAGCATTTTGAATCTTGACTTCCGTTTCTGTATCAATAGATGCTGTCGCTTCATCCAGGATAATGATACGGGGGTTCGCCAGGAGCGCCCGTGCGAAGGACAGTAATTGCCTTTCTCCGACGGATAATACATTGCCCCGTTCCTCGACTTCTGTTTCGTATCCGTTAGAGAGCTTTTGTATGAACTCATGAGCTCCATTTGCCTCTGCGGCGCTCTTAACCTCGTCATCCGAAGCATCAGGACGTCCGAATCGAATATTATCCATGATTGTACCTGAAAAGATAAAGGTATCTTGAAGGACAATACTGATTTGACTTCGCAGGCTTCCAACCGAAGTATCCCTCAGGTTCACACCGTCGATCCTCACTTCTCCTTTTGTCGGATCATAAAAGCGGCTGATGAGATTCGCAATCGTTGTTTTTCCTGATCCTGTATGGCCTACTAGTGCGACGGTTTGACCGGCTTTCATTTCAAGGTTGATGTTTTGCAACGCTTTTCGTTTATCATCATAGGAGAATTCTACATTTTCAAACTGTATGTTCCCTTTGATTTTAGTCATATTCACAGCATTCGTTTTTTCATTTACAATCGGCTGTTCATCGAGGAATTCGAATATTCGCTCTGATGATGCCATTCCGATTAAGAGCTGATTGTATACTTGACCTAGCCTTGAAATCGGTTCCCAGAACATACCCAGGTAGAATGCGAATGATACAAATTCCCCCAGTTCCAGTGAACCTCCTTGTATGAGATGGGCCCCGTACCAGATGAGTACAGCTGTCCCGATGGCATTCGTCAGTTCAACCATAGGACGGAACATGGCATTTTTCTTTGTGGCTGTTTTCCAGCTATCGTAGGTTTCGGTGTTTACCCCATCAAAGAACGCCATGTTTTCTTTTTCTTGAGTGAAAGATTGGGTGACACGGATCCCCTGAATACTTTCATTCAGGTGGGAATTTAGTTTAGACTGCTTTAGACGGACCATTTGCCACGATCTTCTGATGTTTTTTCGTAAGCTGGTTGAGATAAAAAACATGATTGGCAGAATGACCATAACGGCAAGCGTCAGTTCAGGGCTTAATGTAAAGAGAATGACGATAATTCCAACTAGTAGAATGATGTCCATTAATAGATTGATAACTCCGTTTGTGAAGAGTTCTTGAAGAGAGTTAATATCGTTCATGATACGAACCAGGATGGAACCTGCTGATCTTTGATCAAAGAAGCGATGGGATAACGATTGAACATGGCTGAATAAATGCTTTCTTAAATCGTATATGACTCCTTGCCCGAGCTGATTCATCCACTTGATTCTGAGCACATTTGCTGCATAGTTCAGTACATAGAGGCAAGCGATAATTCCTACTAACGTAAAGAGTAGATTTGAATCCTTCTGCCTTATTGCTTTGTCTAATGTATATACCCCAATCAGGATTGGTACAATTAACCTTACGGCTGTTGTAATTAGAACAGTAATAATGGAAAGGGGCAGAAGCTTTTTAGAATAAGGTTTTAAATACGTTAATAACCGATAAAGTTGTTCCCAGTTAAATGGTTTATCGATCACTTGATCTGTTGAGTAATGAAATCTGTTTAATATACTTTTATTTACTTTGTTTTTCTGACTCAAATCCTTTCACCTACCCTTCTTTAAGTTTGTACTATTTTTTTCTGGTCTTTGTATTGAATATCATAGATCCGTTGATAGGGTCCGTTATTTTTCAGTAGGAATTCATGAACACCTCGTTCAGCGACTTTGCCGTTTTCCAGAACGATGATTTCGTCTGCATGTTTAAGGGAAGAAATCCGGTGTGCAATAATGAAAGTCGTTCGATCAGACATGACTTCTTTCAGTGCTTTTTGAATTCTGAATTCAGTTTCCATGTCAACGGCACTTGTTGCATCATCAAGAATCAGTATCGACGGATCTGTACAGATGGCACGTGCAATGGCTATACGTTGCTTTTGACCTCCAGAAAGACCCATGCCCCGTTCACCCAATCTTGTATCATATCCATCAGGCAATTCTGAAATAAAGTCATGTGCTTGTGCCCGTTTAGCTGCTTCAATTATTTCTTCCATGGATGCTTCGGGACGTCCATAAGAGATATTGGATTTGATTGTTGAGGAGAATAAGAATGTCTCCTGTAGGACAAATCCAATATTTTGACGAAGTGATTTTAGAGAGTATTCTTTTAAATCCCTTCCATCAATGAGGATTTCTCCCTCTTCCGGTTCATAGAAACGGGTAATAAGCTGAGTGATGCTCGTTTTCCCTGAGCCAGTCCCTCCGATCAGACCGATGACCTTGCCTGGCTCTACTTCAAATGAAATATCCTCTAGGGCAGCTTCGTCATGAACGGAATAATTCAATGATACATGCTTGAACTCGACTTTCCCCTTTACCCGCTCGATGTGGAGGACTTCTTTCTGGTCGTGTATCTCTTCATTCACTTCCAATATCTCTAATAAACGTTCTCCAGATGCTTTAGATTGAGAGAACAGGTTAATCGTAAAGCCGAGGTTCATGATAGGCCAGATGATGTACCATACTAAACTGTAAAAGGCGACGAGCTCTCCAGGTTGCAGATTCTCATTCATTACAAGGAAACCTCCGTAGGCTAGTAACGTCACGACACTCACATTACCGAGGAATTCCATTAACGGAAAGTACTTTGCCCAAATGTCAGAGGTGAAAAGATATTTATCTTTATATTCACCGTTTGACCGGTTAAATTTATTAATTTGAAAATCTTCCCTTGATAGTGATTTCACGGTATTGATCCCGGAGATATTTTCTTGTACATTTGTGTTCAGTTTTCCGAAAGACTTTCGTATTCCACGGAAAGCGGGATGAACAGCTCTATCGAATTTGTACACGGCAATTGCCAGGAAAGGTAAAGAAATAAGGGTGACAAATGTCAGCGATGGAGAATAGTAAAACATGACACCAAAGCTTACCGTCACCAGTAGGAAAAAGCGAAGTAATTCAGAGAAGCCAAAGGATAAGAAAAAACGGAAAGCTTCAACATCAGCTGTCAGCCTAGACATCAGATCCCCTGTTTTGGCGTTGTCATAGTAACTAAATGGGAGGAACTGAAGCTTCTCATATAGTTCGTTTCTCAGACGGTAGACCGATGTGATCCCGAACAGATCCCCATTATATTGTTGAATGAATGTGGCGACTCCTTTCACTACCATGATACCAATGAATCCGAATGCTAAGTATGGGATCCACTCATACTTCCCTTGTAAAATGACATCATCAATTGTAATTTGTAATATCATTGGATAAACGACGGTAATTCCAGTAACAAAAATCAGAAAAATCATTGACATGAAAAAATACCTTTTATATGGCCAATAAAAGGCTTTTAATTTTTTAAATGTATCCATATTTTCTCCCCCTTCATGTGTTCTAAAAAAAACAACGTACTACTAAATATATCGGGTTTCGAAATATTTATCTACCCTTTTTTTGAATTTTTTACTTTTTTATGAATTATCCTTCAAGTCTTACTATTCTCATTCATTGTAAAAATAAATCAACAAAAAAAGATCGGTCAAAAGACCGATCTCCTCTCGCTAATTCGATTGAATCCTATTCACTTTTATCCATTTCATCCAGCACGCGATTGACACGCTTTTCAAGCATTTTCATTCCGCTGCCTCCAGCCTGGAAATGTCTTAGCTTGCCTTCTTTATCGAATACATAGTAAGCAGGAACATATTGATTTTCAAAGGAATCAGTCAGTTTATGTTCACTATCTACGAAGATGGGTTGCGTGATATCATGTTCTGCTGCAACCTTCTTGATTTCATCCAGATTCAAATCATCTTCCGATCTTGGCATATGAACAGCCATCACATTCAGTTTATCACTGTATTGATCACGAAATTCATTAACTTGTGGCATAGCCTCTTTACAAAGGTGACAAGAAATCGACCAAAAGTGAATAAGAGTCGGTTTTTCTCCAACAAGGTCTTCCTTTGTAACTTCTCCATTTAACCATTCTGTTGCGCCAGTAAGATCTGGCATTGGTGCACGTAGTTTCATTCATTTAACCTCCTTTAGATTTCACTGATACTTTCTCTATTGTGAAGAACATATCTTATTAGTTAATTCTAAAAGCTATACATGATATGAAAAAGGCCTAACTAACGGTTAGGCCTTTATTCATTTGGAACTTATAAAGTTTTTTGACCTGGCTTCCAGTTTGCTGGGCAAAGTCCGCCAGTTTGAAGCGCTTGTAGTACACGTAATGTTTCTTCAACATCACGGCCAATATTGTTATGGAATACTGCTTGGTATTGAAGTTCCCCTTCAGGGTTGATGATGTATAGTCCACGAAGGGCTACACCTTCTTCTTCAATTAAGACACCGTATTCACGGGAGACAGAATGGTTAGTATCTGCCGCTAATGGATAGTTTAATTCACCGATACCATTTTCTTTACGGTCCGTGTTGATCCAAGCCAAGTGTGTATGGATAGTGTCTGTAGAAACACCAATGATTTCTGCATCTAAGTCTTCGAATTCATCGTAACGGTCTGACATTGCTGTAATTTCCGTTGGACAAACAAATGTGAAGTCCATTGGATAGAAGAACAATACTGTCCATTTATCATTTTTCATATTTTCTTCTAATGATACTTTACCGAATTCTCTGTTTGGCATAACAGCGTCCATTTCAAAACGTGGAGCTTGTTTGCCTACCATGCGTTCAGCCATGAATAAATCCCTCCAAGGAGTTTTTAGTAACTATTTTTTGAGAAAGGCGAGACTTATTAGCCTGTCCTTCCTGACTCACAATTTTCATTATAAGGGATTGATTTTTTTTAGTCAACGTTAAATTATAATAAATTTAATATTAAAATCATTATAATCTAATATACTAATCTCTTTCTTGTTATTCCCTTAATAATAGAAGTTTACACTCATTTTCCGTTAAATAAACATCCTTTTAAAGTTTATCATTTCTCAACTAGGGAATAAAACAATATGCTTTTTACACATATGCCTTTGACATAACCTATCTGGTATTGTGTATACTAGTAGGGGCTTTATATAACCCGGAAAGGATGGTTTGATTTGGAATACATACTTGGTCTTACTTCTTTAAGTGATCGACTTGCCAATTTTAATTGGGGCGGTCTACTGGTTACGATTGGAATTGGTGCCCTGCAGATAATAGCGATTTGGATCGCTTTCCTTATTGTAAAAGGTGCGGCAAACAAAGTCATTGAAAGAATATTTGATAAGTACCGTAAAAGGAATGATGTTTCTGAAGGTCGTGCTCAGACGTTACAGGGACTTTCAAAGAATATTGTCGGATATATCCTGATTTTTATCTTTTTCGTCACGATCTTACAAATCTTCGGTATTGAAGTGACTGCGATTCTTGCCGGAGCCGGCATCGTTGGACTAGCTGTAGGATTCGGTGCTCAAGGATTGGTAAGTGATGTGGTGACCGGTTTCTTTATTCTATTGGAAAAGCAAGTAGATGTAGGGGACTATGTCACTAGTGGAGGTTTCTCCGGGATTGTAGAAGAGGTCGGTTTACGTACAACCCATATTCGCGGTTTCGACGGCACCCTTCATTATGTTCCTAATCGGGAAATTACGAGTGTCAGCAACCATTCCCGCGGTAACATGAGGGCGCTGGTTGACATCGGGATCTCCTATGACGATGACATCGATAAAGCGATGGTTGTGCTTCAGCAGGTTTGTGAGACAATCGCTCAGGAAGATGAAAATATTGTAGATGGACCGAATGTGGTGGGTGTTCAGACTTTAGGAGCATCCGATGTTGTACTAAGAGTATTATGCAAAACGAAAAACATGGAACAATGGGGCGTGGAACGAAAGCTGCGCAAGGCTCTAAAAGAAGCTCTCGATCAAAATGGAATTGAAATCCCATACCCTCATCAAGTTTATATTGAGAAAAAAGATAATTGATGACCCTAAAAAAGGCAAGGCGAACACCGCCTTGTCTTTTTTATTTGTCTTTTTTATTTGTCTTTTCTCTTTTTCGCTTCGAGCAAGCGCTACATTCGGTCATCATCACTCCAGAAATCCTATAAATGGTATGAATCCAAATCTTCTTATGGCGATCTCAGTAAAGAATAATATAGACCCGATAATAATCAGAAACGTTTGAATGGACTGCTCTTTTGAAGAAGGTTTATCGAGATCTCTAAATCTGTCCTTAGATGATGGCCCCTTCTCTCCACCCGTTAACTCTACTATTCTATCTAACGACTGGACTCTGCCTCGAAAGAGTATTCTTTCGAATAAGGTACCGAGAAACCTGTTTGATAAGAGCTTCCTTTATGTTAATGTTTACTCTTTACCTTCATGCTCGGTCTTAGCTTCATAATACTTATGGAGAGGCTTACCACCGCCAGGATAGAGTAGATACTAACAAAGGAGACCCATAATGGGAATTCGATCCCGCTGCGCTTGTATATTTCATCCGTCGCCATCGGTTCGAAATGTCCCAAAATGACAATTCCAGGATTAAACATAGCACTTAAATAAGGTGCGGGTGTTGTCTCATTCTGATATGGTCCACTTCCCATTGCCATGGACAGCATATAGAGAAATAATGTCCCCACCACGAGAAACAAAACTGTTGCATAGGTTGTAACCATCGATACAATCGTCTTACGTATAATAGTTGAATAAAATACTCCGACTGATCCAAATGCAAAAATGAGAAACAAACTATACCCAAACACAATAAGTAAATCAGTAGGCGAGACACCCCCATATAGAAAAACGAAGCTATAAAGAGGGAGGCTCGAGACAACAAGTAATAGCAAATACGAAACGGACGAGACCAGTTTACTAAGGATAATACTCATAGAGCTTTGTTCGGTCGTTAATAGCATGCTTAACGTTTGCTTTTCTCTTTCCCCACTAATCACTCCTCCTGTCAGCCCAGGTGTAATAAATAAGACGAGACTAAGCTGTAAGAATGAGAGAATCATAAACATCGCTCTGCTTTCTTCTGGACGAAAATAGCCGTTATTTGAAAATCGGGTTTGCATATAGATAAACCCAATCACCACAATTCCCACTGCCATTAAGTAGCAAAGCATCCCTATAAAGGCTTTGAAGGACCGGAAGCGAAGTTTAAATTCTTTGTTTAACATAGGATTGATGAGTAACTGTTTCATGAAAGGGTCACTCCTTTCGTAATCTCCATAAAGACATCTTCTAAATTCGTTTCTGATTCCTTGAAACTCACAATGGGGATATCATTTAAGATCGCTTTTTTCAGAAGCTCAATTTGCTCGGTTTCTTCCCCTTTATAGAGGAACTGGAGTGTCCTGTTTTCTTCATCTGCATCAATCTTCGAAACATAGGGATCATCTTCAAAGAATGTTACAGCACTCTCTACCAAACCCCTTACTTTCACGACGATGAGCTTCTCTGTCTGAAGTTGAAATTGAATGTCTGAAACAGATCCTTGTGCTACTAATCTTCCATTATCGATGACACCTATCTCATCACACATTTCGGCTAACTCAGGAAGAATATGGGAAGATATTAAAATCGTTTTACCCATTTTCTTCAGTTCTTTCAGAATTTCCCTCATCTCGATCCTTGCCCTCGGATCAAGACCCGAAGCAGGTTCATCTAGTATCAGTACCTCAGGATCATGGATAAGGCATCTTGCCAAACAAAGTCGCTGCTTCATTCCCCTAGATAAAAGGTCTACATAGGAATCTTTTTTATGAGATAAATTAACAAGCTCCAACAACTGTGGAATAAGTTTCTTTCTTTGTTCAGCCGGTATTTTATAACTGGCTCCATAAAAGTCCAAATATTCATCTGCTTTCAATTGATCATATACACCAAAAAAATCCGGCATATAGCCTATCTGCCTTCTAACTAACTTGGGTTCTTTACTAATGTTGAATCCATTCACCGTGGCACTTCCCGACGTTGGAGCCAAAAGAGTTGCAAGTATCGAAAAAGTCGTTGATTTCCCTGCCCCATTCTGACCAACAAATCCAAATACAGTTCCCTTTTCAATAGATAAATTCAAATCGTCCAGTGCCAGGAACGATCCATACCGTTTTGATAAATTTTGAATCTCGATCATTGTTTAACCTCTCCTTTCAACACAATGGCAGGAAGACGAACAAACGGATCCCCTTGAGAGCGTTTCTCGAACTCAAAAACGATTTCTCCATTGTCGTTTATATAGTCGTTCAAGTTTTCGTTCACTTCGATTAAATTGGCAGACGATTCTTCAAGACGTTTCCCTTCACCGGTTTGTGGATCAACCAGTGATAACTGAAGTACTCCCTCATTTTGAAGCGTCATATTCATCGAATGAAGGGTGACTTTCTTTGTATCGATTTGTTTTGGTAATTGAATGGTCAATTGATATGTCCCATCTTCAAGACCCATTTCATCTGTCCCATTATGTGAATAATGCTCGATTACTTGACCATTAATAGGCTTTATATCCAGATCAAGTTGCTCATTCCGAAGGGTGAATCCCCCCTTGTAATTTCCGAGTGAAGGGAAATGTTGATACAGCAGAGAGAAATTTTCCGCTATAGATTTTTTGCTTTGGATACTCATTTGGAAAATTTCAGCCTCTGTATATCCAAAGATGACTGGAGAATTATTTTCATTATCAGCAGCAATCATTTGTGATGCGAAGTTTTCCAAACGTTCCTTTTTCTGCTGTTTGATGCTTTGTTGATTCGGGAACGGTGCTGACATATTCGGATTTCCCGATGGTGACGATAAATAATCCGTCGAGAGTTTCTTATCAATATTTAAGATTTCTCCTGCTTTCACTTCACCCAATCGATAAATCCGTGATCCCGACCAAATATATACATCAGTAAAATCATAAGGGAATTCATTTTGGATCGTACCTGTGAGTGTTTTATCCTTCAACACCAATTCAGGGTGAAACTTTCCTGCTTTCTCTCTTTCACTGGTTCCCAATACTGTTCTCGTTGACCAGTACTCGACATCCCTGAAGGTAATGATTCGATTATCCTCATTCATTTCTTCAATGGCAAATTTATACTGACTGGACCCCCCCACATTATTTCTCATTTTCGCAGGTGTAAGCTCTAACTGGTTCCTGTTGGATACAAAGTTATAGTCTCCCCCTGAGTTTGATAAAGCGGTAAAAGCTGAAATTCCGTGAATGCTATTATCATCCTCCACTTTCAGGATGTTCATTTGATTTAAGTGAGGTTTTGAAATTCTATCTTTAGCTCCAGTAACAAAAATCCCTGTGGATACAAGGACCGAAATGGCAGGAATGATCCACCACGCCTGTTCACGTTTGTCGAGCTTCCTTAATATGAAATAAAGCAGAGGTACGATGACAATCAAGTACAAAATGAGAATGATGACTAACGTACTCACGTTAAAATTAGTTGTTGGAAAAAGTTCATTACTATCTGCTACGTCATAATAAATCTGCTCCAGGAAACTTTGTTCCCCGTTTTTCTTACCAAATAAAAAATATGGTTCTGTTTTTGCTAAGAGATTGGCAAACCACTCATCATAGTCTTCCCAGTCGTTCAAAACAGGATCTCCTAATGAGAAAGACGTTTGCCATACTTCACCCAGTCCAACATCATCTTTTACAACCACAGGAATATCCCCTTGTTCTACAATGATTTCTGAATCAGGTTTCACGCTTCCTTTATATATTGGCAACGACTTGAAAGACGCCTGTATATTTTTCTTTACGTTAAAAGAAGTAGTATTGGAGAGAATTGCTTCTTCCAGTTGTGTAAGAGGGGCAAAAGTTCCAATAGGACCAAGTGTGTCTGCTAAATGAGGGGAGGCCCCAATAACCAATACACCTCCATTTTCAACCCAGCTTTTCAGTACATGTTGTTGATTCTGACTGAGATCCTGTATATTAAATTGATCAATGACAATAAAATCAAGCATTTGCAAACCGCTTTTTTCTTCAGGGAAATTTCCTTTTGTGAGAGTCAATACCTCGACACGACTTCCCCCCATGGTTGACCCCTTTATTCCCTTCAACCGATCGGGATTTACACTTAATAAACCAATCGTTGTATTATTCGAATATATAAAATTAGGAGTTAATCGTTTATCTCCTTTAAATTTCATTTCTATTCCGTTATTCCATGATCCTTCGAACAAATGAATGGTCTCAAGATTCGCATTGTGCCTGATTTCATCATTGAATCCTGGAATGGAAAATGTGTATGTACGAATAGAGTCGGCGGGAACATCAATCGATAGCACTCTCGCTCCCCCGGTTTGATAGGACGGAGCATAATCAAACAATAGATCTCCCTTAAAGTCAGTTCCATTATTTTCAACTTTCACTTTTAGAGGAAAACCTCGTCCTTCCTTTACTTTTCCGTCGATTCCTTCTTCTACGGAAATTTTTATTTTCCCTTGCGCCAAAGATGTATCCTGCATGAAAAGAAACATCAATAAGCCTAATAACATCACTAATAGTGCTTTCCCCCACCTATTCACTTTCATTCCCCTTTCTCTATATCTCTTAAAGATAGACGAAATATAACAGGAAAAAGTTTCTTTTTATTTTTCCTTTATTGCCCAACTTCATTGAGTGTAATTTTACACTATTTTATTTTAATCGCAAGAGTGTTATAGAAATTAATGTCTTTTTTTCGTTTTTCCACAAAAAAAATCACGGAAGGAGATCTATAATCCCTATCCGTGAAGTAATATTCACTATTTTAATGTACGAATATAATCTGAAAACAGGCTGATCGCAAAATCGATCGCTTCCTCTTTTGGATTCAATTTTGAATGATGAAGGCCGAATGGAGAATCTACACCAAGCCAAAACATAAATCCGGGTATTTCCTCCAGCATATAGCCGAAATCTTCTCCTGTCATGGCCTCTTTGCATATGATAATGTTTCGATCTGTGCTACGAAGAAATGAAATGAAATGATTTGTCCACTCAGGGTCATTGTAAACCTGTTGGTACATGCTTCCATAATTTACTTCTATGTTACAATCATAGCTGATTTTCATCCCCGAGATTAACGCTTCCAAACGTTTTTTTACACTTTCCATCGACTCAGATGAAAGTGTGCGGATTGTGCCCTCTAACCGGGCGGTTTCTGCAATGATATTCTGAACCGTCCCACTTTCCATTTTCCCTACCGTTATGACCGCACTGTCTAATGGGTCGACATTCCGGGATACAATCGACTGCAGCTGTGTCACAAAGGAAGAAGCTGTCACAATCATATCCTTTGTCTGATGAGGGTAAGCAGCATGCCCACCTTTCCCTTTAAAGTCAATAAATAATTCAGACGTATTCGCAAATAGGAGCCCCTCTTTAACGGCAACGGTACCTACTTCATACTCAGGAGCAATATGCAGTGCGAATATGGCATCTGGCTTCCATTCTGTCATGATATCACTTTCAAGCATGGGCTTCGCTCCGCCAGGTCCTTCTTCTGCCGGTTGAAAGATGAACAGAAGATCATCTTGTATTGGCTGGTCAACAAAATGGGTCAGTATCCCAAGCTCAATCGCCATATGAAAATCATGTCCGCAGGCATGCATCTTTCCCTCATGCGATGAAGGAAAATCCAGATCAGTTTCTTCTTTGATTGGGAGCCCATCAATATCGCCTCGATACCCAATCATCCTTTTTGGATTGGTACCGTGAACCTTAACAAAGAGACCTGTTCTCCAAGTCTTCACTTCTAATCGTTCAGATGGCAGACTTGAAATATAATTCAATAGATATTGCTGTGTTTTAAATTCTTGAAACCCAAGTTCGGGAATTCTGTGTAAATCTCTCCGAATCGACTTAAAGTCTACTGCCGACATAGGTATCCTCCTTAGAAAGTAAGCTGGTGAATCGTGTGTCTTAAAAACAAGAGTTTACAAGAAAAGAACAGACGTCAACCGTCCGTTCTTTTCTTATGGTCAAACTATTAAATGGTAGGGCGATATTAGAGTTGACGTAATTCCTGTTTAATTTCTGTCTTTGATTTCGTTTTGTCATCTATATCTTTCAATTTCTTTGCAGGTGTACCTGCCACCACCGTGTATGGTGCTACATCATCCACGACAATCGCTCCCGCTGCCACTACGGAACCTTTTCCGACAGTTACGCCTTCCAACACAACGGCATTGGCTCCAATTACAACATCGTCTTCAATAACGACTGGTTTAGCTGATGGCGGTTCAATCACTCCAGCAAGGACCGCTCCCGCTCCGATATGACAGTTTTTACCGACAGTTGCACGGCCTCCTAGAACCACATTCATATCGATCATGGTTCCTTCCCCTACTACAGAACCTATATTGATCATTGCACCCATCATGATAACAGCATTATCACCGATCACTACTTGATCTCGAATGACGGCGCCAGGTTCTATGCGCGCTTTAATGCCTTTTAGGTTAAGCAAAGGAATCGCGGAATTGCGGCGATCATTTTCTACTACATGGTCTTCAATCTTATCTTTATTGTCTTCAAGAATGGTTGACAGCTCACTCCATTCACCGAAGACCACCCCGGAGTTTCCTTGAAGGAAAGTTTGAGAAGAACCGAAATCGATTCCCGCCAAGTCACCTTTCACGTAAACCTTTACAGGAGTTGATTTTTTACTATTTTGAATAAAAGATATAATTTCGTTTGCGTCCATCATTTTCATTAGGATTCCCTCCGTAATTATGTATAAATTCAGAATTCGTTTCTTGAATTACTTTATCAAATTAAAGGGTAGAAGACAACCCATAAACACCAATCCTATGAGTTTTCATTAATGAATTCGTTTACAACTTCAAGAAAGGCTTCCACTTGTCTTAAATGAAAGGCAGACTCATATCCTAGTAACCATGTATCGCGATGAATTAGAGCATCATGTTCATCGATTAAAGGGATTTTGTAAATATCTTCTTCCATACCATCTAATGTAATGGCAGGTAAGATGGCATAGCCGATCCCATTTAAGGTCATCTGTTTACACGTTTCAATTTGATCTACAACGATCGTACGCTTCGGGGTAGTTTGGAATTGTCGATGCCACCAATCCTGGATTTCCTGATAATAATTCGAATCACTCTTAAACTGGATGAAGGGGCGATCCGTTTTCATTACCTCACCAATAGATTGAATTTCTCTATCCACTAAGTATAATGTATCTTGAAAAAGGTGATGTTTTGGCCCTTTCCAATCAGGTGTGCCTCTGATGATTCCGATATGAACTTCATCTTCATAAATTGCTTTAAGGATTTCGCTGCTCCATCCGGTCATCAACGAGATCTTTGCATGGGGATAGGTCTCAACAAACCGTTTTAGGACTTTAGGGAGCCAATTTTGACCAACGATCGATGCGCAGGCAATCTTCAATGTTCCATGCACCTCAAATTCAAGTGCCTGAATCCTTTCCTTTACACTCTCTTCCTTCTGAAGCATTTCTTCAGCCAATTTCACGACAAGCTCTCCAGCCGGAGTCAAGGACAGTCCTTTTTGTGAACGGAGAAATAATTTCGTTCCCCATTCCTTTTCAATCGTCTGGAGTCTTTGCGACAGGGCAGGCTGAGAGACAAATAATCTCTCTGCTGCTTTTCGCATATTCATTTCCTGTGCTAGGACGTGCAGAAGTTGATATTCTGAAAATGCCATACCTTCACCTTCATAAGTTTTTCTTATATTATATCTTAACTTATATAAAATTTCATTATTAGTGGTAATGGAATACACTGAAAGTAGAACGAAATGAGGTGATGGCTTTTGGAACTGATTCTGTTTTGTACTGGAGTTGTTGTAGCATTCATTGGCACGTTGGCAGGTAGCGGTGGATTGATTGGAATGCCTGTGATGTTACTGCTTGGGGTCCCTGTTCATACAGCGATAGCAACGGCTAAATTTTCTAATATCACGAGCTCTCTTTCAAGCTTTATGTATTTAGCGAGAGACCGGAAAATTAAATGGAATGAATGTATCCCCATTCTTCCCATCGCACTTGCTGGAGGGCTGACCGGAGCTTTTTTGTCAGACCGTATCCCCCCAAATCTCTTAGAATGGATGGCTTTTTTCTTCCTACTATTCGCCCTTCTTCTAAGCATTCTAAAGGGTTTCAAACCAAAAGGAGAGAAGAAAAAGCACTCCCCTATTTACGGATATCTGTACCTGATCAGTACGTATGACGGTTTATTCGGTCCTGGTCAGGCAACCATGCTCATGTATACTCATTTATTCCATGGAAGGTCTTATCTGAAATCAGTTGCTCTCACCCGATTTCAAACTTTCATCAGCTGTCTAGGAGCATTCACAGTGTATTTCCACAACGGTCATGTCGATTGGAGTATAGCTCTTCCATTTGCAGCCGGTGCCCTCATTGGAGCACAATTTGCGGTAAGAATAGTAGAGAAACTTTCAATAAAAAACGCACAAATCCTCTTGAATATTCTGACATTCATTCTAATATTACAGCTTGGTAAGACGTTATTTTTCTAATGAACGGTCTCTCGGCAGGAATAATATCCTATAAAGTTCATAAGTGCAAAAAGAAAACAACAACAATCTTTGCGAAAACAGCCAATAATAAAAAGGATGACAAATTTGCCATCCTACAGGATTAGTGGATTATGTAACTGCCCTTCATGGGATTAGTCCATTCTAAATAATTGTCGCTTTAGCTGCTTTAAGACAACTCTTCTCGTCATGATTCCTTCAAAGTACCCATCATCAGATACCACACATAGGAATGGATGATCCACCAAGAGCTCCAAAGCTTTCTTGAAATCTGATTCCAAAGAAACAATGGGAAAGTCAGCTGTCATGACTTCTTCTACCTTCTTCGATTCGAGCTTTTCAAACTCGAAACGTTCAAGACCAAGAATGGAGTCGGTTATTAAGCTTGAACTGATTAAGCCTTGGAAACGGAATGTTGGATCCAGGACAGGGATGGCTGAGTAACCACTCTTTGTTAGCAATAGTAACGCATGTTCCAGGGAGTTCCCTACCTGCACATGTGCAACCTTCTCAGAAGGAATAATAAAATCCTTAATATTCGTTTCTAATAATGCTTTACTACTCAATGAAATCATGTATAACCCCTCATTTTAGAAAATAAAAATTCAATATATATACAACAGTAATATACGCACTCTATTTTAACATACTGGAAGAAAAATGTATGTTTTCACGATTGTATTACAGACTAAAAAAGATAACCGAATGGTTACCTTTTAAGTGGATTAATCTTGTTGAGCTTCTTGTAGAAGTTCGAATATTTCTATAGCTGTAATGTCTATGTTATCAAAAGGAAAGCTATTTCCTTTTTCATTCATGACTTCAATTTCGAAAGTATCCTGTTTAGGCAGATACTTCACCTCACATATTTTCGTTCCATTGTACTCGAAAAATCGTTGTTGAGTTTCCCCTTGTTCACCTTGTTCTTGTAATGATTTTAATCTCTGTATAATTCCAAGAAGCTGAGACATAATCGGTCTCTCCTTTCCTGATCTAATCTTGGTCATAGCTTTTGCATTGTACCAGATTCTATCCTGTTAAATCTAATGTTTTGTCCTTTTTCTACAATTATTCCTTTATAATGAAAGGGTATAACGATATTCTTCCCTGGAAAGGATTGATTGGATGAGCATTTACCGTATAGATTCTCGAATTTCCCTAGTTGACCTAATGGATTTATCATTACAGGAACGTACTGGGAGCTATATAATTAAAGAAAAATCCCTAACGATAATCGAAACATCTGCCAGTCCTTCTATACCTCATCTAAAAAAAGGTCTCTCTAAGTTAAACATTAATCTAGAAGATATTCAATACATAATTTTAACCCATATCCATCTTGATCATGCTGGAGGTGCTGGCCTCTTTCTTGAAGAATGCCCTAATGCAAAGGTCATTGTTCACCCGAAAGGACGACGCCACCTTGTAGACCCCGGACGATTGATTGCAGGTGCGAAGGCTGTGTATGGAGAGAAATTTAATGAACTGTTTGACCCGATTGTACCTATACCAGAAGACAGGATGTTGGTGATGGAGCACGAGGAAAAATTGACGCTGAGTAATAGCTGTACCTTAACGTTTTACCACACTCCTGGACATGCTAACCATCATTTCAGTATTTTTGACTCGGTTTCAAATGGAATGTTCACTGGTGATACATGCGGGATTCAATATACCGTGGGATCTAAACACTTTTATTTCCCGTCCACCTCACCCAATCAATTTAACCCCGATGAGATGAAAAATTCTATCCGTATGTATAAGGATCTGAAGCTGGATCGTTTGTACTTTGGTCACTACGGGGTAACCGAAGAAGTGTCGTTTGCCCTTTCGGAAGTGGAAAAAGGGCTTGACTTTTTTATGGAAAAAAGCAGGGAAACTTTTTCTTCTCATAGTACAATCGAGGATAACGTAGAAGCAATCACTTCTGTCCTTTTTAATCTCACCAAGAGTAAAATGATCCAAAAAGGAGTCGATCCGGAGAACCCAATATTCCAATTATTACTGCTCGATATGAACGTTTCCGCAATGGGGATAGTAGATTATCTATTAAAGCAAACGAAAGGAGATTCTACATCATGAAAGAAGTCACCTTATATACCCAACCAGATTGCCCACCTTGCGAGGTGGTTAAAATGTATATGAATGAACATAATGTCACTTACAAAGAAATCAACATAAAAGAAAATGAACAAGCAAGAAATTATCTGATCAAACATTTGAAATCATACTCTACGCCAACCATAACCGTTGATTCTCAAATCATATCAGGATTCAACCTTGAAGCACTCAGAGAAGCATTAAATCAATAAGCCACTCTAAATTAAAAAGAAGTTGGCCGTATTCTCGGTAGCAATCATTGTTTTTGATTGATAACCGAGAATACGGCCAACTTCTGGTTTTATTGGGGTTGAATAGTATCAGGTAATTCGTATGCGATCGATGAGACTTTCCAAGTACCTTCTTCTTCACTTACTACAACACCTTCGATACCCGTCATAGTTGAGAATGGCCCTTCTTCGTCAAAGTGTTCTTCCCAGACGTACCATTTGCCATCTATGTATTTCACCCTGGTTGATTCATCATATTGGAAAAATGGAATATAATATGATGCAAAATCAGAACCAAATGTGATAAAGCCACCATCTACCTCATAGACATTCTCGTTGATGAAGTTTTCAGTAAGATCGTTTGTAAAATACTTAGACAGCTTTAGATGAATTTGTTTCTTCGATTGAGGCTCTTCGCTCAAGGAAACTTGAGTATGGTAGGCATCTTCTACAAGAGTCAACACATGATCTTTAGTAAATTCAGATGCCTGAGTTTGACTGACTTGTCCACAAACCGAAGTAACAAGACCTAAAATAATCAATAATAACCAAAACTTTTTCCTTTCCATTTGCTATCCCTCCATTTATAAACTAGCTGAAATCATTGTAGCAACAGAAAATTGTCGATTGGGTGTCATTAGTTCGATTATTTCTAACACTGACTGACATATTATTTGGTTTGTTTGTAAAATCCCCCCTATTCATGGCAGTCAAACATGATAAACAGTGGTAAATTCAACCAAAAAGGTGTCGCATGTTTATGCGACACCTTTCATTTAACTTATGACAAATAGCGAATGGACCAATATACGATGAATAATGTAATCAAAATGGAACCGATTAAAATAGACAGGAATACTGGATTACGAATATAGGGATGCTCTTTCACAACGTCTGGAATATCCGTATCGAATTCACCTTTTAATTGTTTCTCCTGTCCAGCAATCCTAAAGGTATACACCAGCGAATAGCCGGCAATCCCTAAAACAATCAAGGCAAGAACAAGCATAAATATACTCAATAAAAGCCCCTCCTTACAAATGTCCTTGTACATAATTTGTCCCAATAGGCAAAAGCTATACAAGAAAAGCGACAGCAACCTAATCAGACCCGACAAGCATAAGATGAGTCAAGCGGAAGAACACTGCCCATTGAATGCTTCATCCTGGTAATCAGAGTGAAGGATGCTAATAAAGCAGACCTTCTTCCTCGAATAAAAATTCATACGACAAATCCATGAACAAATACAACCCATTGCCAAAAGGGTAAGAATAAGTACGGATGGACTGTCCAGAATCAATATCGCTGTATATGTCTGATAATAGCCCTTTTTTATTAATTCTCATACGTATGATATTTTCTAGAAAGTAGGGACGCCAACTCCAATTCTTACCTTTGTATTTCGGTTCAATCAGCCATTCTGATCCAGATTTCACCACATTACTTGTAACTTGAAAACCGTTTTCATCACAAATATACAAGCGGAAGCATTTATCAGAAAAATTCTTACCGACCTCAATCAGAATGGCATCGAATTCGATTGTTTGTTTCATTTTCCCTATCATCATCTGACTGATTTCTTTATGAAGGACATCAGCGAAATCATAGCCAGCTTCTAGGTGCTTCTTTTCGTAGCGGATATAATCTTGACATTTCTCTTTCAGTTTGTCTTTTAACAAATCAGGGTTCAAGAAGGAGGCTGACGGGTGCTGCAGGTAATAGCCTTGATAATAACGCCCCCCATTCAGCCAGGCAAATTGAAGCTGGAAGTTGATTTCTATATTCTCAAATAATAGGGATGCTCCGATCTTTCTGGCGAGCACAGAAAGACTATATAGAATATCCTTATACACTTTATTACCAGCATCGTTTCTCAATTGATATAAATCCACTTTCAAAATATCCGGTGAAAATTGTGAGAGGCGATCTAAGTGACCACTATTCCCACCTACATTATCGATTGCAATCTTTATTCCATATGTTTTATAGTACAAAAGCATATGTACTAGCTGATCAAAGTCCCCTAAAAACGTCTTTTCAGACAGCTCAATCACTGTCCGGTTCAAACGCAACCCTTTTTTTTCGTATTCCAGAAGAAGCTCAAGAAGGGACTCTCCATGGTCCAACATCAAAACCCTTGCATCACGGTTAAGGAACATTAAGCCTTCTTGTTTCTCAATTAAAAATTTGTCCATCGCAAGGCGTGTGACGTGTTCATCCACTTCTACCTTATATTCATCAGGAATCTCTTCATCACCAAAAAATGGACCAAGACTCTGAATATTTTTTTCTCCGACCATAATTCTTCCTAAAACTTCGTATCCGATGATTTTATGTTCATCTGCACTGAAAATTGGTTGAAAGTACGGAATCACCTGTTCAATATTGGTTAACACTTCTAATGCGTCCATTCCTACTCCCCCGCCATCTCGCTTGTTTTTGCATGATTATAACATAATTATACAGGGTAACGAAAAGGACATAAACAAAAAAGCTTTCCCTACCCTGTCATTTTGACATGGAAATCGGGAAAGCAATAGATTATTCATTCCTACAATACCTTTAATATATTAAAATGGAAATTGGCTCAGCCACTGTCCTCCATCCATGGTTATGCATTCACCGTTAATGTAAGATGCTTGTTCTGAAGCAATAAAATATGCGAGACCGGCAATCTCTTCAGGTGTTCCCAGTCGTTTCATTGGGACACTGTCTATTGTTCTTTTCGCAGCTTCTTCAGAAACCCATAGCTTCTCTGCCCCTCCAGTGCGTTCAATCGGTCCAGGAGCTATCGCATTCGTACGAATACCGTATTTATGCCCCCATTCAACAGCAAGGGTCCTCGTCAATGATAAGACACCTGCCTTTGCTGCGGCAGAATGAGCCACACCTGCACCAGCATTCCATGCGTAGGTTGCGACCATGTTGATGATAGTCCCCTTTTGATTATGCTCAATCCAATAGTTTCCTACGGCATGTGAGCATAAGAATGTTCCGTTCAGAACAATATCAATCACAGACTTCCAACCATTTGGAGTGAGCTTTTCTGCAGGGCAAATAAAGTTTCCTGCCGCATTGTTAATGAGCACATCTATTTTACCAAATTTTCCTGCCGTGAATTCAACCATTGCCTTTACATGTTCCTGCTCTCTCACATCCATTTGAAATACGTCAATATTTCCTTTAAGGGACGCGAATTCATCTTTCACTGATTGAAGTCTTTCTTCATTTCTTCCTGTTACGACGACGGTAGCACCTGATTCAACGAATTTCTTCGCCATATATTTTCCCATACCACTAGAACCGCCTGTTATAATCACAACTTGTTGCTCTGCCATATGTATCTCCCCTTTTTATGAATGAATATTCACTCATTATTTTATCATATTGAAGTACAATAAAACCATTTATTCTTACAAAAAAGACTGATTTTTAAGAAAATAACATTTTCTTAAAAATCAGTCTTAACGATTAACCATCAGGGTTGTTCACGATTGCATCGTGTAATTGCGCAAGCGCCTTAATGATAGTTTTATTTCTATAATAGCCTTTTGCTTCAATTGATACGTTATTATATGAAACAACTACCTGACCTAAAGATCGAGGAGATTTAAAGCCGTATACATACACTTTAACCGTACCTCTATCGGTAGGGAGAAATAGGATTTCCATACGTTTTGTCTTTTTCATAATCCCTCTCCTTTATAAAGCACTCGAAAACCGTGATTCATATTGAAAGTAACCATTACTCTCTCTTTCTATGAACCTTTTATTCTCCTCACTTTAAAATAAGTCATAGGAATTACTCTGTCAAACATTTAGCTGAATACATTTATAGTGCATCAACCTGCATTTACATCCTACTATAGCTAATAGCTCAATAGAACCTCAAATCAGGACAAACTGCTGCTGTTCGATTTCCTCAGGACAAATCGGCTTGCTAAAGAAATACCCTTGCGCTTTCTGACAGTTGGCCTCTTTAAGAAAGTCGACTTGCCCCTCTCTTTCTACACCCTCTGCGATGACTTCAAGACCTAGGCTGTGTGCGAGATGGATGATGGTTGTCGTTATGGCTGAGTCCTTCTGGTTCATCCCTATCTCTCGTACAAATGATTGATCGATCTTTAAGATATCGATGGGGAAACGTTTTAAATAATTTAATGACGAGTATCCTGTTCCAAAATCGTCAACTGAAATGTATACCCCAAGATTCTTAAGTCTTTTTAACATTTTCAATGTTTGCTGGGTATCTTGCATGGCTCCCTCCGTAATTTCAATTTCTATGCAAGATGCAGGGATATTATACGTTCTTAGGTAAAAGCCGATCGTATCGACTAATTGTTCCTGCAGAAATTGCTTTGGAGAAATATTAATGGCCACCCGCACCGATTTATATCCTTTATTTCGCCATTTTTGTAGTTGACTGCACACTTGTTCAAGCACCCATTCTCCAATCTGATGAATCAAGCCGGTCTCTTCTGCTAAAGGAATGAACTGTACGGGTGAAACAAAACCGAATTTCCGATTATTCCATCGAATCAATGCCTCGAAGCTATCAATCGATCCAGTTGCTAAATTCACTTGTGGCTGATAATGGACGTACATTTCACCTTTTTCTATTGCCCTACGCAAGTGAGACTCCATAATGATATAGTTCGGGAAGCTTGATTTCATATGCGATTGATAAAAGCGGTAGTGACCCCTGCCTTTTTCCTTCACTTCAAACAGAGCTTGTGCAGCTTTCTGAATCAGTGAATTAGAGTCATACCCATCTGCAGGATAACGACTGATTCCTACTGAAGGGGAAATATAAAATTCCTGTCCATCAATTGAAAATGGATCAATAAACAGAGCCAAGGTTTCTTTTGCCTTCGTTTTTGTTTCTTCAAAGTTCGTATTCTTCAAGAGAAAGATAAATTCATCCCCACCCTGACGATACAATTGACAATCTTCATTTGTTAGACTAACCAATCGTTCTGTGATATTTTTGAGGATTTTGTCTCCACCCTTTAACCCTAAAGTATCATTCACAAATTTAAACCGGTCCAAATCCAAATATAATAAAGAAAGCTCCACTCCTCTTTCCTCCATATTATGAATGATGATGGGAATATGATCATCTAGCGCCTTTCTATTCCATAGACCTGTCAATTGATCGTGAAGAGCCATATAATGAATCATTTCATTTTGCTCATGATGCTTGGTAATATCTTTGGCGATAATGTAGCAGCCATCATATGTCTCATTGACTACAATGGGGACCATCTTCAATTGAGTGATCTTCTCTTCCCCTGCTT
The DNA here is from genome assembly GCF_005938125.1 of Bacillus sp. BHET2. Lineage (GTDB taxonomy): Bacteria > Bacillota > Bacilli > Bacillales > Bacillaceae_B > Rossellomorea. Next base: position 1,495,620 of record NZ_VCQN01000001.1, read on the forward strand.
CGTTAATCAGAAGACTGTAATCGATTGTAGAGGAATTTCCCATTTGTGTTCTATTTAGTGATTCAGTCAATATTTTCTCATTTTGATAATGAAATAAATCATAGATACTCATATTCATCAATGCTGCTTTTGTATAGCCGGTCAAGAGACTTCCTGCACCGTTAGATTCAATGATGATCCCAAGAGAATCCAAGATGAATATCGCATCCAGGTTATGTTCGATAATGGATTTGTATCGTTCCTTTGCTTTTACTAACTTCTTCTTTTCCTCAATGGAAGGTGTGATATCTCTCGTAATAGAAACAACATACTTTACATCCCCGTCCTTATTCTTGATGGGTGTAAGGATTGATTCGTTTACAACCTGATTCCCATCTTTAATAGAAAAGGTATCCTGGTATGTAATACTTTCACCAGTATCTACAAGCTCGATATATTTCATCTTTATGATACTTGCCACCTCTGGTGAAACTACTTCCTCCAATAATCTCCCCATGTCCTCATGTCGTATGGAGGTGTATTTTTTGGCTGATTCATTTATATATATGTACCTGAAAACCTGACCTTCTTCAACCTTCATAATAAAAATCATATCGTGAATATTGTCTAAAATAAGTTCCTTCAACACCGTGTCAAGTACATCTAGCTCCGCACTGATTGTGTTGTTTATATCTGTCCATTTCATGGATTCTTCATCCTTTTAGGCTTCTGTCTTTATAAGCATAATATGTCATGATTATATTTTACTATTTAACCCATGATTTTCCTATAGACTTAGAGGAATAATCGATAATTTTCTTACACTACAGCCATTTATAATCATTACCCCCTGTCACCTTGCCCATTAAAAGGGAGACAGGCGCACAGTTTGAGCAGAAGCCATACACTAAAGTGAATAGAGAGAGGAGGTTTTTTGTATATGTATCGATCCGCATATTACCCGTATCCCATGTATAGACAATATAATGGGGGAGATCAACGCTTTTTCCCATTTTTCTTTGGGTTGCCGTTTTTAGCAGGTGGATTAGCAGGATTGGCCATTAGTCCGCTTCTTTTCAATAGGCCATGCTACGGTCCTGCTTGCTATCCACCTTATCCACCTTACGGAGGATACCCTTATCCAGGGGGTTATCCACAACCCTACGGAAATAACTTTCAATCAACACCGAATAATCTTACGGAAAATATCAATATATACCCCCAAAGATAACCAAAAGGCTCTCCTGAAAATGTACCCCTTACATGATTAGGAAGAGCCTTAAATATTCCCAGGGCATACCAGTTAGCAGTAAGAGATTTAATCCTCTTGTATATTAGCTCCCCTTGACTCAAACTGCTTCATACCTTTCCAATCAAAGGAAAAAGGGGTATAATGGAGATGAATACATTAGAAAGGAGCCAATAACTTGAGAAACACTAGTAAATCCACCCCTTCTTCCACTTCCGTAACCACCCTCTCTCAAGCTATTTTCACTGTGAATCGGCATGCGAAAACTGCAGGTAATCCGAAATACTTATATTCATTAAAAAAAAGAGCCTTAATGAAAATGATACGTGAAGGTAAGGCAAAGAAAGTAGGACTGCACTTTTCCAATAATCCAAAGAATAGCCAGCAACAATCTGACGTATTGATTGATTGTGGAGAGTATACCTTTCATATTCCCCCATCAAAGGAAGACTTTAAAGAGTTACCTCATCTTGGGTCTCTCGATGAACGATTAAGGAATCCTAAATGTAAAATGGGGCTGCAACCGGCGAAAGGGATTTTAGAACAATACACAGGGATGTCCGATCAGAATGATCAGACACGAAAGCCAGAAAAAAACAATTATCAGAAACCTGTATTTAAAAAATTGGGCGATAGCTTCTTTTAACACCCTACTATTTGGGTACTTTAACGCATATTCCCCCTAAAGGGTTCAGATAACGTTCTGAACCCTTTGCCTTTAGCTTAGAGACCACTTATAAAATATGTTGATCGATTTTCAAAATAAGCTCGGCTATTTCCGGCTTACTAATCTGATCTTCCGCCCCTACCATTTCTCCTTTATGTTTCAAATCATTTGTTATTAGAGAAGAAAATATGATGACTGGGAGTGCTTGGAGCTTAGGATGGCTTTTGATTCGTTTGGTCAAATGATGTCCATCCATCTGCGGCATTTCAATATCGGTCAATACAAGCTGTACAGATTCGATCACATCTTCTGTTTCTTCTGCAAGTGATTCTAAATAACGGAACGCATCTGCCCCATTTTCAAAAAACTCCACTTCGTCATATCCAGCTTCTTTTAGCGTATCGTTCAACAGCTTCCTCAGTAATGGCGAATCCTCAGCTGCCACAATCTTCTTATTTCTTCTTTCTCTTGGGCCCAGTTTTTTCACTTGATCCACACGGATTCCTGTTTCAGGGTTTATTTCCAGCATAATGCTCTCAAAATCCAGTAACAGAATCATGGATTCATTTCGCTTGATCACACCAATTATCCCTGAATGGACTCCAGAATACATTTCTGATGGCTTATCAATTTGATTCCAGGAAATACGATGGATTTGAGTTACGTTATGTACATGAAATATTACCTTCTGCTGATTAAACTCGGCAACTATATACTTAGACGTACTTGTTTCTTCTTCTTTCACCCCAAGGACCCTTGCCATGTCTACTACAGGGAGAACCTCTCCCCTCAATTGAATGAGACCTTTAACATGGGGGTGAGAGTGAGGAATCGGTATGACTGTTTTAGGCTGAATGATCTCCTTTACTTTAATGACATTAATTCCAAATTTATTATTTTGAACCTCAAATTCCACAATTTCGAGTTCGTTTGTACCACTTTCAAGAAGAATTCCATTTGTTTGATTCAATTGTTTTCGTCCTTCCGTGCAAATATGCTAGATTGCCTGCTCTTCTTATATCGACAATTGTTGAGCTTCTTTACACTTCACTATAAAAAAATCGGCTTCCTAAAGTATCCGGAAGCCGATTCAATGGAGAATTATTGTTCTATTTTAAGGATACGATTTAATTTCTTTCGAAGCATGTTCATCCCACTGCCGCCTGCTTGAAAGTGGCGAAGATTCCCTTCTTCATCGAATACATAGTAAGCTGGCACATAATTATTCTCGAAGGCCTCGGTTAACTTATGCTCACTATCTACATAAGTTGGCTGAGAAATATCATGGCCTAATGCCATTTGCTCGATTAGGCTCAAATTCAAATCATCTTCCGAGCGGGGCATATGTACAGAAACGACGTTCAAAATATCTTCATACTCATCCCTGATCTCATTTATATCAGGCATTGCTTCTTTGCATAAATGGCAGCTCACCGACCAGAAATGAATAAGTGTAGGTTTGTCTCCCACAAGATCATCTCTCGATACTTCTCCATTCAACCAGCTGGTGGCTCCGGTTAATTTCGGCATTGGTTCTCTTAATTTCATTTTCATTCCTCCAAGACGATAAATATTATCTATTTATAATGATTATTATATAAGATAGATTATATTATCTGTTTTTCATTTCGTCAATAGAATTGCTTATAGAAAATAAATACATAAACATACTAAGAAGAGGAGGTGTTCAGATGACTGAGCAAAGAAATCGTGAAAACGGTAGGCTACCGGATTATGAAGAAATAAGCAATCATATTCTTCCTGCCCAATACAATCTTCCTTTCGTTGCAATCGGTAAAAATGCTGATGGTATTGATGAACCTGATGATCTGTCCTATTTAGAGGGGCAAAATGGATTTAAAAAGGAGCAGGAGAACCCCCGCTCTTAATCCGATCCTTTCCTATTTAAAAAAAGCGATTGAAAGGTTTACTTTCAATCGCTTTTTCCCTATACCCCTCGCTTATTCCCCCATACTAGGGTATGTAATTGAGGGAGTACCCGAACATTATTTAACTCTTCTCTTTCACATACTTTTTCTATAAGGGTTTCATAATCGATTAAAAGATCCGAAACCAGCTTCTCGGTATCCCCCTCTGAAACTGAAGGATTACCTGTTTGAATATAAAATGGAACGAAAGGATAACGTCCATGAATGTCTATTGCATATTCCAAATCCTTATCATCAAAGACAACAACTTTTAAACTAAATTGTCTTTTATTCTCCTGTAAACGAAATACGATAATATCAAGCTTTTCTAAATCGGTATTCATCCCCGAACTAGGTGGTTTAGGAGAAATGGTCAGATCATCAATGTCATAGAACCAATCCTGCCACCGACTTCCTTGAGTTTCAAGGGCCGTATCAATACCGTTTTCTTTAAATATGTCAATAAGCTCATTTAGGTTAGCTAATAGAGCAGGATTTCCACCTGAGATCGTAACATGAGAAAACCTGTTTCCTCCGACTTCCTGCAATTTGTTCCACACTTCATCAGCTGTCAACATGAGGATATCTTCTTTGGCAGACCCATCCCATGTAAAGGCTGAATCGCACCATGCACAACTATAATCACACCCTGCCGTCCTTACAAACATCGTTTTTTGTCCGATGACCATCCCTTCACCTTGGATAGTAGGTCCAAACACTTCTAGTACGGGTATTTTCTTCATGACTTCTTCCCCTTTGGTCTATAAATGACATAACTGCTCGGAGTCTCTCTTAGAAACACCTGAAGACATCGGGGGCGATGGGGTAGTGTATCCAGATGCGCTTGGATAATTTCCCACATCACTTTTGCTACCACTTCAGTTGTAGGAAATTGTGTACCACTCTCAGCAGAAAACCTATCATCCTGATTGATCACCTTATGATCAAATCGTTTATGGATGAGTTTTTTTATATGTTGAAAATTAATAAGGAAGCCAGATTCATCTAATTGATCTCCGCCTATTGTAATATTGGCAAAATACGTATGTCCATGAACCTCTTGACAGCTTCCTGCATCTGGATGGGGAATATAATGGGCTGCTGCAAAATGCATATCTTTATTTAATTCAAACTCATAAGGGTGGTCGGGAGCAGGGTATATTTGCTGAATCATATTCCCTCTCCTCCCTTTTTATCCTTCACATACTCTTCCAACCCTTTTTGTCTAAGCAGGCAGGCAGGGCAGGCTCCACAACCTCTGCCTTTGATGCCGTTATAACATGTGAGGGTATTATCCTGAATATACGTGAAAGCACCTAAGCGATCGGCCATTTCCCACGTTTGTGCTTTATTTATCCACATAAGTGGAGTATGGATCACAAATTGGTCATCCATGGATAGGTTAAGAGTTACATTCAACGATTTAACAAATATATCCCTGCAATCAGGATAACCGCTAAAGTCCGTTTCACATACTCCGGTTACAATATGCTTGGCTCCTATTTGTTTCGCCAGTATGCCTGCAAATGACAAAAATAAAAGATTTCTTCCAGGAACAAAAGTGGATGGCAGCTCTCCATCACCATGAGTGATTTCTTCATCAGCTCTTGTTAACGCACTTGGTGCAAGTTGATTTAATAGACTCATATCTAATACATGGTGAGCTACATTCAGATCTATCGCAATCTCTTTTGCGCAGTCCAACTCTGCAACATGTCTCTGACCATAGTTAAATGTAACGGCTTCTACTTCTTTAAATTGTTGCTTTGCCCAAAATAAACACGTTGTACTATCTTGACCTCCGCTAAATACGACTAACGCTTTCTCTGTGTTCATAAATGGTGCTCCTTTCTTATCTACAGGCTTTATCACCTGAAAAGAAGAAAAAGATTCTCTCATACTCTATAACATTGGCAATAAACCGCCATTAACAAAAAATAACGACACCTAAGGATGCCGTTTTCCTTAGTTTTTTATAGAGGGTTGTGCTAGAACCTCTCGGGGATAGTCTTTTACCCCAATTCTTCTTCGATTGTCTTCAACTAATATAACGTTTTTCACAAAAAAAATCTACCACTTGCACCAATTTCATTTGAAATGGTCTATGAATTAGAATGATGTCTTGAGAATGGCTACACAAAAATTGAACCTGCCAAGTATTTGCAAAACCCTCATCTTCTCATCATAATAAATAGATAAAACAAGTCTATGGAGGGTATGGCATGTTAGCTGAAATGATGACGTTTATAAAAGAAGTGGACAAACTAAAAACCATTGAAAGAAGGACGTACATAAGTGACCAAAGCAGGAGGGAAAATAGCGGTGAGCATTCCTGGCATGTATGCGTGATGGCGATGACCTTATTTGATGTGTATGAAAGAAAAAAAGAAACTGACCTTTTCACTTCCATACGAATGCTCCTTATACATGATATCGTCGAAATCGACGCCGGTGATACCTATGCATTTGATGTATTGGGGTATGAGGACAAGAACGAACGAGAAGAGCTTGCAGCAGATCGCATCTTTGGCCTGCTCCCAGCATCCAAAAGGGATGAATATCGTTCTTTATGGCAGGAATTTGAAAAAGGTCAATCCAATGAGGCCATCTATGCAATGATCATCGATCACATTCAGCCACTCGTCTTAAATGTATCGACTGAAGGGAAATCCTGGATCAAACATCAGATTAATGCCCATCAAGTATTAACAAGAAATTCTTGGATTAAGGATATCTCTCCTCTCATTTATTCTCAAATAATAGAATGGGTTGAAACCGGCATTGAGCAAGGCTGGCTCAAGAACAATTAATAAGATAAGAGCGGGATTCCTTAGGAGTCCCGCTTTACTTCATGCTTATTTCAAACGAAGAAGCCTTCTTTTCTTTCTCCGCTTTTTTGTACCGAATCGTAACCATCCGATTTTCATAAAGAAACCGAACATGATCAAAGCGATCAGCCCCATTATACCTAGGACGATAAAGTAACCGCTTCTCTCATCAAGTTCCGGCATATAGACAAAGTTCATACCGTATAAACCTGCTATGAACGTAAGAGGCATGAAAATCGTCGTAATAACTGTGAGGGTCATCATGATATTATTCATTTTATCCGAATTGATGGATAAATAATTATCCCGGATATCAGAAGAGAACTCCCGATAGGACTCAAGCATCTCCACAAGCTTGATTAAATGGTCGTATACGTCATTAAAGTATAGTTGCTCTTCTTTCAATGCATTTAATCTGCCTGAGTTACTTATCCGGTACAATAAGTCTCTCATCGGAACAAGTGTCCTCCTTAACTTGGACATATCATGGCGAATATCGAATAATTCATCCATCAAATCGCTATCCGCTTCTTCATTTGTGTTGTCTTCTGTTGTATTAAGGCGATCTTCAATCTTGTATATAAGCGGGAAATACTCATCCACTAATCGGTCAACGATTCCATGCATTACCTTAAACGGACTCAGCTGCTCTCCCTCTTGCCCCATCTTTTCCCAAAGCTTATCTACTTCTTTTACAGGCTGTTTATGGAAGGTAACGATGAAGCTTCCGTTCACAAACATGTTGACCTCATGGGCATCAAGTTTTATTGGATTGATTCCATGTAGAAGGACGAAAATGTACTGATCATAAAAATCGAGCTTTGGACGCTGACTAAAATCATCCAGACAATCCTCTACCGCAAGAGGATGGAACCTGAAATACAGCTTAAGTAACCGGATATCTTTGCTACTGGGCTCCGAAAAGTCCACCCAGTACCATTTAACATCCTTCTCTTTAATTTTGGATAGGGGAACATTATGCTTGACTTCCCCACTTTCCATGACAATGCTCGTTCGAATCATATGGCTCTCCCTAACTGATTTTTTTATTCTTTAACTTTTCCCTCTTTCATACACTTTCAAACAATATTGCTTCGTTAAAGGTAATAATAGTGTTAAAATATGAATCAAATTATCAAAGTAGGTGTACAGATTGGAACAGCATATTAACCCCTCAGTGAGAGACATTCAAATTTCAGGAATACGCCGTTTTTTCAACATGGTCTCAGGCATTGATGACATGATTTCCCTTACAATCGGTCAGCCTGATTTCCCCACGCCTCAGCATATTAAGGATGCTGCCAAAAAAGCCATCGATGATAATTTCACATCGTATACCCATAATGCAGGGTTTCTCGAGTTACGTGAAGCGGCAGCTAGATTCATCAAAGAAAAATATCATGTCCATTATAACCCTGAAACGGAAGTCATCGTGACAAATGGTGCATCTCAGGGAATAGACGTGATCCTTCGTACGATATTAAGTGAAGGCGATGAGTGCCTTCTTCCAGGGCCAGTTTACCCGGGATATGAACCTATCATTCGATTATGTGGGGCGAATCCTGTACATATCGATATCACTCAAAACAGCTTTAAATTAGATGCCTCCCTTATTGAGAAAAACTTGACGCCCTCAACTAAATGCATTATACTCCCTTACCCTTCCAACCCAACAGGGGTAAGCTTATCGAGGGAAGAATTAAAAGAGATTGCCGAGGTATTGAGAACAAGAGATATATTTGTCCTGGCTGATGAAATCTATAGTGAACTTACCTTTGATGATTCCCATTATTCGATTGCAGAATTCCTAAGAGACCAAACGATTGTCGTTAATGGCTTATCGAAATCACATAGCATGACCGGATGGCGGATAGGTCTAGTGTTTGCCCCCGAATCGATTTCCCAGCATCTTCTAAAGGTGCATCAGTACAATGTTTCATGTGCATCTTCCATCTCTCAAAAGGCAGCTTATGAAGCTCTGACAGTCGGAAAAAATGATGCTGAAGAAATGAAGGCAGAATATAGACAGCGAAGGAACTACGTTTACGATCGACTGATTGACATGGGATTTGAAAACATCGTAAAACCTGATGGTGCTTTTTACTTTTTCATTAAAATACCAGATGAACTATTGTTAAGTTCATTTGATTTTTCATTGGCCCTCGCTCAGGAAAAAAAGGTGGCTGTTGTACCTGGAGATGCCTTTTCTGAGCTCGGAGAAGGATACTTCCGGCTATCATATGCCTGCTCGATGGATCAACTGACAGAAGGCCTCAACCGCCTTCAGGCATTCATCCAAGCCTAATGAAAAGGGACGGACCTCTAACAAGGTCCGTCCCTTTCATCTTACCCTTCGTATTTACCGTTGTTTTTATGTACTTTATCAATTTTCACTTTATCATTTTGGACTTTATTTGTTGCTGCACTGCCGAAAATGCAGACAAAAAAAATGAACCAACACAGATAACTGAGTCGGTTCAAAAAAAGGAAAAGGGGGTGTTAGTGAGAAATTAATCTCCAATTTCATGCTTAGTAATAGAATACCCGTATTTCACAGCGATAAACCACTCTTCAAAACTTTTTTGCTTTTTTGCTTCTATTCAATCATTCCATTTCTTCTGAAACTCTAATTCTCATTCATTCCTTTCGGTTTAATCTTCAAAATTGTAAACAACCTTAAGAAAAAAAGTTATTTTAGTAAAATACTTTAAAAAAGCGCTTTCATAAAGTATAATAAACAAGTGAATTCTGAGATATGTGGTTCTGTCTTGTATTTGAAACCAGAAAACCGTAAAAATGGAGATCGATCCCTTAAATAAAAAAAGGGATTGAAGGAACAGACAATTCCTTCAATCCACTAGAAAGGGGGAAATGAGAATGAAAAGGCCCAAAGGGTGTGCCTTATTCTCCAAATATATAATACCCCCATTCCCTCTTTATAAACCTATTTTTACTCCATTGATGTCGCTTTTTTTACTGCAGAAATGACAGCATCATTCGTGTCTAATTGCAGTGCTTGTTCTGCCAGTTCTTTCATTTCAGCGCGGTTCAACTGACGGATTTGAGAACGTGCCCGTAAGATGGATGTGGCACTCATAGAGAACTCATCCAAGCCTAATCCAAGAAGGATCGGTACAGCAATTTCATCTCCTGCCATTTCGCCGCACATTCCTGCCCATTTTCCTTCTTTATGAGCCGCATCAATCACCATTTTCACTAGACGTAAAATGGCAGGGTTATACGGTTGGTATAGGTAGGAAACGCGCTCATTCATGCGGTCGGCAGCCATTGTATACTGTATTAAATCATTCGTGCCGATTGAGAAGAAATCCACTTCTTTAGCAAATACGTCAGCCATGACAGCAGTTGAAGGGATTTCCACCATGATTCCCACTTCAATGTGATCGGCTACGTTTGTTCCATTTTCAAGAAGAGCATTTTTCTCTTCTTCAAGAATGGCTTTCGCTTCTCTGAACTCTTGAAGGTTAGAAATCATCGGGAACATAATCTTCAGGTTTCCAAATGGACTTGCCTTCAATAATGCTCTAAGCTGAGTACGGAATATTTCCTGCTCATCTAAACAAAGACGGATCGCACGATAACCAAGGAATGGGTTCATTTCTTTAGGCAGATGTAAGTAAGGAAGCTCCTTATCTCCACCAATGTCAAGGGTACGGACCACTACCGGTTTCCCTTCCATACCTTCTAATACAGCTTTATAAGCTTCATATTGTTCGTCTTCTGAAGGTAACTCGTCACGACCCATGTATAGGAATTCTGTACGATACAGACCTACACCTTCTCCGCCGTGATTTTTAACCCCTTCCAGATCTTTAGGTGTTCCAATGTTGGCAGCGAGTTCAACATGCTCCCCGTCCTTGGATACCGTTGGCTCGTTTACAAGCTTAGCCCATTCAGCTTTTTGCTCCTCATAACGGGCATGCTCTTTCTTGTACTCTTCAATGACTTCTGGAGTCGGATTAATATGTACTTCTCCATTTAATCCGTCAACAATGATCATATCCCCGTTTTCAACAGTTGAAGTAATGGATTTCGTTCCCACTACAGCCGGGATCTCCATTGAGCGGGCCATAATGGCCGAATGAGATGTTCTCCCACCGATATCCGTTGTAAATCCTTTAACGAATTCACGGTTTAATTGTGCAGTGTCAGAAGGCGTTAAATCCTCTGCAATTACAATGACCTCTTCTGTTACCATGCTTGGGTTCGAAATTTGCACGCCTAACAGGTGTGCAAGAATACGTTTTGTCACGTCACGAATATCTGCCGCACGTTCTTTCATGTATTCGTTATCCATGGATTCAAACATGGACACGAACATATCCGCTGTTTCTTTAAGGGCGAATTCAGCGTTTACTTTTTCTGATTTCACTTTATCTTCAATTGGTGTCAGTAGTTCTGGATCGCTTAAGACAAGGAGATGTGCTTCAAAGATTTGAGCTTTATCTTCCCCTAAATCTACTCTGGCTTTATCGCGAATCGCTTCAAGTTCTGTCTTAGACGTTGAAATGGCTTCCTGGAAGCGTGAAACTTCCCCTTCAGCATTGTCTACGCTTTTCTTCTCAAAGCTCAAGTCAGGTTCAACTAAACGATACGCTTTCGCTATGGCAATACCATTTGATGCTGCAATTCCTTTTAAAAGACTAGACATTACTCAGCTAAACCTTCCTTGTTTAACGTTTCTTGTAAGCTGTTTAATGCTTCCTCTTCGTCACTACCTTCAGTAAGGATTGTGATTTCTGCACCTTTACCAACACCTAAAGACATAACACCCATGATTGATTTTAAGTTTACTTTCTTTTCTTTGTATTCTAGATGTACATCGCTGTCGAATTTGCTAGCCGTTTGAACTAGTAAAGTTGCCGGACGAGCGTGAATTCCTGTTTCAGCTGTAACTGTAAATGTTTTTTGTGCCATGTAAATCGACTCCTTCAATTATCTTGTTTTTGGTTGCTTCATAAAAGTAATGGATTATGAAGAAAACGTCAACTATTTCTATTGAATAATCCATTCTTCCTATAAAGCTATTCAATAAAAAAGAATAGCATGCAATGGAGATATACACAATTGTAAAGCTTGATTTTTTTAGTATTTCATAAATTTCCCACCCTTATAAACCTATTTATGTAAAATGCTTGTCAGGATAGGCAGTGGTTGTTGTCAACGACGTTAAAAAACTGACTCATACTAAAGAGACATCATAGTGGTGATGGAGTCTTTAGTATGAGTCAGTTTTTCGAATGCCATTCTACTTTTTTTCTATCGCTTCTGTTTTAGGTTTCATGAGGTTATAGCCTATCTTAGCTTTAATAACCGTTCCTTTTAAGGTCATTTCATGATCTTCTGAGGTGTTCGTATACACATTAACTAAATCACATATACATCGGGAAAATAATTCTGACAGCTGTTTTAATTCCTGTACACTCTGCTTACCATCATCTTTCATTAACTCTTCCATGACATCTTTGGCCAGACTCTTTACTCGCAGGGCTTGCTCTGTTTCATATTTCATATGAACCCCTCCACTTTTCTATCATTCTTTCTCTAGCATATGCCGTGAAAACTAGATTAGAACGTGAAGGAATTCAAATATTAAGTTGGGCATTTTTAGTAAACAACTGCTTATATCTTAGAAATATAAACGTGATAACTGTTAAAACAGCAAGAATTATTTCTACGGTCATCCTGAAAGAATCGAGGATTACTGGCTTTTCTAACTACCTTTCTCCTACCAGGCAGTTCTTCCTTTGCTCAGATATGTCCATATCCTTAATATGTAAAACATCTCTTAATTCATATAATATAGATACTTCCTACTCACATTTATCATACCGAACAAAAATTAAAGAAGCTAATGCTTACAGAAAGAGACGACTGCAAGCATTTGTTTCTTCTAATCGTCTTTCCGATCGTTCAATTCCGCCATAAGGACTTCTAATTGCCTTGTGAAGTAATCGACTTCTTCCTCACTCGGAACAAATTGACCGTATCTAACGCGTTCATAAAGAGAGAAAAATTGTTCAGATTCACTGAGTCCGATTCTGTTGAACCACAATTGAACATTTTCATTTAGGTGTCTCCCTGCTTCACTTCTATAAGCTTCCTCCTCAAATTTCTCCATCGATAGCCGGATTACGTCCCTTGCTTTTGAATAAGAAATTCTTTCTATTTTGGCATCTTCAACAGGGGTTGTGATCTTTTGAGTCATCATGATAGGAGAATTCACTTTATCATTTGTTATTTGAAGAGAAGATTTTCGTTTCTTCACCAAATAAATGATAACTAATATAACTAATAACCCTAATAGAACCTCATTCACCCAGGAAAATGATAACCCTTGGCTAAATTCATAAGCCTGACCTTCATGAAAATCCTGTTTTTGAACATCATTCCCTCCTCCCTTTTGGGGACCATTCGAGTTCGTGATCAGGTTTTTTATTTTTAATAAGAGATTATAAATTGGATCCACCATGAAAGAAAATACCCAGAATATCTTTTCAGCTCCCCAATATATCCCTTTACTTGCCAACGAGCTGAATACTGCCAGTAGCCCCCCTGCCAATGTGACTAAGAACCAAAATCCCATGGGCTTCAAGATCATTTTTTTTGAGCTGTTTTTCACATCACTGAGCATTCTTTGAATAGGGGTGAAAGTAATGATGATAGAAAATAAAATAAATAACAGGCCATAGATGATATAGGTATTCCCCATGTCTCTTATTGATCCTGTCAATAATGAAACAGAACCAATAAATAAAAATATTAGAATAGTCCCGCTGCTCACTTCAATTGATGTATCTTTACTTTGGGTATAAGTGCTGATTCTCCAATGTAAAAATACCAATACTGATAAAATCACCCACCATGCGGTAGAGAAGAAGTAGATACATAAGCAAAAAGAAATGGCGAGAGTCACTAACAATAGTTTATATATGGATTGTTTTATAATGCTAAATATGAGAAATGTAAATAATATGACAAATACCATACAAAGAGCCGGGACGTAGTTGCTTAATAGTACTTCTTTAGAAAAAAGGAAAGTGATCATTAGCAGGGCGAATAAAACATCTATTCCGACTAGCAGCCCCAATTTCACCAGGAGCATTTGTTTCTGTTTGGTCAAGAAGGAACTTTCTGCGAACGATTCCATAATGTGACGACTCCTTGTTTTAATTCTAATTTCAACTTATAGATTTGTATTTTCTGTTTCTCTATATTTGTCAATAAAGCTTCTTCCCTTGTTCCCATTACACCTGCAATGATTAAAACAGAAGGCACTAATTGTCGAAGGTGTAAATGCTTGAGAACAATATGGAAAGGAATCGTAAACTCATCCGTCGATAAGGTAGAAAGCAGTTCCATCCCTCTTTGCCTGTGAGCCCTTCCTATTCCCGGCGGAAGATAATAATAAGGGGTCCGGCCTTGGGACCTCACATTTAGGACAAGGGAGAAAGTGATGTTATGTTCTACTGCAAGCTTCATCATAAATGAGGCATACTTAATAATTTCTTCCAGCTGGTTTGTGATGGCATAACGATCTGAGATATTGATGGCTATCATCCACTCTTTTTGGGTAGCAGGCGCATAGACCTTTGTTTGAAGGCTTCCGGTTCGGGCAGTTGCCTTCCAATGAACATCCTGGAACCGGTCTCCTTGAACATATTCCCTTGTCCCTATTTGATGAAAGACATCATGAAATAATGAATGTTGAATAGGGACATCCCCCTGTCTCCATGTAATCTGTTGTTCTGCCATTTTAACAGGGGAATCAACAGGGAATACGATAATGGTGGAAGGGACATTCTCGAGTAAATTCAAAAGTACTTTTCCACTTCCGAATAAGTGGGGGATCTCTAACTGCATATTAGTAATCTTGCATAATCCCCTCCTTTTCCCTATAACAGGTATAGAGATGCTTCCTTCATCGTTTTTCCGGATGGAAAATGGAATGGACACTTCAATGGTGTCTCCCACGCCTGACGTGTATGGATGCACTGTGGGGATGACAATATCTTTAAAAGTGATTTTTAAAGTCGCACCCCAAATGGACATGCCTTTGTTCTGAAGTTGAAATTCCCACTTTTGCTCCTCATCGCAATGCATCCTTATTCTCTTCATGGTTCTTCCAATGTTGATGCCTTCTCCAACTTTCAACAAATACCATTGATGCACCCTGAAATAGAGGATCATCAATAAAAAAATACCTAATCCCACATATGAATGCACATAAAAACTTGCTGCTCCGATTATGACAAGTAGGACCAGAGTCAAGGATATATAAGGATCTTCGACTATGTCTCGCTTCCACTTCACTAAGCTTGCCTCGCTTCAACAGGAGTGATTGCCATTCCCACTATTTGCTCAATGACTTCCTCAGGAGTCCTGGTTAAGGAAGATTCTATTGTTAATTGAATACGATGTTGAAGAACATAAGGAGCGACCTCTACAATATCCTGTGGCCTCACAAAATCTCTTCCTTCTAAAAAGGCTTGAGCCTGGGCAGCCTTAAGGAGTGCCAAACTTGCTCGTGGACTTGCACCTACTTCCACCCATTCATGCTCACGTGTCCCCCTAGTAATTTGAAGAATATATGTTTCTATATCCTCGGATATATGTACTTCTTTGACACGACGTGATAATGATTGAATCTCTTCCAAACTCATTACTTTTTTTACTGTACTCAGTGGTTCCGATGATTTAAAACGGTTCAAAATTCCTCTTTCCTCTTCAAAATCAGGATATGTAAACGGAATCTTCAATAAAAACCGGTCCAGCTGTGCAGCAGGAAGAGGAAATGTCCCCTGCTGAGATTCAATAGGATTCTGAGTGGCCACCACGATAAATGGGGGCTCCAATGGTACTGTTTCTCCGTCAATGGTGATCTGCTTTTCTTCCATCACTTCCAGTAAGCTTGCCTGCGTTCTCGGAGTAGCCCTGTTAATTTCATCTGCCAGTAAGACATTTGTGACAACGGGTCCTGTTCTTAATTCAAATTCTTGCGTTTTCGGATTGAAAAACTGTATACCTGTTACATCACTCGGTAAAACGTCTGGAGTGAACTGGATTCTTTTGAACGCCCCATCGATACACTGGCTGAATGTTTTGGCAAGCAATGTCTTACCCGTACCCGGAACACTTTCCAATAGAACATGTCCCTCTTGAAGTAATGCAATCATTAAGAGGTCTATCTCTTTGTCCTTCCCCACTAACACTTTATTCATTTCTCTTTTTATTACATCCAATCGATTCATCTTTTTTCCCCCTCGTTTACATCCAACAATATTGATTTAATTTTCTAAAAATACCATTTATCACATTTTATCATAACACTTTGTTAAATTATCCCTTTTTAAGCAAAAAAAAACGACCACCCCTCCATGTCGATGGGTGATCAACTCTATTCCATTTTAAATATTTACAAATCCTTACCAATGTTCTTGAACTCATTCCATATTCATCTCATATTCTAGAAAAAAAGAGTGGGAGTGTATAGTAGCATGTTCGTCAGCGTCTTATTTGTTCTATGCATAGGATTTATCAATATTGTCGCATTAAGAAAGGGATAGGCACAGTGAGCCGTGAACTCCTGCGACGCCATACATTAATGCTCATAAATCATCTTCCGTGACATCCCGCCATCAACAACGAGATTTTCTCCCGTTATAAAATCATTTTCCGGGTTCGCAAGGAATAAGCAAGCCCTCGCAATATCTACCGGTTTCCCTACCCTGCCGGAAGGATGCTGACGATGGTCAATGCCTCTCAATGAGTCATAGTCTTCAGTCTGAATCCATCCGGGACTGATGGAATTGACTCGGATCCCCACTTCGCTTAGGGTGATAGCGAGTGAATGGGTAAGACTCACAATTCCCCCTTTCGTCGCTGAATAGGCTTCCGTGTCCGGTTCCGACATAGAAGCCCTTGTGGAAGCCATGTTTATAATACAGCCTCCACGACCCTTCATTAATTGGGCAGCTTCACGGCTGCAATAAAAAACACTGCTTAAGTTTGAGGATAGAATGTTATTCCAATCATCGGGTTCCATCTCCCAGAAGGACATGAATCTGGATACACCAGCGTTATTAATCAGAACATCCAGCACACCTTGATTTTCTTTTATTTTATTGAAAACGTCTTTTACCTCTTTTGGTACACCCACGTTCACTTCATGAAACCGTGTTATATATCCTTCTGAGTTGAGTAGCCGGGATTGTTCTCTTCCCTTCTCCCCGTCCATATCCATAAATTCTACAATGGCGCCCTGTTTCGCAAAATGTTCAACCAGGGTTTTCCCTATTCCATTGGCTCCCCCTGTGATGCATACAATCTTATCTTTCAATCTCTTCATCTCCCTTGGCCATTATCAATTGCTTCTATAATTCTACCCATTACCATTACTACTCAATCTTCCTTATTTAAATAGAAAAGGGTTAACCCCGGAAATCTCCTTTCTGACTTTAGAAAGATTTTCAACGGGGTTAACCCTATTTTTTCTATTTATTGAATGATTTTATTTTGTGTTATTTTTTTAGGATCATTTCGCTGATGAATATTGATCAAGGCATCAAGTTCTTTGCTCAGTTGAATGGTGGCCGGACTGTCTAGCCCAAAACGAATACCCGACTGGATCATCTTCCATCGTACCCTCTCAATCCGATTGACAAGTGTCCCAATCATCAACATCACCTCTTTAATCTTTACTCTATTTTACTATTAATTCCTCATAGAGAAAAGAAAAAAGTCAATGAACGAAAGAAGATTATGCCTACTTTACGAGTAACCATCATTTTGCAAAGCGATGTTTTCCAATCGTCAGCAAGGTTTCCCTGCTCGTGATCCAATCACTTGTCGATGTGACAGGATTATAGAAGAAGAGCGAACCATGTCCCTGACCTCTGAAGGCAAGTGCTTCATTCACAGCTTCTCTCGCTTCCCCTGAAGGTCGATTGTTAATTTCTCCATTTTTTACAGGTGAAAAAGCATAGTGCCCATTTGATACCTGATAGATTACCTCTTTAATAGAGTCAGGGAATTCGGTAGAGTCCACTCTGTTTAATACTACGATCGCGACCGCTACCTTACCTGCATAAGATTCCCCTTTGGCTTCTGCATGTACCAGTTTGGCAAGTAGCTCTTGCTCTTCTGCCGTTACCTTAATGTCAGGTAACTGCAAGGTTTGACCTGGGTAGATTTCATTCGAATTTAAATCGTTCTCTTTTTTCAATTGTATAATAGATACAGCATTCTCTTTACTTATATCCCACAGAGATTCACCTTTTGTTACAGTGTGCACTCCATCGGCAGCAAATGTTTGAGTGGAGAATGTAATAAGAGAAAGTGCTGCAACCCCTACTAGTAAGCTTTTCTTCATCATAATATTACCTCCTCAAATAGCGTTCCACATTAAGATAACAATGAACGAAAGAAATTTCAGCAGGTAATGGTTACCACCCATTGTTCAAAGCTGCATACTAAACAATGAACATCCCTCATATAATGGATATACAGAGGGCGAATCAACTCGATTAACGTTAAGCAGAATGCATAAAAAATGGAGGGATTCTCCTCCACCCTTTCTAACTCCTAGGAGTATCTAAATAATGAAAGAGGATATTCCCACCTTGTTGGGCTATTCCCCGGAACTGTTTAAAGTCATCTTGAGTCACCAGGACTGAGCGAAAGGTAAGAAAGTCTTCTTTCATCACCTTGACTTCCTCAATTTCCCTCGTTCGCAATAAGTGCAACTGTTCAAGAATTTCTGCTTCACTCATATCCAAACCTCCATTCTTATTGATTCTATTGTAGTTTCAAATGGAGGAAAAGCTCAAGACCTATTTTTTTAATGAAATTTTTAGAAAACTCTTTACCTTTTCATTACTTTACGTCAAAATATGAGTAATTGTTTGTAGAATTTTGGAAAAGAGGAGCGACTTCTGATGAAAAAAGCAGAAATTGGTGATCTGATTGAATTTAGAGAAGGATTAAAAGGAATTGTCGAAAAAGTGAATGAAAACTCAGTTATCGTAGATTTAACTTATATGAACAATTATCGGGACCTTGAATTAGAAGAAAAAACGGTAGTTAATCATAAAAACTATAAAATTGTGGAAGCATAATCAAGAATCATGACTTTCTAAAAAAGCGGTGGACTTCCCCCGCTTTTTTTAATAAGGTCCGCTCCGTAAAGGTTTACTCAAAATGACTTTTTAGGTTATTCTTATCGCATACTGTATTAAAGGTGGATCCATCATGAATTTGAATATACATATGTTTAATAAAGCCAAAAAAAGTTTTTGGTTTGTACCGTTTTTATACTCACTTATTTCTTTACTGCTATCTCTACTTACATTTTATTTCGATTGGTGGTTAAGCCAGCATAACTATCCTTTTTTCCCTAAGGTTCTGTTCTCTAATTTCAATCTCTCCATGACAATCATGAGCACAATCGCTTCATCGATTATGACCATGACGACCATCACCTTTTCAACCATCATGGTCGTCCTGACGACATTCCTGTCCCAATATTCACCAAGGACATTACAGAATTTCATCAATGACCGTCCGACTCAACGGGCACTTGCCATTTTTGTCGCAGGAGTGGTCTACTGCATTACTTTATTGGTACTGCTTCAGGATGAATCCGGGCAAAAATTATATATATCGTCTGCTTTTGCAGGAATCGTGGCGGTCATTTGTTTATTTGTCTTCGTATATTTCGTTCATCACGTGTCCAATTGGGTTAAGGTAAGTAATTTAATCCATAACATTACGATTAAGACGAATAAAAAAATCGAAAATAGCTATTTATTTCGAAAGAATGCATCCAAAAGTGAACCACCAACATTTAATGAATCCTTCTTTGAAGAAACAGATCCCATTTATGTGTATAGTACGAAAACTGGGTATTTACAGCAAATAGAAATTGAAAGAATGAGTAAGAAAGCTGTAAAGGACAATGCCATCATCAGAATGTTGAAAACACCGGGTGAATACTTACTTGAAGGAACTCCCGTCATGACAGTTTGGATATTGAATCGTGATATTCGTGTAGAAAATTACTTAGAATATCTTGTGTTAGGACCGGACAAAGAAGCAATTGAAGATATTGAGCTCGGGATCCGCAAACTGGTTGAAATCGCCTTAAGAGCCATTTCTCCAGCAATCAACGACCCGAACACGGCTAAAAATTGTATAGAAGAAATCGGGATCATCCTTTCAAAGTTAGCTAAACATAAGCTGCCTGGCTCTTATTTGACAGATGAAGAAAACAACATTCGGATCATATTGGAGCAACCGACTTTTGTCGACTATTTATACAAAAGTTTCTACCAACTGAGGCATTACGGAAAACAAGATATTTCCATCATTACAGAAATCCTTCGCTCACTCCGTATGATTGGAGAAAATAATCATGAAGAAACGAGGAATATGGTGTGGACTTTTAAAGACTATATTCTTGAAGGCGTCGACTATAACAGCCTCCAAAGCCTCGATATGCAATATATTATGAGGCATCTCGACGAACTGGCTTCTGCCTGTGGGAAGAAAGACTGGGATAAAGATGAGGTGCGTAATAAGTACTTTCCCGACCGCTACAAAACCCAAGACTCTTATTCTCATAAAAGTAGTGAATAACCTACCCACACAAATGAAAAACGGATGCCCGCGGCATCCGTTTTTCATTTATCGTTTTTCATTTATCGTTTTTCTTTTTTTCCTTCTGCAAGCTCTTTGAACGAAGCAACTTTCCCATGTGGGTGCTGCTCCTCTTTCCTTACATCCCACTGTCTTTCTTTTTCATGTTTTGATTTTGTCATACTCGCCACTCCTTTTTGGTTAGTTGATCTCTATTAACATAAGCAAGTGACATCCTTTTTACTCTATCCTTCAAATTTTTTCATTTGGTTTCATCCATAACAGAATAATAAACAGCAAGCTCATATATCCGAAGAGAGGATACAGGTAAGATAAAAGTTCGCTATATTCAAAAAAGCTTAGTGAGTAAATGACAAGGAATATTCCGGTAAAGGTCAACAAAGATGAACCCCTCCAATAATTGGTCAACTGCTTCTCAAGTCCAAATACTCCCCCAATGACCGAAGTGAAGATCTCACCATAAATAATGAGGATATAAATAAAGTAAAAACCGGAAACAAAGGACTTCATGACCACAGCCATAGGAATCTGGTAATGAGTCACATTTGGAATCGTAACCAGTGTCATATGGCTAGAAATCAAAATCAGCGTTAGGAAAAAACCACCCAGATATCCCCCATATTTAATGATGTCCCTATCCTTTACTTCACCTGCAACTGGAACGAGAACAGCCTGTGCCATTGCAAGGTTAAAGGCTACATATGAAAAAGGGGCCACTACAGATTTCCATCCATCTTCAGCATGTGGAATCATCAAAAATGCATCTAAAAATTCAGCATGACGCACAGAATAAATCATCAGGAACAAATTGAAGACAATCATGAGAGGAACAACAAACGTATTCACAGCAAATAGACCTTTTATACCCACCATCATTGTCAGGAATCCTAATGCGATGGTTAACAAAATACCCCATTGTTTCGGTAGAAGTAGCTGCTCCTGAAAAACCGCCCCTGCTCCCGAAAGCATAACTGCGGAAACACCAATCAACATGACCATCATGACTATGTTCATGATCTTCGCAAACCATTTCCCGAATAAGTATTCATTAAATTCTTCGAAGGACCTTGCCTTAATATCATGTGATTTCAGCATGATTTTTGTACCCATCGTAATAAATAAATACCCACTTAATAAAATGGCAATAAACCCGACAAAGCCAAAGCGGGTGAAAAACTCTACAATTTCTCTCCCCGTTGCAAACCCGGCTCCTATGACTGTGCCTACATACACTGCAGCTATTTGAAACGATCCGGCTACCTTTTTCATTCAATCACCTCTGCCACCTTCTATTTCACCTTATGTACAAGCAGAGGAAATCAGAAGCAAAAAAACATATTTCTTCAAGAATTCAACCCCAGTTTGTAAATGTGACCCCACAAAAAAGCAGCCATCCTAAATGAGGCTGCTCGTTTGCGTTATAAGGATGTATCATCTACTCCATTTAACCATTGTCTTATCGGTTCGATTACCTTCAGAACAGTGCCTTCAGTGAAAGGTGAATCTAAATGGGCCGCTTCTACCAGTTCAGTGAAAGAAAGGCTGCCTCCTAGTTTACAAAGGGCAACATAATCTCCCCATGCTTCCTCGCGATTCACGTTCATTTTCTTCCAGAACTGAAAAGCACAGATTTGAGCCAATGTGTAATCAATATAATAGAAGGGAGAATTATAAATATGGGACTGCCGTTGCCAGAAACCTCCATTTTCCAAATAGGAAATGTGATCATAATCTTTATGAGGAAGATAGTCCTTTTCCAAACTCCTCCATGCCTTGTTTCGTTCAGCTGGAGTAGCATCTGGATTCTCATACACAAAATGCTGGAACTCATCTACCGCCACACCGTATGGAAGGAATTGCAGAGCATCACTCAGGTGAGAGAATTGATACTTATCACTATCCTCCTTAAAGAAGTACTCCATCCATGGCCAAGTGAAGAATTCCATGCTCATGGAATGGATCTCACATGCTTCGTATGTTGGCCAAATATACTCAGGTATATCAAATCCTCTGCTGGAATACACCTGGAACGCATGGCCCGCTTCATGGGTCAATACGTCAATATCGCCTGAAGTTCCGTTAAAATTAGAGAAAATGTACGGTGATTCATGACTCGCAATATACGTACAGTATCCTCCTCCCGCCTTCCCTTTTTTCGCTTCCAGGTCCATGAGATCATGTTCTATCATGAAATCAAAAAATTCCTTTGTTTCAGATGACAGCTCTTCGTACATCTTTTTACCGTTGTCGATGATCCATTGTGGACTTCCTTTCGGGGCTGCATTTCCGGAAGTAAACTTAAACCCTTCATCATAGAACTTCATCGAATCGATACCAATGCGTTTTCCTTGCCTTTCTTTTAGCTCGGTAGCAAGAGGCACGATATGCTTCTTAACCTGATCGCGGAACACCTTTACCATTTCTGGTGTATAATCTGTTCTCGTCATTCTATGATATCCTAATTCAACGAAGTTTTTGTACCCTAGCGTAGTTGCAATTGTGTGACGAAGTTTAACTAATTCATCAAATAAACGATCTAATTCCTCTTGATTTTCTTCAAAGAAGGCAACAGTCGCTTGAGAAGCCTTCTTCCTTGTTTCTCTTTCCACAGATTGAGTAAAAGGTCCCATTTGAGCCAAAGTCCGTTCTTCACCTTCAAACGGAATCTTAGCAGATGCCAACAGCTTTGTGTATTGGGAAGATAGTTTATTTTCTTTTTGAAGAAGCTTGACGATTTCTGGAGAAAATGTCTTGATTTCGCTTTCTGCAAGGGAGAAAAGTTGCTTTCCCCACTTAATTTCTAATTCTTCGCGAAAATGAGAGTTAACCAACTCCTTGTAATATTCCGTCACCAACCCGTGTACTTCTGGCATCATATCATCAATATACTCTTGCTCTTCTTTGTAAAATTCATCATTTGTATCGATGGAATGTCTGATATAACAAATATTTTGCATAGTGTCGATGTTGAGTCGGATATCATTTATTTCTTTCATCGCTTCCACTTGTTCCTCAACCTTGGAAGCAGCTTTAAACCGTTCAAGCACCTTCTTGAATACAGGTTTAATTTCTTCAAGTTTCGGTCTTTCATATGTAAATTCTTCAAACTTCATACTGGTTGCCTCCTTATTATTTCATCCCGATTATAGTTATTCGACTTCTGACAGGAAAACTCCTGTTTTATCGAAAATTAGAATGGAGGTGAAATGTATAAAGTGGAAAAAAGCTCAAAAGAAAAGCCCCATCTGGTTGGACGGGGTGAGTGAACGTATTTAATAAGACAAATCTTTAATTGATAATCCTAATTTTTTCAGCATTTGGATCGTTTCTTCCTTCTCGTCATGGGACAATGCGGACATCAGCTCATTAATACGATTCTCGTGATTCGGAAAGATATCATCGATTAACTTTGTACCATTTTCCGTGATATGGGCATATGTTACACGACGATCCTTCGGGCATGCATTTCGCTTAAGGTACCCTTTTTGTTCCAATTTATCTACTACGTATGTGATGCTGCCTGAAGCCAATAGAATCTTTCCGCCAATTTGTTGCAGAGGTTGATCTCCCTTGTGGTAAAGAAGTTCTAGAACGGCAAATTCGGTCGGATTCAAACCATTCTCTTGGATATTCTTGTTTATTTCTTCATTTAAGGCTTTAAAAGCTCTTGAAAGGACAATGAAAAGTTTTAAGGATTGTTTTGAGTCTTCTGTTTTATTCATATCATTCATTCCTTTAAAAATAAATATCTCAGTTTCAAAACATTATACAAACTAATTCCTTTCTTGTCAAACTTCAAAGTTTGATAATTCGACAAAGAAAAACCCGATACCTCAAAAACGGTATCGGCCATTCCTTTTTGAAATCACGACAAATTAGATTGATTGAACAGGTTAGTAGTGGAATTGATTGGAGTTTTTTTGTCTCTCTCGTCATCCTGGTATAGTGAGGGAATCTTGTTGAGAAGTCACGAAGCTGTCCGCTTTAATAGGCTCTTGATGTATTGACCAAATTCACTTGATGTTTCTTGGAGGGTGAAAGGCACAACATTATTTGTACACTTTTCATAATCGTTCAATAGCTGATCCAGCTGCTGGCTGCATTTGATCGTTTCAGCCGCACATAACCCTAAACTTTCTCCCAGGGAAATCATTTCTGAACGTTTTTGATTGATTCTCATTGATAACCATTTCTGTTTTAATAGACGACCCATTTCTTATAAACTCCTTTTTTTAAGCTCCTAGTCTTAATAAAGTAAATTCGTTACTTGAGAATTATCGCAAGTATTATCAGAAAAGTAAATAGATTCGCAAAACAAGACAAAATAACTAATAATGTATGTTATTTAGACATTTTCCGTCAAGTGCCCAGTTCCCTATCAACCACGAAGAAAATGGATAGACAAAGAATTCTTTATCTATCCTGAGATCTGATTAATAGATTCTGTCTGCGGATAATCCGTACTTCAACTACTTTCCGTTAAATAATTCTAGACTCTCAATACGTGTAATCGCCTCTTTTATCCTAGCGTTTGTAGTTAAAAGGCCAACCCTTACGTACCCTTCTCCACATTCCCCAAAGCCAACACCCGGAGCTACAGCGACTTTAATTTTTTCAAGAAGGTAGGTTGAAAATTCCACAGATGTAAATCCCTCTGGAACCTTTAACCAGGCGAAAAAGGAGCCTTGAGGTGCCACAACATCCCACCCTATTTCCTTCAGGCCGGTGATCAATACCTCTCTTCTTTCTTCATATGTCGCAACCAGTTCGGTTACACAGTCCTGGGAGCTAAGGAGGGCAGTTGTTGCCGCTTCTTGAATGGCTCCGAACAAACTGACAAAAAGGTGGTCTTGAAGTACGTTAATCGCTTCAATGACACTGTTGTTCCCCACTGCAAACCCAATTCTCCACCCAGCCATATTATATGTTTTGGATAATGTATAAATTTCGATTCCAATATCCTTTGCCCCTTCAATTTGAAGGAAGCTGACAGGTTTGTGTCCATCAAACCCAATTGCCCCATAGGCAAAATCATGAACCACACAAATATCATGCTGTTTAGCCAGTTCGACTGTTTCATTAAAAAATGATTCTGTTGCGATTGCTCCTGTTGGATTATTAGGATAGTTAAGAAACATTAACTTGGCACTTTCCAGCTCTTCACTGGAGTGTGCCTGATAATCCGGTAGAAATCCATTTTCTTCTCTCAGAGGCATTTTGATCATACGGGCTTCGGCCAATGCAATGCCAGATAAATAATCTGGGTAACCGGGATCAGGTACCATTATCCCATCACCAGGATTGAGTAAACATTGTGGAATTTCAACTAACCCAGATTTTCCACCAAACAGAACAGCTACTTCTGTTTCCGGGTCTAATTCTACATCGTATTCACGTCGATAAAAAGCAGCTACTGCCTCTTTAAATGATGACAAGCCCCGAAAGGGAGGATATTTATGATTTAACGGAGAGGCAATTGCTTCAGTCATTTTTTCCACTATATGTGGAGGGGTCGGTTGATCAGGATTGCCCTGTCCTAAATTAATGACATCATGGCCCTCTTTCACTGCATCATTTACCGTCTTCGCGAGAGACGCGAAAAATTGTTGGGGTAATAAATCCAAACGCTTTGCCTTATTAAAGGTCTTCATACGCTCACCTCATTATTTTTTGAAAATTATTTACTTTCAAATTCTAGTCACAAATGATATAACGGATACTAAAGAATGTAAAGGAATAAGTTCTTAAAGCCTAAAATGAGGTGATTGAAATGATTCAAAAAATTGGTCTAGCTCAAATGGATATTGTGTTCGGTAATCCTGAAGAAAACAAGAAAAAAGTAGAAAAATGGGTTAAAAGAGCGAGCGATCAAGGCTGTGAAACGGTTGTATTGCCAGAACTGTGGCCAACAGGGTATGACTTGACAAGGTTAGATGCAATCGCTGATGAAGGGGCAAAAGATTCAAGCAGCTTCCTGTCTTCTTTGTCAAAAAAATATTCTATACATATTGTCGGAGGTTCTGTTCCAAACAAAACAGAGGATGGCGTTGCCAATACCCTATTAGTTACGAATTCCGATGGAGAATTGGTGAAAAAATATTCAAAACTTCACTTATTTAAGCTGATGGATGAACATCACTATTTAATTCCTGGACTAGATATGGGCATGTTCACTCTTCAAGGTGAAGAAATGGCCGGATTAATTTGTTATGACATCCGATTTCCAGAATGGTTCAGAAAGCATGTCCTGCAAGGGGCCAAGGTAGTATATGTGGTAGCAGAGTGGCCTGCTGCACGAATTGACCATTGGCAAACCCTTTTAAGGGCTCGGGCGATTGAAAATCAATGCTTCGTTATTGCCTGTAATAGGGTAGGCAGTGATCCAAACAATGAATTTGGTGGTTGTTCCCTCATTATTGATCCATGGGGAGATATACTTTCAAAAGGCTCTCGTTCAGAAGAATTGGTCACGGCAGAAATCAATCTGCAGGAAGTGGAAAGAGTTCGCAAACAGATTCCGATCTTTCAGGATCGAAGACCGGAATTTTATTCTTAATTAAATTGGAACGTCATGACCCAACCAATAGACAAAAGGGAGGAATGTTTCCTTCTCTTTTGTCTTCATCATTTTGCTTCATATAATTTAGTCGACGCCCACATTTCCCTTGGATTCACCTCATAAATGCTATTTTCCCGGTACATAAACTGGTGGATTATAAATTCTCTTCTTAGGGTAGCGAAGTCTTCATGAAATTGCTGAATGTATTCATTCAATTCTTTTTCCTTATATTTCTCCCCAACTTTTAACCCCTCCACCATATGTTCCAATATAAACAATTTCTTTTTTTGTTGAGAAGGTATATTCTTGATCCGTCCATTTTTCTCAATGAAATTATTTTTTACTTTCTGCTTTTCTTTCAATATCTCTTCTGACATCTTTCTGTCCCCTTTCGATTCATGAGCAAACTGCTGAAGAACACTCCCATGATGACTTAATACTTTTCTATTTAAATAGTAGTACACAGTGTTTTTCTCTCTTCTTGAATAAACAAGATTGCATTCTTTCAGTTTCGTAAGGTGATGAGAAATGGTTGGCGCAGTGAGACCCAGCTTCCCTGCAATGGCACCGACGTGTAAACTCTCTGTTGCCAGTAAGTAGACTATTTTAATTCGGGTAGGGTCTCCCATCGTTTTATGAAAAGCTACCTGTTTGCTTAATTGCAAGTGAACACCTCCTTATATTTAGATTAATATCTAATTAGATATTAATCTAAATATAAGGATTAATCAACCTAATTGACTCTTTATTGCCATTTTTTCACCATGCTATCTCTCTCAAAAATTGAAGGCGCATAGGAAGATGAAACCTATTCGCTTGTAAATCTACACAAGAAAAGGCATCTTCCTAGGAAGATGCCTTTTCTTACTCTACTTTTCCAATAACAACAACGTTTCTTTCTTATCGACTTGCTTACCTGCATAGCCTGTAAGTGATTTATTTTTCCCTATGACACGATGACAAGGGATGATGATGGGGAAACGGTTTACTTTATTAGCCTGACCGACTGCCCGCACAGCTTTAGGTCTCTGAATGGCTTCGGCCAGTTGTTGATAAGACCAGGTTTCACCATATGGAATACCTTGAAGGGCGTTCCACACTTCCTTTTGAAAAGCTGTTCCTTCTATTTTTAAGGGGATATCAAATTCTCTTCTTTCGCCTATAAAGAACTGGTGAATTTGTCGTTGTGCACTCATTAATAGTGGATTCTCTGTTTTCATCGATACTTTGTCTTCTTCATCCACAAATTGTACTGACAGTAAATGATGGTGATCCGCTGTAAGCTTTAACTTTCCGATAGGGCTTTCCATCACGATTGATTCAAATGACATGACTCAAAACTCCTTTAAGATTTAGGAAGATAGATGTGGAAAATGGTTCCTTTTCCAACGATGCTCTCAACTTCAACATTTCCTTTGTGCTCTTTAATAATTTTAAAGCTAACCATAAGTCCAAGTCCAGTGCCCCGCTCTTTCGTTGTATAAAACGGTTCGCCTAATTTTTTTATTTTGTCCTTCGATATTCCTCCTCCTTCATCCTTTATTTCAATGTGTATCATATTATTCTCTTCCTCACTGATGCAGATGGATATAAAGCCCCCGTCTTTCATGACTTCAATCGCATTCTTGATCACATTGATGAAGACCTGTTTTAACTGATTAGGCTCAGCAACGATAGTTGGCAGGTCTTCCTGATATCTCTCGTTGTACTGAACGTTATGCATAACCGCTTGCGCACTCAACAATTCTACCGTATCTTTCATGATCTTAATTAAATTTGTTTCTTGATACTGAATCGCCTGTGGTTTTGCCAACACCAGAAACTCAGTAATGATTGATTCAATTCGTTGAAATTCAGATGTAATTACATTAAAGTACATCTCATGATCGTCACCTACACTATTCTCCAGCAATTGTATGAACCCCTTTAGTGCAGTCATTGGATTTCTGATTTCATGGGCAATCCCGGCAGCAAGCTCCCCCACCACACTTAGTGTATCTGACTTCCTTAGTTGTTCTTGCAAGTCAATTTGGTCCGTAATGTCTCGAATGATAGTAAGATTCAAGTTGGAAAGTAGATTATACTTGGAAGATAACTCAACATATTGGACCTTTTCACCATAGGAAGTGAATGTTTTTAAAAATGTTGCTTGCCCGTTTTCCTTTAATTGCTGCAAGTATTCCTCATAAGATTCTTCAATTGGATCGATATTCAATATTTCACGTACATCTTTACCGATGAGGCGATCTTTTTCGATGTTGATGATTTTGCTCACTTCCGGATTGGCATCAACAACCACATAATTGTGATTCGTTAATAGAAGACCGTCCAGAGAACCTTCGAAAATCTTTCTGAACTTTTCCTCACTTTCACGTAATTCCTTCTCCATCTGGTACCGCTCACTTACATTTCGGAATATCGTCATGTTGTAGCCATCGACAGAATGTAACTTAGAAGTGAATTCTAAATGCTTTAATTGATTATTAGGCATAAGAAATAATACTTCATCCCTCACTGCACCGCATCGGTTCAATTGTTCCATGACTAAATCAAACTTATGACTTTCCAGCGGATAAACGAAATCACTGATTTTTTTTGAAAGAAGGTCTGCAAGGGTACACTCAAAGATTTTCAGGGCAGAGGTATTCGCTTTTAACACTCTTCCATCTTGATCCCAAAGCACAATTGCATCGATCGCTTCTTCAAATAACCCCTTAAATAACTCTTCATTTCGTTTAAGTTGAATCTCCATCTGTCTCTTTTCAGTTACATCTCTCAAAATCGCCATGTGAAGTTTATGATGGACATAGGGGCTAGTTGTAAATTCCACGACCGAAATACTATGTGATTTCTTTATCGGGATTTCACCGCGGGCTTTTTTATTCTGTGAAATCAGCTCTTTGATCTTATCAACCTTATAATGAGCGTTTTCAGGAATAAATGAGCGAATGTTCCTTTTTGTGATCTCCTCCTTTTCCAGACCCACTTGTAAACTAAATGCATGATTCACGTCATTGATATTTCCTTCAATGTCAAATAACACGATCCCCTCAGAAGCATTCTGGAAGATATTCGAGAGAAGATGGACATTCAAATGATCTTTTCGTTCTTTCTCTTTGAGTTCTGTTACATCTTTAAAGTACAAATAGGCATTAGGAGTTATGGTCGATTTTTTGAGTAGAAGTTCAACATGTATGATGTGCTTATCATCGATGTTCATCAATGTTTCATCTTCAAGAGTTATCCCGGTTTCCATTACTTCCTTGTAATGGGCGACAATCGGAGCTGGAACAGACGTAAAAAAGCAGCTGAACAGTCTTCCCATGACTCTGTCATGGTTTGATTGAAGCGTTTCACAGGCACCTTGGTTAGCGTACACAATTTTCAGTTCTTTATTGATCACAAGCATCGGCATGGGTGATGCTAAGCAGATTTCCCTATCGACGGGATGACATTGTTCCTGATTTCGATCTTTCTGCAATTCACTACTATTCGTCATTTCCTCATCCCCTTACTATTTTAAAAGACGACTATTGGCTTAACATTTACAGAATCCGCATAGCTCTCCATCCTTTTGGTGATAATTAACAATGAAATCATGTTTTGCTCAATGTATCCTAGGGTAAGAATGAATTAGGATTAAACTTTTCTAAAAGATGGTGAAGATATGAAACAGCGCGACTATTACTTCGACAATGCCAAATTCATTTTGATCTTTTTAGTGGTATTTGGGCATATTATTCGGTCTTATATCGAGAGTGATCCCTTTATCCTTTCATTGTACAAAACGATCTACACATTCCATATGCCGGCATTCATCCTAGTGGCCGGGTTTTTCGCAAAAGGATTCTATAAAAAGGGATATATTCAAAAACTTGCTAAAAAGCTAATACTGCCTTACCTATTGTTTCAACTGATCTACACGGTGTATTATTATTTTCTGTATCATAAATCAACATTTGAGATGGATCCTCTGAACCCCCATTGGTCATTATGGTTCTTGATCAGCTTATTCTGCTGGAACGCATTGCTTTATGCTTTCATCAAGTGGTTTAAGTTCAAACCTGGTATCGGCTTGACTGTGGCTTTTTCTCTTGGGCTTCTTGTAGGATTCGTTGATGTCATTTCAAACTATTTAAGCTTGTCCAGAACGTTTGTGTTTTTTCCTCTTTTCTTGATGGGGTATTACATGGAGAAGGAGCACTTCAACTATTTTAAAACGAATAAAGCTCGTATTGTGGCAGGTACATTATTTGTAATCGTATTTTTAGGGATGTATTTCATTCCCGAATTCTCAGACAAATGGCTGCTTGGTTCCAAGCCCTATGAAGAGTTTGAAGAGAATAGCCTTATAAGTATGACTGTAAGGGCGGCTGTTTACCTTTTAAACGTCGTGATGATATTCAGCTTTTTTACATTTGTCCCTTCAAGGAGACAATTTTTCACGAAATGGGGCAAAAATACTCTATACGTTTACTTGATGCATGGCTTTCTTATACGGTTATTTCGTGAAAGTCACCTAAAGGATACGATTGATCCCACAACAAGTTTGTTAGTCTTGCTTGGGGTATCCCTAGTTCTCACGATGATTTTTTCAACAAAGTTTTTCACAAGCATCACTCAACCAATCATTGAGTTTAAATCAACCAGACTACAGAAATTACTTTCCAAAAGGGAAATGAAAACAAGATAAACCTCACTAGAAAGGGCTGACCCCATATACGTACGGGTCAGTCCCTTTTAATGGATACTATTCTCTTAACGAATGGTGAAGTCACTTCTTCAATGTGGTAAAAAATAACGGTATAGTTACTTAATAATATTCGTAACTTTTCCTTAAATTCCTTCTAATAGTTACAATTAATTTAAATTCATTTCAGACAAACATTGAGCTTTTTCTCAAGCTTAGATAAAATGATAATCAGTACGGATTTTATAAGTTGTACGAACAACTTATACTTTATGGAAAAATATTGTTACAACAATTCAATTGATTACCTGTCGAATGGATTTAGTATAAAGGAGATTATTAATGAAGAAAGTCGTCTTAAGCACGTTAAACGCAAAATATATTCATACGAACCTAGCTATTCGTTGCCTAAAAGCCTATGTAGAGAATGAACATGAAATAGAACTAGCTGAATACACGATTAAAGATCCAATCCTTAATATAGCTACAGACCTGTTTACTAAAAAACCTGATGTGATTGGCTTCAGCTGCTATATTTGGAATATCGAAGAAACCATCAAAGTGATCCAGATCCTTCGTAAAATTCTTCCGGAAGTAACGATCGTCCTTGGGGGACCGGAAGTCACATATGATATCCCTTATTGGCTTGACCGTCTGGAGGACGTGGACTTTATTATAATCGGCGAAGGTGAAGAATCCTTTAAACAGTTATTAGATGAGATTAATTGCGATCGGGATTGGACAAAGGTTCATGGAATAGCTTATGTAGAAAATGGAAAGCATGTCATCAAGCCCCAACAAAATAAAATCGATTTACGGGAGGTCCCTTCCCCTTTCCGCTTCCAAGAGGATCTACCTCAATTGGGCAAAAGGGTGACGTATATTGAAACAAGCAGAGGCTGTCCATTCCGCTGCCAGTTCTGCCTTTCTTCTATTGAAGTGGGTGTACGTTACTTTGACAGGGAGAAAGTCAAAGAGGAAATCCGATTCCTGATGAAAAACGGGGCAAAGGTCATTAAGTTTGTCGATCGTACCTTTAACATCAGCAGAAGCTACGCCATGGAAATGTTCCAATTTCTGATCGATGAGCATTTACCAGGTACCGTGTTTCAATTCGAAATAACTGCAGACATCATGAGACCGGAAGTGATTGAATTCCTTAACGAAAATGCCCCTGCAGGGTTGTTCCGTTTCGAGATCGGCATTCAATCCACCAATGACGAGACCAATGACCTTGTGATGAGAAAACAAAATTATAATAAGCTAACAAGGACCGTAACGATGGTCAAGGATGGCGGCAAGATCGATCAGCATCTGGATTTGATTGCTGGCCTTCCTGAAGAAGATTACAATTCTTTCCGTAAAACGTTCAATGATGTATTTGAATTACGTCCTGAAGAGCTTCAACTAGGGTTCCTAAAGATGCTCCGAGGTACCGGGTTAAGAATTCGGGCAAATGATCATCAATATACCTACATGGATCATTCTCCTTATGAAATACTTGGGAACAACGTATTGTCCTTCTATGATATCGTTCGAATCAAGCAGGTGGAAGACGTTCTTGAGAAGTATTGGAACGATCACCGTATGGATCGTACAATTGAGTACCTAGTAATCGAATGCTTTGAAACGCCTTTCGATTTCTTTCAGCAATTCGGTTCCTACTGGGAAAATCAAGGATGGTCAAGAATTGGACATCAATTAGAAGATTTATTCAGACGACTATATGAGTTCTTATCTACAGAAACCAGCTATAATATTTCAGTCATCGAAGGGCTGATGAAACTGGACTATTTAGAAAATCAAAAATACAAACCAAGAAAACCTTGGTGGATTCATGAAATGACGAAAGAAGAGCGTTCCTCCATCTACCAAAGCCTCCTTCAACAACCGTCTATAGCAGGCGAGGCATTTGAAGGGCTAAACTTAAATGAAAAAGAACTGTATAAACACACGTTGCTTGAGGCAATTAGATCAAAAGATGGACAAGATCAATATGTATTGGCTTACTTTGAGCCGGCAACCGGTCAATCAACAGTTTTTGAATTTGATCGTCAACTAGTTCAGCTCTAACAAAAAAATGTTAAGCGGAAATCCGCTTAACATTTTTTTTTGTTCTCTTTTACTTTGGTCTGTTTTTGTGTCACTTCTATGATCTTGGCAGCATTGACATCTCCGAATTCCTGCCCGAATTCTTCGCGAAAGGACTGTTTTTTATCCTTCATCAGCTTCTTCCCTTCATCCCTTTTGCAGAGTTTCGATTCTTCCCTTTTGCCGGATCCTCTCCTTGAGTATATTCAGCTGAGAATTCTGTCTCTTGCTTATTTTTAAGTGGAGTTTTATTGTTTTTTTCAGCAGCATGGAACTGTGCTTTTCTTTTCATTTTTACCCTCATCTCCTTTGTTATCCTTACTTTTCCCTCTGTGCTGTAATTCCATTCTTCTAAAATAAGGGTTTACTGTCTGAAACATCGGGAGATTCCTCCAAGCTTACTGGGTGAAAAAACTGAATAAATCAAGCATTTAACCAAAAACTAAGCTAAAATGCTGAATGGGGAAATATCATGATTCTACTTTTTTTACTTTTTTATGCTATTATTGGCTGGAAATTCGGGAATTGGAAAGATTTTCTCAGCTACTATCCCACTCTCTTGTTCTTTATTGTTGGAGATTTACTCTCACAATTTCTATTGTACGATTACTCCATGTGGAAATTCAAAACCATAACACCTTTTGTATTTCCTATCCATCTAAACCATACCTTGATTTCTTTGAGCAAAATGGCGATTCAATACACAGCGACAGTCTCCATTTTTATCGGCAGACTGCCCAATACGATTTTGGGGAAAATGTGGTGGATTCTCCTTTGGACAGGAATCTATGGCCTGACAGAAGGGTTGGCCCATATACTAGGAATGATGACGTATCATAATGGTTGGCATTTTGGATGGGATCTTTTCTTTAATGTTTTGATGTTCACCGTTCTTATCATTCATCATAAGAATCCACTTATTGGCTGGATCGTATCGTTTCCAATTATCATCTTTCTCCTTCTCCACTTTAACGTGCCTTATTCCGTAATGAAATAAGGCGTCACTCGATGAAACTCAATAAAGAAAAAACGATGCTCAAGGTACGCATCGTTTTCTGAAAGTTCGTCAACCGATTATGACTCTTTCCTTAGGGTAATGATATTTGGCAGTCTTTTCTTTTCCTCCTATCATGAACAGAAAGGAGAGTATTCCTACTCGACCGATAAACATTAAAGCGATAATGACGCATTTTCCTACGGATGATAGTTCGGAGGTTATTCCCATTGATAACCCGGTAGTTCCAAAGGCAGAAGCGACCTCAAACACTATTTCCATTATAGAATGATCTTCTGTAAAGGACAGGATAATAACAGATAGAAAGCAGATAAAAATGGCCATCATCGTAACAACTAGGGATTTAATAATATCCTGCTGATGGATTTCCCTTTTAAATATCTTGATTGTTTGATTTCCCTTTGCAAAATGAAACAAGAATAAAATATTCAAGGCAAATGTTGTGGTCCTAATACCACCACCAACCGAGCTTGGTGACGCCCCAATAAACATCAGTGCGCTCATCACTAACAGAGTAGGTGATGAAAACTCAGCCACATTCATCGTAGCTAAACCACCATTCCTCGTTGTGGCTGATTGGAATAGTGCATAAAAGAATGACTCATGCCACGCCATGCCATCAAAAAAGCGATTATATTCAAATATAAAGATAATCAACGTCCCTAATGCCAGTAATCCAAAAAAAGTAACAGTTGTAATCTTAGTGTATAAAGAAAAGTGATGTCTGTTTCTTTGTTTGCTCATGAGATAATCCTTCGTCTCAATCAGAACAGGGAAACCAATTGCACCCAATGTCAACAATATGATGGTGATGAATTGCACAAAATAGTCATTGGCATAAGGAATGAGGGATTGGCCTGTAATATCGAAACCTGCATTGGTCGTCGCACTGACGGAAGCAAAAAGTCCTTGCAAGAAAGCTTCTTGCCAATTCGGATAATATCCTAAAAAATATACTCCCAATATAAATGCCCCAACGAGTTCAATAAGTATTATCAATAATAATATTTGCTTTAATAAACTGACCAGGCCGGCCAAACTTGTCTGGTTTTGGTCCGTCATGATTAAGCGTCGTTCCTTCAATCCGATCTTCTTTCCGACGATCAACCAAAAGAACGTCCCGAGAGTCATGATTCCGATACCGCCAAATTGCAGCACAAACATTAAAATGAAGATTCCTGTTGTACTGAAGGTGTCAACCGTGCTCACAACGGTCAGGCCCGTTACACTAACTGCACTTACTGCTGTGAAAATCGCATCTAAAAAACTCCATTCAGCCTCAGGTTTATGTGCAATCGGCAGACTTAGCAAAATGGTTGCAATCGTCACTGCAAGTAAATAATAGGTTACAATGACTTGAGCTGGCGTTAATTTATTTAAATTCAATCTAAGCTTATACCACATATATGTATTTCCCTTTCAACGTTATTTCCTTTTCTATCTTAATGAATATGAACGAAGAATGAAAGGAAAAACCGATAATTTCTTTTTATGTTTATTCTTTCTTTAACGGAAGTTACTTAAACCATCTTGTTAAATGATTCATTTCATAGGAATGTAAACTATACAAATTCGGCGAAATATTACCAAACATGTTCTCGGAATTTATACAAATAATATAAGTACTGAAACTTTCATTGTTTCAAGTATATCAATAAGGAGGTAACAACCATGGCTAAAAGTACAAATAAATTACTTGTTCCAGGTGTGGAACAATACCTTGATCAAGTGAAATATGAAATCGCCCAGGAGTTCGGGGTGACGCTTGGATCAGATACTGTATCTCGTTCTAACGGATCAGTTGGAGGAGAAATCACAAAGCGCCTAGTGAAACAAGCCCAGTCTCAATTATCTGGACAACAAACTAAATAATAATGGCATGGGGTAGCTGGCTTTCACCAGCTACCCCCTTCTCATACTCAAAGACTCATTCAGTAAACGTGCCTTTAGCATCATATTCTTAATCTTTTTTGTTTTCTTTCCGTTCATGCTGATCATGTTTCTTCTCATCTTTATTATCTTCACGTTCATGATGTCTATTGTCATTTCCCCTAGAGTGGGAGTTGTTCGATTCATTATGGGGAGATTTATTATGCTCTCTGTTAGATCTGTACTCAGACTCATCATTATGATTAGAAGAATTGCGGTTTTGAGACGGTATCGGCTTTTCTCTTGGTTTATTTTCTTGAGGATGAATCTTATCGTTGGTTCGATGATCTTCAGGCTTTACAGTTTTAGGTTTCTTTTCTTCCACAGGGGGATCCACCTTTTGCTCCTGAACCTTGGTGCGGTCATCCTTTTTATCCATTTCTGGGTTTGCTTTTTCTTCATCTACCACAGCATCTTCATGTTCTAGCGTCTTAGAAGGTTTTTTTACTTTCTTCTTATCTTCGCTTTCCTTAATGAAGGAACCAGCTGTCATTCCTTTTTCTGATGCTTCATCCCTAATTTCCGGGGAGGTTTCTTTCACGATAATATTTGCGTTATGTTCAAAGCGAAAGCCCTGAACAAACTCATTCAATTCATCTATTAAATCTCTTTCCCTTTGATGGTCCGAACCCTCGATAAAGGAAGAGGTAATCAAGACATTTTGATTGTCCTTTAAATATCCCATTTGTTCACTTAGCAAGAAGATCTTTTCTGTCACTTCGCTCACATCGTCATGTTCCCAGTCATTGAGCTCCTTTAAGAGCATCTCAGCATCCTCGTTGAAGGGTGTGATGCTAATTACCTGTTGTTCATGGTTCAAGGCTAATTCCATACTGGGGTTAATATCGACAGAAACATAGGCATATGCCTTGTTGTTCTGTAGAATAACGCTTGAAAACAAGGCAACAATGACGATCATAGCTGTTAAGATTGAAGTGGACACTTTCCAATTCCACCTGGAAATTGGTTTCGGTGCGACAGATTTGTTGGCAATCGGAAAGAAAGGAATCTCTTCACCGATAGCGTACTGTTGATCGAGCTGTTTTCTTCCTGTAAGAAATTCCCCTTCTGGTGTCATCATAACAAGGATATCCTGCTTGATTTCCATAATGATCCCTTTTTTCATATCTCTAACCGCCCTTTTAAGTAATCCCGTAAATACACATAATCCCCTATAAGAATAAGCGAAATGGCAATAATATACTTCCTGTTTCGCTCGATCGTTTTTCTACTGACGTTTACCTTTTTCTCTAATCTTTTAATTGGTAACCGTTTCTTATCTATAAGATAATTCAATAATTCGTTGGAGTTCACGACTGTTTTCGCAATGTCTATGGCATTCAACCTAGCATCTTCATGCTTAGGTGATTGTTCAATCAGATCATTGAAGGATAATTTGAAGTGAGATAGTTGTTCTTTGAATGCACCTATCTCTTCACGTCTCATTTGTGCTTGCTTCTGTTTTCCGTATTCTTCTACAGATACAATTTGATCGATGGTTAAACTTGTCTCTTCTTCACCATCTCCAGACAATGTCATATCCATGCTGACATCCTGTATTTTCCCATTTTTCCTGATATAATCGATAACTTTCCGTTTAATTATGACTTCAGAAAAACTGATGATGGAAGAGCCCCGTTCATGATTATATTTTAAGATAGCGTCATGAAAGGCAATCAGGCCGATGCTAAATTCATCATCACTTTCGTAAATATACCGTTTACAGACGGAAGACACCGTTTTTTTAATAAACGGTTTGTAGTCTTCAAGGACTGTATTCAGTAATTGTTCATCACCATTTTGTATTTGAATCGCCATTTCTTCCAACGATAGCTTCTTTTTTTGTTTTGCGAGTAAAAATAGTAATAAATTTAGCATCAGTCTCACCCCGTCCTGCACACTATTATACTCATATGCTGTTGAATTTAAAAGGATAATAGTGAGGAAGGGGCTGATTTGGAACCCCTTCCTGACTGATGTGACAATAATTTTTCAGTCTCTACCTCTGAACGATCACCACTTTACTCTTTGTGATGCCCCTTACCATTTTCTTTCCCTTTTTCATTATTATGCTGGCGCGCTTCTTTATCGTTTTTAGGGTGCTGTCTCTTTTCGTCTTTCTTCTCGTGCTGTGATCCTTTTGATTCTTCCTTCACATGTTTACGTACATCTTTTGTTTCATGTTTCACTTCTTTATGTTGATCTTTCCATTCTTTTTTTGCTTCTTTTTTCTCTGTATGATGGTAGACATTTGCGGGGGTAGCCTTGACTTCTTCTTGCATAATTTCTTCTTTTTCTTCTTTTTCGGTTACTTCTTTTGTGGTTTCTGTAGACTCATCAACCGCTTTGTCTGTAGTGTCTCCTGAATTAGGTGATTCTGAATCCTGATCCAAAGATGCAGATTCATCCACTTCTTGCTCATTTGATTTTTTCTCTTCTTTTTTATTCGCTTCTTTTGCTGCATTTTTTGCTGTTTTCTCTTCCAGCTTTGCAAGCTTTTCAGCTAATTTTATATAGCTTTTTTCAATATTTTTTTGTAGGGCTTCTTTTGCTTTAGGATTTTTGACTTTTTCTAAATTTGCTTTAAGAGATAAGATGTTGTGGGACATAAGTTCTTCTATGTCTGTCATTTCATCAGATGCTTCTTCTGTTTCTGTTTCCGTTCCTTCAGAAGTGGTGTTCCCTTCGATTTCAGAATCATCAGCCGTGGATTCTTTGTTAGTTGTTCCCTCAGTGTTCTCGTTCTTTTCCGTTTCTTCCTTCACTTCATCTTTAGCATCAGAATCAGTTTCTGTCTCTTTCGAATCTTTGTCGGCATCATCATTCTCATTATCAGACCAATGGCCTTCAGATTGATCAATCATGTCAATGGCTTTATTTAGAGCTTCAATAGCTTCTTCCTGCTTACCATCTTTAAACAACGCTTCTACTTCAGCCAATCTTTCTGCTGCATATTCCGCTAGTAATTTTGCTTCTTTGGCATCATCCATCGTAAAGGCAAGCTGAATTTTTTCAATTGCCAACTTAGCAAAATAGAAGAAATCACCAGGTAATAGTGAAGGTGTGTATGCAGATCCCTGAAGTTTTTCAATTTCTTTTTTGGCTGATTCCATCATCGCTTCATCATTTACTGCAACATCCGTTTTAGAAGTAGTGTTTTGTTGCTCCAATTTGATTGTGTCAAAGTTGTCATCGTTTGTATTCGCGAAAGCCATAGAGCTTGGAAAACTGATGGAACTGGCTACAAGAACAGCTAATGATGATTTCATGATTTTTGATTGTTGTTTTTTCATATGTACACCTCGGAAGTTTTATTGTATTTGGTCGATCGATCGCCTTAGTAAAGGAGTTACGTTTAAAGAACTTTTTTTGAGGGGGTTTATCCAAAATTAAATTTCGGAAAAAAGTTCGAGGATTCACAAAATACGGAAAGGATTGTTGATTAAACCCAGTGGTAATACAGTTTGGGTTTTTATTTTTTAAGAATACCAGAAAACTGCTCGTGGGGGATGGAGGAACTAGAAAAGTCAATTTCAAGAAAAAAAGCTAACGCGAATAATTTCGCATTAGCTTTTGATTCAAATTTATTCAGTTTCAACATCTGTCTGTTTTGCTTTTCTTCTTGAAAGGAGATAGCCACCGACTGATAAAAGGATCAATACGCTCCAGAATACAAGCTTCCATCCTTTTGATTCAGGAAAATGATGAGTCAGGATTGCCACATCAGGATGAGCAAGTGTGAATACAGCAAGCTTCACCCCGACCCAACCAACAATTAGGAATGCTGCAGATTCCAAAGTAGGGTATTTCTCCAATAATTTGACAAACCAGGTGGCTGCAAACCGCATAATAACCAATCCGATGACACCACCAAGGAACATGACGATAAATTGACCACCATCAATTCCTCCTATATCAAACCAACCTGTAGGCTGAAGAGTGACGGCTAAAGCAACAGCCGCTAGCATGGAATCAACAGCGAATGCGATATCCGCAAGCTCCACCTTGAGGACCGTCGTCCAGAATCCTGATCCTTTTGCCGCTTCCGATTTTACAGCTCCCGTGTCTTTCCTCTTTTTCACAAAGTGGTGAATCGCCACATAGAATAAATATATCGCCCCAATAGCCTGAACCTGCCATACATTCACTAAGAACGAAATGAGAAATAGTGCAGCAAATCTAAATACAAATGCCCCCAAGAGACCATAAAAGAGTGCCTTTTTCCTCTGTTCGACTGGTAAATGTTTGACCATCACTGCCATGACAACCGCATTATCTGCAGCTAATATCCCTTCAAGTCCTACCAAAATCAATAGAACCCAACCATATTCCAATAACATCGAAGCATCCATACCTTTTAGTCCCTCCCTATTTACATAGTTAGTTTTCCAATAGGCAAGAATTTTTATAAAACAAAAAGACCCTTGCCTAAATAAGGCAAAGGTCTTGCTTAGCATACGTATATGCCAACAAAGCCGATGGTATACACCATGTATTGACGACTTTGTTTAGGTATGAAACCACCTATAGCTACTCCCCTTTGACAGGTAGAAAACGTTAAATTGTATACGTTCATTCTACCCCAAAAAGTTTTTTTCGTAAAGAATTAATATTTATTTATAACGGATCATGATTGACCGGAAAAGCAGCCCAATCAGCACTCCTGGAATGACAAATAAAATAGGTAAAAAAATTGGGCCAAAAAATTTCCCGAAAATATAAACCTTAGGAGAATACATCAAACCCACAGTCACGGTGTAGGCGGTCATGACGAAAGGCAAAAAACTATATCTTTCTTCTTTTGTCCCAGCAACCTTATATGCATCCCACATAGCAAACATATATAGACAGGGGTAGAACATCAGCCATTGGTAATCAATTACGGAAGCTGCTTTACGGGTTTCCCCTAAAAAGCTGTACATGATGCCAAGGTTGAAATTGCTCTGGACATTAATAATAATCTCAAGAAGTACAAACAGTGCTCCCTTAAACCACAAACCAACCAATAATTGAGGAAAACCTGGAAGAGCAATGCTCCATAATATTCCTTCTAACTTTGATATAGAAGATTTCATGTGCACCCCTTAGGTAAGGTCGACCTTCTACACGGGACCATAAAAGTACATAGATGCAAATAATTATTTGTGTATTGGTTTTTGTATAGATTAAGGGACAATGACATCTCGAGATTCCTCCTATTGATGCTTCTCTCTTTATTTTTACCATATCTCTCCCAAATATTACGATTTTACATTTTTGAAACCTTTCCCCATTTTCGAACCTTAATAAATTTTCACATGCAATCCATCATTTGAGAAGTGTTCGAGGTAAAAGGAAACCATTTTTTCGATTTGAGTTGAAAGGGGCGGGCAGTAAATGCCGGATCCTTGTAAATCACGTTGAGCATGTTCACAATCGAATGATCCCTCCATTAAAAAATAGTCCAGAGCTTCCCGTTCCACTTTTAAATAACGGCGGACAGATCGTAAACCAAGCGCCCAATAAGAAATGGCGAGAGGAATATTACCCTTAGGCTTCTTCTTGAACATATGCCAATAGATCTGTTCATACACCTCCCTTACCGTTAATGGATCTGGATCTGTAAGGTGATAAGTCTTCCCGGTTCCAACTTCTTCATGGCCGAGATGGATGGAAGCTCTCACTACGTATTCAACCGGAACTATATTGATATGAGCCTTCCCCTCTCCAAGAAATGGAACCCAAGGCAGGAATGATAATCTCTTAAACATATTCATTATGAAGTATGGTCCATCAAACTTCACTGTTTCACCGGTTTTTGAATTTCCTTTTACAATGCCAGGACGGATGATTGTTATTGGGAGTTTATCTTTTGATCCGTCTACCAGAACCTCGGCTTCATATTTTGTCTGTTCATAAAAATTATGAAAGCTTCGAGGAGAGATGAGTTCATCCTCCAAGAGTTTCCCTTTTCGTGCCCCTGATATGAATGCAGTGGAAAAATACACGTATCGCTTTAATTGTCCGAGGGTTTCACAGAATGCATTGACCTGACGTGTCCCTTCCACATTTACCTTTTGTGCAAGTTCTTCTGGAACCGCTAAATCATAAATGGCGGCCAAATGCCAGACATAATCGATTGCATCACGCAATTCAACGATACGCTCTTGGGTCATACCGAGATTTGGTTGCGTGATATCCCCCTCAACCAATAGTAGTTTAGTCTCTGACATGTCATTCAGCTTCCTTACCCATTCTTTGGCCTGCTCTGTCATGGAGGTTAAATGTAGCAAGTATACTTTCGATGCCCTGCCTTGCCTCAATAGTTCTTCAACAACATTAAAACTTAAGAAACCTGGGAAACCAGTAATAAAATATGTTCTTTTTTCCACATTCATTCTCTCCCTGCTAAAAAGTATTGGATTTGCACACAAGTGCTGTTACAAAATAAGAGTTAACCTTCAACCTAAGGGACCCGTTCAAATGGTCACTACTCAGCTTTTTCAGGTTAACTCTGGCTGTAATCAATTACTCTTTAAATGCAGATCTATTTCTCTTCATTCTTCTTGTTTCTTTATCAAAGAAGCTGTACACAATAGGAATCACATAAATGGTCAACAGTGTACTACTGATCAACCCGCCAATTACTGCGATTCCCATAGGTTGATTAATTTCAGTACCTTCCCCAAGCCCAAGGGCCAGAGGCAACAAGCCAAGTATCGTTGTTAAGGCAGTCATAAATATCGGCCTTGCTCGGTCTTGCACTGCTTCGACTATGCTATCAAAACTGCTGATGCCAGCCTGCTTACGCTGATTAATGTAATCCACAATAACGATGGCGTTGTTGACTACGATCCCTGCCAGTACAATTACTCCAATAATTGCGGAAATGCTGATAGGGGTTTGAGTAACTGCTAACGCGATCGCTACTCCGATAACCATGAGTGGGACCGTAAACATGATAACAAATG
Source organism: Bacillus sp. BHET2 (assembly GCF_005938125.1). Lineage (GTDB taxonomy): Bacteria > Bacillota > Bacilli > Bacillales > Bacillaceae_B > Rossellomorea. The sequence goes on from NZ_VCQN01000001.1 coordinate 1,539,182, forward strand.
GATATTTAAATGACTCGAATTGAGCCGCCATGACCATATATACAAGGACAATGGCAAGACCGAGCGCAAGGGCCATATCGTCAATTGAATCTTCGAGGAGCTCTCTGTCCCCACTAAATGAAACCAGGGTCTCATTCGGGAGGTCCAATGATTCGATTCTTTCATCAACGGCTTTTGAGATTGCTCCCAGATTGGTCTCTGACGAATATTGCAGGGTGAATTGAACTGCATGTTGCTGATCAATCCGCTGGATACTGACGGGACCATCTTCGATTGCGAAATCCACTACTGAATTCAATTGAATGTATTTTCCTTGTCCATTTGGAATGAGGAGCTTCTTCAATGAATCAAGATTTTCAGTAATATTTCGATCATATTGAACAAGAACGTTGATAACATCAGAAGACTCCGTAACCATTTGAGTAGCCAATACACCTCGAGTAACATCTTGGACGAGCGTACCTATCTGAGCTGGAACCAGCCCTTGTTCAAGTGCTTTCTCTCGGTTTACCTTCATTTGCACTTCTTTCACCGTCTCCATCTGATCGGTCGTTACTTCAGACACATCATCCATGTCTTTCAAAGAAGCAAATAACGAATCGACCGATTTTTCCAATCGATTCGGATCCGTGTCCCTCAGGTTAAACGTAAGAGTTTGAGGACTGGAACCTGATGTTGACTGAAGATTAAAGGAAACATCAGCTGACTTATTTACTTTTTGAGCGGCTTTTTCAATTTCCGGTTTCACTTCATCAGCAAAGCTGAATATCGATCTTTCCCTATCTTTTAAAGGTTTCATTTTGACATAAACTTCTGCAATATTCCCTTTTGAACTTCCTCTAAAGGATTCTTCCTGAGTTGAACCAACCAAGCTTACAAAAACATCCACTTCTTTTTCCTTTTCTAATCTTTCTTCAATTTCATTTACAACATGGTTTGTTTCATCAACAGAGGCCCCATTTTCTAATTCGACTCTCATATTGAAGAAACCTTCATCAGTAGGTGGTAAAAACTGTGTCCCAACTGTCGTGAGTCCAAGCCCACCTGCAACTAACGTAAGAGCAGTGATAAATAAGACGATGAACCGATGACGAAGAGCCCATTTGACAGAACGGGAGAACGTGTTTCGGCTTTTAGAACGCCTTCGCTTCGCTTCTATATTCCCTTTAGGCTTCTTCAATAACCTACTCGCAAGCATCGGAATAACCGTCAATGCTACAACAAGAGAGGCTAATAAACTAAACGAAATCGTTAAGGCAAATTCAGTAAATATCTCTCCTAGTAGTCCTGATATAAAAACAATGGGTAAAAATACTGCAACTGTGGTTAAGGTAGATGCAGTGATGGCTCCCCCTACTTCTTTGGCACCGATAAGAGCCGCTTCCCTCGGGTTTTTCCCAAGTGAAAGATGGCGATATATATTTTCTATCACGACGATAGCATTATCCACAAGCATTCCAATTCCAAGAGCCAAAGCTCCAAGCGTCATAATATTCAACGCAAAATCAGCAAAGAACATTAAGACAAATGTAACGATAACAGAGTATGGAATCGCTACACCAATGATTAAAGGACTCTTAACATTCTTTAGGAATAAAAAGAGTACGAGCATGGCAAACGCCCCACCGATCAATAGTGAATTAGCTATATTGCCAATCGCTTGAGTGATATAGTCACCCTGGTCGAAGAGAATGTCGGCTTTGATTGATTTGTATTGATCTTGTTTAAGTAGGCGGTTAAGCTCATTTTGAAATGCTTTTGATACAGATGCTGTATTGGCGTCCGATTGCTGCAGAACACTAAAAAGTATGGCAGGCTCTTGATTTGCACGGGTAATCGTATTTGTATCCTGCTGTCTCTTCTCGACAGTTGCTACTTCTGATAGCGTCATTTTCTTACCGGTTTCTGGATTGACATTAAGAACTAACGCCTTTAACTCATCCACCGACTGCAGTTTGCTCAAAACGCGAGTGGTCAAGGTTTGTCCATCGGTTTCAATTGTATCTCCAGGCGCAGTCACATTATTAGCTCGAATCGCTTGAATGATATCCTTTTGGCTTAGTCTGTTATCTTTCAGCTTCTGCTGATTTAATTCAATAACCACTTCATCCTTCAATGAGCCTGAAACGTTCACATTGGCTACGCCTTCAACCCTGGTTAGTTCCAGTTTCAAACTCTCGGAAAGTGTTTTTAAATTAGACTCTTTCCCCTCTTCCCTTAATGAGAATTGAATGATAGGAAACTGTGCGGGATCAAATTTAAGGAATCGTGGATTTTCCACACCGTCCGGGAGTGGGGTCTGGTCCAACCGTTGCAGGACATCATTTTCGATGTCATCGATGGAGGTAGACCATGAAAACTCGAGGAGAATAAAGTTCGAACCTTCCCTGGAAGTGGACTGAATGTTTTTCATTCCCGGAAGAGTGGATAAGCTCTCTTCCAATGGCTTGGTGACTTTCTCCACCACTTCCTGAGGACCGGCACCAGGATAATTGGTCACGACGACCCCTACTGGCGGATTCAGGTCTGGAATTAGTTTTAATGGTATTCTCAGGAGGGAAACTCCACCGAGAATAAGAATGAGAAGCATGGTTACAATGGTGAACACAGGACGCCTTATGGAAAAATCACTTATCTTCAATTAAATGCCTCCCCTTTCTTTATCTATATCGTTCACACGCTTTGGAAGCAGTTACTGTTAACTATAGTCTCTTCAGGAAGATCCTTCAATATTAAAGCGTCTCAAGCTATTAGTTTGTTTATAAAATAAATAATTCCACTTATTTTGTACACACTATTTTCTATAATGCAATGTAAGGAGCATCATAATGGCAAACTGGATTCCATTTGTTTCCCTCAGTCTTATCAGCATCTTTTTATTAATCTTCATAGTCATGAAAAACCGTCATATTTCTGCTCATATCATATTGTTTTGGCTTTTCATTTCCGGCTTGGCATATGTATTCGAATATATCATTTTTGTTTTATATAATAGCTATTCGTATTATCCCCACATTTTATCGAATGATTACAATGACAGTGTATTAGGATCGATTAGTTCTCAAGCATTTTCTGTTCCAATCGCGATTACGTATATTGTGGTGTATCGTTTGAAACTAAGCAGGATCCTCCTCATTATTGGATTATTTTTTTTCATAGAAACCTGGTTTATTTACTCTAATTTATACGAGCATCATTGGTGGGAATCGTATTATACGACTTTTTCCCTCGTCATTTCCGTCATCATGGCCAAGACATGGTGGAAACTTTTTTTGGGACAAACAAATCATTATGTTCAACTTATCACCTTGTTCTTTGCACTATCCACCATATCCCTTTCCTTCGCTTGGATCCTTTCTTCGATTTTGGAGATATATGTAATTCCGGTGGAACACTTTGCTAACCCTACAAGGGATTTGATAGCAGGGAATGCTTTGTATATTTGGTTTACTACTTACCTTTATACGCTTGTAATTTTTTTTCGTAACAGGAATTGGACGTATACTTTATTGACAATCGTCTTTCTCTTGAGCGTCGAGACCTTTATGGTCCAACATGACATATTAATCTTAAAGAGCTCCATCATGTTATTGGTTTTACCCCTATTTCATTTTCTAATGATTTCAATAGGAAGATTTTATTATTGTCAGAATTTCCCCACATATTCTGAAATGCAAAGAAGAAGGACTGTCCTTTAATTGAATCACTTTCCCTAGGGAGAAAGGATGATTCAAAAGGACAGTCCTTCTGTAATTCCTCAATTATTTAATTACTTACGACCGGATTGGTCTCATTTTGTTCTTTTTCAATCGTCCATCCTGTAAATCCATATAGGATTGTCATAACAGGGGAAATAAGGCAGAAAACGGCAAATGGTAAATATTCAAGGGTGGGAACTCCCAACACATCTGTTAGAAAGATTCCACACACACTCCATGGCACTAAAGGATTCACTACAGTACCTGCATCCTCTAATGTACGGGATAATGATTTCGGGTGGAGCCCCAATTTCTTATATTGTGATTGAAAAGCTTCTCCCGTCAACAAGATCGATAAATACTGCTCACCTACTACAAGATTAATTCCAATTGCTGTCAATGCAGTAGAAAGAATGGTTCTTCTTCCTGAATGAATGATTGTAGAAACTTTATTTAGTAAAGCGGGAATAATACCTAGTTTAAATAACAACCCTCCTAGACTTAAGGAAAGGATCACAAGGGAAACGGTGAACATCATGCTGTTCACTCCCCCTCTTGTTAAAAGGGAGTCGATGGATTCAACACCAGTTTCAGATGTATATCCAGAAAACAGAACCTGAAAGAGTTGACTCGCTTGTAAGGTTCCATGGAAGAATGATAATAAAACGGAAACGGCTATGGTGATCGATAAAGTGAGCAGAGCAGGTGTTTTAAATACAATTAACACAATAAGCAATAAGACAGGGATCATACTATACCAGTGAATAAGACCTGATTGCGTTAATCCGTTCTGTAAAGCATCGAGCTGAACTAAATCGATATTACTTGTACCAGGGGACAAGTAGCCGAATACAGCCAAAGAAATGACAAATGCCGGAACAGTCGTCCACGCCATATTACGAATGTGTGTAAACAAATCCACCTTCACAATGGATGAAGCAAGATTGGTTGTATCGGATAACGGAGACATCTTATCTCCAAAAAAGGCTCCTGAAACGATTGCCCCTGCCGTGATGCCCATCGATAATCCCATTGCCTCACCAATTCCAATCAATGCAACCCCTATGGTCGCTGCGGTTGTAAGCGAACTGCCAATCACTACTCCACTTAAAGACGTTAGCAGGAATGCAATGGCATAAAAGTAATGAGGGGTTACAAATTCAAATCCATAAAACATTAACGTAGGGATGGTTCCACTAATTAACCAGCTACTTACAAGAAGTCCAATGAAGAAGAAGAGTAAAACCGCACCAAGACCTCCTTGTGCCCCAGCAATCATTCCTTGTTCAATTTCCTTGAATCGTACTTTACGCAACAGTCCATAGAACATTAGCATGAAGAGGGATAGAATGATTGGAATATGTGGGACTGCCCCGACTCCGATAATACTGATACTGATGATTCCCAGTACTGCCAATAGCACGAGGGCTGCTTCTAAAACAGTAGGCTGATGTACATTTTTGATATTTAACATCGTGACACTTCCTTTTCTTGATTGACTGGTGTGTTGGAATGGGAGTGAATAGCAAAAAGAACCCACCATCCCAGATAGGGACGAAGAGTTCTCCGCGTTACCACCCTAATTGGAATAAACGAATTCATGTCATATAGAAGATCAGACGATCTATGACGACAAATAGTTTATCCCCACTTCATAAAGGCGTCCCATATTAAAGCCTCGATGCTCAAGGCCTTGTGAACAATGTAATTCAGAAATAAATGGACCTAGACTTACACCTCACGTCTAGTCTCTGACTGCTGTCACATTTCCCCCTACTCCGTTGTTCAGGACAATAACTATGCGATTAATCGATAAGAGCCAACTTCGACCCTTAAACGCTTTTAAGCTTTTATGCGCTAAAGTAATTTATATTAGTATTTTATCATCATCTTTTCATATGTCAACCGGCTTTTTTATATACATATCATTTTTTATAGGTATTTCTTAGTGTTCAGGTGGCGTTACCCTGCACAAATTGGGAATTTCCGAATGGTTCGATTGCTTCTTGAGATGGTTTTCCTATGAAGTAACCCTGAGCATAATGAATCCCAATATCTTTGCAAAATAACAATTCTTCTTTCCGCTCAATTCCTTCAGCCAAAACAAGGATGTCTAATTCTCCCGCAATCTTCATGACCTTCCGCAAAAATTTCTGGTTATCCGGATTAAGATCACAGTGATCGATGAAAGACCGATCAATTTTCACATAGTCCGGTTGGAGAAGTGTCAACATTTCAACTGTGGCAAAGCCAGAACCAACATCATCAAGGGCCACTTTCATACCTTCCCGTTTATATACTTCAAGGACTGACCTCAAATGTTCCACATCTTCAATCTTTTCCGTTTCTACCACTTCAAATACAAGGTCTGAAGGATTCACTCCGAGTTCATTCACAATGGTAAAGGTATGCCGCAAACAAAATTCAGGATTATATATGGTCGAGGGAAGGAAATTAATAAAGCTCTTAATACCAGGTTGGACCTGATTCTCCCTGCATTCGATAGCTGATTTTCTCGCTTTCTGATCCAACATGGAATGAAATCCTGTGAGCGACGCCACTTCAAATAATTCCCCTGGATTGATTCTCTCTCTTCCATTGCCCGGCCTCAATAATGATTCATAGCCAAAAAGGCTGAAATCTTTAAGGTCAATGATGGGCTGGAGGTGGCTAGTAAATCCCCCATTCTGAATCATCTCTACCATCTGTCTATACTTAATCAGATTCAGGAATTTCCCAGAGGGAATGAATGATTCTGGATAAGGGTCACAATTAATGCTAAACTCCCACCCCTCATCCGCTATTATCTCTTCTATTTCAACCAATTCCACATAAAGCTCATCGATATTTTCATAAGTAAAAGAATATAATCCCTTTTCTGATTGATGAAAATCCCTTTTTAATGGGAAACCTTTATGGTGATCGTTATATAAAAAAAAGTATCCTTTTTCATGGTACTCCATCGTTACTCCACAATTAGCACATTCCATCTTTCTGCTTCCTTTCAAAAATAGCATTTTATACCTATATGTCTATTTTAAGACTTTCAACACAACTATTGCTAGTGATACTCTTTATTATGGGATGAATTCACTAAATAATTGTTTGTAGCCCAGATATATATGAAGATGGTAGATGATTAGAAAATACTTTAGCATAATAAAATGCTCTTTTATTAAACTATGTTGCTATTAACGGTAGCGAGTGGTGGTTGATTTCCGCTGCAGGTGCTCGCTTTCCGCGGGGCGTGAGTTGAGCCTCCTCGGGCTTTGCCCTGTGGGGTCTCAACTTTCCCGCATTTCCCGCAGGAGTCGAGCACCTTCCGCTACAATCAACTTACTAAGTATGAGGACTAATCTACTACCATACGCGGCTAGAAAACATCATTTTTCATCGAGTGCAGTGGTCGATGTTACCTTGAATAGTAAGATACTATTTCATTCGTTTTTTTCACTAGTAAGCTCTGTCACGATATCTCATTTAGATGGTGAGGGGAACGGCGTAGACTCCTGCGGAAAAACGGGCGTGCCGAGACCCCGGAAGCGAAGCTGAGGAGGCTTGGCCGTTCGTCCGCCGGAAAGCGAAGGCGTTCCCCTCACCATCTATCGCACTCACTCATAGACAGAGCCTTGGCAGTTCCTATGTTAGAAAACATCAACCTTTGGGAAAAGAGCCTAATAAAAAAGCACCCTCACATCGAATATGTAGGGGTGCTAACGCTTTTACATTAAACTAAATAATCGGATATCAGGATTTTTATCATTGAACCATCTCATGGCAAAATCATTTTCAAACAAGAAGACCAGATTGTCATGACGGTCTTTCACCAACATGCTTCGGGAGCTTGACATGGAATCCTTCACATCTTCTTCATTTTCAATCCATCTTGCAATTTTAGAACCAATTGGTTCCATCTTCACATCAACATTATATTCATTCTTCATTCTGTGTTCGAATACCTCAAACTGAAGCTGGCCAACTGCACCCAGAATAATATCTTCTGTTCGAAGAGTCTTATAATATTGGATGGCACCCTCTTGAACCAGTTGAAGGATTCCCTTTTGGAAATGCTTCTGCTTCATCACATTTTTGGCAGTAACACGAACGAAAAGTTCCGGAGTGAACTGGGGAAGCTTTTCGTATTGGAAGCCGTTCTTACCTTGCACAAGTGTATCACCAATCTGATACGTGCCTGTGTCATAAACTCCAATAATATCCCCACTGACAGCTTCATTTACCGTGCTGCGATCATCTGCAAGAAATTGTGTTGATTGTGCAAGCTTGATGGACTTGCCGGTACGTGAAAGATTAACTGTCATCCCTCTCTCAAATTGACCGGAACAAATGCGGACAAACGCTATCCGGTCACGGTGGGCAGGATTCATATTGGCTTGAATCTTAAACACGAAACCTGAAAAGTCCTCAGCTGTCGGTTCAATCTCACCTACGTCGGAATTCCGTGATTGAGGAGATGGTGCAAATTGCAAATATGTTTCTAAAAAGGTTTGAACACCGAAATTAGTTAACGCACTCCCGAAGAATACCGGCGACAGTTCTCCGCTTGCTATGCGTTCTCGTGAAAACGGATTACCGGCTTCATTCAGAAGCAGCACATCTTCCAAGCTTTGATGATAAAGATTACTGTCCTTCAGAGAATGCTCCCCTTCAATTTCGCCTTCATCGTTTAACGAAATGAATCGATCATCCTCTTCTACGCGGAATTGCTCAATTCGGTTATGGAAGCGATCATAAATCCCTAAGAATTCTTTCCCCATTCCGATCGGCCAGTTCATCGGGTAAGACTGGATCCCTAATACTTCTTCAAGCTCCTCTAATAATTCCAATGGCTCACGTCCCTGACGATCGAGCTTATTGATGAAGGTGAAGATTGGAATGCCTCTCATACGGCATACTTTGAATAGTTTTAAGGTTTGGGCTTCGATCCCCTTGGCTGAATCAATGATCATGACCGCACTATCAACTGCCATCAAGGTTCTATATGTGTCTTCAGAAAAGTCTTGGTGACCTGGAGTATCAAGGATATTCACTCGATAATCATCATAATCGAATGCCATAACGGAAGATGTAACGGAGATTCCTCTTTGTTTCTCAATTTCCATCCAGTCAGATGTAGCAAACTTACCGGTTTTTTTTCCTTTTACGGTTCCAGCTGCACGAATGGCTCCTCCGAATAGGAGTAGTTGCTCTGTTAAGGTTGTTTTCCCAGCATCGGGATGGGAAATAATAGCGAAAGTCCGTCTCGATTGAACTTCCTGTATAAAGTCTATTTTCATTCGTAAAATCCTTTCTCGTCATTCTCACTTTCTCATCATATTCGTTCTAAAGTAACAATGCAACAAAGAATCAATGCAGTTCCACGTTAATCCAATGGCAATAAGCGTTTCTATGCCAATTGAAGTGATTTAATAGTAGTTTCAAGGAGCATTACGTAACAGGTGGAAAAAACCTGTTACATCTCGCATGTCCATTGAACAATCCTTAAACTTAAAGTATTTGCTGCTTCTTCTGATACCCTTCCTTTTAATGAATCAAATAATTTCATTTGGATATTATCTTCTTCATATGTAAGTGAAAAGGACCATTCAATAGTAGGAATGGCGATTAAAATGAATTCTTCTTTCTTATTTTCATATATATATACTTTTTGTTCCAATCCATCCAATAAATTTTTTCTTATTTTCATTTTTGTATCCCCTTTCATGAAAACGCTGTATTTGCGCATACTAATAGCGATGACTCTTGTACAAAATTCGACAAAATCCGTAATTGTAGGTTGTCAGACGTCTGAAAGCATTGTAAAATAAAAACTCGAAAGCATCAAGTTTCAATTATACTTATCGAAGAGGTGAAAGAAGTGCAATATTTATGGGGTATCATGGGTATTATTGTCGTTATGGGAATTGCGTTTGCATTTTCAAAGAATAAGAAGCGGGTTAATTTCAGAACAGTCCTCGGTGGACTTGCTATACAGATATTTTTCGCTTTCATCGTGTTAGAAACTTCATGGGGGCAGAGCGCTCTTAAAGGATTAACAGAAGTCGTTAATGCGATTATCAACTATTCCAATGAAGGGATCACCTTCCTATTTGGAGGTCTTTACACAGAGGAATCTAACATTGCCTTCATTTTTGCATTTAATGTACTTCCTGTCGTTATTTTCTTCTCTGCTCTAATTTCAGTCCTTTACTATCTTAAAATCATGCAATTTTTTATCAAGATTTTAGGCGGAGGATTATCGAAGCTGTTAGGAACAAGAAAAGCAGAGTCATTATCTGCAGCTGCCAATATTTTTGTTGGACAAACAGAGGCTCCATTAGTCGTACGACCTTTTCTATCAAAAATGACTGAGTCAGAACTATTTGCCGTCATGACGGGAGGTTTGGCTTCAGTTGCTGGATCTGTATTAGTGGGATATTCTCTTTTGGGTGTTCCTTTAGAGTACCTATTAGCAGCGAGTTTCATGGCTGCTCCGGCCGGTCTTGTTATGGCTAAGTTGTTTGTTCCAGAAACAGATGATTCACCAGAACCTGAAGCGTTTGAAATGGAAGCGGATTCGGAATCTGCAAACGTGATAGATGCCGCAGCAAATGGGGCAAGCGTCGGGTTGCAATTGGCTTTAAACATTGGAGCAATGCTCCTTGCATTCATCGCCCTTGTTGCGATGATCAATGGTCTTCTAGGTTTTGTCGGTGGATGGTTTGGATTTGACAGCCTTTCACTTCAACTTGTGCTTGGTTATGTATTTGCTCCTCTGGCTTTCGCTATCGGTGTGCCTTGGAGTGAAGCGGTTACTGCAGGAAACTTCATCGGGCAGAAACTTGTCATTAATGAATTTGTTGCTTATTCAGCATTTGCACCAGAAATCGGTAATTTATCTGAAAAAACAGTTGCCATTATTTCATTCGCCCTTTGTGGATTTGCGAATCTCTCTTCACTTGGGATTTTACTTGGTGGATTGGGGAATCTAGCCCCTGACCGCAGAAGTGATATTGCACGCATGGGACTGAGAGCCGTAATTGCAGGTGCACTTGCTTCTTTACTAAGTGCTGCTATTGCAGGTATGTTCATATAATCATCTGTATGACGAAAGAGAAGGATAGCCTCCTTCTCTTTTTTTAATTGTTTTATCTAACATTCTATAGACTAAAAAAAGAAGCAATCGGCCGTTATCTAACGGCCGATTGCCTTTTGTTTTTCAAAGTGGTTATTTTTTACGAGATCCGATTTTTCTCGGATTCTCTCGGGAAAGTTATTCAGATATACGATATTTCAACTTACTTTCTTCTCTCGCAATATCCTTATCACTATGAGGATATTTTGTATTTTCGATGATTTGATAATCTTCATGACCCTTCCCGGCAAAGATGATGATATCTCCCGGCTCACTTATCTCGACCGCATGCTTAACTGCTTTTCCTCGATCTCCAATCAATGCAAATTGATCATGCTGCATCCCTTTTGCAAGGTCGCTCAGGATGCTATCATATTCTTCATATCTCGGATCATCCGTTGTTAAAATGACGTAATCTGCGAGCGACGCTTTTTCTGCCATAGTAGGGCGCTTCGTCTTATCACGATTCCCTCCCGTGCCCACAAGGAAAATGATTTTATTCTCCTTAAACGGCAGGACAGATTGGATGGCATTCTCGATTGCATCAGGCGTATGGGCGTAATCAATATAAACCGAAAGGGGCGCATCCATTTTAACTTTCTCCATGCGTCCGTTTACAGGAGGAAGCTCTTTAACAATCTCAACGAGACGATAAATCTCCATCCCTTTCGCATATAGGCAGGCCATGGCGGTCAATACATTGTATACATTGAATTTTCCTAATAGGTTCATTTCAACCTCAAAGTTTCCCTCAGGAGAATTCAATGTGAATTTCGTTAAATCATTGAAATATTCTACATTTTCAGCCCTGAAGTCAGCATGCTTGTCAAGGCCGTAGCTAATCACTTCATGAGCAGTCATATTGTTATAGCGGTGATACCATTCTTCATCTGCATTAAGAACCGCATACTTTGGATTTTGAAGACCTTGACCCAATTGTGAGAATAATAACCCTTTAGCATACCCGTAGTGCTCCATCGTTCCATGATAGTCCAAATGGTCGTGACTCAGGTTAGTGAACGCCACTATATCAAAGTCGATCCCCCATAATCTACCCAGTGCAAGTCCATGGGAGGAAACCTCAAGGGTGAAATTCTGAATGTCCCGATCTAATGCAGTTTGCAGCATCTGCTGATTAGTTAGGTTATCGCATGTAGTGTTTTCACTTGGCAGCAACTCCCCATCTAAGTTAAAGCCGATGGTACCTGATAATGCAGAGCTTTGATTGTCCTTTTTCAAGATGGAATGAATCAGGTTGCTCACTGTTGTCTTACCATTTGTACCTGTCACACCAATAACCGATAATTTCTGAGAAGGATAATCGTAATATTTATTGGATAGTTGGGCCAAGGCCTTGAATGAATCCTTTACAACGACTATTGCCGCTTTGCTTAAATCAAGGTCCAGTTGCTTTTCTGCCACGACTAATGTGGCACCTTTTTCAACAGCATTGGCAGCAAAATCATGTCCATCCACTGTGTACCCTCTTGTGCACACGAACACGCTGCCATTCTTCACTTTTCTCGAATCCACATGAATGTCGCTTATTTCTGAAGGTAGTTCACCGTAAATGGTTTTTAATTTTATGCTTTCTAACAGATTGTATGTATTCATTCTCTTACCTCATTTAACTTATTAGTGTCTTTATTTTATCTTATCATTATCGCTTTGATAAGAGAAATACCTCCTAAAATCATTACAAACTTTTATCACCCAAATGTATCCATACCCCCTTTCCTTTGTTGCAAAACAAAAATCCTTCACCCACCTTAGTGGATGAAGGAAGAATACTCATTCATTCCATTATCATTTTTGATTGGACATAGTGCCAAAGTAATGTTTCTGTTTGAAGAATGGATGATTCATGTGTCCGTTCATATGCATGTGAAGCATCTATTCCTGCTCCTATCAGCCCATGAACGATATCAAATCCTGCTCGAATTGCAGCTGACGCATCAGATCCATAATACGGATAAATGTCAACCTTATAGTCAATTCCATTCTCTTCTGCCAATGAGACTAAATGTTTACGTAATCCGTAATGATAAGGTCCACTGGAATCCTTTGCGCAAATCGAAACCGTGTATTCATCAGTTGTTTGACCATCACCGATCGCCCCCATATCGACAGCGAGATATTCAATCGTCTCTTCAGGAATATTCGAATTCCCCCCATAACCAATTTCTTCATTATTGGAAATTAAGAAATGGGTCGTATAAGGAAGCGTAATGCCCTCCATTTGAATGTGACGGATTAACTGAAGGAGCATCCCTACGCTTGCTTTATCATCTAGATGGCGTGATTTGATAAACCCGCTCTCTGTAATTTCAGCACGAGGATCGAAAGAAACAAAGTCCCCTACCTCAATTCCAAGGTCTCTTACTTCCTTTGCATTACGAACTTTTTCATCAATCCGAACCTCTATGTTTGTATCATCCCTTTTCGCTTCTCCAGCATTCTTATAAACATGTACACTCGTTTGGTGCATGAGAATGGTTCCACTATATGTTTTGCCTGAAGAGGTTTCAATCTGACAATACTCCCCTTCAACAGCGTTCCACCTGAAGCCTCCAATCATGGATAAGCGTAGGCGACCATCACTCTTGATTTCCTTCACCATTGCACCAAGCGCATCTACATGGGCTGTTAACATACGATGTTTCCCTGTGTCTTCCCCCGGCAATGTGATGATTAAGGCACCTTTTCGATTCCTTTTCATCTCTATCTGTAAATCAGAGAGATATTCTTCAACGTAGCTCATGATGGTATTCGTGTTTCCTGAAGGGCTTGGTATTTCTACAAGCTCCTTGATCAATTGAAGTGTTTTAGACGAATCTGGATATGTATTCATTTCATTCCCTCCCTTCTTGTATTATACCGTCATTTACCAGGTGACTACAAATTCTGTTCACCGAATATTCCATCGAATGAATTTTTCTTTATTCTCGCCTTGACCCTCAAACTTTTTTCGCTTTTCCTTGTTGAAGGGATGTAAAAACCCACATCGATCACAACTATAAAAACTTACATTTCCACCAGCCCTTTGACCTTGGAGGTACATCCACTCCATTTCTCCATATTCCTCTCTCACGTATAGTTCACTTTCAGCCAAAGAGGTATGACCGCAATATAAGCACCCTTTAAACATATTTTCCACAGCCCCTTTTTGTACATGCCTATGAGAAGAACGGGAATACTATGAAAGGATTTGGAAAAAAACATACTTTTCCTCCTCATTAACAAGATAAGAAAATGACACAAAAACACAGGAGTGATAGAGTGAACTCATCAAATTTGGACAGTTTACCTCAAGGAAAGAAACACCCTAAAGGATTGTATCTATTATTTTTCACGGAATTATGGGAACGGTATAGTTATTATGGCATGAGAGCCTTACTCGTCCTTTATTTGACAACTGTTTATGTAAGCGGCGGTCTTGGCGTCGAGCCCGCAAAGGCATTGTCCATCTATGGAATATATACAGGAAGTGTTTATTTCACTCCGATTTTTGGGGGATGGTTGACGGATCGCTACATCGGGTTAAGAAAAGCGATTACCATCGGAGGGATCACGATGGCTTGCGGAGATTTCACCATTTTCCTTACTCATTCCCAAATCGGCCTGTATGCAGGGTTAGCCCTTCTCGTGCTAGGAAATGGATTCTTCAAACCGAATATTTCGACTCTCGTCGGTGAACTCTATCCCCGAAATGATAAACGAAAAGATGCAGCATTTACGATTTTCTATATGGGAATCAACCTCGGTGCATTATTCGCACCACTTGTTGCAGGCTTCCTTGCAGAGGATCTGTTTCTGACTACAATGAATGACGGCACGATGCATTATGGATTTAAATGGGCATTTCTTGCTTCTTCCATCGGGATGATCACAGGTCAAATTATATTCACTTCTTTGAATAATAAATATCTCGGAAACGTTGGACTAAAACCAAATCGAGTATTGGCTGAAGAAGCAAACGAAGATCGGGATGTGCCTTTGACCAGGAAGGAAAAGCAGCGTACAACCGCCATTCTCATCCTTGCCTGCTTTGTTGTGTTTTTCTGGGCTGGATTTGAACAGGCCGGCAGCTCGTTCACTTTGTATACGAAGAACTTTATCGACCGAGATGTGTTTGGATATACGATACCCGTGGCATGGTTTCAATCAGTTAACCCACTGTTTATCGTGATCCTCGCACCAATACTGTCAAGTGTGTGGTTACGCCTTTCCAGATCAAAAGGTGGGGATTTAAACATGACGACCAAAATGGGGATAGGGATGATTCTACTAGGTATCGGCTTCATGGTTCTTATACCAGCCGTCATGCAGACGGGTTCTGATGAACAGAATATTACTGTGAAAGCCAATCTATTGTTTATTGTCTTTACTTATCTCCTTCATACTTTAGGAGAACTATTTCTATCACCAGTTGGATTGTCTCTTGTCAGTAAGGTTGCTCCTGTGAAAATCGCCTCCCTCCTAATGGGGGTTTGGATGGCTGCTATTGGAGTAGCTAGTTTACTTGCGGGGCAACTTGCTTCCCTTACTGCCACACTTGGGTATTTAGAAATATTCGCTGTCATTGGGACAACTGCGATTATCCTTGGCTTTGTCTTGCTTGCCATATCGAAGAAACTGGTCGTTATGATGAGGGAAGAAAACCACTTATAAGGCCACTTACATTTGGACCAAATCGTTTATAATAATAAAAAATCGCTTGGCTCAACCGCCAAGCGATTTTTATTTCAGCTTTTTCTCCGCTATACTTCCATTTAACAGTCCACCAATCAATAGGATCGTGGAAGATATATAAAACCAGACCACCAACGTAATAACACTTCCAAGCTGACCATAAAATTGAGAGTAGTCGTTTAATTTAACATATGTACCATACAACCACGATACACCCTGCCATCCAAAGGTAGCAACCAGGGCACCAGGAAGGACATGAAGAAACGATATCCTTTTACTCGGGACGACCATATACAGAAAGACAAAGAGAACGAGCATAAAGATCGAACTCAGCCCCCATTTCCCGATAACCCAAGCCTGACTCCATTCTCCATTAATCTTTCCTTCCGTGAATCGCGCATGATGAATGTACTCTTCAACAAGTGGAACAATAAGGGAAAAAGATATAAGGACCATAAATCCTACGGTCAATAAAAGATCATACAGCAATGCGATTAAAAATGGTTTCTTCCGTTCAATTTTATATGCCTGATTTAATGAGCGAACCATCGATTGAACCGCCATTGACGCTAGCCAGAAGGTGAAGAAAATCGAAATGGATAAGACATCTCCCCTTTGGTCATAAAGGATGCGTTCTATATTGTTTTGAATAATGGCGTACGATTTATCCGGAGCAAAGGGTTTGATTAAAAGTAATACATTGGTTTCTGAAATAGGCAAGTAGCTGATCAGTGAAAACACAAAAATTAAAAACGGAAAAATCGATAATAATAAATAATAAGCCAATTGTGCAGAGTGATCAAAGAACCTCTCCCGGAAAAACCGAACCGTGACCACCTTGCAATGATGTAAAATTTTCATATGAGTAGACTCCTATATAGGAAAAGATATTACTATTTTCCCCACTTCCTTCCAGTTCAACCCCTTTGGAACCGTTTAGATTACTGAGAACCTTTACGAGTGCTTCCAAACGGTACTTAGAAATGTAAGTATTCTCCATTCATATACGTGTTTGTCGCTTTCCTAATGATCATTTCTCCATTCATTTTCTAATAATCCATATATCAGCGAATCTCTCCATCCATCTTTCATTTTCAAGTGATGGCGGATTTCTCCCTCCAATGTCATCCCCATCTTTGTCAACACCCTTTGGGAGGAAAGGTTTTCTGGATCGCATGTCGCTTGGATCCTGTGTAAATTGAGGACAGAAAATCCTCTTTCAACCATGGCCCCTCCTACCTGTGTCCCTATCCCTTTTCCCCAATAATCCGGATGAAGAATATAGCCGACCTCCCCTGAACGATGAACAAAACTCTTAATGATAATTTCCCCAGCACCAACTACTCGATCGCTTCGCTCATCGACTACCACCTGAACAAATCGGGTTTGAGGAGTCACTTTTTCATCCTTCAATACGCCCTCTACATATTCGAGCGTATCTAGTTCTGTATTTGGTCCCCAAATCTGGTACTGTGATACCTTTTCTTCCACAGCATATTGATGAATATCCTTCCAATCTTTTTTCTTTATGCTACGTAAATATAAATGGGTGGAAAGATAGATTTTTTCCACATACCTCACCTCACATGCAATATAAATTGGTTTTATTTTAACATAATTTTCTAGATAAAATGGTATCTATCAAATATCATTCACTGCTTTTATGCTGTACAAAAGAACAGGTTGTTTGTGAATAAAGGTATTCCCTTCCCCTTTAAAGAATTGAATAACAAGGGATATTTTCATAACCGCTCTGTATCCAAACAGACGAAAGAAAGGGAGAAGCAAAATGGTAAACAAGAAGGACACGATGGGAAATGAAGATGTATATACGGACTTTATCAATAGAATGACTTATGGTGAATACCTTGGATTAGATACTTTATTGGACAGCCAGAAACGATTATCCGGTCATCATGATGAAATGCTTTTTATCATCATCCATCAAGTAAGTGAACTTTGGATGAAATTAATCCTCCATGAACTCAAGGAGGGGATTTCATCGATTCAAAGAGGAGAGCTTTCTCAAGCATTTAAAATGCTTGCCCGAGTTTCAAAGATCCAATCACAAATCATTCATGCCTGGGACGTATTATCCACACTTACTCCATCAGAATATGTGCAATTCAGGGACAGCCTGGGTCAAGCTTCAGGGTTTCAATCATATCAATACAGGATGATTGAATTTGCATTGGGTTATAAGACCAAGCATGTTCTGGAAATTTATAAAAAGGATCCCGAGTTATCTGTTCAACTGAATGAAGCATTTAAAGCCCCTTCCTTATATGATGTTTCCATCCAGGCTTTAAAGAGTGCTGGGTTGCCAATTCAAGAAGAAGTGCTTCATCGTGATTATAATGAACCGTACACGGAAAATCAGTCTGTACTGGAAGCTTGGACGACTGTTTATCAGAATCCCGAGAAATATTGGGACCTATACGAATTAGCGGAAAAATTAATCGATATCGAAGATTGGCTACAGCAGTGGCGTTTCCGTCATATGAAAACCGTGGAACGGATTATTGGTCATAAGATGGGTACCGGTGGTTCTAGTGGTGTGGGTTATTTAAAAAAAGTGCTTGATCATCGTTTCTTTCCGGAATTGTGGAATGTTCGAACCGCTCTTTAAACCCTTTTATATCAGGTTTTTTAGTCGTAAATAGAAGGGACTAAATCTTCACATATGGATCAGCCTATTTTCATTTCAGCCTCTCCTCGAAGGTTGCCTTTTCGAATGTTACCTGATATTATGTAAGAGAATTATTTTTGTTCGGAATGGAAGGATAGACAAAGTTTTTTAAGCTTTTCGCCTTGAAGTTACATGAGCAAGAATAGTAATACAATTGTGTGGAGAACACACGAGGAGGTAACAATATGTTAGAAGGTACAGTTAAATGGTTTAACGCAGAAAAAGGTTTCGGATTCATCGAGCGCGAAGGTGGAGACGACGTGTTCGTACACTTCTCAGCTATTCAAGGCGAAGGATTCAAAACTTTAGAAGAAGGTCAAAAAGTTTCATTTGAAATCGTTCAAGGAAACCGTGGCGACCAAGCTGCCAACGTTACTAAAGCATAATTCATGCCATCCCAAAAGACTCTACTCTGTAGAGTCTTTTTTCTTTGCCTTCGTTTAAAAATGTGTTTACAATTACCATAACACGCTTTAGAGGAGGCTTACCTGTTATGGCTAGACATTCGTTTCATATAACGACGGATTGGCCCGGGCTTAGGAATGATGTAGGTACCTTAAGTTCAGAGAATTTCCATACAGAAATCTCGATTCCGCCTGAAATGGCTGGTCCCGGAGTTGGTACCAATCCTGATGAAATGCTCTTGGGAGCGGCTGCGACCTGTTATATCATCACACTAGCTGCCATGCTCGAGCGAAGTCATATCGAGAAAAAAGACTTGACCATGACATCAGAAGGGATAGTGGAAGTTGAAAATGGAATCATTACCTACAAAGAGATCATTCATCGCCCTGTCCTCACATTGGATATTACCGCCACTGAAAAGGATATCAACCTTACGAAGAAATTACTGTTGAAAGCAGAGCAATCATGCATGATAACCCGTGCCCTCAAGGGCAATGTGACTGTTAGAGTAGATCCAGAAATACATATGTAAGAATCAAAACAAAGGGCATCCAAACCGGATGCCCTTTCTCTCATAAGATCCCAATCAGGATTCTGAATGTACTAGCTTCACCAGCATATGAGAAAGCATATGCTGCTCCTCCTTGGTACCCGCTTTCCATAATTCACTTAGCAACTTTTCTTCCCGGTTCTTTGGTTCTTCATGAGCGGCAAGGTAATCCCCTACCTTCTGCGCTGCCTTCGCCTGAAGTTCTTCATTCATCCCAAGTTTATCAGCCAATGAAGCTTTATTACCTAAGTATTGTTTGAAGTGATCAAAGTTTGAAAGAATATCTTCTTTCTTGTCCTGAGACATATTGCCTAACGTGTTGTCTACCTTTGATCCAATTTTTTCTTCTGTCGAATGCTTTGTCATTTAGAAACCTCTCCTTTTCTTAATCTAATATGTATATTCCCAAAAGATGAATCATCAAACATTTTTATTTCATTTATTTGGTAAATGGTCCACAACTCTCTGTCGCCAGTTTAAAACAGTTGCTGAGTGTGTAAACAGAATAGAAGAATGCGATTTACACACTCTAAAGGAGGACGAATTTATATGAAAGTAGCAATCATTACAGGAGCAAGTAGCGGAATCGGCCAAGCCACAGCAAAGGAGCTGGCTTCTAAAGGAATGACCGTAATGCTTGCGGCAAGACGAGAAGAACGGTTAAAAGAATTAAAGAATGAAATAGAAAAAATGGGCGGAACAGCACACTATCAAATTACAGATGTGACAAGCGCAGAAGAAATGGAACAACTGGCCAAGAAGACCGTCGAAGTCGCTGGACGCATTGATATATTGATAAACAATGCCGGACTCATGCCCCTCTCATTACTCAATAAAAGAAAAGTTAAAGAATGGGATCAGATGGTTGATGTAAATATTAAAGGAGTACTCTACGGTATATCCGCTGTCCTCCCCTATATGGAAGAGCAAAAGTCGGGACACATCATTAATATTTCATCCGTAGCAGGCCACAAAGTCATGCCAGGAAGTTCAGTCTATAGCGGAACGAAATACGCCGTCCGTGCAATAACTGAAGGGTTGAGACAAGAAATGAACGCTTCTCACAATATTCGTACGACGATCATCTGTCCAGGAGCGGTCGCGACAGAACTAACTGAAACGATTACAGATGAAGATATACTATCCGCATTCAATGAACGGAAAATGAAGCCACTAGATAGCGAAAACATCGCGAAATCCATTTCTTACGCTGTGGACCAACCTGACCATGTAGATGTCAATGAAATCGTCGTTCGACCGACACAACAGGATATGTAAACGACTAGGAGGGACTAGTATGAATACTGAATGAAGTAGTCATTAAACAGTCTACAAACTTGTAACTTGAGGACTTTTATTCGCAAGCATTTTGAAAAAGCGGGACTTCCTAAAGAATTATTAAATGTGGTCGGGTAGCCGTTCAACACAAGCGAAGAGATTATTGTCCTTTTATTGAAAAAAGATAACATAAAAAGCGAGTCGTCACGACTCGCTTTTTATTATTCGTTCGTTTCCATTCAAGTTATGTCCTAATAACAGCGAAAACATCCTTTTATCAACAAGAGGGTATTCATAGAATTCACAGTTCATCAAACCCGTTCGCATCCGATGTTTTCGTATATTGCCTTGATTTTTGTTCAAAGAAATCGGTCTTCCCCATATCCACTTCTTGATAGGCAATTATCCATTTAAGGGGATTCGTTTTATATCCTTGAAATGGCTCTTCAAAACCCAATTGCTTGGACCGTTTATTTGCCATGAATTTAATGTAATCTTCAAGATCGCTCATCAAAAGTCCTTCTACGTGGGATCCAATGATTTCTCTCCCCCACTCTATTTCGAGCATAGCCGCCTGTTTGAACGTTTCCCTTCCGAAGTTATACAACTCTTCCGTTCGATGCGACGGGTTCTCACTAAGAACTTCTTTGAAAATCTTTTCAAACAAACCAACATGCAATTGTTCATCCCGATTGATATAATTGATCATCGTACTTGTGGCAACCATTTTTTGATTTCTGGCTAAATTGTAGAAAAAGGCGAAACCAGAATAAAAAAACAGTCCTTCTAAAACCACATCATAAATCATTGACCTTAATAAATTCTCAACATTTGGAGATTCCACAAATCCCTTATATCCATTTGTTATAAATTCATTTCGCTTCTGAAGGATAGGATCATTCTTCCAGAAATCAAACACTTCATCCTGCTTTTTCTTCGAAACGATGCTCGATAATACATAACTGTAAGAGTGATTATGCACAACCTCTTGTTGCGCCAGTATAATCATCAAAGCATTTAGACTTGAGTCTGTCAGATAGTCCGCCACTTTACCTGCATAATCAGTCTGGACACTGTCAAGGAGAGCCAATAAGCCGATGATTTTCAAAAAGGATTCTTGCTCCTGGACTGAAAGTGTCGGGAATTGTTTGATATCCTTGGCCATATTGATTTCAAAGGGTGTCCAGAAATTCCCAAGCATTCTTTTATATTTCGGGTATGCCCATGAAAAACGCACATCGTCCCAGTTTAATATATTAGAGCTTTCTCCATTAATAATCCCTGTCGATTTATTCGGTGCTGTCGGGTCTACAAGTATACGTTGCTTTAATTCATTCATTTTCCCTTATCTCCTTCTAGCTGTGGCAGCTTTCACATTCTTCAAAATTGGATATAGACGTCGATCTCACATAATAGGTAGTTTTCAAACCAGACTTCCAAGCATCTATATGAAGCTCTAGTAAATCTTTTGCTTTAATATCATTTCTTACATAGAGGTTAAAGGAAATACCCTGATCGATATGCCGTTGTCTCTTCTCGTTCTGTTCCACACTCCAGTGCTGATCCACATTATACGCCGTTTTATAATACCAGGTCGTCTTCGGAGATAGATCAGGAGCAGTCACAGGAATCTTATAGTCTTTCTTTTCTTCCGAATACTCAAGCCTGAAGATCGGGTCGATACTCGCAGAGGAACCGGCAATTAGAGAAGTAGAGGAGTTCGGTGCAACGGCCATTAAATAACCATTCCGAATTCCTTTTGAAGAGACAGCACTCCGTAATTCATCCCAACGCCAACTAGAATAATTCCGTTTGGTAAAATACTCTCCCGTTGACCAATCCGAACCGTCAAAATAAGGATATGCCCCCTTCTCTTCGCCCAATTCTTGGCTAGCTTTTATCGTGTAATATGCCATTTCTTCATAAAGGGAGTCACAATAATCGACTGCCTCTTTCGACTCCCACTTCAAACCTTTTAAGGCAAGAAGATGATGCCATCCGAATGTGCCCAGTCCGATCCCCCTGTAACGTTGATTGGTAATCTGCGCCTGAAGAACGGGAAGATCATTTAAATCAATCACATTATCCAGCAATCTCACTCCGATGGATACCACCCGTTGCAACTCATCATCCATCACGGTTTTAGCTAATGATATGGAAGCGAGATTACATACGACGTAATCTCCCGGAGATTTATACGTAATGATTTTCCCGTTTTTAATTACCTCTTCTTCCAGAATGGTTGCGCTCATATTTTGAGCAATCTCCGTACACAGATTACTGCAATAAATTATCCCCTTATGTTGATTGGCATTTAATCGATTGACCGTGTCGCGATAAAACATATACGGTGTGCCCGTTTCGAGCTGGGAAATCATGATCCGCTTGAAAATCTCAATTGCTGGCACCACTTTCCTTGAAAGAACCTGTTGATTTACACACTCCCAGTACTTGTCGCGAAACGAGCCACCACCTTTGAATTCATCATAATAATCTTCCAAGGAATAGCCCATGACTACCTTCACTTCATGAGGATCGAATAAGTACCAGTCCCCCCGATTTTCCACTTGTTCCATAAATAAATCCGGTAAACAGACTCCAGTGAAAAGGTCATGAGTCCGCTGTCTTTCATCCCCATTGTTTAATCGTGTATCAAGAAAAGGGAAAATATCTTTATGCCACACATCTAAATAAACGGCGATCGCACCTTGACGCTGACCTAATTGATCGACGGATACCGCTGTATTATTTAATTGCTTCATCCAGGGGATAACACCGGAACTGACACCCTTAAAGCCTTTAATATTACTCCCCCTGCTCCGCACCTTCCCTAAATAGATGCCAAGTCCCCCACCGTTTTTACTCAGTGTGGAAACGTCGGTGTTGCTGTCATAAATGCTTCTTAAATCGTCGGCAACCGTATCGATAAAGCAACTGGATAACTGACCATGGCTTTTCCCTGCATTCGCAAACGTCGGGGTTGCAACAGTCATATACAAATTGGATAAGACCCAGTATGCCTCTTCTATCAGTTCGATTCTCTTCTCCCTTGGTTCGTTCCTCATAAGGGTCATGCTGATAATCATAAACCGTTCCTGAGGTAACTCAAGGATTCTCCCTTCATGAGACTTCGCTAAATATCTCTCAGATAATGTGACAATGCCTATATAAGTAAAGAGATGATCCCTTGTTGAATCCATAATCGATCCCAAATAATCGATTTCCTCTTTACTGTAAGAACCAAGTAACTCAGGAGTATATAATTGTAAATCAGTTATCCCTTTAATATGCTCATAGAATGACCCGTAAAGCTTGTCTTCGGACACTCCCCTCGTCACAGCCATTGTCCCATATAGATGCTTTATATATAGATTTGAAGCTACATATGTCCAATCCGGCTCAAGTGCCGTGACCCGTTCAACAGCGGTTAGAATCATGAAATGATACAACTTCTCCTTGGTTGAATCTGGTTGTTGAACTGAAAATAATCGGATTTTCTCATTGAATTCATTGAAACACAGTTGAGGAAATTGTTTATGCAGATTTTTCAAAATCTGTTCTGTTTCCTCTTTGTTGTGATGACGATTTGCTACGATTGACATCCTTATTCCTCCCATTTTTTACAACGGGGAGGGAGTTCAAAAAAGCCCATCCTTCAAGAAGGATGGGCTTAAGACATTACGGAGATATGTGAACAGGCGAAAGCCTATTCCTATCCTCGCTTATCCTCCCAATTCCCGAAGAAGATAACACGTGATAAATAAGGCAGGTCTCCTGACTCGTGCTTTCAACCTACTCTAAGGCCTTCCCATCATAATTGACAGTGGCAGTTCCTTATTTCGTCAACACTTACAGTTGCGGGGACAGCTCCGGATTCACACCGGATTCCCTTTTAAGTCTCAATCGACACCCTATTCACAGGTTATAATCAATATGTAGTTAATTTTAAAATTCAAAACACAAAATATTGTGTTCCGTTCTATCATAAACGATTCAAAATGGATTTACAAGTAAATCCATTAACCATTTACCAGAATCCCTATTCTAACATTTTGAAGTCAATACCTGCTAGGAATTTCATATGAACATGTTAGACATGATAGGCTTTTTTGAACTGTGGACTTAGTTCACTCCACACATCGAAAAGGTTTCCATCACAGTCTGAGAAAACAAAGTTCCTTCCACCATGGCCTCTATTTTCCATCTCCCCCACCTCTACCTCATTACTCATAAATTGTTCTCTCAACTCTACTAATTCACTAATTCCGTCAACTTCAAATGTGATTGAAAATCGTTTATTATGATGCCTATCCATGAAATTACTGCTTTCTCCTTCTAATGATTTTACTAAAAAGATACTCTGATGGGCTAAATCCAAGATTGCCTTATCACTATCTTGGAAATTCAGTTCTGCGTTTAATTTTTCCTGGTACCATGTACTCGATCTCGAAACATCGCTTACTGGAATATACGTGGACCCGACTCTTATTAATTGTTTCAATTTCTCTCCCCCTATTCATTTAATCTGTAACTAATTCAACAAAACGAAAAAAATCCCTTTCTAAAATATGCTTATAATTATTAATTTCCATGAAAGGGAAAGGAGATGGCCATATAGCACAACCAAATGGACACTAGTCCGTCCTCACATCCCAAAACATAAGTTGAGAGATGATTAATTACTCTTTATAATTCGAGTAGAAGGTTGTTTGACAGTATTCTTTGGTCCCCAATATCTTTTACGGGTTGTTTAAATGGAGGGTGAATTCTATTTAAACAACCTCTTTTTTTATGAGATATTTATGTAATAAATTTTCTTGCCCTCTTCATATTCCCATGAGCTGTTTCCTTTATTATAATCGCATACATAATGATGAAATGAAGGGTGATCTAGTGACCTTCTCTGTTTCAGCCTTATTACAATCAATACTTTTTAGCCTAAATACTTTCTTTTTACGCGTTTATCCTTTAAAATGCGCATTAAGTGATTTTTTTACACAATCACACTTTAGTTCTGAAAGGAGTCTATTATGAAGAAACTATTAACGACTTTACTATTAGTATTATTGACAATTGGACTAGCCGCTTGCGGTTCAGATGAGGAGAGCCAAAAACAAGCTGACAATAAAGCGAAAACAGAAGACAATGATAAGCAGTCCCAAGAAGAGCAAGCGAAGAAAATGGAAGAAATGCAAAAGAAAATGGATGAACAAAAGGTTCAGAAAGATAAAATTGTTGCCATTGTGAACGACGAAAAAATCAAAGGTGATGATTTTAACACAGTCTTATCTCAATCTCAAATGCAGTATCAGCAAATGGGTCAAGATCCAACAAGCAAAGATGCGGCAAAGAAGATTAAAGACCAAACCATGGATAGCTTAGTTGGGCAAACTCTTCTAATGCAGCAGGCCGACGAAAAAGGCTACAAAGCAACTGAAGATGAAATCAATAAACAACTTGAAGAAGTGAAAAAGCAATATGAAGATGAAAAGAAATTTGAAGCGGCAATGAAAAAAGCTGGATTTACGATGGATGAATTGAAAACCCAAATTGCTGAAAATATTAAATACACAAATTATGTTGAAAAAGAAATTAAAGTTGAAGATGTAACTGAAGACGAGATGAAAAAGTACTTTGATCAGTACGCAAGCCAACAAGGTCAGGATCAATCAAAGGATGCACCAAAATTTGAGGACGTAAAACCTCAGATCAAAACTCAATTAGAACAGCAGAAAAAACAGGAAAAACTTGTGCAACATGTAGAAGATTTAAAGAAAAATGCGAAAATTGACGTGAAAATCTAACTTAAGTAGTAAAGAGAGCCACCTAATCCATTAGGTGGCTCTCTTTCGTTCTATTTACAGTAATTTGTTTTTTCTTTAGCTTCAAAGGGTACAGTACATCAACTGCTTATGATGAAAGGATGAAACCAATTGGCGAAAGAATCTAATGATAATCCGGAACAACTCAATGGAGACCAAGAGAGCATCCTCGATCAGCATGAAAGTGAACAAAACGTTGATGCCATACCACTTGAAGATTTAAAGAAAGAACAGCATGAAGAAAAGAATAAACACCATACTAAAGATGAATCTTCAAGCCAGGAATAATATGAAAATCAAACGCCCTGTGCAATGGCACAGGGCGTTTGATTTGTTATTTTGAGAGCCAATCTGTGTGGAATGTGCCTTCTTTGTCTATACGTTGATACGTATGGGCGCCGAAATAGTCCCGTTGTGCTTGTAACAGATTGGCTGGCAGCGACTCAGAACGATAGCTATCGTAATAGGCTAATGCACTGGCAAGACCTGGTACAGGAATACCCAGTTTAATGGCCGTTGCCACTACTTCTCTTGCTTCATCCTGATAATTCTCTACAATCTCCTTAAAATATGGATCAAGGAGTAAATTTGTTAAGGAAGGATCACGATCATAGGCATTCTTGATTTCCTCAAGGAATCCTGCACGGATAATACATCCACCTCTGAATATCATGGAAATTTCACCAGGTTTTAGGTTCCATTTATACTCGTCAGATGCAGATTGAAGTTGTGCAAACCCTTGTGCATACGAACAAATTTTGCTTAGGTAGAGTGCTTTTCGGATCATCTCGATGAATTCTTCTTTGTTGCCAGAGAAGTCTTTATTCTTTGGTCCTCTTAATAGTTTACTGGCTTTTACCCGTTCTTCTTTCATGGCAGAAATGAAGCGAGCAAAAACAGATTCAGTAATGATCGATAAAGGTACTCCTAATTCAAGTGAGCTTATGCTTGTCCACTTACCGGTCCCTTTTTGACCTGCAGTATCTAATATGACTTCAACAAGCGGTTTACCTGTTTCTTCATCCACCTTCGTGAAAATGTCCGCTGTGATTTCAATCAAGTAGCTATCGAGTTCGCCTTCATTCCATTCTTTGAAAATTTTATGAAGTTCTAATGCACTTAATCCCAACACATTCTTCATTAAATAATAGGCTTCACAAATAAGCTGCATATCACTGTATTCGATTCCATTATGTACCATTTTAACATAATGACCAGATCCGTCAGGACCGATATATGTACTGCATGCATCCCCCTTTACCTTTGCGGCAATAGCTGTTAAGAAAGGCTCTACCAGGTCGTATGCATCTTTCTGGCCACTCGGCATAATAGCTGGTCCGTATAGAGCACCTTCTTCTCCCCCAGAAACTCCGGCACCGATGAAGTTGATTCCCTTCTCGTCGAGCTCCTTATTGCGACGGACAGTGTCTTCAAAGTACGCATTTCCACCATCAATCAGGATATCCCCTTTATCGAGATGAGGAAGCAGGGATTCAATTGCTTTGTCGGTTATATCACCTGCAGGAACCATAATTAAAATTTTCCTTGGTGTTTCTAAAGATTGAACGAACTCCTTTACGTCATGGGTACCTATCATTTGCTTATCTTGATGCCCTTTCAGTACTTCTCTTACTTTTTCATCCGAAACATCATATATCGAAACCGAATAGCCTCTGCTCTCAAAGTTTAAAGCAAGACTCTTCCCCATCACTCCGACGCCGACTACTCCTATTTGTTGTTTTGTCATAACAATCATTCCTTTCTATCCGAATAAAAATATCTTTTCTCGATTATTATTATAATACGAAATAAATTTCCATGGTGGGTTTTTATGAAATAATATTTTTTTATTTAATGAAGTGGGTTAAAATTATTTTCATAACCGTCTTATAGGAGGAACTTTCATGATAAAGGACGAAAAATCTCAGACCTGCTTACCACGAATCCGATCCCATTACACACAATTCAGTCAGAAAGAAAAGATGATTGCAGATTTTATTATTGCTAATCCTGAAAAAATTATCCATTCTACCATTAGTGGAATAGCAGAAGATCTTGGAATTGCAGATGCTACTGTTTTCCGTTTCTGTAAACGCATGGGCTTTAAGGGCTACCAGGCTATGAAGATTTCATTAGCTTCCGATCTTGTTACACCCATTAAGGATATACATGAAAGCATTCATGAGCAGGACTCTGAAGGAGTTATCGCCCAAAAAGTGTTTCGCTCCAATATTAGGACACTGGAGGACTCATTGGGAATCTTGAACGAGGAAACCTTCACGAGAGCTGTGCAAGCGATGTTGATTGCAGGAAGAGTCGAATTTTACGGGACAGGCGGATCAGGATTTGTTGCCATGGATGCCCATCATAAGTTCCTTAGAACAGGTATGACGACTGCAGCCTACAATGATCCCCATATGCAGCTCCTCTCAGCTTCCCAACTGACAAATGAAGATGTGATTGTGTTCATATCCCATTCAGGTGCTAATAAAGATTTATTAGAGGTGTTGGATGTGGCGAAGAAGAATCAAATAAACACAATTGCCGTTACCCATTTCGCTAAGACTCCTTTAAGTAAACTAGTTGATATTCCTTTATACACGCTATCTCAGGAAACTGATTACCGTTCTGAAGCCCTTGCTTCTAGAATCAGCCAACTGAGCATAGTGGACGCTCTTTACGTTAACATCATGATGAAAAGAAAAGATCAATCAAAGGCCTCCCTGCAAAAAATGCGTGACGCGATCTCTATTAAAAGAATTTAAATTCTGTCTTTTGATTCTTTATTTAATAGCTTTCTTTGAATTCTGGATATGAATGATACAAAGCATAAAAATCTTTTCCATACATATATTGGAACAAATCGAACCCGAGGGGATAAGGTCATGAAGAACATACTTCTTTTTGCAGATCCAGGAATCGATGACTCCATTGCAATTATGTACGCACTCTTACACCCTGATATTCACTTAATCGGCATCGTATCTGGGTATGGGAACGTAGATAAAAGTCAGGCAACCGACAATGTTGCCTATTTGCTTCATCTGGCGAATAAAGAAAATATCCCGATCATCGGAGGCGCCACCCGTTCCTGTACAGGGGAATTTCCCCTTTACTATCCTGAAATTCACGGAAAGGACGGGTTAGGACCGTTACGACCACCTGATACCATCAAAGGAGAACTTTTAAACTTCTCGGAAATTTTTCAGCTGGTTGAAAAATATGAAGATATCGTGGTAGTCGACGTTGGTAGAAATACATCCTTGGCAGTAGCATTCATTTTAGATGATAAATTCGCTGATAAAATCAAGGATTTTTATATTATGGGTGGTGCCTTCTTAGTTCCGGGCAACGTTTCAAAAGTTGCGGAAGCGAACTTTTTTGGCGATCCCGTCTCCAGTCATTTTGTCATGAGCATCGTAAAGAATGTGACGTGCGTCCCTTTAAATGTGACCAATCAAGCGCTCATTACAAAAAAGCAAATCCTGGAGATTCAGAAAGCTTCCTCGAACCCTTTGGTCAAAATCCTTGATAAAGTATACGATTACTATTTTGAGGCCTATCAAAAGCTCGTTCCAGGTATCAAGGGAGCTCCTCTTCACGATGTACTGTCCTTATCCCTCGTCATGAACCCAAATTTGGGCAGTTATTTAATAAGAGATGTGGTTGTAAGTAATCTTGGAGAAGCCCGTGGTGAATCAATTGCAGACTTCCGTGTCGGTTCAGAAAATAACCATTCCACTACTAAAATCTACATGTCGCTTGATTACCCTGCATTCATAGAAGATTTCGTAAGGATAATGAGCAAGTAGAGGGACGGACCATGAATGGTCCGTCCCTCTACTTACATTCCATGTTTCATGCATCATTTTCCTTATCGGACTCTGATATGAGCATATAAAAAAAACAGACTCACGAATGAGTCTGTTTTTGAATGTGTAAAGTTAGATTATGCTTTACGTACGTTAGCTGCTTGTGGTCCACGAGCACCTTGTTCAACGTCGAAAGATACTTCTTGACCTTCGTCAAGAGACTTGAAACCTTCACCTTGAATCGCTGAGAAGTGTACGAATACGTCGTCTCCACCTTCTACTTCGATGAATCCGAAACCTTTTTCTGCGTTAAACCATTTTACTTTACCATTTTCCATGTTTGTTGCCTCCTAAAGTGCGTTACACACAATGTATTACTATTCTTGCGATATCAGGTGAAAACCAAATCTTGTTCTTCCCTCGTATACCGGACAAAAATAATTCTTCTATAGAATAACAGGTATAGTACAAATAAGCAAGTTCTTGAAGAAGAAGTTTTAAAAGTCAGACCTCTAACAGGCAGACACCACTTAATACCCTTCCCTTGTTTCCTGGCCTCCATTCTTCCATATAGTCCATTGGAAGGATTCAGATGCTTTATAAACAATATCATTCATGAGATTCTAAATTGAAGGGAAAACTATGTTATAATGAGTAAATATGAAAGGGAGTGCCCAATGAAGTCCACAAAAAATCGGTTTAGTAATGGTTCCATGGTGACGATAAAAGAAACAGGCGAAACAGTGACAATATTAAAATGGCAATACGTTAAAAACATGAAGCGATACTCTTACATCGTAAAAGAGCATCCTGGCACGTTTTATTTTGAAGAAGAATTAGAGGTCAACTAAAGCCGCAATCATACTTTTTTAAAAAAATATGGTTTTGACAAGGACTCTTACCTCATGAACCGGAGTCCTTTTTCATATTTCTAAAAACGCTACGATAATAGATCAATACATGTGCCTTTTCTTCTCTTCCCATGGAAATGCCAATGAAAAAAGCCTGCATCTAGAAAGATGCAGGCTTTTTTCTATGTATGACCTGTGAGGGATTCGAACCCACGACCCCTTCCCTGTCAAGGAAGTGCTCTCCCACTGAGCTAACAAGTCGCAATGGAAGGTATATATTCTATTATATTCAGTAATATGAGAATGTCAATGGTTTTCTTGAATTATCCTCCTCATTTTAGCATCCAAGTATGAAGGAACATTCGTTCGCATATACTGTGAGTACATTGGATGAGAGGAGCTTTACGATGGATACATGTCTACTGCGTTCTTTAATGGATCAACGCCCTATCGAGATCATTTATATGACTTCTAAAATGAAATGTACGAAAAGAAGAATCCTTGTGAAAAAAGTGGAGAAAGAATATATTATGGCCTACTGCTTTTTAAGAGAAGATATAAGAAGGTTCAACATACAAGATATATTAGCTTCTTCACTTCTCCTTCCTCATCAAGATCGTACGATATCCTAACATTTCTATTCTATGAAAGAGGCTGGACTCTAACGGTCCAGCCTCTTTTATTTTATGCTGTTACTCTTGTTGGAGTTTTATCTTCTCTCTTAATAAAGAATTGGAGCGCAAGCATCACACCGAATAACACTATCCCGATTACATCTGACATACCTTCTGGATAAATCAGAAGTAGACCTGCAGCTACACAGAGGAACCGTTCAATGACAAATACTCTTCTATACCAATATCCGATCATTCCGGCACCAATGGCCATCATACCGGTAATTGCCGTAAAAATCACCCAAATTAATCTGGGAATCGTCGTATCAATCATTAACAGTTCAGGGGACAGTACAAACATATACGGAATGATAAAGGCGGCAATGGCTAATTTAGCCGAATTAACACCTGTCCGTATCGGTTCTCCCCCAGATACCCCCGCGGCGGCAAAAGCAGCCAGCGCAACTGGTGGTGTGATATCAGCAATGATCCCGAAATAAAATACGAAAAGGTGAGCAGCTAATTCAGGTGCCCCTAACAGGATAATCGCAGGAGCAGCAATTGTGGATGTAATAACATAGTTCGCAGTCGTCGGAGACCCCATGCCAAGAACAATCGACGCAATCATAGTGAACACTAACGTTAGGATCAATTTAGCCTGCGCAGAATTTGTAAGGTCAGCAGCAAGATCAACTAAACCATTCGCAAGGGTTAATCCTAAGCCAGTTTTGGTCACCACCCCGACAATGATTCCGGCTGCAGCAGTTGCCACTGCTACAGATAGAGCAGTTCTGGCCCCATCTACCAATGCATCCACTGCATCTTTGAATCCGATTCTTGTATCTTTTCTTATCGCACTAATGGCAATTGTCGCAACGATTGACCAAAGTGCAGCACGCATGACGCTCATTCCACTTACCAACAAAATGATAACAGTGAGGATGGGAAGCAGAAGATATATCTTCTTTAGTACTTCTTTACGATTAGGCATTTCCTCATCTGATAATCCCCGAAGACCAATACGTTTGGCTTCAAAATGAGTCATGATCCAAATCCCTGTAAAATATAGGAGTGCAGGGATCGTAGCCGCTTTAGCAATATCCCAATACGATATCCCGCCGATAAATTCAACCATAAGGAATGCAGCAGCCCCCATGATCGGCGGCATAAGCTGACCTCCTGTAGAGGCAGCTGCTTCCACTCCACCGGCAAATTCTTTCCGATATCCAAGCTTTTTCATCATCGGGATCGTAAAGGAACCTGAAGTTACAACGTTCGCTACCGAACTCCCACTAATTGTCCCTTGAAGGGCACTTGAGAAAATCGCTACCTTGGCAGGACCTCCGACACGCTTACCTGCGATCGACACCGCCAAATCATTAAAATATTGGCCGACACCTGTCTTGACGAGGAAAGCTCCGAATAGTAAGAACAAGAAAATGAAGGTGGCTGAAACATATAACGGTGTTCCAAGGATCCCTTCACTAGTAAAGAACATCGTCTTTACGATATCATCCCAGTCGTATCCTCTGTGAGCAAGAAAACCTGGCATTAATCTGCCATAGTACATATAGAGAATGAAAGCAGAGGCAATGATCGTGATCGGTAAACCAACTGCACGACGTGTGGCCTCCAACACTAAAATCATAGCAGCGAAACCAACATAGAAGTCCAGTGAGGTCATTAACCCCACTCTATTTACAATGTCGTCCTGCATAATCGGCCAGTAAGCACCAACGCCGATCGAAATGATAGATAATACGACATCATACCAGGCGATTTTTTCCTTCTTTAAATTCTTCTTTCGCGCTGGAAATAATAGAAATACCAAGGAAAGGGCAAATCCTAAGTGAATGGATAATAATAATTGCCTAGGTATAAATTGAAAGATGGATGCTACTAATTGAAATAATGAAAAAGCTAACAGCCCAAAGAATATAACCCACTTAAAAATTCCATTATGAAATTTTCTAGTAGAGGATTCAGGATCGTATTTCTCTAGTAACTCTTGTTGTTGCTCTGCAGTCAATGATTCAAATTCTTTATCTTTCTCCAACTACAGTCACTCCTTTCCATTGATCATAAAGTGATTGTTTCTTCACTTGAACCCGAACGACAGACCCTTTATCGAAATAGTCAGCTAATGGATACTCTTTCTCATCAATGACGAGACGGTGATTGGCTACCACTTGTCCGATTCGAATATCAATGTATGGAAACAATTTATTCATATTAGAAATTCTATATTTGCCTTCCTTTGTTACTTCAAAGATTTCATTTCCTTCTGCATTGGCCGGCATACCAATCGCAGTATCTTCATAAAGTAATTCGGTTTGTTGAATTTGATCTGTTGGTGTTTGTTGATAAAACTCCTCTACTTCAGATAAATGAATAGAGTGAGTGTAACGAACTGAAAACGAATGGTTTTCGGGGAGACCGAAGAGAACCGACTCTCCATCTGTACTCCTCGGTTCTATTACCAAATACGTATGAAATGGTATAAAGAGAATGCCGAGAAGAACAACAATTAGGAGAATTGCCCCTACGAATGTAAATTTCTTCATAAACCGATGCCCACCATTCCACTAATTTTACCTCATTGATTTAAGTGAATTAGCTTAAACCAAAACAAAAGAATAGACCGTTGTAAGCGGCCTATCCCTTCGTCCATCTGCTGGTGTAAAACTATTCCATTGAAATTCCTTTTTCATCAAAGTATTTCTTTGCACCAGGATGTAATTCAATTCCCATACCTTTTAATCCATCTTCAGCTTTGATTATTTCACCTTTTGCATGGGTAATTTTATCTGTGTTTTCAAAGATGGCTTTTGTTACATCGTAAATGACATCTTCTGGAATGTCAGCATTTGTTACTAACATCGCACGAACCGCCACAGTCGTAACTGCATCGTCGACTTTACTGTAAGTACCTGCTGGAATTTCTTCCTTAGAGTAGTATGGATACTTCTCGATCAACTCATTGATCTTACCAGACTCAACTGGTACGATCGTGATATCCTCAGTCGCAGCCAATCCTTCAACGGCGCCTGTTGGAGTACCTGAAGTAATGAATGCAGCGTCGATTGTACCATCCTGAATACCCGTCGTTGAATCATCAAATGAAAGGTTACGAGCTTGTAAATCTTCCAATTTAATTCCATGAACTTCTAAGATTTGCTTTGCGTTAAGTAATGTTCCTGATCCGGCTTCACCGACAGAAACAACTTTGCCTTTTAAATCTTCAACAGATTTAATGCCAGAATCTTTCGTTGTAACGATTTGAATCGTTTCAGGATACAGAGTTGCAATTCCTCTTGCATTTTCTACTTTATTATCGCTGAACATCTCAGTTCCTTCCGATGCATAAGACGCGATATCCGTTTGTGTAAAAGCGATTTCAGTCTTGCCATCTTTAATGGCTGCCATATTTTCAGCAGACGCCCCTGAAGTGGAAGCCGATGATTTGATTCCAGTTTCATCTTTAATAATATTAGCGAATGTGCCGCCTAACGGGTAATATGTACCCCCTGTTCCACCTGTTGCAATTCCGATGAAGTCAACCTCTTTATTATCTTCACCATCAGATGATGATCCTCCACCTGATCCGCCGCCACATGCAGCAAGAATGACAGATAGAACTAGAAGTAGTGCAGTACCTAGAAATAAACTGCGTTTTTTCATATTCTAATTCCCCCTATACAATTTTATACTTTAACGAAATAATTGTAACACAGTCTGTAACAATTTTGTCAAATCAAATACATAAAATGTTAACAATTTTCATAAAAAACCTGCAATAGGTTTAACAGGCCCCTGACACAGCTTACTTCTATCCTTACAACATTTTATCACATGTATATAAAATGTATAAACCGCTTTCACACTATGGCTCTTTGTTACATACATGACGTATGTTTGTCCACATCAAAAGGACTGAAGAGGAAACCCTTCTCTTCAGTCCAACTGTTATATATCAGATTGATTATTATCCTATTAATTCTTCATCTTCCAATTTCAGCTTTTCTTCTTCAGACAGGTTCTCTTCTCTGTCCCTCATGGTATGGGCAATTCTTGAAGAAGCATTTGCTGCAATACTTGCAACAATATCATCCAGGAATGTGTGGACACCCGTCCCATTTTTCGTATCTAGTTCACGAATGATCCCAATCTTATTCTTATCAAGATGACCAAAAGTTGTCACCGCTATGCTTCCGTATCCCAGGGCTGCGCCAAGTGCTATCGTTTCATCCACTCCAAAAAGACCTTCATCTGTCTCCACAATGGTTTGAAGAGGTTCAGAAAGTTTTTTCTCTTCAGCAAGCTGATCTAATTCCACGCCTACAAGGATGGCATGTTGTATCTCTCTTTTTAACAAGACTTTATTCACGCTGTCCACACAATCTTCCATTGTCAACTCTTGATTATATGGAAACTGCATTTCATAGACGATTTCTGCGATATCCTCTATTAATACGCCTCTATCTTTAAGCCTTTTTAATGCAGCCTTAGTCACATCTTTTGAATGTACTGGTTTATTCATTTCGGGTACCCCTTTCTTGTCAATCGCTTTATGTAAGTAAATTATAACATTCTTTTGAATTTTCGTATTGCAATCCGCTTTAGGGAAATCTATATGAGAATATGATACAATCTTCCTGTAACCGCTAACACTGAAATATAGGAGGACTTTGTCATGACAACCGCAAGAGGGACCGTTACCGAATTAAACCTCTTTAGTAAAGAACTAAATGAAGAGATTAAGATGCTCGTTTATTTACCGGCAACTTTTTCTCCCCTATATAAATATTCGCTCTTGATTACACAAGATGGTAAGGATTATTTCCAACTTGGGAGAATACCTCGCCTTGCAGACGAGCTTCTTGAGAATAGAGAAATCGAAAACATGATTATTGTCGGAGTACCATACAAAGACGTTGAAGATCGAAGACGAAAATATCATCCACACGGTGAAGAAAATGATTCTTACATCCGCTTTTTAGCACATGAATTGGTGCCATATCTGGATGAGCATTATCCAACCTATCACATGGGAATGGGACGGGCACTTGCGGGAGATTCTTTAGGTGCAACCGTGTCACTAATGACCGCACTAAAATATCCAAACACCTTTGGAAAGGTTCTTCTTCAATCTCCATTTGTCAATGAAAAGGTGTTAGAGGCCGTAGATAACCTTAAACAACCTCACCTATTGAGCATTTACCATATCATCGGTAAGCAGGAAACCGAAGTAAAGACGACAGATGGACAAGTTAAAGACTTCTTAAAACCAAACCGGCAGCTTCATGAACTTTTCGATCAAAAGGGATTCTCATCTTTCTATGATGAATTCGATGGTGATCATACCTGGAAGCATTGGCAACCAGATTTAAAACGTGCATTAAAGATGATGTTCAGCTAAGAACAGGGGAGGCGGACTTCACTCTCCCTCCCGTTAAATCAATGTCAAGTTCTTAATTAAACGTCCGTTTCCTCTTTCGTTCGCCCTATATTAAATTTTTGAAAAATTTGCTATACTAGTAGTATGACAAAGATAGTGAAAAAGAGGAGGATTGAAGAAAATGAATTATGGTATAGTCATTTTCCCATCGAAAAAGCTTCAAGATATCGCGAACTCTTATAGGAAACGTTATGATCCTCATTATGCATTGGTTCCGCCTCATTTGACCTTAAAAAACGTCTTTAGTGCAGATGATGATCAAATTAAAGATATTGCCACTAAACTAACAGCAATCTCAAAAAAATACGACCCCTTCAATCTTAAAGTATATAAAGTAAGCTCTTTCCAACCTGTAAACAACGTAATTTATTTCAAGGTAGAGTCAAAACCCGAGCTACAAGGTCTTCACGATGACATGCATAACCAGAACTTCATGGGCGATGAGCCTGAATTTGCCTTCGTTCCTCACATTACGATCGCCCAGAAGCTTTCGAATGATGAGCACTCGGATATTTTTGGATCCCTGAGCATGCTTGGAATCAACCATGAAGAAACAATCGACCGCTTCCACTTACTTTATCAATTAGAAAATGGCTCTTGGACCGTTTACGAAACATTCCGTTTAGGAAAGGATAATAAGTTGTGAATGTAGAAGTTGCCAAGACAGAAAAGCAGATTCAAGACGTCTTTAACATTCGAAAAAAGGTATTTGTTGAAGAACAACAGGTTCCTCTTGAAGAGGAAATCGATGAACACGAAAATGCTTCAACACATTTCGTCCTTTATGATCAAAACCATCCGGTAGGAGCCGGCCGCTTCCGTATCCTTGATGGAGTAGGCAAAGTTGAACGGATTTGTGTCCTTAAAACGGTCAGAGGAAAAGGAGCAGGACGGAAATTAATGGTTGCGATAGAAGAATACGCGCAGCAACAGTCCTTATCTCAATTAAAATTAAACGCTCAAACCTATGCTATCCCTTTTTATGAAGGGCTAGGATATGAAGTGACGTCGAATGAATTTTTGGACGCGGGTATCCCTCATAAATCAATGAATAAGGTCATCTAAAAAGAACAGGATTCTAGTTTTCGAACTAGATACCCTGTTCTTTTTTTGTTGCACCAATCGTATATTCATCTCTCAACTCGTCGATAATGGTACGTGTATGAAAAGGGGGATCCTCATGGAAATCAAGTCCATTGCCATTGAACTGATTGTTGGTTATTTCGCTTTGCTCATTTTGACCAAAATCCTTGGAAAAACACAGATCACTCAAATCTCCGCCTTTGACTTCATATCTGCATTAATACTTGGTGAACTTGTGGGAAACTCCCTGTATGACGAAAAAATAACGGTCATTCCAATCCTAGCCGCCATTACGATTTGGGGAAGTTTGATTTTCTTCACCGAATACATTACTCAAAAATCAAGGCGATTTCGACATATTCTTGAAGGAACTCCTTCATTGATTATTAATAAAGGTAGGATTAGCTATGAGGAGCTCAAGAAGAACCATCTGGATTTGAATCAGCTTCAGCATCTTCTCCGTGCAAAGGATATTTTTTCGGTTAGGGAATGTGAATATGCCCTACTTGAATCTAACGGTACGTTGAGTGTTATCAGAAAACCTCTTTATGACATGGTACAGCGACAGGATCTGCAATTACCATTCAAATCTGCGACACTTCCTCTTTCTTTAATCGTTGATGGAGAAATTGTTTATGATAATTTGACTCTGGCCGAACGAGAAGAGGCCTGGCTCTTGGATGAAATCAAAAAACAAGGCTTCCAATCCTCCAAGGACGTACTCTATGCCGAGTGGGAAGATGGAAAAACCATTTTGGTTCAAGGCTATGAATGAGGGATGATAACCAGCTGGTTATCTTGAATCGTAAATGATAGTAGCTTGCTTCGTTCCAGACTGGTAAGGTATGCCGTTACGGATGTTCTGAACAAGAGCCACTGTCCAATGTTCGATACAATTATATTATGTAAATCCAAATATTCTTTCAGAATTTGTTCGAGGGATTTCCCTCCTGGATTCAATGTTACCAATTTCAAGAGAGAATTTAACCTCACTTTGTGAAGTTCAATATTCTCCTTTACGGTACGATGAATATTTTCTTCAAATTCACCATGACCTGGTATCGCTCCTTTGCATGAAATGTGAAGGAGTTTTTCCAATGATTCCAATGTTTGATCCGCATCCACAATGAATGGAATGATATGCTTCTTCAACACTTCGAGTCCAAAATAACTGTCGGCTGCAAATAAAATCTCATCCACCAGAATCCCTACCTGCCCGTATGAATGTCCTGGTAAATCAATGACCTCCAAAGAGAACGGCCCAACTCTGCACTCCCCTGTTCTTATTTCTTCAACCATATCCACAGCCTTGCCTTCAAGAAACTTATTTCGCAAATCATTGATTGGCATAGACCCATTGAACAAATATATAGGTTCCAACAAAGGGTTCTCCATGATGGCTTTTTCAACTTTGGGTGCAAACAAGGGTATTCCAAATTTTTCTTTGAGGTAGTGCGCCCCCCCAAAATGATCTGCATGGGCGTGGGTGACCACACAATAATTCAAGGGAAGTCCTTCCTGTGTCAGTATTCTCGTTACTTTCTTCGAAGTTGAAGCATCCAGCCCACTATCAATGAGAAGTCCTTTTCCATCTTTTACACAATATCCAATCGTAACAGCGCCGGTAAATGCAAAACAATGTTCAGTGAATTTCTTAAGTTTCAAGTCGATACCCCCAAATGAATCGGTTCACTAAACATATTCGTTAAAGAGTTTTCCTTTTCCTGTTAGCTGAGCTAATAAGTTCGAAGGAATAGGTTGTTGACTAAGTTCCTGGTATGAAGATCCCTTATTGCCTGTTGGATGGGTAAGATAGCTTGATTCCGATTCCTCGGAATGAGATTGTAATTTATTTTTCAACGGTTGAACAGGTTGAATGGGGAAAAAGCTGAACGGGTGTTTTTCTACTTTCAATTCTCTTTCTTGATATTGTTTATATTGATGGTGGGGAATTGGAGCAATGTATCCCATAATTATTACCTCCTTGGTTTTAGTTACCCATTACGGTCCTTTTGAAAACTTATTGAAGGTGTTTTGGTTTTCATAATTGTGGAGAGCTTGAGGTTTTGTGCAAAGTTGCAGACTGGCAACCTATTCGGTGCATCTGTGAAGAATTTACATTTTTTCAGACGATAAAAAAAGAAAGAAGAATTAACATAAAATACGTGTCGGCACGCATTTTTATGTCCATCCTTCTTTAATTTTTTGAAAATTCTTATTTCTTACCTTTGTTTAACATATTGGAAATGGTCCCAAAATCCAATTGCTTTCCGTCATTTATGATTGATTGGACGATTTTATCTTCCATTTCTTTATTCACAGGTTTATTGGCAATTTTGGATACCCGTTTGATGACGCTTCTAACCGTTGCCTCATCTTTGAAGTTTGCATTTTGTAATGAGTTCGCAAGCTCTAACACTTCGTTCATGTTTACGCCTGTCTTCTTCTCTAAATTCTTAAAAAAGTTATTATTCATTTTCATCACGCCTCCTTTTAACTATAAGCATCATATGTAAAAAACCAAGGAGCGTGATTCATTATCAACTTTTTCATTATATTATCAATTCCTTGCCTTTTACTCTCCTTTTCATCCCTTCCCTTTTAAAAACAAAAAGACAAAATCCCTCCAATTTAGGATTCTGCCTTTTGTACCCCTTTCTAACAGAAGCTAGCTCCAACAATAATTAATAGAATGAAAAGCACAACGATTAATACAAACGTTGAACCATAACCGCCGCCGCCGCCATATCCGCAGCCACCGTAACCACCATATCCATAAGGCATTTAATATCACCTCTCTTTTACCTTTAGTCTCTTATAACATATGTATAGAGAGCGGATTGCGTATGGGCTTTTGAATAAATTATTGTGTGTTTGTCCAATTGTAAAGGTCGAAGGTCAGGTTTCCTTCACAATCTAATTGAGCAAGAAAGATGGATTCTACTTTCAATTCCCTTCTATTTATTTCCTTTACTAACCATGCCAAAGGAAATCCAACTTCTGTCAGGGCTTTGTGATCTATTTTCCCATCTGTAATCACTGCCTGAGGCGGCGTGGATTTTTGTGAGCTATTAAATACATCCTCATGAATGATCGGCCTTTTTTCCTTTTTTAATAAAACACTTAGATCCCCATTGGTATCTAGTGAAGCAAACTCTACATCGGATACACGAAAGACGTCTTTTTTACGCAATTGTTCCAATAGCTCATCAACAGAATATTTTTCTTTTTTCAATGCCAGTTCATCGATATTTCCATCTTTGATGAATACAGTCGGCTGCCCTTCTGCAAATCTCCTGAATCGGATGCTTTTCAGGGATAGAAAAGAAAATAACAGGGGGAATGTAAACCATAGAAGGATACTCATCAGTCCTTCACTCAAGGGGAGCCCAAGGTCCATAGAGAGAGTCCCTGCAATGCTCCCTACAGTGATTCCTGTAATGTACTCAAAAAAAGATAATTTAGAAAGTTGTTTCTTTCCTAATAATTTGGTTATGGCAAATAGTGAAAGTAAAATGAACAGACTTCTCAATGCTACCTGTAAGTATTCAGGCACAAGATTTCACCTCTATTATCCCTTTGGTTTAAAAATGAGCGCTCCTATAAAACCGAATATGATGGCAGAAGATATCCCTGAGCTTGTAACCTCAAACATTCCGGTAAGGACCCCGACAACCCCATGCTCTTGCGCTTCCTGCATAGCTCCATTTACCAGTGCATTCCCGAAACTTGTAATCGGGATGGTAGCACCTGCACCGGCAAAATCAATGA
This sequence comes from Bacillus sp. BHET2, assembly GCF_005938125.1. GTDB lineage: Bacteria > Bacillota > Bacilli > Bacillales > Bacillaceae_B > Rossellomorea. The sequence goes on from NZ_VCQN01000001.1 coordinate 1,581,037, forward strand.
GTGGCTCATATAAGCCAAATCCAGAAAGCACGGATCCTGAAACAACCAATAAGCTTAATGTATGAGCAGGTGTTAGTTTCGCAACATCAAACAGCAATTGACCAATTACACAGATGATACCTCCTATCGTGAATGCCCAAAAAAACATGGCTAACACATGGTTTCCTCCTTTCCCACTTACAAATATTCAATAGATACGGCATGAGCGATACACGGGATCGATTCTCCCTGTTGAAATGTCAACGGGGACAATAGTGCTCCTGTCGCAATGACTAATATGCGTTTATATTTGCCTTTTTTCATTTCATTGAGGAGATGTCCGTAGAGAACAGTAGCTGAACAGCCGGGTCCACTGGCACCCGATTGGACCGGCTGATGATCGCCGTAAATCAGCATCCCGCAATCTTGAAACTGCTGTTCTAATAATTCATATCCTTTTTCCTTTAACATCGCATAAGCCGCCTGCCTTCCTATCTTAGCAAGATCTCCTGTAACGATGAGATCGTAATATGAAGGGTCCCTCCCGAGGTCCTGAAAATGACCAATAATTGTATCGACTGCAGCCGGTGCCATGGCTCCTCCCATATTGAAAGGGTCCTTCAATCCCATATCCATTACTTTCCCAATCGTTGCTGACGTGATTCTTGGTGTAGGCATGATAACGGATGACCCTTCTCCAATGACAGCATATCCTGCCCCTGTGACCGTCCATTGTGCGGTTGGCGGCTTTTGGCCGCCATATTCTGTAGGATAGCGAAACTGTTTCTCAGTAGCAGCATTATGACTTGAAGCACCTGTTACAACGTGATGAGCACCTTGATAATTGACTAGGAATGCTGAAAGGGCAAGTCCTTCCATGGAAGTTGAGCATGCCCCGAACAAGCCGAAATAAGGAATGCCATTCGTTCTGGCCGCAAAGCTTGAAGGGGTAATTTGATTAATCAGATCACCAGTTAAGAAAAACTGAATGTCACTTTTTTCTAATTTCTGTTTTTCCAATGCGATTTGAACAGCATCTTCAATTAGTGTACGATTGGCTTTTTCATACGTCTCTTGCCCCATCCATAAATCATCGTAGAACTGATCAAAATCGGCTGACAAGTCACCTTTTTTCTCAAATGGACCACCAACGACGCCGGTTGAGAGGATGGCAGGATGTGCCGGAAATACCCAAGACCTTAAACCTTTAAGCATTAAATCACCCCCCATTGAATTAAGAGCGTCTTGATTAAAGCTACAACGAAGGCAGAAAAAACACCGAACACAATAACTGAACCAGCCAATTTAAAGATGTTCCCGCCGACTCCGAGAACAAGACCTTCTGTTCTATGCTCAATGGCAGCAGAAATCACTGCATTCCCGAATCCAGTGACAGGTACAGCACTTCCTGCACCACCAAATTGGCCAATGCGGTCGTACATACCGAATCCTGTCAGAAGCATCGCAAGAAAGACCATCGTCGCAACAGTTGGATTTCCTGCTGTCTGCTCTGTGAAATTGAAATAGTAAATATACATATAGGTGACGGCCTGACCGATTAGACAGATAAAACCTCCAACAAAAAATGCCTTGATTACATTCTTCAGTAATGGCCGCTTTGTTTCATACTGTTTTTCTAATTGCTCATATTTTTTTTGTTCAGGTGTTTTTTGTGATCTCCCCACCAAACATTCCTCCTAGGTTTTTTCCTTTTGAAGTTTCACAATTTCCTTGAACTTGGTTTCAGCATCTTTCTTAGAAATAGAACCTTTTTTCAGTTTTTCTTTTAAGCGAATGGTTTCTAGAAAAATTTTATAGTCGCTTGATAAAATGAAATTCTCACCAGGATACTTATTTTCTAAAAAAGCATCCATTTTTTTTTCAATTTCCTTCATTTTGAACCTGTGTAAATGTTTCACTTTATATACGACAAGCGTTTCTTCCTTATCTTGAATGACTGCTACATCATAGAGCTCTTTCATTTTCGAAATTTCCTGTTTGATGGCGTGGCCGTAGCTATCCGTTTCAGGATTGTCCACTAATTCAATGGGAGGAGGATTGGTTTTCTTCATAAGTGCAATCTTACTATCACTTCCATCTTCCTTATTTGCACATCCTATTAAAACAAATAAAGCTAACGAAATGATTATTCGAATATTGTTCATGGCATATCCCTCTTTTATTTGTACTCATCCTTTATTTTTTTCATAAAGTTATTTTTTATGAAAAAAAGACTGCCCAATTTGAGCAGTCCTAACTTTTCTTCACTTTCGACCCGCAACCGCATCCTTTTTTCTTTGTGGATGAGCCGGCTTGTTTCTTTGTATTTGTAGAGGCTTTCTTCACTTCTTGTTTCCTCCTTTATCATCATTCCCTTCCAGTATATGTGAATAATTCCGAGCTTGTTTCCACTAATTACCTAATGAATTAATCCGTTTTCCAACTTTGTACAGCTGCTTCAAAAATGGCAGCAATACCAGCAACTGCCAAAAGGGTGATGAGAGGCATAAAATAAAATGGTAAAAAGAAATACCCTCCGTAAAGAAAAATAGAAACCCAAATTCCAGTACACCAATAACAAGACAATAATTCACCAATAAAACCGACCAATCCACCTTTCTTAGGCGAAAGATAGACCGCCTCTTCACCATCATCTTCGACCACAACATGCTCATCAAAAAATGGGGCTCTTAGAAATTCAGTTATTTTATCAAAGACTATAAGATGGGTTAAACGGAAAATGGCCAACCCTAACGTAATAAGTTCAACCAATGCAAGCTGCAATGAAATGACTCCCTTCGATTTTCAAATTATACAAGCCCAAATTTTCAAAAGAGGGCAGATGTCCGTTACCTAATTGCCTACCTGACAATATGTTAGTAATGTAAATGAAATTCATTTTAAGGAGGAACTTCTATATGGGTTGCGGAAGAGATAAAGACAAAAGTTCAAAAGATCGTGGTTGCGTATGTCAAGCCGTCCGTGCTATTAAAGATATCCAAGACGAAGCAAATCAAGAGTGTAACGATTGTAAAAACGATTGTTTCCTTGAGCCACTAGGTTCAATGGTGAGTCCTACTAATCGATTGAACACTCGTATTTTCAAGTTATATCTTAAAAACGGTGAGACTTTTAAAGCGCACATCAAAGGATGTCCTTGGAAATCACCATTTTTCCGGGTGAAAGAAGTATTCGATAACTGCTGTGCTACGCTTCAAGTGTTAAAGCCTGACTATGCTGAAGGTACTGGTTCTAGATCAGGATCAGGTTCTGGTTCTGGCTCTGAAATGGAGACTATGGGCAATAATACAGAGTGGGTATTTACAGGCGAATGTATCACAGTTGACCTGGATTGCTTCTGTGCGATTCAATGTATCAAAGACGTACACGTATTCCTTGAATGCGAAGACTAATATCCAAGTTCATATGAAAAGCCAGCCGGGTATCCCGCCTGGCTCCTTTTTTATTGCAGTCCAATCATTTTGATTGTTTGAAGTGTATTTTTCCTCATTCTAACCTCTTCACCATTAAAGCTTTTAACGGTTATTTCATCTCCTTCATCGTCTTGGATGACACCCTTTACAGAAACCTCTCCATTTGAAAACTCACATGGAAATGGCACTTTGCCGGAAATACTTGCAGAAATGTAGTCTAATTTCTCCTCAATAGTCAAATCTCTGAAGGGTTTTAGTTTTCGGAATGAGGCAGTCGCTGTCTTTCTCTGAGTCTCGAGAGTGGTTGATTGAACAGCTCTATGTCCTGAATCTTCAACCCCTGTCTCCTGATCAGGGTTTTTCAGCTCATCTAGGTAGTTATCATTTTGTTGCTCACGCACTGTAGTTTTGTTATCGATAACAATCTGTGTTTCCCCTTGTTTTGGTTGAAGCTTATTTTTGGAAGAGCGATACGTTACTTGCATGTTTCCTTTAACGTCTTCCAATCTTGGCTGATTTATATAGAGCAAAGGTTCTTTCCCTGCTTTTTTCTCTGTGTTCACACTTGACACCTCCTAATTGTTCCCCACTTTTATATGTATGCGAATAGCGCCTAGGAGTTTCAATTATTAATGGATTTTTATGAATTCTTTCTATACAAAAACGACTGCAAGAATAGAATCTCGCAGTCGCCAACTATTTATTATCCTAATATGTGATATCCTGAATCTACATGTAGATTCTCACCAGTAATTCCTCTTGAGTAATCACTGAATAAGAATACAGCCGTATCTCCTACTTCTTCTTGAGTTGTATTCCGTCGAAGAGGGGCACGCTCTTCAATTTCTTTCAGGATGCTGTTGAAGTCACCAACGCCTTTTGCAGAAAGCGTGCGGATCGGTCCGGCAGAAATGGCATTGACACGAATATTATGTTTACCGAGGTCATTCGCAAGATATTTTACACTGGCTTCAAGGGAAGCTTTCGCTACACCCATGACATTGTAGTTTTGCATGACTCTTTCTCCGCCAAGATAGGTCATTGAAACGATGCTTCCACCCTCTGTCATCAGATCCTTCGCAACTTTTGCCACAGCAGTCAAGGAATATGAGCTGATATTGTGAGCGAGCAGGAAACCGTCTCTTGTTGTATTCATATAATCTCCTGCAAGTTCTTCTTTATTGGCAAATGCTATACAGTGAGCCAGGCCATGAATAACGCCGACTTCCTCTTTGATTGTTGCGAAGCATTTTTCAATGTCCTCATCACTTGTCACATCGCATGGAAGAACGATCGAATTTTCTCCACCTTCCAGTGTGCCGGCAAGATCCCTAACCCCTTTTTCAAAACGTTCCCCTGCATATGTAAAGATCAAACGGGCACCCGATTGATGTAAGGAACGGGCGATTCCCCATGCAATACTTCGTTTATTCGCAACTCCCATCACGACATATGTTTTACCTTTTAATGAAAGAGTCATTATTATCCTCCTAATTAATACATGTTATTAGTACCTACTACTAATTCTACAGCAATCCCTAGAAAAAGAAAAGAAAATTCCTATCGCATTCTATTTTCCACCTCTTCGACTTGCAGGAGATGCCTCTGTTCATGTTTACCAAGAAGCTCCAGCACTTGCCAAATCGGCATCTCTCCAAAGCGATGATGGTGCATCGAACGATTCTTCAGTCGTTCTTTCGTGTGCTTTTCTAAAAAACGTGTTGTGAATGATCGGGATTCTTCCAATGCCTTCAATAAATCTTCCTTGCTTTGAGGATCTTCTGTGGGTTCGATCGGAGCCTTCAATTTCTGTGTGGGATCATCAAAAACGGTTAAATCCACTCTTTCATTACTTCCACCAGACCCATTCTCAGCTGAATCAAGAGCCAAAGTCATAAAACGCGTTTCCGCTCCCGCAAGATGAAGTACGATCTGAGCAATGCTCCATTCCCCCTCTGAAGGCCGGCGGTTCAATTTTTCCCATGATAAATCCATAAAGCTTGCCTTAATTTTCTCCCTGATCTCTAACACTTTCGTATCCCACATGATGAAAACCTCCTTATTAATTTTTTCTCTCTTATTAGATATTTGTTGGTGAAAGGCCGGATTCCTCTTTATAAATAAAACTTCCCAAGAAAAAGTTCTTGGGAAGTCGAGGTATATCTTAGCAGTACTCACAGAATTCAAGTTCTCGTTTGAGTTCGTCTACATATTCTTTAGAGCCTGTGACGATTAATCGGTCATTCATGTGAAGCTCTGTGTCCCCATGTGGAACAATGGAATCTTTGCCTCTGAAGATCCGCACGAAAATGACATCTCCCGTAAATGGAAACTTACGCAATGTCATGCCTTCAAATTGGCTGTTAAGCATGCGAATTTCATATAGGGACGTTTCTTGGTTTGTCAGGATATTCATGACAGACGGCGATTCGATGAGAGCTCGTAACAATGCCTTCGTGGATAAGAAGACAGAATAGACTTCTATTTCTTGCTCACGGAGGGTTTCATGAAGGTCGGGGCTCTCCACCCTAACGATTACACGATTAACTCCATATTCTTTGGCCGTAACAGCCAATGTTGCATTCACTTCTTCATCACCTGTCGAAATCACGATAATATCTGATTCGAAGATATTCTCTTCTTCAAGTGTATTCAGTTCATAATTATCGATTTCATTGATTGTAAAGAGTGAGTCAGCAATGCTTCGTTCCGATTTATCCTGCTTGGTATGATACAGAACTGGCTCATACAGAGAAGATTGAAGCTCTCTTGAAACCGGCATTGTTAATTGATTGGCTCCTAAGAACGTTATTTTAAGTTTCTTCTCTTTGGCACTCTCTCTCGGGAAGAGCTTTTTAAAGAAGATAGGTGTGATGATACATGTAATGACCGCAACTAAAATGAGGGTACCACTCATTTGTGGGGTGATCATTTCGATTCTTTCTGCGATTTTCGCAGCGGCGATCACCAATGATAATGTCGATGTAAGTAAAAATGCTGATGCAATCGTGGTTTTCGTATCATACCAGAATTTCAATAAATAAACCGGAATGATTTTGGAAATCAGGAATGCTATTAACAATAACGGAATGAGCAGGAGCATCTTCTTATCACTAAGTAGCGATCCAAGATCGAGCTCGACACCGACCATCACGAAGAAAATCGGAATTAAAAACCCATATCCAAACGAATCAAGCTTATGAACCATTTCCTGGTTCGGTGCAAGCAATGATACGAGCACGCCTGCAAGGAAGGCCCCTAGAATATTTTCCGCTCCAACCGTCTCTGAAACTGCCACCAGTAAAATAATTAACGTAAAGACGGCACGTGTACCGATTTGAACGGTTCCTGTAGATAAGCTCTTGATGAATGGGTTGTTCTTCAACCTCTTAGCAAGGAAGTATAAAAGCACTCCAACCCCGAAAAGGATTAATAGTAGCCACATATTTCCATGCCCCTCTCCATAGAGGGAGACGAATACGGCTAATAAAATCATGGTCGCAAGATCTGCAATCACTGCCACCAATAGGATAATCTGTCCGATGGCACTTTTCATAATATGGGCTTCCTTCAATGTAGGAACCACTACTCCGAGTGAAATCGTCGAAATGATCAACGTCATCAGGAATGCATTATCAATAAGACCAAACAGGACAAATAGATACGATAGTCCAAGGGACACTAAGAAAATACCTATGAAAATGATGATTGCTAATTTCAACCGGTTCGGCTCTTCTTTCCCATTCGGCATAATCTCTTTCTTCTTTTTCCCACCTGAGAACGCTGTGAAATCAATTTCTAGCCCGCTTAAAAACATTAGGAAAATAAAGCCCAGGGTAGATAAAGTCTCAAGCCACATATCCTGATGAACGAGATTAAACCCGCTATTACCAATAACCAATCCCATGATGATTTCCGCAATCACAACAGGGATAAAATTCAGCTTAAGTCGATGTAGCAAAATGGGAGTCAAAAAAGCGACTAGGATTACAATGACCAGTGATGCAACGGATGCATGCTGTTCCATTTATTCCTCCCCCTCTTCTCTCTATATTAGGTAATTCATAAAAAGTGTCGCTAATCCAAAATAAATTAGGATACTTATAATATCATTGATCGTTGTAATAAAAGGGCCAGAAGCAACGGCTGGATCTACTTTTAGCTTGTGCATTAATAAGGGGACTAATGTGCCTGCAAGCGTGGCGACAAATAATGAGACCAACACCGAAATCCCCACAAGCAGTCCAAGGAAGAATTCACCTTTCCATACATAAACGACGATACTGACCACAATTCCGCATGTCGTACCTGTGATAAGTCCTGTACCCGCTTCCCGTATGACAAGGGACATCTTGTTTTCCTTTTCCAAATCCCCTGTTGCAATCCCTCTCACTGCTACCGCCAGTGCCTGAGTCCCTGTGTTCCCGGCCATCCCTGCAATCAAGGGAATAAACACTGCAAGAATCGCTACTTTATCTAATGTATCTTCAAATCGTCCAATCAGGCTTGCCGTAAACATTCCGAGGAATAATAAGGCGATTAGCCAGGGAAGACGCTTTTTAGCTGCATTCACAGGACTCCGATCGATTGAATCCAAATCGGCAATACCGGCAAGTTTTGAGTAGTCATCAGAAGCCTCTTCTTCCATAACGTCCATGATGTCATCCACCGTTATGATTCCGAGAAGATGATGTTGAAAATCGACTACAGGCAGAGCGAGAAAGTCATAATCTTTCATTTGTCTGGCAATGGCTTCCTGATCCTCGCTGACGCCAACAGCCATTACACGATCGCTCATAATTTCACCGATCATGACATCATCATGGCTAATGATCAAATCCCTTAAAGAAATAACTCCTACAAGTTTCTTATCATCATCCACTACATATATGTAGTAAATCGTTTCGGCGTTCGGTGCTTCATTCTTCAATATATACATGGCAGATCGCACTGTCTGATTTTTTGAAATGGCTACAAACTCCGTGGTCATGATACTTCCTGCAGTATATTCCTCATAATGCAATAATTCTTTGATTTCTTTAGCTGATTCATCATCCATTATGGTCAGATAACTGACGACTTGATCTTTGTCCAGTTCATTTAAGACATCAACCGCGTCATCGGCGTACATATTAGAAAGCATTTCTGCAGCGTATGTAGGGTTCATCTCGGCTAGAATCCCCTGATAGTCCTCTTCATCGATATCTAGGCTTTCAAAGAGCTCCGCCATTTCCTCCGGAGAAAGATAGTGATAGAGACGATTTCGTAATCCTTCATCTATTTTAGAGAAAAATTTCGCTTGGTCATAAGAGTGTAAATGGACAAATTCAGAACGAAATAAATCGAGATCTTCTTCTTGAAGGGCTCTAATGAGAAGGTCTTCATCGTACATTTCTTTATCCTGCCTTTCTCTTTCCTTTTCTTGATCTTGAGTTACTTCAGACATCATATACACCCTCCTTCTATTCTTGAATTGTATATAGTCGTAATAATACTAGCAAATCTTGAAGAGAATGTCTCTTTTGAATTCATTTTTTATGTACGTATTTTGCTTGATTTTTTCGTATAAATCACTCTGCCAAAAGTCTGTTGGTTTAGAGCTCCCATCACCTTCAGCAGGGAAGAGAGACTATTCGTTTTCATACAGCTTTACCTTTTAAGCCAGAGACATGGTGAATAAAAACACTCTCCTGATGAAAGACTGAATCATTAATATGTCATAAAATACGGGAAAAGAAAAGAAAAAAGGCACGGTCCTACTCGAAAAGCATCTTGGACGTTAGATCAAAAACTTAACGTTGTATTTTATTTACTTTAATACATGAGTGTTATCTTCATTGGGACAATCGTCTATAAATAATTCCTGGAACAAGAAAGAAGGGGTAGGATGAAAATTGATATCATCGGTGATGTTCACGGTTGTTACAAAGAGCTTAAAAAATTGACGATGAAGCTGGGGTACAATTGGGCTAGCGGCTTACCAATTCATCCAAAAGGAAGAAAGCTTGGATTTGTAGGTGATTTAACTGACCGGGGACATCACTCACTTAAAACCTTGTCCACTGTTTCCTCACTTTATCAAGAGGACTCTGTCTATTATGTCCCAGGTAACCACTGCAATAAGCTCTATCGCTATTTCATAGGAAACAACGTTAAAATCCTTCACGGTTTGGAAACAACCGTAGCGGAACTCAGCGCACTACCAACAAGTGTAAGACACCGCTACAGAGATATGTTTATCGAGCTATATGAACAAGCCCCTCTATACCATGTATTGGATGATGGGAAACTTATTATAGCCCATGCAGGGATTAAACAAGAATTGATTGGCGATAACAATAAGCGCGTAAAAACATTTGTGCTATATGGGGACATTACTGGTGAGAAGAATGATGACGGTACGCCGGTTCGAAAAGACTGGGCACTGGACTATAATGGGATGGCATGGATTGTATACGGTCACACCCCTGTGAAAGAGGCGAGAATTGTCAATAAGACTGTGAACATCGATACAGGAGCGGTGTTTGGTGGTAAGCTCACTGCATTGAGATACCCTGAAATCGAATTGGTTAGCGTGACCTCTGAAATGCCTTTAGTGGAGGAGAAGTTTCGGGTATTGGAGTGAGCGAATGATTTCCATACAAAAAGAGATCCTTTTCAACTAACCGAAAAGGATCTCTTTTTTATTGGCTATCAAGCAAAATCCGCATATCTGAAGGCATCTCAGACTCCAGATAAATCCATTCCTTTTTAATAGGATGAAAAAAGGAAAGCTGCTTACAGTGTAGTGCTTGTCTGCCAATCAGCTCTGCACTGCCACCATACAGGTCGTCTCCTGCCAAGGGATGCCCTAAGGATGACATATGAACACGGATTTGATGGGTTCTTCCCGTTTCCAAACTCAACTCGATATGGGCAAAATCAGAAAACTGCTTCACCGTCTTATAATAAGTAAGGGCATATTTTCCGCCTGCTTGCACTTCTCTTTCGATGATACTATCAGGTTTCCTGCCGATCGGTTCCTCGATCGAATCTTCTCCCCTGTCCAGTATCCCTTCAACAAAGGCTTCATATTTCCTCTTGATTTCCCGTCCCTTCTGTTGAAGGCTGAATAAATGATGGACGTGTCGATACTTTCCTATTAAAACGAGTCCAGATGTGTCTTTATCCAACCGTGTTACGATATGAACGGTTGATGGAATATCACTCTTACGATAATATCCCAAAATCGCGTTAGCTAGGCTTCCTCTAGGCTCATGTTTCGTGGGAATCGTCTTCATTCCCCAGGGTTTGTCTACTACGAGCACATCATCATCTTCATAAATGATCGATAGATTGGCCTCATCTTCCACCAGGGTTTCACTCCCATTTTCTTTCGGGAAACGCACCTCGAGGATATCCCCTTCTGAAAGGGGGTATCGTACATTCTCTTCTTTTCCATTCACTGTGATGGATCCACCATCAAATTTCACTGCAGTTAGGGTGCGCTTTGAGATATGCTCATCGATTAAGAATTCTCTCATCAGCTTCCCCTCGTATAGGCACGGAATAATCCATTTCAGCAAATAGCCTTTCATACCGTAATGCCTGACCTCTCCTTATTCATCAGCAACAAAGGAATCATGCACCCTTTTCCAAAACGGGAAAGGACGGAAGCGGGCAAACCGGATTTTTTCATCAGCCACACGATATTGAATACTTTTCACATCTTTATGAAGGAGGGATAGATGGTCGATGGTAACCAAAAAATCAGGACCATTTACCGGCTTCAGCATGCATGTATGATGGGCAGGTAAAATCAGTGGTGATCCGATGGTTCGGAATACACGATTATTAATGGAGGCCATCTCAGCGAATTGGATTGCAGGTAAAGACGGATGAATGATCGCGCCACCAAGTGCCTTGTTATAAGCCGTACTGCCTGAAGGAGTCGAAAGACACAATCCATCACCCCTAAAGCGTTCAAAGTGCTGTCCCCTGATTTCCACATCCATGACTAGAGTGCCTTCTACGCTTTTGACCGTTGATTCATTTAGAGCTAAATAACGTGTTTCCTTTCCACCATGCTGATAGCGAATGATGGTTTCAAGTAAGGGATATTCGATGATTTGATAAGGCGTTTTTGCAATGGCAATGACTAACTTCTCAATCTCTTCTGGTACCCAGTCTGCATAGAAACCCAGGTGGCCAGTATGTACCCCCACAAAGGCCGTTTTATCCAGCCGGGAGCTGTATCGATGAAAGGCATAGAGGAGGGTACCGTCTCCCCCAACGGAAATGACAATATCAGGTTGATCGTCATCGTAGACCAGATTGAAATCCTGAAGATACGTTCTCATTTTGTGCATTAATGTATTGGACTTCGAATCACCTTTAGATGTTATCGCGAACTTCATTCGTTTACCCCCTTCAAGTCACTGCTGATTTCGTTGATCCTTTGAACTTTTTCCTCGCTGATCTTTTTCCTTTTTGTTTGTGAATATGACTTGGGCTTCCTGAATTTCTTCTCTAATCAAGCTCATCTCTTCATCAAGTCGGAAAGCTGCCTCCGCAGCACTCTGAAGACGAAAACGAATTTGTTCAGGAATTTGACCACTGTACTTATAATTCAAAGAATGTTCAATTGTTGCCCAAAAATTCATTGAAAGAGTACGGATTTGAATTTCTACCAGTAAATTCTTTTCACCGTATATCGTTTGCACCGGATAGTCGATGACCACATGATAAGAACGGTATCCGCTTTGTTTCTTACACGTAACATAATCTCTTTCCTCAATAATGGTAAAATCCTTACGGGCACGAAGTTTTTCCACAACAACATGAATATCCTCAACAAATTGACACATCATCCTCAATCCTGCTATATCCTGTAATTCTGCTCCTAAATCTGCTAGTTTGATGCCTTTTTGATTCGCTTTATCCAGTATACTCGCAATTGGCTTTACCCTGCCGGTTACGAATTCAATGGGAGAATGGGTGTTATGGAGTTCATATTCTCCTCTCATCCCTTTAAGCTTAATCTTCAATTCATCTACCGCTTGCTTGTAGGGAGCTAAAAATTGTTCCCAGTGATTCATTCTCCTCACCTCTTTACGTCACGCGCCTATTTTTCAAGAAACACGCTCTCTACCTTTTTAACCATTTCGTCACCGTAGTTACCATTTCCTTCTATATTATCAACAAGATAGTCAAGCTCTTCTATGAATTGATCCAGTTCCAAAGAATACTCATCACTTTTAGCAATGACAGCAGCCTTTTCCTTTAAAGCTTTCTTCAGTTCAGACCAGATAGACTCATTAAGATATAGGTAAACATATTCTTCTTCGTTTTCTGCAAGGTAGACGAACGCATAGTTATCAGAATCTGCAATGATTTGACCGGCTGCACTCGTTCCTTGTAAAAGGTCCGCTTGGTCCGTATGTAGGTATAATGTACCATCTTCATATGTAGTGTGTTGAAATTGAACTATTTTCCTCATGATATTCTTCATCCTTCCATTAAACAATCAGTATCATTTTAACATAAGACAACCATTTCATCTAAACATTGAAGTTCCCTTTTATTAAAGAGATAATAGAAGAAGGATGAAAGGAAAGGATGCTTGAAATGACACAAGAAATCGAAATTGAATTCAAGAATCTAGTAACCCAAGATGAATTTTCACAATTAATCTCTCATTTCCGCATTAAAGATGAGGACTTCACCTCTCAAGATAATCACTATTTTGATACACCAGACTATCTACTAAAAGACAATCAGTCAGCCCTAAGAATCCGCCATAAAAGTGGGACCTATACGCTAACGTTAAAAACTCCCTTAAAAGAAGATCTTTTAGAAACGAATCAGCAATTATCGAAGCAGGAAGCTGACTCGCTTTTAAGCGGATGTGTATTTCCTGAGGGTGAAGTCAAAAATGTCCTTCACTCCATGAATATCTCCACTCAATCCCTTCAATACTTCGGGACACTTACGACGAGCAGAGCTGAAATCAATTATAAAGAAGGACTTCTTGTTTTCGACAGAAGCTCTTACTTGCAAAGACAAGACTGTGAGCTTGAGTATGAAGTGAAAGAACGTCAATCAGGCGAAAAGATATTCCGATCCCTATTGGAGCAGCTAAATATCCCACTACGGAAAACGGATAATAAAATCAAACGCTTCTACACGGAAAAATTAAAACAGGATTGATTTTTACCGATATATAAGAAGAATCCATGTTTTCAAAAAGCTCTTTTCGCAAAGATTGTTGTTATCTAACATAGCAAATGCTAAGGCTCTGTCTATGAGTGAATGCGGTAGATGGTGAGGGGAACGGCTTCGCATTCCGGCGGACGAACGGCCAAGCCTCCTCGCATTCGCTGCGGGGTCTTGTCTCGCCCGTTTTTCCGCAGGAGTCTACGCCGTTCCCCTCACCATCTAAAGAGATTTCGTGACAGAGCTTACTAGTGAAAAAAACGAATGATATAGTATTTTACTATTCCAGATAAAATTGACCACTGTATAGGTTGATAAACTGATGTTTTTTAGACGTGTATGGCAGTAGGTTAGATCTCATACTTTGTAAGTTGATTGTAGCGGAAGGTGCTCGACTCCGACGGGAATAGCGGGAAAGTTGAGACCCCACAGGGCAAAGCCCGAGGAGGCTCAACTCACGCCCCGCGGAAAGCGAGCACCTGCAGCGGAAATCAACTAGCACTCGCTACCTTCAATAGCAACAACGTTTACGAAAAGAGCCTTTCAAAAAGAGGAGTTAATTTTATGAATGTTCAGCAGTTAAAAACGATGATGGAGTTGCAAGCCCTTACTAGCTTGGGGTCTATATCTTCTGTTCAACAATCCACTGGAAAGTCCAGTGATTTATTTCAACAGCTATTAAATCAGGCACTCTACACGGACCAAAATAATGGAAATATGAATCAATCACTAGGAGCGGTTCGAGAAGCACTAGCTTCTAAATCAGCATTTTCAGTCATACAACCTATTCATGGACTCACCACCATGAACCAGCCAAACCGGAAAGCGCCTCAGGAAATCGATGCCATTATCTCACGTGCATCAGATCATTATGGAATCCCCCAAAAGCTGATACAAGCAGTTATAAAGCAGGAATCCAACTTCAATCCTGACGCGGTCAGTCCCGCTGGCGCATCAGGACTGATGCAGCTCATGCCAAGTACGGCAAGGGGACTCGGTGTGAATAACATCTTTGATCCGGAAGAAAATGTATTCGCAGGAACCAAATACTTAAAGCAAATGCTTGATAAATATAATGGAGACGTACACATGGCTCTCGCAGCCTACAACGCAGGACCAGGGAATGTTGATAAATACAATGGAATCCCACCGTTTAAGGAAACGACAGCATATGTAAAGAAAGTGACAGATCGCTATTTTGCATAACCCCTAACTTCCATTTGACGGTAAGTAAGAGAAATGCCTGTGATTTCAAAACGAATCACAGGCATTTTTCTATTCATTATTCCCATCTACCACATATAAGTTTTCTTCGCGCACCACTAGAGGTGAAAAAAAAATAGGATGATAGACCCATTCTATACTCAATAAGAAATCCACCATATTTTTATGAAAACAGGATAGACATGTGAAAGAAGGCTACACTAATTTAGGAATAATACGTTGGTGCAAGCCGATTTGTTTGAGATAAAGATGAATGCTTGCTAGAATGAAAATACAATCTAAGGAAAAAGGAGTCATTCTTATGGTCGAGAAACCAAAAATGCCTTATAATCTTATCGGCGAAAAGAAACTCTCCATGCTCGTAGAAGCTTTTTATAATAGAGTATCAAATCATCCGGAATTAGCACCCATTTTCCCCGATGATTTAACCGAGACAGCTCGTAAACAAAAACAATTCCTAACCCAATATTTAGGTGGTCCGGCTCTTTACACAGAGGAACATGGACACCCTATGCTGCGTGCAAGGCACCTCCCCTTTCCCATTACAGAGGAACGGGCAAAGGCTTGGTTAAGCTGTATGCATGAAGCGATGGATGAAGTCGATCTAGAGGGTCCAGTAAGAGATGACTTTTTTCACAGACTGGTATTAACCGCTCATCACATGGTGAATACAGAAAATCCAAAGGGGTATGGCATTGACTAGAACCAATAGTTGGCATCACCTTAAAGGGTGTGGACATGACAAGAAACCTCTGGAAATTTATATGTTTGTTGACCCTCTTTGCCCGGAATGTTGGGCGCTGGAACCGATATTAAAGAAATTGCACATTGAATACGGACAATACTTTCGGATCCGCTATATTTTAAGTGGACAGCTCTCATCCTTGAATCTTGCAACAAAACGAAAACAGGAAGATTTAGCACTACAATGGGATAAGACAGCTAGCCGCTCAGGAATGTCATGCGATGGAAGCTTATGGATTGATAATCCTATTGATTCACCGTACCTTGCATCATTTGCCATTAAAGCAGCAGAGCTACAAGGAAAACATTCTGGAATTCGTTTCTTACGCTTTTTACAAGAACGATTATTTTTACAAAAACAAGATATATCCGATTTCGAGGTATTAAAGGAATGTGCCCGTGCCGCCAAACTTGATTTGCCTGAATTTATGAACGACATAAATTCTTCCTCGGCTTCTAAAGCCTTTCAATGTGATGTTAAGATCACATCTGAGATGGAGGTAGATGAAATCCCGACATTAGTCTTTTTCAACGAGAACATTGAAGATGAAGGGTTGAAGATTACAGGATTGTATTCCTATGAGGTCTACGTTCATATTATTGAGGAAATGCTCGCAGAAAAGCCAGAAAAACAGCCCTTGCCTCCACTGGAAGTATTTATGAAGTATTACCGGGTTGTGGCTTCGAAGGAAATAGCCGTGGTGTACGATTTATCTATAGAAGAAGTCGAGAAGCAAATGAAAAAATGGACGCTTCAGCAAAAAGTTAAAAAGCTACCAGCTAAGCATGGAACGTTTTGGAAATATATGAACCAATAATTATTTCACTATAATAAAATGCCGTATAAATCAAGAAAAACCGATGTTGTTTCCAACATCGGTTTTTCAATACGAACAAAGGGGATGGGAGAAATTTTTCACGGTCAAACAAAGGGGTATATGTTTGCTTGTGATCAACTTCACACTGATAATATATCACTTATGCACTTGTATTGGCAAGTTGTTTGTATGTTATTTCACAATATTGTCAAAATCAATACATGTTCTCTGCCAGTCCTTCATATACATGGTAATAAGACTACCAATGGAGGGAAATCACTATGACATTAAAGATAAAGTATGGAATCCTCCTCCTATTAATCCTGATCAGTTTCTTTATTAACATCCTCGGCCTTATGCACCTAATTCCAATTTATATAACATCCCCTGTCCTGTTCCTCTCACTCCTGCTTTTCTTCCATTCCCTAGGAAACCGTAATCGCTTTAGAGGATTTAATTCCATGAAATGATTGCCGGACCTATTATTTCAAGAGGAATGATTTCATAAATAAACAACACCCTGTCTTGAGGCTAATGCCTCGAGACAGGGTGTTGTTCTTGTTCTCAGTAGTCATTACTGAAGCTTTTCCAACAATTCTTCCATTTCATTCAACTTTTCCTCAAATACTTTACATGCGTCTTCCACAGGTTTGGTGGTTGTCACATCCACACCCGCCTTTTTCAATACTTCAATCGGATAGTCGGAGCTTCCTGCTTTCAAGAAGTCGATGTAACGTTCCACTGCAGGCTCTCCCTCTTCAAGGATTTGTTGACTGAGGGCAGTTGCAGCAGAGAATCCCGTTGCATATTGGTAAACATAATAATTGTAATAAAAGTGAGGAATGCGTGCCCACTCCAATCCAATCTCTTCATCAATCGAAATGTCATCCCCGAAATATTTTTTATTCAATGCATAGTACTCTTTTGTTAGGAATTCAGAGGTAAGTGCCTCTCCTTCTTGTGCCTTCTTATGAATTAAGTGTTCGAATTCAGCAAACATGGTTTGACGGAAAACCGTGCCTCTGAAACCTTCCAAATAATGATTTAAGAGGTACAAACGTTTTTTCTCGTCATCGATTGTGTTCAATAAATAATCATTCAATAACGCTTCATTACATGTAGATGCTACCTCAGCAACAAAGATGGAATAATGCCCATACGTATAAGGCTGTGCTTGCCTCGTATAGAAGCTGTGTACACTATGCCCGAATTCATGAGCCAAAGTAAATAGATTATTGACATTATCCTGCCAGTTCATAAGGATATACGGGTTTGTGCCGTATGCTCCGGAAGAGTAAGCACCGCTTCTTTTACCTTTGTTTTCAACTACGTCCACCCAGCGATTTCCAAATCCTTCTTTCAGCACATTTGCATATTCATCACCAAGGGGCTTTAGCCCGTCAAGGATCATATTCTGAGCTTCGTCATAGCTAATGTCCATTTTCACTTCTTTTACAAGTGGGGTATAAAGATCGTACATGTGAACCTCATCCAACCCCAGGACTTTTTTACGAAGCTTTACATATCGCTGAAGCAAATGAAGGTTCTTGTTGACCGTTTCTACCAAATTATCATATACTTCTTCCGGAATATTGTTATTAGATAACGCTGCGTGCCTTGCTGAGTCATAATGTCTTACATTTGCAATAAAGTTATCTTTTTTCACAGCACCGCTCAATGTAGAAGCAAATGTATTTTCAAACTGTCCATACGTTTCGTATACCTTTTTAAATGCTTCTTCACGGACACGGCGATCACTGCTCTCGAGGAATCGGATAAAACGACCATGAGTAATATCAACTTCTTCACCATTCTCATCTTGAATGCTTGGAAACTCAAGGTCTGCATTATTCAGCATACCGAATGTATTACTAGCTGCACTGAACACCTCAGATGCTTGTGCAAGTAATGCCTCTTGTTCAGCAGAGAGAACATGTGGACGTTCTAGGTTGATTTCCTCCAAAGCGTGCTTATACTGTTGCAGCTCTGCTTTCTCCTCAAGGAATCCTTGAAGCTTCTTCTCATCAATGGATAGTACTTCAGGAACCAAGTAAGCGAATTTGCTTCCTAATTGGGTATAAAGGCTTTTGGCCCGGTCATCCAGTCCTTGATAATATGAATTGGTCGTGTCCTGGTCATAGCGCATATGAGAATATGTATATACCTTCCCCATACGTTCCATTATTTCATCTTGGAAGGCGAATGCTTTGTAAAGCTGATCTGAACTTTCCGCCAGTGTCCCTTTAAATTCGTCTGCCCGAGCTGTTAACTCCTTAATTTCTTTATATTCTTTTTCCCACGCTTCATCACTTTCAAATATATCTTCCAATCTCCACGTTAATTTCTCCTCTACCTCTTTTCTTCCAGGTAGACTTTTTACAGCTGTATCTTTTGACATATACATCCTCCATTCTGAAATCTACAGAAAATTCCTTATAGTTACATTCTCTCTTATCTAAGAATTTCCTGCAACAAAACAATCTTGGTTATACCTTTTTTAATATATGCTTCCATTTAGAAATAAGCTCATGCTGGTGCAGTTCGAACTCAGGAAAACTATCCGGACATTTCCAAGGAACGGAAACACTGTACTCACCACACCTCTTCCTCTCTACCACGTTGAACTCTTCTAATAGATCCAAATACCCTGATACGTTTCGCTTAATCACTTCATCAACTTCTATAAAAGGAAGCGATCTAAGTTCAATATCTCCACGATCGATTCTTCTATTTACCACCCTAATCACCTCTTCCTCTGTGAAAAATAGGTTCTTCTTCAAATAGTCCATCCATATATAGTATTGCCATTCAACAACGTGATTCTTTATATGAATACTATGAGGAATGACCGGTAACCCGACAAAAAGCGGGAGATACAACAGCGTATCGCCTTCCTCGTATACTGCCCGTAAAAAGGAATCCTGTTTCGCCTTGTAATATTGAAGTTTGTTATAAATCCACTTCGTACGGTATTGATTCCATTTTTCTAATCGATATGGGTGATTGACAGCAAAATGGGGAATGAATAGCGGAAGGGTGAGTTGGTCGATAGGTATTGGAATAGGATAGGAGCAAATAAAGGCTGAGGTTGAAGTCGGGATAAGATGGGTGAACAATTGGAAGCTTCTTTTTTCAGGAAGAAAATGAAGCAAAAAATAGTGTAACTGGGGAGAGTACCGGATAAAAGCCTGTTGAAATGAAGATAAGGATAGAAGCTCTTTGTGCTTTACTTCTTGAGTTAGAATCCAAAACGGAGTAATATGACGCTTATGATATCCCTGGGTTCGGGAAATGAGATCTGAAATGGGGATAGTGGAACACTGGATTTCCATAGCAATCTCTTGCGACTCCGTTTTTACATATAGATCAGCGATTTGCTTAAGCTCATTGATATAGTGCTCAACCTGTACATCATTATATAGAAAGCTTAACCTCTCATATAAGAGTTGCTTACTATGAAGGTGTCTCGGTGATTCTTGTCGATAAATGTCGCAATCAGAATCCGAGAAATGTGCGAAATGCGGAACATTCTTAATTCCTATTCGCAAGTTTACTTCACCCGAGCAGTGTGGACAGCGAAAAGAACGACCTTTTCCCTTAAACTCCTTTAATTCCTCTCTTGAATAATGAATCGTGGTAATTACTTTCTGATTTAATAAAGCTGATAACATAGAACACCTCCTCCTGTAATCATTCGCCATAAATACAGAAATTCCTGCAAAAAAAGCCTTCAAGTGATTTACCACTTGAAGACTCATATTATAGTAATGGAGACATCAACCGAGAAGTGGATTCCAATATTCTATAGCCAAGATGTCTCTTCTGGAATTCTTCCAATTGTAATTCTTTAGAGTCCTCTAAATCATGAAGATATTCTTTAACGATGCTGGATGTACTTTCTGTTTTATATAAAAATGCATTCACTTCAAAATTTAAATGAAAGCTCCTCATATCCATATTAGAGGTTCCAATCGAAGCCATTTCTTCATCAACAATCACAATTTTACTATGCATGAATCCCTTTTGATATTCGAAAATTTGTGCTCCAGCTTCTAGAAGGTCAGGAAAATAAGATCTTGAGGCATGGAAAACAATACGTTTATCCGGCTTATGAGGTACCAACAGCTTTACATCCACTCCACTTAGTGCAGCAATCTTTAATGCTGAAAAAATATCTTCATCCGGAATGAAATAAGGAGAAGCTACCCATACACTTTTTTTAGCAGACGTGATCATTGAAAAGAAAATATTCTTCAATACACTCAATTCATTGTCAGGTCCGCCTGCAATCATCTGTACTCCACCATCATTTGCATTTTCAAGTGGATCGGGACTTAAATATCCAGGCGTCAAGAAGTCATCGTTGGTCATATAATACCAGTCTTGAAGAAAGATTAATTGCAGGGTCCTTACCGCTTCTCCCCTGACAAAGAGATGGGTGTCTCTCCAAAAACCGAAATGAGGATTCTTACCTAAATACTCATCTCCAATATTAAGGCCCCCGACAAATCCTATACTCCCGTCGATAACAATGATCTTCCGATGATTTCTAAAGTTGAATTTATTATTCAGTACAGGGATCTTAACAGGTCCAAAGGGAACAACCTCGATTCCTGCCTCCTTCATCTCTGCGATATAACCCTTAGATAATTGCCAAGCTCCCACCGCATCATAAAGGAAGCGAATTTTCACCCCATCATTGGCTCTTTCAATAAGAATGTCTTTAATCTGATTTCCAATATCATCATGACGAACAATGTAGTATTCCAAATGAATATGATGTTTGGCCGTTTTTAACCATTTCAGTATTTCACCAAATGTTTCTTGTCCATTGGTCAACAGTTTCGTTTCACTAGAGAAAGATATAGCACTATTTCCAATACGCTGGGCAAGCTGAAAATGTTTTTCCTGAAACAATCCAAACATATCTGCGTTGATATCCTTAGGGCCTGGTTCATATTTATGATAGGTTTCTTTATCCAATATGTACTTCTTCTTGTACATCTTCTCCTTGCGATAATTCCGGCCAAATAATAAATAAAAAATGAATCCCAGGAAAGGAAATGCTCCTAACACGACCAACCAAGTCAATGTTTGAGTCGGATGACGATTCTCAAAGAATATGAGAAATCCAATGACAATGACGGAGAATGTAAAGACGATACTGATATACTTCACCATGCCAGATAGGTACTGATCAAAATAGAAAATATAACTTAATGCAAGAACAGCAATAAATAGGAGGACCCTCACTGTATTTTTCATACGTTTAACACCTTCCACTGGCTTAATGATTCCATGAAAATAAAGCCCTGATAATCATGCTACCTTTTTAACAAATATCCAAAAAGGAGGAAACAGGGAAATAAATATAAAAAAATACCGATTTCTGAATGAAACCGGTATTGATTCTTACGAAAAGTGTTTACTCAACGTGTCAAAAACATGTTCGGATATTACCACTTTTCCATACTCTTCAAGTCGATGAACGGTCATTCGGGACTCATCGGCATATTCAAGCAATATACTTAGCATATTGTCGATATCTTCTTCTGCAAAATGTTCTTCTGAAAATTTAACATAAATAAAATATCTATTTTCAAATGCTAGCAGCTTTGTTTCTAAATGCTCCAAAGGCATGTCTTTCATTCGATGAGAAAGGGCAATCGCATCCTCAAAGTCATTGAACTTCAACGTGAAATCAAGCGACACCTCTGCATCCTCATCTTGGTCTTGCTTAATTTGAAAATGCTGATCGAGAAGATCCTCTATTCGTTCATCAACAGGAAGTTCCTTCAGCTTATCCTCTGGAATAGGAAGTTCAAATCGCTGACCATCTTTTGAAACTTGAGCTCTGGTAACTAGTACTTCCAGTCCTTTATCTAACGCCTGCACCTGGATCCATAGCGGACCTTCAATTCCAAACTCTTCTTCTTGATGAACCTCATCCATCATATCCCAGAAAAGTTCTTCACTTCTTTCCCGATTATACCAGATTTCTTCACGGTCGAAGCCGCGATCTTCTATATCTCCGTATGATATATAGAACTTAACGGTATTTTCATTTATACGTTCGATTTCCAATTAACACCTCTCCCTTCTTGCTTGATGTTGGTGAAGGGACTACACCCTCTGAGCGAAAACACTCTAATGCTGGTGAAGATAGAAGATACATTTAAGTTAGTTTGTACCTTGTACTCCTATTTTATGATAAAACCGTAGAAAATGGAATTAAATGAACACCCATTTTTTCTTTACAAATCCTCTAAGGTGTTTTTGACATTTTAGCGAATATTCGCAGAAAATTCAAGTGATAATACTTACTCTAATATAAAAGGGGTTGACCCGAAAGGATACGCAACGTTCCTTAAAGGGTCAGCCCCTTTTACTTATATATTCTCACACGTTAAAAATATGCTGAGAATCTAAGAATACTTTAGTTTACCATTCTTTGAGCTTCCATAAGCTGGAAAGTACGAACTTTTCTCGGAAGGAAACGTCTGATTTCATCCTCATTGTATCCAACCTGAAGACGTTTCTCATCTAAGATGATTGGGCGTCTTAAAAGTCCTGGATTTTTTTGAATAAGCTCGAAAAGCTCTTGAAGTGGTAATGTTTCTAAGTCTACATTAAGTTTTTGAAACGTTTTTGATCGAGTCGAAATGATCTCATCTGTTCCATCCTCGGTCATGCGCAGGATTTCTTTGATTTCATCAATACTTAATGGCTCAGAAAATACGTTACGCTCTGTATATGGAATCTCATGCTCTTCTAACCAAGCTTTTGCCTTACGACAAGATGTACAACTAGGTGAAGTGAATAATGTAACCACGAATCATTCACACTCCCTTAAGGATTTTTTTATAAGATAGAGTATTTTATTTAAACATAAACTGTTAATTAAAATTAGTTTAAATAAGAAATCTCTATTATGTATTATACATGAATTACTGTCCCTTGAACATAGTTTTAACCAATTTGTCAAATTTCCTATACATAGGTTTAACATACGTTAAATAATCTCTTTCTATTAAGGGTTTACCCGTTACATTTTTACTTTAAACATGATATCAAACATTTCTATTTTTTCATTTAGAAAACCTTATTGCGAATAGACAATAAGGTTTTCTAGGTTTAGAGGTTTTTCAAAACATCCTCATCGCGATCATTATCTTGCTTTAATACTTCTTCAACAGGCTGGTAAGACGCACCATAAAACTTCTGATCCTTGTACGTATGAATTAACTCATATGTTTTCTTCATGGAGTTGAAAATTAGATCTTCAGATTCATGATTTGGAGCCCAATAAAGAATTTCCATTTCATTAATTTCGTTTGTAGCAAGTGAACGACGGGCATAGCCGATACTGACAGCATGTTCAAAGCCTTCACGCTTATAGAACTTTAAGCGTTTCTCCGTATCAGTGTCATCATAATCCACAGGTTCAACTTCCAAGATGATGGCTTTCTTCTTTTCTTTTAATTGATTGAGTAATTTATGCCCTAATCCCTGTCCTCTGGCATCCTTCGAAACAAATAAATAATCAATAAAGATAAAGTCATCGAGTTCAACATACATAAGGACGTGATGAGGTCCCTCATCTTTATGATAGATGTCGCTTCTCTCTTTAAGCAGAGTTTCGAGATGTTCTTTTGATTTCATTTCCTCTACAGGGAAATACTGATTTAACTTTTCATACCAGTGCATGGATCTACTCCTTTAAGTGAATTTTTAAATGACATTGACTAACGAGATACCATTATGTTTCTCAGAAAAAAAATGTTTATGTTAGATGTTAGTCCTATCCGTGGGATAATAATACGGAATCATGAGCTGAACTGCCCATGAAGAGGGTGATGTGGTTGAAAGCGGTTAATCTTACCAATATATTAATGATAACAATATTTCAGTCTTTTTTCAAATGGTAAGCTAAGCAAACCACTTTGAGGGAAGGTATTTATCTTACACCAAAAGGCTCTGTCTATGAGTGAGTGCGATAGATGGTGAAGAGAACGGCTTCGCTTTCCGGCGGACGAACGGCCAAGCCTCCTCAGCTGCGCTTCCGGGGTCTCGGCACGCCCGTTTTTCCGCAGGAGTCTACGCCGTTCACCTCACCATCTACAAGAGATGTCGTGACAGAGCTTACTAGTGAAAAAACGAATGAAATGGTATCTTACTACTCAAGCTACCATCAACTACTGTACACGTTGAAAAATGATGTTTTCTAGCCGTGTGCGACAGTAGATTAATCCTCCATACCTAGAAAGTTGATTTCCGCTGCAGGTGCTCGACTCCTGCGGGAATTGCGGGAAAGTTGAGACCCCGCAGGGCAAAAAGGAAGCCACTGAAAAAGTAGTCATTTTATAAAAATGCTGTTTTTTAGGGGGTCAAATATGTCTCCCTACCAGTCTATCGTCGCTTAGAAGCGAATCTGGAGCCTCGTTTTTTAAACATCATTTTTTATCTTTAAAATGCTGGACTTTTTCAGTGGCCTCGCAAAAAGCCCGAGGAGGCTCAACTCACGCCCCGCGGAAAGCGAGCAACTGCAGCGGAAATCAACCACCACTCGCTACTTCAATAGCAACAAAGTTTTCGAAAAGAGCCCACAAAAAAAGACTGACCTGTCATTTTTCAGGTCAGTCTTTTCTATTATGGAGTGTAGTCTACACCTTCTGTATATGAATTACCAGCATCCCATAGAAGGAATTCGTTAATTCCTTGATCATTTAATGCTTTAATCTGAGCTTCTACTTCTGCTTTACCATATACTTTATAATTCCCGCTCCCAAGCCAAGAAGCTGTGAAGTCTTGCAGCCATGGTCTGGATATTGGCTTGTTCTTTAATTCGGCTATTTTCGCTTTCTCCACCTTGGAATATTCAGTCACTAATTCATAAGGTTGCATATCAGGTTTCGCTATTCCGAAGTAAGGGGTCCAATGGCTCGGATAAATCATCGATGAAATAACATCTACGTTTTCTGATATCTTCGAGAAATTCTGACCGATGCCTGGCGCTTCCGGAAGTGTTGCCGTGTAACCGAAAATATCGACAGACACTTTCACCCCATATGGTTCAAGTTTTTTATGGGCATACTCAACAAAATCTGTGACGGCATGGACACGCTTTTGCACATTATCAATATCTTCCTTGGCATATTCCCCACCATCATACTTCAACTCGTCATCACGTTTCTCGAATCCTTCAGGGAATCGAACGTAGTCAAATTGGATTTCCTGGAAACCCATTTTTGCTGCTTCAATGGCAATCCCTACATTGTAATCCCATACTTCTTTAAGGAATGGATTTACGAAGGAATCACCCCCGCCGTTTGACCAAACTTGATCACCGTCTTTAAAGGATAAGTCCGGTCTTTGGTTCGCTAAGATAGTATCTTTAAATACAACAACCCTAGCGATAGGGTAGATTTTCTTTTCTTCTAATATTTTCAACATCGCTTTGGGGTCTTTTATATATGGTTGGCCCACCTTCGCATATGGAGAGGACTCTTCCGGTTTATATGTAACATTCCCTACATCATCTTTCACATCAATGACCATCGCGTTTAAATCCGTATCGTCCATTAACTTTGTAAGAGTTTCGAACCTGGCTCCACCAGCTGAATGTGCAGTAACATACACCCCTCTTACAGCATCAGGATACTCAAAGTTCAGTCCTGAATCATAGACAAACCGTGGTAGTGTGTTTGTTATTTCCTTTTTATTCATGGAAAGCGTTCTCTTCTCATGAGTTTTGACCTTCCCTTCAGCAGCACTTGCCGAATATGACGGCCCGAAGCACATTGTGACTAAACATAAAGATGTCGCTACCTTACTCCATTTCAAAATTAACCTCTCCTCTATTAAATAAGCTATCTAGTAAATTATGTAACTCCTTACTCTATTCTACCAAGGAAATAACTTGAAAGAAAAGGGATAATCCACCTAATCTGTCGAAATTTCCGAGGAAATTAATAATCTTCAATATATAGTATGATTTTCTTCATAAAAAAGAATAAATGTCTAAAATATTTATGTTCTCAATGGAAAAAGCTCCCCTCATCGAAGGAAGCTTTTTTCGTTTTCTAGTTTTTGTATTGTGCTTTATACTGTGCGAATTCTTTCTCTGAACAATAGACGAAATGTCCAGGAACGACTTCACGCATTTCAAGATTATCATCTTCTGTATAATTGTGAACAGAAGGATTATACTCTTTTCTTCTACGTGTACGCTCATACTCTGGATCCGGTAAAGGAATTGCTGATAAAAGCGATTGAGTGTAAGGGTGAAGCGGGTTTTTGTATAGGGCCTCACTTGTTGTCAATTCAACCAGCTTACCGTAATACATAACGCCGATACGATCACTAATATATTTTACCATGGAAAGATCATGGGCAATAAACAAGTAAGTTAACCCTTTCTCTTTTTGAAGCTCCTGCATCAGATTCACAACCTGTGCTTGAATGGAAACGTCAAGGGCAGAAATCGGCTCATCGGCAATGATAAAATCAGGGTCAACCGCTAAAGCACGGGCAATCCCAATTCTCTGACGTTGTCCGCCAGAGAATTCATGTGGGTAACGACCTGCGTGTTCTTTGTTCAAACCAACCGTTTCAAGCAGCTCATGTACCTTATTAATACGCTCTTGTTTTGAAGTAGCTAACCCATGGATATCGATTCCTTCTGCAATGATATCGGCTACTTTCATACGGGGATTTAAACTTGCATAAGGATCCTGGAAAATCATTTGCATTTTACGATTGAATTTTTTCAATTGAGAACGAGACTTTTTACCATGCACGTCTTCCCCGTTAAAGAGTACTTGACCGTCAGTCGCATCATATAACCGAATAATCGTACGACCAGTCGTTGATTTACCACAGCCCGATTCTCCAACTAGACCAAGGGTTTCCCCTTTATAAATATCAAAACTGATATCATCAACCGCTTTAACCATATTCGGTTTACCAGGGTTAAAGTATTGTTTTAAATTTTTGATTTCTAATAATTTTTCAGCCATTATATACGAACCCCCTCAACAAGTACCGGCTCTTTATAATTCGCAGGCATTTGTCTTTGTCTAACTTTCACTGCTTCTGGAGGCTCAACTTGTGGAGCACTCGGATGCATTAACCATGACTTCACATAGTGAGTGTCTGAAACCTGATAATAAGGCGGTTCTTGCTCAAAGTCCACTTTTAATGCATATTCACTCCGAAGAGCGAATGCATCTCCTTTAGGAGGATTCAAAAGGTCAGGCGGAGTACCAGGGATAGCCACAAGCTCCTGTTCCCCTTCAGTATCCGTAGTTGGCATAGAGCCAATCAATCCCCACGTATAAGGATGGCGTGGATCGTAGAAAATTTCATCTACTGTTCCTGTTTCCACGATTTGTCCACCATACATAACAGCTACACGATCTGCTACATTTGCAACAACCCCAAGGTCATGAGTAATGAAAATGATCGATGTTTCAATTTTATTCTGCAAATCCTTCATCAATTCAAGGATTTGAGCCTGAATGGTTACATCCAATGCGGTTGTCGGCTCATCGGCAATCAAAATTTTAGGATTACAAGCAAGTGCAATCGCAATAACGACACGTTGACGCTGACCACCGGAAAATTGGTGTGGGTATTGTTTAAAACGTGTTTCCGGGCTAGGAAGGCCCACTAATTTAAGTAATTCTATCGCACGTTTTTTCGCATCATTCTTACTCATGTTTTGGTGCTTGACCAACGGTTCCATAATTTGCTTACCAATGGTCATTGTCGGGTTTAAAGAGGTCATCGGATCTTGGAAGATCATTGAGATATCTTTACCACGAATCTTTTGCATATCTTTCTCAGGAAGCTTCGCTAAATCTTTGCCTTCAAAAAGGATTTCTCCACCCTTTATAAATCCTGGAGGGTTTGGAATTAATCTCATAAGTGCTTTGGTCGTAACCGATTTACCAGAACCGGATTCACCTACAATCGCTAACGTTTCACCTTTATCTAAATGGAAATCTACACCGCGGACAGCCTGAACTTCTCCTCCATGCGTATTGAAGGAGACATGTAGATC
This sequence comes from Bacillus sp. BHET2, assembly GCF_005938125.1. Lineage (GTDB taxonomy): Bacteria > Bacillota > Bacilli > Bacillales > Bacillaceae_B > Rossellomorea. The sequence goes on from NZ_VCQN01000001.1 coordinate 1,609,494, forward strand.
TTTCACTTCTAAAATTTTTGACATATTTAATATCTCCCTTCGATTACTTTCGCATTTTCGGATCTAGTGCGTCACGAAGTCCATCAGCCATTAAGTTAAAACTCAGGATGACTAATGAAATGACCGCAGATGGTACTAACATCATGTGAGGGAATGATTGAATAGATTTATATCCATCATTCACTAATGATCCTAGTGATGCTCTTGGTGGAGCAATCCCCAATCCGATAAAACTCAAGAATGCTTCAGTATAGATCGCAGCTGGGACTGTAAACATAGTAGTGATGATAACAGGGCCCATAACGTTCGGAAGTAAGTGTTTAAAGATTAGTCTATTACTAGTTGCCCCTAGAGTTCTAGAAGCCAGAACAAACTCCTGATTCTTTAACTGTAGCACTTGACCGCGTACAATACGCGCCATGCCAGTCCAACCGGTTATGACCATTGCCATCGTAATTGAGAATATCCCAGGTTCAAATATTAAGATAAAGAGGATAACTACAATCAAGTTTGGAATCCCCACTAAAATTTCAATGATACGCTGCATGACGTCGTCGACTTTTCCACCATAATATGCAGAAATCCCACCATAAGAAATACCGATCAAGAAATCAATAATCGCTGCAAGAATACCAATGTATAGTGAAATGCGTGTACCACTCCAAGTACGAGTCCAAAGGTCACGCCCTAAATCATCCGTACCAAACCAGTATGTGTCCTTAATTTGTCTAGCTTCATATACATCAAAACCATCTGCATCTTTACCGTCAAATGGAAGCCAACCGATCCCTGAAAGCGCTTCAATTTTTGGAGGCAGCTTTGCATGCCTGATTTCTTGATCACTAAACTTATAATCATTCATCATGGGGCCGAATATAGCAAAGAATATTATGATTGCAGTGATAATCATCCCTAAAAGGGCACCTTTATTCTTGCGTAACCGAATCCATGAATCCTGCCAAAAATTTAGACTTGGACGTGAAATTTTTTCTGCTTCATCTCCACTCGCCTGTTGAGGTTGGAAGAGGTCTGGACTGAGTTGCTCTAACTTCTTTTTGTTTGATTCCATTATTTCTTCCCTCCAGCTAAGCGAATACGTGGATCAATGATTCCATACAGAATATCCACCAAGAAAATTACACCAATGAATAAAGCACTAAAGAAAAGGGTAATTCCCATAATAACCGTGTAGTCATTAGTGTTAATAGACAATACAAATTGTTCCCCGAGTCCAGGAACAGCAAAAATTCGTTCTACAACAAGTGACCCCGTCATTACGGCTACTGTCATAGGTCCAAGGATTGTAACAATAGGTATCATTGCATTCCTTACAGCATGCTTCACAATGGTTCCTGTTTTCGAAATACCTTTTGCAGTTGCTAATAAGATATAGTCAGAATTTAATATCTCAAGCATCTCTGTCCGCATAAAACGGGCAATAGTAGCAACTACACCAACAGTTAGTGCCAATGTCGGAAGAATTGTATGTTTATATTCTCCCCATAGAGCAACTGGTAACCATTCAAGTTTCACACCAACATAATATTGAAGTAATCCAGCAAACACGAATGATGGGATCGATATTCCTAATACAGCCATAAAAGTAGATCCATAATCGAGCCATGTATTGTGTTTGATAGCTGCGATAATACCTACCAGAAGTCCTAAAAACGTACCTAGTACCATTGCTTGAAATCCTAGAAGTGAGGAAGGTCCAATACGATCTCCAAGAATTTGTGTAACTGGACGATTATCATATTGGAAGGACAACCCTAAATCTCCTTTTGCCAGCCCGACCATATAGTTAACATATTGTTCCGGCAGCGGGTCGTTAAGACCATATTTATCCAGGATGATTTGTTGTTGTTCCGGAGACAGCCTTTCTGTGTTTTGCAGTGGAGATCCAGGTAGGAGCTTCATCAGAAAGAACGTGGCGGTTGCAATAATAAGCAAAGTGATGATCATATAGACGATACGTTGAATTGTATATCTGACCATTCTTTAGCCCCCCTTTTTTATCTTTTTTTTCTACATTTTTAATTATAGCTAATTTCGACAAATTTTCAATGTATTTTTACTTTTTCGATAATTATCGACATTCACTGGAAAAGGAGAGCATATGCCTATGCATACGCTCTCCCCTCTAAGGTTTGTTGATTGAGTCAAATACTACTCAATTGAAGCCCATTTATAAGATGCATCTGCACCAAATGAGTGACGTAACAGACCTTTAACATATGGACGCTCTAAGAAAGCAGATCCACGTTGGTACATTGGGCTGATCGCTTGATCATCAAAAAGGATTTTCTCAGCGTCAACCATAGCTTGCCAGCGAGCTTCAGGATCATCAAGAAGTTCACCTTTCGCTTGTTCAATTAACTTGTCATATTCAGGATTAGAGTATCCCATTTGGTTATGAGCACCGTCAGTTACGAACATGTCAACGAAAGTCATCGGATCTGGATAGTCAGGACCCCAACCAGCGAATGAGAAGTCATATTGACCTTTTGATTCTAATTCAAGTTTTTGCTTGAATGGTTGCGCTTTAATGTTAACCGTTAAACCTTCAAGATTTTGCTCAAGTTGTTCTTTTAAGAATTCACCAATTTTCTTAGAACTGTCAGAATCATAGTTCAATAGTTCTAATTCAATCGTGTCTTTACCTAACTCTTCTTTAGCTTTAGCCCAGTAATCTGCAGCTTTTTTAGCATCAAATCCACCGAAATCGCCTACCGCTTCACGGTATTCAGTTCCATCAGGACCAGATACGAAATCTTTTGGTACTAGGTAGTAGGCAGGAATCGATCCATTATTAAGAAGAACGTCTACCATACCTTGTTTGTCATAAGCAGCATCAACCGCTTTACGTGCGTTAACATTTTTCATTACTTCGTTACCTTCGTTCAGGCGCAAGAAGTAAACAGATGTATCAGCTTTTGTTTTGAAGTTTTCGTCTGATTTGTATTTGTCAACAAATTCAGCAGATAAAGTAGCTACGTCAACCTTATTTGTTTCATAAAGGTTAACACCAGTAGCGGTATCTTTAACGATATTAAAGTTAACTTCTTTTAGCTTAACAGTTTCAGCATCCCAGTAACTGTCATTTTTCGATAATTTAAAGCTTTGTTCATGCTTCCACTCAGAAAGTGTGAATGGACCATTATAGACAGCCGTGTCAGCTTCAAGACCGAATTTGTCGCCTTGAGACTCAACGAATTTTTGGTTTTGTGGATAGAAAGTTGCGAATGAAAGCAATGCTTTGAAGTACGGTACAGCTGTTTCAAGCTGAATTTCTAAAGTCATATCATCAACCGCTTTAACACCTAATTCTTCAACCGGAACATCACCGGAATTTACTTTAGCAGCATTTTTGATATCGTACATTATGTACGCATACTCTGCACCAGTATCAGGGTTTAAAGCTTTTTGCCAAGCGTAAACGAAGTCGTTTGCAGTAACTGTATCTCCGTTAGACCACTTTGCATCACGTAATTTGAACGTGTATGTTTTACCGTCTTCACTGATTTGTGGCTCTTCAGCCGCCATACCAAGTGCAGGCTCATCATTTTCACCTAAACGGTAAAGGCCTTCAAATACGTTGTTCATTACTTTGAATGAAACAGAGTCAGTTGCCAGAGTAGAGTCCATTGATGGGATCTCAGAACTCTCAAGTAAGTTAAGTACCTGTTCTTTCTTTTCAGCAGAATCTCCGCCGTCACCAGATTTTTCTCCGCTATCAGTCTTCTTGTCGCCGCCACAAGCAGCTAAAAAAGTACTAAGAGCTAGAAGAAGAACCAGCAAGAATGAAAACTTTTTCTTCATCTTGAAATTGACCTCCTCGTAAATCTCATATTTATTTATCTTCTAATTTTCAGAAGATTTGTTACTTATTATACATGATAGAGAAATTATTGCAATATGAATTTAACAGTTTTTTTGCTAAATTATCAGATTAATAGGTATATGGACTGTAAAACCCCGTCATTAAAGGCTTTTTTCTAAACATTTTAGATAGCATGTCCCATTACAATTGTTACAAATGTAAATTACAGTAGGATTTATCTTATGACCATTTTGTGATTTTTCCCTATTTCTCACACTCTCTTTCTATTATAAATATTAAATCTACAGACTAAATATAAATAATAGAAAACATACTTTTTTCTAGTTTCTTTTTTAGTGGGTATAGGGTTATTCTATTGAATCTTCCCTGCCTGAGATATACTGAGGCACCGCACCACTTGGATATATATGCCCACCATTGAATTCTTCCTTGTGCATCAGGTATACTTTTATTAAAAACCACTTAAGGAGCATTATGAAAAAAATCAACTTTTTCTATATACTTACATCACTATTTTTCGGTATTGCGATTGTATCGGGGTTAATTCAGGAGAAAAATCTTCTTCTTTCTATTATAGACAGCTTGTTTATAATCGGGATTGCTTATGTAGCCATCGGGGCCCTCTTATATATTTTTCAAAAAGGATTCTTTAACGGCATCGTGTACGCTCTTAAGAGATTTCGTAGCAGTACGAAACAAGGGAAGTATATTTCTCAGTTCGATGATTTGGATGAAGCAAAGGAACCTCACGAAGAATACAATGTGCAGCGCTCTTATTCCATTACAAGATCCTTCCTTTTGGTCGGCAGTATAACCCTGGTTCTTTCTATATCAATGACTTATATTCTGTACACTTGAATTAAGAACTATTTTTTCATATAATAAAAATATATGAATTAAGAGTATTGGCGAGGATGAAGAGTAGTACTTTTCAGAATGAATCTAAGAGAACTTGTGGTGCTGAGAACAAGTATTCATCTGAAGAAGAATGGACTTCTGAGCTTTATTTGTGAAATAAAGTAGCATATAACGGGGTAACCTCACGTTAAAGGGGTTCCATGCACGTCATGGACTAAGCTGACTCATTGGAGTACTTAGGGTGGCACCGCGGAAGTGAACCCATTCGTCCCTATCTTTCATAGGACGGGTGGGTTTTTATTTTGTGTAAAACTAGGAGGAAATTAGATGAAGACAATTTTTAGTGGGATTCAGCCGAGTGGAACGATCACACTCGGTAATTACATAGGAGCGATGAAACAGTTCACCGAGCTGCAGGAAGAATATAATTGTTATTTCTGTGTGGTGGACCAGCATGCCATAACAGTGGCACAGGATAAAATGGAGCTGCGCAAAAATATCCGCAGTCTTGCAGCACTTTACATTGCTTGTGGAATCGATCCTGAGAAATCAACATTATTCATTCAATCGGAAGTTCCTGCCCATGCACAGGCAGGATGGATTCTGCAATGCGTCACCTATATTGGTGAACTTGAAAGAATGACGCAATTCAAGGATAAGTCACACGGGAAGGAAGCTGTTTCTGCCGGGTTATTAACCTATCCCCCATTAATGGCCGCAGACATCCTCCTGTATGATACTGATTTGGTCCCTGTTGGAGAAGATCAGAAGCAGCATTTGGAATTAACAAGAAATCTCGCTGAGCGTTTCAACAATAAATACAATGATATCTTTACCGTACCTGAGGTTCGCATTCCTAAAGTGGGAGCACGCGTAATGTCATTGCAGGATCCATTAAAGAAAATGAGTAAGTCCGATGTCAACCTGAAATCGTTTATTACATTGCTCGATGACCCGAAACAGATCGAAAAGAAAATCAAGAGCGCTGTAACGGACTCTGACGGCATCGTGAAATACGATAAAGAAAACAAACCAGGAGTCTCAAATCTCCTTTCGATCTATTCGATTCTTGAAGGAAGTACAATAGAAGAACTTGAACAAAAGTATGAGGACAAAGGATATGGTGACTTCAAAGGCGACTTGGCCCAAGTGGTTGTAACTGCCATTAAACCGGTACAGGACCGCTATTACGAGTTGATTAATTCTGTAGAATTAGATGATATCCTCGACCGGGGTGCTGAAAAGGCAAACTTTGCGGCAAACAAAATGTTAAAGAAAATGGAAAAGGCCATGGGATTGGGCCGAAAAGAGAGAAAAAGAAAATAATGATCGTACCCAGAGCTTCTGCAAATAAAGCTCTGGGCTTTTTTGTTTATGGAACAGACAAAAAAACCCCAAGCCCTTCAATGGCTCGAGGTTTCAACTTCTGTTAATTTACCTTAGGACGATTCTCCACTTCCCATAACTTTTCGAAGAATGGTTGTCCCTTAATGAGATTTTCACAGAGGGTTAAGTGCTTGTCTGACCAGCCGTATTGTGTTTCTTCGTATAGCATATGCCATATTTCTTCAAAGTCCATATCCTTGATGGTCCTGTATCGCTGCGGAGCCCATTCAGTGTACCAATAGCGAATTTCTGCTGTATTGTTTGAGCTGTGAAGTTGATCCAGTGCCATGAATAATAGCTGTTTCAACTGTCTTTCTTTCCTAGTCAGTCCGCTCATCATATAAGGACTTGGTGACAGGATATGATAGGAATCTCCCCTCTTAGTTGCAGGTTGTATGACATACTGTGTTGCTTCATGATTATCAACCATTTCATAAACGAGCTGTTCCTGTCTTGGTATGAGCCTGCTTTTTCTGATTGGAACTGTGTATCCGATTGTATCCACTGCAAGGATCCCGATACCATCTGTCACGATGAAGCAGTAATCAAGCTGAATGCGTTCATGGTTTTTACGTAAGTATGCTTTTTGATAAATATTACTAAGCAGTTGTTGAGGTAACTCTGATAAATCATTCTCGATGTAATGATACAGGACACTGTCCACTTTAATGAGAGGAACTTGATCTAATAATTCAATGACGTCCTCTTTTCTCCACTCGTGAAAATGACAAATATTGTAGCCATTTTCTTCTCCTTCGAACCAATTTACCCATACATCATGAAGATATAACATGATTGACCCCTCGCTTTGCTTCAATCTTATTTGTCAATCAGTATGGGCTAATCAGTGTAAATTTATTCCTATTATTCAAGGGTTTTATAGATAGTGATTATTTTTTCTACGGGGTATATAGATTGAGAGCGTAATAACGAAGAGTCCAATCAGGAATAAATAACATTCGATTCGGGTGGATACGAAGAGGATATAGTCTGTGAAACTCATTCCATTCGTAAGCAGGTTTAAATACATAATAAGGCTAACTCCTCCTGAGACAGCAAGTCCAAATCCTATAAATAGTCCAAACAATTGTACCACCATGCCTTCCGCCTCTATCCTTGCATTTAGATAGTGTAGCTCGTCCATCATGCATACTATAGTTTATGAGGGGAAAGGAAAGTTATGACGGCACAGAATGACCAATTTTCATAACCCGTTTCATCATGGCCTATTTGATTGCACCTATTCGTTCAAGATATAAACGATGAAGACGGTTTCCCTATCAGTCTTAAAGTTGATAAATCCTGTTTTTTCAGATGGTTTTGTACGAGTCTGAAGCCTGCAGCATATCCGAGCATAGTAGGATACGACTTCTGTCCAAGGAGCAAGTGATCATGAAGGGGGTTGCTGCGCTTCACATCTAAATTAGGCTGGATCCATTTTTCGTGATAGCCTGACATCTCTTTCTCTCCATATGTCTTGGTCCACGGGGCCATATATTTTTCTCCACAGTACTCTTTAACTGCATATTCAGCCAATCCTTCAAAGATTATAGAGTCCAGTAATGTGTACTGACTATCTTGTTTATTTAAAAGCTTCATCCTGACACAGTGATGATATTCATGGACGAACAAGGCTTCATATTCTTTTGTGTCTTGTTGATCGGTCACGAAAAAGAAGATTTCATTTTTAAAGCATACCCCTGATTTTTTCATTGACGATTGGAACATCCCCCTTTTTTCTTGAACAGGGAATAAATAAATCGGAACACTGGGACCGTTCCACTTACGCCTGTACTTTTTTTCATATAAAGAAAACCGTGCCCAAAGATTGTTCTCTTTCATTTTCTTATAAATATCCTCGGCATGTTGCACAGATCGGTACATGCCATGTTTCATTAGATATTCATAAAACGATTGTTGGTCGTCTTTGCCGTTAATCGTTTTCTTAAGCAATTCCAACGGCTTGTCAATCAAATCACCTAACCATTCATTAGTGGGAACAACGGTCATCTTCATCCCTCTTTTCCGGCTTTTTATTATGTATATGTATAGGTATGAGGATTCACAACAAAAAAAGCCTGCCAACTAATTGGCAGGCACGCATTAATGGTTAGTTTGAATACTTCTTGAATACGATGGTAGCATTATGACCACCGAAGCCTAGTGAATTACTCATGGCAACATTTACTTCTTGTTTTCTTGCTTCGTTGGCCACGTAGTCAAGATCACAATCTGGGTCCGGTGTTTCTATGTTAATGGTCGGTGGCAAAATACTGTCTTTCATGGCAAGCACAGTGAAGATTGCTTCCACCCCACCTGCTGCACCAAGAAGATGCCCAGTCATTGATTTCGTAGAGCTCATGGCTAAATTATAGGCATGTTCTCCAAATACCTCTTTCACAGCCATTGTTTCATATTTATCATTATACGGCGTACTTGTTCCATGGGCATTAATGTAGTCCATTTGATCTGGAAGAATTCCACCGTCATCAAGAGCCATCTTCATCGCTCTCGCACCACCTTCCCCTGCTGGTGCAGGAGCCGTGATATGATAAGCATCGCCCGTACAACCATATCCAACAATTTCAGCATAAATCGTCGCCCCGCGATTCAAAGCGTGCTCAAGTTCTTCAAGAACGACGACACCAGCACCTTCACCCATTACGAATCCATCTCGGTTGGCATCAAAAGGTCTCGACGCTTTTTCCGGATCTGCGTTAGTTGAAAGCGCAGTATTTGCACAGAAACCTGCTACTGACATTTTCGTGATCGGTGCCTCAGCTCCACCTGAAACCATTACATCGGCATCTCCTCGTTGAATGACCTTAAAAGCGTCACCAATCGAGTTGGTACCTGTCGCACATGCTGTGACTGTACAAGAATTGAAGCCTTTAGCCCCAAGCATAATGGAAACTTGTCCCGCTGCCATATCCGGTATGATCATCGGAACGAAGAAAGGACTCACACGGCGGTATCCACGTTTTTGGAATGTTTCATACTGTTGTTCGAAGGTTTCCATGCCACCAATTCCAGACCCGATCCATACACCGACGCGATGAGCGATTTCATCTGTAATGTCAAGCTTTGAGTCTTTTACAGCCATTAATGATGCCGCTATTGCGTAATGAGTGAAGCGGTCCATTTTTCTGGCTTCTTTTCGTTCGACTCCAAAATCCTCGATATTAAAGTCTTTTAATTCTGCCGCTACCTTCGCTGGGTACTCGTCAGCGTTTAATCGTGTTAAAGGTCCCACACCTGTATTCCCTGCCAAAATATTCGACCATGTCGATTCAACGTCATTACCTAAAGGTGTTACACTGCCTAATCCTGTTACCACTACTCGCTTCTTATTCATTCAATCCATCTCCTTTATCTGCCAGTTATATGTGAAGTATTTTTATTATTTACCCCAGCGCATGATAATAGCGCCCCATGTCAAACCGCCACCGAATCCTACCATGACGACTACATCGTTCTCTTTCACTCTTCCGGCTTCCAAATCTTCCACAAGGGAGACAGGGATGGAAGCTGCTGAAGTATTTCCATATTTGTTAACGGTTTTAGACATTTTCTCCACCGGCAATTCTAATCTCTGTCTTGCTGCCTCCATAATGCGGATATTGGCCTGGTGAGGAATTAAGAAATCCACGTCTTCTTTGCTGAGACCTGCCTTTTCGATGACATTTATACTTGATTCACCCATTTGACGAACCGCGAACTTAAATACTTCACGTCCATTCATGATCAGTTTCTCTTCCTGGTATAAGTGCTTTGCTCCAGAACCATCAGATCCGAGTTCGAAGGCAAGAATCCCTTTACCATCTGGAACCTGCCCCATAACCGCCGCTCCGGCTGCGTCCCCGAATAGAACGGCAGTATTTCGATCTTCCCAGTCTGTAATCTTGGATAATTTCTCAACCCCTACAACGAGTACATTCTTATATACTCCATTATCAATGAACTGCTTTGCCGTGATCATACCATACATAAATCCTGCACATGCAGCACTGACATCCATTGCAGCAGCCTTTTTCGCTCCTAAGCGTTCTTGTAGCAAGCATGCTACAGATGGGAAAGGGTAATCCGGCGTGACCGTTGCTACCATTATTAAATCGATGTCTTCAGGCTTAATATTCGCATCAGAGATTGCCTTTTGGGCCGCTTCGAACGCCATATCAGAGGTATTTGTTTCATTATTTGCTATCCTTCTCTCTTCAATGCCTGTTCTTGTACGAATCCATTCATCCGTAGTATCCACCATTTTCTCAAGGTCAGCGTTTGTTAAGATCGTTTCAGGAAGATAACGTCCAATTCCAATAATACCTGTATTCATCGTAGCATTCCCTACTTTCTTTTATATTTTTTTCAAATCTATATAGTTTATTATCAATTATTATGACTTGGTACTAATTTTATCGAAGATTTCTACATTCTGCAATTATTTTTTACTTCTTCCTTTCTTCTACACGTTTGACCATACTCGTACAACCCTTCCATACATAAGGTATGTAGTAGGGTGAGGGGGTGAGAAAGTGTCTGAAGAAAAGAAGCAACATCCATTCGACCAAATGATGTATGGAGAAAAAAACAGAAAAAAAGAACATTCTCCTTCTCAAGAAGAACATGAGGAAGGTTCAGATGGAGGATCATTTCTCGATAGTGTACATTCCATTATGAATTCCATTGATGATTTGAAACCACTTTATAAAAAAATAAGCCCCTTTTTAAACCAAGGGAAAAGTAAATAGGTTTTGGATAGAATCAATTGAAACAAAGTCGTTTGAAAAAACAATAAAAAAACGGTTCATTGAAAATCAATGAACCGTTTTTTCTTCACTTACTCTTTATGTAAGGCATCCTGTTTCCCTAATTCATATGCTTCACCCATGACTTGAGTAAACAAAGTCATAAATGGCTGTAGCATTTCAGGTGAGAACTCTACTCCTGCTTGGTCAAGCTGTTCCTTTGCTTGCGGGAAGTACTTCATTGCGATCTGCATAAATTCCATTGTCTTGTCCTGATTCATTGCTTCGACTCCTGTCCATTTGGTAATTTTCCTGTTTCGATGTAGTGCTTAACATGTTTCTTCATTTCAGCTTGGAATTCTTCAGGAATGAGAGGACTGTATTTCCCCATCGATATGACGCCATCTTCGAAATCAAATTCCAGATTACCGTCCTCCAGTTCTCCGTTGGCGAACCTCTCCGCCACTAGCCCATACAACTTATCGGCATGTTGCACAGTGCTGGTTAAGACGGTTGATTCCCCGAGATCCGATTGATCAGAGACATATCCAATAGCATAAAGTCCCTTTTCCTTCAGCTTTTCGATTACAGCTACATTATAGCCATCACCTGCAGGATACACAACATCCACACCCCGCTGAATTAAATCATCTAATTTTATAAGCGCGATGTCTTGATCGTCCCAGTGATTGGTATACTCTATCATTAATTCAATATCACTGTTTTGGTAGTGTGCCCCATCGATATAACCTTGAACTTCGGGCTGCCAGTCAAACGCAGCAATGACGCCTATTTTATTCGTATTAGACTGATTGGCCGCGGTCATCCCCCCGAAGAATCCCATAGCATATCCTTTAAATTGCAAACTGGTGGTATTTTTCTCTGTTGCCTCCCCATTGAAACTTACAAAGTGAATGCCTGGGTATTCTCTTGAGAAACTATTAAAGACTTCAGCATACTCACTACCGTGACCGAATAACAATTCTACCCCCTCATCATTATACTCTTCTATTGCGTGCTTAATTGATGTATCACTCTTCATACTCTCTTTATAAAAGACGTCTGCATGATAATCCGATTGAATTTCCAATAATCCTTTATATCCTTTTGTTCCCCATACGCCATCATTTATCGTTTCTGGAACAAGTAAACCAACCTTTTCTATATGTGCGCTATTTCCCGATGAACAACCACTTAGTCCAATCATGATGACTATCAAGAAAATCGTGAATAATTTCTTTCTCATGTGCAGCAACTCCTTTAAAGACCGTGCAGCAATTATAAAAAGTATAATAGAAAATTATTACATCATCCCTATTTTACCCTCTTCTGCATCCTCATGAAAAGAGAAATTTTTTCATTCGCGCATTTCAAGCATTCGTATTCCTTTTAATTGCTGTTCGATAATGTACTGGTGCGACTTGGAAGGCTTGACGATAAGCTCTTTTCCAACAGACTGTGAATCCTTGTGTTCCCGTTCAGGAGAAAGGGATTTTTCTGTTACATAGGATAATGCTTCATTCCAGCTTTTGGCCGAGAGAGGTTTTAACGTGAAGGATTCATTTTTTGAAGCTTGGGAAATGATCACATTTGCCGCATCCTTCACATAGATTGCACCACTCGGGTCATCCACATATGAGGCCTCACCTTTTCCCCCCATTAACAGTTGAGCGAACAAAAATTCCTCAGGCTGATGGATTCCGTATAAAGTAGGAAGGTAAAACGCTGAGCCATCCTCAGATTGACTTCGATTCCCATTCGGATAAATCCGAATTATATGGGGGGGTTGTTCAAGTTTTGAAGCAATAGCTTCCACTTCTTCCAAATAACTCACTGTGTTTTCTCTTACCTGGTCATAGTATGGAAGGAACACGTTGCAATCTTCATGCATATTCTTATCCCACTGGTCATATGGAATGTATTGAAGGTTTGCGTTCCTTCCAATTTCTAGCCATTTATCTTTCACTTCTGTGTCTATATCAATTGCTGTAACCGTCCATCCTTTTTCCAAAAGTGCGTCACAAAGTTCAAATCCTAAAAACTGTTGGGCAGCAAATACGAACGCATGATTCAAATCAATCACTCCAATTTATTTATTATAACTCTTTCTCATGTAAGGAAAAGTAAGAAGCAAACTTCACACCAAGAGATCCACGCTTTTCAGGTAGTACAAAGAATAGATCTGTCGATGTTCCATTTTGTAAACGCTCCGTATATATATCTTTTATGAGAGTGAACTGATTTTTATAACGGTTTAGAGTAGTTGGTTGAACAATATATAGGGGAATGGAAATGGTTTTGAATACTTCATAGTCCAGAGATTGTCGGGAAATGAATGTCTCACATTCTTCTTCCCTTACTCCAAGCGTCTGAGATAATTCTTTTATCACTTTCTTATAAAAGAATTTCTGTTCCCTCTCTTGTTCAAGATGGTCATATATTGATACGCATGGTGCGAACATGACTGCACTCCTTATATCTTGTTCCATTTTAGGATACAGATTTTTCAACACTAGCGCTCCCATTCCTTCTGCCAGTATATGAATCTTCCCATTGATGATTTCATTTCGCTTTACATGCTGATAAAGCCGTTTGGCCAGTTGAACAGCCTTATTGCTCCCCCAATTCGCCCCGTAGAGATTACTATAATACACAATATACCCTTTGAACGTCAGGTCCTGAATCCACTTGTGACGTGCCTCGTGCTGAATCCAAAAGCTGCTCTTATTATCTACATAGTGATGAGAGTCCCCAATAATCATGACAGCGAACCCGTTTGGACGTTCAGGATAATGAACCATGCACCACTCTTGCTCTAATTGAAACAATCGCTGATACATTTGAATTTCTCCTTTTACATAGTAAGTCATTATAGTTTATGTAAGGAGACAACTTTGGTAAGGAAGAAAGCCCAATCATGCATGCATATTTATGAATAATTGGATGTTCCCTTCGAATTCATCAGTGATGATACGAAAATGATAAGGTTTACATTTCACAGATTAGTCATTTATTAATTGATTGAGCTGTGGTAAAATAAAAAAGATTGAAATTGGTTACAACCTGCTAATTTAGTTGATTACATAGGAATGAGGTGCCTTGCCGTGAGATTTTTTTGGATGTTTTTCTGGGCTTTTGCTCTGAGTGAAATGTTAACTTACGTTGTAAGCTCTATGAATGGACTTGAATTCCATTTTCAAACAGGATTGATACTATCCGTTTGTGTAACAGTATTAGTGTTTCTTATCACACTTGTTATTCCCAACGAGCCAGTTGAAAAGCACTAAAAAAAGCAGCCAGATGCGGCTGCTTTTTTAATTATTCAATTGTTAATCCATTTTCCCCGGCATCGATGGTGATGGTTTGATTAGGCTTGATGTTACCGGCAATTAATTCCCGTGCAAGTTTCGTCTCGATTTCTCTCTGGAGGTACCTCTTTAATGGCCTTGCACCATATACTGGATCATATGCTGATTGGGCAATGAATTCTTTCGCTGCTTCTGTGAGGGACAGGTTGATCTGTTGATCGGCTACCCGTTGTTGTAAGTCTTCTATGAGCTTATCAATGATTACCTTTATATTTTGAATGGTTAATGGTTTAAAGAGAATAATATCATCCACCCTATTAAGAAACTCTGGTCGAAACGAGGAACGCAGCTGCCCCATCACCAGATTCTTCGTGTCATCGTCAATCTCTCCTTCCCCTTTATTCCGTTCCAGTAAATGAGAGGACCCAATATTGGATGTCATGATGATCACTGTGTTTTTGCAATCAATGGTTCTACCTTGCGAGTCGGTGATCCGCCCATCGTCAAGCATTTGCAAAAGGATGTTGAAGACTTCGGGATGGGCCTTTTCTATTTCATCCAATAATAGGACTGAATACGGTTTTCGCCTGATTGCTTCTGTCAGCTGACCGCCTTCTTCGTACCCTACATATCCTGGTGGTGCACCAATCAAGCGGGATACAGCATGCTTTTCCATGTACTCAGACATATCTATTCGTATCATCTGGTCCTCACTATCAAATAGGGTTTGGGCGAGTGTCTTTGCAAGCTCTGTTTTCCCTACTCCTGTTGGCCCTAAGAATATAAATGAACCAATTGGCCTGTTTGGATCCTTGATCCCTGCCCTCGCACGAATAACCGCATCGCTCACTAATTGAACAGCCTCATCCTGACCAATCACCCGTTCATGAAGGATCCAATCAAGCTTTAATAGCTTTTCTCTTTCCCCTTCTACAAGCTTGGTCACAGGTATACCGGTCCATCTGGCTACAATATTAGCGACTTCTTCTTCCGTCACTTCTTCCCGCAGCAGACGCCCTTCTTGCCCCTTCATCATGTCCTTTTCAACTGATTCCAGCTCTTTTTCCATCGCTGGAATCCGGCCATGTCTTAGCTCAGCCGCTTTATTGAGATCATAATTGCTCTCTGCTTCTTCTAACAGACGTCGCAATTTTTCCAGTTCTTCCCTCTTCCCCTGAACGATTCCTATGCTTTCTTTTTCCTGCTGCCACTTTAACTTCATCGCATTGGCCTTTTCCTTCAGATTACTTAAATCTTCACGGATGCGTTCGAGTCTCTCGAGACTGGCAGGATCTTTTTCCTTATTTAATGCGGCTTCCTCAATTTCAAGCTGCATCACTTTACGAGTCACTTCGTCCAGTTCAGACGGCATAGAGTCAATTTCTGTGCGGATCATAGCACACGCTTCATCGATCAAGTCAATAGCTTTGTCCGGGAGGAAGCGGTCTGAAATATAGCGATCAGACAATCTTGATGCCGCAACAATGGACCGATCATGAATATTGACGCCATGATGGATTTCAAATCGTTCTTTTAACCCTCTCAAGATGGATATCGTATCTTCCACATTCGGCTCCTGTACGAGCACCTGTTGAAAGCGTCGTTCAAGTGCAGGATCCTTTTCGATATACTTTCGATATTCGTTTAGAGTTGTAGCCCCAATACAATGGAGCTCCCCTCTTGCAAGCATCGGTTTCAGGATATTTCCTGCATCCATGGCTCCCTCTGTTTTACCTGCACCAACAATCGTATGGAGCTCATCAATGAATAGAAGAATCCGACCTTCACTTTTCTTCACTTCTTGTAATACAGCCTTTAAGCGTTCCTCAAACTCCCCCCTGAACTTTGCACCAGCAACCAATGAGCTCATATCCAATTCAAAAATGGTTTTATCCTTTAATCCTTCCGGAACATCTTTTCTGACGATCCGCTGTGCGAGCCCTTCAACGATAGCCGTCTTCCCTACACCAGGCTCACCGATTAAGACAGGGTTATTTTTCGTTTTACGGGAAAGGATCCGAATGACATGGCGAATTTCACTATCTCTTCCGATAACAGGATCAATTCTTCCTGATTTGACATCAGCTACAAGATCCCTGCCATATTTTTTTAATGCTTCATATTTCACTTCCGGGTTTTGTGTTGTCACTTTACTCCCTCCTCTTATCTCTTCAATAATGACTAATACGTCCTTTTCTGTTACTTTATGTTTTGATAAGTAAGTGTTAATCTTGTGATTCTTTTGCTTCCATAACGAAATGGCGAGATGTTCAATCGAGATGTAATCATCTTCCCAGTTGTTCTTTAGGTGATCGCTGTCTTGAAAGAGCTGATGAATATCCCTGGAGAGAAACTGTCCATATTGGATACCCTCCCCCTCTACGACAGGAATCTCGTTTAATCTGTCTTCTATCCACTTCATCAAGTCCTCCAGGTTGATCCCTGCTCGTTCATAAATCCTGCCGAGGAAGCTGTCTCCTGAACTAAGAAGCGACTTCCATAAGTGTAGAATGCTAATATCTGTATGTAGTTTTTCCTTGGCGATTTGACCTGAAGAAGCCAAAGCTTCTTGAATGCCATGAGTCATAGTATCGATATTCATTACGTTCCACCTCACTCCTTGACCTTTATTGACCTTTTCATTTATTATATCCCTATCTATAGAAAAGGAAAAGAAAAAAGGAACAAGGATCCTTCACAGAAGACAAATGGCTTGTCCTGACCGGATCCTTGCCCCCTAGGGAGTTAAGGCTTTCGCGTATAGGTCCAAAGACGATTATGATTAGAGTTTTCAGGAAACCGGTCCCCTGCATTCAACCGAAGTTTTTGTGGGTTTTTCACCATGCTGCCTGTTTCACCAATTTCGATATATTCTCCATTATTAGGTGCCTTATCTCCAGCTCTGAATTGTCGCGATTGTCCCATAGTTACTCCTCCTTTTCGAAGCAATGCTTCCTTCTTATTTTTCTACAAGAGGGAGCTTTCATGCATACCAGATGAAGGATAAATATAATAAACAAGTTACGGTTCGGTTAACATTCTGAAAAAGGCTTTACAGTCTTTCCCTTTATGGTGTTAAATTAAAAAATGTGGAGAAAAAAAGCTTGGAGGATACACAATGGATTTTTATCTGATTATGAAATATTTGTTTTTAGGGATTTTTCAAGGGTTTACTGAACCAATCCCGATCTCATCCAGTGGCCATCTGCTGCTTGCTCAGCATTTCCTTGGAATCGATGATGCAACATTAACATTTGAAATGCTGGTCAATACCGCTTCATTACTTGCTGTACTTATCATTTATCGTGAAGACATCATGCGTCTGATCGTGAATGGATTCGGCTATTTCAAGCATAAAACACCTGAAACGAAACGTGACTTTCATTTCATTGTATACTTACTCATCGGTACCATACCTGCTGGGGTTATTGGTGTATTATTCGGTGATGTGATTGAAGAACACCTGACTTCTGTAGTCACTGTAGGAATTACACTTATTATCACAGGTGTTGCCCTCTGGCTGATCCGTAACCTTAGAGGGAGAAAAAATGACGGAGACTTAAATGTAAAAGACGCTATCATCATCGGTCTCGCACAGGCGGTTGCCCTCATCCCAGGAATTAGTCGTTCAGGTGCAACGATTGTTGCCGCTATGGCAAGTGGAATGAAAGCTGAAACAGCACTGCGCTTCTCATTTCTTCTTTATATACCTGTAAGTGTCGGTGTCATGGTATTTGGAATTAGCGACCTGATGAACGATCCAGATTTAGCTTCGAGGGCCATTCCTTATCTTGTTGCATTCATTGCATCACTGATCGCTTCTTACTTCTCTTTGAAGTGGTTCATGAATATTATGGCAAAAGGGAACTTGAAATACTTTGCGATTTACTGTGTCGTGGCTGGAGCTGCTGTCCTGATTTTCGCGTAAATTTCTCTTCTATCTCTCAGGTCCCTTTGCTAAGCTTGAATAAATAAACATTTTGATGGAAATGATGTGATCTCATGAGTGAAATAACCGAAGTTCCTTTCGAGATTAGACAATTATTTATAAATTGGGAGTCATTGAAACACGTGAACAAAGGAAGCTTTTTGTTTCAAGAGGGAAAAACTGCTCACGAGTTATATTTAATCAAAAGCGGACGTGTTCAAATTAGCAAAGTGATTCCAGATGGACGTGAACTTTCACTTCGCGTATGTTCAAGTGATGATGTCATTGGCGAATTGACTCTATTCAGCAAAGAGGCTTACTACATGCTTAGTGCTAAGATCCTTGAAGAAGCGGAAATATACGTAATACCGAAAGCTGTTTTCGAAGAAAGATTGTCAAAAGACAGTGATCTTACGATTAAATGGTTGAAATGGATTCAACTTCAAAATCAACAAAACCAAACGAAATTTCGCGATCTCATCCTTCATGGAAAAAAAGGAGCCCTGTACTCTACCCTGATCCGTTTGACCAATAGTTATGGCAAAATCGTCGATAGAGGAATCCTGATTGATTTGCCTTTAACCAATCAGGAATTGGCCAATTTTTGCGGAACGTCCCGGGAAGTCGTGAACCGGTTATTGAGTGGACTGAAGAAAGAAAATGTTCTGGTATGGGAAAAAGGCTACATTACGATTTTTGATTTGATCTTCCTAAAAGAAGCCATTGATTGTGAAAATTGTCCTGTTTCAATTTGTAGGATTGATTAAGATAAAAGCTGAGAGCACCATCAGTTTACCCACGCTATAAAAAATCCCCTGAGGCTACTTTCTCCTCAGGGGGTTTTTTATATGCGCATTAGGAATTATCTTATCCCTAATGCGATTTTCGCATAGCGTGACATATTATCTTTGCTCCAAGGTGGATTCCATACGATATCCACTTCTGTTTCTTTGACTTCTGGAATATCACCTAAAGCTGTTTTCACCTGTTCGACAATCGTACCGGCAAGTGGGCACCCCATTGAAGTCAGGGTCATGGTTACTTTCGCTTGTCCTTCTTCGTCTAAATCCACGTCATATACTAAACCTAAATTCACAATGTCTATGCCTAATTCAGGGTCTACAACCTGTTCTAATGCACCCATCAAATTATCTTTAAGATCTTGATCCATGCTATCACTCCTTTACTTTCTAGGCTTGTTTCTCTCTATATTCATTACTCATCTTAACAAATAAACGTGTATAAAACAAAAGGTTAGGCTGTTAAATGCTTCTCAAACCATTCGACCAGTCCTAACACGGCGTCCCTGGATACTTTATGATCTGCTTTTTCATCTTCAATGAAGAGAAGTTTGTCTTTATGCTCTTCATAATAAGGCAAAATACTTTCATAGAATTCTCGGGTCAGGTTGAATGGTACAACTTTATCCCGTTTTCCGTGCCAAAACATAAGCGGCCTGCCTGCGAGTTTTTCAGGTTGAAGACTTAGATCATAATGAGACAATTCATATAACATACTCTTGATTTCTTCTTTGCTGAATGAAATATCATACCCCAATGCTTCCACCTGTTCCAACTGGGCTTGAGCAAATTTCACGTATGTAGGATTTCCCATCAACGAAACAGCCGAAGAAATCCATTGATATTGCGTCAGTGCTCCCAATGTGATGATACCGCCCATAGAGGTACCCGCAACGCCAATTCCATTAGGTACTACTAAGCCTTTTTCTTCAAAATGCTCTTTTAGTATCGGTAATTCATGAATGGTGTGTAAGACGATTTTCCAGAAGACTTCGCCTAATTGATGCTCTGATTTTCCCGTCGATCGTTCTCCATGCTCCAGGGCATCTGGAAGAATGACTCTAAATCCCTTTTCAGCGAGATAGTAGGCATAGTGTAGATTATGTTCTTTCGCACTCGTGAAGCCATGAATGAAAAAGCAAAGGGGTACCTTCTTATCTATATTCTCTTCCTTCACTAAATGTAAAAATGGAATGGTTTGAATAGTTGATTTATCAACAAGAATCATATATGTTCTCTCCTTCCTGAATGCATTTCACTTTATTATGATATCCTAGAATTGGTAGTATGTATAATATTTAAACCGTAAGTGTTTGTAAACATTTCTTTAAAATATAGGTGTAAGCTGTGGACAACATTCAATATCTAACGCTAAACTGAAATAGCCGTAATACCAATAAGATTGGGGATTTGCAAATATGAACTCACAAGAAAAACATTTAATTGTTCTGGATCTAGACGGAACTCTTTTAACCGATGAGAAGAAAATCTCATCTAAAACACACGATATATTAAAAAAAGCCCGCTTAAAAGGGCATGAAGTGATGATTGCTACTGGCAGACCCTATCGAGCCAGTGAGTTGTATTATCAACAATTGAAGTTGACGACGCCTATCGTCAACTTCAATGGAGCATTCGTGCATCATCCAACTGATGATTCTTGGGGTGTCTTTCATGAACCAATGGATTTAAAAGTAGCAAAACAAATCATTGAAGCATGCGATGGGTTTAAATTCCGAAATATTGTTGCTGAAGTGATGGATGATGTTTATTTACATTATCACGATGAAAAGATCATCGATGTCTTCATGATGGGCAATCCAGCCATTTCAACGGGCGATATCCGAAATGTCCTGACTGACCATCCTACTTCCATGCTTATCCATGCAGAGGAAGAAGATGTGGCAGACATTCGGGCGCATTTAGATGAAGTTCATGCGGAACTGATTGATCATCGCAGGTGGGCTGCACCATGGCATATTATTGAAATTGTTAAATCAGGACTGAATAAAGCGGTCGGAATCGAGCGAGTAGCTTCTTCCTTACATATTCCACAGGAGAGAATCATTGCATTCGGAGATGAGGATAACGATCTTGAAATGCTTGAATACGCAGGAACAGGCGTTGCAATGGGCAATGCTATCGACCCTCTTAAAGACATTGCGAACGAAGTGACACATTCTAATGAAGAAGATGGCATCGGCCGTTACCTTCAAAACCGTTTTAATCTGTAAACTCTGAATCGACAATGGCAGTGTTGGGTATATATTCTTCCTTTTTTATCTCCCCTTTTAGCCATACTAACAAAGAGCGCATTATGCGTTCCAACTTGCAAAAGGGGTGGATAGTGTTGGGTAGAAATAAATCAAAACGATTTGTACAACAAGGTAAAATTGCTGTATCAAAACATGATGAACGCATTCCGTACCATCTGACTTATGCTGAAGCTGAGGCTAAAAAGCTTGCCTCACACGGTGCAGGTTCAGGAGGAATGGAATAATGAGTAATCCATTATTCCAACAAGCACGCAGCGCTGTAGCTTCTGCAAAGCAAGCTTGCAGTACGGGAGAAAACGCTCAAATGTCCATTGATAAAGCCAAGAATGCTTTGTCATCTGCTTACGCTAACTCAAATGTTGAAGAGCAAAAGCAGCTCCACGCTTTTCAGGATGAGTTAAACCGCCTATCATAAACCAGATCAAAACAGGGTTGTCCTATCTCGGACAACCCTGTTTTATCATGGGATAGTGATGACATATGGATGAATGATCTTCCCATCCCCATCATCCCTCTCATATAAATGGATAAACATCTGATCAGTGCTTCCTTTTATCTCTGGAAGTATTATGGAAAAATCGCTCCAATTAGGTGCTTCTTTATTAACCTTCAGTAACGCTTCTTTCAGCAGCACCCTATGCCCATCCTCCACTGAATAATAAAAGCTTCCATTCGATACACAGGCTTTTCCGGAAACTGTATACCTCCCTTTAACATGTCGTATATTTACATGTCTAAAAGAGTGATTCTCTTTGGGTACGGTAAATGAGGTCACAGCCCGTAAAGGATGGTCGAAACCACTTAAATCTTCCCCCATAAACTGAGCTTCTATTGTGTATCTGCCCTCTGGAACACGTTTACCATCCTGTGTGTAATCCCATTTTTCTTTCCAGATTTTTGTTCCACCTTTTTTCAAGACAATGTTTTGTAAAGCCTGTAAGAACGATTTCCCCTCACTGTACTGATAAACCACTTCCCCCAGGTTATTTTTGATTGTAAAATCAAATATTTGGCTAGTATGGAACGTCAGGTTTTTCTCTCGATCACTATGGTTATAGAGCTGAAGCCAAATGCCGGTCCCTTCTTCTTCAGGAAAAGACGTTACAGAGAAATTCAGGGGTGTTTTCTCCGCATTGGTGGTCAACGGGAAACTGAAAAGTATGAATGTACTAGCGAGTAAATACAATAGTGCCTTCAAGGTGATGCCCCTTTCTAAATAGGTTCACCTCTAGTATTTGTTAAAGCCAGGAATCTAATCTTTTCTAAAAAATCCAAATATGCCTGTCGTTTGAACAATATTCGTGAAGGCATTCGGATCTACATCTTTAATGGTATGTTCTAGCTCATACAACTCATAGCGTGAAATGACGATAATCAACATTTCCTTATCCTCACCTGAAAACGCCCCTTTCGCAGGTAAAGTCGTAATCCCCCTCACAAGCTTGGAATGAATCGCTTCTCTTAATTCTCTCGATTTCTTTGTTACAATCATGGCCGTCAGCTTTTCATGACGTGTATGAATTGCATCGATGACACGAGTCGAAGCATATAATGTTACCAGCGTATACAACGCCTTCTCCCAGCCGTAAAGGAATCCGGCAGAGGTTATAATGACAGCATTCATCAAGAAGAAGTATGATCCAACCGGCTTATCTTTCATTCTCGAAAGAATCATCGCGATGACGTCCATTCCACCAGTGGATGCCCCCCATTTCAATGTGATTCCGACACCTACTGCTGCGATGACTCCACCGAATACCGCATTAAGAAGGATATCAGGTGATAATTTAATAACTGGAATCACTTCTAAGAATAACGTAGTCAGAGTAACAGAAATAAAGCTATACACAGTAAAGGAACGGCCAACCTTAAGCCACCCCAGAATAGTTACAGGAATATTCAATATGAATAATAAGATACCCGTTGAAATATTAAATGGTGCAAATTCTTTTAATACACTTGATAACAGCTGGGCAAGTCCCGTGAAGCCACTAGCATAAACGTTGGCCGGGATAAGAAAAAAATTCATGGCAATGGCGCCTAATAGGGACCCGACCAACACGACGATAAACTTCTTTGCTTCTAACTGAACATGATCTCTCGACATGCACATACCTCCTACATCTAGTTGTTATTTTCTATGTTCCACATTACATCTTAACTAAACTCACTCGACTATTCATCTTTTTATGATAAATTAACGTCCAAGCGATTGTTATTTTTATGAAAAATCGCTAGACTAAAACTATAAAGCTTAGTCAAAGGATGATATGAATGACTGTAAAATTATTTGCTGATAGTGCAAGCGACCTTCCTGCTTCCTATTTCAACGAACACAACATAGAGCTTCTACCACTTAAAGTACATATAGATGGCCAAGACTATGAAGACTTACTCACCATCGAACCGAAAGACGTATTTGAAAAGATCAGGGAAGGTCATATGCCTAAAACCTCTCAAGTCTCACCGGACCTTTTCTTAAAAAAATTCACACAGCTGGCAGAATCAAATCAATCAGGCATTTACATCGCCTTTTCCTCTCAATTGTCAGGTACATATCAAACGGCAGTGATGATCCGGGATCAGGTAAAGGAAGAATATCCGGAACTTGACTTGACGGTCATCGATTCAAAATGTGCATCCCTCGGTTACGGATTAGTCGTCATGAAAGCGGCGGCACTGCTTGAAAACGGCGGTTCAAAAGAGGAAATCATTGACGCCTGTCACTTTAACTCTGAACACATGGAACATTTATTCACTGTAGAAGACCTTGAATATCTTGCAAAGGGAGGCAGGGTTTCAAAAGCATCTGCCTTCCTGGGTGGACTCCTTAATATAAAGCCTTTACTTCATGTTGAAGATGGAAAGCTCGTTCCGATTGAAAAAATGCGTGGAAAGAAGAAGCTCCTCAAACGCATTCTCGAATTAATGGAAGAACGTGGTGAAAACCTTTCAAACCAGGTTATCGCCATCAGCCATGGAGACGACGTGGAACTTGCCCATGAAATGAAAAAGCTGATTGAAGAAAGGTTTTCACCAAAGGAAGTGTACATCAGTATTATTGGATGCGCAATCGGATCTCATACAGGCACAGGTACGTTGGCGATCTTTTTCTTAAATGAACACTCATAATCTCCCCACCACTTTCCCATACTAAGAGTGAAACCCACTATGGAAGGGAGTATCAGCATGCCACATACATCTGATAACGAAAAAAAGGCACGGGATAACAATGCCTTGCGCCAGGAAAAGAATAAAATCAAAGAAGTGAACCGTAAAGAGGGTAAAAATCAATACTCCAAGAAGACGGATCATTTGTAGGGAATCAGCCGGTTGAGGGTACTAGTTCTTTATTGAGCTAGTGCTTTTTTCGTGGAGACGGAGGAGGCGCAGACCCTACTTGATATATTATCGACTCCACCCACTGCTATTTTTAAAAAACCTCCATCATTTCCTTTCAAAGAAGTTGTATGTAACATCATTGCTTGTCTATAATGAAAAGAGAAAAGTTATGGAGGGGTTACATATGGCAAAAGAGAGTTCATTTGACATAGTATCAAAAGTGGATATGTCAGAAGTGAGCAATGCGATTCAGATTGCGTTGAAAGAAGTTCAAACACGCTATGATTTCAAGGGAAGCAAGAGCGACATTAAATTAGATGGGGAAGAAATCGTTCTCGTATCTGATGATGAATTCAAAATGAATCAATTAAAGGATGTCCTGCTAAGTAAACTGATCAAGCGTAATGTTCCTGTTAAAAACCTTGATTACAGTAAGATCGAAGGAGCATCAGGAGGAACGGTCCGTCAACGGGCGAAACTCGTTCAAGGAATCGATAAAGAAAACGCAAAGATAATCAACACCATCATCAAGAATTCAGCCGTAAAGGTAAAAAGTCAAGTTCAGGATGATCAAGTTCGGGTCACTGGAAAAAGCAAAGATGACCTGCAGAAAATCATCGCTGCCATTCGCGAAGCTGATCTTTCCATCGATGTACAATACGTAAACTTCCGTTAATAACGGTTTTGTCAAGAAGTCTAATGGGTACAATAAACCCATTAGACTTCTTTCATTTAGGAGGAATGACATGAAGAAAAAAGTCATCATTATTGGGGCAGTCGGTGGTGGTGCCACAACTGCATCACAAATAAGAAAACTAGATAGTGAAATAGAAATCGTTCTTCTCGAGAAATCATCCTACTTATCTTACGGAGCATGCGGCATGCCTTACTATTTGGGAGATGTGATCAAAGATCGGGAAAGTCTTTTTGCAACCACTCCTGAAAAATTACATACTCAGAAAAATATCGATGTGCGAATGCATCATGAAGCGCTTAAAATTGACCGCAATAATAAGGTCATATCCATAAGGGATCATGGTCAGAACCAGGACTATGAAGAATCATATGACTATCTCGTGATCGCGACAGGAGCTTCGCCTTTTCTTCCGGATATTCCTGGCCTGCATCAACTTCCGTCTTTCCATCTTAGAACAGTGGAGGATATGGACAGAATCAAACAGTTTATTGAAACCTCCAAGCCTGAATCTTGTACGATTATTGGTGGTGGTTTCATCGGGGTGGAAATGGCTGAGAACTTCACCCATCTAGGGATGAAGGTGAGTATCGTTGAACGATCTGAACACGTGATCAGCATCGTTGATGAAGAAACAGCTACTACATTGCAAGATCATATTAGGGAACAAGGCGTCCGAGTGTTTACACATGAAGGGCTGAAAGAAGTGCGTCCAGAGGGTACATTGATACTAGATAGCGGAGAGATTCTTCAATCCGATTTCATTCTCCTCTCAGTAGGTGTGAATCCACGAAATCATTTAGCGAAGGAAGCAGGATTGTCTATTGGTGAGTCAGGCGGTATAGTCATTAATGAATTCATGCAAACAGAAGAGCCCTTCATTTATGCAGTAGGGGATGTTGTAGAGTCCATTGACTTTATTGATGGAACTCAGAAACAAGTTCCACTTGCATGGCCAGCTCACCGACAGGCGTATATCTTAGCCAGGCACCTGTCAGGATCCCCAGTGCCTTTTAAGGGGATGCTCGGGACGGCGATTGCTAAAGTGTTTGACCTCTCCATTGCTTCAACTGGACTAGGGGAAAAGGAATTAATCGAAAAGAACTACACATACAAAACAGCCGTTCATGAAGGAAAGTCCCACGCAGGCTACTACCCTGGGGCCCGTGATGTATATGTGAGAGTCCATTTTTGCCCGAATTCCGGGAAGATCTTTGGAGGGAACGTAGTGGGAGCTGAAGGAGTCGATAAACAGATCGACATACTTGCGACAGCCATTCGTGGGGGACTTACCATTGCGGACCTTCAGGAAATTGAAACATGCTACGCCCCTCCCTTCTCATCGCCGAAAGGCTTATTGAATATGATTGGGTATAAAGGCGCCGGGTTGATGGAGAAGAAATAACGGAGAATCCTTTTAAAATGTAGACTATAGACCAAACACGTTAATTAAAACTTTTTTCGGGTAAACACTATTCTAAGATAACCTAATCTATTAAAGGAGTGTTTTCATTGGCGGATAAGCAAAATCAGAAGCAAACGTTCCCCCCTCAGCATCAGGATCATCAGCCAGGTACGGTGGATGAGATGAATCCACAACCGATTCATACGGATCAAAACTATAAAGGTAGCGGTAAGTTAGACGGTAAGGTTGCTCTTATCACGGGAGGAGATAGCGGAATCGGACGGTCGGTTGCCTGGTATTTCGCACGGGAAGGAGCCCATGTGGTGATTTCGTACTTAGATGAGCACGAAGATGCCAATAAAACGAAGGAACTGGTAGAAGCTGAAGGGGTAAGGTGTGTCCTTTTTCCCGGTGACATTGGAAGTTCGACCTTTTGCAAGGACATCATGAACAAAACGATTTCAGAGTTCGGGAAGCTTGATATTCTTGTGAATAACGCTGCTGAACAGCACCCTCAGGAAGGACTGACGGATATCAGTGACGAACAATTAGAGCGTACCTTCAAAACGAATGTATTCTCCATGTTCTACCTAACGAGAGCCGCCCTGCCTCACCTAAAAAAAGGAGCATCGATAATTAATACGGCTTCGATAACAGCGTATAAAGGGAATAAGGATCTAATCGATTATTCTTCTACAAAAGGGGCCATTGTCAGTTTCACCCGCTCACTGGCAGAAAATATTGCATCTGATGGGATCAGAGTAAATGGAGTGGCTCCTGGACCGATTTGGACACCCCTGATACCTTCCACTTTCAGCTCAAAGAAAGTATCTGAATTCGGAGGAAATACACCCCTTGGGCGTGCTGGACAACCCTTTGAACTTGGCCCCGCTTACGTGTATCTAGCGAGCGACGACTCAAGCTATGTGTCAGGACAGATGATTCATATAAATGGTGGAACAGTCATAAACGGATAAACGAAAAGCGACTGAAGCAAATGATTCCCCCAGAAATAGGAGAGTCATGCAAGTCAGTCGCTTTTCGTTATGATTCCACTTTTCGACCACTACAAGAACTTCTTGTCACCAGTTGATGTGGAACAATAATTCTCTTGATCGGCTCTTTCGGGTTTTCAATTTTTTGGATCAGGCTTTTTGCCGCCTCATTCCCAAGATTGAATATGTTGATATCTACTGATGTAAGAGGCGGTCTCGACATTTCAGCCAATAGGACATTATTAAAGCTTACAATGGAAATATCATCGGGAACACGAATACCCATTTCGTCGAGTGTGTTCAAGACTCCTAATGCCATTAAATCATCAGCTACAACCAGAGCAGTCGGAGGCTCTTCCAATTGCATAAGCTCATTGATAGCCTCACGTCCACCTTCACGAAGAAATTCTTCATGGATGATATAATCGTCCTTCATAACGATTCCAGCGTCACTCAATGCCTTCTCGTATCCTAAGAGACGCTCGACAGTCACGACAAGATTCAGGTCCCCACCAATAAATCCAATACATTCATGCCCAAGCTCCAGGAGATATTCTGTTACTTCCTTCGTTGCCCTGTAGTTATCATTATCTACATGTGTGATTTCTTCACAATATTTATAGGGTTTCCCCACGACAACAAATGGAAAATTACGTTCCCTTAAATAGTTCATCACCTTATCTTCCACTTTCGAGTAAAGCAAGATGATCCCGTCCACTCTTCCCCCTTGAACCATTTGGACGACACCTTCATATATTTCCTCTTCGGACTGGCCTGTGGACATTTGAAGGGCATACTGTTTTTCCTGAGCCCCTTCACTTAGACCTCTCAACACAGTTGGAAAGAATGGGTTTTGTGAAAAAGTACTGGCTGAACCTGGTAATACAAGGCCTAGCACTTGAGTGGACTGATTTGCAAGACTCCGTGCAATAAAGTTAGGATGATATCCCAACCGCTCCATTGCTTCCCTTACTTTTTGTTTTGTCTTTTCACTGATTCTTGGATTATTAGCTATTACCCGTGAAACGGTAGACGGAGCTACATTTGCAAGTTTCGCTACATCCTTTATCGTGACAGCCATTCATTCCACCTCCCCTCTTATGAAACGGCAACTTCTATTTTAAGAAAAGTTCCCATCCATTACATACTAATTAAAACGCTTCCAATTTGTTTTTTAAAAAAACATGTAGTAGGGCTCTTTGAAAGTGCCCTACTGTTCATTTATTTCTGCTTCTTTCCTTTTCCACGTTTCCATACGAGATAGAGAAAGAGAAGGAATAGAGTATACATGATACCTAGTGCGAATAAGTAAGGATAATTCAAGCCACTCTTGTTCTTAAGCATGTAAATCTCTGCTTCTTCCCGGTCAAGTACAAGCTGATAGTTCCCATCCTTGTCACTTCGTACCAGGTCATCACTGATTAATCCTTTTAATTCATTATTATCCGCTAAATCTTCTTTTGTTAATTGAACATTTTGTGTTTCACTCGTATTGTTAATGGCGATTACCACGGTTTGTTCCTTGTATGTTCGCTTGTAGACACCCATTCCGTCTTTATCGTAGAGAGGCTCGATATCCCCTCGTGTAAGCGCGGGGTATTGTTGACGAAGTTCTCCTAATCGACTGATATAATCAATTAATTCTTCATCTGCCCTAAAGTTCATAAAGCGGCGATTATCAGGATCATTCCCACCATCCACGGCAATTTCAGATCCATAGTATACGATTGGGATACCAGGTGTAGTGTACATGTACGTTAGAGCGAGTTTCCACCTTGTTCCAGGGAAAAGCTTCTCTTGAACAAGCAATCTTGTAAACCGTTCCATATCATGGTTATCAATGAAAGTACCCATCATATATGGATTATCATAATACGTTTCATTGTATTTCCAAAAGTTAAAGAGGCGATCCATTGACGTATCCGGCTTCTTGAATACAGAACGCAATTCTTCTGCTTGAGGGACATTTACGAATCCATCGATTCCTACACCATTGTACTCAGCAATCTTCTCCGGGTCCTGATCAAACACTTCACCTAACAGGTAGAAGTCTTCTTTAACTGACTTCACCTCATCACTGAATTCGGTCCAGAATTCTTGAGGGACATGGCGGACAGTGTCCAGCCGGTATCCATCAATATCTGTCTCTTCGATCCACCACTTCGCAGCATCAAATAAGTAGTCTCTCACTTCGGGGTTTTCTGTATTTAAATCGGGAAGGTCGTATAACCACGCATTTTTAAGACTTTCTTCATTATCAAAATTCATTGGCTGCTTCTCATGGAACCAATCTTCTTTTTCCGGGTCATTTACCCATGGGTGCTCCGGTCCTACATGGTTCACAACAAAGTCTAGCATGACTTTCATATCACGTTTATGTGCTTCTTCCACAAGCTTCTTGAACGTCTTCATTGAACCAAAATGTTCTTCCGTCTTATAGAAATCTGTAATCCAGTAGCCATGATACCCCATTGGCTGATTATCAAAGATCGGGGTCAGCCAGATAGCGGTGAATCCCATATCCTTAATATAATCCAGCTTATCGATTACACCTTGGAAATCCCCACCTTGATAGGCTTTGGGATCTTTCGTATTTACATTCTTGTCATTGTTCGTATCCCCGTCATTAAAGCGATCGACCATTAGAAAATAAATGGTCTCATCCTGCCATTTTCGTTCTTCTTTTTCAACTGCACCTACCGGAAGGGCGTAAAAAAGAAGAAACGGGACTAAAATGAGAGATAATACTCTTCTTTTCATCTCCGCTCCTCCTCGAATGTTAGTAACGCCTATAAGATTATCCTTTTGTACCCCCTGTCGTCAATCCTGAAACGAAGTATTTCTGGAAGAACAGGAATAATAGAGCAATCGGTACAGCAATGAGTACCGATCCGGCAGCGAAGGTTGTAAATTCTGCTCCGAATTGTTTTGCTACCATATCATAGAGGGCAACCGGTAATGTATACATCTTTTCTGATCGTAACAGGATACTTGCAATGATAAAGTCTGCGAATGGCGCAATGAATGAAAACAGTGCAACAACCGCAATGATCGGTTTCGCAAGAGGCATGACGATCTGGAAGAAGATACGTAAATGCCCTGCTCCGTCCATTTTGGCCGATTCATCAAGTTCTTTCGGAATCGTATCCAGATACCCTTTCATCAGCCATGTGTTCATCGGAATTTGACCTCCAACATACACAAGGATCAATCCGATATGAGTATCTAATA
Source organism: Bacillus sp. BHET2 (assembly GCF_005938125.1). Taxonomy (GTDB): domain Bacteria; phylum Bacillota; class Bacilli; order Bacillales; family Bacillaceae_B; genus Rossellomorea. The sequence continues at coordinate 1,640,306 of NZ_VCQN01000001.1, forward strand.
ATTTCGTTAGTAATGCTAATACGAATATCGCAATTAAGGCAGCAAAGTTCGGGATCATTTGTAAGATCAAGAATGTCATCAATCCATTTTTGCGTCCAGCAAAGCGATAACGGGAAAAAGAGTATGCCGTTAAACTGACAAGTAATACGGTGAGTGCCATCGTTGATAAACTGACCTTCAACGAATTCCAATACCAAAGCATATAATTACTTTTTTCTAAATCGAATAATTCCTTATAATGTGCCAACGTTGCATTTTTAGGAATGATGGATGAACCTGATAAGCTTTGTCCCGGATTAAAGGACGATCCAATGATCCAGGCAACTGGATAAAGAATTATGGCAAACATGATTCCGATGGCTACGTATGAAAGTGTTAAACGTATGAGTTTCTGTCTCTTCATATTCATATTACATCATATCCTCTTCTTGGAATGATTTCGTTCTCTTGAACTGCACAATCGCCACTGTGATAACGATAATAGATAATAATAATGTAATGGCAGCCGCTTTCGAATATTGCGCGGATGTCATAGTCAGACTATAGATCCATGAGATGAGGATGTCTGTTCCACCTGCGTTTTGCCCAGTTAAAGCAGGGCCACCACCATTGAATAAGTAAATGACATTGAAGTTATTAAAGTTAAACGTGTATTGCGTTATGATGATTGGTGCCGTTGCAAAAAGGACAAGAGGTAGCGTAATGTTCTTGAATTTCTGGAAGGCTGATGCCCCGTCGACTGTCGCTGCCTCATAAAGCTCATCAGGTATCGATTGAAGAACCCCCGTTGTCATGGCAAAAATGAATGGGAAACCTAACCAAGCCTGAATACCAATAAGGGCAATTCGTGTATACATCGGTTCGGTCATCCAAGGAAGATCGCCTATGCCGAAAAACCCAAGAATATCACGGTTGATCGTTCCGAACGATTCATTGAACATACCGGCGAACACAAGGACGGAAACGAAAGCCGGGATTGCCCAAGGCAGGATGAATACCGTACGGATGATTGCTTTTCCTTTTAAATCCTTTTGATTGACAAGGATGGCCAGGAATACACCAAGTGTCACTTGAAGCGTTGTCGCTCCGAATGTCCAAACGAGTGTCCAGGCAAGTACGGTAATAAATGTTTCTCGCCAAATATCAATCTTGAAAATATCAACAAAGTTTTGAATTCCTACCCAATCGACTAATTTCGCCGGTGGTGAGTGATACAAATCGTAGTTTGTAAATGCCAGTAAAACAACAAAGATAATCGGGAAGATGACCACGAATACGAGTAGTAAAAATCCAGGTGACATAATAAGATATGGAAAACCGTTGTCTACCAGGTTTTTGTACTGCTCACGGATCGTACTAAGCTTCTCTCCTCTGTCTCTCTTTTCTCCGTTCTTATATGCGTCCCGAAGATTGAACCAATAAAAGCCGATTCCGAAAATGGATACTATGATTGCGAGGATTCCATAAACCATTAAGAAAATGGAATGATCTCCATATGAGATATCTGTCCCAAGGGTTGTAATCCCCCATAATCCGTATCCGATCAAATCTCTAAAGACAAGAATGAAAGCGGCTGTCATAACAAGGAAGAATCCGCCCTTTAAAAACTGTCTATGATACATCTGACCTAAACCAGGGATTAGGGAAAGGGCCAGCGCTTTTTTTCTATGATTTGTTTGATAGGATTGTCGTTCCATTCTGTATTCCCCTTTCTACGTTCACTATTTGACAAGCTTCAAGATCTTTTTAAGAAAAGAAGTGTTTATTTCCTTAAAAAGCCCTTGAATTGGTCTTTAAAAGGATAGCAGTACCTCTCAAGATGAGAAGTACCGCTATGTTCATTCATTAGTTAGAGTGATTTGCATCAATATTTTGCTCGATTTGTTTCACTGCAGCATCAAGAGCCGCTTTCGGTTCTTGTTTACCAGTCACTACCGTTTGAAGTGAGTCAGCCATTGGTCCCCATACTTCTCCCATTTCTGGGATGTTTGGCATTGGAACTGCATTTTGTGATTGCTCAGCAACCGCTTTTGCACCTGGGTTGTCAGCGATCGCGGGATCGTCGATCAGCCCTTGGTTTGTTGGTACTTCTTGTGTTTGTTCAAAGCGTAATTTTGCATACTCGTCTTGAGTGATGAATTCGATGAATTTTTGAGCCCACTCTTTATTTTTAGAGTAGCCAGATACGTGCCATCCTTTAACACCCATGAATGTTTTCATAGGCTCACCGTTTGGAAGCTTAGGCATAGCAGAAATACCAATGTCAATACCAGCATCTTTATATCCTTGGAACGACCAAGGTCCGTTCATGACAGAAGCAACTTTTCCTTCACCAAACAGACCGTCCATTGCAGATCCGCCATTTTCTCCGATGATACCTTTAGGGAATAATCCATCTGTGTACCATTTTTGAATATATTCAGTACCTTCTACAGCACCGTCATTGTTTAAACCAAGATCTTTCGCATCTAGTGCCCCGTCGTTTTCAGCAAATACATATCCGCCGAATCCACCGATCGGTGCATGTGCGAAATAGAAGTTGTCCCAAAGAGCTAAGAAACCATAGTTTCCATCTTTCGTGAAATCTTTAGAGAATGTGTAAACTTCATCCATTGTTTTTGGCGCTTCTTCCATCAACGCTTTATTGTAAACAAATACAGGTGTTTCAGAAGATTTTGGAAGACCATATAATTTCCCATCATAGCTTTCAGCTGTCATGGAAGATTCAGTGAATCTATCTCCAATTTCCCCATCCACTTCTAAAGCAGCAATATGACCTGCAAGAGCAAGCTCACCGATTTGATCATGTGGTAATGTTAATACGTCTGGACCCGTTCCAGCAGGACCGTCTAAACGTAGTTGTTCTTTCATCTTAGTAGCCATTTCTACTTCTTTCACTTCAACCTTGATGCCAGTCTCCTCTTCGAACTTAGCACCAACTTCATCTAGCCATCCGGATTTCTTCTCATCTTCCCAGACAACCAATTTTTCAGGTTTGTTTGAATCGTCAGCTTTTTTCTCCCCGCTGTCACTTCCCGATCCTTCCTCACGGTTTGGACCACAAGCAGCCAACGCCCCTAATACAAGCATAATTACCATAAGTAATGATAACGCTTTCTTCATCTTGACCCCTCCTAAGTATGATAAAAATGGTGATAATTTAGTAGACTGAACAAACGCTTGCACATACTAAGACTTAAACCCCTAAGATACCGCTTACATTAACTGTGAAAACGATTGCACAACCTATTTCTAATTATACAAACTATCTTCCTTTTGACAATACTTTTTTGAAAATTATTTATGTTCTACGAAAATATAGAAAACGATTTACTTGTTTGTATGCGTTTTATTGACAAGCTTCAAAGTTTAGAATACTCTTTAAATGAATTAACAAAGAGGAGGATATTAGATGTTGCTGGAAGCTATTTATCATAGACCAAAGGATAATTATGCATACGCTTGCACTACAGACGAACTACATATCCGTATACGCACTAAGAAGAGTGATGTGAACACTATCACCCTCCTGCACGGTGACCCCTATCAATGGGCGGATGGTAAATGGAAATATGATCGTAAGGAAATGGTGTTAACAGGAACCGACCGTCTGTTTGATTATTGGTTTGCTCCCATCTCCCCTCCTTTCAAACGACTTCGTTATGGTTTTCTGCTTCGTGACGATACAGACGAAATATTCTACGGTGAGAAGGGATTCAATGAATTCCCCTCTACTGATATAGGTGATTACTTCTGCTTTCCGTTCTTGAATGCCATCGACGTCTTTCAGGCTCCGGCATGGGTGAAGGATACAGTTTGGTACCAAATATTCCCTGATCGATTTGCAAACGGGAATAAGAAAAATGATCCTGAAGGGACACTGGATTGGAATAGCACAGATCCGACTCCGACCAATTTCTTCGGGGGAGATTTGGAAGGCGTCATTCAAAACATTGCCTATCTGAAAGAGCTGGGTGTCTCAGGAATCTATTTCACCCCCATCTTTAAGGCGCATTCCAATCATAAATATGACACAATAGATTACTTCGAAATCGATCCTCAGTTCGGGACCAAAGAGACATTAAAGGATTTGATCCGAATCTGTCATGAGAACGGAATTAAAGTGATGCTGGATGCGGTGTTCAATCATAGTGGATTCTATTATCAGCCGTTTCAGGATGTTCTTGAAAACGGGGAGAAATCCCCATATAAAGACTGGTTCCATATAAATGAATTCCCATTGGATATAGAGAGTAATCCGCCTAACTATGATACGTTTGCATTTGAAGCCTCGATGCCGAAGTTGAATACGGAAAATGAAGAAGTTCGGAATTATCTATTAGAGGTGGGACGCTATTGGGTCGAGGAATTTGATATCGATGGATGGCGTTTGGATGTTGCTAACGAAGTGGACCACCATTTCTGGCGTGAATTTAGAAGAGAAGTAAAAAACAGCAAGCCCGATTTATATATTTTAGGAGAAATATGGCACGATTCCATGCCTTGGTTACAGGGAGACCAATTCGACGCGGTTATGAATTATCCATTCACCACCAATCTCTTGAACCTGTTTGCAAAGCAAACCATTACTGCTTCACAATTCATTGAAAATATGACTTCAGTTGTCCACATGTATCCTAAGAACGTCAATGAAGTGAATTTCAATTTAGTGGGTAGTCACGATACACCACGGGTGCTCACAGAATGCGGGGAAGATATCCGCCGCACCAAACAGATTTATACGTTCATGCTCACCTTTACAGGGACGCCTTGTATATATTACGGAGATGAAATTGGTTTGACAGGTGGACAGGATCCCGGTTGCCGAAAGTGCTTCCCTTGGGAAGAGGATCAGCATAGTGGAGAACTTTTCAACCATATCCAAAAACATATTGCACTTAGAAAACAGCATCCACTCTTGAGTAATGAAGGGAATTTGGCGTTTTTACCGGGAGACACTCATGAACATTGTCTCTCTTTCACCAAATCAAATGGCGATGAAACCATTTTTGTTCTATTGAACTGCAGTGAAGAATCAACGAGCTACTCTCTTCCATTTGAATTGAAAGGAAAGAAAATTACGGACCTTTGGAGCGGAGAGGATTTTGCTGCTGAAGCAGACTCTATCGAAGTGTCACTTGATGGCTACGGATTCGCTATCCTTCAATTTTAGCTCGGGGTCAAGTGGGACTAACCCAAAATGGTTAGTCCCCTTCTCTATTTCACTCGAAAACGACCAGGTGCTTCCCCCTGGCAGCCAAGGAAAGGAGAATAACCATGAGTAAAAACCAAAAGAACCTGACCCTATTCGCCTTAACTTGGCCGATATTCATTGAAATCTTTCTCCACATGTTGATGGGTAATGCCGATACGTTAATGCTGAGTCAATACTCCGACGGCTCCGTTGCCGCAGTTGGCGTTTCAAACCAAATTCTATCTCTTATCATCGTAATGTTCGGATTTGTCGCGACGGGTACAGCCATTCTCGTTGCTCAGCACATAGGCGCGGAAGAACATCGCTTGGCCGGAGAAATTTCCATCGTCTCCATTTCTGTCAATCTCGTATTCGGTCTTCTCTTGAGTATCGGCCTTATCTTTTTCAGTGAACCTATCCTTTTATCCATGGATCTCCCCCATACTCTACTGAAGGAAGCTTCTTCTTACTTAAAAATCGTTGGAGGGTTTGCGTTCATCCAAGCTTTGATCATGACGGCCGGAGCAATAATGAGAAGCTATGGCTATACGAAAGATGCCATGTACATCACAATCGGGATGAATTTCATAAATGTGATCGGAAACTACCTTTTTATCTTCGGACCCTTTGGTGTACCTGTATTGGGCGTGGAAGGTGTCGCTATATCAACCATCTTTTCCAGACTTATCGGGTTCATCGTCAGTATCATCGTCATCAAGAAACGAATCCCGACCGCACTTCCAATCAAAAGATTGTTTCAATTACCCGCCTCTCACGTTAAAAATTTACTGAGGATCGGTGTTCCTTCTGCTGGGGAGCACCTATCGTATAATGGCTCGCAAATGGTCATTACCTACTTCATCGCAAGTATTGGAACCAACGCGTTGACAACGAAAGTTTACGCACAAAATCTAATGATGTTCATATTTTTATTCAGCGTCGCCATCAGTCAGGGCACTCAGATCATCATCGGTCATATGATTGGGGCCAAGGAATTCGATAACGCCTACCAACGATGTTTAAAGAGCTTAAAGATTGCGATCGTGATCTCACTCATGATGGCAGGGGTTTTTTCCCTGTTCGCCGAACCGCTTTTTCGCATCTTTACAAGTAATGAAGAAATCATATCCCTTGGGAAAACACTGATTTACTTGACCATTATCCTTGAACCAGGGCGAAGCTTCAACCTGGTGGTCATTAACGCACTTAGGGCTACCGGAGACGTCCGTTTCCCCGTTTATATGGGGATTTTGTCCATGTGGGGGGTGAGCGTCACCCTCTCCTACGTACTCGGCATCTGGTTCGGCCTCGGACTGGTGGGGATCTGGATTTCCTTCATAGCAGACGAATGGCTAAGGGGAATCCTCATGCTTAAACGATGGCGATCAAAAGTCTGGATCCACAAACGATTCACCGAAAGCGAGAAAAGTGCCGGATAGGGGGGTGTACCTCTACCTTGCTCTTCTGAAGACAATGAACATGAGATGAAGTAAGAAAACTACCCAATAATTAATAATACTCAACTAAAAAAGAGTCAGCTTGAAAATACAGCTGACTCTTTTTTAGTTGAGTAATATATTGGATGGGTGAAATGAAACCGCCTTCATGAATTAATGTTAACTTTTTTTACATTTAAGCGTTTTCATTTTAAATTAACACTTGAACTTTTGTTATTTTCTGAATATGATAAATAATATAACTTATTCATGTAATAAAACCTAACATCAATAAGCGTTAAATCGATGAAAATATAAAAGGAGGAAAAAATGATGAAAAAAGTAGAAGCGATCATCCGGGCAGAAGCCTTTTTATCCTTAAGAGAAGCTTTATGCCTACGTGGATTTAGCGGTCTTACTGTATCAGAAGCTGCAGGCTGCGGGAAACAAAAAGGAAAGCAAGGTATTTTCAGGGGAAACAAATTCGAACTTCAGCTCGTGCCAAGGATAAAAGTGGAAATGATTGTGGACGACGGCCAGGTCGAAGATATCATCGACCTCATTGTGGAGCATTGCAGCACTGAAACCGTTGGAGATGGGAAAATTTTTATTTATCCGGTTGAAGAAGTCATCCGCATCCGTACAGGTGAACGAGGAAAGAAAGCAGTCTTATAGAATACCGTGCATTAATCTAAAATCACTTTCGCCACTTATCAACCACATATTGGAGGGATACAATTGATTAAAAAAATTACTACTCTGTTCGTTCTGTCATTGTTCGTTGGCACCACTGCTTTTGCTGCGGCTCCTACACCAGCATCGGTTCAAGCTTCCGTCGACTCCCTATGGGTCATGATCGCTGCCGTTCTCGTATTCTTTATGCATGCAGGCTTTGCCATGGTTGAAACTGGATTCACACGGGCTAAAAATTCACTGAATATTCTGATGAAAAACTTTTTAACTGTAGCGATTGCATCGGTACTATATTTCATCGCCGGATTTGCATTCATGTTCGGCGGGACATCAGGAGGTCTCATTGGAACAGATAGTTTCTTCCTCTCTGGCCGTGAAGATATCGGTTTCTTCCTCTTCCAGTCCGTATTCGCCGCTACTTGTGCTACCATCATTTCCGGTGCTGTAGCTGAAAGGATGAAACTGAAAAGCTATATCCTGTTAACCATTGCCATGACGGGAATCATTTATCCAATTGTTGGACATTGGGTTTGGGGTGGCGGCTGGCTTTCAAAACTTGGGTTTGTCGATTTCGCCGGATCAACCGTTGTCCATTTAACTGGAGCAGTCGGGGCATTCATCACAGTCCTTTTCCTGGGTGCGCGGGTCGGAAAATACAATAAAGGAAAAGTGAACGTTATCCCTGGTCATAATATACCGATAGGTGCACTCGGCGTTTTCATCCTTTGGTTCGGATGGTTCGGATTTAATGGCGGCAGTAGTCTAGCTGCTGACCCAACTCTTGTTCCCCAAGTCATCACGACAACCTTGTTCTCAGCATCCGCTGCCATTCTTTCATCCGCTTTCTACACGTTAATCCGATTTAAAAGGATTGATCCATCTCTTACATTAAACGGTGCACTTGGTGGACTCGTCGGAATTACAGCAGGATGCGCCAACGTATCCCTCATCGGCTCACTCATTATTGGGCTTATTGCTGGCGTGATTCTTGTAGAAGCCGTTACTTTCATCGATTCGAAACTTAAAGTCGACGATCCTGTAGGTGCCATTGCCGTTCATGGAATTTGTGGAGTCTGGGGTACGGTAGCTGTTGGTCTATTCGATGTCCAAAACGGATTATTATATGGAGGCGGCGCTTCTATGGTGGCCATTCAAGCCGTTGGGGTGTTGGCTGTCATCGCTTGGACTTCCATCACCGTAGGTGGATTCTTATTCATCGTAACTCGGGTTTCCGGCATCCGTGTTTCCCGTGAAGAAGAACTTTCTGGACTTGACTTTACAGAGCATGGATCGAATGCTTATGAATTAAAGGATACCGTGTTAGAATCAAACGTTTCTTCCGCTTCTCCGTTCGGATCTGGATTAGTCGAACGATTAAATTCGATTGGAACAGGTAAAGAGAGTGAAACAATGAATCAGCGAAACACGATCTAATTTGTGAGCCGCTTAAAGCGGCTCTTTTCGATTCATAATGTCTCTTCACATTTTTTAGAACTATGAATTTCATAAAAAAATAAGCTCCTATGGAAGGATCCTGTAAAGCTTCCATAGGAGCTTATTTATGAGATGGTCGAAATGATTCTTTCTTTTAAATCTTTTGATACGTTGTGTTTCTCTGAGAAGACATTGTAATGATTATTCCTCACTTCACCTAGGATCGCACGGTATAATAATGCTGCTCCTTTGACAGGGGTTCTTGAATACACTGGATAAAGGTTCAAAGTACGAAAAGCTTTTTCATAATAGTCTTCAGCTAGACTGGCCATTTCTTCCCAAATAGATCTGAATGCCTCGTTGTTTCGATGTTCCATTAAATCTGTTACGGTATACTCATATTTCACTAATAAATCCTGTGGAATATATAACCTTCCTCTTTCCAAATCTTCGCCAATATCTCTTAATATATTGGTGATCTGCATCGCATACCCTAGGTAGATTCCATCGTCTCTAAGTTGCTCCTCTTTGCCTGGAGCAAGAACAGGTAACAGCATCAACCCCACTGTGCTTGCCACATGATACGAATAGTCGAGGACATCACCCATCTTTACATACACTCTGTCACTCAAGTCCATCCTCTGACCCCTTATCATATCCCTGAATGCTTCAATGTCCATGTTGAAATTCTTAAACACATCATCCAGTGCTATCCACATGGCGTCGTTATGATTAAATCCTTTCAGAAACGATTCAAATTCCATCTCGAACTGTCGCAATTCTTCGGAAGGACTTGTACCTTCATCAACAATATCGTCTACCCTTCGACAAAATGCATACACTGCCCATACCGCCTTCTTCTGATTCTTCGGCAAAAGGGAGAATGCTCTGTAAAAAGTTTTGGAGTGTTGTTTAATGATATTCTCACATTGGTCGTACGCTTCCAAGATCTTGTTCATGTAAGGACACATCCTTCCTTTCTGATTCGGTGTTGCAATGTTCTTTAAAGGCTTCCGCAACAAGCTTTGCCCCCTGCATGACAATCGGCACTCCACCACCAGGATGGATTGATGCTCCTACTGCAAAGATATTCTTTTCTGCAAAAGGTTGTACCTGTGGTCTGAAAGGACCCGACTGATTTAGACTGGGTGCAATACCGAAGCTTCCCCCTGAATATAAACCCTCTTGTTCTGCTTCTTCTGGGGTCCTGATCTTCATCCAAGTGATCCGCTCTTTCAAACGATTGAATCCCCTCTCCTCCATTGTATCTAATACATGATTGGAAAGAAATTCCGAAGCCTCTTTCCAGTCCAATTTCTCGGAAACTGGTACCGGAATAAGTACGTATAAAACACTTTTTCCTTCGGGAGCAAGTGTCGAATCCACCTTGGACGGGTTAAACACATAGAATGAAGGATCTTTAGGGATTCTCTTATTCTTGAAAATATCCTCCATATTCCTTGAGAAATTGTCATTCAAGTAGAATTGATGCATTTCCTTGTTTTCAAACCGACCCGCGACTCCCATATATAAAAGGACACATCCTGATGAAGGCTTGTAAGGTTTCGGAGCCTTTTTCTTTACTAATCGGGACGCTGCAGGAAAGTCCCCATTGATAATGACAGCATCTACCTGCTCTCTATGTTCTCCGATGACAAGATGAGTTGCTCTATCCCCTGTAGTCTCGATTTCGGAGACTCGTGAGGAAGTCTTGACGGTGACACCATTTCGATCACATGCCTGTTTCACATGATGCAGTAAACTTGCATAACCTCCTTTAATATAATAAATACCGTGTTTATGTTCGCTAAAGGATACCAAACTGTAAATGGCTGGGGTCGTGTAAGGATTCCCCCCGATGTATAGGGTTTGCAGACCATATGCTGTCCGGAGTTTTTCATGATTAAAATAATACTTTAAATTCCCCATCACATTTCGATAGGCTTTTAACTTAAACAATGACCCTATCGTTTTCCGGTTGAGATAATCCTTCACCTTTAGAAATGATGACTCGAGGAATTGAGGTTTTCCTAAAGTAAATCGGTCATCCATGTCTTTCATAAATCGAAGGAAGCCCTCTTCATCCCCTGGAAACTGTTCCTTGATTTCCTCATATTGCTTATCCATGTCTGTATATTTCCGATATGATTGACCATCCGCAAAATGAACATGATAGAGGGGATCACATCGAACAAATTCAATTTCACTTGTAGTTATCCCTGCTTCTGAAAGAATGGAGAGAAGCATTTCAGGAAGGAGAACGATTGTAGGACCTTTATCAATCTTATAATCGCCTTCTTGAACAAAGGCGAGACGCCCACCAATGGTTGATTCTTTCTCATAAACAGTGACGTCGTGACCATCCTTCGCTACTAACAGCGCAGATATCAATCCGCCAATTCCAGATCCAACGACCGCCGTTTTCATAATGCCTCCTCCATTACCTGACCCTCAGTGAATGAAAAGGCCGGGTCTTCGTTCATCAGCATATTCGTCGTAATCCGCGCTGATTCCAATATGGTTGGCAACCCGCTTCCTGGATGGGTTCCTCCACCTACCAGCCAGCAATGATCAAGCTCTTCAAATTTATTGTGGGGGCGTAACGCCATCATCTGCGTTAATTGGTGACCCAGATTAAAGGTCGCACCTTCATAAATTTGGAAATCAGATTCCCAGTGATGAGGCGAGATGATCTTTTCAACTTGGATATGTTCCCTAATATTCTTAATACCTGTTTTACTTTCAACAATATCGAGGACAAGATCCCGAAACGTGTGTTCATTCTTTTGCCAATCGATACCACTCACATTATTCGGGACGGGAGCAAGGATATACAGAGTGGAATGTCCAATTGGAGCCAGAGTTTTGTCTGTCACCGAAGCATTTTGGATATAAATAGATGGATCTTCTGGAAGCGTATACGTCTTTGTTATTTCCTCAACATTCCTCTTATAGTCTTCAGCAAAAACAATACTATGGTGAGGAAGGTCATACTGTTTATCGATACCAAGATATATCATAAATGTCGAACAGGAATACTTTTTCTTCTTCAGCTTTTCTTTGCTGTATTTCTTAAGTACACCGTCTTCTACAAGATGACTCATGACATGGGCAAAATCTCCATTAATGATGACTTCATCGGCCGATACCTTCTCACCGTCATCTGTGATGATGCCCTTCACTACATTTTGTTGTTCAATCCACAATTTATTTACTCCCCTGCCTAGGTTGATTGTTCCTCCGTGCTCAGTCACTACCTTTGCCATGGCTTTGGATAGCTGATTCACACCGCCGATCGGGTGGAAGATGCCATATTCATGCTCCATGAAAGACAGGATAGAGAAGGCTCCAGGGCACTCCCATGGGGACATCCCTAAATACTTCGATTGAAAGGTAAAGGCCAATCGCAATTCATGATCAGTAAAATAGTCACTTAAGACACTATAAAGAGATCTTCCCAGTGAAAGCTTAGGAAGTGCTCTCAAAACTTTCCAGCTGATATATTGATAATATCGATCCATTGGACTTTGGAGAATTGGTTTCAGACGCTCCATTTTTTTACGGGTATCGTTCATAAAACGGGTATACCCTTCTGCGTTCCCTGGATAATTGTGCTCAATTTCTTCTTTTAACAGTTTAGGATCTTTAAACATTTTTACTCTTTTATCTTTAAATATGAGTTCATACATCATGGAGAGCTCATGTAAATCGATATAGTCATGAAGATTTCTCCCTGATGCTTCAAATAGTTCTTCTGCAATTTCCGGCATGCTCAGGAAAGTGGGACCAATATCGAACGTATAGCCATCCATCGTGACAGAACCATTACGTCCACCAACGAATAATTGCTTCTCATATACTTCTACGTTGTAGCCTTTCCCTGCAAGAAGCATTGCCGCAGCCAAGCCTCCTGGACCTGCACCAATGACGATAATTTTCTTGGCCATCGTTATAGCCTCCAATGTGTTATTTGTTTGTACATTTATTATACAATACTTATACAACTTTTTTCCACCAGAAAGAAAGTTGTAACTCTTTTTTCATATATCACTAGCTTGTACCCATCATTTAATAAACCCCAGATTTGGGAAATTGGATCAGTTTTTACACCTATTCCTTCCGAGTCTACTGGTATCCAAATAAAAGGCATAGTAAAGGTCTCCCCCTTTTACTATGCCTCCCTTTCAAATCTTTATTACTTCAAATCTATGTTTGTCCCAGTCGCTTCATTCCTTGTATCCATACTGAAGCGACTTCTCAGCAAACAAAAAAAGGCAAGCTTCTCAATTACAAGAAACTCACCTTCTTCAAATCGTTATCTATTCCACAATCTCTATATTATAATCCTTAAACCAAACGTGGATCTGAGCGAGATGGGCGAGTAGCTGAGGCCCGGTCATCAGTTGTCCGTACCAGGGAACTTCAAAGGCAGCCCCTCCTGTTGCAACAATTTCCTTCAGCTTTTCTTCATTGAACAGTTCATAGAGAATACTTGATTTGTCTTCGAGAATTTCGTTCAACCAGTCACTGACCATTTGAGTATACCCTGGGTGATGGGTTTTCGGATACGGACTTTTCTTGCGGTAAAGGACTTCATCAGGCAGGATGCCTTCAAGAGCCTTTCTCAGGATGCCTTTTTCTCTATCTTCATGCATTTTCATCTCCCAAGGGATGTTCCATACATATTCTACTAATCTATGGTCAGCAAATGGAACACGGACCTCTAAGCTTGCTCCCATACTCATACGATCTTTACGATCTAACAATGTGGTCATGAACCACAGTAAATTTAAATAGAATAATTGTCTTCTCTTTGTCTCTACCTCATTCTCCCCTTCTAGTAATGGGGTTTCTGCCACAGTACGGTCATATTGCTTCAGCACATATTCTTCCAGATTTAATTTCTTACTCCACTCTTCCTTTAAGAGACCTTGACGTTCAGCTGTCGAACGCATCCATGGGAAGCCTCTCCGATTAAAGTCTTCAGGGCGGTGAAACCAAGGGTACCCTCCAAAGATCTCATCGGCGCATTCTCCCGACAGTCCTACTGTGAAATCTTCTTTGATTTCTCGGCAGAACCATAATAGGGAGGAATCAACATCGGCCATACCTGGCAGATCCCTTACATGAACCGCCTCGATTAAGTGATCCTTTAGCTCTTGCTGACTGATGACACAACGATGGTGGACCGTATCGAATTCCGATGTCATCTTTTCAATCCAGGGAGCATCAGAGTTCGGCTGGAAATCGTTCGCTTTGAAATATTGGTCGTTTTCTTCATAATCGATGGAATACGTATGGAGATTTCCTTTACCCTCTTCTTTATATTTATTCGCTGCTACCGCGGTAATCGCACTTGAATCAAGACCTCCAGATAAGAAGGTACACAAGGGTACATCTGACACAAGCTGTCTTTCAATGGCATCGGTTAATAAGTAACGCACTTTTGCGACTGTTTCAACAAAGGAATCGGAGTGCTTCTGGCTTTTCACATTCCAGTATCTCCATGTGTCCAATCCACTCTTAGAAAATCGCAACGCGTGTGCTGGCCTTAGCTCCTTAACCCCTTTAAATACACCATTTCCTGGAGTACGCGATGGTCCTAGCCCAAGTACTTCCGCTAACCCTTGGTGATCAACCTGAGGTGCTACGTCAGGATGAGACAACAACGCTTTAATTTCCGAACCGAAAAGAATCCCTTCTTCCTTTTCTACATAAAACAAAGGCTTTACGCCCATCCGGTCCCTTCCTATAAATACATGTTCCTTTTCACTATCCCATACAGCAAAAGCGAAAATGCCGTTCAAATGGTGGACGCATTCCTCCCGCCACTCAACATAAGAGGTTAATAACACCTCCGTATCAGAATGGCCATTAAACGTGTATCCTTTCGAAATAAGTACCTTTCTCAAATCCTCTGTATTATAAAGTTCTCCGTTATAGCAAATGGTGAAAAGGTGGTCATTATGCTTTTTGTTCATAGGCTGCTTTCCACCTGCCGGGTCTACTACAATCAATCGTTTATGACCGAATACAACATGTTGACCGGTCCATACATTCGTTTCATCAGGTCCTCTTTTTGAAAGGGTTTCTGCCATTTTTTCTACAACTTCTTTTTGATTCGACAGATCCCGTTTATAATGGATCCAACCTGTAATTCCGCACATAGTGATCATCCTCACTTTCTAGTAAAACGCTCTGGGCTCACTGACACATAAATTATTCTATGCTCTCGTCAAGAAATGGTTAATTGTCTCAATCAATCTTTACATGAATGAAATATGATAATTATGACAAGAAATGTAGTTAAGGAGGGATATTCACTTGAGCAACATATTTCGATCAAACATTTTAAAATCCCAAAAAAGGTCCTATTCCGAGGGCACCGCTCTTTTTGAAGAGGATACGTGGTTCTTTTTCGAAATCGATGCCGAGGAAGAGTCTGAGCTCGAATTTTACCTCAATCATGAATTAAAAGTATATAGAGATGGGGATTGGCTGTCTGGAGTTCTTTTAGAAGACGGTATTCTTGTCACACCGTATGAGCGAATAAGAATCGAGAATGGCGATCGAATCCAAATAAAGAAGAATATACTGTATTCGTTGGAACATTTATTAGAAGAGATTTCTGATGATGCCTTTCATCAGTTTACAACGGCCTTAAACAATCTTGGCTATTCAATTTATGATAGCATCTTTTGCCACAACCATCTCGTTTTCCTCGGAAATCAAAAAATCAAAGAGGGCGTGAATTTCATCACGTTTGATAACGGTGTAGAGGTGTGTGCTGTACAACATCACTTCACCTACTACAAAAAGAAACGGGATCGCTTTGAATTCACACTGAGTACAGGTAGACGGATCGTCATCGAAAGCTTTAATATATGATGGTGTCAACCAATTAAAAAAGCAAATGCAGATATTAACTGCACTTGCTTTTTTATATTATTCCTGAGTGGTCACCAGGTGTGAATTCTTTAAAAATAAGTTCATACTCTCCAAAGGCATAGGCCTTTCAATAAGAAATCCTTGAGCATAATCACATCCAAGCTGCTTTAGTAACTCCAACTGCTCTCTTGTTTCAACCCCTTCTGCTACTACCTTCATTTCCAACCCCTTGCCCATGGTCGTGATGGCTTGAACGATGGCTACATCCGGGCTATAGTCACTCATGTTCTGTACAAAAGAACGATCGATTTTAAGAATATGAAGGGGTAAATCCTTTAAGTAGCTTAAAGATGAGTATCCAGTTCCGAAATCATCAATCGCAAGTTTCACGCCAAGAGCTGCAAGAGATTGCATGACGCTGATTGTATGAGTTGCACCTTGGAGCATGATGGTTTCTGTTAGCTCGAGGCATAGATTTTCCGGTGGGAGTCCGGAAATGTCTAACGCATCCTTCACATCACACTGGAAGGTTGGGTGCTGAAATTGCTGCGCCGAGACGTTGACAGAAATATAGAAATCTTCTACATGCACATCCAGCCATTTCTTCAATTGAATACACGATTCCACCAGTACCCATTTACCGATTTCATAAATCAGCCCGGTTTTCTCAGCAAGGGGAATAAATTCATTTGGTGAAACCATACCCCACGAAGGATGACACCATCTTAGTAAGGCCTCACAACCTATAAGGGATTGATTCGGAATATTGATGATCGGCTGATAAGCGATATAAAGCTCATTTCTTTCAATGGCTCTGCGAAGTTGTGCTTCCATCTCCACTTTACGGGTAATTTCTTCCTTCATATCCCGGGAGAAATAAACCGTATTATTCCCGCCTTTTGATTTCGCCCAATTAAGTGCAGAATCAGCATTCTTCAATAAATCAGCAGACTCTTCTCCATCCCTGGGATAAATTCCTACCCCAATGCTGACTGTTATATAGAACTCTTTCCCTTGATAGGTGAATGGTGCCTGGATTGTGCTCATAATTGATTGGGTGACGGTTGAAATAGTGGATTCATTTACATTCTTCGTGAGTAGCACCGTAAATTCGTCTCCGCTAAAACGCCCTACATACGCGCCTGTAGGAAGAACTCTCTGGATTCTTTGAGAAAGCTCTTTAATAATCAAATCTCCCGCTGAATGACCAAGAGTATCATTGATCATCTTAAATCGATCCATGTCTAGAAACAATACCGCGAGCTCCCGTTTCTTCTTTCTCGCCCTGGTGATTCTATCGTCTATAATTTCCTTAAACTTCATTTTATTAGGGAGATCGGTTTCACCATCATAGTAAGCAAGCTGTGTGATTTTCTTCTCGAATTGACGCTCTTTCGTTACATTCCGTCCGATTCCAAAGATCCCCACACATTCCCCCTCAACGGTTATGGGGATATTCTTGATTTGAAAGTAGTTCACTTCACCATTTTTATTAGTGATGGGTAAATCATAATATTGTTCCCTTCCATCCATGGCCCGGTAAAAATGTCTCCTGACCCGATGAATATCTTCCTTATTTATAAAATGGAGGGCTGATTTTCCCAGAATTTCTTCTTTCGTAATTCCAAACGTTTTCATGAAAGATGGATTGAGTGACGTAAATCTTCCTTTCAAATCCGTACTGTAAACAATGTCAGTATTGTTATCGAAAAGGGACCTATAATATTCTTCTGAGATCTGGATATTTTGTGTCAGTTCTTGAATATCCTTTTCCGCTGTATTGATTAAATTGGTTAGAGACATCATGGCACTGGCTTCAGGCGATAGGGTGAATTCAATCTTCATCCCTCTGATTGATTCCAGAACCCCTTCTGACAACCCAAGATACGTTAAGGAGTGTGCCATCAGTTTCGGCTTGTTATCCCTTCTCCCAAATTCACCAAAAGAGAAAAAACCACTGACTGGGGAAATCCCGTTTAAATAGGATAGCCCTTGATTCGTCACATCTCGTATATACTTCTTCTTGGCTACACAATTGTAAACAAAATGACTTTCCACCGGGTGGCGCTTTAAATGAGTCAGAAGCTTCGTTGTAGAATGAATCAAATCCTGAATGTTTACAAACCCGAACGACACGCTCTCTCCCTCGGTCACTTCCTGACTACACTCCAGACTGCCATTTGACAATACGTTCATAATATAGACTGCCACTTTGTCTTTTTCAGCATGTCGCAGGAACGGAAATTCAATAGATGATTCGGGGAGTCCTCTCACGAATCTTTTCCCTAAATACTTTTCCAGAATGCGTTGAGGTTTCATACCATTAACTTCATCTATAATACGACCTCTCGCTTTAGTAATGTTGAAGGTTGGTCCAACTTCCTGCCATTCTTCTATGGACTGTGTATGAATCATTAAATCCGTCCCGCTCAGGGCGGCTGATACGAAACCTTCACTTGAAATTTCATGATTTGTGAAGACATAGGTAGGCCTTACATGAGGGAGATCAGAAGCAGTTCCACCGACCACGATAGTTCCATCGCCTTCTTCTGAAACACCTTCTAGAAACTCTTGAACATGAAGATGTAAGTGACTTGCGAAAGTGATGAATGCTTTAGTTTCAGATTGACCTATTTTTTTAAAGAGCTGTTTGCCGAGTGATTTGCTTGATAAGGATTTTTCTTGTAAGAGCGACTTGATGTCCGTCTTATCGAATGCAGTGAATGTAAGGACGATTTCTGATACAATCACCCCTTCTATCACTTGTCCGTTTGAACTGCAACCAATGAGGGTTCCTTGAGGCAACAACCGGGTGATATGACTCTGCAAGGCTTGAATGGTTTCAATTGGGGAGCTTCCAACAAAGGCCTGAATCAAAAGGGAAGGACACTGATCTAATTCGTTCTCGATAATAAATTGACTTAAAGATTGTTCATTTATATGCATATACTGAAAGGACTTAACCATTTTTTCACACCTACTTGAAAGACATCGTTTCTATCAAAATACCACAATTCGACAGATTTGGATATTTATTTATTAGAAAAGAAGAATAGTAACCGTTCTTAGGTCCATATAGATCCTTTGGGTGGAAATAGACATATAAAAAAAGTCGACTCATAAGCGAGCCGACTCTTTTATCGATTATGCAAATGGGTGAAAGCCTAACGGTAAGCGTAATCCTAGATATAGAACAATGATTAATGAAACAATTAATAATATCCAGAATACATTTGTGCTCTTCCCTTTGTTCAGACGGACCAGGATCATTTCAAACATTCCGATCACCCAGATTCCAACCAATCCTTTAATGCCGTATAGAGCAGGATTAAGACCTTGATGTTTCCAGAACAAGAAGGCACCGGTTAAAATAATGAGCAAGTAGAATAATCGTAAAATCATATGTACAATTTTCATGCCTTTGTTCTTTCCTGCATTATGCAAGCCAACGGCTACAAAGAAAAGAATGATGGCAACGACCCAAGTTGTAATATGGGCATGTGTAGTATCAAACATAATAAACCTCCTACAGGTAGATAGTATACGCTCATAATATTACCACAGTCTGTACAACAACAGAAATTTTAACTAGGCCTGTAACTGATTTGTCAAAATTCCAATGGATTCAATTTCGACCTCCACCTTGTCTCCCTTTCTTAGGAAGCGTGGCGGCTTGAAACCCTTCCCGACTCCAGCTGGCGTTCCGGTCGCAATAATATCACCAGGCTCAAGTGTCATCCCACTGGACAATGCCGATATGATCATGGGGATGGTGAAAATCATTGCACTAGTATTGGAAGATTGACGGATTTCTCCATTAACCTTCGTTGTAACCGCAAGATTATGAGGATTTGGGACTTCATCCTTCGTCACGAGGTAAGGTCCAATCGGACATGTTGTGTCCAGGCTTTTCCCGATGAAAAATTGACCATGCTTCTTCTGCAGGTCACGAGCGGTAATATCATTCAGAATCGAATAGCCAAACACATAATCCATGGCTTCCTCAGGTGTAATCTTTCTCCCCTTTTTACCTATGATGACCGCAAGCTCTCCTTCATAATCAAGCTCTTCCGTTAGTTCATGATGATGAAGAACCATTTCTTCATGACCAATGACCGTATTGGTCGCTTTCGTGAAAATCATGATGTGTTCGGGGATATCCTGTTCTCCACCCATTTCAATGGCGTGTTCACGATAATTCTTCCCTACGCACATGATATTTCTCTTCACCTTTGGAATCGGGGAAAGCCATTTCACTTCCTTATATGTATAAGAGTTCATTTCTACGTTCATCTTCCTAAGCACATTTTCTACCTCTTGAAGAAAACCTTCCCCCTTCTCGATTCCTTCAAGTAGGTCTACTGGTAGTTGTTCGACACCCGATAGCTCCAGAACGCGACCATCTTGTTCGACACCATACGTTTGTCTTTTCCCGATTTGGAAACTAACAAATTTCATCCATATTCATCCCTTTGTCGTTTTATTCTTCTCTCTTTTCCCCACTGTGCTTCTACCATAGCTTAATACTCGCCACAGCTTTTCCATTGGACCATATTGAAACTTGGACAACCATATTTCAGAGAGAATGACTTGTATCACGTAGATGCCTAGCGCTAACATTGTTCCTGTCGTTAATGTCACTTCCCCATACATTCCAAATCCGTATGAATAGAAAATCATGGTACCGATGATCGATTGCATTAAATAGTTTGTCAGCGACATCTTTCCAACGGAGGCTATTGGCTTGCTCCAATTCATGATTTTTTCATTCAGCAATAATAAAGAAAGGATTATTGCATAAGATACTGATAAGAACGGACCTCCGAAAAAATCTTGAATATAGGCATAAGCAAAGTTGGACTCAATAAATAATGGCAGTGATTTAATCACGATTCCGGTCGCTAATGTGGAGCCACCTATCACCATCCATGTTGTTTTTTGAGTTCGTACCTTTTCCAGTAGTTGCAGTTTACTTGCACCTGCTCCAATTATCATCATCGGGAGGATCGAGAGGATCAGGAATATGAGATTGTCCGGTGAATTCACCACATACCAATCCTGAAAACGTTGTCCCATGATACTTGCATAGTTCCCTGAAGCATAGGCGGAAACAGAGTTCTGAAGTGCGCCAATGTCGGTGTAATGCGTGACGCCCGTTGGATCGGCAAATGTCATTAACACTAGCAATATACTGAAAAATAACTGAGGCAAAAGAAACAGTATTCCCCCTAACCACAACAGTCTCTTACCCGACATTCTCATGAATATAAGTAAAACCAGCCCAAACAAAGCATAATTAATCAGGATATCCCCTGACCAAATAAGAAACGCATGGATACAACCGATCCCTAAAAGAATAAGAAGTCTCCTGATTCCGAACAGATAGAATGATGATCCTTTCATGTCTGCCCGTTGCTGCTGAATACCCAACCCATATCCAAACATCATCGCGAATAGTGGATAAAAGCTCGCTTGAACCAACACATCGATCCAAGGATATAGGGCAGCATCTTCTGGTGTTTTCCACCAGGTATATGGATCAAAATAAAGAAATGGTGAATGAAAGGAAATCATATTGATGATAAAGATCCCAAGTAATGAAAATCCTCTGATGACATCAAGGCTTAGAATACGTTCTGAATGTTCAATTGGCGACATGCTATTCATTAATCGTTCCTCCGGAAAAATAATCTTGGTTCTATTCTAACTTGAAACGCGAAAATAGGCGATTATCACCTATTCATTCTTCTCACATAGAATAACAATAATTAACTTTGTCTTAAAGGTGTGAGTCGTAATGCCCGCAATCGTAGGAATTGCACAAGTCGTAAGCGTCGGTTCCAGTGCCGTCTTTCATATTGGGGATGTGTTTAATATCAGTCCCATTTCTACAGCCAAAACCTTCGCCGGGGCAGGTTCATTCATAACCGGTAAGGGTATTTCCGTGTATAACGAAAGCTCCCTGACCTATACCGTGGATGATGATGGAATGGATCAAGGAATAAACTTTAACCTATGAGTGTGATGCGAAAATGACTAATTATTATGTACAACAATCCATACAGATTCAATTCATCAAGATTGGTGGAATGTCTAATTCCTCCATTCTTCAAATTGGAACATGTGGCCAAATCGCCACAAATGACTTTCTTTACAATACAGGTGGCTACACAGAGCCTGCTCCGAAAGCGGAGAAAAATGGGAATGGGGTAACAACCCCTCCCTCTGTGTCGCCGCTAGTACCTTTACAAACGCCACAATAAGAATGAAACGCGACAATAGGAAGAGGTGACAGGATGAATAATTACTATATGACCCCACAACAACTCTATCAGTATATCGAAATGTTGAACACGAAAATTGTCGCGTTGGAAAAAAAAGTGAATGACCTGTCACAAGAATTAACCACCCTTAGGGATTCCCCTAAAATTAATGTAGAGAAAATTGAATACAAATTTGATCAGCTAAAAGTGGAATCTCTTGACGGAACGCTGAATATTGGATTGAATCCTAATAACTTAAAAGATACAATAGAGGATTTAGCCGTCGAGCAAAATGTAGATGTTAAGTCCATTAAGGATATAAAACCCTATAAAGAAAGAATTACTGCTGAAATAAAGGCTTATATCGATTCAGAATTACCAAGCTTGATCCAGGATAATGAAATGCAATTCCAACGCTCACTGGATCCAAATTACTACGAGATGATCCAACAGGATTTATTGAACCAAATGCCTCAGCGTATTGATTTCTATTTACAAAACATCCCCTATATTGAGTCCAAAAAGAAAGATGGGGAATGGGAACGAAAGATCATCACTAAGATCAAAAAGGATATCGAAACGGCCCTATTCTCCTTTATGTCGCAAATCCCAGATAATATGGAAGGAATGAAGAACAATGAACCTCCAGGTAATCAATCGTGAATTATCCGTTGGAAATATTGAAATAGCAGGAGTGGCGAGCTCTTCCCTTGTCCTCGTTGGAGATGCTGATATCATTCAGCTTGCCTCTGCTTTCGATACGCCGCCTGAATCACTAATCATCGGTCCATTCGTTCCTCTGACCCCTAAGTGATTTATGCTTAAGAGATACTCAATTGTAAATTCTTTAGATGGTATTACATTAGCTTTCAGCTCGCTTTACCAAATAGGGGATTCTCAGAACATTAATGCCTTGTCAAAAGCGTACGCAGTTCAACGTGAAAGAGAATTTTTCTTAACCAGCGAAGGAACCTTTGATTCTGAAGTGTTTACCAGTCCCATTGAGCTTCCTCGTATTAATCCCGATATAAGAGTGAACCGGTTGAATCTATGTCCGATTAAAGTGAATAACATATATATACGTGCTACATCGTTTTCATCCATCATCCATATAGGGAACACCTCGAATGTGTATATGGAAGGCAGAGTCAAAAATATTCGTCAGCTTGAAAAGGATAAGGGTGAAGAGGAACAAAACTTCGAAACCATTGAAAGTCCAAATTAGATGAAGAACCTTCCTCAGAAATTCACATAGGCTACAAGTATAGACAAATAAAAAAGAGGATGTTGATTATGCCCGCTTTAGTAGGTCCTGTCGCTATTCTAAACGTAGGTGGAGGGAATATACAGTTTGGAGACACAGTCATTATCTCACCAAAAAATGCTTCTAAAACTTTTGGTGGCGCTGGTGGCTTCAATACAGGTCCATTCCAATTAAGCTACAATGTGTTCAGCGTAAGCACGACATTTGATTGCAACGTAATTGATCAGCCAATCACTGGAAATAACTAGAGGATTACCATTTTAAATGAAGGGAATTGCTCTTCATTTAATTGACAGCTCGAAGAAAGATGATTTATTGATACTTGTTAGGTCTCATTTTGAAGTTTGCAGGGCCACTTTTGTACTTCATTTGGCCACTTTCCAGTTCTTTAGGTGACTAGCTTACTCTCCTGCACTACCCTTATCGCTAACCACACGACCAAATGTGGAGCACTCATCATACAAAACAAACAAAAAGCCTTATCAAAGGCTTTTTGTTTCGTTTATCCCTTATCTTTTATTCCGAAGATCGACACTTTTCCTCGTTTTCACCAATAATTTACTCAGTTTGGGTATTCCCTTCAATAAGAAGAAAAGAAGTACTTCGATTTGTCTTGCTTTTAAAGCTCCAAAACATGTCCACCATCGAAGAAGTAAAGGTATTTCTCTGAGACGGTTTCCTTCCAAATCGATTCAAGTGCACGGGTGTACAATTCGATCTGTACTTTATACCTCTCTTCGAGTATAGGCCTCGCTTCCGTAAATCCCTCTTTGTAGCGGTCATGGATACCGTCTGTTTTGTAATCCAACAGCACGATTCCAGCCTCATCCCGGAATACACAGTCGATGACACCTTGAACAAGGATGGTTTCTTCCGGAGCACCTTCACCAGTTTCCGATATCTCACTGAGAGGGACGCTCATGCTAAATGGTATTTCCCTTTGAATGGCCATAGCATGTACCATCCGTTGCCCCAGGTCGCTTTGGAAAAATTCCACGATGTTGTCTAAAGAAATCGCTTTTTTCTGTTCTTCAGTCAAGATTTCTTTATGTACCAACCGTGATAACAGCTGTTCCACCTTTTCTCCAGTTGGAACACCATCTGCAAACGAAATATGCTGCATGACTGTATGCATGGCCGTTCCTCTTTCAGCAGGTGAAAGTTCTTTCGATTGCATGAATTGCGGCCGGTTGTATACAGGTTTTTGATGACGGCGAAGAATATCGATGCTTGAAGCTTCATCCCTTATCTCCACCATCCGCTTCAGCTCGGAAACCGATTGTTTGGAACGGAGACTTGTTGCACTAAGGTGAGGATACTTCCATGATAACCTGTTTAATACCTCTTCTTTATAAGATGAGTTACTCTCCACTTCCAGACCATTCTTCACTTTCTCCTGCCAGTAGCTTTCCTCACTATTTTCTTCTTCGTCTTCTGCACCCAGCTCAGACTTATGAATCGTCGTGATATTCCAGCTGGAAGGATGCTGAAAAATCTCTTCATTCATCTTGATTCCCTCAGACAATGACTCACCACCAAGTTCCCCGCCTTGTGGGTGACGCATGAGGGCTGGACCTATCCAATCAAGATAGGAGCTTGCTTGTGCCCGGTCATAATCAGATAACAACCATTCCGTCTGCCCTAAAGCACTTCGCCAATTCTTAAGTGACTTCTCTAAGCTTTTCACCGTACCCACTAAGATTAACTTCTCCTTTGCACGGGTTAACGCCACATAAAGCACACGCATTTCCTCAGAAATCGCCTCCATGCGTTTCTTCCGTTTAAAGGCCAGTTGAGGCAGTGATGGATAGCTGATCCGTTTCTCTGGATCTGTAAACTTTGTTGCCAGCCCCAAGTCTTTATCCAACAAGTAGGAAGCATTCAAATCCATCAGGTTGAATTGTTTAGACGTCCCTGCTACGAATACAACAGGGAATTCAAGCCCTTTACTTGAGTGGATCGTCATGAGTCGGACCACGTCTTCCTGTTCACTCAGGGCTCTCGCAACTCCAAGATCATCCCCTCTTTCCCTCATCCGGTCAATGAAACGCAGGAAGCGGAATAAGCCCCTGAAGGAAGTTTCTTCATATTGCCGGGCGCGGTCATATAAGGCTCGAAGGTTTGCCTGTCGCTGCTTCCCTCCGGCCATCCCTCCTACATAATCATAGAATCGGGTGTCCCTGTACAATTGCCAAATCAATTCGGTGACAGACCCTTGACGTGCCTTTGTCCGCCAATTTTGCAGATGATACAGGAACACTTTAACCTTTTCAAAGGTTTCTTCTTCCCTTGGGTTAGTCGGTTTTTCATCGGCAAATTTCTTCACGGCTTCAAAATACGTTCCGGCCCGGGAATGGATCCGGATGCTGGCAAGGTCTTGCTCGTCCAGTCCTACAATCGGGGAACGCAACACAGAAGCAAGAGGGATATCCTGGTATGGATTATCAATCACTTTCAACAGTGAAAGCATGATGGCAATCTCGGTCGCTTCAAAGTACCCAGTGGATAAATTCGCATAAATCGGTATCCCCTGACGCTTGAATTCTTCCATGATTTCTGCCGCCCATGGCATGGAACGGAGTAATATCACGACGTCCCGGTATTGAACCTGCCGTTCGGTTTTCGTCTTAGCATCATAGATCGGGGTCCGTTCTTCTATCATCATTTTCACTTTGTTTGCCATATAGCGTGCTTCAAGGACAGACTTCTCGATGTCCCCTTCGTCAAAGATGGACAGCTCCTCTTCTTCAGCGGAAGCTTCATTCGATTCTTGATTGATAAGGGCGACTTCAATCGGATACTCCTTCTCTTCCGGATAAGGAGCACCTTTTACAAGCTCTGCTTCCCTGTTATATTCCATTTCTCCGACAGAAGCCCCCATAATTTGTTTGAATAAAAAGTTCGTCCCCTCCAACACTTCTTTTCTGCTTCTGAAGTTTTGAGAAAGATCTATTTTCATTCCAGATTCACCGCTCACCGGTAGAAATCGGGTGTACTTACCTAAAAATAAATTGGGTTCCGCTAATCGGAAGCGGTAGATGGATTGCTTCACATCCCCCACCATAAACCGGTTCCCAACCGCTTCATGTTCTTCTGTTATAAGGAGAAGAATGGATTCTTGTACCATATTCGTATCCTGATATTCATCCACCAATACTTCTTTGAATTTATGTTTATATTGTTCCGCGGCTTCTGAAGGACGTAAAGCATCGGACGCTGGGTCTCTTAAGATAGCGAGGCAAAAATGCTCCAAATCAGCAAAATCAACGAGTCCTTTTTCTTCTTTCACCTGTTTAAAACGACTGCCGAATTCCACCACCACTTCTGCCAGGGAGTGAATCACGTCCTTCATCTTCAACATATCTTCAAGGAATGACTGAGGTCTTCTGGAGAAAAAATCTTCCTGGATTTTTTCTAACGCTTTCTTCCCTTGATCCCGAAGTTTCTTCGCTTCATCTACAATCTCTTTATTGAAGTCGTCACCTCGACATGGTTTTAATTTGGTGAAAGTTAATGTCTGAATCTTCTCATATAACGCATTCCATGAATGGCGATGACTTTCCTCGAGACTTTCAACTACAGTGATATCGTCAAGGAAATTTTCAGCTCTCGGACCCGGTCCCCCTGGAACACGGGTGAGATCCAAAGCGCGCTTAAATAAACTTTTGGCTCCGTGAAGCTGTAGCTGAATGTCTGTTAACAGTGGATGAATAAAGGAAAGTTGATCAATTTCAGCTCCTTCTTCAATCACATACATCTCGTCTAATCCTCTCAGCCATTCGTCGGGGTTCGGATGAGAGCGTGAAAAATCATACAGCTTGCGAATCATGTCCTGCAGGGCACCGTCACTACGATCGTTCGTGAACGTATCCACCAGTTTAAAGAACGATTGATTATCTTCTTTACCGTATTCCTCTTCAAACAGCTCATCAAGCACTTCGTCCCGAAGAAGGTCCCCTTCTGTTTCATTTGCAATCCTGAATCCGGGATCAATATCGATGAGGTAATAATATTTACGAATTACTTCAAGGCAAAAGGAGTGCAGGGTAGAAATGGAAGCACGGTTCAATAAGCTTAGCTGCTTTCGTAGATGATGGGAATGGGGATCCTCATCGATCGCCTTTTCTAACGCCTGTCCGATCCGATGTCTCATCTCTGCGGCTGAAGCATTGGTAAAAGTAACCACCAATAGTTCATCCACATCCATTCTGTCATCTTCTGCAAGGATCTTCTGAATGATCCTCTCTACCAGGACCGCGGTTTTCCCTGACCCTGCTGCTGCTGCTACAAGTATATCCTGACCCTTCGCCCAAATCGCCTTCCATTGATCATCCGTCCATGTCACATGATCAGGTTTGGCTGGAATCATATTTTTACTCACCTGATTCTACCTCCTCTCGCACTTTCGCTAATAAATCTTCCGGTTTTGCTGTCGGCAACACCCTGTACTCGTTCTCTTCCAGAGACTGATCGAATTGACAGACGGAGCGGAAAGAACAAAATTGACATGGTGTCCGGTCCTTCAGCTTGTAAGGGGAAATGTTTGTTTCACCTGAGATGATTCTGTTCCCTGAAGTTTCATAGAGCTTTCGCACATGTTGTCGCATATAGTGGAAGTCTTCCTCTGAAGCAGCTTTCGAACGGGAAGATAATGATCCGTCCTTCTTGATGCCAGCCGAGATGATATCTGAATTCCCAGTCTCTAGCGTTTGATCCATTAATCGGACAATATCTGAATCTCCAAGGACTAATCCCTTCATTTTAAAGCTCTTAAAGATTTCCTGTTCAATCTGATCGAACGTCAAGATTTTCTTACTATTGATCATAGGGTTATGAACATGGAAATAGAGTACGCCGGCAGGCTTTGCTTCCTTCCCGACAAATTGCGTCGAATTCGTTAAGACAATATCTAAATATGTCAGCATTTGGAGAGCCAACCCATAATATACTTCAGTCATATCCAAATCCCTGGCGCTTGATTTATAGTCGACGATTCTGAGATATACTCCGCTAGCATCCTCCGCTTTGTCTACCCGGTCAATCCTTCCTTGAAGCTCCATCCTTGTCCCATTTCTCAACTGGAACTGGAATGGGGAAAGGGTCGCATTGGGTCCGAACCCAAGCTCTACACCGACCGGAACAAAACCGCTCGATTTCGCATGTTGACTAAGAATAAGGCTCGCCCGACTAATGATTTGCTCAAGCTTCTTAGCGATGTAATAATACCGGTTCGAGCTTAAGAGAATCTGATGCTGAAGCTTCGGTGCCAGCATCAGAACGGCTTCTTTCGCCAGCTGAATACACTGGGCTTTCGATAGTGAGGCCCAGGTCAATCCATGACGTTCCACTTCCTCTGATATCCATTTTAAAGCCGAATGGAACATTTCACCGATATCCGGTGCCTCAAGCTTAAAGAAGTCCCTCTCTCTAAGCTTCAACCCATGGCTTGCGAAATGAGAAAATGGACAGCTATGAAATAGCTCCATCCGAGAAACACTGGCCAGGATATGGTCTCCGTACAATTCCTTACTCGTATCTTCTGATAGCTGATCCGCCCGATTCTGGTAAAAGAGACTGGATAAAATATGCTGAGAGTGCCACTTCCAATCGTTGGACGTTGTATAGAAGTTATACACATCCCACCAGAAATCAAAAATCGGGTAGTCCCTCTTCTTCAATTGTAATTGAGACGTTAAATGAGAAATCGTCACATTCGGATGACATACATAATGGAGTTGTTCCTCTTCTGTTAGCTCAGAAGGTTCATTAATCAGAAGCTTTGTACTTGCCTCAGGAAACATTTCATTGAGTCTTTTAATAAACGAGGAAGGCAGTAATGCTTTTCCTTCTTCATTTGCAATCGGATAGCTAATAAACAAACGCTCACTCGGAGTCGTAAAAGCTTTATATGCCACAAACTCCTCATCAAGGAGCTTCGTCCTGTTACTTGGGGCAATCTTAAATCCCCTTCCGATCAATGACTCACGATCTTCATCGGAGAGGACCCCGTCTTCATTCATCTTCGCAGGGAGAACTCCATCATTCGCTCCGATGATAAAAGCTGCTTTAATATCCCCAAGCCTTGATTTCTCCAAATCAGCGATAATAACCTGGTCAATGGCTGGCGGCACTAACGAGAACTGCATCGTTTCAATTCCCGCATCCAGGATGGCGGAAAATTTCTTCATCGTTGTTTCTTCATCACCAAGCATCTCTACGTACTGATCAAGCAAGTCCATCACCGCTGACCATGCTTGATCATGCTCTCTTGCAGCAATCAAGTCCCCTTTTTCTTCCGCCTCGATCCGTAAACGCTCAAGCTTTGCCGGGATATCCAATTCTTCCAGATACAAATAGAGAGATTCGCAGAATTCCCGTCCGGTCGATTGCTTTTTTAAACGTTTTCCGAGACGGATGATCGGCGCAGAAATAAATAATCGCAGTTCGTTAATCTCATGCTCAAGCTCCCGTTCACGATCCGTTTGCGTGGCATCAACATGCTCAAGACCTCGGAATCGACGGTATTTCCACCTATCTTTCTTCGTCCAGCGGTCCCCTTTAATCCCATAAGCCAATACATAGTTCTCTAACCTATCCATCTTTTCACGGAGATCGGTAGGATTCTTCTGATAGGGGAATAAGAGATCTGTTTTCACTGCCCGAAAGACAGGTTCATATCTCCAGTTTGTGTTCATGATTTCCAGTGTTGAACGAATCAATTCAATGAGGGGGTGATTCAACATCGTCCGCTTCTGATCAAGGAAGAATGGAATCTCATAGTCTTGAAATACCGTCTCTACCTTATCACGGTAATCCTGACTATTTCGGACCAATACGGCGATATCCTTATAGCGATAGCCAACTTCCCTTGCAAGCTTTCTGATTTCCCTCGCAATCCCTTCCACCTCTGCACGGCGGTTGGACGCTTCCAGAAATTCTATCTCCCCATTCCCTTTTTCAAATGGAATCGTAGGACGTTCTTCAAAATGACGCTCTAAATGGAGCATCGATTCATTATGAAAGCGAATCGGTTTGATCATTACGTCTTCTTCTCCAGATGCCCCTGCACTATGACAGATGTCTTGAAGCGTTTGATAGGTTTCGTTCGTCATCCGATACAAGCTTAATTCGTTCATGGCACCCATTTGTTGTTCCGGATCTGTTGTAAGAGCAACCGTCACCTTCTTCGTCTGTTGAATAAGCTGCTCTATGATCAGGTACTCCTGGGGTGTAAAGCTATGAAAGCCATCAATGTAGATTTCTGCCTCTTTCAGAAGCTCAGAATTTTTCACATTATCAGCCAGCAATTGAAAGTAATCTTCCGAATCAATGTATTTGCCGAGAAGCTTTTCCTCGAATTTTTCATAAATCAGTTCAAGGTCATGTAGTTTATCCCTCAGCACCTTGGTGCCTTCTCTTTCACCTTCTCTATCAAATTGATGAAGGTCCATAGGTGTGATGCAGTATCGTTTGAACTCGGTCAACATCGCTTCCACATGATGAATGAATCCCGGTTTTTCTGAAGACTTTGTGAAAATATGTAGATTTTCTTTGTTTTCATCTATAATCTTTCGAATCATCATATTCAATCCGACATCAGACAGGTGATACCTGCTCATACCGCCGGTTTCCTGGAGGATTTTCCACGCCAATCGTGTGAAGCTGAACACTTGTCCACGGATCATCCCGTTCAATCCCGGCGTATTCACAAGCTCGTATTCCGATATAAATGACATTTGATCCGGTACGATGTAGATAATAGGATCCCCGTTCGGCTTTTCTAATAAGCTTTGCTTCATCTCATCCAATATGCGAAAGGTTTTCCCCGTACCGGAGCGTCCGAGAATAAATCGTACAGACATTCCCTCACTCCTCTTCTTAATCTTATCTATTTTAACTCAGGGGTTATACGAATCATTGTATAGGTTCATTATAGTACACTAGGGCAAATCTTTCCCGTCTCAGTCTTGAATGAAAGGAATTGGAACATCCTCTTTAGTGAAGGTCATCATCCTGTAACTCCATTACGTTCAGACCTAATTCTGCATTCATGGAGGAGAGGGTCTATTATCATAACGGGAGGACAAGGACGACATGGAGGTTTATCGCCATACGTCCATTCTTTCTTGCAGGTTTGACGTGTGGAGCTCAAATTGGACATTATCGGGGGTTAAAAAATTCACACTCCAGCCTTTTCCTCTTTTTAATGGGGCTCTAGTCATATTCACATTATTCTCTTCTAACGTTTGAACAGCTTCCCAGAATCCTTCTTCATCTATGGTGAAGGCGATGTGATCGATTCCATATCCCCTGTTCAATTTAAGGTCGCTTTTTTCCTGGAGGCAGATCCATACTGGCCCCCATTCCATATAAGCATCCCTTTTTCCCTTGTGCACAAGAGTAGCTTGTAAGATTTCCAGATAAAAAGGCAATGATTCTTCTAAACTCCTGGCGTTGATCGTGACGTGATTGAAGCCTGTGATGTTCATAGGTAGTCCTCCTTTCTTTTTTTTGCAAAAAAATGAAGGGTTTCGCTCTATTAATAAAGGAAATAAGGGAGATTTTACAATTTTTATATTCATGGAACCCTAAAATCTACGCTATATTCGCTTTATTGCGTCGTTTTCAAGCTTTATGCGTCTATTATATGGTTATTGCGTCGTTTTTCTTTTTTATGCGTCATTTTAAAATTATTTGCGTCATTTATCTTGGTTTATGCGTCTATTAGTAAAAACAGCAATTGACTGAACCCTCGGTCGCTACAGCCCAATGTTCTCACCAAAAAAAGAAGGACGGCATCATCCTTCTTTCACACCTGCATTCCATTCATCTACTAGTAGACCATATAAGAGCATATCATATCGTTTTCCGTCTCTTTGTAGAAATTTGCGGTAGCTTCCTTCTTTCTGAAATCCCAATGATTCATATAATCGGATGGCTCGCTCATTATATGAAAAGACCGTCAACTGTACACGGTATAAATTCAATTCATGAAAGGCATACGCTAAGAGACATTCTATCGCTTCCTTGCCGTATCCATATCCCCATGACTGTTCGTCCCCTATGGATATGGCTATCCCTCCCACTCGATGGTTCCATAGGATGCCATCCAATTCAACAAAGCCAATGATCCTGCCATTATCCTTTAGTCGGATTGCAAACCGAAACCCATTGTGCCCTGGATTGCCCATCCATTTCTTCATTTCCTCTTCTGATTTCGGTTTGTGGGGGATGGCATCAAGTAATCTCTGAACTTCTTCATTTTGATTCCATTCCCTTATGGCCAATATATCTTCATCCTGAAAACCAGAAAGGTAGACTCTTGACCCTGTTAATAAACGTTTCATCTTTTTTCACCTCGACATATGTATTTCGGGGTCTTCCCCTCCTTTTCCTTTATTGCCCTTGTGAAAATGCCATTATCGCTTTTTTATCGACTTTACCCACGACGGTTTTCGGGAGTTCATCAATGAAATGATAGTCCTTGGGAATTTTGTATTTGCCAAACTTTTGTAAGCAATGTACTTTCACATCCTCCGTGGTCATGTTAGCACCGTTTCGAAGTGAAATATAAGCCGTTACGATTTCTCCCCATTTTTCATGAGGCAAACCGATTACTGCACACTCAGAAATGGAAGGATGCTCGCTCAGCCAATGCTCAAGCTCTTCGGGATAAATATTTTCTCCTCCTGATATGATCATGTCTTTTTTCCGTCCAACAATATAGTAATCTTCATCCCTATCATACTTCGCCAAGTCACCTGTATGCAGCCAACCGTCTTTTAATACCTCCTGTGTTTGTTCGGGATTTCGCCAATATTCCTTGAATAAATGATCTCCTCCCAATAATAGCTCTCCCACTTCCCCCTGCCGGACCGGGTTTCCCCTTTCATCGATGACTCTCACACGATTCAACATCATTGCTTTTCCCACTGACCCTTTTTTCATTCGGGATGGATCGATGTAAAAATTATTTGGACCCGCTTCGGTCAAACCATAGCCTTCTTTAAATGGAATCCCTTTCCCCTTGAAAAATTCATATACCTTCCCTGGACAAGGTGCTCCTCCTGAAAGGAATACTTTCATTTTTGGAAACCGAACATGGACGAAATCCTTATTTTCCATTAGCAAGTGATACATCGTAGGTACTAGTAGCACAATGGTGCAACCATATTCGTTCAGGGCGTGTATCGCTTGATTGGGTTCAAATCGTTCAGCAATCACGACTTTCCCACCAACCATCAACAGGGGGATCGATAAAGCATTTAAGCCCCCTGTATGAAACATTGGTAAATAGGTCATCGTGCAGTCATCCTCAGACAAATTCCAGCTCACTACCGTATTCAGGGCATTGGAAGTGATCGATTGATGGGAAAGAACGACTCCTTTTGGACTCCCCGTCGTTCCCCCTGTATAAATCATCATCCACGGATCCGAGGATAAGAGACTCGTACATAGTACTCCAGTATTCTCCTGTGAGTATACTTCCTTCATCACATCGTCTATGCAATGCCGGTGGCAGCTAAGAGGCAAATCGTGAACAAGGGATTGGAATCCGTTCTTATAAAATAATAGGGTTGGCGTACAATTGTCCACAATCGCCCTGATTTCAGATGGAGATAACCGCCAATTCAAGGGTACAAATATAGCACCAATCTTTCCACATGCAAACAACAGCTCGAAGCAGACCGTATGGTTAGTGGAAATGAACACCACCCGGTCTTTCTTCTTTATTCCGGTATCATTCATATATTGAGCCCACTTAGATGCCCGTTCATCTAAAGTGCGATAATCGATCATTTCGTTCGTAGAAGCATTTATTAATGCAACGTGATTAGGAGAGATCATTGATCGCTTCTGCAACCAATCTGTAGCTCTTTCCATGTTCATCTCCTCCTTTGGATGGTTAATTTCATGATAGATGGTGGAGGTTACAAATGAGTTACAATTGGAGATAGACCCATGGCTGATGGATAAGTTGGATTCTGAAGAGGTCATTCAGAAATCCGTTTGTGCCACTACAATTTTTTTAAAAAGGCTGTTTTCGTAAACTTTGTTGCTTTTTGATAGTGTGTAGTGATTTCCGCAGCAGGTGCTCGCTTTCCGCTGGGCGTGAGCTTGAGCCTCCTCACCATCTATCGCACTCACTCATAGACAAAGCCTTGACAGCTCCTATGTTAGAAAAAAACAATCTTTGCGAAAATAGCCAAAAAAAAGAGCCTGGGAAATCCCAGGCTCAACTAAGCTTACCAAATCATTTCTGCCCACTCAGGGTGGTCAATAAATGGGTTTCGGTTTCCTTGATATTGTTCATAAATGATGTTATTTCTGCGAATTTCCCTGGCATCGACTGGATCTTGTTCATTCCATTCAAGAAGGACGGACATTTTCCCCATATAAGGGGCACTTCCGTTGTTGACGTTATTGTTCAGTTCTAAATCCAGTTCACCACTGTCCCCTTCATAGCGGACGTCCATATAGAAAATCATACGTGCAACGTCACCTTTTACTTCATCACGGGGTTCCCAGGAATCGCTGTCGTAGTAGTTGCCCGGCGCTTCGCTATGCTGAGTCCCACCATTATCAAAGTCTAGATTTCCTCTTGTAGAGTTGACCGATACATCGGTCGGTCTTAAATGATGGAGGTCCGTTCCTGGTCCTTGGGCCGTCCCAAAGTCTCCATGGGATTTCGCCCATACGTGCTCACGGTTCCAGTCGTTTATTCCGCCGCCGTTTGTCGTTTTCGATTGGGAGCGACCGGAATATAGAAGGATGACGTTATTCGGATTGTTCGGATCTTCATCCGTATTGCGTAACGCACCCCACACAGCATCATAGGAAAGGGTTTGATGGTCGTCGATGATGTTATGTAATGTCGTTTTCAACGATTCCCCCGTTTTCCCTTCTGCTGCATTATAGTATTCTTCATAAGCAGGTGGATCGCTTGGATCTGTTCCGCCATCTTCCACTGATTCAAATGCAGTTGTCGACTTCACTCCCGGATGGGAGAAATAAGCCGTTATACTTCCGGTCACTTTGATTTTTTCACCCATCAAAGCCGGATTGCTTTGCAGTCCATAGCTTGATCGATAAGAAGATGGAATTTGAACATACACCATCTGATCGGTACTGGATTCTGACGGTGTGGATGCTAATGCTAATGCATAATCGTTCGGAAAGTTACTCGTGACAACGGATGACGTCGAAGTGGGCTGTCCGACCACATACCCCTCCACTGTCTGGTTGAATCCATTTTGATTCGATATGGCTTGATCCACTGTGTAAGGGGAACTCCACGTCCCGTTTCCGGCAGCACTCATTTGACTTGGAGATACCTGACTGCACGCAATCGTAAAAAGAAATACAAAAGCAAAAATGCCAATGACCTTTTTCTGTAATACCTTCAAACTACTTCGCCTCCTTGTAATGTGACTACATATTTAGCGTACTACACCAATTGTCATAATAGAGTAAATTTTGTGTAAATAAGGGAAAATGAGTCTAATTGCATATCTCCATTGTGTGAACGATTCGATAATTAAAAATATCTATTGATATCAGTTAAATGACTCTTTTTATTCGAAGGTATGGTATTGGTTCGAAAATTGAGTCATGATTGAATTTCGATAATCTTTATAGTAGAACAAAAAAAGCACCAGCCCCTATAAGGACCAGCACTCCCTTCTACATTCCTTCTACGAAAACCGAAGCTCCCATGCCCCCGCCAACGCATAATGAGGCAATTCCTTTTTTCAATTCACGACGCTTCAACTCATGAAGTAAAGAGACGACGAGTCGAGCACCTGTGCACCCGACCGGATGTCCGATACTGATGCCGCTTCCATTCACGTTAACTTTTTCCCGATCAAGACCAAGTTCTTTTTCTACGGCTAAATACTGTGCCGCAAATGCCTCGTTAATTTCGAATAGATCAATATCATTCAATGACCAATTATCAGTCGTATGTAACCCCTTTTGAATGGCCGGTACCGGACCGATCCCCATCACCTTCGGATCGACGCCTGCCACAGAGTAACCGACGATTCTCCCAAGAGGCTGTAATCCTCTTCGCTCTGCTTCCTCTTCACTCATTAAGATCAGGGCGGCTCCTCCGTCATTCAGGCTTGAAGAGTTTCCGGCAGTAACCGTCCCTCCTTCACGGAATGCAGGCTTCAAGTTCTGCAACTTTTCCACCTTCAGCCCTTCTCGGGGACTTTCATCTTTATCAATGACCTTCTCACCTTTACGTTCCTTTACGGTAAGTGGTACGATTTGTGAATCGAAATAGCCTTTTTCCATCGCTGCTACCGCCCGCTTATGACTGAGAGCTGCAAATTCATCTTGTTCTTCCCTGGATATGGAGTGTAATTCGGCAAGGTTTTCGGCGGTTTCCCCCATCATTATGCCATGAATTGGATCTTCAAGTACCTCCCAAACCGAATCACGAATTTCGCCGTGTTGAAGCCGTTGACCAAATCGGTGCTGTTTCAAAATATACGGACTGGAGCTCATTGCTTCGACCCCTCCTGCCAGCACAATATCCGATAAACCTGTTTGAATTTGCATGGCTGCTGAAATGATGGCCTGCATGCCACTTGCGCATTGACGTTGAATCGTATAGCCCGTCGTGGTGTCATTGAACCCTGCCAGTAACGCTGCCGTTCTTGCCGTATTCGGCTGATCGGTCCGTTGGATGCAGTGCCCGAGGATCACCTCATCTATATCACTTGAGGATAATCTGCTTTCTTTCGCTACTTCTTTCATGACAGGTACGATTAAGTCTGTCGGGAGAAGGCCCTTTAATGCCCCTCCAAATGCTCCAACCGGTGTTCGGAGAGCTGATGTGATGACTACATTTCTCATTTTGTCACTTCCCTTTCCTATCAAATTACATCATGATGCCACCATCAACATGGAGTACGGTGCCATTTACATAGTCACTATCATCTGATGCCAGATACAAGTATGCCTTCGCGATATCATCCGGTTTTCCTAATCTCCCAAGAGGAATCATCGCTTTCATTTGATCTATGACTTTTTCAGGGACTTCTGCCACCATGCTCGTTTCAGTAAAGCCAGGTGCAACTGCATTGACGTTGATTCCTTTCTTTCCTAACTCCTTTGCCCATGTTTTCGTCATTCCGACTACGGCTGCTTTTGTTGCAGCATAGTTGGTTTGACCGACATTTCCGTACACACCGCTTACAGAAGAAGTGTTGATGATTTTCCCTTTTCCATTTTCGATCAGGTGGGGGAGAACCGACTGAGTACAATTGAATACACCCGTTAAATTCACATCCAGTACCTTCTGAAAATCCTCTTGGGACAGCTTATGAACCATACCGTCCCTAGTAATCCCCGCATTATTGATCAATATATCGATCTTTCCGAAATGTTCCTTTACTTCTTTAACAAAAGAATCAACGGATGAGCGGTCCGCTACATCTCCTTGAAAAAAGGTTGCTTTTCCCGTACCCATTTTGTTCAACTGTTGTGCTTTTTCTTCCCCGGCATCCTGATTGAAATCCACCAGGGCAACATGACACCCTTCTTTTACAAATGTTTCTGCGGCTGCATATCCAATGCCGTTTGCAGCGCCCGTGATTAAGGCAACTTTCCCTACAAGTCTCATGCCAGCTCCTCCTTCGTTTGCAAGAACGATTCTATTACTTCAAGCAATTGATCTATATCATCTATTAGTGGGGAATGCCCACTATTCTTTAATTCTACAAATGTAGCGTTTTCTCCTATATCCTCGACAATTTCCTCGGTCATTTCTTTTGTAATCACATAATCCCTGTCTCCTCTTAACACCAGGACCGGGATTGCAATGGAGCCCGCTTCTCCTGTACCATCAACAAGACCATTGTGGACGTCGCTTATATTAAATGTATTTAATGCTTGATAAATATCGGCCAAATTCCGTTGGGTCCTCATATCATCGATGTATTCTTCGTATCGTTCCTCTTCCGGCTGATTATGGGAATAGATCAGGGCATTCCACAGGGTGCGTAAGAACTCCCGGTCATTTCCGTCATAGGCAGCCTGAACCGGGACTGTTTTGCCACTGTCGTCTATCACTTCATCAATCGTACCCAGGCGATTTCCTAAATCAGGTGTGCCGTCCGCTTTCGTACCGAAGAATGGATAGCCTCTTGTGGAAGCGGAAGCCAGTAAGATCAGATCTTTGCAATAATCGGGATAATCGACGACAAATTGCATGGCGACCGCTCCGCCTGTCGACCACCCCATCATGGAAAAACCACTGAGCCCTAGCAATTCCACCCAATCTTTCAAATCATCTGACAAGTCTTTTATACTCCCAATCTCACCATGATAGCTGGACTCCCCGAAACCTCTCATATCAACAGCATAAATCTTATAGCTTTCATCCATTTTATCGAGAACCACATCCCAATGTTTGGATGAGGTCATATTCCCATGCACCAGGACCAACGGGATATGTCCCCCACTCCGTTCCCTGTAAGCGAACGTTTCTCCATTTCCAAGCAATACTTTCTTTAGTTGAACCGTTTCCATATTGTTTTCCCCCTTTTATGAATTCCCCCAAAGTATGGTGGTCGCTCCCCAGGCATACCCAATACCGGCACTGACTAAGACAACTACATCCCCATCCTTCAGCTTCCCTCTTTCTTCAGCCAATTCCAGTGATAGTACTTGATCAAATTGCCCTATATGTCCGTATTCTTCAAGATAGATGGATTGCTCTTCCGTGAGTCCCAATTCTTTTAATACGTAACGATGTGCTGACTTTTTCATGTGAAGCATGGCAACATAGGAAATATCTTTTTCGTCGAATCCGCTCTGATAGAGGGATTCTCTGACGACCTTTATGAAATGGTCCATTGATTTCTGTTCTAGTCTCCTTTTCATGCCTTCAGGATCGGTCACGTCAAGCTTATATCTACCTAAGGATTCTCCTGTCAGGGGCTCTATTGTTCCGCCTACTGGGACAATGACGTCTTCTGAAAATGAGCCATCGGTGATGATGGCTGTTTCCAATACAACATTCTTCTTAAGGTTTTTTTGGAGAATTACCGCTCCACCGCCAGCGGCCAGGTTGAACATAAATCGGGTTCTGCTATTCTCATAGTCTATGAAATCACTGTTACGGTAACCTCCTGCAAGAAGCACTGTTTTAATGGAAGGGTCCGTTTCCATTAAGCTTTTTGCAAGTTTCATTGCCATAATGGTCGTTCCGCATCGCAAGGAAACGTCAAATGCCCAGGCATTGTATGCGCCGATTTCTTCCTGGAGCTTGATACCGGCTGTCCAAAGGAGGTATTCTTTATGTTCTTCCCCCACATAAATGACCACATCGATATCTTTGGGCTCGATGCCTGCTTTTCCAATTGCTTTCTGTGCCGCTTGAATCCCCATGGCACATGTATGATCCCCCGGACCTGGAACCGTTTTCTTCTTGATTCCCATTTTGCTTTCTACAACCTCTAAAGGAAGTCCTGCTTTTTCCGCAATTTCCTCACTTGTCATGATAGTTGAGGGTAAATAGAATCCGGTACTTAGTATGCCGATTGTCATGGGTATCCTCCCTTTTAACTTGCGATATTTTTCTCTTCTTTCTGTTCTTGTTTCACACGTTTCCTTTTCTTGATTTTCTTGAATGAACCCACAATTCCTGCCGGGAAGAACATGACAGCCAGAATATAAAGGATACCGAAGAAAATGATCCAACGTTCAAATATCGGATACGTTTTGGCCAGTTCTACTAACCAGTGGTGGGCAAATTCAATCAATGCAGCACCGACAATCGGACCAATCAGTGTCCCGACTCCACCGATGATGGTCATCAATAAAGCGTCCAGGGTCACATCCATTGTAAATACACTTGTATTCACGAATCGTAATGACATGCCGTACAATGAACCGGCGAAGCTAGCTACAACGCCCGCAATCACACTGGCTATTATTTTATAATGAAGAACCTGGAATCCGATTGACTCAGTCCTTTGCTCATTTTCACGGATCGCCTGAAGAACCGATCCTGCGGGAGAACGGGTAAACCTCTTTAATAACAGAAAAATGACGACCATAGCACCGAGACAGATGAAGTAGAAAACGAGACGGTCCTTCATTAACTCTGGTGTCCGAAAAGTGAACCCATCATTTCCAAAGGTTAAGCTTCTCCACTTTTCAGCACCGACAAGGAACAATCCTGCGAATGCAAGGGTCAGCATGGCATAGAAATGACTTTTAAGCCGTAACGTCAAGAGTCCGACGATATAGCTGACGATTCCCGCTATGACGGAAGCGACCAGGATGGAGACAACTAGCCAAAACATAGTAGGTTCCATCCGGTCGAGAAAGATGCCTGTCGAGTAGGCTCCGATACCAAAGAACATAGCATGCCCGAAGGAGACAATCCCTGTATATCCAAGAAGAAGGTCGTAGCTCATGGCGAAAATGCCAAAGATAAATACTTGTGTCAGGAGAATCATCATGCTTCTCGAATCATTGAAGAATGGATAGACGATAAGAATCCCTAATGCTATCCCTAAAAAGACGTTGTACCGAAGAAGCTTCATTTCCTCACCCCTTTAATGTAAATAATCCCTGTGGTCTGAAAATCAGAACCAGTGCCATTAAGATCATATTGATGGCAAGGGAAAGTTCAGGAACATAATAAGTCATAAACGAGCCTGACAATCCGACTAAGATCGCCGCAAACAATGATCCAGGAAAGCTTCCCATACCGCCGATCACTACTACGATGAATGCAAGAATTGCAAACTCCATGCCCATTTCGGCATAAATGACACCGGAGTAAGGAGCAAGCAGGACACCACCCAGTGCAGCAAGTGCAGACCCTACCATGAAGACGAACATAAATACTCTCCTTATATTAATACCAAAGGCTTCGACCATTTCTTTATTCATGACACCTGCCCGGACAATCAATCCGATTCTTGTTCTGTTCAATATTAGCTGAACAATGGTGAAAATGAGCAATCCTACGAGGATGATGAAGATGCGGTATTTAATGACGATTATATCCCCTATCGCCCAACTTCCCGCTAAGTAGTCTGGCGCTTTAGCAGGTAGCTGGTTTGGTCCCCATACGACCTTCAACATTTCGGATAGAACGAGCATGAATCCTAACGTAATGAGAATTTGTTGCACATGGTTTCCATACACAGGCTGTATGATGAACTTTTCCGTTACTAAGCCTAAAACCAATCCCGTTCCAATCGCCCCTATGATTCCTAGCACAAAGCTCCCCGTTACGGTATAAACCCAAACACCGCTATAAGCTCCCCAGGCAAACAATCCGCCATGGGCAAAGTTCAACACATCCATTAATCCGAATATGAGCGTCAAACCTGCTGCCAGTAGAAAAATCAGCATCCCGGTCGCAAGCCCATTCAGTGCTAGGTTAATGATGAGGTCCATCCCATTCCCTCCTTACGCAATTCCTAAATATTTTCTCTTCATCTCATCATCTTTCACCAATGATTTCATCTGCCCATCGTGAACAGTCGTGCCATCGTCGATAATATAGAAACGGTCCCCGATTTGACTTGCCATGATAAAGTTTTGCTCAACAAGCAGGATCGTAGTCCTTTCCTTCATTTCCTCAATCGAATGCATCACCTTTTCGACTACGATCGGAGCGAGCCCCTTACTCGGTTCATCAATCAAGATCAGATCGTTATTATTTAAATATGCTCTCGCAATGGAGAGCATCTGCTTCTGCCCTCCGCTTAAATTGCCGCCTGCTTTCCTCCAGAATTTCTTCAGGTCTGGAAACAAATCAATGATCCAGTTCATTCGATCCTCGGTTTCCTGGTCCTGTTTTTTCATGGCCACCTTCATATTCTCTTCTACGGTTAAATCGCTAAATATCCCTTGATCCTCAGGAACATACCCGATACCTTTATTGGCGACTTTAAAGGTGGGGAGCGTTTGAAGTTCCTCCCCTTTATAGATAATTTTCCCTGAGGAGGACGGTGTGAGTCCCATGATGCTCCGGAGGCTGGTCGTTTTGCCCGCACCGTTTCTTCCTAATAAAACCGTAACCTCTCCTTTCTTCACTTCAAACGAAACCCCTTGGAGGATATGATACTGTCCGATATATGTCTCGATGCTTTCTACTTTAAGCAGTGTACTCATCGTATAATCCCCCTAAATACGCCGATTGTACTTGTTCATTTTTCATGATTTCCTTCGGATGATCGTCTGCCAACAACCTTCCATTGAATAACACCATGATGCTATCGGACAAATCCATGATCATATCCATTTTGTGTTCAATGAGGACGATCGTTTTCGTTCCTTGAGATTTGATGGTTCGAATTACTTCCAGAATAGTCGGCACTTCTTCCAGGGACATCCCTGCTGTCGGTTCATCTAATAGTAGGATTTCTGTATCAAGGGCAAGAAGCATGGCAATTTCAAGCTTCCTCTTTTCTCCGTGTGCAAGATTGACTGCCAGTGATTCCGCTTTACCACTAAGCATCACAAGCTTTAATAAATCATACGATTCGGTCATCATTTCACTAAATGCATGAATATTCCGGTGCATCACATACCGGATTCCGTGCTTGGATTGTACCGCTAATCTCACATTCTCTAAAACCGTTAAGTTCGGAAATACATTGGTCATCTGAAAGGAACGACCAATCCCCAGACGGGCACGTTTTGTTGGAGATAACCTGGTAATCTTCCTCCCTTTAAGGAACACCTCTCCACTCGTTGCCTTCAATTGACCACTTAATAGATTAAAGAGCGTCGTTTTCCCTGCACCATTGGGACCGATGATGGATTTGAATTCTTTTTCGGGTACAGAAAACGTGACATCATCAACGGCAGTGTGGCCTCCAAACGTAATGCTCAAATTCTTAGTTTCTAAAATATTCAACTGTCTTCACCCCGCTAGAATTTTCTAAAGGGGGCTGACTAGAAACAAAGTGCCAAAACACACCTGTCAGTCACCCCCCTCTTATTCCCTTATGTTCTATTTAGTTACGAATCGGAGGCGCGGTTTCTTCCGGTGAAAGCTCTCTAATCAGTACCGGAACAGGATATGGAACTCCTTCTTTCTTCTCAAGCTTGATGGCGTACAGCGTTTGTAGGGCC
This sequence comes from Bacillus sp. BHET2, assembly GCF_005938125.1. Taxonomy (GTDB): domain Bacteria; phylum Bacillota; class Bacilli; order Bacillales; family Bacillaceae_B; genus Rossellomorea. The sequence goes on from NZ_VCQN01000001.1 coordinate 1,683,593, forward strand.
TGATGATCTTCTTCACGGAATGTCATCGTTCCCTTCGGCGTATCAAAACTCATTCCTTCCATCGTATCTATGAGGGTGTCAGGATCCAGGTCACCTTCTGTTTTCTTGATCGCCTCTACAATAGAGATCGCTGAACTCATTCCACCAGGAGTGAAGAGATCAGGTACTTCCCCGTCATATTTCTTCTTGTGTTCTTCCACTAACCAGTCATTGACCTCATTGTTAGGGAGTTCATGGTAGTAGACACTGAAGCCTTCCATCCCAACGAGGGGCTCCATGGCGGATAGAGCAGCAATATCAGGCGCTCCTGTAGATATTTTGATCCCTTTTTCCTGCAACTTCATATCCCCGATCTGGCTCCAAGGGGAATTGGCTCCTGCCCAGATGACAAATAGATAATCCGGTTTACTATCAATGACCTTCTGGATATTGGATGTGAAATCGGTCGCCGCAGGATCTGCATACTCCTCGAGGACGATTTCTGCTCCCAGACCTTCAGCCGTTTCTTTAAATGCGGCCACCCCATCACGGCCAAAGGAGTAATCCGGTGCCAATGTGGCAATTTTCACCCCATCCTTCGCAATCGCCGCTGCTCCGGCAATGGCATCCTGAGAAGAGTTGCGAGCTGTCCTGAAGATATACCGATTAAACTCAGAACCTGTAATACTATCCGCTACCGCTGGTTCAACAATCATGACCTTCTCGTATTCTTCAGCTAGTGGAAGCACTGCCAGAGTATCACCTGAGCTTGAAGAACCGACCAGGAAATCGACTTCATCTTCCTCAAATAGTTTCGTCGCTTTCTGAACCGCTACTTCTGGTTTCGTTTCAGTGTCTTCATAAACCACTTCTATTTTCTTACCGTCGACTTCCATCGTCCCATCTGTTGCATACATGAGTCCCAATTCAAACCCACGCTGCGTCTGCTTTCCATATGACTCAAGTGCCCCTGTAAGGGAAGCAAGTACCCCTATCTTCACTGTTTCCTGTCCGTTTTCATCCCCGTCCCCCGAACCTCCGCTGCTTTTTGAGCCGCATGCACTAGCTGTTATCAATAAGCATGACATCAGCACCACTAAAGCCGTCCACCTAAACGATCGTTTCATATTTTCTCCCCCTCTGAGATTGAATTAAAGCGATAAAAGCTTTGATTTCATCATAGGGGAGGAGAGTTACAAATGAGTTACAAAAATCCGGGTACTTGGTTGGAGTAATAGACAGACCCGTTAGGATTCACATTTGCAAGATTGAAAGAAAATCGTTTTCGACCAGGATTTATATTATAGAGAGTCCGACCTGTTTATGGATTAATGATTCTTTTCGTCAGCCGAAACATGCCCTCCATTTTCAAAAACACGAAAACTCCGGCAACACATAAAACAACCATGTTCCCAACCTTCATTTTCCTATATAATGAATCTACTAAATGTTAGTGAAATTGGAGGATTGATCCTTGAATATATTTCAGCAATTTCAGCGCACAATCATCAAAAATTACCTGTTAGGAAGTTTCATAGCAGTCTTCGGTGTCGGTTCCGTGTTTATTTTTCAAACTCTTTCTCTTAAGCAGGACGAGTTATTTGCCATGGGGAGCATCATCTTCCTATCAATCATCACCATGTTCGGCTTTGAATTCTCGGTGTATCAGAAACATATCCGTCCGATTAAACGAATCTATAAAAGAGAGGGAACACCCGAATTGCCCCTTCTCCTTGCAGCCTATCAACAAGCAGAAAAGTTCCCCCTTTTAACAGTTAAACGGATCTTGCTCCCTCATTTTCTGGGGCTTGCTCTTCCGTCGACTTTGTTGACGGTCCTCTTCATCAGTGGAGGAGGTCTTTCGATTCCGTATTCATACATTTTTTATGCCTGGTGCGGTGCTTTTTTAGTGGCCATCCTTCATGCGTTAATTGAATTTTTCTTAACCTTTAAAGCTTGTCACTGGCTGCAGGGTGATCTTATCCGGGAAACGATTGAAACATATGGGGTCGATCCATCTAGCCAGTCCACAGTATTTATTAGCTTGAAGCGAAAGATCCTGGCGGCTTCACTGTTTCTTGCCCTATTTCCCATCCTGCTTTTCTCTCTTGCCTCTCAGATTCGCTTATCCATCGCAGGTTCCACACTCTTAGTAGACTATTGGAAGTGGGCTGGATCTCTGATTCTCATCATCACGCTTCTCGCTTTCTACGGAGCGCTCCTTATCTTCAAGAGCATTGAAGCTCCGGTAAAGGAACTGGTAAACCGATTTGAGAAAGTAGAGAAAGGTGATATGGCTCCTGTCGTAAATACATACACAGATGAGTTTTCCCACCTCTTCTCCGGGTTTAATCATATGGTAGAAGCCATCAATCTTCGTGATCAGAAAAACCAGCAGCTCCTCGACCAATTCTTCGCAGTGGTCGCAGGTACATTGGATGCAAGAGACCCCTACACTGCAGGTCATAGCAAGCGTGTGGCCGAATATTCTGTCCTGATTGCCAAACAGTGCAAGTGGTTAGTTAAGGATATAGACTTACTCAATAAATCGGCCCTTCTTCATGACATTGGAAAAATCGGCATTCGGGATGATGTGCTTCTAAAAGAAGGCAAATTAACTGATGAAGAGTTCGCCCAAATAAAACGTCATCCTACTATAGGTGAAGAGATTGTCAAAGGGGTCCAGTTAACGGAAGAACTTCTACCAATCTTGCCTGGTATCAAGCACCATCATGAGCGGGTCGATGGCGTTGGATACCCTGATCAATTAAAGGGAGATGAGATTCCTGTGTTCGGACGATTGATTGCGGTCGCCGATGCTTTTGACGCCATGACCTCTGACCGTCCTTATCGAAAAGGAATGCCGTTTGAGAAAGCATTCTCCATCTTGATTGAAGGCAAAGGAACACAATGGGATGAGGAATTTGTAGATGCGTTTTTAGAGGGAATGGAGTTTAAGAACAGTCGGCAGACAGGATGACGGCCGAGGCCATGTACGTCGGTACTCCTGTTTCAAGCAGCAAAAAAGGATCAGATCGCAGGTCGATCAGATCGCAGGTCGATCTGATCCTTTTCTTATTTATTTCGGCATACCTTTACCCTTTACTCCAATGATCATTTCGTACATTTCACGGGTCGCATTCATCGGCCCGACGCCAAGTTCCGTGTCAAGAATGTCCTTGCAGCGTTGGAACCATTTTAACGATTGGGGGCGGTTATTCTTCTGATAATAACCATACATGAGAATCCGGTAGGCTTCTTCCCACAGTGGATCATGTTCGATGATTTCAAGACAATAATTGATGGCTTCATCCACCTGTTCCGTCCTGACTGCGAGCTGGGCCCGTTTCTCCAATCCTCTCAAGTATAGAAGATGAAGCTTCTCTCTTTCCTTCTCGGTCCACCATGTACCTTTGCGGTCGGGCAAGAACATGCCTTTGTAGTAATGAAATCCCCTTTCCAAGTATTGAATGGACTTCTCCACATCATTTTCCTTTAATCCTTCCGTGATCCAGCCCGTAAATTGATCGGCATCGTACTCAATGCCCGCCACCGGATTTAACCCGTAGCCTTCTTGATGCCTGCCAATGAAGAATGCTTTTCCTCGTGCTTCACGGTTGGGCTCCAATACATTATTCAATGCGTTGAGCGCCACCTTGAAATCACGGTCCGACCCCGTCCCCTCCGGCCAAAGTTCCTCGATGATTTCTTCTTTCCGTTTTAATTGGTTTCCCTGGATCAGGAGGTATTGAAATAATTCCTTCGCTTTCTCCCTCTGCCATTGTTTCTCTTTGACTCTATGATCTCCTAACCGAATTTCAAAGCGACCCAGGGTTTGAACCTTGATTGTGTATCCTGGGTGAGAGGAGATGGAATCGTATCCCAATCTGGTTAGTAATTGATGGCAGTAAGGAGCATGAATACCTTCATGACAGGCTCTCACCACTAATGGAATCAGGATTTGTAAATCTTTCGGACCGAAAGTAGTCGGCTTAAAAAAGATAAATTCATACTCTCCCATTTGGACTTCATTTAAGCAGGATGTCATGCTTTCAACGAACAAGTCATCATGATCAGTTATGTGAGCGATAGCGCTTTTCCACAAGTCTGTCATCATCTTACCGTATCGATCACCGCATGCATCGAACTGGCTGCCTGCCCGGTCGAAGTATATCCTCGACTCTTCGAACGCTTCCCTGAAGAAATCCGTCATCCCCACACTCAGAAGAATAAGGGAATGCAACCACATATCTTCTACTTTCTCGGTTTCATGAAGTGCTTCTTCGGCTAGTTCTTTCGCTTTTTGAAACTCTCCTGCTCTCGCATATAGGATCGACAAACCCATCAGCGGCTCTGCTTTGCCCCGTGAAACATTGATCTGATTCATCAATTCCAATGAAGTTTCATAGCAACTTTTCGCAAGTGCTGCGTCATAATCACTGATAAGCTGAACGGCATGGCCCATCCTGATCCATCCACAGGCTTCCACGAATGGTGATTTCCCTTTGATCCCCTGACTGATTCCCTGCTGCGCCAAAGCTTTGGCTTCATTCCCATTCCCCATGAATGATTGGATGAGTGATAATAGTAATTCCTTCTCCCGGTGAGATTGGGGAAGCTGGTCTTCACTTTCTTTGAAGAGAAGGACCTGCTTAGCTTCTTGAAGCTTACCTGTACGAAGGAGCATCCTTGCTTCAAGATTTCCTTCCACTTTCATAAACCCGTTCTTCTTTCCCTTCTCATACCACAGTTTTGCCTGCATCGCTTTTCCGGAGTTCACCAGGTTTTCTGCTATCAATACGTACAGCCGGTTCTTTTCTTCAAGATATTCTTGCTTATTCCCTCCCAGGCATTCAATGGCCTTTAGTAAAAACCGCTGCGCTTTTCCTGGCTGAATCGTATCTAAGTAAATTCGCCCAATCCCCTCATACACTTTACTCAGCATAGCCGGGTCTCCCTCTGCAAGACTGATACCACTGGTATACGCTTTTTCCGCTTTTTCATAAAACGAACGATACCGAAAGAACTCTCCCTGATAAAACCATAAGGAATAATATTGATTCTTCAGCAGATCGGGTATTTCCCCTAAGTAATCACCAAGCGTTTCAAGCTGTCCTCCCTTGATCATCCCGTCGGCTTCCCGGACTAAGATAGCAGAAACAGCCTCGATGTTTTCCATTTTCATATAATGAAAAATGGCTTTCTCCCACTTCCCTTGCCGTTCAAAGAATTGGGCGCATTTCAGTTGCAACTCCCTATACAGACCCAGGTTTTCCGTTTTTAATTTCCGTTCTAAAAACGTTTGGAACAAGGCATGAAGACGGTAATAGTCTGATCCTTTCATTTCGTGGAGAAGGGCATTTTTTTCTGACAGCTGTTTTAGCATTTGCACCGACCCCGGAAGTTCAAAGATGGCTTCGCATATACCTCCGTGGATTTCTTCAAGTATCGAGATTTGCTTCAGAAACTGCTGGACAATCGGAGTCTGTTTGGAAAACACCTCATGAGCCAAATAATGAAAAAGTTCTTCAAGGGAGGAATGCTGCTTTTCAACCATTAGAATATCAGGGTTTTCCTGAAGCTGTGAATGAATCATACTGACCGCAATGACCCATCCTTCAGTTAAGTCACAAATCCCATCCAGCTGAGATTCGGGAATGGCCGTTTCATGAAAGTCAGTTAGTAGCACTTCCACCTCTTCTTTCGTAAGGCACAAATCGCTTTCCGTTATCTCCAGCAATTGACGGGATAGTTTAAGCTGTATAAACGAAGCCCACGAAGGTTTAGTTCTTGTTGAAATAAAGAAATGTAGATGGCCGGGTAAATGTTCAATGACCTTCTCCATCCACTGATTAATCAGGAAGGAATGGTCTACAAGATGGTAGTCATCGACAATAATGGTGAAGGGATGGGGGATTTTCATGCACTCGTTTATAAATAACGCACTTAATCGATAGATATCTTCATCTTTACTATATTGCCCCATAGATAGCAGTGTTTCCTTCAGTTCTTCGCCGAAATGGGGAAACTGCTTCTGAATGCTGTAGACAATATTCGTGACAAAAGGGATCAGTCCGTCATCAGTCTGCGTAATGGAGTACCAGCAATGCAACGGATTCACATCTTGCAAAAACTGACTGATGGCCGTGCTCTTTCCGTATCCGGCACCTGAGTGGACGATCATTAATTTATAGTTTGTAACCGCTCTCATCTTTTTCATTAAACTCGGACGCCTAATATATGAATCCTTAACTACAGGCGGCACAAATTTGGTTTCAATGATTGGAATTTCGATTGTCACACTACCACCCTCAAAATAAACGAATTTTCTTACTATTCTATCATATTTATATTGGATGCATGGGGACAACTAGTACTAAAATGGAAATTCTATGATAAAAAAAGATACGGCTCATTGATTGAGCCGTATCTTTCGTTTTGTTATTTTCTAAATTGCATATCCCATTCATTGATGGGCCAATAGCGGAGATCCACTTTCCCGACAATCTGTTCCCTGTCGACAAAACCGAAGTAGCGACTATCCATGCTCCCCCTGCGATTATCTCCAAGAACGAATATCTTTCCTTTCGGGACCGTTTTCTCACCAGTGATTTCCTGAAGGGTAAAGTCACCGGTAAGCTTGCTGCCGATATACTCCTGCTTGAATTTGTCCAGGTATGATTCAGGGTAATACTCCCCGTTAACATACAGCTTGTCGTCTTTGTACACTACCTTATCTCCAGGTAGTCCGATTATTCGTTTCACATAATCTTCTTTTTCATTCGCATGGAACACCACTACATCAAAGCGATCCAATTCCCCAATATGATAACCGATTTTATTCACAACTAGTTTATTTCCATCCTGCAATGTCGGCATCATGGATTCACCTTCCACCACATAGTTGGAAAAGAGAAAGGTCCGAATGATAATGAAGATAATTAGTCCAATTCCCAAGGCTTTAATCCATTCAAGTCCTTCTCTTTTTACCTCTTCTCTCAATTTGATTCCTCCTGCTTTTTCCGTTCAATTCGTTGATCTAATTCCATTTTCTTATTCAGATGTATCTCAATTCGTTTTCCTACAAACCATAAAACGAAAATAATGGCCACGACGATTACTGTACGCATAGGTTGTTTTACTAATGATATAATATCATATCCTATAAAGCTTATGGTGAAGATCATCACCATTTTCCCCGTTACCACCGCAAGCATATATTGAGCGATGCTAATGGAAGATAATCCTGCAACTACGTTCACTACGGCCGACGGAGTAAACGGGAAACACAACAAAATGAACAACGGTCCAAATCCATGCCTGTCTACCCATTTGGTTAAGCGGTTCACTTGCCTGTTCTTTCTTAAAAAGCGAAAGACCTTCGTCTCTCCGTATCGCCTAACCAGCAAAAAGACAATCAGGGCACCAAGAGTCGCGCCAATCCACGAAAACAGGAAGCCCCACCATAGCCCGAAGGCATTGGCATTGGCCGTCACGAACACCACCAAGGGAAGAAACGGAAGAAATGCCTCCAACAGTGGAAGCAAGATCCCTGGAATCGGTCCAAACGAACGATACTGTTGAATCAGATCCATCATATTTTCTAGTGTAAACCATTCTTTTATCGTATTGATATTCATATTATATGTTTCCCCTTAAACGACCATGAACACAAAAGCACATTTCATCATCACAGTACTTACTATATTCATCATATCACACCAGAACCGGATTTCCATATTGTTAACTCATGCGTCGTTTTTATTAATACAAGGTTGCCTAATATGGGGAATTGTAAACCTACTGAGAGGGGTTATTTTTAGGTTGGGGCTAGGAGTTTGGTGTGCGTGATTTGCCGGATATCGATGAATGGCAGATAAAAATGTTTTCCGGGGTGACAAATTCTGAAAACGGCAGATGATTTTCCCTCACACTTCTTCCAGCCTCCAATCTTCCTGTTCTTTCCTCTGATATTATCGACTTTTCCGTTTTATTATCGACTCTGGGCATTATTTTATCGACTTCTTCATTTTATTATCGACTTCACCACATATATTATCGACTCCCTCATTGCCCTTCCAAATAAAAAACCGCCATCTCCATCTGGGAATGACAGCTCTCTCTTTTATAAATATTCACCAAACCAATCCACTATCTCCTGTAAACGAGCTTCACGCAAGGATGGCTTTCCGGTCCTTGACAGATTATGGTTGGATTCTGGGAATCGGACGAATTTCGCCTCTTTTTTCTCACGCTTCAATGCGATGAATAGCTGTTCGGCTTGTTCGATTGGACAACGATAGTCCTTCTCGCTATGAAGGATCAACAGGGGGGTGTTCATCTCTGTCACATAAGCGAGAGGGGAGTGCTTCCAAAGGGTTTCGATGTCACCCAGGTCCCTTTGTATTTGCCATTCTGAGAAATAGTAGCCAATGTCACTTACTCCGTAAAAACTGATCCAGTTGCTGATGGATCGCTGGGTGACAGCCGCTTTAAATCGATCGCTGTGGCCGATGATCCAGTTGGTCATGAAGCCTCCGTAGCTTCCACCCGTTACGCCTAAACGGGTTTCATCGACAAAAGGGAATTCCTTCAGTACGTAATCCACTGCCCGCATGATATCCTCATAATCACCGCCGCCGTAGTCTCCTCTAACAGCATTGACAAATTCTTGACCATATCCGTGACTCCCTCTCGGATTGACGTACAAAACCGCATAACCTTTACTCGCGAGCACCTGAAATTCATGGAAGAAGGTGCTTCCGTACATCGTGTGTGGACCGCCGTGTATTTCGACGATAAGCGGGTATTTCTTTCCTTCTTTATACCCGACAGGCTTCATGATCCAGCCTTGGACAGGCCAGTCTTTTGCACCCGTATACATAAACGTTTGGGGTGAAGACAATACGCGGTCCTCTAGAAAGTCCCCGTTCAAGCTCGTGACTTTGGTCAACTCTCCAGTCGGCACATGAAGCGTATACAACTCTCCCGGTTCCGTCGGTTTACTCATGGCCAACAGGACCATTTGCCGGTCTGAATCCAGATCGAATCCGTACACATGCTGCTCTTCCTGTAAGAGTGCAGGGTAAATGGCTCCTTCGATGTGAGCATAGTAAAGAACCGTATTGCCCGAGTCCGATGCCAAAAAATAAAAGCTCTCATTATCGATTGACCACTTTATTCCCGTTTGGGATGCGCCCTGGATGCTGTCGCTATTGAGAAGATCCCCTACTTGGACATCCATGCCTTCTGTCAGGCAAACAGAATATCCAGCGCCAAGCTCATGTATCCAAATCTTATTATGGGTTGCATTCTCAAACTCCCGGCCGTGACCAATGTAGGCAAGGTGCTTTCCATCTGAAGACCAGCTCGCTCCCCCATAGTAACCGGAAGCTTCATTCATCCGCCTAGTCTCTTTTGTTTCAAGTTGAAATACATATAAATCAGACTGAAACGAGAAATCTTTGTCTTCCTTCTTATCGGTTGAAAAGGCAAGATATTTGCCATCCGGGGACCATGAGTGAAGGGTGTAATCATGGTCATCATCCATTAGCCTCTTCACTCCCTTAGACTTTAGGTTCACGATGGCGACCTGAGAGCGGCTTTCGTCAAGGAAGCCCTGATCATCACTTTTATATTTCATGCTTGTCGTAATGAATGGCTTTAGTTTCTCCTTTTCGTCTTCCTTTTGGTCGAACGTCTCACCTTTCTTCAGGCGAATCGAGAAGGCTACCTTTTCTCCACAGGGAGACCAGACTGGGTTAGAAACACCTTTCTTACAATCGGTGATCCTCTCTGCCTCCCCTCCATCCCGGTATATAAGATAAAGCTGATTGATACCGGATCGATTTGAAATAAAGACAATCCGTTTCCCATCAGGGGACCACCTGGGCGCCGACACTTTCTCTTCGCCGAAGGTCCATTGACGTGTGGACAGATTTTTAAGATTAATGCTATGTAAGGATGATAAATAGTCGTTCTTTTCTTTACACATGACAGTTTGGACAAAGATAGCTTCTTCTCCATTAGGGGAGAAGCTTGGATCCGAAACGGCCTTTAGTTTATAAAGATCGTCGATTTCTATTCCTTTATTCATATGTTGGTACCTTCCTTTCTTGCATTCCTCTGTATGATTTCGACGCTTTCAATACGATTCCCTTTATGCTCGTCCTAATCAACCGTGTTGAGATGCTTGATGGATAAAAAAGTGGATTCACTTTCATAATAGAAACAAAATCAAATTCTACAACTTTCCCTATTGAAAGTAAATTGAATTCAACGTAAAATAAAAATACGAACATTTGTTCTATAATTAAATGAAAAGGAGTCTTTTCATATGACTAGAATTCCAGAAAACGATCGGAACATTTTAGAGCAGGCGATTTATTTACCCATGGTGTTGACGATTTTAAATCGTGATCTACAAATCGTTGACAGCAGCCCATTTAAATTAAAGCGACCGTATGTAGAAATGATAGAGGAGACGATGAAGGTCATTCAGGGAGAACTGGCTCATGTCAAAAAGTACATGAGGACGAACAAAATGAAGGTTGAGAGGATGCAATCGGATGATGCCTTTACGATGTACATGTTTCTCTATAAAGGTTATGAAGAACATCATAATTACTTCAACCCCCGCCTCCGAAACCGGGTCGAGGATTTAATGAGACATTATTTGTATCGCAGATTTATGGAAACGAAGACGGATACAACCAAAGAAGCGTGATGTTATCTCACGCATCGGTTTTGTGGATATGTCGATTAAAATAGAATGTCTTCACATTATTTGTTTGGGTCTGGGCCTTTGTGTTGTATTTACTCTCCATTTCCGAAACCCTTTGAGTGTAAGCGATACGCAAATCGGATGTGCGGAGCATTTGATTTTCAAAGGAACTGTAAGATATGGGAACCATGCAGGATTCATTATTGTGAAGAAAAACCTTCGTCGTTCCATTGTGTGAGCGTTCGTATCCGCGAACATGGGAGTGGGAAACCCAGGTACATTCCTGTTTCACTGGAGAAGATGTTGGAAATAGATAGATGGACATATCAGGATTCACCATGATAGGGGCTTTATAGATGATACCCGTTAGTTTTTTCGTGCCTTCTTTTCTTCCCTCATAGGAGCAGCCAAAGAATTCACAGCTTTTCTTTAAGATATCAAACGGTTTGAATGGGGACACTAACACGTCATCTACCTCTATGATTTTAGTAAATGTCCTGGCGCCGTATTCCATAGGCTGAAGGATCATCGTATGGGGGTTCACTTCATATTCTTCTATAATTCGAGATTTTTCTCTCATTTCATCGCCTCCATTTACATTTTTCACCAAAATAATACCACAATTTTCGAGGAATGTCTTCTATATTTTTAAAAATTCTGAAATTAACTCCCCACTAGCATTGTATGAATAAAAAATTTTCAGAATATTTAATTTTTTAGTTGAATTTTTACTACTTACCCCATATACTAATAAAAAGAATTCAGAGGTGATCGTATATGGAAAATAAAAAGTCCTATACCGAATTGATGAAAGCTTCTGCGATGACCCGCAAAAAAGCCGCTGAGAGAAGCGTGTTGGAGATCTATATCGACATGGTGTTGCATGAAAGCATTCTAAAGACGCAAAAAGCCAAACTCCTAACTGACATTGACGCCGCTCTGGATAAAAAAGATAAATCCCTTTTCTTAAAACTTGCCAAAGAATTAAATCAATTGAACCTAAGCTACGGATAATGAAAAATAGCTGACTCAAAACTTGAGTCAGCTATTCCTTTTTTAATGGACGGGCCGATGGTACCGCTTTTGGACCCAAGTTATCATGATTACGGAACACCTGAGTTATATACACCTATTTCATTTACATCCCAAACGTCCATGGAAAAATTTAATTAGTAACGAAAGAAAATGAGGCTGGGATATAACGAAATCAATATATTTTAAAGACGAACAATCAGAATAAAAAACCATGTCATGATTTCATTTGACACCGCTGCCCGATTTCCGTGCAAGACTTCGCTTTCCTCGGGCAAAAGGCGAGCCCCCTCGTCGCTAACGCTCCTGCTTAGGTCTCACCTATTCCGCTTTTCCCAAAGGAGTCTTCGTCTTACACTCCAATCAACAACTAGAACCAGTTAAATACACTGTATATGCTCTTACAATAACAATAAAAAATCCGAACGTTTTCGATTTTCATGAAAGAATATCGAATAATCGTTCGGATTTTTCTTTGGCTAAACCCCTTATGTCCCAACCTCTTTTCTCTTTATTCTTCTCTTTTCTCCACTTCATACTCTTCCAGCATAGACAAGCGTTCAAGCATGGTAGGATGCCCGTAACGGAAGATTTTCACAAGCAGAGGAGGATTCACCTGGGATAACCCTACCTTTGATAACTTCTGGAATGATGAAATGGCCGCTTCTTTATCTCCGGTCATTTCGATCGCATATCGGTCTGCCCTCGTTTCCTGGTAACGGGATACCCAGTTGCTAAGGGGACTAATCGTGAACAACAGCATGGATGTGATCATCAAGAATAGTGGTAAAGAGCTCAGGTTCGAGACGCTCGATACTTTCATATTATCCTTATGATTCGCGACTATTCCCCTCATCAGCTTGGACGTCAGGAACAGTCCAAAGAAGGACAGAACAAGATAGATGCCGATTCCTATATAGATATGCTTTTCCACATAGTGAGCCATTTCATGGGCCATGACGAAAAGTATTTCTTTGTCTGTCAGCTGTTCTAGAGTCGTATCCCAAAGAACAATCCGTGAATTGGATCCTACACCTGTCACGTACGCATTAAGGGAATTGGTCTTTTCCGACATGTCAACTTCAAATACATGGTCCGCAGGGATATTCGCTCTCTCTGCAAGGGAGAGGATCTGCTGTTCTAACACTTTATCCTTCAATGGATAGAAGTCATTGTATAGCGGATCGATCAAAACCGGCTGCACAAACATCATGAAGATCGTAAAAGGCACAGACAAGGCCCAAGCCGCCAGCCACCAGCGCTGTTTGAACCGCTTCATCAGAGCATATAGAACCGAAACAATGATGAACATGAGCAGATAATTCACCCAGAAATCAGTGATTTCGTCCTTCATCCACATAGAGAAGGACTGGGTGGAAATATGGTAGCTCTTTGAGATCTTATATGAAATATACTGAAGTGGAAAAATGGCCAGGAAAGAAGCAATCGATAACCAGAACAAGTAAATGGCCGTTTGTAGGTAACCATTCTTCACCGTCCCCCTCGCCCACTTCTCAAATACCCGTGAAACACCAAGAATCAAGATCAAAAAATAAAACAACCATTCATAAGGCGTAGACAAGAAAAACAAGAGATTCTTGATTTTCGAAAAATCCTCACTCAACATAATCTCTTTTTGATTCATAAAGGTGGCAGGATCCGCACTGCTGCCCTTATACACTTCAGGTAAAGTGGAATCTGCCAGGAAAAATAAATACACATATAAAAATAAGCCTAATAGTAAATAAGCCAGTATCGACCTTAGTGCCCATTTTCTAGCCAACCTGCTTCCTCCCTTCTCATCTTCACTACTATATGTAATACCCTGTCCAAAGTTTTAGAACCTAAACACTTGTTAGTGAGAGTTCGCGGCTTGTGATGGGAAATCGATTATTTGGGTTTTGCTTACATGCGATATTTAAATTTATCTGCCATATCTTCATTATATCTGCCAAAATAAATTTTTATCTGCCATTTTTAAAATTTATCTGCCGTTTTACAAAATACGACACCCCTCGTCCCTCTCAATAAAAAAAAGCCACGATTCAAATCGTGACCAAATACTTTCTACAAGAAGATGACCGAATACAGCGACAATATTGAAATCGCCCCGATCACCACAAGGATGACGTTGGCACCGAGAAACGCAATGACAAAAGCGGAAACTGTACCCACGATACCAAAAAGGAGATCCCCTTCCTGTATCAGCAAGATGCTGGGAAAAATCAACGCACCCAATACGGCAAAAGGAACATTTTTCAACACGCCCTGGAGAAAAGGAGGAAGCTCTTTCCCTTTAAACACAAGAAAAGGAAGCATCCTCGGAATGTACGTAACCACAGCCATTCCAAGAATCATCCACACAATCGCACTATTCATCCGCTTTTCCTCCTCCCTTCTTCATCGTTACTATTTCCACAATCACTGCTGAAACGAGCGTAGCCGTCACAATCGACCACCCATTTGAAAGGTTTGTTGTATAAAGAATAATGCTATTCAAAGCACCTGCCACCACAGCCAAAAACGTGACCTTTATACTTTTTTTCATAGAGGGGACGAGGAGACCAACAAACATGGCATACAGTGCAATCGTCATACTTGCCTGCAGGAATTCTGGGAGAAGTTCTCCGATGAAATATCCGACTCCTGAATTCACGACCCAGCTTCCGTACGAAATAAGCATGACCCCAACGATGAACCCCGTTCTCACTTTTCCCTCTTTAACACTGATGACCGTAAAGGTTTCGTCTGTAATGCCAAATGCATAAAAGAGCTTCTTAAACAAGCGATCTTCTTCCAGCTTTTCACTCAAGGAAGCAGACATAAGAAAGTGACGAATGTTGACGATAAACGTGGTGAGAATGATTTCGATAATTCCTGTTCCCACCGCAATCAAACTCAACGATATGTATTGAGCGGCCCCCGCAAACACAAGCATGCTCATCAGGATCGTTTCAGTTATCGTTAGACCTGTAGTACGGGCCAATAATCCAAAGGTTAACGCCACAGGCATATATCCAATGGCGATACTCAGACCACCTTGTAATCCCAGACGAAAATCACTCACCTTTTTTGTCGAAAGAAGTGCCTCCATCCGCTCACATCCTTTATAATAGAAGTAATTTACTATTTTAATTTTTTGATAATTTATTATATTATACATATAGACGTTATAGTATACAAGAGGAGTTTTAACATGGAAAATTTCCCGATACAAATTGGTGATAATATAAGAAAGATTCGCAAGGAGCGGGGATTCAGCCTGGAACAAATGGCTGAGCGCACCGGTGTGAGCAAAGCAATGATCGGTCAAATAGAACGGGGAGATTCAAATCCTACAGTTGCGATACTGTGGAAAATAGCCAATGGTTTGAAGGTTTCCTTTTCTTCACTGATTGAAAAACCCAGCAACCAAGTATCCATCATCCACTATAAAGACGTTCAACCGGTGTTAGAAGATGATGGCAACTATATCGTTTACCCCATCTTCCCATTCGATCCTTTAAAAAAATGGGAAAGCTATCGTGTTGAAATGAAGCCTGGATGTTCGTACAACAATGAAGGGCATGCGAAGGGTGTAGAAGAATACATTACGGTCTTATCAGGGAGAATCGCCCTTATGATTGCCGAAGAAAGATACGACCTGGCGGAAGGAAGCTCAATCCGATTTGCTGCTGATTCTGGTCATGAATATGTAAATGATTCTGATGAACAGGCCGTATGCCAAATGGTTATCTATTATGGGGAAGAGTGAAGAGAAGATATAAAAAGTCATTAATAGCTGTCATTGAATGCAAATGCATTCAATGACAGCTTTTTCTTCATCGATTTCGTGTCAATGGAGCCGCCACTCAATATACTAATACATCATAAAAAAACTCTTCCAGTAAACATTGTGGCTATTTTCTCTATATTAATCCCGGAACAACAAGAAAAGGATGAAAGGAGATAGATGAGATGACTACAACATTGCCCCTGTATGAACTGAAGTTTGAGAAAGCTGATTTAAAGAAACTGGAGCGTGATGTTTGGAGTAAATCACCTGTACCCGCCAAAATCAGCATCGAGCAGGCCTTGTATGACATCGAAATACGGTATAGAGGATCCTACACGAGAAAATTAAAAAAGAAATCATATCAAATAGACTTTATTCTTCCAGACACAGACCATCGCCCATCAGAGATCCATCTGAATGCAGAAGCGTTTGATCCCTCCCACTTTCGGAACAAACTTTCACTGGATTTTATGCGGGATTTGGGGATTCACACTCCTGAAAGTCAACACATCTTCCTTACCCAGGACGGAAACCCTCTTGGTCTATATCTTAAGCTTGAATCCGTTAATGAACTGTATTTGAAAAGTAGGAACCTTCCTCGAGGAACTATTTATTATGCCGTGAACAATAAAGCTGATTTTTCACAGAAGAAAAAACGGGGCCTTACATCAGGATATCAACGAAAACTTGGAAAAATGCAAGATGATCACCACCTCATTCATTTCATTAAAATGATCAATATAAAGTCCCGTTCATCGTTCCAACAAGAAATACCGCAACTATTAAACATCGAAAACTACTTTATATGGCTGGCAGGTGCCGTATGCACGATGAATAATGATGGATTCACCCATAACTATGCATTGTACCGGAACGGTGACGATCGGCTGTTCAATATTATACCTTGGGACTATGATGCGACGTTCGGCAGGAAAGTGAACGGTGAAGTCATGGATTGGGATTATGTCCCCATCACAGGAAAAGACACAAATAAACTCACGACACAATTGATGAAAGCATCGGGATACCGCCGATTGTACAAAAGGATATTGGAAGAAATACTTGAAACAAAGTTCACTGTTGAATACCTGGAAGAGACTGTGATGGACTTGCATGCTACTTTAAGGCCTTATGTTTTGATGGACCCTCATTTTATGACAAATATCAATCTGTATGATGAAGAACCCTCATTCATCTTTCAGTTTATTAAAGATCGGAATGCTTTCTTAAAACGGCAATTAGCGTTCCTTAAATAAAAAAAACTGCTTGCGAACAAGACGTTCACAAGCAGTAACACGTTCAATAAACTAGCAAAAAGTATCCTTCGGTTTCGGTACTGACAATCCGAACAGCGGACGAAGATACAGAGCAAGGAACGTACCGGCAAGGGCCAGGATTCCCCAAATGTACCCGTGAAGGCTGAAGGAAGCGATCCCTCCGAAGTAAGCACCGATATTACAACCGAATGCCAAGCGGGCACCGTAACCCATCATCAGTCCACCGATGACGGATGCTGTGGCATTTTTTCCGGTGATCTTATTTAAACGGAACAGCCCTCCTGCAGCAGATGCAAGGAACGCTCCAAGAATGACACCGACATTCAAGACGGTTGTGGAATCAGCAAAAATCGATGCTTGAAGAGCTTGAGCATTCGCTCCAGACCAGTAGCCCCAACTTGCAACGTCGACTCCAAACACCCCGGCAACCTTGGAGCCCCAAAGAGCAAAGGCCGACGTGATTCCCCAAGGATTTCCTCTTGTCATAAGAGTGAGTGCATTTAACACAGCCAGGACGATCGCTGCAGTGAAAATTGGCCACGATCCACGGAAAATCCGCTTCCATCCTTTCGTTGAAGGAAGCGTCGCCATGCGGGGTGGATTCTTCTTCTTTTCGATTCGCAGCGTGATCCATGCTACCAATCCAAAGAATGCGATTGAAACGATCCATGCCCCGTAGTAACCTAATCCAGTAGAAGTTGCCAATGAAATAGGTTTAAAAGAAGGCAGTTCCTCGGTCCAAAATGGTAGATGATACGCACCAACTGTAGCCCCCACAATAAAGAATAATAGTGTGATGAACATTACAGAACGTCCACCACCTATCGCGTACAGGGTACCTGAAGCACATCCTCCTCCAAGTTGCATACCAACCCCGAATAAGAAAGCACCTACGATCAGGCTGACTCCGACTGGTGATACATAACCCTCGGCTTCACCTCCGAAGAACGTGTAACCTGTGGCAAGGATGGGGGCAAACAGCGTTACGGCAATAGCAAGCATGAGCATATGCGAGCGCATTGCCTGTCCGTTTCCCACAGACATCACTCTCCGAAACGCAGACGTGAAGCCAAATCGTGCATGAAATAATGTATACCCTAACAGCAACCCAAGAACGAGTAACACGAACTGGGAGATTTCTTGAGTGATAAGAAGATACAGGCCTAGAATAGCAGTGACGATGACCCCACCAGCCACAAATGAAGTCTCTGGTGAGTTCAATTCGGTACTTTGTTTCTCTGGACCCTTTTGTTCATTGATAGGTTGAACATAGCCGGTCATTTTTAATCCTCCTTAACCTGATTGATTTGGTTGGAATTCATTTTACAATCTTAATAGATTCAAAAACTCCTGTCAAAAAAAAGTTTCCATTTAAAAAAGCCACTTGAGGAATCTCAAGCGGCTTTCGGTCATGAAACAAGTGCCAACATGATCGGAATCGTCACGATACTCAAAAGGGTCGTGACCAAAGTACTTGCCGACACTAAATCTGGTTCTGTATTGAATTGCAGGGAAAACATCGTCGTATTGGCAGCAGTCGGCATGCTGGCCAATATGATTAGGATCGAACCCAAAGTCGAGGAAATAGGCAGCAAGGAGACGATCGCTAATGCCAGGATGGGTGAAGCCACCATTCTCATGATCACAATAAATGATAATGCGCCACTCTCGACTTTCTTTCCTCCAAGCGTGGCAAGCTGCATCCCGAGAACCACCATGATCGTAGGAATCGTCGCTTGGGAGATCAAATCGATCGTTTGATTTAAAAATAATGGAACGTTGAGGTGCAATACCTGAAAGGCAAGTCCGATGAACGCTCCATGCAAGATTGGCATTTTGGCGATCTTCATCCAGATTTCCTTCGACTCCCTCGCCTTATCACTTCCACTGATGGCATAATATAAGCCGATCGTATTCATAAGGAATGATTGGATGACCATCATGATGACCGCGTAACGAAAGCCGAGCTCTCCGAACCCAAATAGGATGATGGGAACGCCATAATTGCCTGAATTCATAAAAACTCCTGAAAGGATCATCGCCGAAACTTTCGGTTTCGAATAGTTTCTGAACTTAGCCACGATTTTAATCGAAACAATCAAAATGAGGCACAGAGCGATACAAAAAAGAAAAATATAAAGGTAATCCATATTCAGTTCGTTCTCGTAAAAGGTTTTGAATGCGAGAAATGGATACATTAAATATATGGCCATCTTCGAAATCGAATTGATCTCGAATCCAAGTTTTTTCTGACCGATATATCCAACAGCAAACACAAGTAATGCAGGTAGTACAATCAATATTACATCCAACTTTGTCACCACAATCTATTAAAATGAAAGATAGGCTTGACTATGAGAGCCAAGCCTCAGTGTACCATATTTATAACAACGGGATTATCAATCCGGCTAACAGCAGGATCAACGCTCCACCAAGTCGGGAAGAAATTTGAGCGAATGGCATAAGCTCCATACGTTTCGATGCTGACAGCACAGCAACATCTCCTGTTCCTCCCATATTCGCCATACATAAACCAGCTGTAATGGCTGCTTCAATCGGATAAAAACCAACGACCTTCCCCAGAATCGCAGCACCGATGATCGCACCTAACACCACTCCGAAAACAGTCAGGATGTATTGCAGGGTTAATGCTTCAAGAACTGTGTTTAAATCAGTATAAGCGACACCGATTCCAAATAGTAAAGCGAATGTCCAGTTACTCGCTACAAACTGATACCACTGACTTGCTCCTTCCACTACATTTTGAGGGATGATATTTGTAATTTTCGCTGCAGCCACGAGTATGATCATAATCGCATATGGATGCAAGGGAAGGACAGAACCCAGTAATGTCCCCACTGTAAAGAACGTCAGTGCAGCAAGTAACCCCACTCCCATCTTTTCAATGTTATACGTTTGTTTCGTTTTTTCATAGGTGAATCCTTTCATCAACTGCCCATTCCCACTGAGGGAAGGTACTTTCTTTCCGATAATATCCAGTACCGATGCTAAAATGATTGCAAACACATTCCCAAGTGCCAAAGCCGGTACCAGCATAGAAATATAATAGCTTGGGTCATTCCCCATCATTTCAGAATAAATTTGACTCATCGGAACAGCTCCTGCTCCCATTCCGCCACCCATAATCGGCATAGTGATCACAAGAATGGCTTCCCGCAGCGTAAAACCGACCAGGGAACCGAAAATCCCTGCCACAATCACTGCTCCAGCCACTGCTCCTAAAATCGGCAGGAAGTAACGTAGCCCGACTTTGACCAACACCTTCGAATTCATTCCAAGAATACTTCCCGTAATTAAAGCGGCAATGTAAAAGTTCAAAAAACCTCCTGACTTCATAAAGTCTGTCATGGACGTAACCGTCGTTTCTGGCAATAAACCTGCATACACCATATAAGCGGATCCGAAAATTGCAATGATCGCTCCCCCGCCCAGGAATGTTTTCACGATGGGGGTACGATCCCCTATCCATCCAAATGCTTCCCCGAGAACCATCATCACAAGGAGACTTCCTATCATTCC
Organism: Bacillus sp. BHET2; assembly: GCF_005938125.1. GTDB lineage: Bacteria > Bacillota > Bacilli > Bacillales > Bacillaceae_B > Rossellomorea. The sequence goes on from NZ_VCQN01000001.1 coordinate 1,703,919, forward strand.
ACCTGGAAGATTTCCCGTATACATGCTTACAAGGGTAACTCCCCCAAAGACTAAGAACCAAAGGATCGGTACATTAAAAATTTGAAGCGACTTATCTTTAGTGGTGCTAAGATTTTCTTTTGCTTTCTCATTTTTATACGAAAGTGTTGGTGCTGCTTGTCCCATTCTCCCATCCCCTTTTTATGAAACTTAATTGTTGTGTTGTGCTTTGTTTCAAGAAATTATTCTTATCGGCTCCCTACATAATCGTTTACAACATAAACCTATTTTATGAAAGCGCTTTATTGTTTCATAGATTATGAAACTATTGTTTGATTATTGAAATTAAAAAAAGCAGCCTGCTTAGCTGCTTATAAATAACGTTGAAGTCGTGGGCTATTCCGTTTATTCAATGTATACTGATAGACTGGCCTTCCGATTCCATAGTTCAAGGTTTCCTCCACCACTCCGATGTCTTTCAGAAACCTAAGGTATTTTCTGATCGATACTCGGGATATGGATGTTACTCCGGAAATATCATCCGTCGAAAACGATTCTTCTCCAAAACTTTCAATCTCGTCGAAAATGGACGATAGCGTACTGATCGTCAAGCCCTTTGGGAGAGGGACTTTCTCTTCGTTTTTTTGCCCATTTTTCTGTAAAAGTATATCCAACTCCCTTTGATCGATGGTCGTTTGCTTTTGCAACATTTTGTTACTCTTTCGATAAGAAATCAGTGCTTTCTTAAATCGTTCAAATTCAAATGGTTTAATTAAATAGTCCACAACTCCCATCCGGAGGGCATGTTGGATATTTTCGACTTCTGATGCAGCCGTGATGAGGATGACGTCGATCTTCCTCTGCTCCTTACGTATAAGTGTCAGAAGGTCTAATCCTGTCCTCCTCCCCGGCATATACACGTCCAAAAGAATGAGGTCGATTTTATATTCAGTTAGTTTTCCGACTGCATCTTCAAAGGAATTAGAAATTCCGATTAAATGAAACCCTATGATTTCTTCCAGATACATCTGATTTAACTGTGCAACCATTGGGTCGTCTTCTACAATCAATACATTAATCACTCATTTTCCACCGCCTTATAGAAAGCCTGAACGATCATAGTCGTCCCCGATCCTTCCTTTGATTCAACATGCATGGTCCCGTTCAGTTTTTCCAGACTCTCCTTTACCAAGAAGAGACCGTAGCCTCTTCCTTCACCCTTGGAGGAGTATCCTTTCATGAAAATGTCTCCCATCATATCTTCTTCCATTCCCTTCCCTGTATCAGTCACGACAATTATCAAGTGATCGTCCTGGTAGGAAAACTCCACCAACACTTCCTTCTCAGCACGATCTGTTGTAGCTTCAATACTATTATCCAACAAGTTTCCGATGACGGTTATCAGTTCATGTGTAATAGAAGGATCTCTTGGTTCCGGGATATAGTCGTTACATTCAATGGTCACTGTAACGTTCATCTCCCTCGCATAACTTAATTTCCCCATAATAAAACCAGCCAGGGCAGGGTCTTTCAATTTTGACGTCACCATGCTCACTTCATCGAGACGGAAGGAAACAATCTCTTTCACATACCGATCTAAATGACTGTAATCCTTCATCTTCACTAATCCCAAAATCACATGCAACTTATTCATAAATTCATGTGATTGTGCACGGAGCGCTTCTGCATAGGATTTCACACCTGTTAACTGCTCTGCCAATTGATTCACTTCCGTCTTATCACGGAACGTGGAGATCGCTCCCACCACTTCATCATTAACAATCAGCGGAACCCGGTTAACAAGTATCGAGATCCCATTGATTACCTGTTCCTCATCAAGCTCCGGTTTCCCCGTTTTGATTACCCGTTCGAGCCTGGTGTGGGGCATGTATTCTTTAATTGCCATCCCGATTGGATCTGCGGAGAGCCCTGCTTTATTGAAAATCTTCAAGGCAGACTTATTCACCAACGAGATGGTCGTGTCCTTGTTCACAGCAACCACCCCTTCATGAACCGACTGCAGCATTGTGTTCCGCTCTTCCAAAATTTTCGCAATCGCAATCGGCTCAAGCCCAAATAATATCTTTTTTATGTATCTGGCTATAATGATTGCTCCAATGATTCCTACAAATAGTCCAATAGCCGACCCTAATAAAATGTTGGAATGACTTTGATCTAGCGCTTCCTCCACACTATTTAGGGAAATCCCTACAGACACCGCTCCGATCTGCTGACTTTGTTCGTTATAAACCGGAGAAAAAGCCCGGACCGATTTCCCCAGTGTCCCTTCGGAAATGGATAAGCTTTCTTTCCCATCCAGGACGTCCTTCTCATCCCCACCAACAAAATGCTTGCCAATCCGGTCGAGAGCAGGATGAGATTTGCGTATCCCATCCATATCCATGACCACCACAAACAGAACCTCAGCTGATTCCTGGATTTCCATTGCATATTCTTGAATGTCGGCTTCATTCTTCTCATTCTCCAATCCACTCTTCACAATGGTGGAATGTGCCACAGTTCTAGACACTATCTTCGCTTTTTCTTCAATGTTTGCCTCGATGTTATCATTAATGGTCCTTGAAATGAGTATATCGGTCATGACAAGAGAAATGAGTACAACGACACAGACGAAGAGAATGATGATGGTACTTAGATTAAACTGCTTCATTTTCACAGGATCCACTCCAGTACAGGTTTGGTATGTTTATTTTACATGAAATTTGTTAATTAAAAAGGCATAAAAAAAGGAGGATCCTTATTGGAACCTCTGCTGATTAATTTTTTTCTAATGTGGTGATGGTACCCTGATGGAAAAATATTTGCCAACTTCCATTGACTTCTTTCCATATGGAACTGCGCAAAGTGTTCTGTTGTCTTGTAGAATCCTTCAGGCGATAGGTAGCGAGAACAATATCTTCGGCTAAATGCTCGATCTTAAAATCATAGAGATGAAATTCTCTGTCGCTGAGACCGCCTTCTCCCAGGCAATCTCCCCTCACCCATACATTCCCCGAACTTCCAAATTCGAAAAACTCTTCTGCTAATAGCTTGTCTAAATGGATAGGGTCAGTACGAATTTCAGGATCGAGAAGGGTTTCTTCAAGAATTTGAATATGTTCTTTTAGCGATTGATGATTTCTCATGCTTTCATCTCCAGACAATGGAAAAGTTATTTTCTACTTTGCTGATTTTAGTTACCGGTTCAATACTCTACCAAAACCTTTACAGGATGTAACCTGCCTTTGCTCAAATCATCAAAACATTCCACGAGATCTTGAGAAGTTATCACTTCCTCAAATAATCGCTTTAACCCTGAATCCTTCCCTTTGATTTGATCAAAATACCATTTAGAATGCCTATCATAATCCCAGCCATCGCTGGAACCTATGACTTTAAGTTCTTTACGAAAAAATCCAGGCTGTAATTGAAACGATTCCTTATTCCCGTCGGATAAAATACAGATTTCACCCTCATATTTGAGTGACTCTTGAAGTGTATTGAATGCACCATTAAAACCTGAACATTCGAATCCATAATCATAGATGTCGATTGGACATTCACCCACATGTTTATAGACTGTTTCCGCACCTAGATCCATGGCCAATCCGCCTCTAAAGGTATTGGGTTCACTCACTTCAATGTACTTCACATTCATATACTCTTTCAAGAAATAAATGGTCAAGAGTCCCATCGTTCCAGCACCCGTAACAAGTACTCTATCGTCTTCTTTCGGATTCAATTTTAATACTCCTTTTGCTGAATCACAGGACAAAATCACGAGCAACGCGTCTGCATGATGAATATCATTCGGAACAAAAATCGCTTTATTCTCATTCACAATCCCATAATCCTTATGCCCATAAAAGGCAACGACCCTGTCACCAATCGTGAATTGCTCCACCTCATCGCCAACACCGATAACTTCCCCATAACTTTCATAACCGGTTTCTTTCGGATAGGAAGGGGAGCGTTCTGTGACGTCACGTTCATCGTATTGAGGAAGCTCCGCCCCGATGCTGATCGCACCTGCAATGGTTTTGATCAAGACTTCATCTTTTTTAAGGGCGGGGAGCGTATGAGTTGTCCACTCCAATTTCTTTTTTGCCGTTAATACAAGTGAATGCTGTTTCATTTTGGTATCCTTTCATCTTTAGAGATCTTCTCTAATTACCTTATTGATTATCATTTTCCTGCCTTATATTATTCGGAACAGAGTTTCATCCAATGAAACTCTTGCACTCTCTTCTATTACGTTCAAAAAGAGTTCTCTCAGCCGGTCAGATGCGGCAAATAACTCTTCTATATTCATTTCACCTGGGTAAGTACTAAGGAATTCTTGGATGAACTCAGGACTCAAGGTTTCATACGCCTTAAATTGGTGAAGCTTTTTATTTTCATTCATTGCTTGAACAAGTAATGTAATTCCCCTCATTTCCTCAAGCATCTTCAGGGCATAAATTACATTGTTGCGCTTCAATTCAGTATGTAATTTTCTCATGCTATAAAAAAACTCGAAGGATAAATCATTGCTATCATTATATTTGTTTAGGTTGGTAGTAAAACGCTCATGTTCATGTTTCATCTTCTCATGAACTTTCCCTGACTTATCAACTACTACCTTCCATAGCGGAGACTTTACAGATAATTGCTCCGTTGGAAGAATTGATGCATTGAACTCCAATCCATTCTCCATGAATGCTATTACTAGATAGATATTTTCCCTGAGTTGTAAATCCTTTATATATACTGAATGGAATGAAGAGAAACACTCATGGACAAACTCCTTTGTTTTTTCTACATTTTCTTCATTTGAAGTTGATATCATGAGGTCTATGTCTGAAAACTCATCCTTATATCCTATCACTCCGGAACCTAACTGAACGATTCCCTCAATCAGTTCTGATGTCTTTATTGATTCGATTGCCTTTTTAAATGTCAATGCTCTCTCTTCTCGCGTATACATATGATCACCTCAATATGATAGTAGGACAGTTTTCTCCTAACCACAATTATTCCAAATTAATGTAAATAACTCAATATTAATTTGCATTATTAATAAGCCTGTCCAGTAATGATTTTAAAGAAAAAAATGGAGGCTGGGACATAACCAAATCAATATAATCGAAAAACGAACAATCAGGATATAAGACCCTGTGAGGGCTTCTTGTGACACCGCTGTTGATTTCCGTGCAAGACTTCGCTTTCCTCGGGGCGGAAGGCGAGCCTCCTCGTCGCTGACGCTCCTGCGGGGTCTCACCTATTCCGCTTTTCCCGCAGGAGTCTTCGTCTTGCACTCCAATCAACAGCTGGAATTAGCTCCATACATCGATCGTGCTTTCAAAATAAAAAATCCGAACGAATTCGCGTTTCATCAAAGAATCTCGAATATCGCTCGGATTTCCCCTTATCTCGAAGACTTTTGTCCCAGCCTCTTGCTATTCTATATCACTTCCCCTTAAACTCAGGCTTCCTCTTCTGACTAAACGCCAGTAATGCCTCAACCCGGTCCTCAGTAGGAATCGTCATCTCATATGCTTTTCTTTCAATCTGCAATCCTGTCTGCAGGTCTACGTTCATGCCATTCTTCACGGCAAATTTAGCCTGTTGAAGAGCAATCGGGCCATTTGCTAACATCGGTTCCACAAACCCATGAACCTCGCCAAGGAAACTTTCTTTTTCTACTACTCTTGTAACGAGTCCGATTTCCATAGCTTGTTCTGAAGTTAATCGCTTAGCCGTCAGAATAAGCTCAAGAGCCTTTGATTCTCCGACTAATCTTGGTAGGCGCTGGGTTCCTCCTGCCCCCGGGATGATGGCAAGGCTTGTTTCGGTTAGCCCCATGGTGGTTCCTTCAACGGCGATTCGGAAGTCGCATGCGAGGGCAAGTTCCATTCCCCCTCCAAATGCATAGCCATTCATGGCGGCAATGGTCGGTTGTGGAAGGGTGGCGACAGATTGGAAGACCTCGCCTATTTTGTAGACGTTTCGGATGACTTGCTGTTCAGTCAGGGTTTTCCGTTCTTTAAGATCAGCTCCCACTGAGAAGGCTTTTTCACCGCTTCCTGTGAAGATGACGACCCGGACGTCCGGGTTGATGCGGAGTGCTTCGACAACTTGCTGCAGTTCGTTCAGTGTATCGTAATTAAAGGCATTCATTGCCTGCGGTCGGTTAATGGTAACGGTTGCGACGTTTCCTTTTTGTTCTAGTAATATGGATTCCATGATTGTTCTCCCCTTTGTTTAAGTATCTTCTCTTTATGTATGATTCGACATTTCTCGAGAAAACCCTTTCATTTTTTATTTGGTATGAACACATCTCAGTTAGGTGAATAGACTAAACGTGACATATACCCATAAAGGAGCTGTTTGCATTATGTATCACCCTTCCATTCACAACCCTTATTTTCAGAATCAACAAATGAATCCCTATGGAAATGATTTTGCCTGGATGCATCAATATTACCGCGAACCCCAAAGCCTTCCCGATCAATGGGTTGAGTATATTAAACCACTTGTGACCCGAGCATTATCCGAAGTGGAAGAAGGCATCAACCTCACCCACCTCTTCCAGGAATTCATCTTATCGGGAGTACTCGTCGGCCAAGGATTTACGCCGGAGCAGGCAATCGAGCAGGTGGAAACGTGGGAAAAAGGTGAATCGAAACTTTTGCAGGCAAGTAAAGCGATGAAGTAAACGGAAAAAGATGCTCAGTGATTCACTGAACATCTTCTTTTTTTTATGATTGAAGCACTTGCTCTTTCAGTGCTCTTCTCAGGATTTTTCCTGTTGTATTTTTCGGCAGCTCTTCAATAAACTCAATCGATGCTGGAAGCTTGTACTTGGCAAGATGCTGTTTACAGTACTCCAGTACTTCCTGTTCGGTTAAGGATGGTTCGCTTTTGACAACATAACTGCTGACAGCTTCACCTAGTTCCGGATGTGGGACACCGATGACAGCTGCTTCCACAATTCCAGGGTGATTGTATAGTACTTCTTCCACCTCACGGGGATAGACGTTGTAGCCTCCGACGATGATCAACTCTTTCTTCCGATCGACGATGTAGAAATAGCCTTCTTCATCCATGCGGGCAAGATCACCGGTGTATAACCAGCCGTCCCGAATGGTTGCCGACGTTTCTTCTTCCATTTTGTAATAACCCTTCATGACATTCGGACCTTTGACAATTAGTTCCCCGACTTGTCCGACCGCTACTTCTTCACCCAATTCGTCTACGACTTTATTCTCCAGATTCATGATTGATGTACCGATAGAACCTGGTTTTCTCGGTCGATCCAACGGGTTGAAGCATGTGACCGGCGACGCTTCGGATAATCCATATCCTTCTGAGATCATGACGTTGAATTTCTTTTCAAAGTTTTTCAAGAGGGCGACAGGTAAGGAAGCCCCCCCTGAAATACAGAGACGGAGTGATGATAAATCTTCCGTATTCCCTTCTGGATATTGAAATAGGAAGTTGTACATGGTTGGTACGCCGGCGAATACAGTTGGTTGATGCTTCTTCGACAGTTCAAAGATCGTCTTCGGACTGAACCGGGGTACGATTAACAAAGTCGCCCCTGTCATCAACGGTGCATTCAGTACCACTGTCAAACAGAAAACGTGGAACATAGGAAGGGCCGTAATGACGGTATCATCTTCATTCATTCTTAAATAGCTGCCGACATCGGTTGCATTGGAATAAATATTTTTGTGGGTCAGCATCGCGCCTTTAGGTTTCCCAGTCGTTCCCGAAGTGTACAGGATGATGGCTACTTCATTCTCATCCACTACCTCCCCCTTGAACGTATGATCGCCTTTCCCAAGAACATTTGTAAACGATTTCATTTTGGGATAAGCGAGAGAAAGCTTTTCCAAATCGATGCCCTGTGCCCGTTCATCCCCAGATTCACACAGGATGAAATGCTCCACATCGGATAATAGATACTGCATCTTCTCAATTAAGGGTACAAGTAAATCCAGTGTGACGATGGCTTTCACGTCACCATTTTTCAAAATGTATCCAATCTCATCCGGTGTGTAGATCGGATTGACCGGGATGACCTTTAACCCCAGACGCAGTGCACCATATAATCCGATGACAAAATGTGGTGAATTCCCTAATACCAGCGCGATGTGATCCCCTTTTTTTAGACCCAAACGCTCTAAGCCGCTTGCAAATTTCGATACAGCTCCATTTAATTCCCCATATGTACTGGAGGTGTTCAGAAAATGATAGGCTGTTTTATCTGCTTTCTCTTGAGCGATTTGATCTAGACGTGTAGCGATATTCAATTATATCCCTCCCCTTTTAGAAAAACTGAATGAATGGTCATTCATCAAACTATTAAAAGTATTCAAAATATATTCTATATAAAGAATAGTATTAATACAAGTATTATAGACGAAAAAAGCCGCCCAAATTGGACGGCTTTTCCATATGATACGAAAGATATCTGAGTAAATCAATAAACCAAATCCACAAATTCATCCTTCGTCACATTACCGAAATAGTGTTGAATATCAACAGCCTCTAAAGCACCTGCAATGTCTTTACGTTCATAACGTGTACCTGTCAGTTTCTCTTCGATTTCTTCTACATTTCCGACTCCAAAGAAATCACCGAAGATCTTACAGTTATCAATTTTCCCTTTGTTCACTTGGAGACGGACATCAATGGAGCCCACAGGAAAGCGGTGGGAATGCTGGAGATTGAATTTCGGTGATTTCCCGTAGTTCCAATCCCAGTTCTGATAGCGCTCTGTTGATAACTCATGAATGTTCTTCCAGTCTTCCTCTGTCAGGACGTATTCTTCTACTTCACTTCCGTCAAAAATATAGTCCAACAATGTGGAACGAAACTCTTCAATGGGCATCTTTTCAGTCAGGAATTCTGAAATATTGGCCACACGGCTGCGAATCGACTTGATTCCTTTCGATTCAATTTTATCCTTTTTCACTCTGAGTGCGGACACGACGTTTTCCATTTCAGAATCGAATAATAGCGTTCCGTGACTGAACATGCGACCTTTTGTGGAGAATTGAGCGTTCCCGGAAATCTTTCTTCCTTCTGCGATAATATCATTTCGACCGCTCAGCTCCGCATTTACGCCAAGTTTGTGGAGGGCAGTCACAACGGGCTCGGTGAACTTTTTGAAATTGTGGAAGCTCTCTCCATCATCCTTCGTGATAAAGCTGAAATTCAAGTTACCTAAATCGTGATAAACCGCTCCTCCACCGGAAAGACGACGGACAACGTGAAGACCTTGCTTCTCCACATAGTCGGTATTGATCTCTTCGATCGTGTTTTGGTTCTTTCCGATAATGATGGAAGGTTCATTAATATAAAATAATAAATAACTCTCATTAATATCTAAGTTCTTCAGTGCATATTCTTCTATAGCAAGATTAATCCTGGGGTCTGTGATTCCTTTATTATCAATAAATAACATCGTACTTCCTCCTAAATAAATACTTCCATATCTTTTTCCGCTAACAGTACTTCGCCGTTATAAATGCTTTTCGCTTCGGTTACGAGCTGTAGAAGATTCCCGAAATGAGGCAGATGAGTCAGGATAAGCTTACCAGCATTCGTTTTCTGAGCCAGGTTCCCTGCATCCAAACTTGTCATATGGCCGGCATTCGAAGCATCCATTTCTCCATAAAAATTACATTCACTAAGAAGCACGTCAGCGTCCCTCCCAAATGAAACAAATTCTTCTCTGTAAGCAGAATCGGCTGTATAGAACAGTGATTTCCCACCTGCTTCGATTCTCATCCCGTAACAAGGAACGGGGTGTTTTGTCTTTACGAACGTAACCTTGAATGGGCCGATTGATAAGGATGAGTTCTCGTTATATTCATGAGCTTTCATAAATTCCTTATATGTAATCGTGTCGTAACCGTGCTGATCCTCCCGATGGGCATATACAGGAAGTGTTCTCTTATTTTTCCCAAGGAACGATTGAATCAATAAAGCGTGTTGTAGTACACCAATATCCGCTACGTGATCCGGATGATAGTGGGATAATAATACCGCATCCAAATCGGTTGCTTCTATATGAGTTTGAAGATGAGATAGTACCCCGCTGCCACAGTCAATCAGCAGTTTAAAGCCGTCATGCTCAAGTAAATAGCCTGTGCTCGCTTCTAATGCCTTGGGGTAACCGCCCCATTGGCCAATGATGGTCAGCTTCAATTTTGACCCTCCTCTTTTCACTTTGTATGTATCCTTACTATACTTCATTGGGCCTATTTTTTCATTTTTTTCGCCCATTTTAGAATTAATCGTTGACGAAGTTCATACTGTTATAATACAATAGAATAAATTAACACATCAGTTATATAACAACAACAATTGATGGGTGAATCCAAATTTACGGAGGGTGATGAACATGGTAAAAAATATTATGGAGTTCTTTCGAAATTTGCCGCCTAAGTCTTGTGCACAATGTGGAGATACAATTGAGGAGCAGCATGAATGCTACGGCATTTATTGCGAGAAATGTACGACGGATTACGAATATTAAGAAGCTGGTTATCAAGGCGTAATAAAAAGGATGCTCTTCATGAAGAGCATCCTTTTTATGTTTATTGTACTTCTACTGTTTCCATTGTGTGTTCGTGAATTTCTTCTCCTTTGGTGACATGAACCTGTACATTATATGTACCTTTTTCCGGGAAAGTATAAGAACCGCTATATTTGCCGACCTCACCTGGAGTTAGATCCACCCACTCATGTTTTTCCTGGCCGTCTTGATAAATTTCAAAACGAACTTTGGCATCTTCCAAAGCAGCTTCTTCATTTTCAACATGCACCATCATTTCCGCTTCTTCACCTGCTGTAACACTCTCAGGCTTCATCAGGTGAATGGACATGGTACTTTCATGATCACCATGTTGATGATCCTCTCCTGCTTCCTCATGTTCCCCTGCTTCTACTTCTCCAATCGCAATTTCTGATTTAGGCATCGTATGCATATCCCTGGCCGTTACATGAACTTGTACTGTATACATTCCCTCTTCTTCAAACTTCTTTTCAGCTTTGTATACACCACTTTTGTCGTGCTTCGCTTCGATCATTTCACTTTCTTCTTTATGATCATTTTTCCATATTTCATATTTCACTTCACCAGCATCCTCGACGTTCTCATCACCTTGTGTGACCTTAGTGGAAAGAGCAATAGTTTGATCCTTCTCCCCTTTATCAGGTACGTCTAATTTTGCTTCGATTGGTTCTAATTTCTCATCGTCCTTCGCTCCGTTATCTTCTTTTGAATTACCACATGCAGCAATAAACAATGCTAGAAACCCTACCAGCATAAAAATGCTAATCTTCTTCATTATACACACTCCTTCTACCATTCTATTTTCAGTGTATCACCATTATGTACCTCTCCCCAATTAGTATACACGCTCATGTTTACGAAAGGTTTGTCCATTTTATGAAGAAAAAACGAGGCTGAGACATAACCAAATCAATATAATCGAAAGACGAACAATCAGGATATAAGACCATGTTAGGGTTTCTTGTGACACCGCTGTTGATTTCCGTGCAAGACTTCGCTTTCCTCGGGGCGGAAGGCGAGCCTCCTCGTCGCTGACGCTCCTGTGGGGTCTCACCTATTCCGCTTTTCCCGCAGGAGTCTTCGTCTTGCACTCCAATCAACAGCTAGAACCAGTTAAATACACTGTGTATGCTTTTAAAATAACATTAAAAAATCCGAACGTTTTCGATTTTCATGAAAGAATATCGAATAATCGTTCGGATTTTTCTTTGGCTAAAACCCTTTTGTCCCAGCCTTGTTTTTTTCCTTAAGCTTCTACAGTTTTCGTATATTGTTTCTTGAATAATCCTACAAAGAACACAGCAGTCAATGCCACGAACACAATGAAGTACCCTATCAGGATAAAGAGATTTTGCCACATGAAGGCAAAGTCCCCGCTTGAGATGACCGCTTTGAACGCTGCCACCGAGTACGTCATCGGTAACAGTGCACTAATTGGTTGCAGTGCAGTCGGGATTAATTCCAGTGGGAAAGTACCCGCACTCGTTGTTAATTGTAGAATCAAAATGATGATAGCTACAAATCGTCCAGGATCACCAAGGATTGTAACCAGCATCTGAATCAGTGCCAGGAAGGTAAGACTCGTAATAATAGTAGAAAGTAAGAATAATGGTACACTTTCTACTTCAAGACCTAATCCAAAGAGTAAAATCGCTGATGCTATCAGTGATTGGATGATCCCCACTGAAGTAAGAACAGTGAATTTACCCAGGAACCAACTCATTCCACTTGATGGGCGGTCAGATGGTTCTCGGAGTGGGTACACAATGGAGATCAATAATGCTCCGACAAATAGTCCAAGAGATAAGAAATATGGAGCAAACCCGGTTCCATAGTTTGGAACATGATTGATTTTCTCATTTTTCACATCAACCGGTCCTGCCATCATGTCGTACGTATCGTCATCCGCTTTGACACTATTTGCTTCTTTTGCTGCATCTTTTAATTTCGTTTCATATTCTGTAGTTCCATCTGATAGTTTCGTAGATCCTTCTGCAAGCTCCGTTGAGCCATCTGCCAGTTTCTTGGATCCATCTGCTAATTGATTGGAACCATCGTATACCCGGTTGAGACCTGTGCTTAGTTCATTCGCTCCTGAAGCAAGACCTACCGTTCCTTGGTATACGTCTCCAAGTTTCTTATTTAATAAACCGTAGTTTTCTACTACTTTGTTTTGACCGGCAACAAGCTGATTTGAGCCTTCATCTAGCTGAGCTGATCCTGCTACAAGCTGATCGACGCCACCTTGTAGTTTTTTCTGACCTTCATTTAATTTACCGATATTATTAGCTAAGTCGTTTGCTCCGCCTTGTAATCCGGTTATTCCGGTGCTTAATGAACCTGTACCTGTTTCAAGTCCTGAGGCACCATTTTTAATCTTATCTATAGCCGCTTTTAACTCTTCCTGTTTTTCTTTAGGAAGGCTCCCCATAAACGGAGCTAATTCCTGTTCAAGTTTTGTTGCTCCTGCTCCAATTTCTTGTGCACCGGTTTGCGCTCTATCCGCGCCGCCTTTCAATGCACCGATCTGATCGGCAAGGTATTTAGATCCGGCCTGTAATTTTGCGGTATTGTCTACTGCACTATCCAGCCCTGTATTAACCTGTTCCAAACCTGCCTTGCTTTTATTGATTCCGCCAGCTAGGGAGTTCAACCCAGTTTGAACATCCTGCGTTCCTTTATACAATTGTTGAGATTTATCCGTCATAATCCCGACACCGTCAGATAATTCCTGAGAACCTTTTGCCAGTTTCTCAGCACCAGCACGGGTTTTTGCCACACCGTCCGTCATCTCGACGTTCTTCTCAGCAAGGACGGCTAAATTGTCCTTTAGCTTCTTTGCGCCTTGAGATAAATCAAGGGCTCCATTATTGATTTCGCCTGCTTTATCGCTGGCAGTCTGGAAACCGTCTCCCATTTCTTGAATCTTATCAAACATCGTTTCAGCATACGTTTCGGAAACAGATTTAGAGAGACTTGCTTTGATCTCTTTCATGGCCGTATCCCCGATTTGAGCAGATAAGAAGTTAAAGCCCTCATTTGGTACATATTTCAGAGAAAGCTTCTTAGGATTCTCTTCTAACAATGTTGTGCCATTTTCAGAGAAATCTTCTGGAATTTCTACAAGCATGTAATAATCCTGCTTCTCCAGGTTCTTATACCCTTCCTCTTTATCAACGAAATGAAAATCGAATTGATCACTATCCTTCAACTTATCAACCAGATCCGATCCGATATGCAATTCTTCTCCGTCAAACTCTGCACCCTGATCGCTGTTTACAACTGCAACCGGCAAATCTTTTAGCTGCTCGTATGGATCCCAGAATGCCCAAAGGAACATCCCACTGTATAGTACAGGTATAAAGAGAACAGCTAGTATTGGAATTAGCAGTTTTTTATTTCTGAAAATCGCTTTAAATTCTGAACCAATAAATGAATTCTTCATGTTTTCCTCCTAGTAATATATTATGAGTAACTATTGACCAATAAGTTCAAATGGTCACTTAAATGTATAAATTATTGACTATATTATTCAAGTAGTCAATAATTGTTGAAAATGAAGGACTATCTTTTTGATAACCCTTTAATTAAATATAGTTCAAAGAGATTGGCTATTTCATCTTTATCAAGTGGTCCATGCGTACGTTCCCAATCGAAGATTAGTGAAACATATAGTTTGAGCATGACAAATGCGGTCATATTCGGGTCGCATGGCTTAATCGCTCCTGAGGCAATCGCTTTTTCAATTCGATGACTCAAAAATTCAATGACCACTTTCTCCATTCGATCAATGACTTCTGATACAGCAGGTGTTCCCATTTCCCGTGCTTCTTGATAAAGCTTGATCGTCAGCTTATGCTCTTTACGGAATTCTAGCAAACGAAACAATGCACGGTGCACATTTACTGAAAATGTTGATTCCGACTCAATTGCCTCTTCTGCTTGCTGTTTCATTTCATTAATTAATGATGAAACAATCTCGTCAAACAATTCTTCCTTGTTTTTAAAAAACGTATAAATCGTTCCTTTGCCGACATTTGCCAATTTAGCTACTTGATCCATCGTCGTGGCTTTATATCCAAACAATGAAAACGAATTAGTGGCTGCATCCAGAATTTGTCTCTTTCGATCAATTGCCATGAATTCACTCCTCGTATTGACCGTTTGACCATTTTTGTAATTTAGTCATTTTGTTAACATTGATAAATTTACCACATCTTTCTCCGTTACACAAGTTTTTTTTCTCATCTCAGCTTAATCATATTTCATAAAGAATAAGCCCTCATGAATAGGCTATAAGAATAAGGTTTGTTTGGAGGTCTCATATGAATATTTACGTGGTGAAAAGCGGGGATTCACTTTGGTCGATTGCTTCTGGATATCGGGTTGATGTAAATCAAATCGCGTATGGTAATCAGCTAAAGAACCCGAATATACTTGTAATTGGACAAAGTCTTCTCATTCCAGAACCTTTAAAGGAATATATCGTGCAGCCAGGTGACACGTTATATGCAATTAGCCAGAAGTACTCTATTTCTGTTAAAGAACTGCTGGAATTCAATCAAATGTCAGATCCATCACAGCTGTTTGTCGGTCAATTAATTGTCATGCCTGCCTTTATCCATAAAGTAAAATCGGGAGAATCACTCTATGTTATTTCCTATAACCATAAAGTTCCCCTTCAGGAAATATTGAATGCAAACTCAATCTCTAATCCATCACTGATCTATCCGAATCAACAGATCAGGATTCCAAACCCTAAGTCTGTCATTGCAGTCAATGCCTATACAACCCGAACAGATGTTGAAGGAATAGCAGAAGTAAATGGACTGGGGAGTTATTTCTCTTATTTAGCACCTTTCACCCATACCATTACGAAAGATGGATCTATCACGGAATTGAATGATGCTGGTCTCATTTCGGCTTCATTGAATCAAAATGTCGATCCATTACTCGTTCTCACCAATTATTCAGACGGGAAGTTCAACTCTGATTTAGTTGCTACCATTTTAAGGAGTGAATCACTGCAGAATACGTTAATTGAATCTATTTTAAAGAAAATGAATACGAAAGGCTACAAGGGATTAAATATCGATTTCGAATACGTCTATCCTGAAGATCGGGAAAATTATAATTCATTCTTAAGAAGAACCGTTGCTTCATTGAGGCCTAAGGGCTATTCCGTTTCAACCGCCCTCGCCCCCAAAATAAAAGGCGATCAAAAAGGGCTCCTATACGAAGCCCATGATTATAAAGCTCATGGCGAAATTGTCGACTTTGTCATCCCCATGACATATGAGTGGGGATGGGCAGGCGGTAAACCATGGGCGATCGCCCCTATTAATGAAGTCAAGAAAGTATTGGACTATGCTGTTACCGTCATCCCAAGAAACAAAATCCTGATGGGGACTCCCCTTTATGGACGTGACTGGAAGGTCCCTTGGGTAGATGGAACCTTCGCTAAAACCGTCTCACCAGAAGGAGCAATTGATCTGGCTAGTAAATACGGTGTTAGAATTCAGTACAATGAGGAATATCAATCTCCATTCTTCACATATTGGGATGAAACCGGTCAAAAACACGAAGTATGGTTTGAAGACGCCAGGAGCATGCTGGCGAAACAAAAAACGCTTGATGACTATGGATTAAGAGGCCTAAGCTACTGGGTGCTCGGTTCTGCCTTTCCACAGAACTGGGTGCTTCAGCATTCCAGGTATCGGGTTGTGAAATGAGGAAGGCACCTTCTGTTATGAGCAGAGGGTGTTTTTCTGAGTAAAAGAGATGAACAAGAAAAAATACAACTGTGCTAACTCCATCTAGACATCCATCCCCTTGTAATTATTCCAGTGTCCTTTAGCACCATCTCCAAACAAAAAAAACCACCGGCTATCCGGCGGTCCTCATCAATACGATTTCAAATACTCCAATACCTTGGTAACGGTCTTTTCGCCCTGCCCGATGCAATCAGGAATACTTAGCCCGTTATATGAACTGCCGGCTATGAAAACGCCAGGCAGAGTGGCTTCCGCTTGATCATACATTCCTTGGATACGTTCACCATGACCTACCGTATACTGCGGCATGGAATTTTTATAACGGGAAACGATAGTAAAATCTGGCCCGCCTTCGATATCCATAATCTTTCCCAAATCTTCCAGGACGATTTGTTCAAGATGATCATCGGATAAATCCACGATGGTTTCATCGCCTGACTTGCCCAGATAACATCTCAATAGTGCTTTTCCTTCCGGTGCAGTGTGTGGCCATTTTTTATGGGTCCATGTTCCGGCAGTCAAGGAGTAGTCACTGTTACGTGAAACGAGGAATTCTGTGCCGGCAATGTCTTTTTTTATTGCATTTTGTGAAAATCCCATTGCAACTGTTGCAACAGAGGTAGCAGGCATGTCTTTCAAGAAAGCTAAGAATGGATACCTAGGGAACATGGATTGCAATACATGATGGGGGGTGGTGACGATTACACTGTCCGCTTCCATCTGTTCCCCGTTTGTAAAGGTAACCGTATAATCATTGCTGTCTTCTTTCTCAATGTCGGTTACTTTCATGCTTTTGTAGACTGTATTTGGGGCGAGACGTGCCTCCATTTCATCAATCAGGGATTGAAGGCCACCCTTGAATGTCAAGAAGTTTCCCTCTTCATTAGAGTTGGCACCGTGACCGCCCTTTTTGATACCTGCAATCAAACTTCGGTGTTTTTGTTCAATCTCATAGAGCTGCGGAAAAGTGGACATTAAGCTTAACTGATCGATATCCCCAGCGAAAATCCCAGTTAAGAGAGGTTCTATCAAATGATCAACGACTTCATCTCCCATTCTCCTTCTAAAGAATTTCCCGAGTGACTGATCTTCACTTTCTTGTGAACGTGGAAGAACAAAATCTGCTGCTGCTCTCATTTTTCCTGTTAATGAAAATAAACCTGTTGTGATGAATGGAGCGATTTGAGTTGGAATTCCTACGATGGATCCCCCGGGTATAGGATAGAGTTCACCGCCCGCTATCACATAGGACGCGCCCTTGCGATTCCGAATGAGCGCATCTTTCATTCCAAGATTTTCTGCTAAGCGAGAGACTTCCGTTTTGGTTGATAAACAGGAATCTGGTCCCTTTTCGATAACATAGCCGTCCTTTTTCAAGGTTTGGACTTTCCCACCCAGTCGATGGGTTGCTTCTACAAGCTTTATTTCGATGGGAAGTTTTTTTTCTATTATTTCCTGTTGCAAATAATAAGCCGTCGTTAATCCGGTGACCCCCCCACCAATGACTACGACCTTTTTGGTTTGTTGTTCCAACACGTTCATCGCCTTCTTTAACAAAATATCTTCAATTTCAACAATAGAGAAGGACTAAAGCAGTGAGATTGAACTCATTTGCTTCAGTCCTTCCTTTGTTTCAGCCAAAAACGAGAAATTATTTTAGGTGCTTTAACACGACATCTGCCATTGCATCGATGAATTCCGGTTTGGCATTCGGCATTTCCGGACGATAGTAGGAAGCACCGATATCATCTGTTACTACTTTGCATTCATAATCATTGTCATATAACACTTCAAGATGATCGGCTACAAACCCTACCGGGGTGTACACAAACGTCGTATAGCCTTTTTCCTTATAAAGATCTCTTGTCAGATCTTGAACGTCAGGTCCGATCCATGGATCAGGCGTGTTTCCTTCACTTTGCCATCCAACCGCATAATCTTTCACGCCTGCACCATCTGCAATCATCTTCGCTGTTTCCTCTAATTGCATTGGATAAGGGTCACCAGATTGAAGAATACGTTCAGGTAAGCTGTGAGCGGATACGATGAGGACTGCTTTGCTGCGCTCATCCTCAGACATCCCTGCATACGTTTCCTTCACTCTATCCGTCCAATACTGAATGAATTTGGGTTCCGCGTACCAGCTCTCAACGGAAGTAATCTGAGGTCCACCCAGTTTTTCTGCAGTTTCCTTCGCACGTCCATTGTAGGATTTCACGCTGAACGTTGAGAAATGTGGAGCAAGTACAATCGAAACTGCTTCTTCAATGCCGTCATTATGCATTTGTTCCACGGCGTCTTCTACAAATGGTTCAATATGTTTCAAGCCCAAGTACATGGTGAATTCAATCTCGTCTTGAATATGATTCAGATGTTCTTCCAGGCTCTGCGCTTGTTCAAGCGTGATCTTCGCCAGTGGAGAAATCCCTCCAATGGCTTCGTAACGTCCACGAAGATCTTCGAGTAATTCACTTGAAGGGGCTCTTCCGTGGCGGATGTGTGTATAGTACCGTTCCAAATCTTCTTCTTTATACGGTGTCCCGTAGGCCATCACCAATAGACCCATTTTTTTCTTTGTCATATCATTTCACCTCATTATCAGTATCATACATTTCATTATTGTGCCATGTTTCTCTCATAGAATCCATGTAAAGACACATGTGAATGTGCTCTATCTCGCACTGTATTCATGTACGAAGGCTGCTAAGCGCTTTAATGTATCCGGTTGAACTTGCGGGAATACTCCGTGCCCCAAGTTAAAGATGTGTGTAGGAAGTTCCATCCCCTGGTCGAGGATCTCTTTTGCTTTTTCTTCAATCACGTTCCACGGAGCCAGAAGAATCGCGGGATCAAGATTCCCCATAACCGTTTTGGAGATGCCTCTGTCACGTGCTTCTGTAATAGGCAGACGCCAATCCAGGCCAACAACATCAATCGGAAGGTCATGCCATTCATTCGCCAGGTGACTTGCTCCTACACCAAACATAATCAATGGTACGTTCTCTTCCTTTAATTCATTAAAGATTCTTTCCATAACCGGCTTAATGAACGTGCGGTAATCCTGTACGTTCAAGGCACCGACCCAAGAATCGAATATTTGGAAAGCAGATGCCCCCGCCTTGATCTGAGCTTTCGCATAAGTGACCGTCATCGTAGCCAATTTATCCATTAAAGCAAACCAGGCTTGTGGTTCTGCATACATGAAAGCTTTTGTCTTATTATAGTTCTTCGAAGGTCCCCCTTCAATCATGTAGCTCGCCATTGTAAAGGGTGCACCAGCAAAACCTATTAAAGGAACCGATAATTGCTCCTGCGTCAATAATTTAATAGTGTCCAGAACATAAGGAACATCATGTTCAGGATCGATTTCTCCCAACTTTTCAACATCCGCTGTCGTACGGATAGGATTATCGATGACAGGGCCTATTCCTGACTTAATCTCCACATCCACTCCAATAGAAGGAAGTGGTGACATGATATCCTTATAAAGAATCGCTGCATCGACATCATATTGTTCAACCGGCAGCCTTGTCACATATGCACAAAGCTCTGGTTGGTGTGTAATTTCAAACAGAGAGTATTTCTCTTTAATTTTACGGTATTCAGGCTGTGAACGACCAGCTTGTCTCATATACCAAACCGGAGTATAGTCCGTCTTTTCTCCCCTTGCCGCTCGTAAAAAAGTATCATTCATTTGTTTCATACCTTTGTTCGTCCACCTTTCTATGTAACTCCATTATTCCCATTGTATACTAATTTGAGTAGATTCTAAAATTGTCCTATTTTCAATATGACCGCTCGAATTGTAACCCTTTTAAACTATAGACGTTTTAATGAGAATTGTATAGTTATCAAGGGAAAATGTCATAAATTTGCCGATTTTCACTGGGTAATGAAAAAATATCCAAAAATCATGTTAGATGAGATTAGGAAAAGGGAAGAGTATATATAGAAGTAACTAATTTATAGAGGTGATTTGGATGAAGCTATATATGACAACCGGGACCCACGAATTTCTACAAAAAATAATGGATGAACACTCCAATGAAAAGATGATCTTAATGCAGGGCGAAGATGCATTGCTTTTACATGAGACTAGTGGAGAAAGCGTGTTTGAATCTCCACGACGCTATGAAATTGTCGATCAATCTGGTGAACTTGAACATAAAGGATATGTGGTGTTCAATAACATCCCCGTATCCGACGAGGGTCGTCCGCTGTTTGAATACCGCTTTAAAAATCGTGCAGGATTGATTGAAAAAGTGCCGGGCTTTACAGCGATTCGTGTCCTTCGACCGTTAGACAGTGATACATATGTGATCATGACTCTTTGGGAAGATGAAAAAAGCTTCCTGGGTTGGCAGGAGTCGAAGCAATACGAAAAAGCACACGCCAAGCGCGGAACTGAAGAAGGGATCGATAATCAGAAAGATATCTTCCCCCGGGCTTCCTATGTAAGTAAATACTACGTTTCAGGTCAGTCCTAACGACAAAGCTGCCAAACTTCTGGCAGCTTTTTTTTAATGCTTTATGAATCTTAACAATTACAGTTGAGGTGTACATACATAATTACAAAAAAATAACAGTATACTTTATCGTGTTGGTCACAGGATGTTTATTTCATACCCTGAATGAAAGGAGAGAAGTATTGATGAGTCAAACATGTCTGCTTCTGATTGATTTCCAAAAGGCATATAGTCATTCTCTATGGGGAAAACGAAATAATCCTAATATGGAAAAGAACGCTTATCAACTTTTACAAGGTTGGAGAGAAAAAGCCTGGCCAGTAGTTCATGTGCAACACTCTTCTATTAATATGGAGTCGCCACTGCATTCAAGTTCATCAGGTTTCGATATTCTAGATGATTTCCGACCTTTACGAAATGAAAAACAAATCATCAAGCACGTTAATAGCGCTTTTATCGATACCGATTTAGATTTATATTTAAAAAAGGAAAAATATACATCCCTTGTCGTGATGGGTTTCACGACGAATCACTGCGTTTCCGCTACCGTTCGCATGGCTTCTGACTTAGGGTATGAGGTAACGGTTCCTTTTGACGCCACTGCATGCTTTGAAACCTATTCATATGACGGTTCGCTATTTTCTGCAGAAATTGTTCAGAGTCTTTCACTTGCGAATCTTCATCGAGAATTTTCCACTATCGCTTCAACAGAGTCTCTGTTATCGTCACTTTTAAGACTGAGCAAACCAGCAATATTCTAAACAAATTCATGCTCTCGCAAAAGGGGCTTAGTCAAGGAGAATGGAATCATTCCCCTTGACTAAGCCCCTTTTGCGTATCTATTTGTATCTTCAACTAGATAAAAGCTCTTATTCTTTCTTTCCTCCCCGATACACGATCCCATTGCGATTCGCATAAATCGCTGCTTGCGTTCGATCCGCCACATCAAGCTTGCTCAGGATATTGCTGACATGAGTCTTAACCGTCTTTACCCCGATAAACAGACTTTCAGATATTTCCTGATTCGTCATTCCCTCCCCAAGACACTGAAGAACCTCCATCTCCCGTGATGTTAATTCTTCATGTGGTTTCCTCTCTTGAGGGCGGAATCGGTTCATCATTTTATCAGCTACCTTAGAAGCAATGACAGACTCCCCCTTCACCGCCTTATAAACAGCATCTGCCACTTCTTCTGCACTTGCCGTTTTTAATAGGTAGCTATGGGCACCAGCTTCAATGGCAGGAAACACCTTTTCATCATCATAATAGCTCGTTAAAATAATAATTTTACAATGTGGGTGAAAGCTTAGGATCTTCTTTGTCGCCTCGATCCCGTTTCCGTTTTCCATCAATAAATCCATAAGAATGACGTCTGGCATATACAATTTGGCAAGTTGGGCAGCTTCATTTCCACTCTTCGCTTCTCCTAGAAATTCAATCCTGTCCTCAGTAAGCAAATACGTTTTCATTCCCAAACGGACCATTTCGTGATCATCTACAATCATAACCTTAACCTTATCCACCAGTTTTCCTCCTTTGATTAGACCGGGATACGGAGATCGATATATGTTCCTTCACTTTCTTTCGATCGGATTTGAAACAATCCCCCTATTTCCTCGGCCCTCTCTCTCATCGTTTGAAGTCCATATGACGTCATCTTGTTTTTCTTTAAATCGAAGCCTTTTCCATTGTCACTGATGTACAAGCTTACATACCCATCCTTTTTCTCCGACACAATCTTCACTTTTGTTGCATCAGAATGACGCAGTATATTGGAAAGACTCTCCTGGATGATCCTGAACATATGCGTTTCGGTCCCTTTCGACAGGTTTTCAATTCCATCAAGATTGGCATCAATCTCGATAGACGTCTTTTCCTTTAATTCTCTTATTAAAATAGTTAACGCTTCGCAAAGACTTTCTCCCTTTAAATCAATCGGGCGGAGATGAAGAAGAAGGGCTCTCATCTCCCCTTGTGCTTTCTTTGCGATTTCGGCAACTTGCTTCACGATGATTTCAACCTTTTCACTATCCGTTCCTACACTTTTTTGCGCTGCGGAAGAAAGCATATTTAACGCGAATAATTGCTGACTGACAGAATCATGCAGATCCCTTGCCAGCCTTTGCCGCTCTTCCATTACAGCAGCTTGATGAGCCTGATCAGCAAGCTCGGATTTTTCATCAGCCAACCTCTGGAGTGATTTCACCTGTTCTTGGATAAACACAGCCAGCTGATTCAATTCATCTGATAAAATTCCAAGTTCATCATGTTCAAATCGTTCCACCCGTGCCGAAAATTTTCCGCTTCTTAGTAAAGTAATGAATGTCGAGATATCGTCGATTCGACCTTTAAACGTATAGCCTGTACGAAAGCCAAAATAAATACTTAACAATAGAAGAATAACTGCTAACCATATGGTCAAATAAATCGATAATTCAAGTGAAATGCTTGGATCATCTGAAAAAACCAAATACATTTGCAATGAAATAAAGAACAACAGAATAGCCATAACAGACATCATAAAAAAACTTTTAAAGATCCAGATTCGAATATTTGAGGATTTGTTCAAGCTCTCCCCTCCTTAATTAACAATGTTGACCCTACACTCTATTTATTCGGATGGAGCCGATTTTTACATCAACAGACAATTTTATTTTTTTGACTGCCTGTTCGTATTCCGGAGAACGGTATTGGAGCTCAGAACGGATATCAGCAGACTTCTGCTCAAACAATTTCACATCCCCCACCTGTACGTTCAAGGTGATATCCACAGGTACATTTTCCGGAATGATCATCTTCACATCGCCAATCCAGCCTTTGATATCAATGGTCGTTTCCCCTTCAGGAATAAACGCTTTGCTGAAATCAAAATAGTAATCTCCAATAGCGTTGTATAGTTTCATATTTTCCAGTGGCCAATTCGCCTCTGAAAATCGAATATCCCCTACGATGAATCCTCTGTTCATTTTATTCTTTTTCAAAGAGGCATCTTTCTCATCTTCAAAAGTCATTTTCGATGATGATTTTTCATATGGATATTCGTTGCTGATGCTTACTTTGATAGGCTTCTTACTAATTCCGCGATTAATGGCAATCGCGATAATGAAGATTGGCCACAACTTCCACCAACTTGCATAATCAAAATCCACCACCCCATACTTATCAAGAATGGCTAAAGAGCCCAGCGCTAAACTAAAGAGCCCCACAAGTAATTTCCCGAAGCTTTTCTTCAAAAAGCTGTCTAACGTCCACTTCAAACCAAGCAGTAGTAACAAAATAGGAATTATATTGACAAATATCTGCGTTATTTCCAAGGAAATGACACCGATATTCAAGAGTAACAACAAAAGCCCTATTGCCATTAATAAAAACGAGAAAAACCATTGCTTCCTTCCCCTGTACCTCATACAAGCACCACCTTCACATCTATTATTATTTTCGCTATAAATTGGACATTTCCTGTTATGTCTATCATTATAGATTGTTTTCCCTTCATGGGTGAGGAGCATCGGCATGATTCTATCTCCGTCTCAAGACGGAAAATTATCGCTATGCAGTATCACACCTTTTCCATAGTTTCATAACCTATAGTACAGATCAGGGCAAATGCCTATCAATTGAGGAACGATTTTAGAGGAGGTTTTTCTAATGGGGATTGATTTAACTTCTCTTCATTGGATTTATTTAGCTTTCATTGGGTTGATTATTCTATTTATGATTTTTCGTAAAGATACGACGGTTGTTTGTATCCTAGGAATCTTCAGTATCGCTTTGGTTGCAACAGGCTCTTTAAGTGGTTCGATCAGTAGTATATTTAATAGCTTTATCTTTGCCATCACCGAACTTCTATCTACCATTCTTGTGATTTCCATCATCGTTGCCATGAGTAAGGGGCTGACGTCTACAGGGGTTAATGATATTATGATTCGCCCTTTCACTAAATTCATCCGGACACCTGCCCTTGCTTATTGGACGATTGGTCTGGTGATGATGTTTATTTCTTGGTTCTTCTGGCCATCTCCTGCAGTAGCACTCCTGGGTGCAGTGTTGGTACCTGTTGCCCTACGGGTTGGATTACCTGCTCTCGGCATTGCCATGGCTATGAACTTATTCGGTCACGGTATTGCTCTTTCAGGCGACTTTGTCATTCAAGCAGCCCCAAAGTTGACGGCTGATGCCGCAGGAATACCGGTATCTGAGGTTATTTCAGCCAGCATTCCGCTCATTATTGTCATGGGCGTCGTCACAACCGTTACTGCCTTCATTTTCCTTAAGAGAGATATGAAGAGAGGGATCCTGACCGTGGATCCAAGCGCTCTCTCGACTATCACACAAGATCAGGATTCTTCTCCTAGTCTACTTTCAACACGCTGGAAGAAACTCATTGCTCTTCTCATCCCTATCCTCTTTGCTCTCGATATTACAGCAATGGTTGTGTTTGACCTTCAAGGCGGTGATGCAACGGCACTAATCGGCGGTACATCCATCGTCATTTTGCTCCTGATTTCACTTGCCGCTTTCAAAGGAAAAGGATTGGAAAAAACGACTAGTTTCTTGATTGACGGGTTTCAGTTTGGGTTTAAGGTTTTCGGTCCCGTGATTCCGATTGCCGCTTTCTTCTACCTGGGAGATTCAGGCTTTCAAACGATCATCGGGGACTTCCTCCCTTCAACGTCTCACGGCATCGTCAATGACCTCGGGGCATCCCTGGCTGCAGCCGTACCGCTTTCAAAAGCGGTAGGTGCAATCACACTTACAACTGTGGGGGCAATTACAGGTCTTGATGGATCGGGGTTCTCCGGCATTTCCCTTGCAGGTTCCGTGGCTCATCTGTTTGCCGAAAGCATCGGATCAGGCATCGCCACCCTAACTGCTCTAGGGCAAGTGGCAGCCATTTGGGTCGGAGGTGGCACACTTGTCCCATGGGCACTCATCCCTGCAGCAGCCATCTGCGGAGTCGACCCATTCGAACTTGCCAGACGCAACCTGTTACCTGTTGTCATTGGATTAATAGCCACCACCATCGTTGCCATGTTTTTACTCTGAATAATCGGAGGGACGGACCTAGAATTTGAGGTCCGTCCCTCCTGTTTGTTTCTCCTATTTTCCGGGTCTCTTCTCGTAAAGAAAGATACATAGTACGAAGAATGGGTATGCCAGTAGGAATCCCGCTGCAACATCTGACGGGTAATGAGCTTGTTCTGCCACTCTGCTAAACCCTGTGAGGAGGGCGAGGATCACTGCGAAGGTAAAGGTCGTCACTTTCAACCGTGTGGACGAAAATTCTTTACTGATGAAATAAGCAATCACCAATAAGAAGGTAAGTCCCACCATGGCATGACCGCTCGGAAAGCTGAATCCCTCTTCCCCATGCGAAAAAGGGGGTCTTTCTCTTTTCATTAAGCCTTTGATGGCTTTATTCAGTACGTTGCTTCCAGCTACGAGTACAACGACGGTAAGAATTCCAACATAGTCTTTCTTGACCCACCAAAGGTACAGAATCAGGGCGATTGATGCAATTCCAATCACCAGCTCGGTTCCGATCACTGAAAAACTTTCTATAAAGGAAACCCCTCTCATCTTCGTCAACAGATCATTTTCGCCGAAAATTTCCATCTCATGAAAAACATAATGTGCGATGGTCATAAATAGTACGAATGAAATAATGGCTGATATGTATTGGACTTTCTTCATTGTATTCCCCCTTGAAAATCTCTCCAATAATCCACTCATCTCTCCTCAATAAATGTTATACTATTCGTAATATTCATCAAATATAAGGAGGTTCTTCACTTGCTGAATGAATTATATCAGAAATTGGAAGATCGTTGGATAGAAATGGTTGATATCAGAAGATTTCTTCATCAACACCCGGAATTATCCTTTCAGGAAACTAACACGGCAACGTATATTGCCGATTACTATAAGGGCATCGGCGTTCCCGTTCAAGAACAGGTTGGAGGCAACGGTGTCGTGGCGAGGATCGAAGGAGCCCTTCCAGGTAAGACCGTGGCTCTTCGGGCAGATTTTGACGCTCTCCCCATCCACGATGAAAAGGACGTGGAATATCGCTCTACTGTTCCCGGTGTCATGCATGCCTGTGGTCATGACGGACATACAGCATCACTTCTAGTATTGGGAAAAACCCTTCATGAAATGCGTGATACCCTTTCAGGTACAGTGGTCCTCATTCATCAGCACGCTGAAGAATATGCACCTGGAGGGGCCAAGTCCATGATAGAGGCTGGTTGCCTGGACGGTGTGGATGTCATATTCGGCACCCATTTGTGGTCAACAGAACCCCTGGGGAAAGTTCTTTATCGAACTGGTCCGATCATGGCTGCAGCCGACCGCTTTGAAATTGTGATCAAAGGATCCGGTGGTCACGGTGCACAGCCACATAAAACGAAGGATTCTATTGTGATTGGATCGCAAATTGTTTCAGAGCTTCAGCAAATTGTCAGTAGAAGAGTGAACCCCATCGATCCTGCTGTGGTGACAATTGGTTCCTTTATGGCTGATAATGCTTTTAATGTCATCGCTGATTCAGCTAAATTAATCGGAACGGTCCGTACCTTCAATCCTGAAGTCAGGGACTTTATTGAAGAAGAAATCGAACAGATTTTGAAAGGGGCTTGCCTTTCAGGTCGATGTGGCTATGAATATGTGTATGACCGAGGATATCCTGCGGTTGTCAATCACCCTGAAGAAACAGAACTCTTTATCCAAAGTGCCGTTACTGTAGATGAAGTTCACACCGTGGATGAAATCGACATGCAAATGGGCGGTGAAGATTTCTCCTATTATTTGGAACATGTGAAGGGCACTTTCTTCTTTACCGGGGCCAAACCGGATCATGTGGATATCGCATTCCCTCACCATCATCCAAAATTCGACATTAACGAAAAAGCTCTCCTCATTGCAGCCAAATCCCTGGCAGCAGCTACAGTTCACTATCAGGAAAAGCATTCCGTCTCAAAAACGGTTACGAAATAATTCAAAAAAGGATCAGGGGCACCTGATCCTTTTCTCTTAATAAAAACGATGATTCTTTTCAATCTTGCTAACAACCAGCACCCACCATATCAAGAGTGGCTGAAATAATAACCTCACCCATAGAAGGGCTTCGTTCGCTTCTTCCTGCCCCGGTGCAGGGATCCCCTTAATAGCCGCATAAATATTTGCAGGGAAAATGAGAACTAAATAGATCGCAGTTACAATTCCGGTTTTTTCCCGCGTCTTTGGAATCAGCAGCAAAATTGACAAGATGAATTCCATGATCCCCGTAATATAAACTAGTTCTTCTCTTAGAGGAAAAAATCCTGGAATCATTTTCGAGAATCCTTGAGCTTCAATAAAATGGAACACCCCTGCTAAAAAGAAGAAGAAGGAGAAAAGAAAAAGTCCTACGATCTTCAATCCTTTTTTCCGTTTATTCATCTATTAAACACCTCTCCATCACAAAGTACCCTTACTTTATCACTATACATGAAGTCCTAATGGAAATAAAAAGATGCAGTTTGCTCTTCTCCATGGCCTAAAGAAAAGAGGATCGACCATAACGATCAATCCTCCCTACAGTACTATACTAAATCACTAAAGTAACGGATCCGATAAGCAAATTTTGCCACCTCCCCAAGATGATCCAAGAGCTGATAATTCGCATAAGCCCCGATAACAGCCCCGACTCCCGGGATGAGCTGCAGCATCTTCACAAAATCGATGTAGTCCCGATACTCTTGTTGAAAAGTCTTCCAATCTAGTTCCATCAGTTTTTCTTTTTCCACTTCCCAGTTTTCGATGACCTGGAGGATATCCTTCTTGTGAGAATCACTGGAAAACGCAAGTTGAAAAACGTATAGAATAAATAGACGTTCCTCATATTGTTTTGGATTATACCCGTGAATCGTAGCGCATTCGCTTAAAAATTTCATCTTAATGGACAGAAGCAGAGGGAAATCAGCTAGTCCAAGGAAAATCCCACCTGCTCCTGTGCCTGCCCCTTCAATGGTGGCAGCTTTCCGATAAAATTCCATTCGTTCTTTCATCAATACTTCCCGTTCTGCCAGGGAAGGCTGTAATACAATCGTCTGGAGGGAAACCCATTCACTTCCCTTCAAAGTCACTTCTACCATTCTCTTGATACTCTCCGTGACGACTTTATGGGCTTTTTCAGGAATCCATCGATTCACTTTCGTTTGGGCCTGCTTAGAAACCCTTTGAAAAATGGACGATTTCCTGGTGTATTTTCGTTTCCAGGATTCCAACTCTTCTCTTTCCCTGTTCACAGAGTACCACCATCCTTTTTGATTAGCCTTCACACATTATACGTTTCATGCTACTGGATCGTTTCACCAAAACAGGGATTCTTCCATCTTCTTCAACCGCTTCACTAGGTAGAATTGACTAAAAAAGATGGAAAAGGTTATTCCAGAGAGCAGGGTGATAAGCCCCTCAAGCCAGGCTCCTCTTACAAAGATGGGAAGGGAAAATACGACTGCTTGGACCATCATCGACTGATTCATGATTTTTTGGAAGGATGATTTCTTCAACTTCCTTGAGACTGGATAGATGAGAACCCAAATCTTATAATCAAAACGCTTAAATAATGGGATCAACTGGAAAGCGGTCAAATATAAAAACACCAATGTCGTCAAAATGCTGAAGATAAAAGAAGAATTCGAATAAATCAACAACACTCCGATCAAAGTCAAACGTATATAAAGACCTGAATATTCACTTGTCCTCACAAGCGATCGTAGATATAAATAGCGATAGGTTGACGCTTGTGAGAAAGGTGCCTTTACTAGCCAATCAAGCCATTTTCTCCGATGAACCTTCCCTTTCAGCTTCGGAACGTCCGTGAACATATTGGCAATGCGGTAAAAGATCAGCATACGCTGCTGCTCCAAATTAATTAATAAATCCCATTTAAGGTTTTTCCCTTTTGTTGATTGATAAAAATATAGGGCATATCCGATCATCAATAAAGCGACTACAATTGTCATCCATATAGGAGCTCCTGATAAAACAAGGAAAACGAGTGCCGCGCTCAAAAGAAATCGAACAAGACTATCCGTGAAGTGGACTTCCCTTTCCTGATACCTTAACATGCTAAAGCGGACATAGAGATTCCATACTTTCATGACCAATACAAAAACAAGAAGTGGTAGAAAATTGCTGAAACTGCCTCCGGTAACAGCCACATACATAGGCATAAGGGCCGCCAGAACAAGCAGTTGAATGTATGATTGGAACATGAAGCTGATCCAAATGCATTTCGTGAAGTAACTTGATAAACGCTCCTCCAATGGTAAAAGGAACACCGCGTCTGCTTCCTTCAGGAAAGTATACACAGGACTCCATGCCAATAAAAGACCCAAGATGACCGCCATAATGAGAGGAGCCGGGAAGGTGGAGTCTAGTGTCTTCACCCACTGGTTATATGTAAATGCCGCTCCCCCCAATGCAAAAATCAGAACAAATAACAAGTGGTCATTGAACATGTATTTCAAGTATTTTTGAAGTTCCTGATTATACTCTACGAGCCGCTTCTTCCAGATTCCTTCAACGCTATTCATCATCTGATTCTTCCTTTGTCAGCTGGATATAAATATCATCTAAAGTCGCATCAGGCATAGAGAATTCACGTCGAAGCTCATGTAGCGTCCCTTTCGCACGGATTTTCCCTTCATGAAGGATAATGAATGAATCACAATACCTTTCGGCCGTTGCCAATATATGAGTTGACATCAAGATGCCTGCACCGTTACGCTTCATCTCTTCCATCCAATCCAATAATGACTGAATCCCAAGGGGATCAAGACCTACAAAGGGCTCGTCAATGATATAGAGGCTAGGCTGAATTAGGAATGCGCACATGATCATCACCTTTTGCTTCATCCCCTTTGAGAAATGAGCTGGGAACCAGTTCATTTTCTTCTCCATCCGAAACGCTTTCAGGAGCTTATCGATTCTTCTCTTATATTCAGATTCTGATAAACCATAGGCCATAGCTGAAAGCTTCAGATGCTCCTCTAACGTTAATTCATCGTATAAAATCGGTGTCTCCGGTATGTATGAGAATTGTTTACGATATTGATCCGCATCGCCTTTCAACGTATGTCCATTGATGGAAACCTGGCCTACCTTTGCTTCCATCAGTCCGATGATGTGTTTGATGGTCGTACTTTTCCCTGCTCCGTTCAATCCGATTAATCCCACAATTTCGTTGGATTGTATGGAAAAGGAAATATCCCTTAAGACAGGCTTACGAGTATAGCCACCTACAAGATGTTTGATTTCTAATAATGACACGAGCAGCAACGTCCTTTCTGTACTACATGTATTATTTCTATTTTACCAAAATTTCGTGGTGAAGGCATATTTGAAAGAAATACTTTCCATAATTTAGAATTCATAACCTCCCTAAATATGCACATCATAATATCAGAAGGGGCCAGCAATAAGAAAAAGGGGATGGTTGTTAAAGACCAGCTAACCAATTTCACTATTGTTTGCGACTTGAAGGCTACGTCGTCTTCTATAGTGAATGACACACTCACCAAATTCATTTAATCAAAAAATTGATAAATGAGGTGTTTGTTAAAGCACATTTTGACTAAATCAACTTTCTTTATATGCTTACGTTAGCCTACCGAGATAAGGGGATGGTCAGTTTGCACAGAGTCATTCATGTTTCTAGAGATCTACACATATCATCCTTATAGCAAATGAGGTGTTTGTCCAAGACGGCATACAGTTTCTATTGTCTTAATTGCTTAAATAGCGAATAGATAAGGGGATGGTCGCATTGAACAATATTCATTCTACCCAAGAATGGTACACTTTTCGAAGCTACTAGCGAATGAGGTGTTTATCAAAGAGAATGAAGCCTGACATTTAACCTTTACAGTATTACCCCTTCAGAAGAGAGGCAGGAAAATCGTTCCTGTCTCTTCTTCATTTATTTTCTTATTAATGGTAAAATACATACACTATTATTGAAAGGTGGAAATGAATATGAGCGACTGTATTTTTTGTAAAATCATTGATGGTGAAATCCCTGCAATGAAAGTCTACGAAGATGAACATGTCCTTGCTTTTCTTGACATCAGCCAAGTGACGAAAGGCCATACCCTCCTTATTCCTAAAGTACATAAAGAAAATGTATACGAGCTGACACCTGATATGGCGAGTCATCTCTTCTCTGTTGCACCTAAGATTGCAAACAGTATCAAGAATGAATTTAACCCTGTCGGAATGAACCTTTTAAGCAATGCAGGTGAAGAAGCAGGACAATCAGTCTTCCATTTCCATATGCACTTCATTCCACGCTACGGCAACGGCGATGGCTTTGGGGCCGTGTGGAAAACACATAATGATGACTACAGTCAGGAAGATTTAAAAGAAATTGCCGATTCAATCTCACAGCAGATGTCATAACGTATAAAAGGGCTGATCTCTTATCACAAAAGGGATCAGCCTCTTTTTGCGAACGTTACATCTTTGACATTATCCTTCAATATGTTATAATGTACCTATCTTTTCGCTAATGGCAATAGTGCACATTAGGAGAAGCAGAATTAAAGTTTAGTTTAGTTGAGGAGAGATGAGAAATGAATACAAAAACACTTGTATCCCTATCTTTATTAGTAGGGATTGGGGCTGTCCTGCACACAGTGATTCCTGGAATTTTCTTAGGAATGAAACCGGATATGATGTTGACGATGATGTTCTTAGGCATTATTTTATTCCCGGCGAAGAAAAACGTATTGCTTTTAGGTATTTTAACAGGAGTTATTTCAGGATTGACTACACAGTTCCCTGGAGGATTCTTACCAAACCTGATTGATAAGCCAATCACTGCATTCGTTTTTTACGGATTATTCTTGGCTACAAAGAAAATCACTCGTTCAATTGTAGGCGCTTCTGTTCTAACTGCTATCGGTACACTCGTATCAGGAAGTGTATTCTTGCTTTCTGCATATGTGATTGTTGGCCTGCCTGGAGCTTTCTTCGCTCTATTCGCAGCTGTCGTACTTCCGGCTACCCTTGTGAACGCTGGAGCAATGTTCGTTGTGTATCCGATTATCAACGGTATCTTAAAACGTTCAACCATTCGAGAAGCTGTCACAACAGAACAGCTATCCTAATTGAAATCATAGAAACGCCCTCCATTTAATGTGAACCTTCACAAACAAAATGGAGGGCTTTTTTCTATCAACTGACCGCAAACCATAAAAGTATTCCAATAAGAAACGTGATCACCCCACCGGAACCCATTATAGTTGCACGCTTTTTCAATATATTCTTAGGAGGATACATTCCTGGCCTTTGAATGCTAATGAAGTTATACACCATACTTAGAAATAATACGCCACTGAGAGCAAAGAAACCAAAGATTATCCCGTCCATTATGTTAGAACCTCCTCCTCTCCACCACCTCTTATCTTTATTTTTATGCGGTCAAAGAGTAAGATATGAGCCGCCTTGTTTCAATCTGTTCTAAAAGGGAAAAGGAGAATACATACTGATTGTAGAAATATAGTATTATAGAAATAGAATATCGAGGTGAATAACAGTGAATAAAAAATCTCTTGCTTACGGCCTTTTAATCGGTGGAGTAGTTGGAGGAGTCGCTTCCCTTCTTTCATCCCCTTCATCCGGAAAGGAAATCCGTGCACAAATCAAAGAAAAGAAAGACGATTGGACTGAAGTCATTGAAGACATGAAAGGTCATATTAGTGAATTGAAAGAATCCATCGGCACTCTCTCTGGGGAAGGAAAGGAAACTGTCCTCCAGCTTTCGAAGGATCTTCAAGCTTCCTTCAAACAATGGCAGGCTTCAACCGAGCCGAATAACCAAAGGCTTCAAGAAGAAATCCAGTCCATCCAACGAACGATTGAAGACTTAGAGAAGTCGATCAACTCTGCTAATACGTCGAATCAATAACAGGATCTCCCGCATGCCTTACAACCATTAAAGGCTGCGGGGGTTTTTCTTTATCTGTTTCCCCTGCAATCACTACTCCTTTCCCCACTAATATAACAACCAACTTCACGAAAAACTCCTCAATTTAATAATAAAATATTTTTTCTTCCTAACTTCTTTCAATATAATGATGATCTTTATAAATCCCTTCATCACGGTATTCCTTCCGCATTTATTTCATGTAAAACAGTAGATATTCAAGCCAAATATTATATACTTCTAAAAATTTTGTCAATTTAGCCTTTATTAATTATTACTTTATTGGCATAATAAAATATAAGCGCTTTCTTTTTTTAGATAGTTGTTTCAAAGAGTCATTTGGCCACTGGCTACACGAAAGCGTAAACTTTCTTGAATACAACCATCAGTACGGAACAGACTACAGAAAAAGATTTTCTAGCAAAGTGGGTGAATGAGATGAAGGAAAGAGAATTTACATTAAAAGAGGCAATGCTTTTCAGTCAAAGAATGGCTCAGCTTAGTAAAGCTTTGTGGAAAGCCATCGAAAAGGACTGGCAGCAATGGATCAAGCCATACGACTTAAATATCAATGAACATCATATTCTCTGGATTGCGTATCATTTAAAGGGTGCTTCCATTTCGGACGTAGCCAAATTTGGTGTTATGCATGTGTCCACAGCATTTAATTTCTCGAAGAAATTAGAAGAGCGAGAACTATTGGAGTTTTCTAAACGGGAGAATGATAAGCGGAATACGTATATTCAATTAACAGATAAAGGGGAAAAAATTCTTCTGGAGTTAATGAAGAACTATAAGCCTGAAAGCCATTCGATCTTCCAAGGCGTTTCTCCCTTACGTGAACTATATGGAAAGTTTCCGGAAATGATCGAAATGATGACGGTTGTGCGGAATATCTATGGAAATGACTTTATGGAAATTTTCGAAAAATCGTTTCATAATATTGATAATGATTTCTCAGATGACAACGGGAAACTTGGGGAACTCTTCCAAGATGAAGAAGAACTGGCTTAAGTTACAAGCTCTTCTTTAACTGTTTCATCAAAGCAGGATAAATGTCTTGGGTTATGCAGCTATCTACTACTTCATGCACGTCAAGACTTGCATGGAGCTCAGCTTCAAATTCCTTGAAAAGCGGAGTATTATACACAAATCCTTCCGCTTTTTGCTTTTCAATTTTCATGCTCAATCTATCACAAGTATTGAAGAATCTCATTACTTCTTTCTCTGATAACCCTTTTCGAATGATTAACCGATGAAATGGAAAACCGTTCTCAGGAATCATATCAGCCATCAATCGCTGATAATATTCAAGTTTCTCTATTCTTTTTATTAATTCATTCACACTAATCACCTGCTAAAATTCTCTTATTCTTATTGTACAAAACTATAACATACCTGTCTTCAAAACAATCCCAAAAAAATAAGAAAAAAACGTTCCAAAATGTATTGATTTTTTCCGGCAATCGTAATAAAGTATGTAAAGCACTTAATTAACAACTATTCGTCTAATGGAGGCGATTTTTTTATGCATTGCTGGAAAACAATCAACCTGGAAAAACAATTTGGATTTTACCGAGTCTTTTTACTTTCATCCATCATCATGATGATGGTATTCTCATTTATATACGTACCGATTAACTTGCTATTTCCGAGCGCATTCTACGATAGTCATTTTCTTGGCTTTTTCGTAGGACTGATGAGTATATATCCATTGCATAAGTTTTTTCACATCGTACCTATTTTACCGTTTGTGAAAAAAATAAAGTGTAAATGCAATCGGAAATTGTATCTATTGCCGATACTTTCATTGCGGGTGGACCAGCCCATTTCAAAATACCGTTATTTGGTGGCACTTGTTGCTCCCTTCTTCGTATTAAACAGTATTTTGCTATACGGATGCTTCCACTTCCCGCATTATTCCCATTACTTTACGATGCTGCTCGCATTTCATTCTGGCATCTGTGCCATTGACTTTATTTATGCAAAACAGCTGATGGATTCTCCAAAGAATGCATTAATTGAAGAAAATGAAGATGGATATGAAATATTGATTTATCAGTAAGGATGATGGATGGCCATTGAAGTAATTCACTCGATGGAAGAAATCATCCTTCTCATTTTTAAAGAGGCGATTTTCAAGAACGCTGCAGGCATTTCTGTTTAAAATGCTTTGTTGACGATTTAGGCAGTACTCTCGCTACCATTCGGAGAAATAATTTGGTAATGTATAGTCTATAGGAGATAACGGGGAGGGGTTTGGATGATCTCCATGTTTTTAGTTTTTGCTGTTTTCATCTTATTTTATATAAATAAAATGACAAACGCATTATGTTTACAAAAAGAAATACCTGAAGAACGCCAACCTAAGGTGTTTAGAACCATCAATATACTAATCACTATACTGCTGATTTCTTCTTATATTGAGATATTATTTACATAGTAGACAAAGATAAGCGGAAACGGCTCGATCAGAGGCGACAAGCATAAGTTAAACCTACGGGAAAGGCTAACGTTGCCTTTTTGGTAGGTTTAACTTATGACCACGTGCGGGGGGGCTAGTAGCAGTATCAGATAGTATTGACCTCTAAGCAATCCTCATACGATCCCTAGTCATCCTCACTTCACTATCAATGCCTCCATTGACCCCCATAGTAAAAAGCAGACCCGAAAAAAAACGGATCTGCTTATTTTATCTATTTAAATTAGCAAACGTATGCTGCACCAATGATGATCAACAAAATGAATAAAACTACGATTAACGCGAAACCTCCGCCGTAAGCACCTGACATATGCGCTTCCTCCTTTCATGTATGAAAAGCCATATGAGCAAAAGGGGCCAGCCTTTTCTGAAGGTATTGCCCCCTCTTACAGTCATTATCCGATGAATCTATTCCCTGAGGCTAAAATTATAGCCATGCTGCACCCACAATGATTAACAGGATGAACAGTACTACGATTAACGCGAAACCTCCGCCGTAAGCATTACCCATAACTTTCCACCTCCTTTGAAGCGCTAATTTATCTTATTCAAGTTAGTTGCCATTTGTCTTGGAGTAATGTCAAAAATTTAATTTTTTTTTAGCAAATAAATGCGGCACCAACGATGATTAATAAGATGAACAGCACTACGATCAACGCGAATCCGGAATTGTATCCACAGCTCATATTTATTACCTCCTTTTCTCTCTTCGCTCTTATCATATGAAGGAACCTAGGAAATGGGTGTGTAAAATGCCCATTTTTCTGAAGATTAGTTTGGAAAATATTTTTTAAAATGGAAAAAGTGTGTTATAGTATGGTTTGTAGAAATTTGACAAGCTATCAAACGAATATATTGTAGGAGTTGGTCACCATGAAAAAATGGATCATTTCAGTATCTTTGGCTGCTGGAGTCGTTGGACTTGCTGGATGTAGCGGAGACGGTGCAGATGGAAGCAGTGACGTTGTTGCAACAACTAAAGCTGGAGACGTAACAAAAGATGAACTTTTCAAATCAATGAAGCAAAAATTCACTCCACAAATGGAACAAGCCCTTCAGGAACTAGTTTATACAAAAGTACTTGAAGAAAAGTATGATGTGTCTAAAGAGGAAGTTGATGAAAAGCTGAATGAGGCGAAAGATCAATTGGGTCCTCAATTCGATATGTTCTTAAAACAATATAATCTGGATGAAAAATCATTCAAACAGTACTTAAAGCTACAATTACTTCAAGAAAAAGCGGCAATTTCCGATGTGAAAGTAACGGATAAAGAGGTTAAAGATTACTTCGAGAAATGGAAGCCGGACATTCAGGTACGTCATATCCTTGTAGAAGATGAAAAGACGGCTAAAGAAGTAAAGCAAAAATTAGCTGATGGCGCAAAATTCGAAGATCTTGCTAAGGAATACTCCACTGATCCCGGTTCTACTGAAAACGGTGGAAGCCTTGGGTGGGTAGACTACGCTGGTCGTCAAAATTTCGTTCCTGAATTCTCAAAGGCTCTGGACACTCTTGAAGTAGGTAAAGTAAGCGAGCCGATCAAGACAGAATATGGTTTTCATATAATTGAAGTGACAGACAAAAAAGAAAAGAAATCCTTTGACGAAATGAAAAAGGAAATCGAAAAAGAATTGAAGCTTTCCAAAGTGGATCCTCAAAAAATCCAGGAAGCGATGAAAGCTGAAATCGAAAAAGCTGATCTTGATATTAAAGATAAAGATTTGAAGAAATCATTTGATCAAGTATTGAATCCACCAGCGGCTCCTGAAGGCGGAGAAACACCTGCACCTGAAGGTCAAGCCCCAGCAACTGAAAAAGAATAGTAACTTAAAAGGACTGATGGCCATATGTGGCCATCAGTCCTTTTTGATTGATATATTAAGACGTTAGCTGACGTCTTTTTTCTTTCTCCTCTTCCATGCGATGAATATAAACTTCTCCTTCTTTTTCAATCCATTCATCTTCCAGCGTCTTTTCTTCCTTCGCTGATTTTATCGTCATAAAGGCACTCCCGAAAATCCCTGCTACAACCAAATACATCCAAATAGGTAGTGTCAATTGCTTCATCTCCTTGTAGGTTTGTCCTCTTTTATTTACACTATATGAGGACAAGGATGAATTAATGACCATATTATTGAAAAAGGACCCGATCTATTGACCGGGTCCTGTCACTAATCATTTATGAAACGTTGGTTTGTAGAAGGAACGATTATCAAGAGCGAATACTCTTTCTGTGTACTCACCTGGTTTCACCCGTTCAAGGGCACGATCGAGCATATTCATTTTTGCATCCACATTATCAATGTAGTGCAAGATCTCGGCCTCACGGATGAGAGGTGGCTTAGGACTGCCCCACTCCGCTTTACCGTGATGACTTAACACAAGATGTTGAAGGATCATGACTTCTTCCCCTTCTATTCCCAGCTCATCGGCCGCTTTCCCGATTTCATTCACCATAATGGAGATGTGCCCGATTAAATTCCCTTCGATCGTATAGGTAGTCGAAGTTGGACCTGATAGCTCGATGACTTTTCCTAAATCATGAAGGATCACTCCTGCATACAAAAGGTCTGAATCGAGGGAAGGGTACAGTCCTGCTATTGCCTTTGACAGGTCAAGCATCGATACAACGTGATACGCAAGACCGGATACGAATTCATGATGGTTCTTTGTGGCTGCCGGATATTCAAAGAAAGGCTTTTGGTATTTTTTGATCAGATGCCTTGTGATTCGTTGGATATTTGGATTTCTCATTTCAAAAATATACTGAGTGATCTTACTCGTCATTTCCTCCATACTCACTGGAGCTGTTTCGAGGAAATCTGAAATCGCAAAACCGTCTGTTGGAGATGCCGGTCGAATCTGTTTGATCTTTAGCTGACTCTTTCCACGGTAACTATGTATATCACCGACGACCCTTACAATTGTTTCCGGCTGGTAAGCCTTCTCATCCTGCTCAGATGCATCCCAAAGCTTCGCTTCCATATCTCCGCTCTTATCTTGCAGAATCAGCGTTAAAAACGGCTTTCCTGTATTTGTCGTGCCTTTTGTCATTTGCTTGATTAAAAGGGGTAAATCTATCGTCTCACCAACATTAAAATGTGTGATACCAGACATGTCTTCTCCTCCGTTCAACTTTTATCGTGTTTTTAGTATATCATATTTTGATAGGAAACAAGGGTTGAAAGGGCTGGTGAGGGGACTGTTGTGCCAAAATGCGAACTCTCCCTTATAGATCTGTCCCTCTTCTCTCTCACCTATACCAAAAGAAGAAACCGCCTCTAATCAGAGACGGTTCCAACTTAATTCACTAACGTCTTTTTCTGTTTCTTGCTTATCCATACCTTTGTCGCCACCAAGCCTACGAGCATAACGAATGCACCAAAGTAGTAGGGAATGTGAATATTCCACTCAAACAGTGTACCAGCAAGTAAAGGACCTGCGACGTTTCCAAGACTGAGAAACGAATTATTCAGGCCCATCACCGTACCCTGACGTTCACCTGCCAATTTTGAAATCAGGGAGTTTAACGAAGGGCGAAGCATCGAATTCCCAATGAAGAAGACCGCTGTAGTAATCAGGACTCCTACAAAATTAGTGGCAAAGTTCATGATAACAAATCCTAATGCACTAATGAGCAATGAACCGGTCACAACTCTTTCTTCACCGAACCTCTTCGTGGCCCTCCCTACCCCAACCCCCTGGACAAGGGTACCGATGAGTCCGATGATCAAAATGATAATCCCCACTTCCTGAGGCCCATATCCGAAATTCTCCAGCGCATAATAGCTGAAGATGGATTGGAAATTGGCCAAGCCGAAACTCATTATGAAAACGAGCACCAACAAAAATCCGACTGGGCTCATGACAGCATTTTTCATGACTACAAAACGATTCTCTCGCTTTTCATTCAGATCGAAGCTTCTTTTTTCCTTTGGATAGGATTCAGGTAGTATGATAACAGAGACAATGGCAGCAACCGTGGCCGCAATCCCGGCAAAGATAAATGGATAAGAGAGATCAATTTCTGCGAGCCATCCACCAATTCCAGGTCCGATGACGATCCCAAGTCCCATGGAAGCACCAAGAATACCCATGCCTTGACCCCTATTTTCTTCATCCGTTACATCTGAAACATAGGCCATAGCAGTAGGCATTAAAGCTGAACCGAATATTCCTGCCAGGATTCTCGACAGGAAAAGCATCCATAAGCCTGTAGCGAAGGCGAAAATAAATTCAGCCACTGCAAAGCCGATAAGCCCGATCGTAATCAATGGCTTTCTTCCAATTCTGTCAGACAAACGCCCCCAAATGGGAGCAAATAAAAACTGCATAAAAGCAAATACCGCCACCAATGCTCCAAGTGTTTGGGCATTGGCATTGAATTTTTCTACATAGAAAGGAAGAATGGGAATGACCAGACCAATACCAACCATAACGATAAAAAGATTAAAGCTAAGTAGTGCCAGTGGTCCCCGATTTCGTTTCCATCCTTTTGTTTTTGTCATACAAATTGTTCCTTCTTTCTAGCACTCATTTCTCTCCATGCCGACATCATTCTGGTAAGTCAGCAATGGATGCTCTCTCTGATGAAACTCCCTGTAAATTGTACCGAATTCTGAAGCTTATTGCGAGTCGTTCACTTGTAAAATCAGGAGTTGGTGATCGATTCCTCTCCCATCCTTTTTAATAGAATCGTCTCCTCTGTTGTAAACGCTTCTTTGATATGGGGATGACAGGTAAACAATAGCACTTGATGTTGTCTTGCCATTTTCCTTAAAAGTGTCAGAAATGCGTTTGTTCTTTCCCTGTCAAAGTTGACTACTCCATCATCAATCAAAACCGGTAACGAATATTTGTCATGGAACGATTGGATGAGTGCGAAGCGAATAGCAATGTAGAGCTGTTCTTTTGTTCCTTGACTGAGTTCAACTGCGTGAAAGACTTCTCCATCTTTCCTCTCCACTTTGATCATTTCATCTTCCAA
Source organism: Bacillus sp. BHET2 (assembly GCF_005938125.1). Lineage (GTDB taxonomy): Bacteria > Bacillota > Bacilli > Bacillales > Bacillaceae_B > Rossellomorea. The sequence goes on from NZ_VCQN01000001.1 coordinate 1,745,151, forward strand.
TAAGTACATGCGATAATAATGTCCTTCAGTCAACTCCCTGAAATTATCCTCTGCCATCTCCAACACTTTGGGCATTTTCGTTTTCTGATACATTTCCATTGTCTTCTTTAATGACATCTGAGCCACAGTGTATTTAGACCAATCATAGGCAAGCTCCTGCAGCTCAGCTTTCTTGCTTTGAAACTCTTGAAGGATACCCGAGTAGCTCTTCCCTTCTTCCAGCATCTTGATTTCATATGAAAGGGAGGCAAGTTCTTTTTGATGGTCGGAAAGATTCATTAAGAGGCCATCTATTTTCTTTGATACACGACTTAGTTCTTTCCTGCTCTCTTCAAGGGAGGGAAATTCAAGAAAGGTGTGAAAAGTTCTTTCAGTCAGCCTTGTCTTCATCCCGCTGTACTGTGACGATAACCTTGTTTTTTCCTCAAATTTAAGAGCCTTTTCTCGAAAGTACATTTCATCAGAGCAATCGGCCGTCAGGAGGAGGGATTTTATTTCATCCCTGATCTTTCTCTCCTCAATCGTATGTTTTTCGATTTCAAAGGAGAGGTACTCTAATTCTGAATCGATATTTTCGTTTGTCAGTTGACGTTTTTCCGCCTCCTGGATGATACTTTTCCATTTCATCAAGGCTTCCTCTATCGTTGTAAACGTTAAAGAATGTCGTTTGAACCATTTCTGACTCTCTTCCTCGTAATCATTCATTTTCCGTACAACATGCATTTCTTCTTCATTCAATTCACCATAGGTTTCATATGCGCCAACAAGTTCTTTCATGTTAGTGAATGCATCCCGTAGCCACTTCCAATGGAAATCTGAAGGTAGGTGCATTGCTTCTTTTAAGTTGGCCATCTCTTCCTCACCAAGCAGAATCGCTTTCTCTACTTCCTTCATTCTGTTCCTTAAATTGTTGATTTTCACCTCCTGCTCTTCCAATGAAAGGATGCGTTGCTTCCATTCATTCCTGTACTCCATTTGCTGCTTCAGGTTATGTTCTGCTTTATCCAAATTGTAACTTTCGTCAACGTCCCCCGGTCGAAGCTCTTTTGCTCTTGCCTTCGTTCTTTGAAGAATGCGGGATTCTTCCCGGAGATTCCCCTTTGCCAGCATCCCTATAGCACAAATAACCAACACAATCAGCAGACTAACACCTGACAAGATGCTATTTCCGTTTACGCCACTCCAAGCACCGAGCCCCAGCAAAAGCAGAAGTGCTGCAGCGCTTAAGACAAGCTGTTTTGAAAAAGAGGATTTCTTTCTCCTATAACGTTCTTCTGCATCTTTCACTTGCATATTCAACCATTGGATCTGGTCATGTGATGCCTTTTGGGATGTGTGGGCTTTGACCTTTCTTTGCAATTCCTGATATTCATCTTCTTCCATTAACCGGTTTTCTAAGATTTCGCATTTTCTCTCTAGGGTATGTCGTTCTTCCTCTTCCCCTTCGTATACCCTTTGCAAGCTTTCCAGCTCATGTATGAGTTTCGTTTGTCGATCTAAGGCTTGTTGGATATGTTCAAACATCGTCAGGCCCGTATCCAATTTTGGTATATCTTCCATTTCAACCTGCAAACCTAATTCCCGGATCGTTTCGTTGATTTTCCTACGAATATTTTTCAATTCTCTGTTCCGTTCTGCGCCTTCTTCTTTCCATTTGAGATAGAATGCCTGTTGTGACAACATCTTTTCCATAAACGGAATATCATCCCTTAAGGATGCGTGGACATCTTCAGACTCTAATTTATGTAACAAGTTCTCTTGTTTAGCTGTCAAGGTCTCCAAATAGGACGTTAGTTGTCTTTCTTCACTCTTCAGCTCATTAAGTCGTTCTAACCCTTTTGATGGAAACTCTATGTCTGCGAGCTGTGAAAGCCGTTCCTTCACTTCCCTGAATTGTACAAGCGTGTCCCAATTTTCATTTACGGAAACGAGATTCTCTCTTCTTTCAGCCAGTACATCCCTTTCTGATTCCTGCGATAGGATCCGTTCTTCCAACAATTGACGCTTCACTATCAAAGGACCATACTGCTCATTTTTTTCTTTTCCTTCCCTTACGTCCTTCTCAAGGGATTTTAATTCCGTCAACACCATATTGATTCGGGGTTTTCGGCCGGATTTCTTAAATAGCTGCTCCCTTTCTTTCTGCCAATCCTGCTCCTTTTGTAAAAGGAAGTCAGTCCCTGTGGAGCCAGCCGAGAAGAGGTAGCGGTTTAGTTCTTCTTTTTTGAGGCGCTGGATGTTTTGAAGTCCCTCAAGGTTGAATGAGAAGATATTTTGATAAGTTGCTCTATCCATTTTCCCAAGCAATTGTTGAAGGGTCTCTTCCCCTTCCGTCCTTCCGTCTTCAAATTGGATGGTTACATCCCCTGTTGCTTTTCCTTTCGTACGCTCAATGCTCACAATCCCATGACTATCGATTTCGCACAAGAGTTTCCCTCCGTACGTAGACGATGATTTCGGCACATATCTCAGAAGTGATTGCTGCTTGGTTGGAAATCCAAATAGAATGCTATGAATAAATGACATGATCGTCGATTTACCTGCTTCATTTTCTCCATAGAATAATTGGATATCCCCTAATCTATAGTGCTTGTTTTCTATTTTTCCATATCCGTAAATATGAAGTTCGAGTAATTTCAACTCCTCCACCTCCATTCTCAGCCTTTATTGTGCAGTAAATGCTCTGTTTCTTCTATTAAAGAGTTCTTATCATCTCCCTCTAGAGGATCTAGAAATCGATAAATGGACGGATGCTCATAGAGTTCTGCAAGGACTTCCTCCCACTCATCCCCAGTCATCGCTTGGAGGGTGAGCATGACTTCCTGTTTGAATGGATCCTGCTCACTGCCGAGACCGATATTAGCAGAACCTTTGCGTATGCTATGGACCCATTTCAACTCCCCTTGCCACTCATAGTCGGATTGAAGCGCCTCTAAGAGATCTCCATTTTCGATTCTAACCCTCATTTCCTGGGACAATGATTCCACATCCGTTAAGACGATTTCAATTAACCTGTCCCCGGTCATAGAATCCATTGACTGGTGAATTCGCTGAAAAACCTCTCCAAACCGCTCTGTCCCTTGAAGGGATACGTTGCACACTTCCCACATCAAGTCATGTGTAGGTATAAACGTGAGCTCTGTATGATGCTGATTCAGTACGACTTCATAGCACCCCTTTGGCCCCGTTTCCTTACGGTGCCTTCCCTGGATGTTACCTGGGTAGACGATAAATGGCTCTTCATGTAAAATACGCCGATCATGTATGTGCCCAAGCGCCCAGTAATGGTACTTCTTCTCCAACAGTTCGTCTATGGAAAATGGGGCATACGTTTCATGAGACGAGTGAATGCTTCCTTCACTTCCATGAAGAATTCCGATCATATAGCGATCGCCTGTCCGTTTAGGGTAGCCTGCAATCCGTCTTTCTTTAATATGCCTTGAACCATAACTAAATCCGGCAATGTCGACCATTGTCCCATTATTAGTGATATGCTGTTTTACTTCTGTCTCCTCTCGGAAGATATGTATATTGTCCGGCATATCGAGCTCTAATCGATGGCTCCCCAAATGATCATGGTTGCCATGAATGACGTAAACAGGAATATTGTTTGCCCTTAAGAGATTACATTGTTTCAGTAACTTGGCCTGAGCCCGAATGCTCCGATCTTCTTCGTCAAACAGGTCTCCGCTTATGATCATGAAATCGATCTGTCTTGCAATCGCCTCTTTAACCACTTTATCAAAAGAGACGAAGGTACTATTTTGAATGCGTTCAAACACCTCATTAGGTAAATGCTTAAGTCCTTTAAATGGACTGTCCAAATGTAAGTCAGCTACATGAAAAAACCGAATACTTTCCATGAAATCCCCTCCCTATTCTACGAATGTACGTTCTTATATTCTTTCATTATATCCTAAAACAGGGGAATATTTCAGTATGTATTCTTAATTTACACGATTCATAGAAAAAGCTGCCTCTAATACCGAGACAGCCTTTCTTCATCCATTATTTTTTTGATGTTAAATCGATTGCTTTCTTAATATCTTTATAGGAATTCGATTTCCCATAAAGAAGGACACCTCCACGATAGACACGTGCACCAAACACGCCTAATAGAGTGATACTCACAAGAAGAAGCAAAATGCCGATGATCGGCTCATACACTGGTAGATTTAGCATCCCCACACGAAGGAACATGACCATCGGCGTGAAAAACGGGATATAAGACGTCACCGTAACGAAGCTTGATTCAGGATTTCCTAGCCCAAACATGGAGATGAAGAATCCAATCATAATCAGGAATGTCATCGGCATGATCATCTGCTGAACATCCTCGATTCTGCTAACAAGTGATCCCAATAATGCGGCAAGTGTAGCGTAAAGAAAATACCCTAGTAAAAAGAATATGATGGCATATATAATGACGCTGATCGACAAGGATTCAAAGCCGAAACCATCAAAAAAACCTCCAACCAACTCATCTTTCTTTCGGATCATCGTAAAATAACCAACTCCGAGGATGACGGCTAATTGAGTTAAACCTACGAGACCGATCCCGATGATCTTGGCAAACATTTGTTTCACTGGAGACACGCTTGAAATAAGGATCTCCATGACGCGCGAACTCTTCTCTGTCGCCACTTCCATAGCGGTCATGTTCGCATATGCAATCACTGAAAAATAAATGAAGAATAAAAGGACATAGACTATGCCCCGTGCCTGACTTAATTCTTCTTCAGACTTTGCTCCTTCAACCAAGGCCTCCTTTTCAAAGACAACCGGTCCGCTTAACAATGTCAATTCTTCACCTGACAGCTCAAGTTTACTGGCAGCTAGAGAAGATTTCACATTTTGCAGGGCAACTTGAAGTTCTCCAGTCACGGTAGAGTCTGATAATGAATTCGATTTAAATAAGGCTTGTGGAAGGCCGTCTGGACTTTCACTCAAAATCAGTAATCCCTTGAGTTCTTCAGATTCGATTTCGCTCTCGATCTTTTCCGTCGACTGGGAGGCAGGTTCTAATTGAAGCTCACTATTCATGACGTTTAGTTGCTGAACGAGTGGCTTATACAATTTGCCCGATTCATCCTGTACTGCTACCTTATTCACCTCATCACCGGTGAAGTTCGAAATCACACTATCAAAATTCGCCAGAAGCACGAGTGCCGCAGCTATGATAACTGTAGATATGATAAACGACTTCGCTTTGAGCTTAGACATATAAGAATGACCGAGCATTAAGAAGAAATTATTCATAAGAGGTCCCCACCTTTTCTATAAAGATATCGTTTAGAGAAGGTTCCTCTAATTCGAATTTACGAAGGAATCCCTTTTGAACCACGTCATGAAAGACGCTTTCTGCTGCTGCCTCTGATTCCACTTGAAGGAGGATCCCTTCTGTTGTTTCCTTCAATTTCACAACCCCATCCTTTCCCTTCAGGAACGTGAGATCAAAGTCTGCATGAATCACTACATTCTTCTTTCCAAAAGAGCGCTTGATTTCCTTCAGCCCGCCATGCACCACTGGACGCCCTTTATGCATGATGCACAAGCTTTCACAAAGCTCTTCCACATGCTCCATGCGATGGCTTGAAAATACGATTGTCGTTCCGTTCTTCTTGATTTCCCTGACGGCGTCCTTCAAGAGCTCGACATTCACCGGATCAAGACCACTAAACGGCTCATCTAAGATCAGTAATTTCGGTTTATGAATGACCGATGCGATAAATTGAATTTTTTGCTGATTTCCTTTTGACAGTTCTTCCACTTTCTTATTCAGGTATTGAGGAACATTGAAACGCTCTAGCCAGTATTCCAATTCCATCAGGATCGTCTTCTTTTCCATTCCCCGAAGACGGGCCAAATAGACGATTTGATCGCTTACCTTCATTTTTGGGTACAGTCCTCTTTCTTCAGGCAAATAACCGATCTCGGGACTTGTGGAATAATCAATCCCTTTCCCGTTCCATGTGATTTGTCCTTCTGTTGCATCTAACAATCCCAGCACCATTCGAAACGTCGTCGTTTTCCCTGCTCCATTCGCTCCAAGAAACCCGAACATTTCACTCGGTGGAATTTCAAGTGATAGCTCGTCAACCGCTGTAAAACTCCCAAATTTTTTAGTTACTTGTTGTATTCGCAAACTCATATCACCATCTCCCTCCTATTACCCATTGATGTCTACACATCATCCTTTTTCTCAATAGTACTCTACGATTCTACTCATAAAAAGGTTTCATTTTCCAATATTTTTTCATTATCAAACTATTTAGACTTCCCAAAAAAATGATAGTATGAAAAAATAAAAGAGTACATACTTCAATACAAAGGGGTAAACAAAAATGAACGTATACAAACTGACGGTTTTTGAAAAAGACGGAAAAAAAATCTTGGATGAATCATTCGAAGCTTCAACTGATAGCGACGCGAAGAAAATGGGGGAAACCATGTTAGAAGAAAAAGGCTATTCTGAGCATACCCACCGCTGTACGTCTCCTCTCGGGAAACTTCTGCTGTTTCATGTATAAGGGGGTCAAGGCATGACAAGTCGCATCATGTGTCTTGTCATGCTTTTTTTATCAAACTCCACAAAAGAAATCATGATCAGCACCAACGAAAAAAGAACCAACCCTCCTAAGGTTAGTTCTTATCAATATTATTCTCCCTTGAATACAGGTCTTCGTTTTTCAACAAATGCCTGAATCCCCTCCTGGTGATCGGATGTTTGACGCATGAGCCATTGACCTTCTTTTTCAAGATCCAGTGCATGCTGGAGCTTGGCTTTGTTCAATGAAACATATATTTCTTTCGTTTTCAACATAGCTTTCGTCGGCGCAGCCAATACCTGTTTCGTATAGCGCTCGATGCCTTCCTCCAATTTCCCTGAAGGAATCGCTTCGTCGACCAGGCCTTTCATCAATGCTTCTTGGCCTTCGAATACCTTTCCGTTCCAAATCAACCGTTTCGCTTTATGTGTTCCCAATCTCTCTTGAAGAAGAAAATGACTTCCTCCATCTGGAATCAAAGCGATGCCGATGAAATTCATGGCGAGCTTGCTGTCTTCTTCGCATAAGATATAGTCGGAAGCGAGAGCGAGACTCAATCCAAGACCTGCAGCTGCCCCATGAATACCTGTTAGGACCACTTTCGGCATGGAATAAAGGGTCATCACCAGTTCACTGATCGTATCCATAATCTCGCTGAACTGCGTCTCGCCACTCAATGAAAGCATGGATTTAATATCGCCACCTGATGAAAACCCCTTTCCTTCACCTGTTAGGACCAATAATGAAATCGACGGATCATTTTTCACTTCCTTCAATGCTGCAAGCAGCTCTCTCATCAGACCGGCATCCAATGCGTTCAGGGATTGAGGCCGATTCAGCTTAAGCCTCGCCACTTTCCCCTCCTTATGTAATTTTACTGTTTCATATTGATTTGACACTGTCAAAAAAATCCCTCCCCTTTCTCCAAGCATAGCGTAAATTTCAAATTTCAGGAACAATTAATTCGAATAGTTTAACTATTCAAACGAGAGATCAATCTCCTAGCCAACCTCTCGTACTGACTATTTTTGTTTCATTTGGTTCTGAACCTGATCACGAAGGGCTCTCTTTAGGAATTTCCCTACGGACGTTTTAGGAATTTCATCAAGGAATAGAATTTCATCCGGCAGCCACCATTTGGCAAACTGCGGCTTCAAGAAATCTATGATTTCCTCTTTGGATACACTTCCCTTGCCTGATTCCTTTAACACGACACATGCAATTGGCCGTTCCTGCCATTCCTCATGGGGAACTGCTACGACTGCGGCTTCAAAGATAAGCTCATGGGCCATGAGTGCATTTTCAAGATCTACTGAAGAAATCCACTCTCCGCCCGATTTAATCAGGTCTTTCGTTCGGTCAACGATTTTAATATAGCCTTCTTCATCAATAGTGACAACATCACCTGTATATAACCAGCCATCTCGGAACGCATCCTGCGTCCTTTCATCCTCATAGTACTCAGAGGCAATCCAAGGGCCCCTTAAGGCAAGCTCTCCCATTTCAATACCATCCCAAGCCACTTCCCCGTCTTTCCCGACGATTTTCATGTCCAAGCCTGGGACCAGGATTCCTTGTTTTGCTTTCAAGTCGAGTTTCTCTTCTTCAGAAAGATCATCATGATAGCTTTTTGATGCAGCGATTACTGCAAGTGGGCTTGTTTCTGTCATCCCATATGCATGCATAAAGGGTATGCCGAATTTCTCTTCAAACGACCGAATCATTCCTTTAGGGGCAGCTGATCCTCCACATAGTACGGAACGAAGACTGGAAAGATCATAATCATTCGTTTCCAGTTCATTTAATAGTCCAAGCCAAATCGTCGGCACCCCTGCAGAAATGGTTACTTTCTCATCCTGCATTAACTGGGCTAGTAACCCCGGCGTGAAATAAGGTCCCGGGAGAACCTGCTTTGTACCGAACCATACCGACGCGAAGGGAAGCCCCCATGCGTTCACATGAAACATCGGTACGACTGGGAGAGCAACATCTCTTTCGCTGACGCCAGTTGTATCAGCGAGCCCTAAAGCCATCGCATGTAACACGATTCCACGATGAGAATAGATGACTCCTTTTGGATTGCCTGTAGTGGCGGAAGTATAGCACATTCCTGCAGGAGAATTTTCATCGATGTCTTTCCTGAATTCGAAGGATGGATCTCCCTCTTCAAGTAATCTTTCGTAGTGATAAACAGGCTCTAAAGACGTCTCAGGCAAGTCTCCATCAGTCATCACAATGAAGGCTTTAACAGTTGATAGCTGGTCTTTAATCTTCTCAATTAGCGGAACAATATCAGGATCGATAAGCAAGACTTGATCTTTGGCATGATTGATAATATAAATGATGTGTTGAGGCGATAGACGAATATTGATCGTATGTAGTACGGCTCCACTACATGGGATCGCAAAGTATGCTTCAAGATGCCGATGATGATTCCAGGCAAGTGTGCCGACCTTATCTCCTTCTTCAATTCCGAGTTTTGATAGGCTGCTTGCCAGTCTCCTCGTCCGTTCCCCCCACTGTTTATACGTGAAGCGGTTGATCCCGGACTCGGTGCGTGAAACAATTTCTTTCTTCGGAAAATATTTTTCAGCTCGTTCTATCATTTGTGTAAGAAGCAGAGGTGTTTGCATCATATTCGATCTCTCCCCTCAATTAGGTAAGCGTTTACAAAAAAATTTACTTTTCTATGTCTATCTTACTAATTCTACTTTTCTAAGAGTAATCCTTTATCTATTATTGAAAAATTCCGGTAATTTATGAGCGACTTCTGGTAACAACTTACATGAGGAAGGACAGGCTCTGATAAAAGTGGGTTCATTAGTTTGTTGATCCTTTCTGGATTCATTAAAATCATCAGGGATATGTAGAATGGAAAAGATGCAACACAATAATACAAGGTGCCAAAGAGAAGCTCATTGGCACCTTGTTTTTATATTATGAAAATAAGTCATTAAGAATCTTGATTTTCTTATCGGTATACTCTTTGAAACCAAGGTTATAGGCGTTTGGCTCTTTCGGGTTCGCAAAGTGCGTGATTTTTCCGGTAGTAGGATCGATAAATTTACTCGCAGCACCGCAACCGATACCAATAATTGTTTGGACTTCTTCCATGATCATGATGTTATAAAGGCTGTCCTGTTCAGGGAGAGCGTAGCCCACATTTTCCAAATTACCGAGAATGTTTTTCTGACGGTATAAGTAATACGGCTCATAGCCATGATCCTTTGTCCATTCTTCAGCAAGGTTCATCATCTTCTCGATTTCCACACGGTCTGCCACCTTGTACTTGTCTTTATTCTTCGTCATTTCAGATGCCCGCTTGAAGGACAAGGTGTGTACGGTCAATGATTCAGGCATAAGCTTTTCTGTTTCATCCAATGAATGCTGAAGCTCTGGAAGCTCTTCACCAGGAAGTCCGATAATCAAATCCATATTGATGTTGTTCATTCCCGAGTTGCGGGATAGATGAAACTTATCGATCGTCTCTTCGACGGTATGGTGACGGCCGATTGCTTTTAATGTTTCCTGTGTGTACGACTGTGGATTGATCGAAATTCGGTCAATATTCCACTTTTTTAGTACCTCAAGCTTATCAGGAGAAATCGTATCTGGCCTTCCTGCTTCTACCGTCACTTCCCTTACTTTGTCCACATCAGGGAAGGAGCGGTACATCTCTTCATAGAGGGCGTCCATTTCTTCTGCTGTGATGGACGTCGGTGTCCCGCCTCCGTAGTAAATCGTGGTTATCTTGACATTATTCTCTTTCAACCAGCGTCCCATTTCTTGGATTTCGTAGTGAAGTCCCGACAGGAACGAATCGACCCGCCCTTGTTTCCCAAGAATTGCATATGCCGGGAAGGTACAATACGCACATTTGGTTGGACAAAACGGGATTCCAATATAAATGCTCACTTCATGTTGCAAATCATAGAGATCGGGAACAACGGATAATTGGCGATCTACGATGTTTTGCATCAGCTGAATTTTTTCATCGGTAATGAGGTATTCTTCTTTTAACTTCGTATGAATCTCTTCTTGAGGCATACCGAGCTTGGTCTGTTTATGTAGGAGCTTGGTTGGACGGATTCCTGTTAAGATCCCCCACTTTTGCCTGATACCCGTAAAGTCTTGCAGTACATTTAAATACACATGAGAAACTGCGGTTTTCAGCTGTCTAAACCTTTCTTTCTCATTCTCATAAGGTGCCCAACCATGCTCATACTGAGCAACGTATGCCTCTTCCGAAGACATCTTTGTTAGTAAAGCTTTCGCTTCTATCTTGCTTTCTATTGAAAGATCTATATGGACTTGAAGTCCAGGATTATCACACATTCCAAAGTGAATCACTGTCTCTTCAAAAAATAAATTCGCAATTAATCTCAGAGGACGCTCGAAACGCTCATCCTCGATTCCTCTTATCAAAACATTCACTTTTTAATCACCTTTCACCAAATCTAATAAGCTTTTATAAGTGTACAGAACGGGATGGGAATGGTCAATGGTCCCAAGACTCACCGTAACAAAAACGGCACTAGGCATTTCCTTAGAAAATGCCTAGTGCCTGGTATCTGGTTATGATTTGATAATGTTCATTTTTTTCAGGAATGGGATAGGGTGCTGTTTTCTAAACAGCTCTGTTACGAAGTATGGAATCCCTTTTTCACTCTGGCTTCGGGTGATCCAGTTAGCCGCTTCCCTCACTTGACGTGGGGCATCCCCCATGGCGACACCTAGACCGCAACATTCCATGGAATCGATGTCATCGATTCCAGAACCGACCATTACGATCTGATCCTTCTTCACTCCAAGCCGTTCAGACAGGTACATTAATCCCCGTAGCTTTGATGCTCCCCTCGGAACAATATCCAGTTTATAATCTGATGTCGGGATTGCGTCCACTTCCTCATACATTCCTTTTAACGAGCCCACAACATCCCAAACATCTTCTTTATGTTCCATGATGACGGATATCTTCGGGACCGACATTGGATTTTCCAAGAGATAATCACTTACTTTGTCTACATACTGTTTGCTATAAAGTAATCTGGATTCCCTTTGCCAGGAAACCTGTGCCATATCCTTGGCCTGAGTATTGGCCTTGCCAACGATAGACCGCTTTTCGTGAGATAAGTGGACTTGACTCGAGAAACCTTCCAGAAATTGCGCGATTTCATAAGTAATGTCTTCGGCTATCTTTTTCACAAACATCGGTTTTTCAAGTTCACCTGCTATATAGCACCCACTATGGGTGACGAGCGGGCTATTGAGCTTTAGGGCTTTGGCTACTTTTTTTGCTGAAGCAAAGCTTCTGCTCGTAACCAAAGTGACCGGAACCCCTTTATCTTGAACGTACTCAATTGCTTCCTTTGTTTCCTTTGCAATTTTTCCGTTTTCATTTACAATCGTTCCATCAATATTCAATGCCAGCATTCGATAGATCATCATGGTGTCCCTCCTATATGTTGTCTACTCCCTTTCTTTACTTTTATGAAGAAGATTAGACAAATATGACAAGGGGTGGGGGAATTCAGAAATATTGGTTTATGCCACCATTTTACGTGGAGCGAAGACGTATTCAGGGTGAAAATGAGATGCTAAAAGATGAAAATGGTGACTCTTCCAACCAAAAAAAAGACCGACTTCCCGTCAGGAAGTCAGTCCTTTTCTTCTTATAATTATTTCTGCATGGAACCATAAAGTTCTTCAAGTGGCTTCATGATGACTTTGTTTAAATCATTGATGACCATGCTCATGCGTTGCTCTGCTTCCATAAGCTTAGCAATTTTTTCATGTTGTTGAACAAGTTGAGCTGTCTTTTGAGCTTGCTCCACTTCTTCCTGGGAGATTTCTTCGCCGCTCATTTGCTTTTGTTGAAGTGTCATTTGAATGTTTCTGAAGTTTTCGAACATCTTGCTAGCAGATTCGTCATTGTTTACTTCATCATACATTTTCTTCAGTTCTAGAAATTCATCGCTTTGACGCATTGCACTTTCTAATTCGTTCGCTTGATCGTATAAGTTAATAGCCAAAATACGTACCTCCTATAATTTATCTCTATGTTTCCTCCATCACTATAACAAACTATAGAGTGAATTTCTAGGATGAACCCTTATAGGACAAAGAATCAAGAGATCAAGAGGGCTATCATACCTTGAACGATCCCGATCACTCCCCCGAGTAAAGCCCCTAAGTAGGTAATCATCTTAAACTCACGACGGGAAATGCCCAGAACCAATTCTTCCAATCGTCCAACAGAGAAAGATTCAACTTGTTCTTTCACGATATGCTGAAGATGCATTTTCTCCATCAGGTTTGGAATCTTCTTCGATAAGAGGTCCGTCCCTCTATCCACCCATTTAGGTAGTTGGATGTTAAGGAAGGACTGCTTGTGGGGCTCCAGCCAGTGGCTTAGTGGCTTTGACATGTGTCCGTCGATGTTCACGAGTTTAACCAGGGATGTTTGGGCTGTTTCGATCATGTCCTCTTCCGGTAATCGGTAGATGAATTCCTCAAGCTTCATTTGTTTCAGTTTCGCCCACTCATTTGTTAGCAAATTAAAGAGGATTTCCTGTGTTCCTTCATGCTTGATGAACTTTACAATTTCAGGCTGTACTTTATCTGCAACCGACGTGTTACCAAGGAACATACCAAGCATATTCCCAAGCATCCCCCGTTCTTTAAGAAAATCGTCGATCATGATTTTCACTTTCGCTTTTCCTTCCGTGCTCGTGAAATATGTTTCCGCCCTGTTTGCGATGAAATCAACAAGCTTCGGAATGCTTTCTGACACTTTTTCCTGCCATCTTTCCGGAAGAGCTTCTTCCAGTGTTCTGGAAGTATACGTTGATTTAGCAGCCTTCACCTTTACAGAAACCCACTCTTCTAGCCACTCATTCATTCGTTCTGAAGAAATGGGTATGTGGAGGATGTCCAGCCATTCATTCACCGTTTTATCTGATGTGAATACCGGCTGTAACTCTTCAGATAACCAAAGCGTTACATCTTTTTGGAACTCATCGTTCATCACTTTCTTCTGTAGACTTTCAGGGGTGATTAAATGATCCACCACCATCTTCCCCAGTTGTTCCGCCAATTCTTCCCTGCGTTTCGGGATCAACCCTGGTGTGAACGGAACTTTATATTTACCAATATAGTAAGCCCGGTATGGCCTGAATAACATTTTTATCGCTAATGAATTGGTGATCCCTCCAATAAGGGCTCCTACAATAACCATGAACAGTACTAGGATGAAAGCATTTAGCATGAGTGCACCTTCCTTTTCTACTTCTCTCGTTTGAACATTTTGCCCAGGTTTACATAGAATGCTATATCAACCTTAGCCCAATAAATCATTATAGAATCAATCTAATGGGTTATGCAAACGGGGAATGCCGGATGAAGATAAAATGTTCATTTATTTCTAGAAAAAACACAAGTGATCATCATCATTTGTATATACCAAAAAGGATGATGAATCAAACTCTCTTTCAACGGCATATGACGTTGAGGTTTGGAGATTCTCTTCTCAATGTAACATGTATAGAAACAAAAGCTGATTCTTTACAGATTATGTTGGATACGTGTGATTCATTATTCTCTTCCATACCAAACCTGGAAAATATATGGATTTCAATTGATTCGAGGCGGTCCTTGATTCATATGGGACCGGTTGTGGCTCTATTGATCAATCAGTTTACACTAACTGGGGTACATTCACACTCTTTAAAAGGATATTTTACAGAGTGTCAGAACTGGTTTCAACGAAAAGGTGGATTTTTCTACCTTCTTCCCCTCTCATCCTTTATCGGAAATAAGTCCGAAGGTGTGGCGTTTGACGGACAGGATTGGAAACTCTCTCAGCTTCCTGCCCCCCACGTCATATACAATCGATGCCATTCCCGGAAAGCAGAGGGAACCCCTCCCTACGACAAAGCTCTAACACGCACTGAGGAACAAGAAATCCATGTATTCAATTCAAGATTCCTTTCGAAAGATGAAGTTTATGATGCATTAAAAGATAGTCCAGTTCTATCAGAGCACCTGCCCAAGTCTGTAAAGGGATTGGATTCATTGGAGGAGATGCTCACTTTATATAAGGACGTTTTTGTGAAGAGGATAAATGGAAGCAAGGGACGCTACATCATGCGTATACAAAAGAACGACAGCGATTTTCTTATGCATCAAAATTCTTTTTCTGATGAGAGCCCTCTCACCTTCCACACCTTCAACGCTCTATCTGTGCAGATTCGTTCATGGTGCAAACGGTCTTCTTACTTGGTTCAAGAAACGATTCCCTTCCTTACAGTTGAAGGGTGTTCTTTAGATTTCCGATTTCTATGTCACTTGAATCAAGAGGAAGAGTGGGAGATCATCTCTTCTATTGCGAGGGTATCTTCCAAGGATCAGTTCGTGGCGAACGTGGATCAGGGTGGGCGCATTGAAAAGCCCTTATCCGTCTTGAACACTCTCTTTTCCCAAAAGCAGAGTATAGCAATTGCAAACGAAATGAGGCAGTTATGCAAATCTTCCGCAAAGCTTCTTTCTGAAAGCATAGATGGTCATTTTGCAGAATTCGGCATGGATGTTGGGATTGACGGAGAAGGGAAACCATGGCTGATTGAAGTCAACTCCAAGCCTTCGAAACGAACGTACTTGGATAATGATCGTATTCGTCCCTCTGTTAAAGCACTGTATGAATACAGTTTCACCAAATGGACATTTAAGGAGGAGTAACATCATGAATCATTCATTAGGCATCATGACCCTCACCCCAGAAGAGACGAACAGTTACTTTCTAGAAATAGCGAAGGAATCCCTCTCCCATTCTATAGACCTTTATCTGTTTTCTCCTAAAGGCATTTCTCCACTAAACGAAACGGTGGAAGGATTTCATTATAATCGTTTGTCACAGAAATGGGAGGAAGAAGCGTTCAATATCCCCGCTTATATTTATGATCGAACCTACTATCAGAAGGATATCCAATCCAGGCAGGCAAAGGCAGTCGTGCAATGGTTAAAAAATCAGAAGCAGATCCGATTTCTCGGTTACGGATTACCCAACAAATGGCACTTGTATGAAAAACTTAAACATACCTCCCTCGCCCCCTATATTCCTGAAACCTTTCTTGTTAGCGATAGAATTCATTTATTAAATCTTTTGATCCAACATAAAGATATAATAATCAAACCGGTCGATGGCGCTCATGGATATGCCGTTTACCACCTGAGTTCCCGTTCTCAAGAAATCGTCGTACGAACAACTAAGAAACAAGGGATCATGGAACAATCATTCCCAAGTAAAGAGATATTTCTTAAATGGGTGGATCGCATTTTCAAGAAACACACATTTATTTGTCAAAAGCGCCTTCCTAATCTGACGAAAGTAGAGGCCCCCTTTGATATGCGTATCCTCCTGAATAAAGATCGTAACGGAGAGTGGAGGGAATTCCAACGGGCCATCCGTGTTGGGGAAGAAAAAGGCATTCTGACAAATATCAGTCGAGGAGCAACCTATCATTCTTTCACCCACTGGAAGGAAGCCCATAGTTCAATTCCATGGAGGTTCATGGAAGAAGAGATTACCGGCATCCTTGATGAAATGCCTTTACTCCTCGAAGAGAATTTTTCAGATCTATTTGAAATTGGTGTTGATTTAATCATCGGGGAGGATCATTCTTTGTGGATTCTGGATATGAATTCTAAACCAGGTCATAAAGTGGTTGGCGCCCTTGAGCCAGATAAGCTTTCCTCTTTATACAATGCACCTTTGGATTATTGTGATTTTCTATCCTCTCAATCTCTATCATCCTTAAGAAGAGGTGACTTCTAATGCTTAATACGTACAAAGTCGACCATTTTCAAGATGAAGAAAGCATACTCTACCTTCCTTCCGGGTTTAGGTTGGACGACGACAAATTGCCTCATACAGTGATACTGGGAACGGCAAGACAATCTGCTTCATGCAGCCGTCATCCAAATGGTCGCAATGTAATCGGCATCAGCTCTGAGCTAGCCAAGAGGTTGCATCTTCCTTCTAAGGTGGATTCACTCTCCCTCTTTTGTAAAGAAGATTGTTTATATGCTGGTGTGCTGATTGGCATTTTCACTGCTGGGTTCACAAGCTTTCGGTTAAGCCCAATTGGTGAGCGTTCTTACTTTTTCAAGAAGCTCTTATCTGTTCAATCGTCCTTGGGCGTCATACCTTTTGTTTTCGGGGAGCGTCATATCGATTGGGAGAACGGACTAATCAAGGGTTATTTCCACTTTGGGGATGGGTGGGAGATCGAGGATATTCCCTTTCCCAATGTGATATATGACAGACTTCCAAACCGTCGCAGCGAGAAACGTAAAACTTATCAAAGCATCAAAGACAGACTGCAAAGAGAGTATGGCATTCCTTGGTACAATCCTGGATTCTTTAATAAATTGGACCTGTTTGAGCGCTTGGAAAATGATGAGTCTGTTCAGCACTATCTACCTGAAACTCATCGCTTCCAATCGTTCGATGAAATGGAACGCATGCTCTCGATCCATCACCATATCTACCTAAAACCAAAAAACGGAAGTCTCGGTAATGGGATTCACAAGATTACGTATAGTCGTTCATCCCAGGAATATTTCTGCCGTTTCAGAGATCAAGAACAAAAAAACCGATTACTTAAATTCAAAACCTTAGAACAGCTTACCAACACAGTCTTCAAAAACCGTAACCTGGACGCCTTCATAGTCCAACAGGGCATTTCCTTACTGAAGGAGAATAACCGTGCTATCGATTTTCGGGTGCATACGAATAAAGATGAGGAGGGAAATTGGCAAGTGAGCGCAATGGCGGGGAAAGTGGCCGGGTCAGGAAGCGTGACGACACATGCCAATAACGGGGGGGAAGTGAAAATCTTATCTGAGCTGTTCACAGATGATGCCGAACGGAAATCTATTGAAGATTCACTAAAGGAAGCAGCTTTAACACTTTCCCACTCCATCGAGCATAATCTTGAAGGATTCATTGGAGAAATCGGATTTGATTTCGGAGTCGACGAGGATCAGCAAATATGGATGTTTGAGGCAAACTCAAAGCCTGGAAGATCGATCTTTTCTCATCCCGAATTGAAGAGTTTTGACTTATTAACAAGAAGACTTGCCTTATCATTCGGGATCTTTCTTACTCAACAGAGCTTGAATAACCCTGAGGAAATGATTCCATGAACATTCTGTATGACCGTGGTAAGAAGACCTTCTTTCACGGGGAGGATTCCATTACAACCTTTGGATTTGCGAAAAGTTCCTTTCTCCTCTCCTCTAAAGATCCCAACGAGTACTATGAATTTGTGATTTCTCCCAAAAAGAAAAACATTCCTTCCATTCCATTGATAGGGATCGTTTCGAGTAAGGAAGGAAGGAACAAATATAAGGGGAACTTTGAATTATTCCGAGCGATACAACAGGATGTAGAACAGGCTGGTGGCATTTGTTTCGTCTTCTCACCGCAAGATGTATTTGGAGATACCATTGCTGGAATCATCTACAATCAGCCCTTAAATAAATGGGTCAAGTGCCTGTTCCCTGTTCCGAACGTCATATATAATCGGGTGCCCTCGAGGCTTGCCGAGCAAAATCATGCATACGAAAAGTTTCTCGATTTCATCCAGAAGCATAGGATCCCCTTTTTCAATCCTCATTTCTTTAACAAATGGGAAATTCATGAGCTTCTATCTAAGAATCAAGCTCTTCAGGCATACTTGCCTCACACTGAACGAATAACAGATGAAGAGTCCTTTATTCATTTCCTTACCACCCATAAGAAAATGTATGTGAAACATTCCCTCGCTTCCCAAGGAAAAGGGATCAGATTGATTGAAATCGACTCCTCAGGCCGAATTCTTTGTAAAAGCATCAAAAAGATAGAGAGGTTCGTGAACGTATCCCGACTCCTTCAAACATACAGAGATTGGTTTACAAGTAACCACTGGATCGTGCAGGAAGCGATCCCTTGTAAAACCTTACATGACCATCGCTATGATTTCCGAATATTAGTCCTTCATACAGGGGAGGATTTCCGGTTGATTGGTATAGGAGTCCGCATGTCACAGCGGCAGGAAGTCACTACCCATGTACCTACTGGAGGAAAGATCATATCTCTGAAGGAAGTCGCAGACACCCAGACAAAAAAAGAAATTTCCCGGATCGTTCAAGTATGCGGTGGGGAGTTGGCCAAATCCTTTGGCTATGTCGGGGAATTTTCCATCGATCTTGCCCCAAGGGAGCAAGAGGGATTCGTGTTATTCGAAATCAATTCAAAGCCCATGAGCTTTGATGAAGAGGAAATTGAAACCAATAGGAGAAAGCAGCTTGTCCGCACATTCTTTACCCTTAGTGCGAAAAACATTGAAGGTTGAATCTTCGTGGATCACACAAGGTTCAACCTCTTCTTGTACACTTATCTCAAGGAATTATAAATAGTTGAAAATCTTGTAGCATGCTCCTGTTCGTCCGTCATGGCAATAAATAGTGGCTTATACGCTTGTTGATTCGGGATTTCCAGCAGCATATCCCGATAAAACTCTGCCCCCTCCAGTTCATCCTTCAACGCACGTAACACTCCTTCTTTAAAGGTCGTAAACCCCACTTTTTCTTTCTTATGGTCGTAATACTCCCCGGTTAATAAGTAATGAAGATATTGAAACATTTCATAATGCTCTTTCTCATCCTTCTGTGCATGCTCTATAAACTCCACATATAATGGATTATTCGTACGGACTTTTAACTCTTTATAGAAATAATAACCTGTCCATTCATCACTTATCGCTTTTTGTAAATCACGAATAAACGAATTCATCCTTCGTCCCTCCTCTTTCTCTTCAGTAAATTCTATTAGAGGAAGATTCCATTTATGATACATTTCAAGGCCAATACTACACAGCCTGAATTAAAACGTTTACAATATGAATGGAGGTGATGAACGATGATCCAACATTTTCAATTCAAAAATATGTTTGAAAATAAGCAGCTACCAGGCTGGACGTTTTCGTTTTTTTTCAACGGGGTGAAATACACAGGCAATTACCATAAAGACGGCCGAATCGAATGGACAGGTGCCACCCCTCCAGAAGAGAAGGAAGATACACTCAAGAAACAGTTGCATGAACTGATGCTTTTCCATGTTTATGAATGATGGAACGTACATAAGATACCTGGAGATAAATGAATAGGGTCCTCATGCATAACTTCAGCCCCCTTTATAAAAAATAAAGAAAGGAGGCTGATGAGCATGAAAAAGGATAATAAAAATGATCAATTCCTTCCTGATACAAATTATGAAGGAAGAGAAAAAGCGTTTTTGGATGTTGACCGATTCATCAACGAGGGAATGTCAGGCGGCTCAGTCCACATGAGGGAACACACAACAAACATCGAAGAAGCCGTTGATATTACAGAATACGAAGAACCACCTAAGTAATAAAAAAAAGCTGCCTAGACTTCCTTTAGGCAGCTTTTCACCATTTAACGGCTTCTGACAAGCATATTGACGGCTTCTTGAATGGCATCTTCTGCATTTCCGCCCTCTTCTTCTGATTCCTTTATGCACGCTTCTAAATTTTTCGCAACGATGAGGCCAATTGTGCGGTCAACTGCAGTACGAACGGCAGATAATTGAGTGACGACATCTTTACAATGTTTTTCATCCTCCATCATTTTCAACACGCCACGTACTTGACCTTCAAGACGTTTCATTCGATTCGTGACTTCTTTAGTATATTCCATATTTGGCACCCCATAAGTATTTATTCATTCTACAATAGTAATAAAATTCGTATACTTTTGCAATTATACACTCTTTGAATACCTGCACTATTTCAGTACAATAGTCATTATAACCTTATTTACTATAATAATGAACAAAGAGGGATCACATGTTCACATCTTTGCGTAAAAAATATCCTACTGCTATTATTCAAGATCATTATCCAAACCGCACAGAAGCAACGAAGGTCTGGTTTACAAACGACCGGGAAGATGAATATATCGGAATAGAAAAAGAGTCGATCACACAACAAGAATTGGATCTATTATATTGCTTGTTTAAGGAGATTAAACAAAAAACCAGAATTGTGAATGATTCTCCACAGTCGTCAGAATGGTATACCTATTTATTTGAAAATGGACCCCAACCCACTACGAATGACGAAGAGTTTCGTATCATTCAGTTTAGCATGAAGGAGAGCTTTGATCAGTTGCAAATGAAAGAAGCGTTTCAACATTTATTACCACACGGCACCATACTGGTTTTTCAAGCTGATCATATGGGTATACTCATTGAAGAAAAAAATGAATGGACGATAGATGAGGAACAATTGCTGTCGATTTCCCACGTCATTGAATCTGATTTTTTCGTCAGTCCCTCTTTTTTCATAGGTCAATTTCGAGAAGTGGACGTTCATTTTCCTCTTTCGTTTACTTACGAACAGGAACTATTTTCATTTTCCAGAACAATACAGAGACAGGCTTTCCTCCAAACGGCTGTGACGGTCCTGCCTGAGTTTGCCCTCCATCATTTGCCGCAACAATGGAAAGAGCATATTTTCAAAAAGGTTGTTGATACCTTTCATGAAGATCCTGAAATGCTTCAAACGGTAAAGGCATTTCTTGAAAATCAATCCAATATCAGTCAGACAGCCAAGAAATTATTCATGCACCGCAACAGCGTTCAGTACCGAATAGATAAGTTTATTGAAAAAACAAATATAGATATTAAAACATTCCAAGGAGGAATTTTAGCCTATTTTGCCTGCTTAAGCTTCCAATCAGTCAACCTGCCTAAAAAGGATTAAGGAACTTTGTGCAAGTTGACCATATCGTTTTGAATTCGCTTTCCCTACAATAGAGTTATAGATGAAAACGATTTCATTTCAAGGAGGAGAAATAAAATGGCTGAACTAAAATTAGAACATATTCACAAAATTTATGATAGTAAGGTAACGGCAGTAAATGACTTTAATCTACATATTCAAGATAAAGAGTTTATTGTATTTGTAGGACCATCAGGTTGTGGTAAATCAACGACCCTACGGATGATTGCAGGACTTGAAGAAATTTCGAAAGGTGATTTCTCCATCGATGGCAAGCGTGTGAACGATGTGGCTCCGAAAGACCGTGACATCGCAATGGTATTCCAGAACTATGCCCTTTATCCGCATATGAGCGTATATGATAATATGGCATTCGGCCTTAAATTGCGTAAGTTCGATAAAAAGGAAATTGATCGCCGTGTACAGGAAGCAGCTAAAATCCTTGGCCTTGAAGCGTTACTTGATCGTAAACCGAAAGCATTATCAGGTGGACAGCGTCAGCGTGTAGCTCTTGGGCGTGCCATCGTCCGTGATGCGAAAGTGTTCTTGATGGACGAACCTTTATCCAATCTTGATGCAAAGCTTCGTGTACAAATGCGTGCAGAAATCGCAAAGCTTCACCAACGTCTGCAAACCACGACTATTTACGTCACACATGATCAAACAGAAGCGATGACTATGGCAACCCGGATCGTTGTCATGAAGGATGGCGTCATCCAGCAAGTTGGTTCTCCTAAAGAAGTATACGATAAGCCTGAGAATGTTTTCGTAGGTGGTTTCATCGGATCGCCTGCCATGAACTTCTTCCACGGTACACTTGAAGATGGACATTTTGTGAGCGGTCATTCGAAAGTATCCGTACCTGAAGGAAAAATGAAAGTTCTAAGAGAACAAGGTCAAATTGGTAAGAGCATTATTCTAGGGGTGCGCCCTGAAGATATCCATGATGAGCCTCTGTTCATCGATACTGCTCAAGGTGCTAAAATCACAGCGAAAATCGAAGTATCTGAATTAACAGGTGCTGAGACAATGCTTTACTCTCAATTAGAGGGGCAAGAGTTTGTAGCCCGCGTTGACTCACGTACGGATATCGTTGCCGGTCAAACGATTGAACTGGCATTTGATATGAATAAAGCACATTTCTTTGATTCAGATTCTGAGTCAAGAATCCGATAATAGCAGAAGAAAAGAGGCCGTCGACGGCCTCTTTTCGATTCTGAAACTAAGTCTGGGAATTAATTAAAACTCAGTTAATTCTAAACTTTTCCCCTCTTCTTCCCCACACCGTATACATGTGAAAAGATGAAGACATTTATCAGAGCAACTACTATTCGGTATCCCATCAGCTAATTGAAGATGTTGTATGTCCATATATGCACTATACTCATCATAATAATCATAATATCTTCCCTGATCCACTGTAGAGTCTCCACACTTCTGGCAAAGTCCCCTATATTCAACGATCCCGTTACATAATGCGCAGGCTTTCATGCTGTGTCACCATACTTTCAATCTAATTCATTGTATAGTGTTATCCTTTTTACAATCACGTTGATTTATGTAGAAAACTTATAGGGATTTAACAGGAATAAATTCCCTGTCACCCTGTTGAATATTAATCCTGAAACAAACCATAATACCTAGTAACAAGGCGGCAATAAGCCTTCTTTCACCCCACCCGATGGGTTATACCATATTAGAATGGTCGCTCATGGAATAGCGTGCTGGTGCAAACCCGGCTAACCCAACCAAAAAACTTATACATTTTAAGGAGATGACAGATTATGCAACAGCAACAATCTCGCAGCAATTCATCTAACCAACTAGTAGCTCCAGGAGCTCAACAAGCAATCGACCAAATGAAATACGAAATCGCGTCTGAATTTGGCGTACAATTAGGACCAGATGCAACAGCTCGTGCTAACGGTTCTGTAGGTGGAGAAATCACGAAACGCCTAGTTCAAATGGCTGAACAACAAATCGGTGGCGGGTACCAAAAATAATTAGCACTTTGATATGAATGGATAAATAAAACCCCCGGTCTTTGGCCGGGGGTTTTCAATTTGTCTCTCTCTTTTGTGAGGGAGCCAGTTCTTCTTATCTATTTATTATGAACCATGCTTTCAGGATCGATCCATTTGTCGTACTGCTCTTCTGTAAGATGCCCTGATTCAATGGCCGCTGCTTTTAATGTGGACCCATTCTGATGGGCCATTTTGGCAATTTGAGCTGCTTTTTCATATCCGATATGTGGATTTAGTGCAGTGACGAGCATAAGCGACTTTTGGACAAAGTCCTCAATGACTTCTTTGTTAGCCTCCAAACCCTTCACACATTTATCGTTAAAGGATTTAATCCCATCAGTAAGCAGACGGACTGATTGAAGAAGATTATAGATGATCACTGGTTTAAATACATTCAATTCAAAGTTTCCTTGACTGGATGCAAACCCAATCGATGCATCGTTCCCGAAGACTTGTGTCACAATCATTGTCACAGCTTCACTTTGAGTCGGATTCACTTTCCCTGGCATGATCGAACTCCCAGGTTCATTGGCAGGTATCGTTATTTCTCCAATTCCACTTCTGGGACCGCTTGCTAACCATCTGATGTCATTCGCTATTTTCATCAGATCGGCTGCCAGCGCCTTTATCGCGCCGTGTACATAAACGATTTCATCGTGGGATGTTAAAGCATGAAACTTATTATCGGATGAAACGAACTTGACGCCCGTTTGCATCTCTAATTGTTTTGCCACCTTATCACCAAAGGTCGGGTCGGCATTGATGCCCGTCCCTACAGCCGTGCCTCCAATGGCTAGGTTGACTAATCGTTGCAAGCTCTCTCTTGTCATACTATAAGAGCGTTCCATCATGGAGCGCCACCCACTAATTTCCTGACCTAGTGTAAGAGGAGTGGCATCCTGTAGATGGGTACGCCCAATTTTTATAATATCCTGGAATTGAATTTCTTTCTCTTTTAATGTGGCAGTAAATTCTTGAAGAACCGGGAACAGCTTTGATTCAATTTCATGATAGGCTGCGATGTGCATAGCCGTCGGGAACGTATCATTGGAGCTTTGAGACATGTTCACATCATCATTTGGATGAACTTTTTCATTTACTCCTTTTTCCCCAAGGATTTCATTCGCACGGTAGGCAACCACCTCATTTACATTCATATTGGATTGGGTACCGCTGCCTGTTTGCCATACCACAAGGGGGAAATGTGTATCCCACTTCCCTTCAAGAATTTCATCACACGCCTGGCCAATCGCCTCCATCTTACCTTGTGAAAGCTTACCAAGTGAATGATTGACGACTGCAGCCGCCTTTTTAAGCTGGGCAAATGCATATGTAACCTCAATTGGCATTTTCTCTGTACCGATTTGGAAGTTTTCTTTACTTCGCTGAGTTTGTGCTCCCCAATATTTTTCCTTTGGTACCTTCATTTCTCCAAGTGTGTCATGTTCTAAACGATATTCCATTTTCAAATCCTCCCTTGAATTTTTCTACTCATTACCATAATTCCACTAATTCAAGCGAACTAACCTTTTTATGAAAATTTCAGTTCTTTCCAGACAGGCTCTTCCCATATACCAACTTGTTTGCCATTCACGCTATAAACAGCACCACTTTGGATTGCATCTTTATTTTCAAGGAGTGTTGTGACAAATAGGGCCACGTCTTCAGCCGTTCCGATTTCCCAATAAGACTCTAATTCTCTCCCTTCTTGAGCGGCTTTTACTTTTGCCTTTTCTACGTGAGGGGAGGTCATATCCGTCAGGGCAGCTGGAGATACGGCTAAGACACGTATCCTTTC
Organism: Bacillus sp. BHET2; assembly: GCF_005938125.1. Classification (GTDB taxonomy): domain Bacteria; phylum Bacillota; class Bacilli; order Bacillales; family Bacillaceae_B; genus Rossellomorea. The sequence goes on from NZ_VCQN01000001.1 coordinate 1,770,367, forward strand.
CCTTATCAACTCTTGAGATAAGGTTTTGGTCATTCCGATGATCCCTGCTTTAGCTGCACTATAATTTAATTGTCCCATCGTTCCTTTTATCCCTGCTCTGGATGTCATATTCAGGATGACTCCTTCTCCTCCTTCATTTTTCCGGTGTTGAATAAATGGTCTCACAGATGAAAAGGTTCCCTTTAAGTGAGTGGAAATGACGGCATCCCAGTCTTCTTCAGATAAACGGTGTGCCATTCGATCCCTGTTGTTTCCGGCATTGTTAATAAGAATCGTTGCACGCCCAAATTCATTGATCGCTGCTCGTACCAACGCTTCCCCCGTTTCCATGTTTTCAACCATTCCACATACTCCGACGGCCTTTCCTCCTTTTACTTTAATTTCATTTACGACTTCATCAACTGCTTCTTTTCTGGTTCCATTAATGACGACTTTGGCACCCAAATCGGCCAGAGTAAAGGCAAGATTCTTCCCAATTCCCCTTGTTGAACCTGTGATGATAACTACTTCATTTTCCATGTCCATCCTCCTCGTAATCCATTAGATCCCTTCAAATAAAGCGGCCAGTCCCATTCCTCCACCGATCCCAAGGGTAGCAAGACCCCTGGGGCCATTTCGAGTCTTCATTTCATGAAACAGGCGTGTTACAAGGATTGCACCAGATGCCCCGTATGGATGACCAAGTGCCAGTGCCCCTCCCCCGATATTGACTTTTCCTTCAGGCAGGTTCAATTCCCTTAAAGAAGCAATTACTTGACTGGCAAATGCTTCATTAAATTCCACCACATCGATATCAGTGGATGAAATATTGTTTCTTTCATACAACTTCTGGACTGCTGGAATCGGACCGATTCCTAAAAGATTAGGATCGACACCTTCCGCTTTGGCATCTATGAATTTCATAGCGGGTTCGAGACCCAGTTCAAGGCATTTTTCTTTGGATAATACTAAAACGATAGCTGCTCCATCGTTAATGGGACAAGCATTTCCAGCTGTTACCGTTCCCCGTTCTCGGAAGACAGGCGGAAGCTTTGAGAGCTTTTCCAATGATGTATGCTTTCTTGGACATTCGTCCGTTATAATCGTGTTTACGGGTACGATTTCATCTTTAAAGCGATTTTCCTTCTGAGAGCGAATCGCTTTTTCATGGCTCCTTAACGCATAAGCATCCTGGTCCTTGCGGCTTATCTCATACGCTGTTGCTACATTTTCAGCAGCCTCCCCCATTTCCGGATCCCCTATCTCTTCAGGTGAGAATCTTGCTCTTGAATATATTCTTGGAGATTGCATGGGGTTCTCAGGCTTTTCCATTTTCCAGGGAGCGAGGCTCGTACTTTCCACTCCACCTGCAATATACATGTCTCCCGCCTCAGATTGTACAAGTCTACAAGCGGATACGATTGCTTCCAATCCTGAACCACATTGTCGATCTACCGTCACTCCGGGAATCGTGACAGGCAGACCTGCAGTTAAGGCAGAAAGCCGTGCCAGGTTCCCACCTGGACCAACTGTGTTCCCAAGAATGACATCCTCTATTTCATTGGGGTCAATATTGGTTTCTTTAACCAATGCTTTCATGAGTGTGCCTACAAGGATCTCCGGTCTGATATCCTTCAGGCTTCCTCCACATTTGCCTATTGGTGTTCTTTTAGCCCATACGATTACCGCTTCCTTCATTCCGTTTCCCTCCTTAATTGTGAGGTCCGTCCCTCTAACGTGGCATTTCGGTCGATTTTTCCACTTTTTGTGTAATGAAAGGTGGGAAGGGGAACAATTTGTTTCGGGATTTTGTAGTCAGCTATTTTAGCTTTGCAGAATTGTTTCAATCCTTCCATTGTCAAGCTACTATGATTCTTCATCTGTAAGGAACATACGACCATTTCACCCCAATAGCGATCCTCCACCGGATAAACGATGGACTCCACAATATCCGGATGGGTTTGAAGAATGGCCTCTACTTCTTCAGGATAAACCTTCAATCCCCCACTCTTGATCATATTGCTTTCTCTTCCCACAAGGAATACTTCCCCTAACTCATTCTTATAACCGACGTCACCAACAGTCGCTCCATGTGCCGTTAAGACCTTTTGGGTTTCTTCTTCTTGATCAAGATAACCGGAATAGAGCATATGGCTTGTAACGAACACTTTCCCAACCTCACCAATCTTTGCTTCGTGAAAGTGTTCATCAAGAATACGTATAGAAACATCAGGAAAAGGCCGGTGTCCATTTTCCAAGTCTTTCTTGTACATGACAAAACTCAATTCCGATGCCCCGTAGTATTCAAATAAGGAGGCGTAAGGAAAAACAGATAAAGTCTTTTCCTTTGATGCAGATGACCACCCAGCTCCCGATATGATTAGGTTCTGTATACAAGAATATTGTAAGGAATGTGATTGGCATTCCTCCAACAAGGCTTCCACCATGGTGGGAACCCCTACAAACGTATTGATCCCCTCTGTATGTATTCTTTCCACCAAGGACGTTCGATTGAATGTTTCTGCCACATGAAGGGTTGCCCCCATCTGTAAAGTGTGAACAGCGGTAAACAAACTAAGGGAATGACAAAGCGGCCCCGGTGACATGATCGTATCATCTTTTGTCAGATGAAATGTTTCTTCGCAAACTGAAAAGCTTTCTGTCCATGATTTATGTGACCGTGTAAATCCTTTTGGTTTTCCAGATGAGCCCGACGTAAAGCCAACATAGAAGTCTGTCATCGGGTCTTTAGTGGCAGTAACATCGCCAACTTCTCCATTATTGAATAACTGATTAACCCCTATAAAATAATCCTTCTCTTCAATATTCCCTACACAATCTGTAATGATATAATCCGGCGATGCGATTTCATTTGCATCGTTTAGCTCTTCTTTTGTCCACTTTGAATCGATCGGCATAGCCTGCCAGCCATTACGTACGATGGCAAAGAATAATGCAAGAAATGATAGGGAATCTTCCACTTGTATCCCGATACGTTTTTCTTGTTCACCGGTATATTTCAATAGAGCTTGCTGGTAATTCTCTACCAGACCGTACATTTCTTTATAAGTCATGCTCTTTTCCTCTGATACAACTGCCTGCTTATCCGGTTGATGAAGGCTATGTTCTCTTAAGGTGCTTCCAATATAGGTCATGAACTGTTTTCTCCTCTAACATAATGATCAGAAAATTGTCTCTATTATAATGAAATCATATCTGTTTCCAGCCCACAAGTTAAAAAGGCTCAACAAGATAGTGTTTCCACTTTCTTATCAAGCCTTTCTTTCTACGCTGCTTTCTTCTCGTTATGAAATTTTGCTATTGGAGCTGCTTTATGCAGTTGAAGGGCAATAGTTCCAGCAATGACAGCCTTAACTACGTCGCCAGGTATATAGGTTAATGCTGAGATGGCTGCTTGCATCCATGTTAGCTCCGTCACCAGAGATAAGAAAGTTATTCCTCCAACATACACGATGATGATACCACCTATAACATTAAACAAAATCATATTCCAAAGCTTTAAACGGCCCTTGTACCGGTCAACTAGGAAACCGATAACGAATGCCGCAATTGGCCAACTTAGTATGTATCCCCCACTTGGCCCAATCAGGATGGGCAATCCCCCTCTTCCACCAGAAAGAATAGGTGCTCCGATACCCACTAACAGAACGAATAACCCAAGACTCAGTCCCCCAAGCCTAGCTCCTAATACGGCTCCAGCTAACATAACACCAAACGTCTGTGCTGTAATTGGAACTGGTGTAAACGGCAGAGCGATCGGTGGGATCACACCCAGCGCTGCCACAATAGCTGTAAACATCGAAACGAGAATCATGTCTTTTAATCTCATCCAATAACACCCCTTAAAAGTTCTACAATTCAAAATATATGATTTTTCTCGCTATATGTCAACCTATTATTTTTTCCTGTTTACATTTAGAGGCACACTTCGTGAGAAGATAAGTGAATAAGATGGTCTTCTAAAATGGAAAATCAGTAAAAAAGGGGCTGGGACAAAAGGGTTTTAGCCAAAGAAAAATCCGAACAATTATTCGATATTCTTTCATGAAAATCGAAAACGTTCGGATTTTTTATTGTTATTTTAAAAGCATACACAGTGTATTTAACTGGTTCTAGCTGTTGATTGGAGTGCAAGACGAAGACTCCTGCGGGAAAAGCGGAATAGGTGAGACCCCGCAGGAGCGTCAGCGACGAGGAGGCTCGCCTTCCGCCCCGAGGAAAGCGAAGTCTTGCACGGAAATCAACAGCGGTGTCACAAGAAACCCTAACATGGTCTTATATCCTGATTGTTCGTTTTTCGATTATATTGATTTGGTTATGTCCCAGCCTCTTTTTACCTCATTTAATTAAATTCAAGAATTGGCGGGTACGTTCATTTTTAGGCGCCTCGAATACTTGTTGTGGTGTGCCTTCTTCGACGATATAACCGCCATCCATAAAGATGACTTTATCGGCTGCTTCTTTCGCAAATCTCATTTCATGTGTCACAACGACCATGGTCATACCTTCTTCAACAAGATCCTTCATTACTTTCAGGACCTCTCCTACCAGTTCAGGGTCTAGTGCAGATGTGGGTTCATCAAAGAGCATCACTTCCGGCTCGATTGCCAAGGCTCTTGCGATTCCGACCCTTTGCTGTTGTCCACCTGAAAGCTGAAATGGATAGTAGTCCACTTTATCACCGAGCCCTACTTTTTCAAGCAATCTGATGGCTTTCTTCTTTGTTTCGGACTTGGAGCGTTTTTGTACAACTGTCGGCCCCTCCATGACGTTTTCCAAGGCTGTCATGTGTGGGAACAGATTATAGTTTTGGAATACCATTCCTGTTTTTCTTCTTAGGTTAATAAGTTCTTGCTTGGGTACCTTTTTGTTAAAGTTAACGGACGTTCCACCTATTGAAACGGTGCCGTCATTAGGGATTTCAAGTGAATTCAAACAGCGCAGGAAGGTAGTCTTTCCGGATCCTGAAGGTCCGATCAGGACGATGACCTGTCCTTTACCCACCTCTACATTCATTCCCTTTAACACTTCTAGTTGGTCAAATCGTTTCGTTAATCCTTTGATGGAAATCATATTCAATCTCCTTTTATATTACTTTGCAATATATCGATCTAGTCTTGCTTCAATTCGGCCTTGAATGATAGATAGGATAAAGCAGATAATCCAGTAAAGCAGGGCAGCTTCCATATACATGAGCAGGAACTCATAGTTTGTGGCAGCAATTTCCTGGGCTTTCCTGAACATTTCGGTAACCAGAATCAAGGAGGCAAGAGATGTATCCTTCACCAGGCTTATGAATGAATTCGAAAGTGGCGGAATAGATACACGGGTCGCTTGCGGCAGGATGATTCTTTTAAGTGCTTGTGAATAGGTCATACCGATTGAGTATCCTGCTTCCCATTGTCCTTTCGGAATCGATTGAATGGCTGCACGGACGATTTCTGATGAGTAGGCACCCATATTTAATGAAAACGCAATAACAGCAGCAGGGAACGGATCAAACTTGAGAAATTCTATGCCGGTTGAAGGCATACCGTAAAAAATGATGAATAATTGTACCAATAATGGCGTACCGCGTATGGCAGAAACATAAAACCTTGCGATTCCTCTTAGAATCTTGATACTTGACAATCTTGCTAAAGCAGTCAGGACAGCCAGAATCATTCCCAAAACAAATGATATTAGCGCTAGAGGGATAGAATAATACAAAGCTCCCTTTATCATTGGAAGCAGGGAGCTTTGTAAAATATCAATCATTGCTTCAGGATCCTGGTAAATACTACTTAGGAGATACATCTTCTCCGAACCATTTCTCAGAAATCTCTTTGTACGTACCGTCTTTCTTCATTTCCTCTAACGCTTTATTTACTTCTTCCACTAACTTATCGTTTCCTTTACGGAACATTAGCCCACTTTGTCCGGCATCTTCAGCTTCAGCTGCAATTTTGACATTCGCGTTCGGCTGTTTCTTCAAGTAATCCAGAATGGAAATCTTATCGTTCACTGTCACGTCCACTCTTCCCTGTTCCAGAAGTTGGATGGATTGAGACAGGCCATCTACACCTTGGATTTTGGCTCCATTTTTTTCAGCTATATCACGGTAGTTACTTGTCAGGGATTGAGCAGAAGTTAAACCTTTAATATCTTCAAATGACTTAATATCCTTATTGTCTTCAGATACAACCACTACTGCACTTGATTCGATATATGGATCAGAGAAATCATATTTCTTCTCTCGATCTTCACGAATCCCAACTTGGTTGGCGATCATATCGAATCGTTTTGAATTTAAGCCTTCAAACATGGCATCCCACTGAGTTTCTTGGAATTTCGCCTCAACGCCAAGGCGCTTCGCAACTTCACGGGCAATTTCCACGTCAAATCCAGTCAATTCCCCTGATTTGTCATGGAATGTGAAAGGAGGATATGTACCTTCCGTTCCAACGAGTATTTCACCGTCTTCCATTACTTGATCATAAAGAGATGTTTTCCCATCTTCTTTTGAATCACCTTTTGACTCTTCTTTATCATTAGATTGTCCACATGCTGCTAACACCATGGATAAAGTGATTAGCAAAATGATAGATAATTTCCATTTTTTCATTGTATAACCCCCACTATTCTTATCGGATTTAAAATTGTTACGATTGTCATCATAAAACGATACTTGCAATAAGTCAACATAAAAGTTTTCAATTCGAGATTTTTATCTTTTTCCGTATTAGTATGTATCCCCGAATACACAATCATGTAAAAAATCCTGATAATAAGATACACTATTTTTTATAAGTAGTAGGAGGTCATGAAGATGAAAATCGCATTATTCGGTAGTACTGGAAGAGTTGGTTCCGTTGTTTATCAACAAGCAAAGGAGACACATGAAATAAACCGTTTAGTAAGAAGAGAAAGTGCATTAGAGGCTTCCGGAATGGAAATTGTAGGTAATGTGCTGAATGAAGAAGCTGTTAAGGAAACCATCGAGGGCTGCGATGTAGTGATAAGCTGCTTGAATACCGATAAAAATGATGTCCTCTCGAAAAGTATGCCGATCATCTTAAAAACCATGAGATACCACGGAGTAAAACGGATCATCACCTGTGGTACGGCGGGCATTCTTCAGGGAAAAAAGGATTCAGGACTCTACCGGTTCCAGACAAGTGAATCTAAAAGGAGAAGCACCACCGCCGCAGAAGACCATTTAAGAGCCTTTTTAATTTTACAGGCCACAGAAATGGAGTGGACCGTTGTTTGTCCGACCTATTTACCGGATGGAGAAAGGGTAGGGAAATATAGGACAGAAAAGGACGTCCTCCCTCAAGGAGGAAAAAGCATCTCCATGTATGACACAGGGGATTTTATCTTTCAACAACTCGAAAACGATTCATATATCAGGAACCGTGTAGGAATTTGTTATTGAGTGATGGGACGGTCGGATAGCCCCATGGAAATAAAAAAGGGCCAGTTTATTTTGAACTGCACCCTTTTCCCCTTATTTAAAAATCGTTGAAATGATTTCGTCGGTGGTCATCCCACTTTCGACCTCAAATGTACCTGGGCGTAAGTCATTCTCAAGACCACGTTTTTCTACTTCTTTGTAAAAGTCCAGACCACTCTTGATGATGTTCGCTTTCTCAAGTGCATTCCCGACATCGATGCTGGTCATACCTGTAGAAACGGTCAGCATCGTTTTGTAAATAACCTTTCCATCGGTGTTTTGATCTTTTTTGTCTTCTCCATTCTTTTCCTGCTTCTCGTTCATGGCAGCAAGCTGCTTATTCCATTGCTCTTCTGTATGTATGACATAGCCTTTTGAGGTCAGCTGTTTCACCATCTCATCCTCTGAGGGCTTTTCAACTTTAACAGTTTCTTCTGTCGACGTACTTTTCGCCTCTGAAGGACCGAAAAGATAAACAGCTCCGATTAAACTTGTAGCAATCAATAGACCCGCAGCGAAGCTACGCAAAGAATTAGATGTCACTGTCATTGCGCCACTAATCCCCTTTCACCCTTGCCTGAAACGTAAGGTGCAAGCATATGCTCTACCTCATTTGGCTTAAGCTTTGTTTGGGCTGCGATGCTTTCAACTGAATATCCCCTTTTTTGCAGGTCAATCATTTCGCGGAGCATTAAACGTTCGTTCGATGCAGCCGGTGCCGCCCCTGCCTGTTGGGCTGTAATCTCTGCGTCCAGCTGCATATTCCGTAACTGCTTCTCAAGTTCATGAACCTCGTTCAATACCGAGATTGAAACATGCTCTATCTGTTGTTCAAGCTTTGAGTTAGACTGTGTCGTTTTAATTAACGATATAATGAGCAGCAAGACTGCTGCACCAAATAAAATGGCGATTATCCACCCCATCATGGTATCCTCCCTTATTATGAAACTTTTTCATCAATTAAATTATACATTGATATGGGAAGAATTTCGATTTAAAACGTCAAAATAACACAAAAGTCCTGTTTTCCTAACAGAAAATTGTATATTGGTTTGACTTTAAGTGAAAGCCTCAATCTGGATTTGCTTTTGCCGGTGAGCCCACTAAAGAGGATCCTTATTTCCCACACTCGCTTATTATCCCTTGTACGCCTGCTTCGTTTCCATCACAAACATTTCTTTATCCACACTATCCACTGGCTCCTCAAGCTCCATGTCCGCTCTCTTTCTTATGTCTTTAATCTTCCCTTTATCCCCAAGGAGGACCTTTTGAAGTGATGAGGCCATCAAATTATACGAAAGAACGGTTAGGGAAAGGGCGATAAGGGGTACAAAGAGGATCCATGGTGCTACCATCAATTCAAAATAGGCTTTTCCGATATTTCCTGCCCATTCGTTGGAAAGAGAAAATTTCCGGGTTACGCCTATCATGATTTCTCTTTCAATCGCCCCTCCTAGGAATACTTCTAGAAAGCCGAGATGGGCGAATAAAATTAATACCGCTACATTCCGCTGGAAAAACAACAGGATCAGTCTTGGGAATAAGTTTCTCAGTACATGTATCCTGTACAATGACACTCCTCTTGCTCCCAATGTTCTGGCACTAAGGACAAACTCTTCTTGAAGTACTTTTTTTATTTCTTTCGATAGGACAATGATCAACGGCGGAATACCGATAAGCGTGAGGATGAAGATTTGAATGCTTAATACTTTCACAAATGCTTTCTCAGGCTCATCCATGACGAAACTGATTGGCGAAAGGAGCATGAAGGCAATGACAGCAATGGGAATATACACCATGGATTCTACTAACTCTTCAAATATCCTCTGCATTTTTTTAAAGACGTTTATAAAGAGAACTGACAAGGAAAAAGCCAGTACGATTTGAAGAAAGCTGATGATCAATCCAATAATGATGGTATACTTCGCCCCTTGAACGACGTATGACCATAAGGGAATCCCTAATCGATCTGATCCTAACGGGAGAAGCTCAAACGGCGTGAACGGTGGGCCTACCCTTTCGCCATTATGATTAAAAAAACTATACATCTTCACCTTTTCTTCTATAAAAGGTTCATACAAGAAACTCATCATTAATAGCCCTGTTATGAAGAAGAACCCAATGAGGAACTGAGGTTGCTTCCATACATCTTTAAGCATATGTCCCGTCCTCCTTTAAGCCGATGCTCCTTTTCAAACGCACCTCAATCACTGTGAAAACCAGATAAAATGGCAGGAATATGATCGTTGAAATAAGTACGAAGCTCAATCCACTAGACCAGATCAATAGATCCATGATTCCCCTCATATTGAACAATCGTTCTAAAATAAACAGATTGGATAACATAAAGGAAAAAATGACCTTTGATCGATAGAATAAGCTGTAGACCACATTCCGGAAGCTATGGATCACTAATACTTGAAGTGGATTGAGTCCTTTACCGTTTGCAAGTTCTATGTACGGCTTCTGTTCTTCTTCCTTCAGTAACAAAACGATTGTTTTGATTAAAAATACGGCAGGAACAATTGTTAAGCAGGTGACAGGTAACAGATACAGTTCCTCGTCCATCATTGCGATTTCCCCTATTAAAACTCCGGTATGACGGAAGTACACAACGACAGACAACTGAACCCCAATGATGATGAATACATCCGGAAGCGATTCGAGTATGTTCACCAGGCTTAAGACTGCACGTTGAATCCATTTAGAAGTAAGAGAGATAATTAAACTTACTAAAAAAGCGGTTACTACTGCTAATCCCAATGAGAACAAAAACACTTTCATAGAATAAACATATCTTTCAACCACAACCTCCTGCAGTGGATATTCCTTATTGAATACAAACAACACCCACTGATCCTGTTGAAAGACCCCTGTGAACACATGATAAACCCCCAACAGATACTCCTTCGGATAAAAACCGAAAGAGTTCCCCTTGCCATCCATCATCAAGTAAAATAATTCTGATTTCCCTCCTCCATAAAATAAGACAGGCAGTACACTAATCAGGATGAACCCTGAAATGATCAGCAATAATTGACGAAATATCTTCATGATTTCCCCCTTGTCAAATCTCTGTATCTTAATAACTGTTCTGGTTAAATAGGGAAATACCCTTTTTTTGGATAATAGAAAAAAAGAAGAAGCATCCGACTAAATTCATCAGATGCTTCTTCAATTCTATCCTGCCATATCCTCTTTGGTTCCTTGCTGGAGCTTATACATTTGATAATAACGTCCCATATGTTTCATCAACTCGTCATGATTGCCCTGTTCCACGATTTCGCCATGATCCAATACAAGGATTTGATCAGCATTCTTGATCGTGGAAAGACGATGAGCAATGATAAAGGTCGTTCTTCCCTTCTTCAGTACTTCCATCGCTTCCTGAATGATGGCTTCTGTCTCTGTATCGATACTTGAAGTCGCTTCATCAAGGATCAGGATCGCCGGATTAAAGGCGAGAGCCCGTGCGAATGAAATCAGTTGACGCTGACCAGATGACAACGTGCTGCCTTTCTCGATTACCGGTTCATCATAGCCATTTTCAAGGTTTTTGAACACCTTCTCTGCACCTACCGCTTTAAGTGCCGCATCAACCTGTTCCCTTGAAATTCTAGGATCGTCAAGGCTTACGTTGGAGGCAATCGTTCCAGTGAACAAGTAAGGATCCTGTAAGACAATCCCCATGTGCTCTCGAATCGTTTGATAGGGAATATCCACAATATCTTTTCCATCGATCAGGATTTTGCCTTCATCGCTGTCGTAAAAACGGAAGAGCAGATTCATGATCGAGCTCTTTCCTGAACCTGTGTGCCCAACCAACGCAACGGTTTCCCCTTTGTTCGCAGTGAATGTAATATCCTTCAATACATACTCATTTTCTTTGTATCCAAAGAAGACTTTTTCAAAGCTAACATTTCCTTCATACCGATTCATCCTATCATCTTCCACAGGAGTTCCAATCTCTTCTAACAGTTTGAAAACACGCTCTCCTGCCACAAGAGCCTGCTCAAGATTAGCGAGCTGGTTCACAATGCCTGTCACCGGTTGGAATAAACGGTTGATGTAATCGACGAAGGCGTAAAGGACCCCTAATGTGACAATCGATCCGACACCAATCGAAGCACCACCAAAATACCAAATGAACGCCACAAAGGTGATATTTCGGAGTACCCCCACAAGATTATGGGAGGTCATTGAATTAAGGCTTAACAGTTTATTTTGGTACTTGAAATGAGTTTCGTTTAAATCCTCAAATTCTTGGTTCGTTTTCTTTTCCCTGCTGAAAGCCTGAATGATATTCATACCCTGTATTGACTCATTGATCATGGCATTGATATCACTCACTTTTGACCGGATGATGTGATTGTATTTCGACGCAAAAATCCGATACAGGTAAGTCCAGACAACGAGAATCGGAATCAGAATTAAACACATTGCGGCTAACTTAACATCAAGAATAAATAGTGCGATATAAATCCCGATAATGTAAATCGTGCTTGAGAAAAAGGTTGATAAAACTGTTACATAAAGATCTCTGATCGCTTCCGTATCATTTGTGATCCTGGCAACAACTTTCCCTGCAGGAAGATTATCAAAATAACGGATCGGCAGCTTTTGGATATGCTGGAACACATCATTACGCATCTTCTGAATGACCCGATTTGCTGCTTTTTGCAAATAGAATCGCTGGCCGTATTGGAAAAAGGCAGCAACTACTAGTAAGCCAAAATAAAAGGCAATCAGTTTAATGATTTTGGGGATTTCCGGATTATAGAACCGGAGCAGCTCATCCCCTGTTAACTTCTCAGCGGGGTATGTTGCCGATTCATCCCCTTTTGTAATAGTCATCTCCCCTGAATTCACCGTTCTTTTCCCGTCAAAGGAGACGGCGGTAGGAACGAAATAAAACGCTCTTCCGACCTGAAGGATGCGATTCTCAGCACCTTTGGATTCTCCTACAGAGAAATATTGGCCTCTCTTAAACCATTTCCCCTCATAGGAAACGGATTCTGCCCCTTCCACCGTTTCATACCAGGTGGATTCGATTCCCAATATGTGATCATCGATCAGTTTTTTTGCAATGAAAGGTCCAGCAAGCTCTGCTGCAACTGATACACTCAGCATCAGGAGGGCTGCGATAATGATTTTTTTGTAAATAAGGGCATATTCGGTTAATCTTCTTCCAACGTTCATGTGCCCACCTCCTCTAGTGAGGAATCTTCAACTTGTTGGCGATCGAATTGCTCTTTATACCAACCACCGTTTTCAAGGAGACGTTCATGAACGCCTTCTTCTACCACTTTCCCATCTTCGAACACGATAATCCAGTCTGCATGCTGAACGGCCGATAGTCGATGGGTCGTAATAATCGTTGTTTTTCCTTCACGTTCTTTTCGTATATTGTCAATGATCTTTGCTTCTGTTTTCGCGTCTACCGCCGATAGTGAATCATCCAGGATCAGAATTTCAGGATTTTTGATAAGTGCCCGGGCAATCGATATACGCTGCTTCTGCCCGCCTGAAAGAGCTACACCCTTTTCTCCAACGAGAGTGGTCAATCCATCCGGCAGCATTTCTAAATCTTTCTTAAAGTCAGCCAGTTCAATGGCTTTTTCCAAATCTTCCTCAGTCGCATCATGTCGGCCGAAGAATATGTTTTCTCTTACGGTTCTTGAGAAAAGAACATGATCCTGAGGTACATAACCAATCCAGTCCCTGACCTGTTGGATGGTCAAATCTGTGATTGGTACCCCTCCAATGGATAAAGATCCTTTACCGGCAGGATATTCACGGAGAAGCTGTTTGATAAAGGTCGTTTTTCCGCTTCCGGTCTTGCCTACGATTCCAAGTGTCCCCCCATGATGGATGTTCACATTAATATTGCTTAAATTAAGAACCTGGGAGGAAGGATATTGAAAATCCACTTCCTTGAATCCGATATGTTCAGGTGAATCAATCCATTTAGGATACTCAGAATCTTGAACATCCTGCACATAATCAAGTGTCTCTTGAACCCGGTCAAGAGACGCATTCCCTCGTTGCATGATATTAATTAACTCACCAATTGCAAACATCGGCCAGATTAACATTCCGAGATAGACATTAAACGAGACAAGCTCACCTAAGGTGATCGTTTGATGAAACACTAGATAAGCACCATAGCCCAGTCCGATTAAGTAACTCAATCCGACAAGTACTTTAATGGTAGGTTCAAAGAGAGAGTCTATCTTTGCCACACCAATATTTTTGTTGTACACATCCTCTGTCATATCAGAGAATCGCTTTTCATCGGCTCTTTCCTGAACGTATGCCCGAATCACACGAACCCCGGCAATCGACTCTAACACTTTGTCATTCAAGTCTCCAAATGAATCCTGCGCTTCCATAAATCGTTTATGGATTCTTGCACCGTATACCTTCATTAACATGGCCATAATCGGCAGTGGCAAAATCGCCGCGATCGTTAATTTCCAGCTGATGAGAAATCCCATCGTAAATAGAATTGTCAGCATAAACACGCTCGAGTCAATCAAGGTCAACACTCCGAACCCTGCAGTTACCGAGATCGCCTTCAAATCATTCGTAGCCCTTGCCATGAGGTCCCCTGTACGATTCTTCTCGAAGAACGTTGGCGTCATCTTCAATAAATGCCCCATAAATTTACTGCGCAGTTTTCTTTCAACGAGGAATGCTCCTCCGAATAACTGATACATCCACACATACGTCAAGGCATACGACACTATGGCAATACCAGCAATCATCCAGAGGTACTTCCCGACAACATTCCACGTCATTGCACCCAGATGAATGTCATCGATGCTATTCCCCACAAGCTTTGGGGGAATCACATCAAGAATTCCCACAATGGTTAACAGGACAATCGCCACCGCATACCTCTTCCAATTTTCAATAAAAAACCATGATAACTTCTTAAAAATACTGAACATTCCAATCTACCTCCTCATGTTGACTTACACTATCCACCTTCTGTCTCCACAGCAGACATCATCTTCTTCATTTGAACAATTAACATCATCATTTCCTCCTTCTGAAACTAAAAATATTTATATGATCAAGGATGAACCTTGAGCTACCCTTTGAACAAAAAAAGACAGACGTCAAAAGGCTTCATCAATAGATCGGTATGGTACTTTGGCCGACCTGTTGCGCCTTATAAACGTCCGTCTTTGTTATAGGACATACAAAAGCACAGATTACATACATAACCTGTGCTCATTAATGGTTTAAAATTAGTAAGGAGTTACCGGTCATGTGATGATATGAAATTAGTATGAATAGCTACTGGTACTCTATGGATTGTATACACACTCATCATCACAAACCCTCCATTCATTTTTAATTTATTCCATTAATAACCATACTATACGGGTTGAATTGTGTCAATATTATTTTTATTGATAATTTTCTATATACTATATGTTGTTTCATCTGAATCGTTAACTATCTTTAGTCTATTCAAACCCCTCTATTGAATCGTCTTATCTATTCAATAGAGCGGAATTTGTGTTATCCATTTATAACAGCCGGCTGGTTATCCTCTTCTTCTTTCACATATTTAGGAAGTATGATGGTGTAGAAGATGCCTACTATGATCAAGCAGCCTCCCACGAGCCAATAAAGCATCTCAACGGTTACAACAGACGGGAATGTGACAGCAATCACTCCGAGGGTAATGGATTGTGACAACATCATAAGTGGATTGATCCACCCCTGCACCCTCCCCATCATTTTGGGATTGATGATGCTCGGCATCCACCCGCCAATGGCAATATTCACAAGTGGCAACCCGAGTGCTGCGATGAAAATGATCATAAGGAAGGTCCATGTAGTTGTGGCAAAGGATGCTGTGATGATGAACGTTCCAGATATCACGAGCCCTGCCACAATCAATACATGAAACTTATATTTCTCTGCTAGCATCGATGAGAATATGCTTCCAATTAAGACCCCTGCTCCGAATGCTACTCCTAATAGTATCGAGTATTCTTCATAAGAATCTGGTGCTAATTTATATTTCAATATGAAGATAGGAATGACCGCAAATCCACCGTTTACCACTCCGAATACCACAAACCCGCCAATTAATGATAAGAGCAGCTTATGATTCAGGATATACTTCATTCCCTCCGTAAAATCTTTAGATACGGATCGAATGTTTAAATCTTTCCAGGAATGCTCGCCATTTGGAAGCCGTACCTCCTCAGGAATTTCACATCGCTTAATTAATAAAGCGGAAACTACAAAGGTGACGAAATCAACTGCCAGGGCACCATATATCCCGGTGGTCCAATATACAAAGATGGCAATCGCATTTCCGAGTAACATGAATAAGCTCATCACCATTTGATTCAAACCTGCAGCGGTAGAATAATCATCCTTTGAAAGGACTCCTTGCAAGATTCCTTGTTCAGCTGGAAAGAAGAATTTCTGAACGCCGCTTCGTACAAAAAGAACGAAGAATATGAAAGGCAGCCAGCCAATAAAGATGGCCCCGAATAGCAAAAGCGTAAGAAATGCACTGATCGTATCACAATGGTAAGCAATTTTTTGTCGATCGATTCTGTCAGCCAATACCCCTACAAGGAAAAACACTAACAGCGTAGGAAGTGAGTACATCATTTCGGTTATCGAAGCGTACATAGGCTTCTCAGAAAAACGATCAAGAAGGTATAACATAAATGCCGTCAGACCGATCACACTTCCCATATGCGAAGTGAAATTAGCAAAAAATAATTTCAAAAATATTCGATTCCTGAAGATTTCAATCATTTTTTTCATAAACCCGTCCCCCATCAATGATTAACATATCTTAATAGTATAGAGATTCTTCAAACAGCATGAGGGTCTGTTGGTGGTTTTTCCCTCCGTCTAGGGTCGGATAAGGACCGGGGTCTGGATTGGGACCTGGGAGGAGTATTTGGGACTTCAGGTTAGGTTTCGCCGTTATAGTTTGAATTTCGCCGATAAAAGTAAGATATCGCCGTTATATCCCAGATTCCGCCGTTAAAATGAAAATTTCGCCGTTATCCATTCAAATCAAGTAATCACCCCTCTTGACTACATGGATATCATTCAAGGATTACAGAAAAATGCTCATACTTTTTCAGAAGAAGAGCAAACTAAGAATAGCTTTTTTCATTTGGTAATAACCAGGCCCATAAAGGCTGATTATCCCGATTGCCTCATATGAGGTGTTTCATAATGAGAAAGAGGGATGGCAGACAGAAGCGATCTCCTGGACTACGGATATGTCCTCTCTGAAATCGGAGAAGTGTGAACGAAATATAGGGGCCTTTAGAGCAGTGTGATTAAACAATCAGCGGGAGGATGTTTTAACTTTTTCATAACGGGGTATCTTTACTTTAAGGTTAGAAGAAAAGACAAAACATACTTTACGATACGATAAGACGAGGTGATTTTCATGGTACGTACAATCCTTATGGTCATTGGTGCAATTGTTGTTATTGGCTGGATTATCAGCATGCTTTAAGAGTGACCGTTTCAGTTAACATTTTCTCGCTATTATTTGTGTTTTTATATTGAACAAATAGGAGCAGAATGGAACTTCCCCCCATTCTGCTCCTTCTTATTATATTCAATTTTGGTCTGTTGACGTAAAAATGAGAATAATCATTTTTAAATTTGCGACCAGAAAGTAAGCCGGCTGATTAATCGAAGGATTTACGCGAAAAGAGATTAAATTCTTTCAGACTGGGTAAATAATGGGTATCCCAATATAGAGGTGATTATGATGTATAAACATATCTTATTAGCTTATGATGAAACAGATGGCAGTAAAAAGGCATTAGATGAAGTATCGAAATTAATGAAAAGCTCTATAGACACTCACTTAACCGTTCTTCATATATCAGAGGAGAAAACAGCGAATGAATCCCGTGAAAACCATATGCCGACACATGCGATCGCTGATACGTCACCGGGCTTTGATAATCAGTACATGGGGAATCTATCCGTATCTCCGGACAATAAAGTTCATGGATCTGAGGAAGATCGCAATGAAATCAAGACGCCTGCTTCAACACATCCATTATTAAAAAGCGCTAGAGAAAAACTATCACCACATGGCATTGAAGCCAATTATATTCACCTGTCCGGTTCAGAAGCGAAGCGTATATGTGAATATGCCAAAGAAATACAGGCCGACTTGGTGGTTGTCGGAAGCAGTCAAAAATCCGGCATGAAAAAATGGGTACTTGGTAGCGTCAGTGAAAAAGTAACCCAGAACTGCGAATCCAGTGTCTTGGTCGTAAAATAATCATATAAATAAGAGAGGGACGGACCATTTAAAGGTCCGTCCCTCCTTTTTGTATATTCATTACCCACTCGTTAATTCATCAAAGCGTGTGTGGGCATTATTTTCGTCAAAGCTGCTATAGATCCGGTAGTTTTCGGCGTCTAGTATTCGATAGTGTTGACTGAACAGATTTTGTTGGAGAATGTATTCCTCGCTTCTCTTTACATCTTTCCACCATATTTTCCCACCAAGAGTTTTCTCTTTGCGATAGTCAATCCCTTCACGTGCGATTGTTTCAATGACTTCAAGAGGCTCCCCTCCCAGACTGGTGGTCAACGTTTCACTATCTTTAAACAAGGCACAAATGGCAATGGCAGCCGTCCAGCTTGCCATCACCCTCCCTTTCTCTATTTGAACGAGGGTTTTCTTCGATAATCCTATGACACTTGCCATCTTATCCTGGGTATATCCTGCTTCAGTCCGTATAAGCCTCAATTTATCCGAAATGATTAAAATAATTTCTTCTTTAGTCATCGTTTCACACCTTACTTCGTTATAGTGTAATATTACACCTAAATCCTCGCTCATTTCAATAAGCATCACATATTTTCTTTATAAACCCATTGAATTTTGAACACCAATGCCCATTTGATTATACTTTTAGTAAGGTTGTTTTCGTAAACTTTGTTGCTTTTGGATAGTGTGCAGTGATTTCCGCTGCAGGTGCTCGCTTTCCGCGGGGCGTGAGCTGAGGAGGCCTGGCCGTTCGTCCGCCGGAAAGCGAAGCCGTTCCCCTCACCATCTATCGCACTCACTCATAGACAGAGCCATGGCAGACCCTATGTTAGATAACAACAATCTATACGAAAACAGCCTTTAATAAAGTCATTACCATATCCGCTTTAAGGTATAACCATACATTCAAAGGAGGAAAAGGAATGGATCATCACATCATCGTCCTCATTAGGGAAGACCTCAGGATTCATGACCACCCCGCCCTCTATAAAGCTTCCCAAGAAGGAAAAGTCATCCCTCTATATATATTGGATGAAGGCACTTCACAATTCCCCACAGGTGAAGCAAAGAAATGGTGGCTGAATCAAAATCTAGCGTCATTTCAGACAACCCTTCAATCCATTAACGGGAAGTTATGGATTGATAAAGGTAAAGTCGAAGAAATACTTCCCAAATGGGTAAAGAGAACGAATGCCCGTGCGGTATATTGGAATCGTGTCTACGAACCTAACATCCATGAGAGGGATCGAGCACTTGCTCACTCATTATCTTCAGAAGGGATAGAAGTCCAAACCTTTGAGGGAATGCTCCTGCTCCCACCTTGGAAAATCAGAAAAGAAGATGACACCCCTTATAAGGTGTATTCGGCTTTTTACAGAGCCTTTAGGAAAGAACATATACCTAAACCGGTCCCACCCATTAAACAAATGGACGTTCCCCACCTTGACGATGAAGGCTTATCCATTAAGGATTTAGGGCTCCTTCCACCGGTTCCCTGGTACGGCATCATGGAAAGCATATGGGACCCTGGAGAAGAAGCTGCAATCAAAAGGTTTCACTCATTTATTAAGAAACGCATTCAGGATTATGCCGAGGGACGGGATTTCCCAAGTGAAGGCGGCCATTCGAGCCTTTCCCCCTACCTTGCTCTTGGCGTTATTTCAGTCCGCAGGATATTTCATATTCTAATTGAATTGGAAAACAAGCCTGTTGAATCCTTTATTAAGCAACTTATTTGGAGAGAATTTTCATATGCCGTCCTCCTCCACTTTCCACAGTCTTCTACCAGTCCAATCAATGAGAAATTCGAGTATTTCAGGTGGGAATCTGAAGAAGATCAGTGGACGAAATGGACTCAAGGAAGAACAGGCTATCCCATTGTTGATGCAGGAATGAGGGAGCTGTGGGCAACAGGGTTTATGCACAACCGGGTACGGATGATTGTCGCTTCATTCTTGACAAAGCATTTACTCATTCCATGGCAACGAGGTTCACAATGGTTCATGGATACCCTGATTGATGCAGATCTTGCCAATAATTCTATGGGATGGCAGTGGGTTGCAGGCTCAGGCTTTGATTCGTCCCCATATTTCCGCATCTTCAACCCGACGCTGCAGAGTGAAAAATTCGATAGGGACGGTACGTATATACGAATGTGGGTACCTGAATTAAATGAGGTTCCGAATCGATATATACACGCTCCTTCAAATGCACCAAGTGATGTCCTTAATAACGCTAATGTCTCCCTAGGAGCGGACTATCCCTACCCGATTGTTGATCACAAAGCATCCAGGGAAAGAGCTCTCCAACACTATAATGAAATCAAGTAAAACCCTTCCCTTAATCAGCCAGACTCCAAAATAAAAACGAAGATGAAATCATAGTGATTTCATCTTCGTTTTATCATTGGGATCCATGAAAATGCTATGCATTATCATCCCCACTTATAAGAGGTTATGATTCTCCCCTTTGAATCTTTATCGTTCGTTTTTTCTCTGACTCCGATACAAATAATGCACACGCCGCATCACCGGAAATATTGATGGACGTTCTGGCCATATCAAGTAAACGATCTATTCCTAAGATCAAGCCGATTCCTTCGACAGGTAGATTAACACTACTTAAAACCATGGCAAGGAGAATTAATCCTACCCCTGGCACCCCTGCCGTACCAATACTCGCCAAAACAGCTGTCAACACAACGGTAATGAGCTGTTCCAATGTTAGGTCTACATTGTATACCTGGGCGATAAATACAGTCGCAACCCCTTGCATGATGGCTGTACCGTCCATATTGATTGTAGCCCCAAGAGGCTGGACGAAGGAGCTTACCGATTTAGAAACGCCTAGTCGTTGCTGGGCAACATCCATTGAAATCGGAAGGGTTGCATTACTACTTGATGTACTGAATCCTACGCTCATTGCTGGACTAAAGTTCTTAAAGAACCAAATTGGGTTTTTCTTCGCCAATAATAGAATGGTTCCACCATATGTGATGATGGCATGGATGATCAACGCAGCCAGAACGACCACGAAATAAAGCCACATCGCCTTTAAGGCACTGGACCCTTGGCTTCCGATAGCTGAAGCAATCAGTCCAAACGTTCCATATGGAGCAAATTTCATCACAAGGGTTACAAGATACATCATCAGTTCGTTCCCTTGCTCCACAAGTTTGAGAATGCCTTTTGTCTTATCGCCCAATGCCGTCAATCCGAAGCCGATAAAGATGGCGAACGCGATGATTTGCAGCATATTTCCTTCCGTCATAGCCGTAAGGGGATTTTTAGGGATAATATTCATGAGCGTTTCTCCGACAGGAGGTGCTTCTTCAGTTTTAAAGCCTTTTGATTGGGATGTGTCGATTCCTTCCACTAACCCAGGGTCAATAATGTAAGCAAGTGTTAATCCAATCACGATTGCAATGCAGGTTGTAAGTAAGAAGTAGACGATCGTTTTCAATCCGATACGTCCAAGTTTCTTAGGGTCACCCAACCCAGCAGATCCGAGAACGATTGAAAGAAATACAATCGGCACCACAAGCATGCTAATCAAGTTAAGGAAAATTTTCCCTAGTGGAGTAAAAAGATATGGATCTAAAATGCCGAAGAGATCTTTAGCAAAAAGATTTAGCATCAACCCCACTACTGCCCCTAATATTAAGGCTATAATAATCTTTGTCGTTAAGTTGAATTTCATCGATGTACCTCCCTATATTTTTCCAAATAATAAAGGTTGTTTACCCTTATATCCTTTTTATGAAACCATCATTTTTCAAACCTTCAGGGGATTTACCCTCTTTTATTCTCCTTTGCTACCTTTAACATATGTTCTCTTACCAGGGTGCAGATTCAATCTCCTCCCCCTATTATACTGATTTTTTTAATAATTAAAGAAAATCCAGGAGAATTAAATCGTTTTTACTATTCATAAGTCGAAAATCATCACAATTTCAGGAAGTTCATTGATTCCATTCTACTAAAGATTGTATACCAATTTTTTCTTTTAGCAAAACAGGGATTAAAGTAAAAGAGATTGGGTAAATAGTAATAACAGCATGAAAATAGAAAGGAACATATTATTATGAATAAAACAGTCTATTTTCTTTCAAGTAGTCAACAGCGTAGCTTAATGGCCGAAGGTTGGGCCGAGAAGCTCGATGTTTCAGATTGGTCCTTCAAAAGTGCAGGATGGGTTGCTGAGAGTCGTGCTGAATTCAGCGTTATGGCGATGAAAGAATTATGTATTGATATTAGTACATTCCCACTTACACGCATTGAAATGAAAGAACTTGATGATGCTTCGGTTATTGTAGCGATTCAGGATACAGAATTCGATGATGAAATGGACCTTCCAACTGAATTAGAAGGAAAGGTCATTTATTGGAATTTACCGAATCCACAAAAGCGTGCAACCACACTAATCGAAGAATGGGTGCACTATCAAGAAGTTTGTGAAGAAATTGCCTTAAGAGTGAAAGATTTAGAAAATTTCCTTCCACAATTACATTGAGAGGACTGATTACAAATGAAATCTTTATTGTAATCAGTCCCTTTTTTTTATGTGAAATACTCAAGCTTCGCTTGTGGAAAATGTTTTTCCATATAGGCATATAAGTGATCTTTAATTTCTTGTTCTTCATCCTTCTGATAAATATACTTACCAATCCCGTATTTCCCCCATTTATATCTTCGTTCTTCTTCATTTAATTCAAGCTTTGTCATTGGATAGTTCTTCTCAATCACTCTTTTAGCAGGCTTCGTGAAACGATGCTGAATAAATTCAAAGGTTAAATCCTTTTTGGCTTCTTCAGGGAGGTGCGCTTCCAGGTGTTCGAACATTTGCTTATACCCTTCCTGCCATCCTTCATGAAGATAAATAGGGGCGACGATGAACCCAAGTGGATATCCAGCTCGTGCCACCTTTCCTGCTGCTTCCAGTCGTTTATCCAGGGAAGAGGTGCCGGGCTCAAAATTCTTGATTACATAATCGGCATTGATACTAAAACGGAATCTCGTTTTCCCATTATGCTTCGCATCGAGGAGGTGATCCACATGATGGAATTTCGTGACAAAACGCAGCTTTCCATATTCCGATTCACCAAAATGTTCTATCGCCCGTTTGAGGGTATGGGTCAGATGATCCACTCCTACGATGTCAGATGTACAAGCCGCCTCAAATCGTGTGAATTCAGGCGCTCTCTCTTCGATATATCGATCTGCTGATTCAAATATTTCATCCACATTGACATACGTCCGAATATAAGGCTTGCTTCCCATAGTCGTTTGTAAGTAGCAATAATGGCAATGCCCCATACAACCTGTTGCAAATGGAATAGCATATTCTGCCGATGGCTTGGATGTATCAAACTTCAATGTTTTTCGGACTCCGACGACTAATGTCGATTTGGCAATCCGGTATTTTTGGAAATGATTATCCCCTGGCAGATTGCGAACTTGATTATGGGATGTTGTATAGCGGATTTCAACATCCATTTTCTCGAACTTTTCCTTTAGCTGTTTCCCTAATGGATAATCTAGTGCATTGGGTTCAAAATAGACAAGTTGAGGCATAAATGGCTTTACCATCTAAATATCCCCAAACGATTGAGAATAGGCATTTTCTGCTTCTTCCTCTGATGAATAAACCGCTATTTCATGTGTTAACGGATAATACGTCTCATAAAGAAACAGAGCTAGTTCATAAGGATGCTCCGGATCGTTCACAACTACTGCTTCCTGCACATTGGCTACACTTTGAGTATGAGGATTCCGATAGATTACATATACAACATCACCAGCTTGATACGGCGTATATTGATTGTTCAATTCCATTTTTTTCACCTTTTTCTACAAGTCATTCCTATTATTTTCTGTTAATAGGGAACGATTTATGTTGGTAAAAGTTGTTTGAACCAAAACTTCTCCTTCAAAAAATGAATGCAAGAGAAGTTTCTATATCCTATACACTATAAAATTCCGCTGTATTTCTGAACAATTGATTATATATCTCTGTTTCTGGCATGCTTTTCAATTCAGCAATTTTTTCAATCGTCCGATGCATCATACCTGGATGCGTCATCCTGCCTTGAAAGACTCCTTCGAATCTCCAAGGTCCGTCTGTCTCCACCATCATCCCTTTAATAGGATACTTCCTGACGAGATCTTGGATGTCATCTTCATAAAGGATGTCAGGTGTAATGGATATAAAGTAACCATTCTCAATCATTCTTTCCACTGTCTTTCCGTCCCCTTTAAACCAGTGGAAATGCGCTTTGTGTACTGAATGCTTCTCCAGTAAGTCACATATGATGGGGGCATGCTCGTATATCCCGTGAAGAATGATTGGTTTATCCAGCTTCTTTGCTTGGATGATAAAACGTTCCAACAGCTCGATATATGCTTCTGGCACCAATGTTGGATTTTCTTTCATTTTATAATAAGGTAATCCGACTTCCCCAATTGCAATCAGCTCTTTATGGTGCAGCTCTATAAAGGAAAGAAGCTCTTCTGCATCATTGTCAGAGGGCAATTCTTGTTCCGGATGAAAGCCGGCAGCTGGCTTGATTCTACTGTCTTTTTTCGCGAATTCAATATTTTTCTTTGAAGAACGGAGGTGAAAGGATACAGAAATAAGTGCCTCTACTGAATAGAGCCCGAGCTCCTGCAAAATTTTTTCCCGTTCGATCGGCTCATATAAATCCAAATGGATATGGGAATCGATAAGGGCTGGTTTACACATATTGAGATAGCTCCTCAAATATATCCGTTTTCCATTTCAGGAACTCCTCTGTTAAGAGTATCTCCTTATTACGGGGACGGGGAAAAGGCACCGTGAATTCCTTCTGGACCCGGGCTGGCCTGGTCGATAATACGATGATCCGATCGGACAGGAATAGTGCCTCGTCGATATTATGAGTAACAAACAGGACAGAGCTCATGTCCTCCTCCCAAATGGAAAGGAGCCACTTCTGCATGTCCAATCGTGTGAATTCGTCCAAGGCAGAAAAGGGTTCATCGAGGCATAAAAAGGATTGTGGGCTGACAAGTGCTCGAATAAAAGCTACTCGCTGCTTCATCCCTCCTGAAAGATCTCCTGGATAAGCGTCCTCATATCCTTTCAATCCAGCACGCTCAATCATGCTCAATGCTCTTTCCCTGTCCCTCTTACCATGTAACTCCTGACCAAGCATCACATTTTCCATCACAGTCCTCCACGGCAGGAGAGACGGACTTTGAGGCATGTAGCTAATGGAGCCCCTCTTGCCATTTATCGACTTACCATCTAACTGTATATCTCCTGAATCTGGTGAGAACAATCCACCAATCACATGGAATAATGTACTCTTTCCGCTTCCCGATGGTCCAAGGATTGAAACAAACTCCCCTTCATCAACATGGATTGAAAGATCATCAAGAATCAACTCCTCATCAAAGGATTTAGACATATGTTGAATGGATAAGGTCGTCATGCTACTTGTCCTCCTTTCGATTCCACTTCACCATGATTTTTTCTAGTACGAGAATGATTCCAAAGAACACCAAACTAAGGAGCATGATCATGAAAATCGCAACAAAAACCCGATCGGTCCTGAACGAGGAAGATGCGAGAGTCATATACACCCCAATCCCTTTTTGAGCCCCTAACCATTCCGAGATGACGGCTCCCATTACACTATAGGTAGCTGATATTTTCAAACCAGAAAAAATGGACGGCAGCGCATGTGGCCATTCGACTTTTCGGAATATCTGACCTTTTGATGCTCCTGACATCTTCATGTACAGAATATACTCTATATTGGTCTGCCTGAATCCATCTAATGCGGATACCGCTACAGGGAAGAAACAGATCAAGGTGATGACGATGATTTTCGGCAATAGTCCAAACCCAAACCATATGACAAGGAGAGGCGCCAAGACGATAATCGGTATATTTTGAGACAATATCATGAGCGGATAAATGGCTTCCCTTACCTTTGGAAGGAGATGGAGCCCGACTGCTGAACTGATCCCAATCGAACATCCAATGACAAATCCCACAATCGTCAATAGAGTGGTAGATGAGAGATGCCCAATGAATTCAGGCCACGAGGCAACTCCCTCAATCAATATATCTGAAGGTGCCGGCATCAGCCATGCAGGTATCTCAAATATTCTTATGGTGATTTCCCAAATGATGAATAAAAGGATGAGGACCAAGAAGGGTCTCCATCCTTTTGAAATCCATGTTCTCATTCCTTGTACTTCTTTGTTAATTGATTCATTTCAATACCATCCGGCTGATACAATACTTTGATTTGCGAAATGACGTTAGTACTGCCTATTTCAATCATCCGTTCATTCATCTGCTCAATCACCTTGAATAAATCCGCCAGATTTCCCTCCATCGTCGTTTCTAACGGGTGGACTTCATATTGGACCCCGGATTTTTCAATGATTGAAATTGCTTCATCAACATACGGTATTACATCTTCACCGTTTTTAGTCTTCGGAATGATTTGTACACTTACGAGTGAGTTCCCCATTTTATTCACCTCTTATTTTGGTAAGAATTCGTTTGTGAATGCTTTTTTGCTGTCTGGCTTCTTATCTAATAAACCATTTTCATACATCCATGCTCCATAGTTGTCCCAAACCTCAAGCTTCTGCTCTCCCCATCGTTTGGCATCATCCTTATATTTAGGCGCTAACCATTCCTGACTTTTCATAACTAATTCTTTGTCTAAGTCAGGCGCTGCATCTAAAAGTATGTCACCGGCCTCTTTCGGGTTGTCGATTGTGAATTGATACCCTTCTGATGTAGCTTTCAAGAAAGCCTTGACCGTTTCAGGGTCTGAGTCGATCATTTTTTCATTTGTTGTCAGAACTGGAGTATAGTAGTCCAATTTCTCAGAGTAGTCCTTCACATACATCATGTTCAACTCTTCACCGCGAAGCTCTGCTTCAATCCCCGTCCATCCATAATAGATCCAGGCGAAATCAACATCCCGTTTTACGGCAGTAAAGAAATCAGTGTCTCCCATATTGATGAACTTCACTTTTTCTACATCAGCATCCTCTTGTTTCATAATCGATGCCATAACCGCTTTTTCAACAGGTGAACCCCAGCCACCATAGCTTTTCCCTTCGAAATCCTTTGGCTTTGTGATATCTTTGCTCTTTGGTGAAGCAAATCCGGAAGTATTATGCTGAATTACAGCAGCAATGGATACAAGGGGAACATCCTGAACCCTGGCTTGAGTCACACTTTCCTGATATCCTACCCCGAATTCCGCTTTCCCTGAAGCAACAAGCTGATCAGCCCCGGCCTCTCCTGGTAATATTATGTCTACATCCAACCCCTGCTCTTTAAAATAACCTTTTTCTTTGGCCACATACAGTCCGGTGTGATTGGTATTCGGTGTCCAGTCCAGTACGACTGATACCTTTTTAAGTTTATCATTTTGATCATCTGCTGCATTCCCTCCCCCGTTACAGGCGGCTAGTAGAAATACAGAACAGATGATGAACAACCGTTTCTTCATGATGATTCCTCCTCGAATCTTTCTATGTAGTCATAACGTTTAATCAATTATTCTTCACATACGAACGAGTTTGAATGTAAAACAAGAACAGATTAACCATCTAACCCGGGAATCGACAAAAAGCGCCCCAAGCTTCAGCCTAGGACGCATCAATAAACAAATTTATGTATCGTTTAAGAGAATGTTGTTTCCTACGCTGGTATCAGCCAGTTCAGGTTCAAAGGGTCAGCATCTAAAGGATACAATCTCAACCGGCCACTCCGGTCCCCCTACATTTAGTATATGAAATTAAACGTTATCTTCTTCCCTACTTTGCCATAGAACGGGAGGTTATTCAAGTATTTCCTATTAAAATGATTAAACATGAAAAGCATGATCATATTCACTCGATTGTACAAGCTCATTAATAAAAGAAATGTAGGTAGAACCTACTTCCGAATAGCCACATTGATGATAGAAAAATACATATTGAAGAAGGAAGGTAACAATTAGAAGTGGCAATAGCTCTTTCTCCTCTGAAGTCAAAGTACTTAACTGATCATACCCTCTTAAGAATGACCCTATATAATTTATCGAATCCTCTCTGTTCTTCTTGATCCTATCTTTGAGCATCCCAGTGAGAAAGTAACCTATGTCAGCAACACGGGGGGCCACCCGTATCCGTTCGAAGTCAATGATCCCGCTCACCACCCCCTCTTTCACCATAATATTGCCTCGGTTGTAGTCACTATGAATAAGTTGATAAGGTAATTGATTATAAAGTATCGTCCATTCATCAAGTCTTAATAGAATGTCTCTCGCCCACTTCCCTATTGGTGTCAAGCCAAGCTCATTCAACCATTGCCGGATATGTTGATCAATATGCCAACCTTTAATCTCTTTATGACAGTGATAGTTTTTGAGCAGTCCGTGAAGGTTAGCAAGCGATGTCCCCGCATTTGTCAGGTAAGATAATGAATATTCCTGTAGTGGCTCTCCTTCTATTTTTTCATAAAGGGAATAGAATTGTTGACCTTTTTTGACAAACGGCTGATGTGAGATGGTCAATAACGGAGATTCAACATTCAGTCGGTTTGCCAGTAGATAAGTAGTTAGATAATACTCTTCCATCCGGTTCTCGAATGCACTATCCTCTCTCTTTTTTAAATAGTACGACTTCCCTTCACTCACCAGCTTCACAACATTCGGATGGAGCTTGAGTGTCTCGATACAAGGATGTTTAACATTCCAATTCCATAAGATATCACCAAAAGGTTGAATCATTTTTATTTCCTTTCAAAACGTAGTAATATACGGTTAGTATGACTATGAAAGAATGTCTACATACCATTTGAAAAGAGGTCGTAATGATGCAGAGAATACATATGACAGAAGACTTGTCATTTTCACGAATCATACATGGATTGTGGAGACTTGCAGATTGGAATCAGTCGAAAGAAGATACGT
This sequence comes from Bacillus sp. BHET2, assembly GCF_005938125.1. GTDB lineage: Bacteria > Bacillota > Bacilli > Bacillales > Bacillaceae_B > Rossellomorea. The sequence continues at coordinate 1,799,068 of NZ_VCQN01000001.1, forward strand.
TGTCCTTAATTCAACACAATATTGAAAACGGAATCACAACGTTCGACCATGCGGATATTTATGGGTCGTACACGTGTGAAGCACTATTCGGTGATTCACTTGCCCTTCTTCCTTCATTGAGGGAGAAAATGGAGATTGTAACGAAATGTGGGATCGTACTTCCTTCTGACAATCGCCCTGAGCATCACTCCCATCATTACAATACGAGCAAAAAACATATTTTAACGTCGGTTGAAAACTCTCTCCAAAATTTAAAAACAGACTACATCGACCTATTACTCATCCACAGACCAGATCCTTTCATGAATGGCGAAGAAGTGGCTGAAGCCTTCACTCAATTAAAAGAAGAAGGGAAGGTCCGTCATTTCGGAGTATCCAACTTTAAAGCTCATCAGTGGAATTTACTTCAATCTTATTTGCCTTTTCCACTAATCACCAACCAGATCGAATTGTCAGCTTACCATTTAGAAAATTTTGAAGATGGTACATTAAATCTTTGTCAGGAAAAGCGTGTAGCGCCAATGGCCTGGTCACCACTGGCAGGTGGGGTCATTTTCAAAGGGGAGGATGAGAAAGCGGTCCGTCTTCAACACATTTTAAAGAAAGTTCAAGAAGAAATAGGTGCAAAAGGGATCGACCAGGTTCTGTATGCATGGCTCCTTAACCACCCGGCTAACATCATGCCGATCGTTGGTTCAGGCAAGAAGAATCGAATTCAGCATGCAATCGATTCTCAAACTCTTTCATTGAATCATGATCAATGGTTTGAGATCCTTCAAGCTTCTATGGGACATGATGTGCCCTAACGAATTGTCGACCACCTGCATACGATCATTTTCCACACAGCAAAAAAGACGATCCTTTATGATAAAAGGTTCGTCTTTTTTATTGGGCGATATCTCCGCCAACATAATATTCCAAATAAACATCCTGTAACTCATTCATCGAAAGCTCATAAAGCTGCTTTCCGAAAGATTTATATACGCCAATCCTTAATAGTTGTTGGATATAGAAGTCCTTTTTAAATTCAGGTGTCTTTTGCTGTTGTGTTTTCGTTTCTTGATGTAACATGACAATCCCTCCAGTTGAGGATATACCCCGTTTCAAGAGCAGACTAAACATGTTTTTTCGAATTAATTTTTTCTTTATTGGTAACTGGTCATGTACAGAAGTGATGATGACCTTCTGTGACGCTTTCACCCTCTACTTGAATCGTTGAATGCTGAATCGCATATTCCCTCTCAAGAAAAGAAGACAATTGCATGAGAATCGAATCACGATTCACTCCATCCCTTACCACAACATGACAGCTCAAGGCTGTGAATTCCGAGGTGATGCACCACACATGAAGATCATGGACTTCGATCACTCCAGGCAATTGAGATAGACTGGCCTTCACTTTTTCCGGATCCACATTTTTCGGTGACCCTTCCATTAGAATGTGAATGGAATCCTTCGCCACGTTCCAGCCGGATACGATAATAAGAACGGCTACAATGACCGATGCAATTGGATCCGCCATATTCCAATTGAAGAAATAAATCAGAACCCCTGCAATGATGGCCCCTACTGAACCGAGCATATCTCCGAGGACATGAAGGAAAGCACTGCGAACATTCAGGTTATGCTCCGTGTCCCCCCTCATTAATATCCATGCAACGATCAGGTTTACAATTAAACCGATAACAGCGATGATCATCATGCCGGGTGATACCGTTGGTGTAGCAATGAAGCGGTGGTATGCTTCCCAGAATATATAAAGAGAAACCAGAATCAAAGTGATTCCGTTTATGAAAGCCGCTAGGATCTCAAACCGCTTGTAGCCATAAGTCTTTCCTTTATTCGACGCCTTCTCCCCTATATAGAAGGCTGCCAAGCTAAGACCTAAAGCTGCTGCATCACTCAGCATATGTCCTGCATCCGAAAGAAGGGCGAGACTATTCGTCATAACCCCCCCGATCACCTCTACAATCATAAAGGTAAAGATAAAGATAAAGCTGATGAATAATGCTTTTTTATTTTGATTGTGGCCATGACTGTGATCGTGACCCATTGGATACCCCTCACTTTCGATCTTTGATTCTCAATAATCTAAGTCCATTCAATGTTACTATTAACGTCGCGCCCATATCGGCAAAAATCGCAATCCACAAAGTAAGCCAACCTGGAATGACAAGTAATAAAGCAAGAAGCTTGATTCCAATAGCAAATGAAATATTTTGCTTGATGATGGTAAGCGTTTTTCGACTTAGCCTAATGATATAAGGTAATTTACGCAAATCGTCGTTCATTAACGCGATGTCTGCGGTTTCTAATGCAGTATCTGTTCCAGCCCCCCCCATAGCAATTCCGACAGTCGAAGCTGCAAGAGCAGGTGCATCATTGATTCCGTCTCCAACCATGGCGACTTTTCCGAATGAATGCATATACCGCTTGACAAAGTCCAGTTTTGCCTGTGGGAGCAATCCTGCCTTGATTTCTTTGACCCCGATCCTGTTTCCGATCGATCTGGCAGTTTTTTCATGATCTCCTGTAAGCATCATGGTTTGTTCAATCCCCATCTGATGAAGCTCTTGAATGATTTCACTGCTCGTATCCCTTACTTCATCGGCAACTCCTACAATGGCTAGTGGAGTATCCAGCACGCCAAATACCATGACGGTCTTCCCTTCATCTTGAAGCTTTTGCATTTCGGAAGAAGGGGCATCGGCAAACAGTTTTTCAGATCCAAGGAAATATTCCATCCCGTCAATAATGCCACTGATTCCTTTACCCGTATGAGATCGAAACTCAAACACATCACAACTCTTGTAGTCCAGTTCCATTTCCTCCGCTTTCTTAAGAAATGCGTGTGCAAGAGGATGTTGGGAGTGATATTCAAGTGCTGACATCTTCTTCATCAGTTCTTTTTCTTCCATCTCACCTAGAATGATCACATTTGTTACTTCCGGTTCCCCTTTTGTCAGTGTACCTGTTTTATCAAAGGCAACCGCCTTCAATCGGCCTAATTCCTCTAAATACACGCCACCTTTAATGAGAATACCATTTTTGGCTGCATTTCCAATTGCCGTCACAATCGCGACAGGAGTAGAAATAACCAAGGCACACGGGCAGCCTACCACAAGTACAGATAAACCCTGATACACCCAGATTGACCAATCCGCGCCGAATAATAAAGGTGGAACAATAGCTACAAGCAATGCAATGGCCATGATAACTGGCGTATAATACTTAGCAAATACATCCACAAATGCTTGGGAAGGGGCCCTTTCCCCCTGAGCTTCCTCGACTAAATGAATGATCTTGGCGAGGGTTGTATCTTCTATACGCTTTGTTACCTGTACTTTTAAGAACCCTTCCTCGTTTAACGTACCCGCAAACACGGTTTCGCCCTGGAATTTCTCCACTGGAACAGACTCACCTGTAATCGCAGCCTGGTTGACGTTTGAAGACCCCTCGAGAATGGTCCCGTCCATTGCAATTTTTTGGCCAGGCTTTACCAACATGATGTCTCCGATTTCTATATCCTCTGCACCTACAACCACCTCTGATCCATTTCGGATGATAAGTGCCTGTGGAGGTGCAATATCCATGAGGGAACGAATCGATTCCCTTGCCTTATCCATTGAGTAGGCTTCCAGCACTTCACTGATAGCAAAGAGAAGCACTACAATCGCTCCTTCTCCCCATTCTCCGATAATCGCTGCCCCAATAATCGCTATAGTCATTAAGGTCCTCATATCGAACTCGAATTTGAGCAGGTTCTTGAATCCCGTTTCAAATAATCGATACCCACCAACTACAATTGCCGCAGCGAATGAAAAGGTTGATAGGAATTGACTATGCCCCACTCCGGTAAAGGGAAGAGAATAAGCAATCAGGATAAATAATATGGAGGCGAGTAAATGTTTATATCTTCTATAGAAGGGTTCTTTTTCTTTTTCGAACTTTCTCATTCCGTCTTCTGATAATCGTAGACCTTCAAACGCCCCTGCTTTTTCCACCGATTCCTTTGAAGTTTCTCCGTATACGGTAATCTTTGCGGCTCCAAAATTCACCTTGGCATCTACCACTCCTTCAAGATGCTGAACGTTCTTTTCGAACTTTGCCGCGCATCCTGCACATGTGAATCCTTCTACTCTGTATGTTTGTTTATGGGCAGGTTTACCGGTCACGTTCCTCCACCTCCATTTGATGTGTGATAGCAATTTCAATTAACTGTTTTACATGATGATCATCTAAAGAGTAATAAACGAGTTTGCCTTTTTTTCTGAATTTAGCTAATCCTTGTTTTTTTAATAAACGTAAATGATGTGATGCCGTTGCAGTGGAAGAACCCACGATATTCGCCACATCGCATACACAAAGTTCGTCTTCGACCGTAAGTGCATAGGCAATCTTCATCCTGGTATGATCTGATAGTGCTTTGAAGATTTCAGCTACTTTAAACGTATTTTGTGTTAAAAGGTCTGTTTTTAAGCGATTGACCTTTTCACCTTCTACACATACCACTTCACATACTTCTGTCTCTTTCATTCCGTACACCTCTCCAACATTCAAATATCCTTTTGAATATAGTATAGAAGAAAGCATAAAAATGTTCAAACATTCTTTTGAATGTTTGAACATTTTTGCTCGATGCAGATAATGTACTGCTTGGATTTTCCCTGATAAAACAAAGTGAGCCCTGGAATATTCCAGGGCTCACTATACGCACTTATTAATTTTGCTGAAGTTTTTTCCGATCACGTTTCATAAAGAAATCAAGGGTAACCCAGAAAACAACGGATGAAACCGCAAAAATCGCAATGGTGAAGTAAATGTCTTCTGTTTTCCAACCTAATCGTGGAATAAGCAGGCCAAGTCCTCCTGATACTATATAGTAACCACCGATTAATTGCAGGTATGTTCGTCCTGATCGGGACTGAATATTTTCCAGATAGCCTTTCCCTGCTTTGCCGAAAAATATGGCGAGTCCTCTTAACATGACATAAACCGAAAAGGCAATGATGAGGGCTACAACAAACTCTTGATTGAATACGTCTGCCATAATCGTCCTCCTTTCCAACTATTCACTTTTCGAATCCTAAATGATTGTATTGTTCTTGCATATTCTCTATGATGAAACCATACTCATCATTTTGATAAATCGTTATATTTTAGAATAAACGAATGGAGATCACTTTGCAATTACACTTGGAACATTTGCGAATGGATAAGAATGTGATAGGTTTAAAAGGATGATTTAACGTGTATTCTGCTTTTATTTGTTAGGATAAATCCACATTATAATACAGGAGGTGTTTGAGGCATAAGAAAGGGGCCAAGTCCCGTTCTATTCGCTTCAGCTTATTGGACATTTTACTTAATTTATTTCTAGTTACTCTTTTAATTGCACTGACTGCGTTCTTCGTGGCTTCCGAGTTTGCCATCGTCAAGGTGAGAAGTTCACGGATCGATCAGTTGGTTTCTGAAGGAAATCAAACGGCGATAGCAGCGAAAAAGGTTATATTCCATTTGGACGAATATTTATCAGCCTGTCAGTTAGGGATCACCGTCACTGCCCTTGGACTTGGTTGGTTAGGTGAACCGACCATTGAAACACTTCTTCATCCTTTATTTGAACGAATCGACTTAAGTGCTTCGATCACGAGTGTTATTTCATTCGGTCTGGCTTTTTCTGTCATTACCTTTTTGCATGTGGTAATTGGGGAATTAGCGCCGAAAACCTTTGCCATCCAGAAGGCAGAAAAGATTACTTTATTATTTGCACGTCCACTGATATGGTTTTACAGAATCGCCTATCCTTTCATATGGACTTTAAATAGCTCTGCTCGATTATTTACAAGTATGTTCGGTTTAAAACCAGCTTCAGAGCACGAAATCGCCCACTCTGAAGAAGAGCTGAGAATCATTCTTTCTGACAGCTACAAAAGTGGGGAAATCAACTCCTCGGAATTCAAATTTGTCAATAAAATATTCGAATTCGACGAACGAATTGCTAAGGAAATCATGGTACCCAGAACGAATATCGTCACACTATCGGCAGGATCGACTATTGAGGAAGTCCTTAACGTCATTCAAGAAGAACGGTATACACGTTACCCTGTTGTGGACGGAGATAAAGACAATGTTCTCGGTGTAGTGAATGTAAAGGAATTACTGACAACCCTTGTGACTCAAAATGACGATCACAAAGACGTGACTCCCTTTATCAAGCCCGTTATTCGTGTCATTGAAACCATCCCGATTAAAGCGCTGCTCCTCAAGCTTCAAAAAGAACGGTCGCCTATGGCGGTTCTGCTGGATGAATATGGTGGTACTGCAGGGCTTGTGACACTGGAGGACATCATCGAAGAGATCGTCGGAGAGATTCAAGATGAATTTGATATCGATGAAATCCCTGAAGTGCAACAGGTGAAGGAAGATCATTATATCTTTGACGCTGTGATGCTAATTGAAGATGTGAATGACCTCCTTGGTATTTCGATTGAAGAAGAGGAAGTTGACACAATCGGTGGCTGGTTCCTTACCCAGAAATATGAAGTAAAGCCCGAAGATAAGATCGAAGAACAAGGCTATTGTTTTAAAGTAAAGGAAATCGATGGTCATCATATTCAATATCTCGAAGTCACCAAAATGGAAAAAACAGAAAATAAAAAGAACGAGTCTGATTAATGACTCGTTCTTTTTATTTGGTTCTTTTCGTAACCGATTTAAACCTTCCTAAAGAAAATATACCTAAATCCTAAAGTCCAAATCTATTTCCACATAGAATAAATCCTTTCATTAATGGAAACATAACTACAAACATTTTTGAGAGGTGAATTATGACTAGCATCATCGTTGGATTAATCCTACTTATGGTTTTAGCATATCTAGGCTGGTCAATCATCTGGATCGCTCCGTTAGTTGCCGGTTTAGTTGCACTAATGAGTGGTCTCGACCTTCTGCCAGCCTATACAGAAACATATATGACCGGTTTCGTGGATTTTGCGAAAGAATGGTTCCCTGTATTCCTTTTTGGAGCCATCTTCGGAAAGCTGATGGAGGATGTCGGGGCAGCTCAATCCGTCGCATACAAAATCACCAACATTATCGGGAAGGACAGGGCGATACTAGGTGTCCTTATTGCGGCGGCGGTTTTAACGTATGGTGGCGTCAGTTTATTCGTGGTGGTATTTGCGATTTATCCTCTGGCGATTGCCATGTTCCGTGAAGCGGATATTACGAGAAAGCTATTGCCGCCTACATTTGTATTAGGTGCTTTCACCTTTACGATGACAGCCATCCCAGGTACACCGCAGATCCAGAACCTGATTCCCATCGATTATTTCAAAACATCACCTACTGCTGCTCCGATCATCGGGATTGTCGGTGGATTAATCATGGCGGTCGGTGGGTACTTTTACTTAAGATGGCGGCAAAAGCAATTTACAAGTAAAGGAGATACTTTCACCGAGCCTAAAGGCGGAAATGATGTGAAGGAGATTAATGAATCAGAGTTGCCAAACTTTTATTTATCATTCCTTCCACTCGTCATAGTCGTCGTGACACTGAACGTTTTCAAGTGGAATATCCTGACTTCATTACTTGTAGGAATACTTTCTATTTTAATTATTAATTTCAGGCATTATAAGAAGTTCATTCCCGCTGTCAATGGTGGGGCCAAGGGGTCCGTTATGGCCGTTATCAATACGAGTGCGGCAGTTGGTTTCGGTGCTGTCGTCACGTCTGCACCTGGTTTTAAGACGTTGACAAAACTGATACTTGGAATCAAAGGGAACCCTGTGATTTCTGAAGCAATCGCTGTTCAAACACTAGCAGCCATCACCGGTTCTGCTTCTGGAGGAATGGGAATTGCCCTGGAGGCTTTGGGGGATAAATACTATGAACTGTCTCAAACAAGCGGGATCAGTGCAGAAGCATTCCATAGAATTGCTTCCATCTCATCCGGTGCATCGATTCTGCCCCATAACGGAGCCCTCCTGACCTTATTTGCCGTAACAGGACTCACCCACAAGGATTCGTATTTAGACGTAGCCGTTGTCGGTCTCTTAATTCCGACGATTGCAGAAATTGTTTCGATTATCCTTGCCAATATGGGAATTTATTAATATGAGGAGGAAATGAAAATGGTCAATGATAAAGTTGTCTTTATTACAGGTGCTGCAAGGGGAATTGGATTTGAAATAGGGGAACATTTTGCTCAAAACGGCGCGAAGGTCGTTCTATCCGATATCAATCAAGAAGGATTGGATGAAGCTGTCGATGAACTGAAAAGCAGAGGATTCGAATGCATTGGAATCAAATGCGATGTAACTAGTGAAGATGAAGTGAAAGCAGGAATTGATAAAACAGTTGAGCACTATGGCCGCATAGACGTACTGATTAATAACGCAGGTCTTCAACATATATCTCCCATTGAAGATTTCCCAATTGAAAAATTTGAGCTTTTAATCAAGATTATGCTCACCGCTCCATTTATCGCTACGAAATTTGCTTTTCCTCATATGAAAAAGCAAAAATTCGGACGCATCATCAATATGGCATCCATTAATGGATTAATTGGCTTCGGAGGTAAAGCCGCTTACAATAGCGCGAAACACGGTGTCATCGGTTTAACAAAGGTGTCTGCCCTAGAAGGTGCTGAACACGGAATTACGGTTAACGCCATGTGTCCCGGATACGTGGATACACCCCTTGTTCGCAATCAGTTGCAGGATATTTCAAACACCCGTGGAGTAGAGCTTGAAAAAGTATTGGAGGATGTCATCTATCCCCTTGTTCCACAAAAACGGTTATTGTCAGTAGAGGAGATCGCCGACTATACGATTTTCCTTTCCAGTGATAAAGCAAAGGGTGTAACAGGTCAGGCAGTCGTGTTAGATGGCGGGTATACGGCTCAATAAGATAGAATCTGGTCTGGAGGATGATTTGAGGAGGTTGTGGAAAAAACGGCGTTCGCCGATAAAAATGAAATATCGCCGTTATAATTGGAATTTCGCCGTTAAATCCAGGATTTCGCCGTTAAATTTACTTTTTCGCCGATATAACCATGAAACCAGTACAAAACTATTCAGATGAAATAAAAATCCGAACGATTATTCGAGATTCATTAATAAAAATCGAATTCGTTCGGATTTTTTTGTATTTGTAAGACTAATCAATGGATTAATCTGGTTCCAGCTGTTTAGTGGGGTGTAAGATTTGGGTCGTGGTGTGGAAAAAGACGTTCGCCGTTTTAAAATGGAATATCGCCATTATAATTGGGATTCCGCCGTTAAATTAACAATTCCACAGATATTTAGCAGGTAAGTAATGTAACCTGTTAATTTTCTATAACGGATCATGGTAGAATCCGATAATTTTATTTCATACTGTCTGGAATGACCCCAAGGTCCACTCCCCACACAATAGGCATGAAAAAGTATACCAAGAGAGTAATAAACACGATACTGATGATGTTCAACCAAACCCCTGCTTTGACCATATCCCCCATTTTGATAAACCCTGAACCAAACACAACAGCATTCGGGGGTGTGGCTACCGGCATCATGAAAGCACAGGAAGCAGCTAAACCGGCAGCTACCATCAGGCTAAACGGATGAACGTTCAGCGCAGATGAGAGTGCTGCCATAATCGGAAACATCATCGTGGCAGTCGCCGTATTAGACGTTATTTCCGTCAAGAAAATAACAAATGCTGTCACTGCAAAAAGAATAATGATGAAGGAGATTCCTTCTAGAATCGTCAATTGCTTTCCTATCCATTCAGCCAATCCCGTTTCCTGGAACCCCTTCGCAATGGCAAGCCCTCCTCCGAATAAGAGGAGAATACCCCATGGAAGCTTTTTAGCATCCTCCCAATTGAGCAAGCGTGATTGTTTTTTCCCTGGTAGCAGGAAGAGGACGAGCGCCCCCGTGATGGCAATAATTGTGTCATCTAAAGACGGAATCCATTGACTTAATAGAAATGAACGCGTAATCCAGCAAAGAGCAGTGGTAACAAAGACCGCAAGAACGAGCTTTTCTTCGAAAGAAATACGACCTAGAGAACGATTTTCCTTCTCTACGATCTCCCTTCCTCCTGGCAACTCTTTTATTTTTAGCGGAAAAGCCACTTTGATGAGATACCACCACATAACCAATAGGAGAATCACAGCAAGAGGCACTCCGAAAACCATCCACTTGGCAAAAGAGAAATCAATTCCATACAGTTGTTTGACAACCGCCGCGAATATCGTGTTTGGAGGAGTTCCAATTAATGTCCCTAATCCTCCAATCGATGCACTATAGGCAATTCCCAGCATGATGACTTTACTGAAGTGCCCCGTCCTTTTCTTCCCCTCCTTCTTTAAACTTTCATTTACCTGATAGATCACGGCTGTTCCGATTGGCATCATCATCATGGCAGTTGCCGTATTCGAAATCCACATCGACAGAAAACCTGTCGCTAACATGAAACCAAGTACAATACGTTCCGTGCTTGTCCCAATCAATAATATGATGTTCATGGCGATCCGTTTATGTAAATTCCACTTTTCCATGGCTATAGCGATGATGAATCCACCCATAAACAGAAAGATGGTCCCATCCCCATAGGCCGACGTAACGTCCCCTGACTGAAGAGCACCAGTGAGCGGAAACAGTATAATCGGTAACAGAGCAGTTGCCGGTATCGGTATCGCTTCGGTTATCCACCAAACCGCTATCCAGACTGTACCAGCGAGGACCCCGATAGCCTCTCGTGATAGTCCCTCTGGTGAAAAGGTCAATAGGATAAGAATGAATAACACTGGCCCAAGGATAAAACCGATCCCCTGTCTTGGGTTTGTTTCAGGGTCCCGCTTGCGTTCGGTTTGAACTCCGCCCGATACCGATGTGGATGTGGGTGTGCCTGAAGTGAAGAATTGAAGTGTCTCCAGCGCTTCCCGATGCCACTTCCAAAGAGTTCCCCACGCATGTTTTACTGTTAACATCTATTCATTCCTCCTTACACTGTCATACTAAAACTCTATCCACCGTCGAAAGCGCTGTCAATCCTCTCCTTTAAATTCCTGTAAAATTCCGAACATTCACTTCTTTATTCCTATATTTCTTTCATGAAAATAGTCTTATTGGAAAACAGACCATATCATCCTAAACCATTCCGTTGTAAAATGATGTTAGAAAGAGATGACAATGAAAATAAGGAGAAACGATGAAAATCTATTGGCAAATAAGCTACTTTGTAATCGGGTTACTCATTTTCAGCTATGGAATCAGTATGTCAATAAAAGTACAATACTTAGGTATCCACCCATGGGACGTTTTAAACATTGCCATGTTCGACAAATTCGGGTTAACAATCGGAACGTGGAACATCATCGTCGGGGCCACTCTGATCGTGTTCACCTTGATGTTAAAAGGGAAATATGTTCGGATAGGGACGATCCTTAACGGAGTGTTTGTAGGAATGCTGGTGGATTTTTTTCTTAAGTACGATCTATTGCCTTCTCAAATGAATCTCGGTAGTGATATCCTCATTCTTTTATCAGCCATCATTTTAATGGGAGTCGGCGGGGGATTATATTCAGCTGCTCATCTAGGTACAGGTCCTCGGGACGGATTTATGCTGACCATTTCAGATTTAACCAACTTATCAATCAGTAGAGTCCGGATCCTATGCGAATGTACAATCTTAGTGATCGGATTACTCCTCGCAGGGCCCGTATTCATCTTCACATTTATTTATACGTTCATTCAGAGTCCCATCTTTCAAAAATCCTTTTTATTTTTCACTCACAGACTCCACGCGCGTTTTTCTAATCAAAACAACATAAGTATGTAAAAAGGACAAAGTGCCTCAATTGGCACTTTGTCCTTTTTGGGCTATGACATTTCGCATGCCACCAGTCCATATTGTTGTTCCTGATCCAGCTGCTTAATAAACTGAAATAGTTGTTGTACCTGTTCATCTTCCACATCTCTCTTATAATAATCTTCTAGGACCGACAGCATTTCATAAGGATACATTAAACAAGTATGACTTCCCCAATCTGTCTGCCTGCCCTCGATTCTCTTATAATATATACCATCCAACAGGGAGAAAAAGAGCTCATGTCCATTAGGGAAAAATGGGCTGATTCTCTTCGGGTAATTGTGGTTCCAATCTCCACCTTCATAATGAAAGGTACGGTCCATTAAATCACCGATAAACACTTCAACATCTGCCATCTTAACTCCTCCTCAATAAAAATGCCTCTCTTATTATGTATAAGCCCGTCCTCTCTTTTAGAACTCGATTGTTTCAAAAAAAGAGCCGATCAGGATTCTCTCCTGAAGTCGACTCTGTGAACGTTTAGAGATATTTCCGTTGCACACTTCTTCCATCATAAGTAAATAGCATATCTCGGTTCTCCACCTGAGTTTCGATATGAACGGGTCTTCCCCACAGCTGATGCAAATATGGTAATACCTTTTCTAAATATTTAATATCAAGTTCAACATCTTCAAACCAGTGTTTGAGATATAACTCCCCGCTCTTCATATAATCCCCATCATTCACGGTAATGTAAGGGAAGCCTCCATTGACCCTCATTCCAACCAGCTGATCACGGACATGGGTCCATTCTTTATCCACAATTTTATAGTCTTTTCCCTGTTTCTGGAATAAATACATATCTTCTCTCATAACGAGATCCTTCGTTAAATAGTTCCGTAAGAAGGAAATATCAGATTCAATTTCACGAACCTCAAACATTTTTTCACGGCCTGAATTTTGCTTAACGCCACGTTTTTTCATTTCCTCTGTCGGATTATCGAAACGTTCTTCAATATCTTCAAAGATTTTCAGTCCTAAATAATACGGATTAATCTGGGTACGGGAAGGCTGTACAACACCTGCATTCAGCTTGGCAAACTCGATGGACTCTCCACTGGTCAAGTCCATTTCACGTATGATACGCTGATGCCAATAGGAAGCCCAGCCTTCATTCATTATCTTTGTTTCAAGCTGTGGCCAGAAATATAACATTTCTTCCCTCATCATCGTCAATATATCTCGCTGCCAGTCAGACAACTCCCTGCTGTATTGCTCGATAAATAGAAGGATATCCTTTTCTGGTTGTGGTGGAAATCTCTTCTTTACCTTCTTCTTTTCCCTACTCTTTGGCTTTTCATCCAGCGACCACAGATCATCATAAGGCGTCGCAAGAGGGGAGTCCACCTCTTCCCATTCCACATCTTCCATCGTCCACGACAGGTTTGGACGCATCAAGGATGGATCGATATGTTCATCAACGGCAAGAACGGCATCAAGGAAATTTTCAACCTCCCGCTTTCCATGCTCAATCTCATAACTTCTCACACGCTCAGCCGTAGCCGACATACTCTCTACCATGTCACGCTTTGTATTCTGAAAACGCACATTATTCTTAAAGAAATCACAATGGGCCAACACATGAGCAACGATCAACTTATTCTGAATAAGCGAATTCGAATCCAATAAAAATGCATAACAGGGATCCGAGTTGATCACCAGCTCGTAAATCTTACTCAATCCCAAGTCATATTGAAGCTTCATCTTATGAAATTGCTTTCCAAAACTCCAGTGAGAAAACCGGGTGGGCATCCCATAAGCACCAAATGTATAAATAATTTCAGCAGGACAAATCTCATAACGCATCGGATAATAATCAAGACCAAACCCGGCTGCAATCTCCGTAATTTCTCCTATTGCATTCTGTAACTGCCTTTGTTCCTCTAAGTTCATCGCCATCCCCCTCTTTATACTCTTATCTAAATGTATGAAGAAGAAAGGGATTTGATGAAAAGAAAAGCGGAGCCGGGTTGGTCAGGCCCGACAAGCATAAGGCGAGGTCGCTGAAAAGGCGGTCTTTGCCTTTTTGGCGACCTTGACTTATGACCTCGAGGGACTACCCGGCGGAGCTAGACAAAAAGAAAAGCGGAAGGACTTGCCCAGAGGCGACAAGCATAAGGTGAGGTGTCAAGAAGGCCCGACAAGCATAAGGCGAGGCCGCTGAAAAGGCGGTCTTTGCCTTTTTGGCGGGATTGACTTATGACCTCGAGGGCCTACCCGGTAAAGCTGGACAATTAGAAAAGCGGAGCCTGGTTGGGCAGAAAAAAAAGCTGCCTCCTTTTTGAATAGGAAACAGCTTTGTCTTTATAACGACCTTAAATTCTTTTGAAGAGCCATCACAGGGAAGAGGGTGCCTAGTAGCAATAGTGCCGAAAAGGTGAAAATTATCGGAATACTGAACACTTCCAAAAGCAAACCGACTCCCACCGATGATAGCCCAAACAACAATGTCGTCAATGCTCCTTGAGCAGCATAGATTTTTCCGAGATCTTCAGGAGGGGCACTTTCCTGAAGATACGTTTGAAGGACAACATTTTTTATCTGATCAAAGAGACCAAACACAAAAGATAAAACAAGTGCCATGAGGGCAATCTTATTCCAGGCAAACACGAGTGTCACTGCCGAGGTAAGAACCATGCAAACCGGTAGCCATCTATGTCTATGCTTTGAAAATATTCCATGAAGCTTAAAGATTACAATGGATGCAAGAACCAACCCGATAAAGAAGCTGGAGTTAATGAATCCCCACCATTCTTCCCCCCGCTGCAACTGGTGATCTACATATAGATATAATACCGCTGCGATCCATACGGTACCAGAGATCGACTCCATTCCATAGATCCAAAAAACGGCAACTAGGCCTTTACGCTTTCTTACTTCTGCCCAGCCCTCCCCAAGCTGCTGCCACCATACCTTTCGCACATCCAAGGTAGTGGTTGGAATGACGGGAAGCTTCAGCATATATAACGTACTTGCAAGAAACAGGACAATGACAACAATGAACAGATTCGTTTCATGTAAAAAGGACAAAAGGATTCCACCTAAAGCCCAGCTTGAAAATTGAATGGTCTGATCAACAGTTGATAGAAATCCATTCGCCCCCATTAACTCTTCTCGCCTCACAAGAAACGGTACATACGAGTTTCTCGCAGGCAATGCCCAACCATCCAGAAAAGAAATGATGCTAGCACAAGCCAGAAAGAACCACACATTTTCCTTATTGAGTACCATCAACAATAGGAACAGGCATAAAAAGAAGGTTTTCCCCATTTGTGAGTACGCAATTAAATTTCTCATTTGAGTGCGATTCAACAAAAGTGGGGCTGCCATACTGCTAATAAACCGTGAAAACGTGATCACTAAAGGAACAGACGTCATGTAAACCGCCGATCCTGTAAGGGTATAAACCAGGGAAATCAATCCAACGATATAGAAAACGTCCCCCATATTGGCCAGCGCTTGACCAAACCACAAATTTCGAAATGCATTAGAATGCATACCTCTTCCTCCCTCAATTAAATTTTGATTTTAGGTGAGAAAAGACAGCATCACATTGGAACAAAAATCCCCTTTCAGAATAAAACGAATATGTATAGATTTATTGTAGCAAAAAGACGCTTCAGTTGCTGAGATTAATTCATACTATTAAGAAAGCTATGTCTTGGTGAAGATGTGTTCTTTCATATACCCCAATCTGTATAAATAGACTTTCACATATTGGATTGGGCCATAATCGAGGCTAATTGGGCCACTTTCTCCGTTTATTGGGCCACTTTGGCGAATTATTGGGCCACTTTCAGGTGAAATTAAGCCAACTTGTGAACACTTTACAGTTTTAGTATGAAAATACCCTGCACTTACGCGTCCACTTTTAGATAGCACTAGCATACCTAACACAAAAAAGCCTCTAATTTAGAGACTTCTCTGCTAATACTATTCCTGTACCGTTATGTTGAGTGTTTTTTCATTATCTAGATTGTGCACGACGATCACGACGACTTTCTTATTCGCATTGTTTTCCTGGACAGTAAATTCAAATGAATCTGCCACTTTGTTCTCTGTCATTTTCCGGCGCCCCTGGTACTGATAGTCCTTTACGGCTTGGCCGGGATAATCCTCTTTAATGACGGCTGTCGCAATACGTCCAAACTTCTCATAATCGGTTGGTTGAGCATATGCCTGACCTGAAAATAGAAGGAAAATTACAGTTGATACGACTACGATTGATTTCTTCATTGTTTTCACCTCTGTTTACGTTTCATTCTTATGATGAATCAAAATCGTACATTTATTCACCCAATAGAAGGAAAACAAGCATTTGCAACATAACCAACTTTTACAGAGAAATAAATACGATTTTCTCCATACAATATGATTACCCCTTCAAAAGGAGGGAAACCAAGTGAACAAAGTCGATTACGATCGGGCCTTGTATTACACTCACCGGTCAGAGTGGGATAACCTGCTGATCCTCATGGTGAGAACGAAGGATGACCTTCTTTCGAAAAGAATTGAACATTTCTTACATGCGTATCATTTTTCAGATGATTACACGGTTGTAGAGCGTAACCTATATACGCTTTTACGATATGTTGAACATGCAAACTTCACCTATAGTGTCGAGCAACCACTTGAGGAAACCTTTGCAGAGATGTAATAACAAGAGAATTCCACCTACGGCTGATCCAATTAGTATGTACTAATGGATCAGCTTTTATTATTTTAGCACGGACATTGGCGGCTAGTTCGATGCATTCTATTTATACCTGTCAACAACGACTATTACCACTTCACTACATTCAATCAAACAAAAAAAACCGGCACAATGCCGGTTATCCCCGTTAAGATGAACTTTCACTTTTGATTAGCTCAGCTGCTTTCACATATAGCTTCAGTTCCTTCATCAAGTCATCGACTAATTGAGCTGGCTCTTCCAGTAGTCCGTCCCCCTCATAATCAAAGCAGTGTGGGTCAAGTATGAGTTGCTTCGGAATGACGTTTGCATACACTCCACGGCCGACAATGCGAAGGTTGTTCAAGCAGTTGATCCCGCCTTTTCCTCCTCCGGCACATGCAATTAGTGCCACTGGTTTATGGGCAAATTGCTCGCTGCTGAGGAAATCCAATGCATTTTTCAATGTTCCACTCATACCGCTGTGATATTCCGGGGAAGCTAAAATGACTGCGTCTGCTTCCTTTACCTTTTTCTTGAGTGATTGAACCGCTGTGAGTTCTGATTGGTCCTGCTCCCCTGTATATAAAGGCAGCGTACCGTCACTTAAGTCAATGATATCGCAAGTATAGGTCCGTGCGATGAAACGGGATGCAATTCCAGTACGTCCTTTAATTCTCGGACTTCCGTTAATAATTAATATACTCATGTGTGAAAAACCCTTTCTCCTTTAATTTGATGTCAATTGGTGTTTAACGGCATATAAGGCCGCTTGTGTCCGGTCTGCAACCTCAAGCTTAGAAAAAATGTTCGAGATATGGGTTTTGACCGTTTTTTCTGTTATATATAGGCTTGAAGCAATCTCCTTATTACTTTTCCCTTTTGTCAGCTCAATCAAAACATCCTTCTCCCGCTTTGTGAGTTCATGAATTTTGTGAGGAGGTTCTTTTTTTGAAATCCTCGTCAGGAGGTGATTGGTGGCTTTGGGATGCAGCGAGTTTTCACCGGATAAAAGCTTTCGGATACTGTTCACTAATTCATCAGGTTCAATATCTTTTAATTGGTACCCTGCTGCTCCTGCTTCGATAGCTGGAATCACATGATTTTGATCGGAAAAGCTGGTGAGCATCAGTATTTGTATGTGAGGATGCATAATTTTGATATTCTTCGTGGCCTGAATGCCATCCATAACCGGCATCATTAAATCCATTAAGATAATATCAGGCTTTAATTCTTCCGCTAATCGTACGGCTTCTGCACCATCCTTTGCTTCCCCGACGATGTCCAAATCCTTTTGTGTTTTCAAAAAGAAGACAAGTCCTCGTCTGACGACATGATGATCATCTGCTATTAACACTCTTATCATAAGTGACACCTCCTAGTAGGGTATTCGCACGGAAATGGACGTTCCTTTTCCGAGTTGACTATCGATCGTTAGTTCTCCGCCAATGCTTTTCACACGTTCTCTCATACTTTGGATTCCCAATGACGGTAGAGGTTGTTGCTTATCATATTGAAACCCGTATCCTCTATCTTCAATTAATAAATGAATCGATTTCGATTCATTTATTAATGTATAGAAAATGTTCTTTTCACCTGAATGCTTTTTACAATTATTCAGCGCTTCCTGACTGACTCGCCAAAGTACTTCTTCTATCTTGGAGCTTAAGGAAATGATTCCTTCAACTTTCGCTTCCAGATGTAATCCGAGCATTTCCGAATACCCTTTAACTGCTTCGACGACCCCATGTTCAAGTCCGTTGGGTCTCAATTGCCAGATGAGCGCTCTCATTTCCGATAACGCTTCCTGTGCAAGGCATTGAATGGTCTTGAAGGTTTCCTTCATTTCCTCTCCCCCTGCTATTTCTGCACCGCCTCTGGCCGTTAAGGTAAGAGAAAACAACAGCTGATTCACGGAGTCATGTAAATCTCTTGCTAATCGGTTTCTCTCCCCGATCAACGCAATCTCTTGTTCCTTCTTTGTCAGCATGATGCGTTTAATCGCAGAACCGATTTGAAAAGCAACCGACTCCAGAAGAGCCAGTTCATCGGCGGAAAAGTGGGTCTTATGAGGGGCAGCTACATTCAATAAACCAAAGGATTCTTGACCAGACTGAAGGGGTACCGTTGCATGATAGGTAATATCATCTGTCTCTCCCCTGTTTTCTTCGATGGCCTGCTCAATCCGCTGACATTCGATGATATTGGAAGCTTTCGTGAGCTTGCCATTCCGAAAGCGATTCACACACCAGCAGCCACCCTCTTTCATCAGTTCACATTTCCGATCAGATAGTGACTTTGGGAGGTTCTCATAGGAGACAAGCTCGTGACTTCCTTCCTTTTCAATAAAGAAAATCCATCCCGTGGTGAAGCTAGTTCCTCTGATCAACTTCTTCACTGCACCTGAAAGCATAGAAGACAGCTCTGTTTCATTGTTCAGCAATTCGGCTATCTCTTTCAAAAGCCCGATATTTGAATGGGATTCTTGATACATCTTCATCGCCCTCTCCGATCCTTCACTACTATTATATAGATTTTCCACAAAACCGGTATTATCAAAAAGAACGAAACGTTCTACGACCTTTGACTGAAAACATGTGTTCTTTTTTCAATCCAAAAAAACAAGAGATGCACCAGCACATCTCTTGTTTTTTATTACGCAATGCAATACTTCTGGAAGGCTTTACGCCTTTCCTACAGACGAACTTACCATCGTTTCCACTTTTGCCATGATGGCTTCTTGGAGAGCATGTAATTTATCATCACTGTCACTTTGTGTCTCACCAATCACGCTGAAGTAGAACTTGATTTTCGGCTCTGTTCCAGATGGGCGTAAGCAAATCCATGATCCGTCTTCAAGATAGTATTTTAAAACATTGGAAGATGGAAGGTGAATGATTGATTCTTCACCTGATTGTAAATCGACTTTCTTACTTATTTTATAATCTTCCGATGAAATGACCTGCATGCCTGCCACTTCTTTCAAAGGCTCGTTTCTGAAGTCCTTCAATATCCCCTGAATTTGTTCAGCGCCTTCTTTTCCTTTAAGAGTTAAACTCTTTAATCCCTCTTGATAGAAGCCATGCTGTTCAAATAAATCATTCAGTACATTATATAAGGTTTTGCCTTGCTTCTTATAGTAAGCAGCCGCTTCTGCTGCCATCAGTACAGCTTGAATGGCATCTTTATCTCGGGCGAAATCACCGATTAAGTAGCCGTAGCTTTCTTCATAACCAAACAGGAATGAATATTCACCGGTTTCTTCATACTTCTTGATTTTTTCACCGATAAATTTAAAGCCTGTCAGCACATCCTCAACAGAAGCGCCGTAGTGCTCAGCAACTTTACGTCCTAATTCAGATGTCACGATTGTTTTGAATACCCGTCCATTTTCAGGGATCAAGTTCTTTTCCTGTTTACGGGCAAGGATATAATCGAGCAGGATGGCACCTGTCTGGTTTCCAGTAAGGAGAATGTATTCGCCCGTTTCCCCCTTTACAGCCACACCTAAACGGTCTGCATCGGGATCTGTCGCGATCAGGATATCCGCATCAATTTCCTTCCCATCACGAATGGCATATTCAAATGCCGCTTTATCTTCCGGATTGGGAGATTTGACCGTCGCGAATTCAGGATCTGGCATTGCCTGTTCACGTACGATGTGAACCTGCTCATATCCCAAGGCTTTTAGACCTTTTTCAGCCATTTTCAGAGCTGTACCGTGAAGGGGCGAAAATACGATTTTTAGGTCGACTTCCTTAGCGATTTGAGGTTTTTCAGAAATTGAAATCAAATGCTCCAGATAAGATTGATCGATTTCTTCCCCGATCATTTTTATCAAGCCTGCTGATTTCAGCTCGTCTTCGGACTTGACGTGGATTTCAAGCTCATTTTCCACGCTATTTACTTTATCGATAACTGCATCGGCTGCAGCTGGTGGCAGTTGGGCTCCATCTTCTCCATATACCTTATACCCATTGTATTCAGGCGGATTGTGGCTTGCGGTTACAACAATCCCAGAAAATGCCTTTAGCTGTCTCAAGGCGAATGAAAGTTCTGGTGTAGGTTTTAGTTCATCGAACACATACGTTTGTATGCCATGTGTCGCCAATGTCTTTGCAGACTCCATCGCAAACTCAGGTGATTTATATCGGGAATCGTAAGCGATTACAACCCCGCGACCTTTAGCCTCTTCCCCTTGTTCTTCTATGTATCGTGCCAATCCTTCAGAAGCTTTTCTGATTGTATAGATGTTCATTCGATTGGTTCCTGGGCCAAGTTCTCCCCTCATTCCACCAGTACCGAATTCAAGATTTTTATAAAATGCGTCTTCTAAGGTTTTTTCATCGTCTTTCATTGTGTTTAAAAGATCATTCACTTCTTCATCAAGATGTAAGTAGTTGCTCCATTTTTCCCACGATGTTTTCCAATTCAAAACGATCCCCTCCTAATGCTGTATAATAATAAATTCTATCATATATTGTAGAAATCCTTCTAAAACTATCCGTCACATGTCGACAAGATTTTTCACAAATCTTATTCTAGCATAATTTTTAAAATTAATTTTCTTTTTTCATCATGAAAAAAGCCTCACCGAATAAATCAGCGAGACTTCAGGTATTGCTTACCTTTTATAATTCACCCCGTACACATCATGGCGGCGATCTTTCAGTTGACGGACGGTTCCGGATTGGCGCTGGCGCCTGAGCACTTCCAGGTCTACGTCTCCGATCATGACCATTTCGATGTTCGGGTTGGTTTCTCCAACGATTCCATCACGTGCAAACTCAAAGTCAGACGGTGCAAAAATACCTGACTGAGCGTACTGTATGTCCATGTTTTCCGTTTGGGGAAGATTCCCCACAGTACCAGAAATAACTGTATATATTTGATTCTCTACAGCACGTGCCTGCGCACAGTATCTTACACGAAGATAACCTTGGCGATCCTCTGTACAGAACGGCGTGAAGATAATCTTCGCACCTTTGTCAGTAGCAATGCGGGCAAGTTCAGGGAATTCAATATCATAGCAGATTTGAATCGCGATTTTCCCGCAATCGGTGTCGAATACTCTTACCGAATCTCCTGGACTGATTCCCCACCATTTTCGTTCATTGGGTGTGATATGAACTTTATACTGCTTTTCAATCGTCCCATCACGACGGAAGAGATACGCGATGTTGTAGATTTCATCGTCTTCCTCTTTGACGAAGTGGGATCCACCGATGATATTTACGTTGTACCGAACGGCTAGGTCTGTGAATAATTCAATGTAGTCCTCTGTGAAATCCGTCAATCTTCTTACAGCAAGGCTCGGTGATTGGATGTTTAAGAATGACATGAGCTGTGTGGTAAAGATTTCTGGGAATACCACGAAATCAGATTTCGCATCTGAAGCTACATCCGTGAAGTATTCGACCTGATTCGCAAACTCCTCGAAGGAATTGATTTTACGCATCATATATTGAACCACACAGATTCGGACAGGATAACTCGTTTTAAAGTGACGCTTGCTGGACGGACGGTAGTCTACGTTATTCCATTCCATCAGCGTAGCATATTTATGGGAGCGTTTATCATCCGGTAAGTAGTTCGGATTGATTCGCATCAGAGTGAAACCATTTAATAATTGGAATGAAAGCACCGGATCATAAATCTTATGGCGTCCAACTGAATCCACATACTCCCTTGGAGACATTTCGCCCGAGTGTTTATGATAATTGGGTATCCGGCCTCCAATGATGATACTCTTTAAGTTCCATTGACGGGCAAGATCCTTTCTTGCTTCATATAAACGGTGACCAACCTTCATGCGTCGGTATTCCGGATGCACCATGACTTCAATCCCATATAAATTATAGCCATCGGGGTTATGATTCGTTATGTAACCATTATCCGTCACATCATCCCATGTATGGCGGTCATCGTACTCATCGAAATTGATAATTAAACTTGAGCATGAGGCAATGATTTCCCCTTCTAATTCAGCGACAAGCTGTCCTTCAGGAAACACGTCCAAATGGCTTTCCAGATGCTCTACCTTCCATGGATCCATCCCTGGAAAGCAGACGGATTGCATATTGATAATATCTTGAATGTCCTTTTGTTCCATCGGACGTATGACCATTTTCTTTTCAAATTGTGATAAGTCTAATTTTTCTGCCATCTATGATCTACTCCTTCATCAAATACCTGAATAATATACCCTTATAGTGCACTGTTAAAACGAAGTTCATGACAGTCCATTTCTTTTATTTTAACAAAGGAGTGTGCATGATTTGAAGAAATTTGATTTTCAGTGGAAATATTGCATAGAACCAGGATTCTTTCATTTTCATACGTTCTAGTCTAAGCGAACTCGATAATCTTCAATGGATGTGAAACAGGCATTTGTCATCCCTAGTTCATCCCCTTGAAGTCCCTTCTTTTCGATCTATTAAATTCATTACTCAATCGTTTGATGCAAACGATTGCATTAATCGTTAAAAAAATATCACAATTTCCTTATAAAGATTTCTCATTTTACTTTTATAATGATACCATACTATAATTTGATAGAATATACGTAGAAAGGAATTCTATATGAAGAAAAAAGCAGATTCTCTGTTATTCCTTGCTTGGGCTTCCTCCCTTATCGCAACGATGGGGAGTTTATATTTCTCTGAAATCATGAAATATGAGCCTTGCGAATTATGCTGGTATCAGCGTATTTTAATGTATCCGATGGTGATTCTATTAGGAGTGGCCTATGTACGCAAAGATTTTCAAGCGGCTTTATATTCTACCATTTTTTCCGGTATCGGTCTCCTGATTTCCATTTATCACTACTCTATTCAAAAAGTTTCGATCCTAACTGAAAGTGCACCCGCTTGCGGACGTGTACCATGTACTGGTGAATACATTAACATGTTCGGTTTTGTCACTATTCCGTTCCTTGCATTTTCGGGTTTCATCATCATTTTCATTTCAAGTGTAATGGTATTAAAAGCTTTAAAGGAGGACAACTAGATTGAAGAAAATCATCATATTCCTGGTTGCGATTGTCGGACTATTCGCAGCCATCGCCATCGTCACAAGCGTCCAGAACAATCAGAAAGCAGAAGGAAATAAATTCAAAAAAGCCAAACTGGACCCTGCTACAGTAGAACTGCTGGATGATCCGAACTACCAGAATGTCATCCTTCCCGAAGAGCTGGAAGAGAAATTAAAGAATAAAGAAGAAGCAACCGTATACTTCTACAGTTCTACTTGTATCCACTGTAAAAGAACCACTCCAACCCTGGCACCTCTTGCAGAAGACATGGGCGTCGATATGGTTCAGTACAATCTACTTGAATTCGAACAAGGTTGGGAGCAATACGGAATCGAAGCTACTCCGACACTTGTCCACTACGAAGGTGGAAAAGAAGTGGCGAGAGTTGTTGGAGAACAGTCTGAAGAACAATTTAAAGCATTTTTCGAAGAAAACGTAAAATCAGAATAACAAAAAAGAGGGGCTGACTTTTCCACGAGTCAGCCCCTTTCAAGTGAGGAGGAATTTCAAGATGAAGATATTCGAATATCTTCAGGATTAACTTATTACAAGGTATTTTCCCCTCAAAAAATCTTTCTAAACATTTTTATGAGAATTTTCTAAAATATCTAATTTCTCACGAGAAGAATCGGTTATACAAGGAGCTGGTTATCTGCCCTGGAATAGATGCTTAGATTGTGCTTACAATCCGCCTCTACACTGAACTGATCAAACGATAAGGGAAAAAACATACCGAATCCCTGGAGGATCTGAGCGTTGTGGTAGAACATCTCTTCATAAACTTCTTCTCTTGATCCGCTCTCGACAATTGAAATAACGGTTTGCAAACAAGAAATCATTTGGAACGCTTCTTTAAGGGTTCCAAAATATTCAAAATTCCTCGTCGTCGTATGTAGCACTTGCATATCATCGAATTGTTCAATTTCATCATCTGTGAAATAATCAGGGAAAATAGTACAATACATGTACCGTATCAGCTCTTGAATTTTTTCTTCCTGTTCATGTGTTGATGCTAGTAAAACTTTCACCGTCATAACCCACCTTTGTAATGGTTGTAATCTCTCTGTAATAGATATATTAAGGATAACATAGAAGTAGAACCAACTGCGTGGTAATTATACCCATGAATTGGGTTGAATAGGTGTTATGGTAGGTAAAAACACCTATACGAATATAAGATTTTTGTCATTTAAAGGAGATTTTCGATGAAAACAAGGAAAAAAGGCAATCAATTTGAACTAGTTATTCCAGATAATTGGAAAAATGTGACGATTGAAACAATTCTTAGGGAGTATTGGGAGGCACCTAAGAAACTCATTCATTCGATGAGGATGGAGAAGGATATCAGAGTGAATGGTGAATTGATTCCCTGGACTGATCCTCTTTCAGCAGGTGACTTACTACAACTTCATTTATTCAAGGAAGTAGAATACGATGTCTCACCAACATATGGAGAAATCGAAGTGCTGTTTGAAGATGAACACCTTATAGTAGTAAACAAACCTGCAGGCATCGACACCCATCCCAATCATCCCGGAGAAACGGATACTCTGGCAAACTTGGTTGCCTTTCACCATCAATCTCATGGAGAAAGTTGCCGAGTGTTGCATATCCATCGATTGGATCATGATACTTCTGGAGCAATCATTTTTGCCAAACATCCGTTAAGTAAAGCAATCCTTGACCGCCTTCTTGCCGAACGAAAGATTAAGCGAACATACCATGCTCTCGTCCACGGTCGATTGAAGCAGAAAAAAGGCACGATTTCTGAACCCATCGGCAGGGACCGTCATCATAATACGAGAAGAAGAGTTTCTCCTTCAGGTCAGGATGCCGTCACTCACTATCAGGTGATGGAGAATAGGAATCCCTATACCCTCGTCGAAGTACAGCTTGATACAGGTCGCACACATCAAATCCGCGTCCATATGAGTCATCTCGGACATCCCTTGGCGGGAGACACATTATACGGTGGAAGACCTGTATTCAAGAGACAGGCGTTGCATGCGGCTCGAATTTCCTTTCCTCACCCGCTGACTGACGAGAAAATAGAGTGTGAGGCTGCATGTATGGATGATGTGGGACTTGGTGACTGGAGGACATAAATTCAATTCTTAAGTGTAAGTTGATTCGACAATGAAAAAGGAGCCCCGATTTTCTCGGGAGCTCCTTCTTTCGATATTTATTATTTCAATCCATTTTTCACTGCTTCTGCAATTTGGATCGTACGTTTTGTCTGGTGTTTGACTGCAGGCTCTACGGATTCAACCATGTTCCCTTCTTGATCGACCGTTACACTCGTTCCGTAAGGGTTTCCACCTGTTGTGAAACTTGATTGATCTGTGTAACCTGGAGCTGCAATGATGGCACCCCAGTGCATCATTGTGGTATAAAGGGCCAAGACGGTTTGTTCTTGACCACCGTGGGAATTACTTGCTGATGATGTGGCGCTGACTACCTTGTTTGCCAGTTTCCCATTGAACCAAAGTCCTCCAGTCGTATCAAGGAATGCTTTGACTTGAGAAGGAACATTTCCGAACCGGGTTGGAACGTTGAAAAGATAAGCATCTGCCCACTCCAAATCATCAAGTGTTGCAACAGGCACGATATCTTTTGTTTCATTATAGTGCTTTTCCCACGCTGAATTGGAAGCAATCGCTCCTTCAGGTGCCGTTTCTTCAAACCGAAGTAATTTAACTTCTGCACCCGCTTCCTTCGCTGCCTCTTCTGCCCATTTCGCCATTTGATAGTTTGTTCCAGTTGAACTGTAGTACATGATCGCCAATTTCACATTAGACATAATCAAAATCTCTCCTTTAAATATAGTTGTATATAGTAAATGGGTGAAACACATGATCAGTTTGCAGATAAATCCATCAATTTAAACCTGCATGTTTCATTTGCTATTATTTTTAAAGAGGTGATGTCTGTTATGCGTGCTGAGTTTCTCTAATGCTGGCATCTTTCTTCCTCCTTCGTACTTTCCCCTCAAAATTCATCTCCAAACATTTCAAATCCAAATATTCTTAAATCAACTATCTTTAATTTGAGATATATTCTAAAAAAAAGAGACTGAACTATCTCGAATATATTTATTTCGATTTCGAGATAATTGTATAACACTCTTCACTCCACTGTCAATTATTTTTTTACATTTATTGTCTACTATTATAAAAACAAATGACATAAAAATAGGTCCGTCCCTCGAAACGCTAGAGGGACGGACCTATTTCGTAGATGGTATAGATTAAAAATCAAAGTTGTCTGGATCTGGACCAAAGCGCTCGTCAAGATTCAGCTTATTGATTTGGTTCATTTCTTCTAATGATAGTTCGAAGCTGAACAGATCAGCGTTTTCTTTAATGCGGTTTTCATGGACAGATTTAGGAATGATGATAACATCATTTTGAAGATGCCAGCGCAGAATAACTTGTGCAGACGATTTCTCATGTTTTTCTGCGATGTGATTCAATGTCGGTTCATCCAATACTCGTCCTTGTGCGATTGGTGACCACGCTTCAACAGCGATATTTTGTGATGCACAGAATTCTCTTAGTTTCTCCTGATTTAACCTTGGATGCAACTCAATTTGATTTAAAACAGGTTTTTCATTACTGTTTTTCATCAAATCTTCTAGATGATGCTGATGGAAATTACTGACACCGATTGATTTCACTAATCCCTCGCTATGCAGTTTCTCCAGCGCTTTCCATGTGTCATTGTATTTTCCTTCTACCGGCCAATGAATTAAATAAAGATCCAAGTAATCCATGTCAAGCTTCTTCAGGCTCGTTTCAAATGCTTTTAATGTTGTATCGTAGCCTTGATCACTATTCCACACTTTCGATGTGATGAACAGTTCTTCTCTTGCTACTCCACCTTCTTTCACACCTTGACCCACGCTCTCTTCATTATCGTAGATCGCTGCTGTATCGATGGAACGGTACCCTGATTCAATCGCCGTACGAACGGCCTGTACCGTTTCAGACGGATCTTTCATTTGGTAAACTCCTAAACCGACATAAGGAATCTCAATTCCATTATGTAATGTCTTCGTACTCTTTAAGTTTTTTAACATATAGCATCCCTCCTGATGATTATTTTACAAACTTAGTTAGTATTATGCTAATGATATGATTGGATACATTGCGAATACCCATGCATCTTATTTCAGTATTTTTATGCTGATTGTCAAGGTGGCATAGCCCCCCTGCCTGCTCCAAACCACCTATAGATCTAATGAGATTCTCATAATAAAACAAAGAGGTCCGTCCCTTGAACTAGGGGGGACGGACCTCTCTCTTTACTAGATGTTAAACGATCGACCGATGAATTGCTCTTTTCTCTGCCCTATAAACGCAAGCTTGTGAAGGGGGCGGGTCATGGCAACGTACTGTAGCTTGATGTCTAGTTCGTTTTCCGGATGGAAAGCTTCATCCACTGCTGCGATGATTACGACATCAAATTCCAAGCCCTTTGAAAGATAAGATGGAACGACAACAATCTGATCTTTCGGAATCGATTCCTGCTCTTGTAATAGCTTCACTTTCCCAGGCTGCCGCTCGTGCAGGATTTCGCTTATCTTCAAACAATCTTTCATGCTCTTGCCGATGACAGCGAAGGTCTGAAATCCTTCTTCCCTACCATTAACCACCTTTTCATCGATTATGGAAGCTAGTACTTCAATCTCCACATACTCATCAAAGGTTGGAGACTCCCCATGCCTCACCACAGGGTTCACTTTTGGGAAATCATAGGGTAGTAGATTCAGAAGTTTATTCGCTTCCTCCATGATTTCAATTGTGGTCCGATAACTTTTTTGCAGTTCTGTATACGTGGCCCTTGGGAACACGTCCCGATAGACCGGTTCCCAAGACTGAAGACCGCGGTAAGAATGGATTCCTTGAGCAAGATCCCCTACGAGGGTGAACATATCGGTTTCCAGTGCCCTCTTCAACGAATACAGCTGCAGATAACTATAATCCTGCGCTTCATCAATGACAATGTTTTTAGCTTTGTAGAATTTATCTATGCCGAACAGGTGGGACTGCAAGTATAGAAGAATCGCCAGATCCTCTACTTCATACTTTTTTTTCTTAGCATATTTAAGCGTATATTGACAAAGTTGTTCCGCTTGCTTCCTGCTCAGCTCGCCTTTTGAGTAAGAAACAAGCCGGGCTGGGTCTGAGAATAATTCGAGGAAATATTGATCCAAGTTCTTTTTTTCAAACTGCTTCATGTACCCACTAACACTTGTGCGGATGGCTTTCTTAATCTCTGCCACACGCTCACTTTTCTTGTCCAATGCCCTCGATACATATTCTTTCCGGTTCGCAGCCTGTGTCCGTTGAAAAAGAGCTGTTTCAATTCGTTCATCGAAAAACTTCTCTACCCCCTCCACCATCTGCTTCTTGTTCGACCGAACATAGCTTTGTAAGAGAGCCTTAAGCTTGTCCATCCGGCGATATACCGGCATATACGTATATTCTTCTTTAAAAAGGTGAGTGAACTTTTTGGCGGTATAAAGCTTGTATTTATCCACATAGAAGTCCTTGGACGTATAAAATCGTTGTTCGATTTCTTCTATATAAGTATCAAGAATTCGTCTAAATCCTTTTGATCCTTTCATTCCGGATATCCAGGAAGCAGTCTCTACTTCTTCATTATGGGTTTCAATCAACTGAATGAGCTTATTATCTTCTACTAATGAAAGCTTCTTCTCCAGGCAAGTCATGACATAATCAGTGAATGTCGTTTGCCTAACCCGTTCTACCCCAAGTTCCGGCAGCGCTTCTGAGATATAATCGATGAACAAATTACTCGGTGCGAGTATCATCAATTGATTCGGATCAAAATGTTGCTTGTAATTGTAAATAAAGTAAGAAATCCTGTGAAGGGCAATCGTGGTCTTTCCACTTCCCGCCGCTCCTTGCACAATGATGGGCTTGTTTAGATCTGCCCTGATGATTCGGTTTTGTTCTTCTTGGATGGTGGATATGATTTCGGTCAATCGATTGCTGGAGCTTTTGGCTAATGAGTCCTGAAGAAGTTCATCTGTGGTGGTTAAGTCAATGTCCCGGATCTCTTCAAGTAATCCGTCCTCAATCATGTACTGTCGCTTTAATGACAAATCACCTTCGTACGTTTCGTCTTCCGCTTCATACGAAACATCGCCGATTCTTCCTTCGTAATAAAGGTTTGCGATAGGAGAGCGCCAGTCCACAATGATTTGCTCTTGACTTTCACGTTGATACAAGGAAGTCTTTCCTATATAATGCTTCTCCACTTTGTCTGAAGCCTCATGACGAAAATCAATCCTGGCAAAATACGGCTTGGTCTTAGCTTTAAGAAGTGATTCCAATTCTTCCTTCGACATCTCAAAAAAGCTTGAGTTCGTCAAGATATCTATGTAAGCTGCACTGGACTCTCCCCAATCAATATCTCCGAAAGCCTTTTCCATATTTTCTTTATACTTTTCCTTACTTGTTTGGGATGTACTGATCACAACGTCGATGTACCGTTTCGTAAACTCTAACCGTTCTGACTCAATTGAAAAATCGGGATGAATGTTCGATTCCTTCGTCATACATTTCTCCTTCCAAATGTTAGTCGCCGCAATGGAGAAAAAAACGTCTTATCGCTTCCACCAAGGTAACGACTCTCAATGGATGCACACGTTTATGCCCTGCCTCGAGGCACTAGCCACCCGAGCAAGACATCAAAAGACATATCGAAATCTGTAAAAATTATGTAGGCGTTAGGAGCAGAAATATATATTATCAGATAATTAAGGAAAGTTCAATAGAAAAGCGGAAGGGCTTTGAACAGAGGCGACAAGCATAAGGCGAGAACACCGGAAAGGCGTCCTTTGCCTTTTTGGTGTTCTTGACTTATGACCTCGAGCCTCTAAGCCCTGGAGCTGGACATCAAGAAAAGCGGAAGGGCTTTGAACAGAGGCGACAAGCATAAGGCGAGAACACCGGAAAGGCGCTCTTTGCCTTTTTGGTGTTCTTGACTTATGACCTCGAGCCTCTAAGCCCTGGAGCTGGACATCAAGAAAAGCGGAAGGGCTTTGAACAGAGGCGACAAGCATAAGGCGAACATACCGGAAAGGCGTCCGTTCAAAACAAAAACCCTCCATCTAAATAGATGAAGAGTTCTTCATTTGATCTATGGGAAAAATAATTTGGAAACTCGTCCCTTTTCCAATTTTACTCTCGACCGTTATATTTCCTCCCATCGCTTCAATGATCCGATATGAAACCATCAGACCCAGACCTGTCCCCTTTTCCTTCGTCGAAAAATAAGGTTCTCCGAGTCGAGCTTGTTGTTCAGAGGTCATCCCGTCTCCTGTGTCGCTGATGTTAATGAGCGCATTCCCTTTTTTGACCTCTGATTCGATTTTGAGGTCTCCGCCCTGAGGCATGGATTCGATTGCATTTTTGATGATGTTTAGAAATGCCTGTTGAAAACTTCTCGTATTTCCGACGATGGTGCCGTCGACGATATTTTTATGAACGAGTACCGATTGTTGATTGCTTAGTGGCTCGACCATATCAGCCAGTTTTTGGAGCTGTTCAGAGATGGAGATGTTCTCCACTTGATCCGGGTCCGGTTTGGCAAATGTAAGGTAGTCGTCAATGATTTCTTCAGCCCTTTTCAATTCAGAGGATGCAATCGTCAGGTATTGCTCTTTTTTTCCCGCTGGAAGGTTATCTTGATTGAGCAGTCTCAGGAAACCTTTGATCACGGTCAAAGGATTCTTCACCTCGTGTGAGATGCTGGCAGCCAGCTGAGAGAGTACTTCCATTTTTTCTATTTTCACGAGTGCTTGCTTAATTTGTATCTGCTTAAATAGCGTTTCACTTATGTATGTCAGAATCAGCATCCCAACTGAAGGAAGGGCGATGAAATTGATTAAATAACTTTTATCAATTACAAATACGGTCATGGCATTAGCAATAAAGGCAGCCACTATCGAATGAATCGTAAAAAGTACAACTGAGAATATGACTTTCTTCCTGCTTGTAAGAGTTGGGAAATCGAACCCCTTCATTCCCATAACTGTAATAAGATAAATAACGACATAGATGACCAATGCCACTATACTCCAACCATAGATCATGGTCCTTGATGCCAATAAAACCACTAATAAGGCAAAGCCTGTATATGGTCCTCCATACATGATGCCAAGAACAAATGGAATCATCCGCAAATCATGAACACAATATGGATTATTGTAGATGGGAGAAAGCATGCACAGGATAATGGCTATACTAAAAGATACAAGGGTCGCGCCCCTCGTATACCAGCCTTGTATAAGCTTTTTTTCGACAAGAAAAAAAATTAAAAATATACTTAAAATGATATAAAAGAAATTATTAATAACATCCTGATTAAAGATAATCATACTTAACCCTTTAACCTTTCACAGAATTGACAACGTTATTGAAATTTTACCATACTACATCACAAATCGTTACAGTTATATGTATTTTTGCCCATATAAAATAAGTTAACTCTCCTGTATTAACACAAGAGAGTTAACTAAATCACATCGTTTTCAAACGTTTTCCCAGATAGTTTGCTAATTCAAGCATGCCATACCGGCCGTACTGTTCTTCGGCATCTTTGTTATAATTGGTATTCGTATTCACATCATACGTGTAGAGCGTTCCTTCTTTATCTTGAATAAATTCGATACCTGCAACATCGATTTGGTTCGCTTGTAAAAATGATTCATAGGATGTAATGATATTGTCTGAAAAATTATCTCTAATTTGAAATTTCGGTTTATCCTCCTGCTCTCCCACAGGGCAGAACAGATCATCCACTTGGCAAACATCTGCCGGACATAACTCGAAACCTTTAGATGTATCAACGTTCACAGCGTACATGAATTTCCCGCCAATGAACTCGCATCTCGTAATGGAAGAATCCGGTGCTTCAATATATTCCTGGATAAGTGTAATTCCGTCTAACGGCTCTTCGAAATCATCACTGTACACATAGGAATTTAATGCTTCCACAGAATGAAATAACTGTACTCCCAGCCCTTTCCCTGCTCGATTATGCTTCGTAATAAAGGATGGTTTGTTTAGCTTCCGAGCCGCATCGACTATCTGCTCTTTTCCAACAGCTGCAATTGTCTGAGGTGTCTTAATATTAGAGGCGTTTAGCGCCATATACTGGTTCACTTTGCTTACTTCTAAACGAAGGGCACGGCTTCCATTCACAACGGTTCTTTCATGCCGCTCCAACCAGGAAAGAACGCTCTCTGTTAATTCTGGTGCAAAGCGATGGTTCCGCGTATGGGAAGATGCACTGATGCGATTATAAAAAATACCTTCTGGAGGTTCTGAAGATAAATCGACAATTCCCTGATCAAGGAACCATTCCTCATAAGGCAATTGGAGCTCGTCCAAACGAGCCGTTAAATGATTCGTCCATTCACTGTTTTCATGTATGATATGGATTTTTTTCACGATCCTGCCCCCATTTGTTCGTTGAATTTTTTCAAAAGTTTCACAACACAAAGTAATCCTACTATAAAAGTAGGATTTAGGTCAATGATCGTTGTTTACTTAGGCTTTCTGTCGGCTCTCATTTGAATTTTCATACCGCTCTTTGTAAGCTGATCCCCCGGTTTGGATATGGTTTGTTTCAACCTGTTCCGATTATCATCTATTAAAATATCTCTAATTTCCTGTAAAACTTCCAGGTTGGTCGTCTGTCTCACTTTGTACCGCTGTTCTCCGCCCTTTAGGTGGTTCACCACTTTGATCATAAGAAAAATACTCATGGCTACAAGTAGAAAGTCAACCAACGCTCCCAGGAACTTTCCCACTTCAATCACCTCTGCCCCTATCCGAAGCTCTAGTCCTTCGAAATTAATGCCACCAAATAAGATTCCGATTGTGGGCATCATCAAGTCCTGTACTATCGATTCTACAATCTTGCTAAATGCGGATCCAATGATGACAGCAATCGCTAAGTCGAACACATTCCCCCTCGAAATGAACTGTTTAAATTCTGACCACATCTTGAGCTCACCTACCACTTCATTACTACAACATATGGTAGAAAATAGTGGGTTATGAAGACAAGTGTATAAAATCTTACAAAATGAACTTCCCTATGATGGCAATCAATACGATCAGTGCCACTACGCCTAGTAATATGATTAACATTTTTTCTTCTTTGTTTCCTAACACATTTTTTCGCCTCCCTTTTGAGTAGATGAACTCAAACACTTCCCCGTTCAAACAGCTTGGTTTCCAGTATGACCGGAGTCGGATGTGCATTTTCCAGAAATGATTTAAAGGATTCTTCGCCCATTTTCCTTATCGGTACTTCAAATGACGTAATATCCAGTGCATCTGCAATGGGGTGGTTATCATAGCTTAGAATGGCCAAGTCTTCGGGTATTTTTATTCCCCTTTTCGCTGCCTCAGCAATAATGCCTGATGACACCTGGTCACTCGTTACGATAATGCATGAGGGTCTTTCTTTCAGTTGTTCCCAAACCTTGACCACATTACGTCCATCCTCCAGATCATAGCAGTCATTGAAGATCCATTCATCACGAACCTGGTGAGAGGCAGCTTCTAAGCTGTCACGAAATCCACGAATCCTCTCCTCACTATTGGTGCCAAACGTACGGTGGAGGCAAAGCCCAATGCAGGAATGACCTTTTGAATAAAGATACTCTACTCCTCTCCTTATCCCATGATAATGATTGATGAACACCTTCTTACAGGAGTGGGTGGACACATTTTCACAAAACACCACATTCGAGCCAATGAATGGTGCAAGAACTTCAATTGAATTGGACCTGGAAGTCAAGATCAACCCATCCACTTCTTTCATTTGCAGGCGATGGAAAGCATCAAGCTCCGCTACAGTATCATAATTCGTTTGAAAAAGTTGAACGTGATATCCATGTTTCAACGCTTCCCCTGCAATTCCTTGAAGTATTTCTCCAAAGTAAGGAAGATTCAAATACGGCAAAACCACTCCGATACTATACGTCTTTCCTTTTGATAAGTGGACGGCATTCGCGTTTTTTATATAATTTAATTGCTCAACAGCATCGAGGACCTTTTGGCGTTTCTCTTCTTTCACATAGGGGTGATCATTCAACACCCTTGAAACGGTTGAAACGGAAACCCCTGCAAGCCTCGCAATGCTTCGAATATTTGTCATACCAATTCCCCTAATATGTTTTTGTAAAGATCTTTTTCGCAAGCTCAGTTGCTTTTGAATTAGCGAGTGGTGGCTGATTACTATAACTATCATTTGGATCTTTATCCGCGCTTTACAAATAAATCCTTGCTCTGAAACGCGTTTCACACTTTACAGTGAATAATGTAAGGGTGGTAGTGTTCCTTCGCCCCCTACTATACTATAAGGAGGCTGTAACAATGGTCGGTATTTTATGTTTGCCCATTCTTTGCGCTATCATCATCGGAGGGAGCTATGCCGCATTAAAGCCCATTAATTTCTACACTCCCAGGGATCAAGGTGATCCATTCGAGCATGTGTTCACCATTGATAACAACTAGGTCGGATGCCTGCTTGCTTTTTAAAGAAGCAGGCTTTTATTCTACCCATTTCATTGCCCATTTTTGGACCTCATCCATTACAGGCTTCAGTTCTTTTCCTTTATTGGTTAAGCTATAGAGGACTTTGACAGGCTTTTCGTCAAGGACTTCCCGAAGGACGAGTCCGTTTTCCTCCAGTTCCCTCAATCTGTCAGCCAGCACCTTCTGACTGATATTCGGGATTTCTTCATGTAAATCTTTAAAACGACACTTTCCTTCAAATAATACCTTTATCATCATCCCAATCCATCGTTTGCCTAATAATTCAAAGGCAGAAGCATATTTCGGGCAAAGTTTTGTTTCCATTTCATTTAACACATCCTAAATCATTATCTCTTGACGCAAAATAAAACGTCGGTTATATTGTTCATATTGCATTTAAACTTACAAAAAGTAAGTAACGTATAAAAATATACCATAATATAACACTTTGTTAAACATCAAGGAGGCAAAATCATGGATAATTTCTTTCAAATCGTAGAGGAACGTCGTTCAACAAAAGTATACAACCCTCAAGTGGAGATCCCCCGTGAGGAATTAGTTAGTTTACTCGAGACAGCAGGAAAAGCACCTTCTGCCTGGAACCTTCAGCACTGGCAGTTCTTAGTGTTCGACAATAAAGAAGTTCAAAATCGCCTACTTCCGATTGCTTATAATCAACAACAGGTGCATGACGCATCGGCAGTCGTTGCCATACTCGGAGATCTTGAGGCAAATAAAAATATAGACCCTGTATTCGACCCCGCTGTTGAAAATGAAGAAATGACAGCAGAAATCAAAAATGTATTAAAAACTCAAATTGATGGTGCATACGGACGTGAGGAATATCCACGAGACGCAGCATTCAGTAACGCTTCTCTTGCAGCCATGCAGTTCATGCTTGCAGCGAAAGCGAAGGGCTGGGACACTTGCCCGATCGGAGGATTCAATCCGACAGCTCTTGTATCTGAATTCAATGTGTCTGAGCGCTATATCCCGATCATGCTGATTACGATTGGAAAACCACTCCAGGAAGCCCGGAAATCGGGTCGCTTGGACATCCGTAATCTAATCGATTGGGCAGAATAAATCATCTTATAACGAAAAGCCGCATCCCCCTGGATGCGGCTTTTCGTTTAGAAGAGTACACTCTTTTCGATTTGTTTCATTTCGTGGAAATATCCCTGCTTACTCATAAGTTCTTCGTACGTTCCAAGCTCAACAATCTTGCCTTGATCCATGACGACGATTCTATCCATCATCTCTAACCCTGTTAGTCGATGACTGATCAGGACGATCGTATCATCCTTGGCCACGTCATGTAGGTGATCAAATATCGCTTTTTCTGTCAGAGCGTCAACGGATGAAGTAGGTTCGTCCATCATCCATAAGGGGGAAGCTTTCAACAGAGCTCTCGAAATCGCTAATCTTTGCTTTTCTCCTCCGGAAAGATTTTCTCCTTTTTCAAGTACATTATCCTCTAAGGAGAAGTGATTCAGCTTCACTATTTCTAACGCAAACTCCATATCCTCGTCACTCAGCTCATCACCAACGAGCATGAGGTTATCCCTGATTGTCCCATAGAAGAAGTGATTCTCCTGCAGGACCACATTCGCAAGCTTCCACAATGACTCCTGACTCACTTCTTTGATGGGAGAACCATTCACAGTAATCGTACCATCATCGGTTGAATAAAAGTTTAGCAATAATTGAAGCAATGTCGATTTACCTGATCCTGATGCCCCCACAATTGCCGTCTTGGAACCCCTAGGAAGCTCAAGACTGACGCCATCCAATGTTTTTCTCTCTTCACCTTCAAATGAAAAGCTTACATCCCTCATAGTGATAGATGGTGCGCCCCCATCAAGATATACGTCCCGTGAAGGTCCGTCCCTCTCGGTGCTATGCCCTTGACCTACGGAGTATAGCCTGCTCGCGGCCCGGCGCGAATCTTCATAGTGTGTGGGCAGTATCGCCATTGGTGTGGCGTTTTCAAACACGGTCAAAGAAATCATTACAAGCATGGCAAGAAAGATTCCGTCCAATTGGCCTTCTCCGACTGAATAAGCCCCTGCCGCCAACACGAGCCACGATACAAGAAGTGACACCAGGGTGTTCGTTGAATGACTAAAGAGGGAATACATATTATCCCGTTTCTGCTCCTCCACATATTCAGAAGAAGCATGATTGAGTCTAGTTTCTTTATCACCCAGTCTTTGGTGAATTTTCAAATCCCTGAAACCATAAAGGAATTCTGTCACCTCAGTAGATAATTCTCCTCGACTTTCCCTTAAAGCCGATTCCATCTTCCTCTGTTTACGAGCGAAGAATACCGGGACAATAAACCCTGTGAATAACAGTCCCATGAGGAGTAGGAGTGCCACAGATAGAGAATAATATGCCGTGAACAAAATTGTGCTAAAGAACACCATAACTAAAATAACTGGCGGATAAAAGACGCGGAGGAAGAAATTTTGTAAGCTCTCGACATCCCCTACAATTCTTGAAAGCAGATCCCCACTTCTGTATTTGTGAAAGATCCTCGGGGCTAACGGCTCGATTTTCTCATAAATGGATACCCTCAAGTTTGCTAATATCGTAAATGTTGCCCGATGAGAAAAATAACGCTCCGCGTACCGACTTATGGCCTTCGTGAAACCAAATAGTTTCAAGAGGGCTATCATGACCGTCAGCGCATAAAGAGGGACTTCTAATGCAGCCTTCGAAATCAGGTAACCACTGGAAGCAAACAATCCGACAGATGTTAACCCTGCCAGAAAACCCAAAAGAATCGCGAACACAATATCCTTCTTTTCTTTCATCATCAGCTTTACCACTATGCCTAATTCCTTCATCCAAGATTCACCCCTTGTTGCAAAGTCACCATATCACGATAATGGGGAATGGTTTTCATTAATTCCTCATGATTTCCTATTCCAACTAGCTTTCCGTTGTCTAAAAACAGGATTTGATCGGCATTTCGAATTGTATGAAGACGATGTGCAACCGTAATCACCGTTGAATTCTTTGATAACTCATTAATTGAAGACTGTAGAATCCTCTCTGTCTGAAGATCCAAGCCAGTGGTCGGTTCATCGAATAGAATGACAGACGGATTCTTTAAAAAAGCCCGGGCGATGGCAACTCTCTGTTTTTCACCACCAGATAGCCCTCTTCCCGCTTCTCCAATCGGTGTGTCAAATCCTTTATGAAGACCCGTGATCATTCGGTAAATACCCGCTTTTTCAGCTGCGTATTCGATTTCTTCCCTAGTGACACCAACCCTTCCCCCAACCGCGATATTCTCTGCAATGGTTCCCGTAAATAAATACGGATTCTGAGAAATGTAACTCAATTGATTAAACCATTCATTTTCTTCGTATTCATTTCTTGAGTGGCCATCAATGACAATATCACCCTCTGTAGGATCAAGAAGACCCGCTACTAGATGAAGGAGAGTTGTTTTTCCCGCTCCACTTTGACCGACAATCGCTACCTTGCTGAGGGGAGGGAACGTAGCTTTCACCCCTTGAAGGGCGAATCCTTTTTCACTGTAGGAAAAGCCGACATTCTGCAATTCAATCAGTGGAGAAATCTCGATCGAGTCAAGCTTCTTCTCTCCCCATTTTACCGGCCACTCCTTCTCTTCAAGCTCCTCCATCACTTTTTTTGCTGCGCCCATACTTCCACGTCCAGTATGAAAGGCACTCCCAAGTTCTTTTAATGAGAGATAAAATTCCGGCGCCAACACGAGTACAAAAAAAGCGGTGAAGAACGAAATACTATTAAAAACGACTAATTGCAGACCCACTTCCAGAGCAATCAGGCCGATGCTTAACATGGAGATAAACTCAAGCATCAAGGAAGACAGGAAGGCTGTCTTCAGCACGTCCATTGTAGCTTCTCGGAAGTCAAGACTACTGGCGCGGATTCCTTCTTTCTGTCGACTCCCTTTTCCAAGAAGCTTCAATGTCGTCAAACCTTGTAATGTATCAAGAAAACGCCCTGAAAACGCCGTCAGCTTATCCATCTGCTTCTCTGATTTTTTTTTGGTCATGACTCCGATAATCGCCATGAATATTGGAATGAACGGTGCCGTTATGACCATGATTAAACCCGTATATACATGCTCTGTGAAAATTGTGATTAACAGCATCAACGGCATGATTGTCGTCTGGATTTTTTGAGGTATATACTGGCTGTAATAACCGTCTATCCCATCAACCGCATCCATCATTGTACTTACTTTTTGTCCTGACTGACCTTGAAGGGAGGTTTGAAGTGGGTTATTGGACCATTTCATTAAGAGCCTTTCTCTCAATCTCTTCTTGACCTCGGAAGCCATCCTAATTCCTGTTCTTCCGTTCACATATGAGAGCACAGCTCTACCAATTAGAATCAGAAGTAAAGCCCAAAGCATTGGGAGTATTTCCTGGAACTCGGCTCCGTTAATAAATAGTTTATTTACAATGCTAACCAGCAAATATGCTTGTCCAACTATAACTCCACCCATTAATAGGGATGTCAGGTATAAAGCCATCATGGATGACTTCTGCTGTTTAGCCAATCGATTAAGGTCTTTCATAAGATCTCTCAACTCCAAAAGTTAAAAGTTAGTGAAACATTTCACAAATCAATATCTTTATTATAGTAAACTTGTCCCGTTTGTGCACCTTTTTAAGATTGACCTTTTTGTGACAATTTCACATTACCGTAACTTGGTGGATAAATTCACTTGTTTTGATAGCCACCCTTATCTTCAAACTTTATAAAAAAAGAACCCTATAACAGGGTCCCATTCAAATCTTTAACAACTCTTTGGTGACCCGCTGGATAATCTCGGGCAATACTTGAAATGTGTAGGGTTTATACACTCTCTCTGTCCATTGATGACCGTCTTTTCCGTATACACCAATATTAATAGAAGGGATGTTCAGCTTTCTAATCATATCGATGGGCACGGGATACAGCTGATCAATGAGGGGCAGGTTCTTTTTGAACACTTCTATATCCTCATCTTCTTCATGCAGAGAAAGAAAGCTTCCATCTGCGAGATAAGGAAAAAAGCGTTTGATGACGAATTCTTCGCCCGTTTCAATTGAAATATCATGTAAACATTCACCTAAAACCTCTTTGACCCTTTTTCCATATTCATTTTCCTCATTCACATAGTTGTGAGGCAGAAACGGTGGTGCAAAGAATAGGATGACTCTTGGTGTCCGATCAGGATCAAGATGCTGAAGGGCTTCCACCATGGCATAAGCAATCGTTCGTCTGTCCTCTCCTTCCATATCATGAAAAATTTTCTTCATGACTGGATCCGGATCGATCCCCCGTTCCTTTAACCAGAAGATATATTCCCTTAAACTTAGTACTTCAACTTCCCATGAAAATTCTCTTTCCGGGAAGCCGTGATAGCTCCTGTATATTTCAAATTGCTGCTTGCTCCGCTCTTCTCCCTCACTTACTACTTTCAGGGCTACCTT
Source organism: Bacillus sp. BHET2 (assembly GCF_005938125.1). Lineage (GTDB taxonomy): Bacteria > Bacillota > Bacilli > Bacillales > Bacillaceae_B > Rossellomorea. The sequence continues at coordinate 1,839,703 of NZ_VCQN01000001.1, forward strand.
CTTCATATCATAAAGCACTTCTCTCGCCGTTTTTTTATATACGAAATAGTTGAAGTAGAGAGACGCACTGAGGGGTGTTTGAACATTATACGTGTGCTTATCGTCTTTAAAATACAAACAGGAGGGGGGAAGGGTGAATTCTCCTGGAATATCCTCCAGATAATCTAAATTCTGATTGACTTCGAGATTAATCCTGGAAGCGATCACCGTCGGATCAATCGAGGTCAGAACATCTCCCACATGCGCCTCCCTTCCATATATATAGAAGCTTGGCAGAAGCTTACCGGCGGCTCCTGTATAAATATATCGTTTACAGTCCCCATCATAAATGGGAGAAATGAAATCCGTGTTAATCGCTGCTAAATAATCCAATCCTTCTTTTTTCAAACGATATAGATCACTTAAAGCAGCAATCATGCCTGCATGCTCACTTTCTTCGTCTCCATTAAATAGGAAGAGTAAATGTCCATCAGGCGCCTTTTCACTCGAATGGTATAAAAGGTTCGCGAGGTGTACGGCAATCCCGCTCTGCATATCGAGCGCCCCTCTGCCAAATAACCACTTTCCCGATAGGGCATCTTCTCTTACCTTTTCCTCACCCTCATAATCCATAAAGAATTTCTGAAGGAAGTCAGGATCATGGGCCATATCTTGGAGTGCGCCATAATCATCCGTGCCCACCGTATCATAGTGGGCATGAAAAAGGACGGTTTTCGATGACAGTCCTTTTACAAGGGCAAACACGTTTTTCCTTCCAATCGGATCATTGGGGACCTCTTGCATCCAAACTTGCTCAGGGTGTTCCTTAAAATAAGGAAAAGTAGAAATCATCTCATAAATAAACCGTGCTTTCTCCCCTTCTCCTATTGTTCCGTTATAGCTTTTCAGAGCGACCAAGGACCGTGTGATATATTCAATCTGTTCGGAAATTGTTTTTTGTTTCAGTTGAGTATACACGTTAGTACACCGCTCCTTTCTCTATGAAATATCAGCATGTGGGTGGTAAAACGTTTAGTGAATGGGCATTATAGAAACTGTTTCCTCTATAATTGATAACATCTTATCGAAAATGGAAGGGGTTTGGAAGGGGTTTCAAGATAATTCCTTAAAAAAATTTCGGTCTTTTCTATTGAATTATGACCTATTACCGAATATTATAGAAGATGCTCGTTTTTAATGTTCGTTTTTATTGGAGGTTTTACGATGTTTAAATTGAAGGAACACGCAACAGATCCTAAAACGGAAATACTCGCCGGGATCACAACATTTTTAACAATGGTTTACATAGTTATTGTGAATCCAATCATTTTGTCGGATGCAGGTGTCCCGTTTGATCAAGTATTCTTGGCCACCATCATTGCAGCCGTTGCAGGAACGCTATGGATGGCCCTGTTCGCTAACTACCCGATCGCCATCGCACCCGGTATGGGCTTAAATGCATATTTCACCTACTCAGTCGTTGGTGCACATGATGATATTTCGTACCTCGTTGCATTCTCTGCCGTATTTGTAGCAGGTATTGTCTTTATCTTGCTTTCCTTGACACCTTTACGAAAAAAATTGATCGAAGCTATTCCTCAAAATCTAAAGCACGGAATAACAGCAGGTATCGGGTTGTTTATTGCCTTTATTGGATTGCGACTGACAGGTCTTATCCAATCTCACCCAACGAACTTGGTACAGCTTGGAGATCTTCATTCAACTTCAGCCCTGTTGGCATTGACCGGTTTGGCTGTCACCTTGATCCTCATGGTCTTGAATGTTCATGGTGCACTCTTTATCGGAATGATCGTCACTGGATTGATTGCATATTTCACTGGACAACTCTCATTTCAAGATGGCCTTGTCGCCCTTCCACATCTTCCGGAAGGACTGATTGTCGCAAATCCGCTTACGGCGTTTGCTGACGTCTTCCAATATGGACTGTATGCCGTTGTCTTCTCCTTTCTGCTTGTCACCATCTTTGATACGACAGGTACGATGATTGGAGTCGCCCAGCAAGCAGGGCTCATGAAGGGAAATACATTACCAAGAGCCCGTCAGGCACTTCTGGCTGATTCAATCGCGACGACTATCGGAGCGATGTTCGGTACAAGCCCTACTTCCGCATACATTGAATCTTCAGCAGGAGTATCTGCAGGGGGGAGAACCGGACTGACAACCTTAACTGTTTCGATTTTGTTTATCGCTTCAGCCTTCTTCGGTCCACTTGTCAGTGCAGTGTCAGGGATTTCAGCCATAACAGCTCCTGCCCTGATCATCGTTGGAAGCTTAATGATGGGAAGCATCTCACAGATTAAATGGGATCAATTAGATGAAGCCTTCCCTGCGTTTTTAATCATCCTGAGCATGCCATTAACATCAAGCATCGCGACAGGAATTGCACTCGGATTCATTTCATATCCATTACTTAAAGTAGTAAAAGGACAATGGAAGCAAGTACATCCACTCGTATATGTGTTTGCCGTCTTGTTCTTCTATCAATTGGCATTCTTGCCTCATTAACGATAGATAGATACTTGAAAGACCGTTCATATTGAACGGTCTTTTTCATCCTATTTCAGCAGGCTGTGACCAGACTCTCGATACATCCTGCAACTCCAAACCATTAAATGTTAAGCAGTATATATCCGGCATTTCAAGTTCTTTCCAGAAGGCAACATCATATTTTTCATCAAAATGGTTCATGATGAGCACCATGATGTTTCCATGGGTTCCAATTACTACGTTTTTCCCATTATATTCTTCCACTAATTTAAATATCCCCTGTACGCCTCTTTTTTGGGCGGTATGATTCGACTCTCCACCCTCAAATGAATAGGCTGGATCCCCCCATACTATTGAGATGGCTTCATCGAAGTTTTCCAATGGCTTACTTGACAACGTCCTCTCTTTCATTTCTTCGACTAACTTGATTTCTTGATCGGTGTGATGGGCGATTCCTTCAACGGTTTCAATCGCCCTTTTGTAAGGACTTGAACAGATGATATCGATGCTTTCTTTCATTAATAATTCTGTAACGTGCCGGGCATCCCGTGTTCCTCTTTCCGATAAGGGCCTTTTCAACTCATCGGGAGTATATACAGAATGAGCATGTCTCACTAGGTACAGTTTTGTAGTGCTCACCTTTCATCACTCCTTCTTTTTTTCACCAAAAAAAAGCTGTCATCTACTACAGCCCGTCTTACTGCCACACCGTATCCAATTGCTTGGAATAGAATGCGATCGCCTTTTTATACGGCTCAAGCGTGGCGTCTTCTGATACGTCTCCAATACAGGTCAATAAAAGCTCCATCGCTTTACTATGTTCATTCAAGTTATATAGAGTCATGGAATAAAAGACCGTCATCGCTTTATTGTCAGGAAACCGTTCGATGCCTACTCTAAAAACTCTTAGGCTTTCTTCATACTTACCCAACGACCGATATGTACTTCCTAATCCTATATATGCTCCTTGTAAACCGTGATCATCTAAACCAAGGTGAATGGCTTTCTCGTAATAAGGAACCGCTTCCACATGTCTATGGAACCTTCATAGTTTCCTGCTTCTCTTAATGAAATGGCCACTTCTATTCGAGTCATCTCTTTCGTCCCTCCTTTATTCAGGAATGAACTCCATCAACCAGGAATCGTGGTATTCCCCTTCATGCAGCTCATTTTCCTCGAGTATTCTTGCCTTGCTATATCCGCATTTCTCATAGCAGCGTATTGCCCTTGTGTTCCAAGTCATCGGATCCATCACAAGCCGGTGGACCCCCTCCTTCTTAAGCAAATACTCAACCACTTCTCTAATTAATTCCGTCCCAACTCCCCTGTTCCAATACGCCTTCTCTCCGATGAATTGATCCGTACCATAAATCACTTCATCTAAATTGGTGTAGCCGTATCGAATCATCGATTCTTCGTCAAGGGGATAGTACTGCAGATAACCGATCTCATTCCCCTCATATAGAACGAGACAACTCATCACACCCCTATCTCCAAAGAATTTCTCCTCCACCATCTCAAGGCTGAAAGGACGATCCCTTCCTTCATAAAATTCCAATACCCCCGGATCCGACAACCACCTGACTAGCGCATATTTATCCCCCTCCTCCAAAGGACGAACAACCAACTCACCATTCCTCACATTCATACCAATCACCTCCCATAACACTCCTATCCTCTATACATTCATCAACCATAAGAAAAAACCCTTTTTTTGGGGACGGACCTTGATTTCTAGGACCTGGTCCTAGAAATCAAGGTCCGTCCCCAAAAAGGTAGATATGACACTTATGTGAATTCCTTCACATTTACGTGTGTTATGCTGTATGAATGAGTAGAATATCAATAGAAATCGTGTTATTATTTGGTTGTGAATCATTTCACAATATTTCATCCTTAAAGTTGATTCATGGGAACAAGATTAACAATAATTCATGAATAGGTGATGACGTATGACAATCAAATGCACAAACAAAGTAGCGTTAATCGGTACAGGATTTGTTGGTTCAAGTTATGCTTTTGCCCTTCTCAATCAAGGGATCGCTCATGAGCTTGTGATGATCGACTTGAATAAGGAAAAAGCTGATGGAGATGCACGGGATTTGAATCATGGCCTTGCCTTCGCTTCTCCAATGAAGATATCCGCCGGGGATTATAGCGACTGTCAGGATGCTGATCTTGTCGTGATTACAGCTGGAGCGAATCAGCAGCCAGGAGAAACCCGTCTGGACCTAGTTGAGAAGAATGTGAAAATCTTTAAAACAATCGTAGACTCTGTCATGGCCAGCGGGTTCAATGGGATATTCCTTGTGGCAACAAACCCGGTTGACATCTTGACGTATGCGACTTGGCAGTATTCTGGTCTTCCAAAAGAAAGAGTGATCGGATCTGGAACAATTCTTGATACAGCCCGACTTCGTTACTTAGTCGGTGAGCATTTCGATATCGATACACGAAATATTCACGCCTATATCATGGGGGAACATGGTGACACCGAGTTTCCCGTTTGGAGTCACACAACGGTCGGGGCCAGTCATCTAAGTGAACTTATCGACATGACTCAGGAGGATATTCAGACTAAACTCGATGACATTTTTGTCAATGTGAGAGACGCAGCCTATCAAATCATTGAAAGAAAAGGCGCAACCTATTATGGCATCGCCATGGGTCTTGCCCGGATTACCAAAGCCATCTTTAATAATGAGAATAGCATCTTAACCGTTTCCGCCCTTCTTGAAGGAGAGTACAAACAACAAGATATCTACATCGGTGTCCCTGCTATTATAAATCGTGAAGGAATCCGAAAAATCGTCGAGCTTCCCTTGAATGAGAAAGAATTGGCTCAATTCACACACTCAGCAGAAACGTTAAAAAACGTTATGAAAAAAGCGATTGATTCTTGATCGGGCACCCCTTTCTAACTGGATAGACACGCACGCCCATTGGACCTCCTCATAAGATAAAGAGAATTCTTTATGAGGAGGTTCTTCTATGTACGATCACAGACAATTATTCCCCGGCTTTCCGGGTGGAGGATCTGGAAGTGGCGGATTCCCTGGTGCTGGCCAAGGTTCAGGCGGTGGATTTCCAGGTTTCCCTGGAGGCGGCCAAGGTTCAGGCGGCGGTAACTTCCCTGGCATTCCCGGTTTTCCTGGCGGAGGACAAGGGGCACCAAGCTCACCACCGCCATCCGGAGGGCAAGGCGGACAAAATCAACCACCACCTGGCCCACCACCGAATTTCCAACCACAAAAGACGTCACTGCAAGGCTCTCAAGGTGGACCGAGTACCTTCGCTGTCGACGCGGGAGCCATCAGAAGGTGCTTATTCCGTTACACTTATATTTGGCTTAGAAGAGATGCCTTCTGGTTTTATCCGGTCTTTGTCGGACGCCGTTCCATTGCCGGCTGGAGATGGATTGGATTCACATGGGTATACTTCGGCATCGATTTAGACAAAATCGAATCCTTTACGTGCGTGTAGGTTTAATATGTATTCATACCCCTACTACAGAACCAACACAACCTCCGGGACCATAACCGTAACAGGTGAACACACTCTATATGTCGATCCGAATCAAGCCGTCGTTTCTATAGGTGTTGTCACAAAGGATGAAGACCTTGAAATGGCCCAGAATGAGAATAAACAACAATCAGATAAAGTCATTCAATCGCTTCTCAATAACGGAGTTGCAAAAGAAGATATCCAAACCTCAACCTATCAAGTAGTCCCTCAATACAATTATGAGGACGGAAAACAAGTGTTCACAGGTTATGAAGTCCGCCAAGTCTATCGGGTAACCATTCAAGAAATTGAAAAGGTGGGGACGATCCTGGACGATAGCTTAAAAAGCGGGGCAAATCGTATAGAGAACATTCAATTTGTGAATTCAAATCCTATTGAAACTTACCAACAGGCACTGGCCATTGCCTATCATAAGGCATACCAAAAAGCACTCACCTTAGCCAGCCAATCAGGTCAACAGCTTAACCACCTGCCAAAATCCATTGTAGAACAATCAAATTCTAATAGCCCCCCGTTCATGAATACGGCTTTCCTTAAAGCCGCGGACGAAAGCACAGCCATCCAGCCTGGCCAAATAGCTGTCACGGCCATTATATTAGTAGAATTCAGGGCCAATTAATATAAAAAACTGCCAAAGTAGATTGCTACTCAGGCAGTTTTTATATTAAGGTGGATCCCTATTCAAGGGTTTCTAGATTAAGAGAGAAACCTTATTCTATTTTCCTTTCGAATGTATGCGTGATTTAGGGGTTAAGCGCGACTTTTTTGATTTATGCGTCATCCTCAGCTTTTATGCATCACTTTTTTCATTTATGAGTCATTCTCAGCTTTTATGCATCACTTTTTTCATTTATGCGCCACTCACCCGGAATAATCACATCTAAATAAGAAACCAAAAGCCCATCCACCGTCACGAACTGGCCCACCTCATCTTACTTAACGGCTTACATTCTACTCTCCCAAGGATTTCGACTTACGGCCGCATGCCTCCATTGCCGATAGTATCGTCCCTCTAAACTGACTTTTTTCCAGGGCTGCCACCGCTTCAATCGTTGCGCCTCCCGGTGAACAAACAGCATCCTTCAGTTCTCCAGGATGTGTACCGGTTTCAAGGACCATTTTTGCCGCTCCAAGTACCGCTTGTGCTGCGAGCTCATACGCTTGTTTTCTTGGAATCCCTTGCAGGACCGCTCCGTCAGCCAGTGCTTCGATGAACATAAATACATACGCCGGGGATGATCCACTCACAGCAGGAATCGCGTCCATCAATGCCTCTTCCACCTTTTCGGCTTTCCCGAAGCTTTCTAACGTCGATTGCACATCTTTAAGATCTGAATCCGTCATTTTCTCATTCACGCAATATGCGGTCATTCCTTCTCCTACAAGAGACGGAGTATTAGGCATGGTTCTCACGATTTTCATAGACTTTGAAAGCCGCTCTTCCATCCATTCAATCGTAATTCCGGCTGCGATTGTTATAATGATGGCATCTTTTTTCAACGAGTCTTTAATTGTTGAAATCAACTCTTGATATTGATCAGGTTTGACAGCCAGGAAGACAATATCTGAAGCAGCCGCTACAGTTCGATTATCACTCGTTGTTTCAACTCCGAATTGCTCCGCTACCTTATCGAGGGTTTCTTGAGTCCGTGCACTGGCACTTACTGATTGTTTGTCCACTAATCCGGACTTCAATATTCCCCCCATGATTGCTTGCGCCATATTGCCACATCCTATAAATCCAATGGTTTTGTCCATATGTTTCACCTCGTCAGTTGGTATGTAAACAGTCTTTTGCATCATACCAAACTTTCTCCCCTTAATAAAATGTTTCAAGCTTCCAGTAAGAAAAAAAGCTTAAAGGAATCCTCCTCTAAGCCTTCAATCATTCAACTACCTTTCCCCATTGGTTATAAACAGCCCCTTTTTTAGAATAATGACTGCACGTTTTCACCTTACAGGCGATAAACCAAATCTTCTGTCATGCCCAAATCATGTTGTTCTTACTTCTCCAAGGATTTTACGATAATCTAACTCGACGATTGGTTCGTCGTTCAGCAACCGATTCCTGATTTGTGATAACAGCGACTCCTCACCATCTGATAAGTTCTCTAGATCCCATTTTTTATGGAAAACCGAGTACAATGTTAGATCTCTGAGGAGAAGGAATTGGGGAATCCGTTGCACCCATTTGTCCTCCAATTCACACTCTGTCAAATAGCCTTTCAAAAAAGAGACAAGAAACGTTTCCCCGAATCGGTTCCGGTTAGCAAGGCTCTCATTTCGAAACTTCCACCACACCGAATAATAAAGAGGAATAGCCACATCACTAACAAAAAAGAATTGTGAACTATCATCAAAGTCAAACACGTGAAGGTCACCCTCATGATAAAAAAAGTTGCCAGGATGGATGTCCGAGTGAATGAGTCCAAATGAATCTTTCGTTTCTACAAAACTGCTAATCGTCTCTATATTTGAATGTCCTTTTTTGACTATGGTCACGTCTTGCTCAGACGTTATGTATTTGTCAAAATCCAATACATCATCTTGATCCCAGCGTTCACGGACACTGTCATCCTGTTCATATTCCTTCGTTACCCTGTGCATATGTCCTGTGAGCTTCCCCCATTTATAGAATAACGGTTCATCAAACAGAGAGTCATTTATTTTCACAGAATTCCCCGGTGCCTTATCAAATAAACAGACGTAGAAATACGTGTCTCCTGCTTCCATGATTTCCACAAGATTTCCCTCTACAGAATGGTTGACTAACGAGACATTCACTTCATGCTTATGTAAATAGTTGATCCATTTCAGTTCAGCTTCCACTTCGCCTTTTGAACGATGTGAACTGTGGGTGAGTCGAAGAATGTATGGTACCCCATCCTTATGCACCTCGTACACATAGTTTTCAAAATCACCCAGTTTCTTCGCTTGAGACGTTTCACAGCCAAAGCGGGTTGCAGAGACCGACAATATTTCTTCTGTAAACAGTTCTTCTATCCACTTTTCCATCTTATCTTCTCCTACTCTAGATATTATTGGCTCACTCTTAAGAGAGCCACGCGATATGGGAACAATTCGGCCATCATAATGCCTTCTTTCACGACTGGATCATCCTCCATGAATGACCTTGCCTGATCCTCACCATCCGCTTCAAAGACCACGATCCCAAAGGCATTTTTCTCTTCGTTCAGAGTTCTGCCTGCAAGGATTACAACTCCTGAGTCAGTCCATTCTTTCAGCCTATTAAAATGTCGTTGTACAATACCCTCATCCTCGGGCGTCCAATTTTCCTCATTATGTAAACGTGGAATCAGCTTTAACATATAAATAAATTCCATTCTTTCACCTTCCTTCTTCTTTACATATACGACCCTATTGACATAGAATCCTTTTTTCTCAATCAGTGATTAAAAAAAGCCGCTGAGTCCAACTCAGCAGCTACTACCACTTACATTTCAGTAATTTTCTCATCAGCATTTATCTGCAGGGTATACCAACCCAATTTGCTTTCTTGCATTTTCCATGACCTTTGAACAAATCCTCGAATGATTATACGAGTTAATAGAAGATTCGAGGTTCTTACCTAATGTGATAATGGAAATAAATTCCTTTATTTCATAATACATCGGTGGATAATCATCGGTTTGAATATGTTGGCACGATTCTCCTTTATGACCATAAAACGTAAGATTACTGAAATCACCGATATTATCAATGGTTATCGTACCATGTTCACCTTGAATTTCTGTTGGGATACGGCTATTCGAAATCTTTGAGAATGTCGCTACAACCTCCATTTCATCATACTTCATGATGACACTCCCCGATCCATCGACGCCTGAATCCAGCATGACACTGGAAGCTTTCACTTCCTGTGGCTCTCCAAATAAAACGACCATCGGGTAAATACAATAGACACCCAGGTCCATCAGGGCACCATTGGAGAACTCCGGATTAAATGCATTTAATACCGTTCCTTCTTTATAAGCATCATATCTTGAAGAGTACTTACAACAAGTCATCAGAACTTTCCGTATTTCCCCTATGTCTTGGAGTTTTTCCTGTAGTAGTTGAAAGTTGGGAAGAAAGGTCGTCCTCACCGCTTCCATCAGTAATACATTGTTCTTCTTTGCAGCAGCAATCATTTTCCGGACTTCTCTTTCATTTGATGCGAGGGGCTTCTCACATAAAACGTGAATCCCTTTGTTCATAAAGGCGATGGCTTGGCTGCTGTGAAAAGAATTTGGGCTAGCTATATAAACAGCATCGATATACTCTGAACTTGCCATTTTATCGATATCAGTAAAGTAACGGGGAATATGATGGGTTTCTGCAAATGCTTTCGCTTTTTCTTCCGTTCTGGAGTAGACTGCTTCTAAGTGAAAACCATCCACTTCCCCTGCTGCTTGAATAAATCGATCAGTGATCCAATTGGTTCCTATTACACCAAATCTTATCATACGACCTCTCCTTCTTTCATTCATATTTATTCTAGTATAAAATTCAACTTAAACGATGAGTATACATTTACTGTGAAAGGGGAAAAAACGTGAAAAAAAAAGCAGCCGGTGAAAAAGCAGTCGATTATATACAGGACGGCATGACCATAGGTTTGGGCTCAGGCTCAACCGTTTACTGGACGATTCAAAAATTAGGTGAGCTAGTTTCTCAAGGTTTACAAATCAGTGCAATTCCCTCGTCAGCAGAAACAGAACGTTTGGCAAGACAGTTCGGGATTCCATTGACTACCTTCTCAGAAGTGGACCACTTGGATTTATCTATAGATGGTGCCGATGAAGTGGACTCAGATTACAATCTGATCAAAGGCGGAGGAGGTGCGTTGGTAAGGGAAAAGTTTGTTGATGCCTTTACTAATAAATTCATTGTCGTAATAGATGAGTCCAAATTAGTGAACAAGCTTGGAGCATTTCCCCTGCCAGTTGAGGTTGTCCCCTTTGGGTGGGAAATGACTTCGACTCAACTTGCCAAATTTGGGTGTGCACCTATTCTCAGAATGAAAGAGGGGGAGGTATTCATATCCGACAACGGAAACTACATCGTGGATTGTCAATTTTCATCGATTGAGAACCCTTCATCTCTTCACATTGAGTTAAAACAATTATTAGGTGTCATTGAAACGGGTCTTTTCACTGGAATGACAAACATGGTACTCGTCGGTAAAAAAGACGGAGTGGATATTATCGACACGAGTAAATAGATCGGTTCCATTTCTCTCCCATGATATAATGAGGGGAGTTTCATCTAATGAAACTCCCCTCATTTACTGATAAACACATACAAGAGTGCCTCTATTGATTGGTACCCTGAAATTCAAGTTCTTTCTCTCTCATCAAATACTGCAATGCTGTCCGGAATGTCAGGAAGCTTTTGATTCCATGCAACTCTCTCACTCCCGAATTGATCATCACCTGGGTAAGAGCCGGTGTAAATCCGACAAAAAGTGTCTCAATTCCCATTAATCCAATGGCCTTGACCATGTTATGGATATAGGTGCCGAAGATGTCGATTTCTCCGATTTCTTTTTCTGATATGGCTGAGAAGTCCACAATGATCGTGTTGATGTCCTCCCCGTATGATACGTCCAATATTTTTGAAATGATCATTTCAAACCGTTCTGGACTGAGTCTTCCAGTAATGGGAATTAAGATGGTTTCCGGGACGATGGATGGAATAATGGGTGCAGAGATGTCCATGATCAGCTGTTCTGATTGAGACAGCTTTTCTTTCAAGTCTTCTATTTCCTTCTTTAATTGCTGAATTTCCTTATTTTCACTTGTCATGTTAAACCTCACCGTTTATTGATTGATTTTAAGTACCTCTCTCTATTCTAGCACTTTGTATATGGCATAACCTAATGATTTCATATGTAGTGTAACGGCAGAGAAAAACCAGCCTCATCGGCTGGTTTTTTTCACGCGAATGCTTTTTCCTCTTCATTCTGGAAGAAACTTTTCATAGCATGAAACACATCTGCTTTTTGCTTGAGGATATAGTACCGGAAATCGTCGTTTTTAATATTTTTGTAGGCTGACATCAAGGTGGAGTGGCGGTTATATTGATTCACTTCACCATATCCGAACATGCTGGATACTTTCATTAGTTCCTCTACAAGCTTGACACATCGGACGTTATCAGAAGTAAGGTTATCTCCATCAGAGAAATGGAATGGGTAAATATTATAACGGCTCGGAGGATACTTTCCGTCAATAAGCTCTAATGCTTTACGATATGCAGATGAACAGATGGTTCCCCCACTTTCTCCTTTTGAGAAGAAATGCTCTTCTGACACTACTTTGGCTTCGGTATGATGAGCAATAAATTCAATTTCCACTGTTTCATATTTCGTACGCAGGAAACGGGTCATCCAGAAGAAGAAGCTTCTTGCCATATATTTCTCCCAAACTCCCATACTTCCACTTGTATCCATCATTGCTAAGACGACGGCTTTTGATTCAGGCTTCAATACTTCATTCCAAGTCCTGAACTTCAAATCTTCAGTAAAGATCGGATGGAAGCCTGGTACTCCTTTCATGGCATTCCTCTTAAAAGCAGACATCATCGTCTTCTTTTTATCAATATTCCCCATTAGTCCCGTTTTACGGATATCATTGAATTCTATATGCTCGACGGTTTGAACATCCTGCTCTTTCTTCTTGAGGTTCGGAAGTTCCAATTGACTGAATAATGCTTCTTCAATTTCAAGCATCGACACTTCTGCTTCATAATAATCTTCACCTGCTTTATCCCCGGCCCCTTGACCTTTTCCAGGACCCTGCTGCTGTTGTGAACCGTCTCTTGCAATGACGTCTCCTACCTGACTCTCACCGTCTCCTTGCCCAACATGTTTATTCTTATCGTAGTTGTAACGGATTTTATATTCATCTAAAGAACGGATCGGGATTTTGACGACGTCTCTCCCATTGGACATGACAATATTTTCTTCTGTAATCAAGTCTGGTAAGTTGTTGCGAATCGCATCCTGTACTTTCTCTTGATGTCTTTGTTGATCATCGTGACCTTTGCGGTGGAGGGCCCAATCTTCCTTGGAAATGACAAACTGATGATTATCCATCTGACTCAAATTATTCCCCTCCTTAATTTTTTCTCACATTTTCTCTTATTCCTGCATACACTATGTTGACTGTCTAATCTGCACCTATCCCGTGAAGTGAAACGGGGATTACTCTATCCTATGCAGAAGTATTGATAAATTTACAAATAATTTCGACAATTAAACGTTCTTTTATGATTGGACAAGCCTATTTTTCTGACAGGTTATATATAGGAATCGGAAAGCACATCTGAGGTCTGAGATTTTATCATTTCAAGTGATCACCCTACTGTTTTCGCTATTTCCAATGATGATTTTTTATGTGTTAGTCGTCGACTTAGGACTAGGGAATGTACATATGGGATGTAGCGGTGTTTTTTTGTCTTCGTTGGGGAACTTTTACCGCTAATTAGGCCACTTCAAGGTTTTATTGGGCCACTTTTGCTGCCTATTGGGCCACTTTCAGACTTTATTGGGCCACTTCGACCGGTTATTACGCCAAAATGTGACAATCTATAATAATTATCATTCATCCAACCGTTCCTATCATGATTTAATAAGAACCAACTCCAATATAAAGAATTCAAAAAAAATAACCAGGCAGATTCACCTGATTAAGCTTCCTCTTCATATTGAGCCGGGTCTGATACTCGATTGTGTATCTTTAATTCACCACTGGAACGCAATTTCTCCATCTGCTTCCCAAGCTTAATGACTTCCTCCATATTGGAGGCCATACTTCCGTTAAGAGGTTCTGCTTCTTCCGGCCGATTAGGTTTAGAAGACATCCTCTCCACCCACCTTCTAATAAGATAATGGGCCCAGCTCTCTATCTTCAGAATATTTTATTCAGATTTTTCTGTCAACTATTTTTTGTCTTTTTCCCTATACTGAACGGGATCTGGCTGCTTTTTGTCTTCTTTCAGCTCTTCATTTGTTCTGAGCTTTTCCATTTGCTTTCCAAGTTGCTCCATCTCTTCCATATCATTTGCCATTGATCCATTTTTAGGTTCGAAATTTCTATCTAATTCATGTTTATTTTTACTCATTTTCTCTCACCTCTTGGCTACTACTTTTCCCTTTCGGTGCGAGATTTAAACTACATATGAAAATCGGAAGGTACCAGACACCTCCCGATTTCCACTTTATTATTAACGATTCAACAGGCTGCCCACATAGCGCAGTAAGTCATTGGCGGATGTTGAGTTGTAGCCATGTTCATCGATGAGGCGGGCAACCACTTCGTTGACTTTCTTAAGCTGCTGTTCGTCAGGCGTTTTCGAGGATGTCGTGATTTTCACAACGTCCTTCAAGTCAGCGAATAGCTTCTTCTGAATGGCTTCTCGCAGGCGATCATGTGAATTATAGTCAAAACGTTTGCCTTTACGGGCATAGGCAGAGATACGAATAAGAATTTCTTCACGGAATGCTTTCTTTGCATTTTCAGAAATGCCGATTTGCTCTTCAATGGAACGCATAAGTTTCTCATCCGGGTTGATTTCTTCACCCGTCAGTGGATCATGGAGCTTCGCCTTATTGCAGTATGCTTCAACATTATCTAGATAGTTATCCATAAGTGTTTTCGCAGATTCTTCATATGAATATACGAAGGCTTTTTGCACTTCTTTTTTCGCAATGTCATCGTACTCTTTACGGGCAAGCGAGATGAAATTCAAATACTTTTCACGGAGCTCATTTGTAATCGACGGATGCTGATCCAGCCCTTCTTTGAGCGCCCGAAGAACGTCTAACGCATTAATCGTCGGTATCTCCTTCCGGATGATGGTAGAAGAGATCCGGTTGATCACATAACGCGGATCAATTCCGCTCATTCCTTCATCCTGGTATTCCTTCTTCATTTCATCCACGTCAGCGGAATTAAAGCCTTCAACATTTTCCCCATCGTACAGTCGCATTTTTTTGATTAAATCGATGTCTCCACGCTTTGGTTCCTTCATGCGGGTCAGAATCGTGAACATGGCCGCGACTCTTAACGTATGGGGTGCTACGTGGACATTGGACACATCACTTTCGTTGATCATTTTTTCATAGATTTTCTCTTCCTGGGTGACCTTCAGGTTATAAGGAACCGGCATCACGATGATACGTGAGTGTAAGGCTTCATTCTTTTTATTTGAAATGAAGGATCGATACTCGGTTTCATTCGTGTGAGCCACAATCAGCTCATCTGCAGAAATCAATGCAAATCGGCCAGCCTTAAAGTTTCCTTCCTGAGTAAGGGATAATAAATGCCATAAGAACTTTTCATCACACTTCAGCATTTCCTGAAATTCCATTAAACCCCTGTTTGCTTTATTTAATTCCCCATCAAATCGGTATGCCCGCGGATCCGATTCGGAACCGAACTCGGCTATTGTGGAAAAGTCGATACTTCCTGTTAAATCGGCGATATCCTGTGACTTTGGATCGGAAGGACTGAATGTACCAATTCCCACACGTTTATCTTCTGAGAAAAAGACTCTTTCTACCTGAACGTCCTCAATACGCCCATGATACTCTTTCTCCAGACGCATCGTATTTAATGGAGATAGATTTCCTTCAATTCGAATGCCATACTCATCGTAAAAATCTTCACGTAAATGCTGAGGTATCAAATGCAGTGGGTCTTCATGCATCGGACAGCCTTTTATGGAGAAAACGCCTCCTCTTTCTGTTCGGGAATAGTGTTCAAGTCCCCGCTTCAGCATGGAAACGAGAGTTGATTTCCCTCCACTTACAGGACCCATCAAAAGCAGGATCCTCTTTCTTACGTCCAACCGTTTCGCAGCAGGATGAAAGTATTCTTCAACGAGTCTTTCTAGCGCCTCTTCTAAGCCAAATAATTGATTGCTAAAGAATTTGTACTTCCGTTTCCCCTCGACCTCCTCGACCCCGGCATCTTTAATCATATTAAAGACTCTTGAATGAGCAGACTGCCCAATCCAAGGCTTCTCTTTCAGCAGGTCTAGATACTGAGCAAACGTCCCTTCCCATTTCAGTTTCTCTTCTTCTTCTCGGTAATGTTCGATTTTTTTTAAAATATCCATAAGGACCTCCCCCTGTCGCTTAATGAGAGACGATTAATATACTTTATGCGCTTGTTCACCTGAACATGTTAATAAGATATATTTATTAAAGACAATGTATCGATTTTCACTACAAACACTGGGATTGGCCTATAAAATTAAACTGGTTTCAAAAAACAGTTAAAAAAAAACCCTCTGCCGTTCACATCAATTTAAAAATAGGCTATACTAAAGACAGACTGTGGAATATGGAAACTTAGGAGGTTACCAAACATGGGTACTGTAATGATCGTAGGTGTATCTTTAGTATTCTTAGTAGCAATTTTCACTGCTGGATATGATGATAAACCAGGCTCAAACTAAAGCGCAGGCGGCTCGAACAGAGGCGACAAGCATAAGATGAACCTGCCGGAAAGGCGCTCTTGCCTTTTTGGCAGGTTTAGCTTATGACCTCGAGCCTCTAGCCGCAGGAGCTAGATGAAACTAAAGCGCAGGCGGCTCGAACAGAGGCGACAAGCATAAGATGGACCAACCGGAAAGGCGCACTTTGCCTTTTTGGTTGGTTTATCTTATGACCTCGAGCCTCTAGCCGCTGGAGCTAGATGAAACTCTTATATTGAGCTATTCACAATCAAATAACGATATAACAAAAACAACTGGCGTATGCCAGTTGTTTTTGTTATCCTGCACTATTAAATACTACTTTTTAGTAAACAGTCCGCTACCTCTTATTAAACCCTTTCTTCTCCACAAATTCCTTCATATACATTCGTTTGTCACCTGACAGCATCTTGGCCATTTGCACTGTCCAGCGATCCGATCGTTTCCCAGCTGTCCGTGCGTGGTAATAGGATGAAATGGTTTCGTCATAACGATCAAGATCCGCTTTCATGGTTGTTTCATCACTTTGGTAGGAGTCTTCATGGTAAACGGCTTCCATCGGTAACCGAGGCTTTACATCAGAAATTCCTTCTGGATAGCCGACAGCCAAGCCGAATAGAGGTATGACACGCTCAGGGAGTCCGAGAAGCTCACTCACTGATTCCAAATCATTACGGATCCCACCGATATAGCATATTCCAAGCCCCATTGATTCAGCGGCAATGGACGCATTTTGGGCAGCCAACGAAGCATCGATCACTGCCACCATGAATTTTTCAGTACTTTCCAATGAAGGAATTACATTCGTTTCTTCCCATTCCCCAATTCTCTCATGACGATACAGATCGGCACAGAACACGAAGAAATGACCGTTTGCTTCTACATAGCTTTGATTTCCGGCAAGCTCTGAAAGCTTCTTCTTTTTCTCCGGATCCTTCACTCCTATAATCGTGTAGGCTTGAATATAACTTGAGGTACTTGCAGCCTGGGCACTGGAAACAATCGTCCGGATTTGTTCCTCGCGTAAAGGCTCATTTTTGAATTGACGGATGGATCGATGCTTAAGAATGGTTTCAATGGTTTCGTTCATTATGTAGACTCTCCCTTCCTCTTCCTCCTCTTAGTATAAGCCAAATAAAAAAAGGAATGAAAATCATATGATTTTCATTCCACTTTTTTATAATAGTCCTGGATAGTTTCTCTGTCTTAAAGCTTCATAAATCAGAATGGCAGCTGTATTGGACAAGTTCAATGAACGTACATTTTCATTCATTGGAATACGTAAGGCCCGATCTAGGTTGTTCTGAATAATATCATCAGGAAGTCCGGATGTTTCTCTGCCGAAGATAAAGAAGTAATTCTTGTCTTCCACACTGTAATCAAAGTTCGTGTGCGGGGTCTTCCCGTATTTTGTTAAGTAGAAAAATTCTCCTCCATCATTTTTCTCGAAGAACTCTTCAATTGAATCATAGTATACAATGTTTACAAACTGCCAATAATCAAGGCCAGCCCGCTTTAACATTTTATCATCTGTCGAGAAGCCGAGTGGACGGATCAAGTGCAGTGTTGTGTCTGTGGCTGCACACGTTCTTGCGATATTCCCTGTATTTGCAGGGATTTCTGGTTGATATAATACAACATGTACTCCCATGTCAATGTCACCTCATTCATAAAACTCTAAGTGACATTATACCATTTCTGCCTCATAGAACAATACTTACCGGTCATCTACGATCGTAAAAAATCGATATTGTATATCTGGCGTATACGCTGTCGAGTCCTCGTAGTTCCAATATCTCATCCTGCTATTGAACGTATGGGCATTGACAAGGGGCATTCCCGCGGCATCCTTCCCTGTGACAATCGTCGTATGATCAAAACGTCCATCCCCCTCAAAATCATAGCAAATCACATCCCCAAGCTTTAATTCTTGCGGATCGCCTACAAGCTCCCCACGGAGGCCCATTGTTGAGTTAGGGATGTACCATCTCAAGGAATTGGCCACCGTCCAACTGTAACTCCAGTTCTGATTTCTCATCCACCATCCCTTTCCCTTGGTGGGATATCCACGCATGGGCGCATCCCCTGCGTGAAGGCATTGTGAAATATAGTTCGTACAGTCATTCTCGAACTTCTTGAAAGCGGGATTATAGCTGTTCCACCATCGTTCAGCATATTGAACGGCACTTAGCCGATCGTATTGATAACTCACCCTTTCTTCTTCAAAGGGTTGAGTCTCTTCGTGCCCCTCATTTTCTTCATATTGAATCTCTATTTCACTATCTTCATATATTCGATCTCCATAAAAAACGGCACTTCGATTCTCCACTTCTTCTTCCAAATACAGTAAATCACCTTGCTTAATAAGATATTTATAATGAACATCATATAATATGGTTCGAGTCTCATTACGTTCAGGTGTGATACGATGAACCTTACCTGCTGCATTAACCTTCACGATTTCTGCATGCCGCTCTTGACAAGATTCTTTCTTTCTTTTCACCTTTTCACTGTAGCCTGACTGACCCCGAGAAGTATATTCATCAATCACATAATCGACTCTTTCCATTAACAGCTTTCTGATCATTGTCTTCCCTCCTCCTTAATTGTTATGCGGAGAAGGAACTGTTCAAAACAAAAAGGATAAACTCGGGGAGAATTGTGAGTTTATCCTTTCGATTAGTTGGTAATAAGATCAAGACCCTTTTGGATTTCAATTAATACATCTTCATCTGTTTCTACTGACTGCTGTTTCAATAATGCCTGTTGGGAAACTTGTCCGCCAATTTTCCCTAGTGCCCAGGCAGATGTACCGCGAATGACTGGTCGCACATCATGAGTCATCACATGAACGAGCTCATCAATGGCCGTTGTATCTTTAAAATGAGCAAGAGCGATAATGGCGTTTCTCTGAATCGGCTTCTTTCCTCTCCATGATCCTGATACATGACCGTACTTTGCTTTAAACTCACGGTTACTAATTGTTAATAGAGGCTTTAACATCGGCTTCGCAATCTCCGGGTCCGGCTCCATCTCTTCATGAAAATGAAAATCCATCCCCTTGTTTTCAGGACAAACCGTTTGGCATGTATCACAACCGTAAATTCGATTGCCGAGCTTCACACGGTATTCATCTGCAAGAAAACCCTTGGTTTGCGTCAGAAAGGCAATGCATTTCTGAGAATCAAGTTGTCCGCCTTCTATCAGTGCTCCCGTTGGACATACATCCACGCATTTATTGCATGTACCACATTGATCCTCCATCGGTGAATCAGGGGCAAATGGAAGGTTTGTTACCATTTCTCCCAAATAAACATAAGATCCGAATTCAGGTGTGATAATGGAACAGTTCTTTCCGCTCCAGCCGATGCCTGCCCGCTCTGCCACAGCACGATCCACAAGTTCACCCGTATCCACCATCGATTTGAAACATGCTTGAGGAACTTTTGATACGATATATTCCTCAAGCTTTGAAAGACGATCACGGAGCACATGGTGATAATCCGTCCCCCAAGATGCCCGGCAAAAAATCCCCCGTCTTTCCCCCCGCTTACTCTGGGGAGCGTTCTTCATCTTTGAAGGGTAGGCGAGAGCAATGGCGATGATCGATTTAGGACCATCAAATATTAATGACGGATCGACTCGCTTTTCAATGTCCTTTTCCTCAAACCCCGATTGAAAGCCCAGCATCTCCTGGCGCAAGAGACGGTTTTTCATTTCTGAAAACGCACCTGCCGTCGTAAAACCGATCTTATCAATCCCGATTTCCTTGCTATACGCGATAATGTCCTTTTTCAATTGATCCATATCCATTGCTCTTTCCTCCTTTCTATCTCTAACAATATATTTTTAACACTTATAAATAAGCTTACGTGAAATAGCAACGTGTATTATGATAAACTATTTTAAAACAAATGTGGAGGGAAAATAAGTGGAAATCACGATTGATTCATCCATTACGAGTAAAATCCCTGATTTTAAAATTGGGTTCATCCAATACCATCATATCGAAGTCGAATCTTCTCCTCAAATGCTGAAAGGCAGACTCCAGCTGTTTCAGGAATCGATTTTCTTCGACCTTCATGATAAGAACGTAACGGAAATCGAAGGAATAGCAATCTGGAGAGACATTTTCAAAAAAACAGGAAAAGACCCGAATCGCTATCGTCATTCAGCCGAAGCACTTTTTCGTCGGGTCAAGAAGCAGAACTATCTGACGACCATTAATTCAGCGATTGACTTGAACAACTTCTTCTCCCTTCAATACGAAGTGCCAATCGGCATCTACGACAGCGCTAAGCTGACTAAAGAAAGCCTTGTATTGAAAGTCGGAGAGAATGGTCAAACCTACATAGGACTCAACGGCAGGGAAAATTCATTAGAGAATCTTATCGTCGCCTGTGACGGGGACGGACCTTTCGGAAGTCCATTTGTCGACTCAGATCGTGCACCGGTCGGCGAAGAAACCAGGAATGCCGTACAGATCATCTTTCTGAAGCCTTCCCTTTCTATAGAAGAAAGCGAAAAGCTGACGAAATCATTAATGGATATGTTCATTGGAATTCACGGCGGTGAAGGATCGTTTCAAGTAGTTGGTGGATAGACAGGTGTACAGGGTCCCCGTTTTGTCGGGATCCTGTTTTTTTTATGGTTGCTATCACATTCTTTCACGCATCTTTCTCACAGTGTACACGAAAGCCGTTTCCAATCATTTTCCATTTCATATAATGGTTAAATAGTACTGTCAAGGAGGTGAATGGAAATGGGTGAAAGAACGAATGGATTCAAGTTTCAGCTATACAGACAATTTACATTCCAGACTAACGATCGAATAGTGAGTTCCTTTTTTAATGATTTGGCGATGGAAGAGATCAACATCACAGGTTTGGTCCAAGTGAAAGAGAAAAATGGGACAAACTTTATGAAAGTGGTGGTGGGGACACCTGTAGTACAAACGACAAACGATTTAGAAACAACTCGTTGTGTACTGCGATCACTTGGGGTGAAATTTTTGGAATATGATATCATACAGGTTTATGGGTTCCCTCCTGAAACCCCGGGTATTGTCAACATCCTCTACAGTGCTCTTTGGTGCAAAGTGAAAGTGAGAGCCATTTATATTGGTGAAGACACACTCCTTTATATAGATGTAAGAGATACCGAGAAAGCCTTATGTATATTAAATCAAATCGTTGTTTAACCGCACCTCCTCTCCTTCCTTTCCAAAGGGGGACAACTTTATAACAAAATCATTTCATTTACTTTCGGCAGCCTCCGATCAACCTCATCCAAACTTCCAGTTTAATAATAAAAGAAGAGAGTCAACAAAGACTCTCTTCAATCTTACTATTTACACCCACCACATATCCGACGGATGTTCTTCAATCAGTATCGATTTCAAATTCTTCACGGCGCGGCCGAAACCTTCTTCGATTGACATGATCGGATCCTCATGCTCGATGCTTACTACATAATCGTACCCAAAGGTGCGCAGGGCACTCATCATATCGGACCATTCCTGTAGGCTGTGCCCACAACCCACAGAACGGAAGGACCAAGCTCTTGTTTGGATGCTTCCGTAAGGCTGCATATCCGTCAGACCATACATATTGACGTTATCCTGGTCGATATACGTATCTTTCGCATGGAAATGGTGAATCGCATTCTCTTTCCCCAGAATCTTGATTGCTGCAACCGGATCGATTCCTTGCCACCAAAGATGACTTGGGTCAAGATTGGCTCCGATAGCATCACACGTTTCTTCACGGAGCTTCAATAAAGTATATGGCGTGTGAACAAGAAACCCTCCGTGCAGCTCGAGACCGATTTTAACATTATGATCCTCTGCAAGTTTCCCCATCTCTTTCCAATAAGGAATTAACTTTTCTTCCCACTGCCATTTCAGAATATCCCCGTATTCGTTCGGCCACGGAGATACTGGCCAGTTCGGGTGCTTCGCTCCCTCATGGTCCCCTGCCGTCCCGGAAAAGCAATTGACAACCGAAACATTCATCAATCCGGCAAGCTTAATCGTTTTCTGAAGGGCTGCATGGGATTCTTCTGCAAAAGCTGCATCTGGTGAAATCGGATTTCCGTGACAACTGAAGGCACTAATTTCCAACCCTCTTGAGGTCACTTTCTCTAAGTATTCAATCCTCTTTTGTTCATTCTCTAAAAGAGTGTCAAGGTCGCAGTGGGCATTCCCAGGGTATCCTCCTGTTCCGATTTCCACAGCATGGAGTCCGGATTCTTTAACATAATCAAGCATTTCATCAAGGTTCTTCTGTGAAAATAATACGGTAAATACACCAAGTTTCATTTTCTACTTCCTCCTATTTCAACCGGATGCTTTGTCCGGTTTCACTGCTTTTATAGATGGCATCGATGATCACGGATACCTGCATCGCTTCTTTCGGCTTTACAATCAGCTCCTCTATCCCGAGACAGCTATTGATAAAGTTTTGTGCTTGTGGCAGACTTGGATCATCCTCTCCTGGGACCCAATCCGCTTCACTATTCAGGAGCATGCCATGCTTCATTTGATTCATTTGGAAAGGAAATAGATCAATTCCACCTGTTTCACCTGAGATACTCATGCTTTCTTCATCGCTCTTTACATTAGCGGACCATGACGTTTCGAAAAGCAAGGATGCACCGTTATCGAACCTGATATAGGCGGTCACGTGATCATCCACCTCAAAGCTTTCTTTATCATAGTCTCCCCATTGATTCACTTGTTCTGGCATTCTACTAAGCTTGTTATAGGTGGTCCCGGAAACTTCAACAGGTGTCGGGTTACCAAGAAGCCATAGTGATAGATCCAAGAAGTGACAGCCATAGTCGATCAAACTTCCACCACCTTGAAGCTCTTTATTGGTGAACACTCCCCAACCAGGAACTTTACGGCGCCTGATCGCTCTTGCTCTTGCCACGAACGGCTCTCCGATTTCATCTTCCATAATGACGCGTTTCGCTGCACGAGAGCCCTTCATGAAACGATAATGATACGCAATGGCTAGGACCTTTCCTGATTCCTCAGCCGCGTCGATCATCCTTTCGCATTCTTCCGGCGTCATTGCCATCGGTTTCTCACAAAAAACATGTAGGCCAGCTTTTAGAGCAGCAATCGTGATTTCTGCATGGAATTTATTAGGTGTGCAAATCGTTACGGCTTCGACTTGACCGAACATGTCCCGATAATCACTGAACACATGTGGAATGTTGAACGTTTCTGCCACGGTTTGTGCAGTGACAGGATTAATATCACTGATCGCTTCAATCGATACAGAGTCTGATAGTTTAATAAAAGTAGGGATATGACGGGTTTGGGCAATGCCCCCTACGCCAATCACGCCCATTCGAAGTTTGGTCATCGCTAACATTCACCTCTATGACAGTTTTACAATTCTCTTTGTTTCACTTGATTCAAGTGCGGACAAAACCACTTCTAATGATTTTTTTCCTTCTTCCCCTGTGACAGGTGGTTCTTCATTGTGTTGGATGCTGTGTACAAACTGATCGATCACCCGGGAGTTAGACTGGCCACCTTCATCATTCGTTTGAATGCCGCCAAGTTCATATTTAACTACTTCACCGGTTACATACTGGATGATAAGGGAGTTGACTGGATCGTCCTCTAAACGGAGGATCGCTTTTTCCCCATAAATAATCGTAGAGTTGTCTTCATTCGATACGTAAGACCAGCTTGCAGCAAGAGTGCCGATTGTTCCGCTCTCGGTTTTCAATACACAAACTGCCGTATCGTCCACATCGGCATTTTCCTTAGCACTTGTCTCCACAAAGGCACCGACTTCTACAAACTCTTCTCCCAGGATGTATCGTAATAGATCAGTTTTATGAACCCCAAGGTCACCCATGGCACCGATGAACGCTTCATCCTTCTTGAAGAACCAACTATCCTTGCCGTCAGCACTCCATCCCTCTGGGCCACCGTGACCGAAGGCAGATCGGAAACTATAGATTTTTCCGACTTCGCCACTTGAAATCAGCTGCTTCGCTTTTTGGTGAGAAGGGACGAAACGCTGGTTGTGGGCAATCATCAGTTTTTTTCCACTTTTCGTAGCTGCATCGATCATGGACTCCGCTTCATCCTTTGATGTCGCCATCGGTTTTTCACAGAGGACATGCTTCCCTGCGTTTAATGCATCGATGGAGATCGGTGCATGTAAATAGTTAGGCGTGCACACACTCACGGCTTCCACATCAACATTCGTCAGTAATTCCTTATAATTGGTATACGCCTTCGCTCCCACAGCATCGGCGATTTTCCACGCTCTTTCTTCCACGATGTCACATACTGCCACAACTTCAACGTTCTCATTGTTTACATATTCCGGAAGATGACGATGCTGCGCGATGCTCCCACATCCGATAATCCCTATTTTCAATCTATTCATGATTTTTTCCTCCTCTTTTCCTTTAGTTTGCTCCTTTGATTTCTTCTAGTGGTTGTGCATTTCCATATACCGGTCTTGCATGCTCTACAGGAGATGCCCATTTCACGGCATTTACAATCACTTTTTGAATATTTTCATTGTAATAGGTTGGATACGTCTCATGCCCTGGACGGAAGTAGAATACCTTCCCGTTCCCACGCTGATACGTGCACCCACTCCTGAACACTTCTCCACCTTCGAACCAGCTTACCATCACAAGCTGATCAGGGGCAGGGATGTCAAAATGCTCTCCATACATCTCCTCTTTCTCAAGCTCGATGTATTCTCCGAGTCCCGCTGTAATCGGGTGGCTTGGATCGACAATCCAGATGCGTTCCTTCTCATCGGCCTCACGCCACTTCAGATCGCAGGATGTCCCCATCAATGTTTTAAAGATCTTTGAGAAATGACCAGAATGGAGAACGATTAGCCCCATTCCATCCAGCACACGCTGCTTTACTCGTTCCACCACCTCGTCCGATACTTCCTCATGAGCGATATGACCCCACCAGACCAATACATCTGTTTTATTCAGCACATCTTCCGGTAACCCATGCTCACTTTCATCTAATGTAGCCGTTTTCACATTGAATGAAGCTTCTCCCAGGAAGGAAGCGATGGCACCATGAATTCCTTCAGGGTATACTTCTCTCACTTTTGGATTCTTCTGTTCATGACGATTTTCATTCCATACTGTAACGTTTAACATTGTAAAACCTCCAAGTTATGTGTTTGATTGTTTATGCCGGTATTCATTCGGTGTAACACCAATATGCTTCTTAAATACTTTGCTGAAATACTTTTCATTCCCATACCCTACGCCGTAAGCAACTTCATATATTTTTAGATACGAGTTTTCAAGAAGTTTCATTGCTTTTTCCATCCGGATGGTCGTGACGTAATCGGTGATCGTCGCTCCATAATCCTGCTTAAACTTACGGGATATGTATTCCCTGCTTAAGTAGAACCGATCCGCAATATCCTGAAGATTGATTTCCTCCTGATAATGTTGCTGCAGAAATTCTTCGATATGCTGCATATTGTTTTTTTCCTTTTGGTACTTTGCCTGACTGAGGGTCTCAATTAGTTCGATAAACTCTTTCGCTTTTTCCTCTTTGAATTTCCTGAAAGAAAATGAGCCATCCTCGTTCCAATAGTCCATGCCCCGGTAGAATGGTTCCTGACGCCTGATTTCATACTCTTTCAACCAATTATTCCTTAATTGTTCAAACTGATCTTCCCATATCTGTAACTGCTCGAGGGACAGAGTATGCTTTCGATCTAATTGAGAGAAAATTTCTTCCAATTGCTCCTGAACCTGATTCATGCTTCCTGAGCGAATCGCCCATTTCAATTCACTGGAGTGGTCTAATAAATGAAGGAGAGGGACTGTCAACAAATCTTTATGTGTGACAATCTTTCTCTGGTCAAGCAAGGTGTGCTTCGAATACACCTCAAGAGCAGATTTGTACGCTTCATTCACCTTCTTTGACTTCTTACCGAGTGCCATGACCATGAAGACTTTACTATATTGGTAGATTAATGAGTATATTTCTTCTAACAAATACGTCACATTTTTATCATTCCAGAAGAGAACCACCAGCTCCTCCTCTTTATTGCTATTACGAAAGCAAACTCCATCATTCTGTTTTCGCAAGAGCTCGTTGCATATATTGATAAGGGTAAAGAATGCCAGATCACGGTCCCCTTGAAAGGATTTCATTACGATCGGTTTGATGGGAAGGAGAGCAACGGTTTTTTCCAGTTTGGTAATCTCCACACCGAACTCTTTTTCAACCTTTTCTACCATCTCTGGTGTAATCCCCTCCATCGCACAAAGGCTTGAGAATAATCGATCCCAATAAAGGGGCTTTGCCTCATTCATGACTCGATTTTCCTCCACCTGATATCTCCTTGATCGTGCCTGATCATTCCATTCCTTCACCGCTTTATCCAGGGTTTCATTTAACACATCCGGTTCAATCGGTTTCAGGATATAATCGAAGCTTTTATAGAAAATCGCGTTTCTCATATATTCGAAATCATCATAGCCACTGACGACGATGGTTTTGCTCTTAAGCTCAGAGGTATGAAGCCACTTTAACAAAGTGATGCCATCTCGCTTAGGCATCCTCATGTCGGTGAAAATGATTTCTGGTCTATGCTCCGTGATCAATTGGATGGCTTCATCTCCATCTTCCGCCTCTAGAATAGTGTGAATGCCATGCTTATCCCATTCTGCTAATAAAAGTAACCCTTCACGCACATGTCTCTCGTCATCAATGATGATCGCTTTCATTTGCTTCACCTTCCATTCGGATTGGCAGCCTCATAGTGACCATAAAGCCTCCTGTTTCATGATTCTCAAGCTTCAGACTCGCCTGCTGATTATAATAGAGCTTTAATCGTACATACACATTTTTTAGACCGATGTTCGTCTCAGTCCCCGTTTTATTCCATGCATTCACGTTAAAGTGGTCTTCGATCTCCTGAAGTCTCTTATCCGTTACACCCACGCCATTATCACGGACGATCAATACCAGTTCTTCCCCATCTTGATAGCCATTCAGCCAGATACGTCCAACCCCATCACGGATATCGAAACCATGCTTGAAATAATTTTCTATCAGGGGCTGAAGGATCATCTTTGGAACCAGGGTTCCTCTCAAGTCTTCTTCTATTTCAACTTTGTATTCCAGGTTCTCCCTGAACCGCTCTTTCTGTAACAGAAGATAGGCGTTGGTGTAATTGATTTCCTTACTTAACGGAACCACATCCTCCTCCATATTCATCCCATATCTCATAATCTTAGATAGATGGGTAATCAAGGAATAGATTTGCGGTACCTTATTCTTTAACGCAATCGTCCCAATAGACTGGAGGGCATTGTAGAGAAAATGGGGATTGATTTGAGACTGGAGAACCTTTAATTGATTCGTCTTGTTCTCAAGTTCCAGTTTGTATTCCCGATTGATCAGATGATTAACCCGCTCGATCATCTGCTGAAAACGGAAGCCCAGTATGCCAATTTCATCTGCTCCGAACGACTCTGATTGAACCTTCATATTCCCTTTCTCTACCTCTTGAATATTTGCAAGCAGGATTCGGATCGGTGATGTGATTTTAAATGAAACAAACAGCGTTGCGAGCACGACAAGGGTCAAGCCAAGAACCCCGAACAAAATATTGATTTTCGCCACACTAAATGCGCTTTCATAAAGATTTGTATAAGATACCCTTTTCACGAGGAACCATCCACCGGCTGAAGCTGGAAGCTGATCGTACATCATCACACCATTGAATGAATCTTCCTTCCACTCAAGCGTTCCTGATACATCCTTTGACTCCATAATCCTCTTTATCCACTTCTGATTGTTACCATCATCTGATACGTCCCGATCTGAGCTATAAATCATTTCCCCTTCTGAAGACAGGAGGTAAAATTCCTCCGAGTCAGGATTATATAAATTCCTGCTCAGATCGATAATCTTATCTGGAGATACTTCCAGCGAGATATACGCCAGCACCTCATCTCCCGGAACGTTTCGGAATGCCCTGTGAATCGTGATGATTTCCTTCGACCGGTTAATATTCTCCTCTTCCTGACTATAGGTTGGTTCGATGTACATGTTATAAGGACTTCGTTCTGCTTTTCTGAAATATTCCCACTGTGAATCTTTTATTCTATTCGAAAATACAACGGTCGAACGTTTCGTCGCGGAAATAACCCTATCACCATCTGCAAAGGAAATGCGTACTCCATTGATCGTGTCCCCAGTGTAGAGAATCGTTTGCACAATATTCTTCACAATGCCGATCGTTAAGTAATTATTCTCCTGACTTGGTGACCTCATAAAATTAATAAAATCAGGATTATTATAGAGTGAGAGTGTCAGTCCATTGAGCTCATTGATATAGCTCTCCAGGTTCACCTTTCCCTGATAAAGGAGATTGCTGCTCTCCTCCACCACCTGCTCTTCTATCGAATTCTTCGTATACAAATATGTAATGATGATCGAACTGCCAAAGGGCACAATCGTCGTAATCATCAACAGCACAATCAACTTATTCCGAATGCTTTTCTTTAACATGAGGGACGGACCTCCCAGGTCTCACTTATACACTAGTATAAAGTGTTTTTCCCTGCTCTTGAAGGTGTTTTTTCGAAATATTTCTACTTAACTTATAAAATAGAAAGCATGCCTTTAGTAGACATGCTTTCTATTATTCTGTTTACTTCAAGTTATCCCACGTTTGTTGGAATCGCTCAAGTACAGTATCATAATCAATTTTTCCAGCTGCATATTCCTGGATTGTTGCAGCGAATTCTTTGTTCGCACCATCCGGCCATTTAAACCAAGTCCAAGGAATCGTCTTTTCATCCTTAGAGTAGTCAAGGATGGACTGTCCTAAGTCTCCAAGACCATTCGGCTCGATATTATCAAACGCAGGGATGAAGGCAAATTCTTCTGTGATATAACGCTTACCTGTTTCAGAAGATACCATCCAATCTAAGAATGTCTTCGCTTCTTCAAGGTGCTCAGAGTTCTTGTTCAGTACCCAGTTATTCGGTACACCGACAGGAAGGCGGTCTGCAGTATCATCATTGCTGACAGGAATCGGAAGGAAGCCCATGTTGATATCAGGATTGATTTCCGTAATCATGTTCTCAGTCCAGTTTCCTTGTTGAAGCATCGCTGTTTCACCAGAGGCAAATAGCGTTACTTGCGTATTGTAATCCGTCGTTAAAGGATTATCGTTTGCATATTTAAGCTCAGTGTCCAGAACCTCTTTGAACTGCTTGAACTTTTCGTTTCCTACAATTTTCTCAGATCCATCATAAAGTCCTGCGATGAACGCATCCGGATCTTCCTGTTGAGCAAAAGGAATGTTCAGTAAATGCTGGCCAATTACCCACCACTCGCCGTAACCTGCTGAGAAAGGCGTGATTTTCTTCGCTTCAAGCTTCTTTGCTGCGTCTTTCAACTCATCAATCGTTGCAGGAGGCTCAGTGATCCCTGCTTTTTCAAATAAATCTTTGTTATAAACAAATCCATAACCTTCTAAGTTAACCGGCATACCATACAGTTTGCCGTCTTCATCAGACATCGGAACTTTACCGATAGGAAGGACATGCTCTACCCATGGCTCACCAGAAAGATCCGCAAGCTTCTCTTTCCAAAGCTCTAACTCTTTGAATCCACCGTTGTTAAAAATATCAGGCTCTTCTCCCGAAGCAAATTTTGCTTTAAGGGCTGCACCGTAATCGGCACCTCCTCCTACTGTTTCCAGCTTGACCTTAATGTTAGGATGCTCTGCTTCGAATTCCTTGATCATTTCTTGTAGCTGATCGGCAATTTCAACCTTAAACTGGAAGAAATTAAGTGTTACAACATCGTCTGAACCGGAATCTCCACCAGAACTGCTTGTTTTGTCTTTAGAAGAACAACCGGCAATAATTCCAAATACTAACACCAAAGACATACAAAGTAATAAAATACGTTTCATAAATGGATTGACCTCCCTGATATAAAATATTTTATATAAATTTCTGTACCAATGATAGACCATCTCGACAGAAATTTAATATCTACTTGATTGAACCTGAAGCAATCCCTTTGATAATATGCTTCTGTAAGAATAAGAAGAAAATGACGATTGGCGTAATACCAAGAACCAACGCTGCAAGCCCCATATCCCATTGCTTCGTATACTGGGCAAAAAACGAACTTGCTGCCAGTGGAATTGTTCTTAGCTCCGAATCCTGTAAGACAAGAAGTGGCAACAGGTAATCATTCCAAATCCATAATGTGTTCAAAATGATCACGGTGACAGTGATTGGTTTCAGTAATGGGAAGACAATTCTCCAAAACACACCAAACTGACTACAGCCGTCGATCATCGCTGATTCCTCGATTTCGATCGGTACGGTTTTCACAAACCCGTGATACAAAAACAGAGAAAGTGGAACCCCGAAGCCGAAGTACATGATGATCAGTCCTGGAATGCTATTTGTAATCCCTAATGTTCCCCCGACCTTCATGAGGGGAATCATCACCGTCTGGAACGGAATCACCATGGCTGATACAAAGATGACAAATAGAATTTTACTGAACTTCCCAGGAGTACGTACCATTTTCCACGCCGCCATGGAGCTGATGATTACTAAACCAAGGTTACTAAAAACCGTGATGACCAAGGAATTCCAGAAAGCACGTGGGAAGTTGATGATCTCCCACACCTTAGCATAGTTAGAAAACATAAATTCCTTCGGCCACGCTGCCGCATCAATCAAGATCGCAGCGAATGGTTTCACCGAGTTGACCAGTACGAAGTAAAAAGGGATAAGGAAAATGAGCCCGATGACAATTCCGATAATCTCTAATACAAACGTTCTCTTCGTATAGCGATTGCCCATTACGCCTCAACCTCCTTCTTCTTCGTCACCATCACCTGAATCGTCGTAAACACGGCTACTACGACAAAGAACAGAATAGATTTCGCCGTTCCAAGTCCATAACGGTTATTCTGGAAGGCTTCTTGATAAATGTTAATCGCAACAGATTGTGTAGAGTTGAATGGCCCTCCGCCTGTTAGCGAGATGTTAAGATCGAATATCTTAAAGGCCATTGAAATCGTCAAGAAGAAACAAATCGTGAACGCCGGTAAGATCAATGGAATGATAATCTTCGTCAATAGCGTCCAGCTTGATGCCCCATCTATCCTCGCCGCTTCCAGAAGCGAATTATCCACCCCTTGCAATGCAGCCACATAGATGACCATCATGTACCCACTGATCTGCCACGCGAATACGATAACAATTCCCCAGAAAGCCGTCTTCTCATCACCCAACCACGGCATCTTAAAGAATCCGATATCCGTCATATTTCCAAGTGATGCAAATCCCTTAACAAAGATGAATTGCCAGATGAATCCGAGTAATAAACCACCAATTACGTTAGGTATAAAAAACACGGTCCGCAGAATATTTCGCGTCTTCAATGCTGCATTCAGGAGTAACGCAAACCCAAAGCCGATCAAATTACTAATGATCACAGCCGCAAACATAAACTTCGTTGTAAACATAAACGAATTAAAGAACGTCTTATCATCCGTGAAAATCTTCTTATAATTCTCAAAACCAACCCACTCCACAACCGAGCTGACACCATTCCATGAAGTAAAGGAATAATACACCCCCATCAAGAAGGGAACGATCTGAATCACTAAAAAGAATAAAAGTGCCGGTCCTACAAAGGCAGCGTACGTCAGCAAGCTCTTATACTTAAACTTCTTCTTCGTCACTGCCTTTATTTGCGCTTCTTTGCTCACTGGTCCAGTCTGAATCTTGGTTTCCACCCGTATCACCACCCCTAGATATGTAATCGCTTTCTTACATTATAATAGGAGGGCTTTCTTCATAAGGGAGACTGTATTGACAAAGAAGGTGCAATATTTTGACTATATTAGTTTAGTTCGGGGTCGGTGGTGGGTATATGAAAAGGTTGGGGTTAGTGAGAAAGTGGTCGGATGGAGGAACCGGTTGTGAATTGGTGAAACACTTTTTTTGAAAATAAATATATCATTTTTGAAAATAAAACCGTAGATTTGAAAATATATAGGTCAGAATTAAAAATATATAAGCGAAAGGCAGGCTACGGGGAACCAGATGGAGTGAAATAATGCTTATTTGGTTATGAGCATATAAAAAAAGCTTCCTCATAATGAGAAAGCTTGTCGTATGTAAGTTGGAGCGGGTGAAGGGAATCGAACCCTCATCATCAGCTTGGAAGGCTGAGGTTTTACCACTAAACTACACCCGCGAATGGTACCGGTGGCCGGGATCGAACCGGCACTCCAGAGGAACACGATTTTGAGTCGTGCGCGTCTGCCAATTCCGCCACACCGGCATTACATTTGGAGGCGGCAACCGGATTTGAACCGGTGATCAGGGTTTTGCAGACCCATGCCTTACCACTTGGCTATGCCGCCTTATTATTGGAGCGGAAGACGGGATTCGAACCCGCGACCCCCACCTTGGCAAGGTGGTGTTCTACCACTGAACTACTTCCGCACTACTGGGCTAGCTGGATTCGAACCAACGCATGTCGCAGTCAAAGTGCGATGCCTTACCGCTTGGCTATAGCCCACTGATAGTATATGTCACGGAAACTGAAAGGTGACTTTAATGGGGCGACTGATGGGAATCGAACCCACGAATGCCTGAACCACAATCAGGTGCGTTAACCACTTCGCCACAACCGCCATGATAAAATTGGCAGGGGTAGTAGGAATCGAACCCACACCAAAGGTTTTGGAGACCTTCGTTCTACCTTTAAACTATACCCCTATAAAAATAATTAGTTATTAGTGAATCCTCATGCTATTCGCTTTGAAGCATAATACTCCGCTTCGCTGCGCAAATATTAAGGAAGATTATTATACTTCGCTCACGCTCAGTAAAAAATCTTGGTGGAGGGGGGCAGATTCGAACTGCCGAACCCGAAGGAGCGGATTTACAGTCCGCCGCGTTTAGCCACTTCGCTACCCCTCCATTAAAATCACTCAGGTGGTGCCGGCAAGAGGACTTGAACCCCCAACCTACTGATTACAAGTCAGTTGCTCTACCAGTTGAGCTACACCGGCATCAAGAAATAAATGGTGGCTCAGGACGGAATCGAACCGCCGACACATGGATTTTCAGTCCATTGCTCTACCAACTGAGCTACTGAGCCATATAGTTTTCGGCTTCCGCAAAACTTCGATCGCTTCCTCGACCTTCTCGCTTATCGAAACCCTTTTCCTTTTCAAGAAACATAATATAACCAAATAAAAAATGGCGGTCCGGACGGGACTCGAACCCGCGACCTCCTGCGTGACAGGCAGGCATTCTAACCAACTGAACTACCGGACCAGAGTTTTTTGCGCTAGCAAAATAACTTTCATTACCTTGCGCCAGCAAAATAGGTTTCATTACCTCGCGTTAGCGAAAACAACTATCCATGCGTGACTCTTAACGAATTAGTAATAACCCATTATATAGAAGAATCAAAAATGGTATTGCGGGGACAGGATTTGAACCTGCGACCTTCGGGTTATGAGCCCGACGAGCTACCGAACTGCTCCACCCCGCGACGATAAGATATGTTAAGTTACACATAATAATTAAGGAAGATTATTTTACTCCGCTTACGCTTCGTAAAAAATCTTGGTGGAGGATGACGGGATCGAACCGCCGACCCTCTGCTTGTAAGGCAGATGCTCTCCCAGCTGAGCTAATCCTCCATATGTAATTATTGGTTATTTAATAACTTCCAAAAAAAGTTGGTGACCCATACGGGATTCGAACCCGTGTTACCGCCGTGAAAGGGCGGTGTCTTAACCGCTTGACCAATGGGCCTTAATAAGATGAGGTGTTATGGCGGAGAGCAAGGGATTTGAACCCTTGAGACAGCGGTAACCGTCTACACGATTTCCAATCGTGCTCCTTCGGCCACTCGGACAGCTCTCCATATAATGGCTCCGCAGGCAAGACTCGAACTTGCGACCGATCGGTTAACAGCCGATAGCTCTACCACTGAGCTACTGCGGAACGATATGCCTGGCGACGTCCTACTCTCACAGGGGGAGATCCCCCAACTACCATCGGCGCTGAAGAGCTTAACTTCCGTGTTCGGCATGGGAACGGGTGTGACCTCTTCGCCTTAGTCACCAGACTATTTCTTGTCTCTTTTTTAAGGACAAGTATTATTATATCGTGTAGATATAATTTTTCAAGGTTTTTTTATACTTTCGCATAAATTTTATTCCCTGAAAACTAGATAAAGAATTGATGTCAAGAAAGCCGAATATCGACCAGTCGTTGTTCATTTGTGGTTAAGTCCTCGATCGATTAGTATCAGTCAACTCCACATGTCGCCATGCTTCCATCTCTGACCTATCTACCTAGTCATCTTCTAGGGATCTTACTCACTTACGTGATGGGAAA
>NZ_VCQN01000020.1 GCF_005938125.1 Bacillus sp. BHET2
AAAAAGTTCTGGAGCGGAAGACGGGATTCGAACCCGCGACCCCCACCTTGGCAAGGTGGTGTTCTACCACTGAACTACTTCCGCGAAATGTAATGGTGCGGGTGAAGGGACTTGAACCCCCACGCCTCGCGGCGCCAGATCCTAAGTCTGGTGCGTCTGCCAATTCCGCCACACCCGCATGAATCTGTAATATTCTCGCATTTACGAAAATACATATAAAAAGATATTTTGCAGGCGCAAAAATCTTTGGTGAGCCATGAAGGATTCGAACCTTCGACCCTCTGATTAAAAGTCAGATGCTCTACCAACTGAGCTAATGGCTCTCAATATAGAATCAAGATGATATGCTTCATTTGATTTAAACCCTTATACATCTACGACGTCCAGCTCTCAGGAAATCTATTCAAGATGCTGCTCGAGCTGTACGCTTGAAGTAAACTCGGGTGAAGTTTATTCTTTCGTGCTCTACCAACTGAGCTAATGGCTCTAAAAATAAAAAAGGAGACAAAATAAAAAAACCAATGGTGCCGGCAAGAGGACTTGAACCCCCAACCTACTGATTACAAGTCAGTTGCTCTACCAGTTGAGCTACACCGGCATATTCAATTAGTTTGTTTTCAGATGAAGACGACTTAATAGAAAGTTGTCTCACTGAAGTAATTTAAGGATAGATATTTTGCTTGCGCAATTTCAATGAAGTTTATTTTACTTCCGCAAAAAAACTTGGTGGAGGATGACGGGATCGAACCGCCGACCCTCTGCTTGTAAGGCAGATGCTCTCCCAGCTGAGCTAATCCTCCGAAATATGTATCGCCTGGCGACGTCCTACTCTCACAGGGGGAGATCCCCCAACTACCATTGGCGCTGAAGAGCTTAACTTCCGTGTTCGGCATGGGAACGGGTGTGACCTCTTCGCCATAATCACCAGACGAATATTTAATTGAAGGATTGTTCCTTCAAAACTAGATAAAGAATTGATGTCAAGAAAGCCGAATATCGACCA
>NZ_VCQN01000021.1 GCF_005938125.1 Bacillus sp. BHET2
AAGAAATAGTCTGGTGACTAAGGCGAAGAGGTCACACCCGTTCCCATGCCGAACACGGAAGTTAAGCTCTTCAGCGCCGATGGTAGTTGGGGGATCTCCCCCTGTGAGAGTAGGACGTCGCCAGGCAATATATTTTGGAGGATTAGCTCAGCTGGGAGAGCATCTGCCTTACAAGCAGAGGGTCGGCGGTTCGATCCCGTCATCCTCCACCAAGTTTTTTTACGGAAGTAAAATAAACTTCATTGAAATTGCGATAGCAAAATATCTATCCTTAAATTACTTCAGTGAGACAACTTTTCTATTAAGTAGTCTTCATCCCAAGATAACTAAACACGCCGGTGTAGCTCAACTGGTAGAGCAACTGACTTGTAATCAGTAGGTTGGGGGTTCAAGTCCTCTTGCCGGCACCATTCGGTTTCTCATTGGACAAATGAAAAACATCTTAATTCTATATCGAGAGCCATTAGCTCAGTTGGTAGAGCATCTGACTTTTAATCAGAGGGTCGAAGGTTCGAATCCTTCATGGCTCACCAAAGTTTTTTGCGCAAGCAAAATATCTTACCATGTTATTGACGCTAATGCGAATATAACACAGATTCATGCGGGTGTGGCGGAATTGGCAGACGCACCAGACTTAGGATCTGGCGCCGCAAGGCGTGGGGGT
>NZ_VCQN01000022.1 GCF_005938125.1 Bacillus sp. BHET2
CCCATTCGGAAATCTCTGGATCAAAGCTCACTTACAGCTCCCCAAAGCATATCGGTGTTAGTCCCGTCCTTCGTCGGCTCCTAGTGCCAAGGCATCCACCGTGCGCCCTTCATAACTTAACCTAAATCTTGTTCAACAGCTAGGCTGCTAAATCAACATTTGATCACTTACTACTTAAGGTTTAAAACCTAAAATGGCGATACTCGGTAATTTCTTGACTATCAATTTATCTTTATCTAGTTTTCAAAGAACAAACACAACTTCTTATCTCGTTAGAGATAAAAAATGTTTTGACAGTAATTAAACCATCAAAACTGAACAAAACTTCGACGCGTCAAACGTTTAGTAAATCTTCCTTAGAAAGGAGGTGATCCAGCCGCACCTTCCGATACGGCTACCTTGTTACGACTTCACCCCAATCATCTGTCCCACCTTAGGCGGCTGGCTCCAAAAGGTTACCTCACCGACTTCGGGTGTTACAAACTCTCGTGGTGTGACGGGCGGTGTGTACAAGGCCCGGGAACGTATTCACCGCGGCATGCTGATCCGCGATTACTAGCGATTCCAGCTTCATGTAGG
>NZ_VCQN01000023.1 GCF_005938125.1 Bacillus sp. BHET2
CCCATTCGGAAATCTCTGGATCAAAGCTCACTTACAGCTCCCCAAAGCATATCGGTGTTAGTCCCGTCCTTCGTCGGCTCCTAGTGCCAAGGCATCCACCGTGCGCCCTTCATAACTTAACCTAAATTTTGTTTTATCAGCTTCGAATCTCTTCGTCAGCTTCAGTCGTTCACATCCTCACGCACGCTAAGTGCGCTCCGGTGTTCACTCCTTCGCTTCCTCGACCTTCTCGCTGCTAAATCAAAATTTGATCACTTACTACTTAAGGTTTAAAACCTAAAATGGCGATACTCGGTAATTTCTTGACTATCAATTTATCTTTATCTAGTTTTCAAAGAACAAACACAACTTCTTATCTCGTTAGAGATAAAAAATGTTTTGATGGTTGAACCATCAAAACTGAACAAAACTTCGACGCGTCAAACGTTTAGTAAATCTTCCTTAGAAAGGAGGTGATCCAGCCGCACCTTCCGATACGGCTACCTTGTTACGACTTCACCCCAATCATCTGTCCCACCTTAGGCGGCTGGCTCCAAAAGGTTACCTCACC
>NZ_VCQN01000024.1 GCF_005938125.1 Bacillus sp. BHET2
TTTGGTGGAGCCTAGCGGGATCGAACCGCTGACCTCCTGCGTGCAAAGCAGGCGCTCTCCCAGCTGAGCTAAGGCCCCAAAGAAGTGGTCGGGAAGACAGGATTCGAACCTGCGACCCCTTGGTCCCAAACCAAGTGCTCTACCAAGCTGAGCTACTTCCCGATATATGGCGCGCCCGAGAGGAGTCGAACCCCTAACCTTTTGATCCGTAGTCAAACGCTCTATCCAATTGAGCTACGGGCGCAATATAATATTTAGTGTATTGTTCATTGATATTGTCGTACTTTATTGAAAGATATTTTGCTTTCGCAAATTAATGAAAATTATTTTGCTTCGCAATTTTTTGAAAGATATTTTGCTGACGCAAAAATCATTGGTGCCGAGGACCGGAATCGAACCGGTACGGTAGTCACCTACCGCAGGATTTTAAGTCCTGTGCGTCTGCCAGTTCCGCCACCCCGGCAAAAAGTTCTGGAGCGGAAGACGGGATTCGAACCC
>NZ_VCQN01000025.1 GCF_005938125.1 Bacillus sp. BHET2
GATGAGATGACGACCTCACGGTCGGCGCGCATCGTCTGGAGGCGACCATTTTCAACATATTGAACGCCGACCGCGCGGCCATTCTCAATAGTGACCTTTGTTACCTGCTTGTCGGTCACGATAGTGAGGTTGCGACGCTTGCGCGCCGGACCGAGATAAGCGTCAGCAGAGCTGCACCGGCGGCCATTCTTCGTCGTCAACTGATAAAGTCCGGCTCCCTGCAATTGGCCTGAATTGAAGTCGGGATTATAGGGAATCCCCGCCTCCTGGCAGGCTTTCACCCAGGCCTTGGTCAGCGGCAGCGTATACTGTTGGTTCGAGACGCTGAGCGGACCGTCCTGACCATGGACGTCATTGGAATAGACTTCGTTGTTCTCGGCCTTGCGAAAATACGGCAGGACATCCTTATACCCCCATCCATCCGCACCGTGGTCGACCCAGCGATCGAAATCCGAAGGCGCACCGCGCATGTAAATCATCG
>NZ_VCQN01000026.1 GCF_005938125.1 Bacillus sp. BHET2
TTGAAAGAACAATCTAAACAGAATAAAAGAATTATTGAACTACTTGAAGAGATAAATCAAAACAAATAATTAATCAATTAAGCTGGACGTTTGCTAAACAAGCAGCCGCCCCTTGCTCAAGTAAAGGGCAGGATAATGGAATAAGTATACAATCACTTAATACAAAATGTTACAATTTGGTAGAGGTGAAATGAGTGAATATTTTTCTTTTTGTTATCGTTCACATATTGGTAGGATTAGCATTAATTTATTTTTATGGAAGATTACCTAAAGCACTTACTGTTTTTGCATCTGTGTTTTTAACTATGAGTTTTCTTTATTGGGGAACAGTATTTATAAATTCATTGTTAAACTA
This sequence comes from Bacillus sp. BHET2, assembly GCF_005938125.1. Classification (GTDB taxonomy): domain Bacteria; phylum Bacillota; class Bacilli; order Bacillales; family Bacillaceae_B; genus Rossellomorea. Next base: position 356 of record NZ_VCQN01000026.1, read on the forward strand.
AACCAGCTAATAGTTTGTCAACATTTTTCAATAAAAACTTAAAATAACTCATGTTATACTGAAGATACGCATGCCAAATAACCTTCCACTGACATATGTTTGGAAGGTTTTGTCTTATTTAG
>NZ_VCQN01000027.1 GCF_005938125.1 Bacillus sp. BHET2
ACGCTGTACGTGCCGTCCTTCTGGATGTTCGCGTGCGAGCGCTCGTTGATCGCGCGGCTCTGCGGATCGTCCTTCGCCTCCTTGGGCCAGGTGCTGATCAGGTAGTAGTTCACGGCGGGCCGGCAGGTGGGGCAGCCGTTGGGCGTCTTCCACTCCAGGAACTGGAACACGCCCTGGATGGTGAGCAGCCGGTGCGTGCGGATCGCGTCGCGCACCGCCTGGTGGCCGTGGTCGGTGCAGCCGCAGATGGCTTTCGTCTTGGGCGTGGCGGAGTAGTCGCCGCCCGCGGTGAACATGATGATCTGCTCCACCAGGCCGGTGCACGAGCCGCAGCTCGCGCTGGCCTTGGTGTGCTTGCGCACGTCCTCCAGCGTGAAGAGGCCCTTGTCCTTGATGGCCTTGCAGATGGCGCCCTTGGTGACGCCGTTGCAGCCGCAGACTTCGTCCGCGTCCTGCATGGCCGCGGCCTTGTTC
>NZ_VCQN01000028.1 GCF_005938125.1 Bacillus sp. BHET2
GCCCAACACTGCATGGGGAAGCAACGCGCAGACTTCTGAGTTTGGTGAAGTCGGTGAGGACCGTATTGAGACTCTAAGCCTGACTATTGTCGTCGACAACTCCGTTCTGGAAGTCTATGCAAACAACCGCTTTGTTGTCTCTACCTGGGTCCGGTATGTTTCTCTTATCCATTTGTTTCTACTTTTTACCGAACGTAAACTAATCCTATGGCAGCCCTTGGTACGCAAACTCGACTGAGATTCGCTTCTTCCAGAACGGGGAGGGCGAAGCATCCTTCAGCAACATTCGCGTTGCTGATGGTTTGTATGATGCTTACCCGGAGAGACCTCAGTAAAGGATGCAGGTAACTTGCAAATTTAGCAGGATAATTGGCTTCCGCAGCTGTTGTACTCCATCGCGGTGAAGGGTTGAAAGGAGGAAGCGCTTTTGGCTGGAAAAGACAAGTCCTTGGTAATCGCTAGTAGTAC